>JAPOVL010000046.1 GCA_026708115.1 Chloroflexota bacterium
ATTATCTGATGACTGAGCCTATGTAACTTCTCCTTATCACATCATATTTTGAAACTACATTTTGAAGCGATTGCCCTGTGGCATCGTAGGCCAAGCGCGGGCTTAGCCCTTCACTGCGCCCAGCGTCAGACCGCGGATGAAGTAGCGCTGGAAGAAGATGAAGATGAAGAGCGTGGGCAGCGAGCCGATCAAGCTGGCGGCCGCTTGCCCGCCCCAATCGACGGTGTATTGCCCGGTCAAGTTGAGGATGCCGACCATGATGGTGCGGCTGTCGGCTTTCTGCGTCAGGATGAATGGCCAGAGGAAATCGTTCCAGATCCAGGTGAATTGCAGGGTCGCCAGCACCGCCAGCGCCGGCAGCGTCAGCGGCAGCATGATACGGAAGAAAATCTTGTATTCGTTGGCGCCGTCAATCAGCGCCGCTTCGCGCAGGGCATTGGGCACGATCTGGAAGAAATTGCGCATGACCAGGGTGCAAATGGGGATGCCGAAGGCGGTATGAATGATGATGACGGCCCAGATGGTGTCGTAGAGACCGATGTCATTCATCAGGCGGAAGACCGGTATCAGCGCGATCTGCGGCGGCAGGAACATGCCCGCCACGATGAAAATGAAGAGCAGGGCGTCCCCCCTGAAGTTATATTTGCCCAGTCCATAGCCCGCAAGCGTGCCCAGCGCGATGGAAAATATGGAGGCGGGGATCGTCAACAGGAGCGAATTGCCCAGGTACAAACCGAGGTTGCCTTGTTCCGGATCCATGACGCGCGCGAAGTTTTCGCCTGCCAGGTTGGTCGGCAGTGTCCAGTATCCGCCGGCCGAGACCTCCGCCTGCGACTTAAAAGCGGTCACTATTGCGCCATAGACCGGGGTCATGAAAAGGATCAACAGCAGGGTCAGTATCAGATAGAGCAAAGCATATCCCAGCAGCCGCGACCAGTTCATGGACTTATTCCGCGTTTCAGTCATAGAGTTCCTCCGCTTTGGAGGTTTGACGGAAATAGAGCACGATGATCACCAGCGTCATGATAAAGAGCACGACGGCGGCGGAACTGCCATAACCCATCTTGTATTTGCTGAACGATTCCTTGTACATGAAAACCGCAAGCGTATCGGAGCGGTTAAAGGGCCCGCCTTTTGTCATAACCCAGATGACTTCAAAGCTTTTCAGGGCGTTGATGGCCGTCAGGGCCAGGACGACTACTGTCGCCGGGCGCAGCATGGGGATGATGACTTTGCGTAGGGTCTGCCAATAGTTGGCGCCATCGACCTTAGCCGATTCGATCAGGGGCGTTGGCACCGAGGTCAAGCCAGCCAGGAAGATGACCATCGTCAGGCCGGTTTGCTGCCAGGTCCAGGCGACGAAGACGGCATAGAGCGCGGTGTTCGGGTTTGCCAGCCAGGCGGTTGCGAGATGATCTTGACCGATGGCGCGCAGGAAGATATTGACGATGCCCAACTTGGGATTGTAGAGCCATACCCAAATGATGCCGATGATGATGGGGGAGAGGCAGATCGGCAGGTAAAAGAGCGATTTGTAGATTGTGTTGAGGCGGCTTTTGCCCTGTAATGCCAGTGCCAGCGCCAAGCCGAGCAGGGTTGGTACCGTCATCGCCAGCACCGACCAGATGGCCGTATTCTTAATGGCGTTGCTGAAGAGGCGGTCGGTGAAGATCTTTTCGAAATTGCTGAGCCCGACGAAATTGAATTCTACGCTGTAACCGCCCCAATCGGTAAAAGAATAGTAGAGCGAGTTCAGCGTCGGCAGGATGACAAAAATGAAATAAACGAGCAAGGGGAGGAGCAAGAAACTGGCG
Source organism: Chloroflexota bacterium (assembly GCA_026708115.1). Taxonomy (GTDB): domain Bacteria; phylum Chloroflexota; class Anaerolineae; order Aggregatilineales; family Phototrophicaceae; genus UBA6055. Next base: position 1,815 of record JAPOVL010000046.1, read on the forward strand.
GGTATGATCCATCCATGACACCGTTGCATGGCACTTCCACGCGCTCCGCAGACCCAGAAGAGAGGCGAGCTGACCTCGAGAACAATTGAACTTGCAGGGGCGGCTCAATGAGCCGCCCGGTTTTGAGATTCGAGAACTGACGGGCTAGCCAGGAGCTAGCCCGATGTCTTTACCGTGAACGACGCTGTTTAGCCACCCATCGCGGCGGCGAATTCAGCGGCGGCGGCTTCTTGTACGCGCCCTAGCATGGCTTCGTAGTCGCCCGGATTCGCCATGAATTCCTGGAAGGAATCCAGGCCGATTTGGGCAACGGCCGGCAGGGTCGCCAAGTCGTAATTGAAAGCGAAGGCGGGATCGGCGGCGATCTCGGCAGCAATGCGGGCGACCACATCATTGTAGTTGCTGGTATCGACGGCAAGGCTTGGCGCCAGATTGCCGGCGCCCAGGGCAAACTTCAACTGGATTTCCGGATCGGTCAGATGCACCAGGAAGGCTTTGGCGGCGTCGGGATTGGCGGCGCCAGCCGAGACGACAAAGGTATCAATGGGACCGAGTGATGCGCGGGGAATATCCTCGTCAACAGTGGGGAAGGAGAAGTAATCAAAGTCTTCACCGGCCACCATATCGTTGCCGGCGTAGAGACCGCCGATCCAGGTGCCCATGAGGGTCATGGCGGCTTCACCGTTGGCGACTTGGTTGGCGGCTTCGTCCCAGTCATAGGCATTGGCGTCCGGGACAAAATAGCCGGCGTCCACCAAGTCTTTCCACATGGAATAAGCGCGGAGGACTTCGGGGTCGGTATAGGAGGCGTTGCCGCTCATCAGTTCATTGCGATAGTCGTTGCCGGCGGTGCGCAGCAAGATCATATCGAACCAGAACTGGCCGGGCCAGCGATTGATCGAACCCAAGGCGAAGGCGGGAATGCCTGCCATCTTGAATTTCTCGGCCACATCGACCATCTCGTCCCAGGTGGTGGGCACCATGGCGCCGACCTCGTCAAAGAGGGCCGTATTGTAAAACATGCCAACCCAATGCAAGGTCAGAGGCACGGCGTAAATATCGCCGTTGTAGGTCAATGCGTTGTCGATGATGGCACCCGGGAATTGCGAACCGAGGTCGTTGCCTTCCCAGATGTCATTGATGGGCTGCAAGCGTTCGCCATCGACGATGGACTGGATGAGGGCGCCGGCCCAATAGCTGAAGGTATCGGGTGGATTGTTGCCAGCCAGTTGCACCAGGATTGATGTTTTGAATTGTTCATGATCGACCGGGCTGGCCGCGTGCATCAGGCCAGGATTGGCGGCGATAAAGCCATCGACGATTTCATCGATGAATTCGCCACCAAAGCCACCGAAGTAGTGGGAAACGGTGAAATCGCCCATCAGGTCGTCGGCCATAGCCGGCGCAACCAGCAGGGCTGACACCAAAATAAAGAGTAAAGCGCTAAGCAAGCGTTTGTTCAACATGTCCTGTTCTCCGTCATGATTTGTGATTTGCAGAAAAGCATGTGCGGACCGATTTTGTCATCCTCACCTCCTCAAATATTACGCGAACATAAGCACCGCTCGCAAGTAAGCCGAGTCGAACAGGCCGTATGTTGCTAAAAATACAACAGTGTTTTATAATTGTCAACTAATGAGAGGCAATTATGGACATGCGCAACGCATGTTGCGTATTATGCAACTTATGTTGCAGTTATTGAGATAGCGTACATGGCAGAAATTCAATCGCTGGCGAAGGGCTTGAAAATCCTGAACTTGCTGGAGCATTCGCGCAACGGCATGGGCACAACCGAGGTCGCCACGCAACTCGAGATCGACAAGAGCAGCGCCTCGCGCCTCTTGCATACGCTGGCGAAATACGGCTTCGTGGAACAAGACCAAGTCACGGCGCGCTATTTGCTCGGACCTCAGTTGGTCACGCTAGGGCAGCATTTGTTAAATCGCATCACCTTAAGGGACCATGCGCGTCCCTACCTGCACGAATTGGTGGATAAAACCGGCGAATGCGCGCATCTGGCGATTCTGGCGCAGCGGCAGGCGCTCTACATCGACCAGGTGGAGTCAACGGCTGCCTTGCGCGTAGAATCGGAGATTGGCACGCTTTCGCCCTTGTATTGCACGGCGCTGGGGAAAATTTTGCTGGCATTCGGCGACAGCCGCATCCCGGACGAGTTGACGCCCTTCACGCACCGCACGGTCACCGATCGCTCGACCCTGGAGGCGCAGTTGGCGCAAACGAGCAAGCGCGGCTACGCCATTGATGACGAAGAATACAATTATGGCGTGCGCTGTGTGGCGGCGCCGGTCTATGACCACAAGAGCGCGCTGGTCGGCGCTATTGGCATCAGCGGACCGGCCGGGCGCGTGACACTGGAAAGAATCGACGAATTTGGCGCGGTCGTCATCAGCATCGCCGCCGCCTTGTCGGCTCGCCTGGGCTACGATCTCAATCTTAGATGAGCAAATTATGAGAAGGCCAAGATTGGTATTGGAAGTCTTTCAACAATGTTGCATAATGAGCAACTTGACGTAATAGTTGTTTAGATTTGATGCAAGCAAGGCCAAATGATGCATATACCTGATTAGCAATGAGAAGCGCCTCGCCTGCAATGACGGACGAGGTGGTTTGCGGAACACTGGTATGACCGGGGGGAATGGCTAGTGGGCGAACGGTTGCGATGTCGCGAGACACGCGAGGACCGTTCGCCTATTGCCACTTGGTACGTTGTTGGGCAGCCGCTCGGCGGCAGCGAAAAGATGTGCCGCGCTCGGTCAAAATAGCAAACCGTCTTGTCGCATGCGCGACGTGGTTTACGAAAACAGGAGTGACATCATGCGGTTCAAAATGCTGATCGACGGCGAATGGACGGACGCTGCTGAGGGCGCGACCTGGGCGGTGGTCAATCCCGCGACTGAGGAGAAAGTGGCGGACGTGCCCTTTGGCGGCGCGGATGAGACCTCGCGCGCCATTTGCGCTGCGGAAGCTGCGCTGCCGCGCTGGCAAGGCATGACCGCTTACGAGCGCGGTCAGATCTTACGCGATATCGCCGATACCATCCGCGCTAAAGTGGACCAGCTGGCGCCGATCATGACAGCGGAATGCGGCAAACCCTTGGGCGAGGCGGCAGGTGAATGGGGCGCCTGCGCCGATCTTTTTGACTGGTTCGCCGAGGAGGGCAAGCGCGCCTATGGGCGCGCGATACCGGCGCGCAAGCCGGGCAAACGCCTGCTGTCGCTGCCGCAACCGCTGGGCGTGGTGGCCACCATCACAGCTTGGAACTTCCCGGCCTATTTGCTGGCGCGCAAGTGGGCCGGGGCGCTGGCGGCCGGTTGCACCATCGTTGGCCGACCCAGCGAGCTGACGCCGATGAGCGCGATGGCGCTGGTGAATGTGATGGTGGAAGCGGGCCTGCCGAAGGGCGTTGTCAACCTGATCAACGGCGATCCGCAGTTGATGGGCGACGCGATTATGTCCGATCCGCGCGTGCGCAAGGTCAGCTTCACGGGTTCGCAACGGGTAGGGCAGATCCTGATGCGTCAGGCAGCCCAGGGCATCAAAAAGCTGAGCATGGAATTAGGCGGCAGCGCGCCGGTGCTGGTCTTCGCCGATTGCGATTTGGCCTGGGCGGCGCAGCAAGGCGTGATGGCGAAGTTCCGCAACAACGGGCAAGTTTGCATCTCGCCGACGCGTTTCTATGTCGAGGCGCCGGCGCTGGAAGAGTTCCTGGATTGCGCCCGAGTCGAGACCGAGAAACTGGTGATCGGCAACGGCATGGACAGCGGCGTGACCAACGGACCGATGGTGAGCAGAGCCGGGCGCGACAAGGTGGAAAGCTTCGTGGCGGACGCGCTGGAAAAGGAGGCCGCGCTGGTCACAGGTGGCGGACGCCCGCCGATTGGACAGGGCTATTTCTTTCAACCGACGGTTCTGACGGATGTCACGACAAACATGCAGCTCGGCTGTGATGAGGTCTTCGGACCGGTGATGGCGGTCAATACTTTTTCCACGATAGACGAAGCGCTGCAAATGGCTAATGACAGTCCATATGGCCTAGCGGGTTATGTGATGACCAAGGATCTGTCCACGGCCACGCGCGTTTATGAGAGTTTGCAATTTGGCATCGTTGGCGTCAATGACATGGTGCCGGCCACGGCGGAAGCGCCCTTCGGCGGGACCAAGACCAGCGGCTTCGGGCGCGAGGCCGGGCAAGAGGGGCTCTACGAGTACATGGACCAGAAGTTCGTTTCCATTGGTGTGGATTGCTGAGCTGACGCCATTTTCTCAAATGCTATTCTGGCATGACTTCAATAGCGCCGACATCGCAGCCGTCGCCTTGTGGGCGCGGGTTGCCGAGTTGGACAGTGGACGGGCAATAACGCGGATCGGCGGCGTCAATGGCTGGGCTACTCGCCTGAATTGGGTGATGGCCCGACGGTCCCTGGAGTTCTCGCAGCATGGGATCGCCGCTAATCTGGGCGTCGCAGCTTGCGTCTCCGATCACGCTTTGGATGGCGGTCAGGTGCTGCGATTCGTTAGCACAGTCGCCGCCAATGTTATCGGCGACAATGGTGTTTCGCAGGGTTACCCCATAGTACATTGAGATACCACCCGCTTCTTTCGCCACGTTATTCGCAATCGTGACATGGGTCAACGTAGCGTCGCCAACCATTAGTCCGCCGCCTTCCTCGGCCGAATTGCCACTGAATGTGCTATTAAAGATATCCAAGTGTTCTGCACTTTCCGAATATATGGCACCCCCACGTTCCTCGGCTTCGTTGTTGACGAAACTGCTCTTGTCCACGAGCAGGGTCCCGTAGACCATGATAAGCGCGCCACCGGCAATGCCAGCCTGATTGTCGCTGACGGCGCTGCCAAGGATCGCAAGCTTATTTGACGAGTTATTGATGGCACCGCCGAACTGGGTGGCGCTATTTTGGCTGATTACGCTGTCGATTATGGCAAGCGTATTGTCTTCAGGTGAGAATTCCGAATCTGGGTGTCCGCCGCCGCTGCTATAGATCGCGCCTCCATAGTACGCGGAATTGTGGCTAAGGGTACTGTTGATCAATGTCATGGTTCCGTCCGATACCCGTAAGGCACCCCCGCCGCGTGCCACATTATTGCTGATGATACTGTTGGCAATAGCCAGGGAACTGTCATCTTCGCTGGCAATAGCGCCACCGCCAAAATGAGCCGAGTTGGCGCTTAGCTCGCTATTGTCAATCTCAACGGTCCCATGCTCGCTGTAGATCGCGCCGCCGTAACCCGAATGGCTGTCGCGGATCGTTGAATTAGCGATTTTCAGCGTACCGCCGAGCAATCTGATGGCGCCTCCTTGAATCGCGTGGCTCCCGCGTGTCATGTTCAGGTTGTGAATCGTGAGATGTCCGGTTTCGCCGATGTCGAATATGCGCGTCTTGTGTTTGCTGCTAACAGAATGCCCGTTTCCCTCGATGACAATCTCTGAAGTGATTCTGTAAAGCTGTTCCGTTAGCACTATGTCTTGCTCCAGATGGATAGTGTCGGCGCCGTGACCGGCTGGGCAGGCGCCCACCGGTTCGTCTCGATTCGCGGCAAGGATTTGATCAGCTAGAGTACAATTTGGCTCTTCTCGTGGCAGCGCAGTTTCCGTGGCTCTGCTGACGGCTTCAATCTCGCCTTTCCTTTCGACAGCGCCAATATCGCAGTGATAGCGTGCGCGTCGGCTGTTGCCTAACTGGTCTGTTCTGGCACAATATTCCACTTCACCGTTACCGTTCGCCCGGCTGCCCGCGGACAGGCGATGATGAGCGGGTGAGCCTGACAAAGGCTGCAGCAGCGGGGAACCTAAGTAAGCCGGCTCACAGCTGCCGTCTTCGATTAAGTTGCCGCGATTCCCGGCAAATTTCCCAACACAATCTACCCCGTCAATACTCCCACCGATAATACTGTTAAAAAGGCTGACGCTACCGGAATCCTGGAAGAGTCCCCCACCATTTCTGGACTCATTGCCATGCACCGTGAGATGTGTGAGAGTCGCGATGCTCGTCTCTAGATGGAGAGCGCCTCCCGAATCCGCCCCAGTGTTTCTGCTGAATGTGCTGTTGGCCACCGAGAGTGCGTCTTCGTAACTGAAGACCGCGCCGCCTTCCAAGGCGGCGTTTCGCACGAAGCTGCTTGATCGCACTGTCGCCGGTCCGCTGCTGAATATCGCCCCGCCCTGATAGCCGGCAGAATTGTTGCTGAACGTGCTGTTTATGACCTCCAGCGTTGCCGATCTGTGATTCTCAATGGCGCCTCCACTGTCCATAGCCAGATTGTTCGAAAACGAACTGCCAGCTATGTTCAGTTGACCCCAATTGAAGATTGCGCCACCTTCACGGGCGTAGCTGGCTCTTACCTGACTGTCGTATATGTTGACTTCCGCGCCGATCGCAACGTACATCGCGGAACCCAAATCGCCGCGCGCTTTGGTTATTTTCAGCCGATTGATTGTAAGCTTGATTTCAACACCGGAATCATCGCGACCAAATGGTCTTTCGCCGACTCTAAAAATCCTAAAGCGCTTGTCCCCGCTAATCGTGTGCCCGTTCCCGTCAATCGATATGACCGATTTGATGGCTGGCAACTCTTTGGTCAGTGTGACATCTTGGGTCAGGTAGATGGTATCGGCACCCGAGCCAGCGCGGCATCCACCCGTTGGACTGTCCGTGTTGGCGGCGACGATTGCGTCGTGCAGATCGCAAGTGGCTTCCACCGGTATGACCGCTGCCATGACCTTATAGTCGGACAGGCACAGAGCAAACAGCGCCACCGAAACGTAGAGAATAAAGGGGATTGCCTTCCCGATGGTAGGCATGAGGTCGCCTTTCACACATCTTGTCGCAATGGAATTCTCTCGCAGAGTAAGACAGGTCACGGCGGCAGACAAGCGATTCGCGTGCGAGCATAGGCCAATCGTCGGCTATGCTGTCGGCGCTTGATAGATTGCGCCCACGCTTCGCCTCCGCCATACGCGCCGTCAAATGTGTCGCGAGGCAGCCCATGACTAAACTATCGATCAACTGGTCTGGATTGCTGAGCCTGAGTCCGTTTCCTCAATTGCTACTCTCCCGTATATTCAAGCGCGCCGACATCGCAGCCGTCGCCTTGTGGGCGCGGGTTGCCGAGTTGGTCGGTGGGCGGGCAATAACGCGGATCGGCGGCGTCAATGGCTGGGCTGTCCTCGCGCAAAGAATAATAGGGCGGCGTCAGGAGATGCCGCTCTACCCGCAGCCAGTCCCAGTTAATTCCATGGCAAGACTTGTAGTCGGCAATACTACCTGTACTGTCTTTCAAGATGTCGAGCGGTTCAAAGTGGCAACTAGAGTTATTGCTCTCCAAGAAGGTGTTGAAGAGCCTGATTTTGGACGTATCTAGATTACCCGACGCATAGAGACCGGAACCCTTATCGGCGAGATTGGCGACAAATGAGACGTGGGTGAGCGTGACATCGCTGTCCCGGCTGTAGATGCCGCCGCCGCGACTATCGGTCTCCCAGCTACCTTGCCAGTCGTCGTTGCCAGCCACCGTGCTATTGAGCATGTCTAATGTTGAAAAACCTTCGATCATGATGCCCCCACCCAGCGCATCGGTCGAATTATCCACGACAGCGCTTGCCCGAATGGAAAGCGCAGATTCGGCTTCAGCCGCGATAGCGCCGCCACTGTAGCCGGAACGGTTATTTGTGAAAGCGCTGTCATTGATGTTCAGCGTCGAGGCGCGGCTGTAGATGGCGCCGCCGGCCTTCTGTGTGTGATTGTCGTCGAACTCGGCCTTCACCATATCCAAGGTCGAGGATTTGTCCAGGTAGATAGCGCCGCCATTGGCATCCCAGGCGACGGTCCCGTTGACGCAGAGTGTTGATCGGCGGATGGTCAATGTCGATGCAGCTTCGGCATAAATTGCGCCACCAGCAAAGGTGGCGTCGTGTCCGCAAATGGTGCTCCTGTTAAGGTGGAGATTGCCGCCGCGGACGAGGATAGCGCCGCCCCGCAAAGCATTTCCATTGGTCAATGTCAGGTCGTTGATTGTCAGCGCACCGCCCTCTATGCGGAAAATGCGTTGGCGATTGGCGCCGTTAATGCTGTGTCCCCGGCCATCAATTGTAATCACTGAGGTGATGGCCGGCAGCGGGTTGGAGAGTGTAATTTCCCGGTCAAGGATGATGGTGTCCGCGTCATCACCTGCCGGGCAGCCGCTAACAGCTTGGTCGGTATTGGCGGCGCGGATTTGGTCGGCGAGCGAACAGGCGTCATTGGAACTGTGTGACGGTAGTGCGACATTTTCGTGATATTCGACCGCGCCAAGATCACAAACGCCGTCTTGCATGCGCAAGTTGCCGAGTTGGTCGAGTGGCGGGCAATCATCGGGATCTGCCACATTGATGGCGGGGCTGTCTTCTAAGGGTGGATGATGGAGGTTTTCGCCGCTAAGATCATCGAGCTTGGGATCACTTTTGATCACATCCAGACACTCGTCGTCCTCGATGATATTGGTCGATGTGGCCCATAATATGTAGCAATCCCTGATGCTGATACTGCCTGTCACGATACTGTTGCGGATGTAGACGTTGGCGCCCGAACTTAGCGCGGCGCCCATGTGCGCCGTGTTGTCCGTCATTGTGACATGCTTCAGCGATAACGAAACATGCTCTTCCAAACTGCCGACGGCCGCAATGCCACCTCCTACTCGCGCCGAGTTTCCGCTGAACGTTGTGTTTGTAACTTGTGCATCGGACAAGTGGCTAGATATTGCGCCACCTTGGGATTCCGCCCGGTTGCCCACAAATGAGCTGCGATCGATAGACAAGTGCGCATCCACGCCGACAGTCCCAATAGCGCCGCCTACATCTTTTGATCTGTTGTTGCGGAAGCTGCTGTCGCGGATGGTCAGATGTCCATACGATACGATGGCGCCGCCGGCCATAGCCGAACTAGCGCGAATCTCGCTGCTGCTGAGTACAAGCTCGCCACCTCTTGCTACGCGAATCGCGCCTCCATTCCAAGCGTCGCCGTCCCGCAAAATGAGATTGTTCAGCGCTAACTTGCCTTGGGCAACCACATTGAAAATGCGGTGGGCATTGGCGCCGCTGATGCTAAAGCCCTGACCCTCGACGGTGATGGCCGAGGTAATCTGTGGCAGCGCTTCGCTGAGCACAATGTCCTCTTTCAGTACGATGGTATCGGCGCCTTCCCCGGCCGGGCAAGCGCCATAGGCTGCATCGCGATTGGCTGCGACGATCTGGTCAAAAAGCGTGCAGACCGTGGGCGCGGGCGTCGGCTGAAGTTCAAGGGCGGATTCAATGGCGCCGATATCGCAGCCGCCGGCTTGTGGGCGGGGTCTGCCTAACTGGTCGGTGGCTGGACAGTGCGCTGCATCGGCGGCGTTTATGGCCGGGCTCGTTGCGCGCAGGGGATGATGCGGGTGAGATCCTTTCAAAAACCCTATCTGCGGATCGCCGAGCAACGTCGCCTGGCATGCGCCGTCTTGAACAAGTGTTGCCGAACTTAATTTCAGGTGGTCGCGATCGCCAATGTAACAGTCGTCGCCGGCATTGCCCGCCAGAATGCTGTTGATCAGCATGACTTCGCTCGGGTCCTTGTACGAAGACACGTGAAGCCCGGCGACATGGTCGGCGCGATTATCGCTCAGCGTAACATGTATTAGCGACAGTTTGCTGTTGCTGGCGCTGATTCCGCCGCCACTACTGCTAAACTCGGCATCATAACCTTGAGCCAGATTACCGCTGATGGTACTGTTCGTGATATCCATTGTTGCATCGTCAAGCTCAATGCCGCCTGCGCCCAAGCCCGTTCGGTTATCAACTATGGCGCTTCTGGCAATCGACAGCTTCGATCCCTGTTCCGCGCTGATCGCGCCGCCCGACTCTCGGGATTCGTTGCGACTGATACGGCTGTCCGAAATGTTCACGATTGCGCCCTTGCTATAGATTGCGCCGCCGTGGTCATCGCTGACATTCTCATAGAGATCGCTGCCTATGAGTTCCAGCGTCGATCCGTCCGATATCGCGATGCCGCCTCCGCCTCTGTAGTCTAGTCCTTCGCGTGTTTCGTTGTCACAAATGACACTGCCACGAATGATCAGCCGCGAGGCGTCTTCGGCGGAGATCGCGCCGCCATATTCCTCCGCATAGTTGTAACAGATCGAGCTGTCGTTGATCTGTACGCTGCCTTGTTTCCTGACATGAATAGCGCCGCCCATAATTGCGCTACCGGCATGCAGGCGTATGTCTTTGAGGGTCAATCTGCCCCCGTCGACAAGGAAGATGCGATGCTTGCGCCTTCCGCTGATGCCGTTGCCGTTTCCTTCAATTGTCAATTCGGAAGTGATCGCCGGTAATTCATTTTTCAATCTCAAGACTCTGTAGTCTTCCGGGCTGATAAAATCGGACAGCATGATCGTATCGTGGCCGTCCCCGGCTGGGCAGGCGCCGACGGGTTGATCGCTATTGGCGGCGCGTATCGCGTCGGCGAGCGTGCACAAGGCTGGCGCCGGCGTGGGCTCTGCCGCGATTCCGGTTTGGGATTCGATCGCGCCGATATCACAGCCTCCATCCGCTGTGTCAGGACGTTCATTTCCCGTTTGATCCTTATCAAAGCAATGGTCAGGATCGGCACTGTTGATGGCTGGGCTGCCGTCCGCGAGCGGGTGAAAGGCGGGGTCGCCGGTCAAAGGAAGCAACAGAGGATCGCCAGCGTGCGCTGGCAAACAGGTGCCGTCTTCGATCAGATTGCTGATGTTCTGGTCGAGGACGGCGCGACAATCCACGGGTTGATTGCCCGCTATGATGCTGTTGATCAGTTTGATCGACCCTTCGCGCCGGTAAATGCCGCCGGCGCTCTCGCCTTTGTTGTAAGCTAGTGTGACGTGTTGCAGGGTGACATCGGACTTGCCGCCGACGTAAAGTCCGCCGCCGCTGCTGTCGCTCTGATTGCCACTGATGGTGCTGTTGCTGATCTCTGCGAAACGGGCATCGTAAAGGGAAACTCCTCTGCCTTCAAAATTGCCAATGATGCTGCTGTTGTCGATAAAGGCGCTGCCGCCCGTGATTGATATTCCACCGCCTTCGTTGTCGCTGACCGTGCTATTGTCCAAGTTCAAGTGACCCTCGCCCATCTCAATAGCGGCTCGGTTCAATGTGTCGCGGCGATTGCCGCTGATCGTGCTGTCTTTGATTCTCAGTGTCCTGCCCCCGTTGACGGCAGGTCCCAAATTGGAACTGATGGTACTGTGTTCAACTGTGGTTTCGCCGGAGGACGAGATGATGCCGTGCCAGCCACTGCGGTTGTCCAAGAGCATGCTTCGTCTGACCGTGAGATTGCCACGGCTCATGAGGACTGCGGCGCTTTGATTGGCATGATTGTCCTGGATCAGGCTGTCCTGGATGATCAGATGGCCACGGTTAATGATTGACGAATAATAACCGCCATAGCCGTCGCTCAGAACGATATTGTTTAGCCAGAGCGTGGCGTCTTCTTTCACGGCAAAGTGCTGATATCGATCTGCAGCGCTGAGGGTGTGGCCATTGCCATTGATGGCGACCATGGACGAGATATCGGGAAGCTTCTCTGCCAACGTGATATCTTGTGAGAGCAGAATCTGGTCGATGCCGTCGCCAGCCGGGCAGCCGCCAATAGAGCTGTCCCAATTGGCGGATCTGATCGCATCGCGCAAGCTACAGGTCTCGTCGACCCGTATGTCGAGCGCATCCGCGACAGCCAGCGGAAAATGAAGCATCATTATCGCGAGAAACATTATATATCTCAGAGTTCTGCTAGTTTCGCAGCCAAACATTAAGAACGCCTTTCCCTGCTTGCCCGTCGTGCTTGTTCACCTGCAAACTAAGCTCGATCGTGATCGCTGGCAAGCGATTTATTGCCCTGCGGTGGTGAATCGTAGGTTGAGCCAGGCGCTCTAAGCTTAATTGCATCCGGGTGCAGCTTTAGCTATACTCGGGCGCAAGTATATGGGTGATGGCCATGACACAAATAACCGTAAGTCTCGGTCAAATGAACATCGAACTCGGTGATGTCGACAAGAATTTCGAACGTGCTGAGCAGCTAATCGAGGGGGCGGCGCAAAGCGCCTCCGATCTTGTTCTGCTACCGGAGCTATGGACGACCGGATATGACCTGGAAAACGCGCTGACTTACGCCGACGACTTGCATGCCGGCAGCTTCGCGCGCCTGTCGGCACTGGCGGAAGAGTATCGCATCGCCATCTATGGCTCTGCCCTGGAGCGGGCCAATGGCGCGGCGATGAATTGCGCGGCGCTGCATGCGGCGGATGGACGACTCGCTGGCGCCTATCGCAAGATTCATCTCTTCCGGCTGTTTGACGAGCACTTGTGGCTGGGTGAGGGCGCGAGCCCGACCGCGCTGGGTATGCCCTGGGGCGTGACGGGACTTTCGATCTGTTACGACCTTCGTTTCCCGGAGTTGTTCCGGCGTTACGCGGTGGCGGACGAAGCCAAGTTAATTCTTCTATGCGCTGAATGGCCCCTGGCCCGCGTAGGGCATTGGCGCGCGCTGTTGAAAGCGCGGGCGATCGAGAACCAGTGTTATGTCGCCGCGACCAACGCCTGTGGCGAGACCGGCGGAACGGCTTTCGGCGGACACTCGATGCTCATCGATCCTTGGGGTGAGGTGCTCATAGAAGGCGGCGAAGATGAAGAGCTCTTGACCGCGGAAATCGATTTGGACGAGGTCAATCGGGTGAGGATGAAGATACCCGTGTTTGAAGACCGGCGGCCCGATGCCTATCTATAGCCGCAGGCGCTCTCATTTAATGGAGCGCGATTTGCGATAGCCGAGCGACTTTTTCCAGTCCTGGACCTCCAATTGTTGTCATTCCAGAGCGTATGCGCTGGGCAGGACCCTGGGCCCGCCGCGTCTGGAGCACTTGGAAAAATGCGGCTTTCGTGGTAAGCTAGGCGAGTGAACGGTTATCGAACAGAGTCTATCTATACAGTTTCCCTCAATACCCACTGCATTCCTCGGCGTGTGACCACAAAACTTGCAAAGAAATCCAGTGCTTGGCGATCTCGGCCGGCTGTTTTGCCTGTCGTCATCGTGATATTTGCAATGCGTGTTGAGGCTTCGCTTTGTGCAATGTGTATCAAAATCAGGATGATGTTCGAGAACAAAGCAGGCTTGCGCTACGGAAGCCAAGGCGCATTCGTAGAAGAAAGTAGCCGCTCGGCGGCAGCGACAAGGTCCGCCCGGCTCAGGCAAAATCGTCAACGGTCTCGTCGCGTGCGCGACGCGGTTTAGGTAAACAGGAGACAAGTTATTGGAGGACGGCGGTACGATGAGCGAGCAATCGGACCGCGCTACATGAACATGCGTGACGAATTGCAACAAGGAAAACAGTAGGGGAAAACGCTTATGTATTCAAATGGTGACCAGATTATTCATCCCCGTTACGGTGCAGGTACGGTTGTTGGCAAGAAGAAACTGACGCTGCAAGGGAAAACGCGGGCCTACCACATCGTTGAGTTAGTCGGCGAGCGAGGCGAAGTGATGATCCCGGTCGACGTGGCGACCGACATGAATATACGCCCGGCAATTGAGGACCTGACCATAATCGAGGAGGTCTTCGCCGAGCCGCCTTGTGAATTGTCCGACGATTATCGCGCCCGCCAGGCGAAAATCCAGAAGCAAATACAAACCCGCGAACCGATGGCTATGGCGCAAGCCCTGCGCGATCTGTTCTGGCGCGAACAAAGCGACAAGTTGACGGCGGTCGAGACGAAGCTGAAAAGCCGCCTGATGAAAATGATCAGCCATGAAATCGCTGTCATTTGCCCCGATCTGACCGTCGAGAAAGCCACCAATCAACTGACACAGATGTTGGTCAAGATGGTGCAAGATGGCATGCCACCGCCAGAGGACGCGGCGGCGCCATCTTAAAAGCGCGGGACGAGTCCCTTCAGTCCATTCGTCGTGTTATAGCACGTCGAAAAACTGCAATTGAAAGCTGCCGATCCCGCCGTCGAAGTCGATAGCGATCTTTTTCTCGGCTCCCTTGAAGTTGGCGGTCTCCCAAGTGCCATCTACACCTATCACATGCCCTGTACCCTTGACCCGCTTAAAGGCCTCTGGCAGGTCGACTTTGCCCAGCCCCGCGTTCGCGTTGAGCTGAACCGCCGCCTCCGGCGACAACGTGACAATGACTTCGCCAACGCCGCCGTCAATATCGAGCTTGCCGCAACCCCCGTCGGGAATGGTGATATCGGTCTTGCCGACGCCGCCGCTGACTTTGGCGTCAATCGGCGCATCTTGCGTCGGCAAGGTCAGGGCTATCTTTCCGACCCCGGTTTCCAGACGGATGTCATCGACCAGGAGATGGCTTAGGTCGATATCGGTTTCGCCGACGCCGCCTTTCATGTTCAATTGGTAGGGGATGCCTGGGGCGAGGGCGATATCCCAATGCAGATCTTTGTTATTGCCGATGATGCGACCGATTCCCTTGGGAAATTGACCTTTTTGCCGCAACTTGATGGAACGCTTCGCCGTGCCACTGACCTCGAATTCATATTCGCCGACATAGTTTATCTCCGCCTCGAACAGATTGTCGCTGTCAGGGGAGAGGGCGTTCAGGCTAGCTCTCCCAACCGAAAAGTCTATTTCGACGCTTGCGGATTTGGCGCCATTTAGCGGCGTGATCAAGTTGGCTGTCTCTACCTCAACATCGTCGCCGATCATGTCCGAAAAGAACTGGCTGACACGGTCGCCCATGCTCTCAAAATCAAATGACCACTCGACCTTGCGTTTTTCCTTGCTCATTGCAATTCGCTCCTGTAGCCGCTCGGCGCGCAACCGGCGAAAAGATCCCAAGAATGGCGCGCTCTCGCAGAATAGTAAGCCTTCTCGTCGCATGGGCGACGCGGTTTACGTAAACCTGTGCTTATCTATGTGCTATACGCACTTGAAAACCGAAGGTTTGCAAGAATCGCGTAAACATTTCAGAAGCCCGCAAGCGCGGGAGTTCACGGGACGTTGCCGCCGACCTACTAGCGCGATTTCGACTATCAGCTTCAGACTTGTCGCTATAAATGTATAGAGGCTATACTTAGTTCAGGTATCCGGTGTGAGGACTTGTATCACATGGAACATATTCCCGGCGTCAAATGGGTTTTGCGTCATCCCCGGCTTTCGGCATGGGTGATCTTGGCGGTTGGCATGGTCGCCTTGCTGGTATACGAAGCGCGTAACGTGGGCTTGGAGACTTCTCAGTGGATCGCGTTGATCGTCGCCACAGTGCTGGTTGCTGGCGCATGTATCTGGATCATCAGTTGGGAAGATCAAGATGATCCGGAAGACGTTGCCGAAGTCAGCGCCGCCGAGGGAGAAGCGGCGCAAGAAGCTGAAGGCAGCGCCTAAAGGCAAAACCCCTGCGGCATTCCTTCTTCAGCGGAAGAGGCGGCGCGGAATCCCGGTTGCCAGACGACCAAGCGCAACAGACTCCACGGGCGCGAATCTTGGCGCCCAGCCGCGTTGATTGCCAAAATGACACCAGAACCGGCTTTTCTCCAACGGCCGTCCCCCGCGTATAAGGACAGCTATATTGATGCCGTTTATGAATACATCGCGGAAAACCAGGAGCCGACCTGGCATCCTGAGATCCTTCGAGAGCGCTTCGGCGAGTATCTGCTGGCGCTGCGTCAGGCGGAAACTGAGCCCCTGGCGGGCATGGTGCCGGCGACGCAGTATTGGCTGGTCGCGAACAATGTGGGCTATTTGGGCGAGGTGTCTTTACGTCATCATCTGAACGAGAGCCTGAAATTGTTTGGCGGGCATCTCGGTTACAAGATCCGCCCTTCTCAACGTCGAAAAGGATATGGCTCGCTGCTATGTAAACTCGCGATCGAGAAGGCTCGTCAACGCGGCATCGCTGATATACTGATCACCTGCGATGATGACAATACGGGGTCCTGGAAAATTATCGAAGCCAATGGCGGGGTCCTCGTTGACCGGGTCGACAATAAGCGCGGCGTGCTCACGCGGCGCTATTGGGTATACACGGACAGATGAGCGTGCGAACATGGCGACTCAGCCTGCGGTCTCGCAGTTGCCGTCATCGCAATCGGGAATCGGCTTGCCAAATAAGCGGTTGATCCGGTAACGGCGACGAGCGATGGAACTGTACAGGGCGGCACCCAGCTTATCCGCGCCCGGCGCTTGCAGAAGCAGCCAAATCGGTAAACCAAGCGGCAATTCACGCAGCATGCGGCGGGTGGCGTCGATGCCAGCGAATACCGCACCGCGTTCATCAACGACGTGGATTGCTCCTAGCAGGTCAGCGTCGTTCAGTTGCGGAAACTGCGATTGCCAGGCGTCGCGGTCGTGCAGATCGATGAATCTGACGCGATGCCGCCGGTCGAGCGCTGAAATGGTTCCGCGCGTCGATTGACAAATGATGCAGCGACCGTCGTAGAGCGCGGTGAGCATGAGCGACTCCCGGTCCAATGATAGCGCTGATTGTAGCAGAGTTTGACAGGCCTGTCCTTTGAAATAGGCCCTTCACAGCAGGGCAATCGCATCATATTTTCTTAACCACCGAGGACGCAGAGCCGAGCGGCTGCGGATACGACACTCGAACGAGGGAAGCCTAGGTGATCCCGAAACGCCTGGAACTAAGCAATTTTCTGGCCTATCGCGCGCCCAAACCGATCAGTTTTGATGGCATTGACCTGGCTTGTATCAGCGGTAATAACGGCGTAGGCAAGTCGTCAT
Organism: Chloroflexota bacterium; assembly: GCA_026708115.1. GTDB lineage: Bacteria > Chloroflexota > Anaerolineae > Aggregatilineales > Phototrophicaceae > UBA6055. The sequence continues at coordinate 18,596 of JAPOVL010000046.1, forward strand.
TGCTCGATGCGATCACTTGGGCGCTTTGGGGTAAAGCCCGCGCGCGGCGCGAAGATGATCTGATCCACCAGGGCCAGCGGGAGATGCAGGTCAGCCTTGACTTCGAGCAAGATGGCATCCGCTATCGGGTGCTGCGGCGACGGGCGCGGACCGGACGTGGCAGACGCGGCACGCTTGATTTGCTGGTCTGGGGAGCGGATGAAAGCCCTCGCCGGATTAACGCAGAAGGCATCCGCCGGACGCAGGACAAGCTTAATCAGATCTTGCGGCTGGACTACGAAACCTTTGTGCATTCAGCTTTTTTGCAACAAGGACGCGCTGATGCCTTCACGCTGAAGACCCCTGCTGAACGAAAACGGATTCTGGCAGAGATTCTCGGTTTGGACAAATGGACTGTTTATGAGGACGCTGTCAAAGGCGAGTTGGGCAAAATCGCGCAAGAGATCAGCATCCTCGAGCACGATATCCGGAGAGCCGACGAAGAGATTGCGCGCGAATCGCAACTGCGGGAGGCGCTGGACGGGCTGACAAAGTCGGTCGACGAGGCGCAAGTCAAGCTGGATAGAATCGGCGCGCAGTACGACAGTTTGGCCAATACCTCGGCATTGCTGCTGCGCGAACGCGAGAACCGGAGCCAGTTGGAGCGCCGCATCGCCTCGCGCCGCGCTGATATGGAGGCGGCTGAGGCAGAGATTGAGCGGCAGGATGACAGAATCGCTGAATATCATGAGATCATTGCGGGCGCCGATGCGATTGAATCGGGCTATCAGCAGTTGCAGGCCGCGCGCGAAAACCAGAACGCAATCGCCGAAAGCTTGTCCCAGCAGCAAGCCCTCGATGCGCAGGTCCACAAGCTGGAAACGGCACTGGCAGGTCAAGCGGCGAAACTGACAAGTGAAGGCGAGGTCTTGAAAGCCCGCATCGAGCAGTTGGAAGCGCAGATCAGTACTGGGGAAAAAGGCGATTTGGGAGCGATAAGTACCGAACTTGCCAAGCTGGAAAACTTGAATTCGCGCCGGGACGCATCAACAACGGCGATTCAAGCGCTGGCGGCGCGGCGCTTGAGCTTGCGGGACCTGTTGAAGCAATTGCGGAGCGAAGGTCAAGCGCTCAATGAGCGCCTGGAAAGAATGAATGCGGCGGACGGAGCCACCTGCCCGCTTTGTGGACAAGCCATGACCGAAGATCATCGAAGCGAGACCATAGCGCAATTGACCAGCGAGCGCGACGCCAAGCGCCAAGTTTACCGCGATTGCCTCGAGCAGATTCGGCGCATCGACGGCGACAGCCTGGCAAAGCAGAGGGAAGTCGACGACTGGGCCCGGCAACTCAAGGATTTGCCGGCTCTGCAGCAGCGGAAAGGCGCCTTAAGCAAGCAGATGAAGGCGGTACGCGATGCGGAGAACAATTTGCGCATCCTGCGGGGTCAACTGACACAGGTCGAAGCGCAACTCGAGGAGGCGAGTTTCGGGAGGGAATTGCGCCGTCAACTGACGCAACTGGCAGAGCAGCGTTCGCGGATCATTGGCGCCGAGACATCGTATGCCGACAATAGAGCGCAGCTCGAGACGCTTGCCGCTTATGATCGGCGTCAAAAACACCTGGAATTCGCGCAGGCGAATCTGCCGGAAGCGCAAGAACTGCGGGACAAGACGCGGAAGCAATTGGACGCGCTGGGGGCTGCGCAAAGCGACGATGAGCGGCATCTGGAGATGAACGCGAGCGAGATCAAGCGCCTGGCAGCGCAGGTCGAGCAAGAGGGTAAACTACGCGGCCGGCTCGACCAAGCCCGGGCCGAAGTTCAGCTTCTGCGCGAGCGCAAGACGATCGCTGAGCAAGAACTGAAGGCGGTCGCCGCCGGGCGCCAAATGCGAACGCGCTTGCAGGGACGACTCAATAGCACCTTGAATGAAGAGAGCTTGGGGAAGGAATTGCGTATTGCATTCGGGCGTGACGGCGTGCCGGGGATGATCATAGAAACGGCAATCCCTGAATTGGAGTCGGAGGCGAACGCTCTGTTGACGCGCATGACCGACGGGCGCATGCGCATCGGCTTCAATACGCAGAGAGAGACGCTGGCCAGCGCTGCGGTGGAGACGCTAGATGTCACGATTGCCGACAGCTTGGGCGCGCGCGATTATGAGATGTACAGCGGGGGCGAAGCCTTTCGCATCAATTTCGCCATTCGTATCGCGCTTTCGAAGTTGTTGGCGCGGCGGGCGGGCGGGCATTTGCGTATGCTTTTCATTGACGAGGGATTTGGCTCTCAAGATGCCGAGGGGCGGGCGGGGCTCGTGGACGCCATCAACAAGATTCAAGCGGATTTTAACTTGATCCTGGTGATCACCCATATCGATGAATTGCGCGATTCTTTTCCGGCGCGCCTGCTGGTAGAAAAGACGGCCGACGGCAGTACCGTCAGCGTCGGCTAGGCAAAGCATTTGCAACTTCATAATGAAAGGAACGGGCATGGCAGATTCAAATCAAGACCATCGCTTAAGCCGTGAAGACGTTGATTTCTTCGTCGCCAACGGCTATTTGGGACCCTACGCGGCGATGCGCCCGGGGGAAATGGCGGAGATACGGACTGAGATCGAGACCGAGGTGCTGGAGAGCGATGGTCCCAATCCGCGATCGCGCGGGCAATCCCGACATATGGACTGCCCCGCCGTGTACGATCTGGCGACGCATCCGGCCATCATCGAGCGCATCGCCGGTTTGCTGGGACCGGATCTGGTGGCATGGGCGACCAATTTCTGGTTAAAGGCGCCGGGCGGCGCGGAGATCCCCTGGCACCAGGATATCAATTTCTGGCCGCTGGAACCGCCGGTCAATATTTCCGCCTGGATCGCCATTGACAAGGTCACGGTTGAGAATTCCTGCGTCCAGATCATCCCGGGGTCTCACCGCCGCTCGATTCCGCATATTCCCACGGAAGCGGGCATGGCCTTCAAGCACATGGCGGATCCGCAATACTTTGACGTCGAGCAAGCCCTCAATATGGAATTGCAGCCGGGCGAGTTCTTCTTGTTCAGCGAACGCCTGCTGCACCGTTCGAGCAAGAACGCGTCGACCAAGCGCCGGCTGGGCATTTCCGTGCGGGTGACTTTGCCGATCGTGCACATCTTTCAGGATCAGGTGCCCTTGCATCCCGGGCATACGGCGATTCTGGCCCAGGGAAAGGATGTCATGGGTTTCAATCGCTATGGCGGGCGGCCGGGCGCTCGTTGACGAAGACCGTCAAGCGCTTGCCCGAGAGTTGCTTGGCGCTTTAACCGTTGCGACCGGGACCTGAGAAGCGCGTGAAGCTGCTTTACAGCATCTTGCGCCGTAGTTCCTCCATGGCTTCGCGGGAGCGGCGGCGCAGTTTGGCTCGGAAGTGGGCGGCTTCTATGGTGCTGTATTTGGTTCGGATGATGTTAACGATTTCGTCGGTACAGTCTTTGCAAAAGGCGCTTTCGGGATGGGGAAACTCCGAAAGTGGCAATTCCGACTCGCATCTCACGCATGGTTTAAGTTCCGACAATGTGGAGGGTTCCTTCCTGTTTCACAGCTATTGTAGTCGATAATGCTCCAGAAGTGAATAAGCGGGCAGCAGCCGCCAATGCAGCGTTTAATGGACAATTCGGCCCCCAACAGATATATGACCGCAGCCTGAAGACACACGCGCGCTTGTGCGAATTTACGGCAAAATATGAGGAAAATTCGACAAAGCGATTTGGATGTGACACAATGTAAACAATATACAACTTCCCCGCCTGCGCTTCCCTAAAGCGCGTTGTCGCGGCCCAATAGATTTGTTTTGCAAGACCGCTTGTCTTTGGAAAAAATTGGCCGGGCGAGACGACCGCTGTTAGGAGAGTCTGCTGTGAAGCTGTGTGTGATTGAAGGCGACGGCATCGGCCACGAAGTCGTGCCGGCGGCGGTGTGCGTCTTGCGCCAGCTTTTCCCCGAACTCGATATCGTCTCTGCAGCTGCCGGCTGGTGTACCTTCGAGTCGACCGGCGAGGCGCTACCCGAAGAAACGGTGAGCATCGCCAAGGAAGCGAAGGCGGTGTTATTCGGCGCTTGCAGTTCGCCTTCGTATCCGGTTGCGGGTTACTCCTCGCCGATCGTCAAGCTGCGCCGATTGATGGAAACCTACGCCAACCTGCGCCCGACGCGCTACTTGCCGGTACCGACGGCCCGCGAGGGTGTGGACTTGCTGGTCGTGCGGGAAAATACCGAAGACCTGTACATCGGCGATGAGCAGACGGACGATGCCGGTGATACCGGGACAGCGACCAAGCGCATAACGCGCAGCGCCACCGAGCTTATCGCGCATAAGGCATTTCAACTGGCGCGGAGCGAGGGGCGCCGCCGAGTCACCATCGTGCACAAGGGTAACGTTCTACCGCAAACGGACGGGCTGTTTCGGCGCGTGGCTTACGAAGTCTCCCAAGAGTATGAGGACATCGAGACGGATGAATTGCTGGTGGATACGGCAGCTTACTGGCTGGTGAAAGAACCGACGCGCTTCGATATCATCCTCACGCCGAATCTCTACGGCGATATTTTGTCGGATATGGCGGCGGCCTGGGGCGGTGGTTTGGGTTTGGCGCCCGCGCTAAACTTGAGCGAAGAGGTCGCCATTGCCGAGCCGGTGCATGGTTCCGCGCCGGACATCGCCGGCAAGCGCGTGGCCAACCCGACAGCAGCAATCCTCAGCGCGGCGATGCTGGTGCGCCATCACTGGAAGATGCCGGACATCGCGGACCGGATCGAGCGCGCAGTGCACGAAGCGCTCAGCGAAGGCGAGCATACGGCCGACATCCTGGCCGGCTCCGGCGTCAGCACCGAAGACTTCGCCGACACGATTTGCAGCAAGCTGAGCTGACAATTCAAGGTTATTCGCGCAGCAGGACATATTGCGGGCGATCCGTTGAGTTGTCCCTGGCACGAGCTTGATCGGCAACCTCCATAATTGGGATGCGGTAGAATAAGGGACATGACCCACTGATCGTTCTGGGGAGATGATCGACATGGCATCATTTACGCGTCAAGAAGCGCTGGATTACCACCGGCGCGGACGACCGGGCAAGATTCAGATCGCGCCGACCAAGCCGCTGGACAGTCAATTGCACCTGTCGCTGGCATATTCGCCCGGTGTTGCGGAAGCGGTGCTGGAGATTGACAAGGATCCGCTGGCCGCCTACGAGATGACCGCCCGCGCCAATCTGGTCGCAGTGATCTCGAACGGCAGCGCCATTCTGGGTTTGGGCGATCGCGGCCCGCTGGCATCCAAGCCGGTGATGGAAGGCAAGGGCGTGCTCTTCAAGAAGTTTGCCGATGTCGATGTCTTCGATATTGAAATCACGTCGCGCAAAGCCGAAGAGATCATCGAGGTCTGCAAGGCATTGGCGCCCACCTTCGGCGGCATCAACCTGGAAGACATCAAGGCGCCGGAATGCTTCGAGATCGAAGAGCGATTGATCGAAGAGCTTGATATCCCGGTATTTCACGACGATCAGCACGGCACGGCGATCATTTCGGGCGCGGCTTTGCTCAACGCGCTGGAGATCACCGGCAAGCGGATGGAGGACATCAAAGTCGTCATCAACGGCGCGGGCGCCAGCGCTATCGCCACCGGCAAATTCTTCAAGTCGCTGGGCGTGGCCCGGGAAAACATCCTCATGCTCGATTCGCGCGGCGTCATCCACCACCAGCGCGAAGACAATATGAATATCTACAAGACCGAATTCGCCATCCCGACCCATGCGCGAACGCTGCACGAGGCCCTGGAAGGAGCGGATGCGCTTATCGGATTGTCCATCGCCGGGTCGGTGACGCAAGACATGATCAAGGACATGGCCCCTGATCCCATGCTCTTTGTGCTGGCCAATCCCACGCCGGAGATCATGCCCGAACTGGCGCTGGAAGTGCGCCCGGACGCCATCATCGGCACCGGCCGCAGCGATTATGTCAATCAGGTCAACAATGTGCTGGGATTTCCCTTCATCTTTCGCGGGGCGCTGGATGTGTATGCGACGGGCATCAATGAGGAGATGAAAATGGCGGCGGCGCGCGCCCTGGCAGCATTGGCGCACGAAGACGTGCCCGACAGCGTCTTGCTGGCATACGGGCAGGAATCGATCAAATTCGGCGCCGACTATCTGATTCCCAAGCCGCTGGACCCGCGGGTATTGCTCTGGGTGGCGCCGGCAGTGGCGCAGGCGGCGATGGATTCCGGGGTGGCGCGGCGTCAACTCGATATCGACGAATACCGGCAGGAACTGATCAGCCGCCAGGGCATCGGGCGGCAGGTGCGGCAGAATATCGTCAATCGGGCGCGGGCGGGATCGCTCCAGCGCATCGTCTTCCCGGAAGGCGAAGAACCCAAGATCATCCGCGCGGCCATGCAGGTCCGCGATGAGGGCATTGCCCATCCGATCCTGATGGGACGGCCGGAGCGTATTCGGGCGACGATCGATAATTTGGGCTTGAACTACAAACCCGACGCTTTTGATCACTATGCGGCCGACAATCAATATGAATATCGCGATCTGCTTTACGACCTGCGGCGGCGCAAGGGCGTAACCCTGGGCAAGGCGCGCTCGCTGGTGCGGCAGCGCAACTACTATGCCTCGATGATGGTCCAGAAGGGCGATGCCGATGCCATGGTCAGCGGCTTGACTTACGAGTACCCGGACGTGATTCGCCCGGCGCTGCAAGTCTTCGGCACCCGGGAGGGCGCGACGCGGGCGGCCGGCGTCTATCTGATGGTGATTGAAGGGCGCAGTTATCTTTTCACCGATGCCACGGTCAATATCGATCCCGATGCCGAAACGCTGGCGGAGATCGCCGTGCTGGCGAACGACTTCGCCGATACGCTGGGGCTGGACGCGCGCGTGGCCATGTTGTCCTTCTCGAATTTCGGTTCCACGCCCCATCCGCAGAGTGACAAGGTGCGGCGGGCGGTGGAATTGGTGCGGGCGCGGCGGCCGGATATCCTGATCGACGGCGAGATGCAAGCGGATACGGCGGTGGTGATCGATATCATCGACGATCGCTATCCCTTCAGCCAGGTGCGGGACGCCAATGTGCTGGTCTTCCCCAATCTGGATGCGGCCAATACCTCGTACAAGCTGCTGTCGCGCTTGACCGAGGCCGAGGCGATTGGCCCGATCTTGCTGGGCATGGGCGCGCCGGTGCACGTTTTGCAAGCGGGCGACGATGTCGAGGATATCGTGGCCATCGCGGCGGTAGCAGCCATGGACGCGCATGGGCGGGGTGGGTGATATTTTCACCATAAAGCGGGACATGCAACCAGGTTCGCGCCCTGTTCGACCCGTATGACACCGGATCGGCTCAAAACAGTCGCGTATTACGGTTCATTCGGAGCGATTATGGTATTTGCTTTTCGTTGGTCAGCGTACTGCAACGCCTTTTCCTGACCCGGCGCGGCTGACTGGAAACAGTGTGCTAAAATGCACTATAATAAGAAGATAGATATTTTTAAGGAGAATTAGCCATGCGATACATTCTACTAACCCTAGTCTTGCTCCTATGCCTCGCGCCGACACTGGCAACCGACTACACGCTGGACGAAAACTGTACCCTCTCTGACGCCATCCGAGCCGCCAACGCTGACGAAGAACGCGGTGAATGCCCGGCCGGCGACGGCGCCGATCTCATCACCCTCAGCGCCGACATCACCCTGGAAGGCGAACTGCCGCGCGTTCTCTCTGAACTAACCATCGACGGCGCCGGTTTCAGCATCAGCGGCGACCAACAGTTCCGCATCTTCTATGTCGATCGGGGCGGCGCGCTTACCCTGCAAAACATCCATCTGACGGAGGCGCTTGCTCACAATGAGGTCAGCTTCACCTTCGTCGATGGCGTGACCGGCAGGAGTAAGAGCGGCGGCGCCATCTTGGTTAACCGCGGCAGCCGGCTGGAGTTGATTAGCAGCCGCTTCACCGACAATGTGGCGGAAGCTTATGGCGGAGTGCTGGATAGCTGGGATAGCGAAATCAACATCGTTGACAGCGAATTCAGCGGCAATATGGCAGGGGATGGCGGCGCGATCGGCTCGGCTTTCAGCGTGGTCACCATCAGCAATAGCAGCTTCGACGGCAACACGGCCGCGCAAACCGGCGGCGCGCTGCAAGTGTTCAACGGCACGGCGATTGTCAGTGATACCCAGTTCAGTGGCAATATAGCGGCTGAAGACGGAGGCGTGATCAACGTCTTTGCCGGCACGGTGGAACAGAGCGGTAACAGCTTCAGCGACAACGAAGGCGGTGACTGCGCCGGCTGTTGATCGGCGCGTCACATCGCTTACTTCTCGCTAAGCCAATGTAGACCTAATACAGACCTACGCCGCCATTGCGAATAATACATGCGCGTTCGGCATTGACCTTCAGTAGTTCCAAGCAACTGACGGAAATGACCGACAAAAGAAGGAATTGGCCAAAATAAGAGAATCGTTGAACGGGCGAGCCACTGGCTCGCCCGTTCATGCTGAAGACTTCTAACCAATTTCGCATAATTGACGAGGTGCCAGTGCTGTGCCTCGGTGGTGAAAAGATTTTGTGTCCAACGCCCCTTTGTGGGAGAGGGGGCCGAGGTGTAGGGCCGGGGGATGGCGCCGGAATCAAATCACCGATGACTCGCAACAATATGCTATCATACATAGGTAGACAAACTATTGAGGATAATCTCATGCGATATATCTTACTAACGCTAATCTTTTTCCTTTGCCTCGCGACAGCATTAGCGACCGACTACACGCTGGATGAGGACTGCACCCTCTCCGATGCCCTTAGAGCCGCCAACGCCGACCTAGAGCGCGGCGCCTGCCCAGCCGGCGATGGCGCCGACACCATCACGCTCACTGCCGACATCACCCTGACGGGAGAATTACCGCGTATCATCTCCGACATCACTATCGACGGCGCGGGCTTTACCATCAGCGGGGATGGGGAATGGCGCGTCTTTTATGTCGATTTGGGGGGCGCGCTTACCCTGCAAAACATCCATCTGACAGAGGCGCGGGCCCACAACGAGGTCAGCTTCATCAGCGTTTGGGGCTCGACCGACTATAGCAAGAGCGGCGGCGCCATCCTGGTCAACCGCGGCAGCCGGCTGGAACTGGTTAACAGCCGTTTCACCGACAATGCGGCGGCGGACTTTGGCGGTGTATTGGATGCCTGGGATAGCGAAGTTATTGTCACTGACAGCGTATTCAGCGGCAATAAGGCGGAGGATGGCGGCGCGATAGCTTCGGCTTTGAGCGTGGTCACCATCAGCAATAGCACCTTCGAAGGCAACCGTGTGAGGGACGACGGCGGCGCGCTGCAAGTGTTCAACAGCACGGCGTATGTCAGCGATTCGCAGTTCATTGGCAATGTAGCAGCGCGTAGAGGCGGGGCGATCACCGTCTTTAGGGGCACGGTGGAACAGAGCGGCAATACCTTCAGCGACAACGTAGGCGGTGACTGTTCGGGCTGTTGATCAGCGCGTCACATAGCCTAAATCTCACTACGTCAGCGAAATTTAGGCTATGTGGACCATTGCGGACCGACGCCGACGGCACACAGTCACGGCCACCATCACCACAACCGCTCGGCGGCAGCGTATGCGGGTTATCGCGCTCACACAAAACTATAGAACTGCTCGGCTACCGCAGACCGCGGAATATCAGAAAGAGGCACAGAGGTAATGTTTGGGCGACCCACGGGTCGCCCATACCCATGCTTTCCACAGAATCCCTGTTTTCCAGCGCAAAATCGCCATTTCGTACATAAAGATCTTGCACAAGCAATCCGCGAATGCGCGACCATTTAGTCGCCCCTTCACCAACCAAATCTGCTACCCTCGTCGGGACGTGCGCCTTAACATCTCCATATCACCCGGCCAGCCCGGCATCCAAGCTGATTTTCTTGTCGGCAAGAAAAAGTTTTTCCCTTGCCGAAAACGTCCCATAAAAGCCGAAGTTGTTCCCATAGAGCGGGACATGCAACCGAGTATGCGCCCAAAACGACCGATATGACACCGGATCGACCCAAAAACTTCGCGCCGCACAGTTCATTCGGCGTGTTTGCGGCGTTTGTTTTCCGTTGACACGCTGTCTTTGGAATGACAGTCCCGGCACAGCCCCTTGAAGGCCAGGTGCTCTGACTGGATGCGGAAGCCGTGCTTTTGCAGCATGCGCCGCTGGAAGTCCGCGAGCTCCTCGTCGGGGATGGTCAAGATTTGCCCGCAGGCTACGCAGCTCAGGTGATGGTGCCGGGCGCCGGCGATGCTGTAGGTCTTGCCCTGCGGCTCGATGGTCGTTTCCGTGGCCAGCCCGACCGCGCAGAGCACATCGAGGGCGCGGTAGATTGTAGACTTGTCGATGCTGGGATCGAGGTGAGTGACGCGGGCGAAGATCTGGCTCAAACTGGCGTGGCCGGGGATCTCGCAGATGGCGTCGAGCACGATCAGGCGCTGCGGCGTGACGCGGTAGCCGGCGGCGCGCAGCCGCTCGATATAGTCGAGGTTTTCGTGTGTCATCAGGTCAAAGCGCCGGGCAATAGTCAAGGATAATTGTCCCTGAGTCCGCCGGGAAAGGCAAATAGCGATAGCCTTTTCATTTCGGTTGTAATACTGTTACAGTTTTCGACATGCATTCCTACGCCCAAAATACCAACGATCTGGTAGGGACGACTTGGTGGGTCGCGTAGACACTGACCGTCAGTCGCCCGATGATCATTCAACTTCCATGCGTCGGGCGATCCAGCGGATCGCCCCTACCGACTGTTAGTGGTTGCTGTTCTTTATTTCAAGCGAATTCGATACATAACCGCGCGAGAGGCGCAGGGCGCAATTCCGCCCCCGCTGCGCTATAATTGTCTCGTTTGCGGCAGGGTCAGTTGAATCAACTTAGCGATCCGCGAGGGTGAGCATGGCGTCGGAGAAAGTAAGACTTGGCATTGTCGGCTTGGGCAATATGGGGACGGTGCATGTCCGGCATGTGCTGAATCTGCCCAATACGGACCTGGTGGCCGTCTGCGATAAGAACGACCGGAAGTTGCAAGCTGTGAAGGCCGAAAGCGGCGTCGCCCGCTTTCGCGATTATGGGCAGATGCTGGATTCGGCGGCGCTGGACGGCGTGATCATCGCGACGCCGCATTACGATCATCCCGATATGAGCATCGCGGCCTTCGAGCGCGGCATCCACGTCTTGGTGGAAAAGCCCATCGCCGTGCACGTCAACGAAGCCCAGCGCATGATCGACGCTTATCATGGGTTCAAGATGCAAAGACCGAATCTGGTATTTGCGGCGATGTTCATGCAGCGGACCTGGGGGCAATGGCGGAAGATCAAGGCCATGATTGACCGAGGCGAGCTGGGCAGATTGATTCGTTGCAGTTGGATCATCACGGATTGGTTCCGGACGCAGTACTACTACGACAGCGGTGATTGGCGCGCGACCTGGAGCGGCGAAGGCGGCGGCGTTCTGATGAATCAGTGCCCGCACAACCTGGATCTATATCAGTGGCTGGTGGGCGCGCCCGCGCGGATCCACGGCTTCGCCAGTTTTGGCAAGCACCATCGCATTGAAGTGGAAGACGAGGCGACCGCCTACTTCGAGCATGACAATGGCATGATCGGGCACTTCATCACCACCACTGGCGAATCGCCCGGGACCAATCGGCTGGAAATCACCGGCGAGCATGGCAAGCTGGTGTATGAGAGCGATGAGATCATTTTCTATCGCAACCAGTGGTCATCGATCAAGCAATTGCGGGAATCCCAAAAGGGCTTCGATAAGGTGCCTTGCCAGCGCGAAATCGTCGACTTCGAGGGCCATGGCGATGGGGGTCACGACTTGGTGATTGCGAACTTCGCCGATGCGATTTTGCAGGGAAGCTACTTGATCGCGCCGGCCGAGGAAGGCTTGCATTCGATCATGATCAACAACGGCATCATTCTGTCGGCTCACAAGGGAGAAACTGTTTCCTTGCCGATAGACGGCGATGAATTCACCCACCTGCTAGAGCTTTATATTGAGGAATCCGCCAAGGAGGGAGCAGCGCAATGAGCCAATCGGTCCTGGCAGCGCAACTATTTACGATACGAGATTTTACCCAGACCCGTGCCGACTTTGCCGAGAGCATGCGGAAGATCCGCGAGATCGGCTACCGCGTCGTGCAGGTATCGTCCGTTGGGCCTATAAGCGATAGCGACATCAAGCGCATTTGCGACGACAACGGACTTTCGATCTGCAATACGCACGTCGATGTGGACCAGCTCCAGAACGATATCGCGGGCGTGATCGCGCAGCACGAATTGTGGGGTTGTCGTCATGTGGCGATCGGCGGCATGCCGCTGGCATTCCGCGACAGCGAGTCTGGATTCCGCAGCTTCGCGGCCATTGCTAACGGCATCGGCGAAAGGCTCGCGGAGGCCGGGCTCAGCTTCAGTTACCATAATCACAGTTTCGAGTTCGTCAAGTTCGGCGGCCGCAGCGGTTTGGATCTCTTCTTCGCCGAAACTGATCCGCGCTGTGTGCGCGCGGAACTGGATACCTATTGGATACAGCACGGCGGCGCCGATCCCATTGCCTGGATCGACCGCATGGCGGGGCGGATGCCAGTAATTCATCTGAAGGATATGGTGATGACGCCGAGCGCTGATGGGCGCGGCCAGCAGACGATGGCGGAGGTCGGCGAGGGCAATCTGAACTTCTCGGGCATACTGGAGGCCTGCCAGCGCGCGGGCGTCGAGTTCTACGCCGTGGAGCAGGATATCTGCCAGCGCGACCCCTTCGAGAGTTTGGCGATCAGCTATCGCAACCTGCGCGCGCTGGGCTTGGAATGAAAGCGGCAGGCGCCCCTGGAGGGCTCCCGAAAGCCTAGCGGTTCTAAAGTTAAGCTGACAATTCGCTACTGATTACATGTTCGGCGCTGCTGAAGCGTCTTGCAATTTTTTGCAATAAGCCCGAAGCGCGAGCTGGTCTGTTAGGCTTGGCTAGAACTTATGGGATGGCTTTTATGGAAGAGACGCGGGAACACAAGGCAGAGGACCATCATCACCATCAGCAGGACCACGGTCACGCTCATCACCATCATCACGGTCACGCCCATCACCACCACCACAGCGACAACATCCTGGTCAAGCTCGCTATGGTGCTGCACTTGCCCGGCTTCACGCACGATCACAGCCACGCCGATCTGGCCGGCGACAGGGCCTTCCTGGACAATCAGCTGGCGATCCGCACCGTCTGGATCGCGCTGGTGGCGTTGGGGCTGACGACCGCGCTGCAGGTTGTCATATACGTCGCCAGCGGCAGCGTGGCGCTGCTGGCGGACACCGTGCATAACCTGGGCGACGCGCTCAATTCGGTGCCCTTGTTGATCGCTTTCTATTTTGCGCGTCGACTGGCGAACCGCAGGTATACCTACGGTTATGGCCGCCTGGAGGATATCGCGGGCGTCTTCATAGTAATCTCTATCGGCTTTAGCGCGGCCTATATATTGCTGGAGTCCGTTCAAAGGCTGTTCAATCCACGGGAGCTGGAAAACCTGGAGTGGATCGCGCTGGCGTCCCTGGTGGGATTCGTGGGCAACGAGTTGGTCGCGCTCATGCAGATCCGCGTCGGTCGGCGCATCGGCTCGGACGCCATGATCGCTGATGGGCAGCACGCGCTGATCGACGGCTTGACGTCGCTGGCTGTGCTGATCGCGGTTATTGGCACCTTGATCGGATTGCCTATTCTCGATCCCATCGTGGGCATCGTGATCGCGTTCGCGATAGTCGGCATCACCTGGAACGCGATCAAGGCGGTCTGGTATCGCATAATGGACGCGGTCGATCCGCATCTGGTGGAGCATGTGGAAGCGCATGTGCGCGGGATCGAGGGCGTGGCGGAGATCGAGACGCTGCGCATGCGCTGGGTCGGGCATCGCATGTACGGCGTGCTAAAGGTGCGCGTCGCGCCCGGTACGACGCTTGAAGGGAGCCAAGCGGTTGTCGCTGAGGTTCAGCGCGAAGCGGGTCATGTGATCCCGCAGTTGGATGAGTTGACCGTGCAGGTGGTAACGACCCCCCTCTAAATCTCCGCCCGAAGCACCAGGGGGAGACTTCGCGAAGCACTCGTTTTTCACTGTAGGTTACAGTTGGCTGCGCATGCTACTCGTCCTCAATTCTCAAATCGATTTCTCGCCCCAGAAAACGAGCTAGTTTTTCCTTTTCAGCTTCCAAGAGTGGCTGAATTGATTTGTCAAGCGCTTGAAACGGGGACACGACGATGCGCGCACTTTTCCGCCGCTGTTCCAGCTTCCAGTTGGCGACGGCTTCCCCGTCTATGATGACACAGGCGCGGATCAAGCCGCCGCCGGGATGAACGCGCTTGGCATAAGCCGCGTCTACCATGAAGTCACGACTCTGGTAAACCAGAAGGTAGTTGTCATAGCGCGGCAGGAAACGCAGGTCGGGCTCCGCTTTACTTAAGGGAAGATGTCGAATCTGCCCCTTGAGCAGCGAGACTGTGCCGACAGGCGATTCACAGACGACGCATTTGCCAGCAATGGCCCCGAAGGCCGCGTCAGCTCGCTTGGCGCTGATGCCAGTCCAGCGGGCGAAATCCGCGCTGGACGCCGGACCATAGGCGCGCAGATAGCGACGCGCGAAGATCGGAAGCAAGTCTTCGTCAGCATCCCGCGCCTGGTAGCCCGGCAACCATTCCGCGAGCAGCGTGTAGGTCAAGTCTCCCGCGCGTTCGGGTCCGAAGCAGATGAGGCCACGCAGCGCGGCGTAGCGTACCAGGTGGTGGATGGCTTGCCCGGCGACTGGAAGGCGACGCGCGCCCAGCTTCTCGGCGAGTTCCGCGCGGATCAGCGGGCCGTCCTTTGCGAGAATCTCGGCAATGTGATCGAGGGATTTTTCGCGAATGATTTCGCTCAAGCCAAGCTGCTGATAGCGGCGATTGGTGCCGCTAATGGCGCGCTGGCCAAAAAGCGCAAGCTGGCCACCTATATCTTCCGCCGCGACCAAGTGCAGCGTACCGCGCAGGCTCCAGGTGAGCACAAAGCTGCGATCGACTTCGCGCGCGCGCCTGAGGTCTTCATGCGTGATGCCCGGAGTACGGGCGGCGATTGCCAATTGAGCCGAGGGCCATTCTTGTGACTGCAGGGCGCAGAGACGCTGGACAAGCGACGCCACGGACGCCAAGCGCAGATCTTCGGCAAGGCTCTGGTTTCGCAAGCGCAAGCGCCGCAGCTGCGCGAGTGACAAATCGCTGGTCATGGATGGTCCTCGGGAACTATAATTGCGCCCTCGCCAAGCATTATACGCTATGATGAGAGTATGGTTATTTGGAATTTGGAACGGGCGCAACGATGAGAGGTCGAAGGGCGTGTCTCTTCGCACTGATGATTGGCGCGCTCCTGCTGGGGGCCTGCAGCGGGGACAAGCCTCGGATCGCGTTTGATGAGCTCGACTTCGCTTTGTCGGACGCCGGCAGCGGAGAGAAACTCTTCAATCAGTCGAACAACGAAGCGCCAGCTTGTTCCGCATGTCACTCGGTCGCGGGAGAACAGCGCAGCGTTGGCAATTCGCTGGCTGGGCTGGCGGAGGCCGCCGGCAGCCGCGTGCACGGTCAATCTGCCGAAGAGTATCTTTACTGGAGCGTCCTGCGCCCGGGGCGATACTTGGTCGCGGGCTATTCGAACATCATGTTTGCGGATTACGAAGACCGTCTGGAAGCGGCTGACCTGGCGGATCTGATTGCGTATTTGCTGACTTTGGACTAGATTGAGAATACGCTTGCAAAGCTGCAGAAGCCTGCTCAGTCGGTTGAGAAGCAACAGGAGAGTGTCATGGATATCAGTTCAGCAAGTGGCGCGCTGGTCATTTCCGTTTTGCGGCTGTTACATATCGTGGCCGGCTTGATCTGGGTTGGCACCGCGATCTTGATGTCCTTTTATGTCGAGCCGGCATCCCAGCGATCGGGCGGGGACGGGGCTCGCTTCCTGGCCGCATTATACGGGAAGACCAACTACTCGCGGATGATCCCGGTTGCGGCCATCATCACGACGCTGGCCGGACTGCTACTGTATGGGATGATGTCTTATCACGAGACTATGCACAGCGCGATGGGCATGACTATAACGCTGGGCGCTCTATTTGGTTTGCTCGCCTTCGGTCATGGCTTTTTGGCGCTGTGGCGCAGCGCCGGGCAGTACGCGGATCTGGTGACGAGCGGCGATGCGGACGAAGGGACGCTGCTAGCCCTTGAAGATAAACTGCGCCGCAACGGGCGCATCAGCATGTGGCTGGCTTTGGTTTCGCTGGTGTTGATGGCTGGCGCGCGCTACATCGAACCGCTCTTTGGCTAAGACATCCGATTGACGTTCAGTACGGCAGGATTCCGGCAGAATCCTGCCCTTTGTTTTTACCCCCCATTGATACGCGTGTTCACTTTCGGATCGGTTATCCGGCGCCTGCCCCGAAATTAGTTTGACAGCAATTTTGTTAGAAAAGGGAAACCCGCGACTTTTTCTTCGCCAGTAACAGAACATTTGTGCTAGACTCGATGTCAAGATGGTCTGATATCGCCTTTCATCAGATGCTTAACAACGCAATGAGTCGGTCATCGCGGTTTCACTTTCGGGTGGTAGCGGCGCCGGCTGATTGCTGCATGGCTGCCCGCCCCTGCACCAATCGTGAACCGCGTGTGGACGGCCCGAGGCAGCGAAGGATGGTCGATCGCGCGGAGACGGGCCGTCCGTAGGCGAATCGCCGGAGTCAGCAAATTGGGAGCGGTTGCGGGCGACTTACAGGGTCGCGTAGACACTGACCGCCGACATCGTCCGTCAGTCGGCCTTACAAATTTCGACATGATTGTAGATGGGGTTTGGCAGGATCATCAGAAAAGAGGGACTAGGGAAAGGATCGCTATATGAAAGCGAGCACGGTCAAGATGATTGACGTGCCGGCCGGTCGTATCGGTGGATACATGCTGGTCTGGGGCGAAGCGGACCGGCACGATCTGCAAGGCGAGTTTTTCACCCCGCAAACGGACGTGGGGCTGGATTGGTATGAGCAGCGTCCGGTGCTGTATCACCATGGCTTGGATGGCGCGCTGAAAGCGGCGGTCATCGGTGTCATCGATACACTGCGACCGGATGATACAGGACTCTGGGCAGAGGCGCAGCTGGACCTGCACAAACGCTATGTGAGAGCGGTGCAGCGGCTGGTGGACCTGGGCGTCCTGAGCTGGTCATCGGGCAGTCTGCCGCATTTGGTGGATATCGACGCGGATGGGCAAATCAAAACCTGGCCCATCGTGGAAGGCAGCCTGACACCCACCCCTGCCGAGCCGCGACAGGCGGATGTGCAAACCCTCAAGAGCGCTTACAAGTCGCTGGGTTTGGATCTGTCGCGATTGGGCATCGAAGCGACAGGTAGCCCAAATCTTGATACAGCAGGACAGAAAGGAGAATCGATGACGGAATCATCTAGCGCCGCTATCAAGCGCCTGCCGCTGGCGGACGAGCGCGAGGCCATCCGAGCAGGACGCATCAAAATCGGGAGCGAGTTCGATAGCCTGGACGCAATGGACATGCTGCACGGCTACATGTTGCTGCGCTCGACCAAGAGTTTCCAAGGGGTAAGCGAGCGCTATTCCAATGCGTTGTCAGAAAAAGTAGGCAAGGCTGAGCTAAGCGCAATCAAGGCGGACGAACTTGCCTACAGCACACAGACCGGCTTCGGCGATGAATGGGTGCCGGAGCTCTGGAGCCAACAGATCTGGCACAAGGCGCGACAGGACAACACCATCCTGCCCTTGTTCCAGACCATCGAAATGCCGAGCAATCCCTTCGAGTTGCCGATTGAAGGCACCGATCCGCAAGTCTATTTCGTGCCGGAAACGAGCGACGAGGCGCATTTGAGCCTGGGCGCGGGCAATCCGATTCCGGATAGCAAGATCGGTTCGGGGCTGGTGACGCTCAACGCCAAGAAGTTGGCGTTGCGGGTCGGCTTCAGCAGCGAACTGGTTGAAGACGCCATGATCCCGGTGCTGAATATCTACCGACAGCAAGCTGCCCGGGCGATCGCGGACGCTATTGACAACGTGCTGCTCAACGGCGACACCACCGCAGCGGCGAGCGGCAATATCAATCGCGATCACAGCGCGCCGCCGGCCACGGCCAAGTACCTGTCGATGGACGGCTTGCGCCATCTGCCACTGGTGGACAATACGAACAACGGTGTCAATCTCAACGACGCGCCGAGCCTGGCCAAGATGCGCGAGGCGCGCTTCAAGATGCCGGGCAAGTATGCCGCGCGTCCCGCTGACCTGGCCTGGATCGTTGACAGCGGCACCTATGCCAAGCTGCTGGGCATCGACGAATTCCTGACCATGGACAAGGCGGGTCCACTGGCCACGTCGCAGACAGGGCAGATCGGGCTGGTGGATGGCATTCCGGTTTACGTCTCGGCCGAGATGCCGCTGACGGAAGCTGACGGCAAGGTCGGCGGCGGCAGCAACGACCGCGGGCAGGCGCTCTGCGTCTATCGGCCGGGCTGGACGGTGGGATACCGGCGCAAGATCGCGGTCAGCGTCGACTACCTGTCGTATTATGACAGTTATCAGTTGACGGCGACGGTGCGACTGGCCTTCGTGCACTTCAATAACGATGTGGCGAGTTGCTTGTACAACATCGAGATGTAGGCATTCGCTGGGCGGGGGCGTGGAGCCCCTGCCCGGTGGTTACAAGTGTAATTCTAACTGTAATCTTACAAGAGAGCATATATGCTATACTTGCATGAATGTATTGAGAACGAAGGACAACGTTGAGCACCGAGGATTCCGATGAACACGAACCCCGCTCCACAAATGGTTGGTGAACCTAGCTTGAAGCAAGAAATCGATATTGCGGCAGAAATAAGGAATCTGTTCTCCCTCGCGACATTCATCACGCTCGAACCCGGGATGACCAATTCTTTTTCGGAAGGACTCGAAGAAGCGATCGAGAAATACGGCGAACTCGCTCTGAGGGAAATCCAAGAGTTGGTAGTTGGGGAAGTTATTCCCTTTACCATCGCTGCGGAAGCCCTCCGTTATATAGGAAATACCGAGTCAATCAGGTTTGTTTCAAAGCGGCGAGAATTGCTTGAAGTTTGTTTGCTTCAGAGCCGATTTATGTTGGTAAGAGACGGCGCGGCGGCAGGGCTTTCATACCTTGACGATCCCAGGTCGATTCCGTCCTTACAAAGAGCTATTGAACGGGAACCACATGCCGAACTGAAGAATGATCTCATAGAGGTGTTGAGCTTGCTTCAGGGCACGTCAGCGGAGTAGTGGGCGCTGTGTCCTTTGTATTCCGCAGCATAGGGAACAAGCACTGGTATTCTGACGACCAGCCTGACTTCAAGGACTGGCTTGCTGACGGCGAACTGGTCGCTGACGCGCTGAAGGAATTGCGTACAACGCGAGGCTCATTGTCGGTCTATAGAGTTGACTCAGAAAAACGAAGCTTTGATCGCGTCGTTTCTGCCTACGCCTGCACTCGCAATAGTCTCAACGACATCGATTATGTTTTGCTACCGCTGGAAGTAATCGAAGCGAGCTTTGATATCTCTGCAACCCTGGGGGAAACAGCAGACGATGAAGTTAATGAAATGCATCTTGATATCGAGCATCTGTCTGCTTCCAAGTTGCTTCTACTTGCGCATATCTTTCAAGATCACCATTCTTCCATGGTCAGGATTCGCAAGAAACTCATAACATCCAAGATACGAATCTCCATAGAGCGAAAACACTTGGACTTCAGTCGGATCAACAAGGCCTTACAATCGAGGTTCTCGGAGTTTGTCTCACGTTGAACTTGCCTCACCCCACGACTACCCACAGCGACTCGAAAAAATAACCCCCGTCCTCCTGACGCTGCGCGCTTAGCGCGACTTCCACAGCTTCGCCCTGTCGCGACAGTTCAATCACCGTGCCGTAGGCATAGCCCCGCATCAGCGCCTGCTTGAGGGCGAAGGCGACGCCGTCGGCCCGGATCTCCACTTGGACGCCGGGCAGCAATAGCTCGCCGGCGACCGGCAGCCGATGACGCGCGGGATCAAACTGCTCTGGCGATATGGCGAGGATTCTCAAGTCGAGTGTCTTCCGCTTCGCTATCTCATAAGTTAACACAGGCGCCGCCCGGGCGAAAGCATCACTAGCCCACCTGCCTGGCACGCCGCAAGAATCCGTAAAATGAACAGAGAGGAAAGCTAGATGTACAGCATAGCAAGTTTGCATGAATTTCGCCGTCACTTGGGGTTGACGGAGACCGACCCCGACACTGATGCCGATTTGAGGCAGGCCTTGGAAAAGGCCAGTCACCTCATCGAGTCTCTGACGCAAAGGCGCTTCTGCCCCACCCTGGAGACGCGCCGCCTGACGGTCGACGCGGCCAATCCGCGCGAGTTGATATTGTCAGGCGATCTTCTGGAGTTGACTGCAATTGAATCCGACCAAGGCATCTTGAGCAAGGACGCTGTGCGCAGGCTGCCGACCAGACCGGACTTGCCGGCCAGCGTGCTGATACTGAAGGACGGCGCGATGTTCAGCGGAGAATTGCGCGTCAGCGGCATTTGGGGCTGGCACGACCGTTGGACCCAAGCCTGGCGGAAGAGCGGAGATGTCGTCCGAAACGAGGCCCTGAACGCTAATTCAACCTGGATACAAGTCGATGACGTTGTTGGAAAGGACCAAGACGAGATTAGCCCGCGCTTTCAGGTTGGACAATTGTTGCGCGTGGATAGCGAATACCTGCAAGTGAATGCGCTAGATCTCGAAGGCATTCGATTGCATGTGCTGCGTGGTACCCAGGGCACCGAGGCGCTTTCCCATGCTGCGGGCACGCCAATCGAGATCTACCGGGCAGTGTCTGCGATATGCGGAAGTGCTGCTCAATTCGGCGGATTCGCTCGAAAATGAAACATCGCCCACGCTGAAAGGACTGCGACGACTGACGGCCTGAGCTTAGACACGAGACCGCGGTTCGGCGATGTATCGCGTCTGGTTTTCACTGGCGCTCTGCGCTATGTTAGCGCGATGAATTGTGGGCATGGCGGCGGCAGAAACAGATGACGCATCGATTCAACAGGTTGGTTGCCCTGCGCTATCGTGATTTCCGTTTGCTGTGGCTGGGCGAGACCGTCTCCTGGACCGGTTCGCAGATGCGGAACTTCGCGATCAATTGGCATGTGTTCGAGTTGTTGCGCGGGCAGACCTTCATATTCACGGCATTTGGCAATGACATCGTAATGGGATCCGAGGCATTCGGCTTGGGCATGCTGGGTCTGGCGCGCGTGATCCCGGTGATGCTCTTCGCATTGCTTGGGGGCTTGCTAGCGGATGCCTTCGAGCGAAGGCTGGTGATGGTCGCGACGCAGTGTCTGTCGGCGCTGTTGGTGGCCATATTGGCGCTGTTAACGTTGAACGGACAGGTTAGCGTGGGCGCGATCTACGTCGTGACCGGGCTGGCTGCTGCTGCCATGGCATTCGATTTCCCGGCACGGCAGTCGATCGTGGCGAATGTCGTGGAGGCACGTCACCTGAGCAATGCCATCAGCCTGAATGCCTTGGTGATGCAGGTGGCGACCATCATTGGTCCGGCTGTGGCAGGTTTGTTGGTGGCGCAATTCGATGTGGGGCTGGTTTACGGCATCAATACGGTCACCTTTTTGTTTTCGGCAGTTGCAATCTGGCGCATCAGGCATCGTGGCAAGTCGTCAGGCGCAGCGCAGGTTGGATGGCGAACGCTGTTGGCTGGCCTGCGCTTCACTTTCAGCACGCGCATCGTACTGGGCACGATGTTGCTCGATTTCTTCGCCACGCTTTTCGCCTCGGCCCGCACCATGCTGCCGATTGTCGCCGGCCAGATCCTCGGCGTTGGGGCGGCGGGTTATGGGCTGCTGGCGACCGCGCAACCGATCGGCGCCCTGCTGGTAGGCACGGTCTTGTCCCTCCGCGGCGAGATGAAGAGGCAGGGACGCATTCTCTTGCTCAGCGTCGCGCTCTACGGTCTGGCCACAGCGATATTCGGCATCTCCACCGTCTTCGCGCTATCCTTCGTCTTGTTCGCGCTGACCGGCGCCGGCGATACGCTGTCTTCGATCATCCGCGGCACGATCCGCCAACTGGCGACACCCGACGAACTGCGCGGACAGATGACTTCGGCCAATATGTTGTTCTTCATGACCGGTCCCCAATTGGGTGAGTTGCGCGCCGGCATCCTGGCTTCGCTATTCGGCGCGCCCTTCGCCATTTTCAGCGGCGGACTGGCGACAGTGCTTATGACTGGCTGGGTGGCCTGGCGCTATCCGTCGATTGGACGTTACAACAACGCCAAGGACCTCAAGCGCAAACGCGCCTGACTCCACCTGTTGCGCTGGCGAAATTGCTCGTATCATACCATTCTTTGAGGCCAACCGGGGAAGCACTATGAGCGAGAAAAAAAGTGGACTGAAGCGCCATAGCGCGGAAGAACAGCAGTTTTACGAGCGCGAGGCGCGCTTGCAATATGGTCCCGGCACGGTCAATGAGTCGATCGAACGCTGGAACAGCTACGACGACGTCGAGCAAGAAGCGATAGTCGCCGAGGGCAATCAGATCTACGTCGATCTAGCAGAAGCGATGGAAGCGGGCAAGGTCGCCGACGACCGCCAGGTAGTCGACATACTGGACCGCTGGCAAGGCCACCTGCGGCGCTTCTATGAGCCGAGCCTGGATTTGCTGCGCGGCCTGGGACAGATGTACAATTCCGATCCGCGCTTTATTGCCAATTTCCAAGACATCCACTGTGGTCTTCCGGCTTACCTTGAACGTGTAATCGACGACTATGTCGATGATCTGGAAACAGCTGAGCTGGAACGCATGCTGGCGGAAGACGAAGAACTTGAAAAGCGGCGTCAGAACCTGTCGCGCTAAGTCAAACAGCCGGCATCCCAAAGGCCGGTGAGCCTGGTCCGAATCCGGCGCGCTTTTCCCCAAAATCAAACAATCTCAAGCATGATAAAGGAGTTGCCAATGGCAAGTTTTCGTACTGCCTTGTTCAATCTGTCGTTCATACGTGTGAGCGGCGTACGCAACAACTTCGATATTGATGAATTGCCCAATAGCATTAGCGCGGCCCATCTGCCGGCGCTGCTGGTACTACCGCTGGAACTGGAAAAGGAACGACTGTTTAGAGAGCGCAAGGAAGGCCTACAATCGGTCACTTTCAGCGGCAACGCTCAGTCGGTCTACTATTTGCTGACGCATTTGCTGCTGGTGGCGCCGACGGAAAAGGGCTTGGGCATACGCGGTCATTTGCCGCGGCTGGTCGGCCTGATCGACAACTATGTCGCTGCGATTGCGGCGGACATCACTTTGGGCGAGGCGCTGCTGGTGCCGGCGCGGGTGGCGGTCGAGGCGGGCGTATTCACCTACGATGGGAACGACTTCTACGGCTGCGCCTTTCGCCATACCTGGATGATGGAGATTTAGCAAATGAGCGGCCAATATGTCATCGCCCTCGACAGGAACCAAGACGGGACTTTCTTCGATCTGGACGAAGATCTTGCTAGGCACGTCCTCGAACTGAAATGGCGACTGGGTTTGCGGCAGCCATATGACAGCATTGCGGATTATGGGATGGCGCAGATCGCGCTCCGCAATATCGATGGCGGTTTTTCACCGGAACGCAAGCGCCTTGATATCGGCACAAGGGTACAAATCGCCTGTGAAGACGGTGACGAGCGCGTCACCCTCTTCACCGGATTCATCAGCCAGGTCTCTGTCGATGCCGGCGATTGGAGCGAGGGACGGTCCGTCATCCATGTACAGGACATTCAGCCCTGGCTGGAAGCGAGTCCGGCTCGGCTGTCGCCGATCAGCAATGTCAGCGCCGATAGGGTGATTGATCGTCTGCTGGATGGGGCTCTTGTGCGGCGCGCGGTAGTGGCGGGCTATTGCATCATTGACGTGCCGGGTCATGATCGGATCGACAGCGTCCGGGTTTTTCCGCCGCAGAATCTGGGACGGCGATTGCAAGAAGGCAAGACGCGTTTCGCCTATGTCGGTGATTGGTGGGACGAGACAACTTCGATACGACGGGCCATTCGCGACCTGGCGGAAAGCGAACGCGGACGCTTCTATATTGATCGGGGCGGCGACGCCGTTTTCCTCAATCGACATCAAACGCTGGTGAGCAAGAAGCTGTCGGCGACCTTCGTCGACGATATGAAGAGCATGACCTATGCTTACGGCGATCAGCGCGTCAACCGCTTCACCTTGCTCATGACACCGCGCGAAGTAGGGGCGGGAGGGACGACGCTTTGGCAGTTGGCGCAGGCAGAGCGCATCGGCGCGAGGGCCAGCCTGGATCTCAGTTTGCGTTTCACGGACGAACTGGGGAGGCCAGTCGGCCTGCTCGAATTCGAGCGACTGCAAGCGGCCTTTTACAGGGATGAGGGAGGCGAGGGCAGCGCGATTCGGGAGGACGTATCCGCTCGAATCATCGAGATCGGCTTCACGTCCCTCCTGGCGCGCTTGGAAAATAACAGCGCTCGCGATGTTTTCCTTACCGAATTGCTCGTCATCGGCAAACCGCTGTACCGCCGCGATCCACTGGAACTGACCGTGAGCGATGGGGCG
Source organism: Chloroflexota bacterium (assembly GCA_026708115.1). Classification (GTDB taxonomy): domain Bacteria; phylum Chloroflexota; class Anaerolineae; order Aggregatilineales; family Phototrophicaceae; genus UBA6055. Next base: position 43,260 of record JAPOVL010000046.1, read on the forward strand.
GGCATTCATCTGCATGGGCTAAGGCATTTCACGCAGGACTTGCCGGCTCTGTCCGATATTGCGACGGCGCAAGCATTTGCAAGCTATGAACTCGCGCGACGCAAACATCCGGCTGGCACAGTGCGAGAACTTCAGCTTGACGCGCGCCAGCATCCATCGGCGCGGAGACTGAGCTTGTTTGACCGAATTCGCATCAGTGAAACGCGGAGCGGGCATATAGACCAGGAATACTTCATCATCGGCGAGGAGCATCAGGTCAGCCAGGGCGGGGCGCGGCACGAGATGCGCTGGACGCTGGAGCCGGCCGATCAGTCGCGATTTGTCGTCATCGGCGACAGCGTCATCGACAGCCAACAAGAAGCAATTGCGCCATATTAGCGAAGGGGTGGGGTTTCCCTACCCCTTTTTTTGTTTTTTCGCTTCATTTGACATCCCCCGCGGAAGTGGATACTATCAGGTCGAGTGCGCATTGCGCACAGATTGTGCGTTATTCACACATGCGGGAGGGAGCGGCCCGTTGAAAGTCAGATTTCTGATAGCAAGTATGGCGCTGTTTGTCCTCGTTGGCCTGGCAATCGCCCAGGAATATTGCGTTCGGGCCAATCGCAGGATCAATTTGCGGGACGTGGCTAGCTTGCAGGGGGCTTGGCTGGAAACGGTCCCGCCGGGCACAACGCTGACAGTCATCGGCGAACAGAATCGCTGGCTGAAGATCAGCAGGAATGGCAGCGAAGTATGGATGGCCAGTTGGGTCGACTACAGCCGCCTTGATAATTGCGGCGGGACGGGTTCTCAACCAGGACTGTCGGCGGGGACCGCGAACATCGACAATTGCTGTTTCGTCGATCGGCAATGCCTTACGGACCAAGACTGGACGGCGGGCTATCACGCTTTCCAGGACAATCAATGCCCGGCGCCCGGGCAAACGGGGGCGCCACGTCCATCCCAGCCGATAAGCGGGGCGCCCGCTCAAATCGACAACTGCTGTTTCGTTGATCGCCAATGCACAAACGCCTTGGAATGGGCGGCGGGCTATCACGCCTTCCAGAACAATCAATGCCCGGCGCCCGGGCAAACGGGGGCGCCAAGTCTGTCCCAGCCTGTTGGCGGGACGCCCGCTCAAATTGACAACTGCTGTTTCGTCGATCGGCAATGCACGACCGAACTGGACTGGATGGGCGGCTGGCACGCTTTTCGGAACAATCAATGCGCAGCGCCCGCGGGTGCGGGGGCCTCGGAGTCTGCCCAGTCCGCCAGCGGGCAAATTCTCCGTACCGCCAACGGGATTGTCGTCGGGCACACCAGCGGGCGTCGCATCCTGCCCTCCACCTCAGTTACCAGAATGCCCACCCTCGGAGAAACCCTTTCAATTGAAAGTTGTTGTCAACTCAATTGGCAATGCAACAGCGATCAGGATCGGGCGGAGGGCTATCGGGCACTTGCCTACGAAAATAATTGCGCGCTTCCTGGGAGAGTGCTTAGCATCGTGGGCGATGCGGAATTCATCGACTTTATCGTGCAAAGGCTTGACGAGCTGCGCAACAGGCTGCCGCACCGCTATGACTATGTTTTCAGCGGCCTGGACAAAATCGAACAGGCCCCGCCTGACCTGTTTAGTGGTTTCGGCGATACAACTGGCAGGATACTTTTTGCGCCGATTGGCAAACCTCCGCCAAACGACTGGCACAAGCGCTGGTCCGCGGCGCTGGTTCACGAAGCCTGTCATATGCATCGATATGCTGCCGGGTTGCATGTAGATTTAAATGTATGTAATCCTGAAAGCATAATCACAGAGGAAGTAGCCTGCCGGGAGATGGAGTTGCAGGTCATGATAGAACTCGATGCGGCCCCCCATGTGATTGAATGGGCGCGAGGCATGGTCGCCGACACCCGCGCAGGAATAGGTTTCGAAGCGCCGGCATGGTGCTAGGCCTGGCAGTGCCAAGGCGGAGGATGCGCGGTCTTTCTTCGGCGAGAATTTCTGTGAAAACGCGCGGCAATAGGGCGGCTGGTGAATATTGAGTGCTTCTTTGAAAGGGAACTATTGCGATTATGAGCGAAAACCAAAGCACCGTCATACAATCGCTGTCACGCGGCTTGACTGCCTTGGAATTGGTCCTGGAGCAATCGGCGACGCCGCAAAGCCTGGCGAAGGCCTTGGGCGTCGATCGCAGCACCGCCTACCGCATCCTCAATACACTCCTGGCGCATGGCTTTGTGCTGCGCGACCCTTTCGACGATCAATATGTCATCAACGTGCGCAAGGTCTTCACTTTTGCTCACAGCATCACAGGCAAGCTGCATTTTCCCACGCTGGCGACGCCGTACCTAGGCAAACTGCGCCAGAAAACAGGCGAAGCGGCTTCTCTGGCGATCTTGCAGGATACTGATGTGGTCTATGTCAATCATCTGCCGGGCGAAGAAGCGATCACCGTGGCACCGATGTTGGGCGTGCGGCGGCCGGTTTATGTGTCGGCGGTCGGCAAGGCGATTTTGGCGCATTTGCCGGAATCGGAAAGGAATCGGCTGCTAGGCCTGGTTGAATGGAAGCCAATGACGGACAAGACGATCACGGATGTTGACGCCTTCCGTGGCGCGTTGCACGCCACCAGGCAACGGGGCTATGCCATAGACGATGAGGAGACCTTCGAAGGCGTGCGCTGTGTGGCGGCGCCGGTGCGCAATCACCGCGACGAAGTCATCGCCGCAATGGGCATTTCCGGACCGGCCACGCGCCTGACGCTGAACCGCGTGCACGAGTACGGCAGCTATATTCGTGAGATGAGCCAGGATTTTTCTATTTCTATGGGGGCGCCGGACAACTAGTATGATTGGTCCGTTTATCCGCATATTTGTCCGCTTAGTAGAAAGGCAGTCGCTATTGGAAGATCTGCAAGGTCTCGTTTCGCAAGCGAAAAAAGTTTTGGGTTCAAGGAGTTAGAGATGAAAAGCCTGAAAACCGTTTTGCTGCTGCTGTTTGTGTTTTCGTTGTGCCTGCCGCTGGTATCGGCGCAGGACTCATTCCCCTTGACGGATCCGGCGACCGGCGCGCGCCCTTATGAAGGACGAGAATTGCGCATCATCAACACCGAAGTGGTGCCGATCCTGGCCTATGAGCACGAGATCCTGGATCCGGCGTATGAAGAGGCGTCTGGCGTCACGCTGATTTACGAAAACATGGCGCATAGTGATCTGCTGCCGCGCATACAGACAACTTGCGCTGCTGGCGGCGATGACTTCGACATCATGTTCGTTGAAGATGGCTGGGCAGGCGCTCTGGCGGCGCTGGGCTGTCTGGAAGAGTTGGACGGCCTTTATCTGGCGGCACCCGGCGATTCCCATCCAGAAGACTTCACCGCGAGAGCCTTCGGCACTGTCGCCATGGCCAAAGAGAAGTGGGTAGGCATCCCCACCTTGGTGGCGGTCGGCATGTTCGCCTATCGGACCGATCTCTTTGGCGATCCCGATGAACAAGCCGCCTTCCAGGAAGCCTACGGACGCGAATTGACCGTGCCGCAGACCTGGGAAGAGCTGGCCGAAGTCGGCGAGTTCTTCACCCGTCCCGAGGATGAGCTCTGGGGCTTCAACTACCGCTATGGCACGCCCAACAATATCCTCTTCGATTACATGATCCACTTCGGCTTCTCGCGCGGGGTCGACTTCTTCGATGCCGATTTCAACCCGCTTTTCGGTACGGAAGCGGCGATAGACACCGCCAATTTCTTCGTCGGTCAAGATTTCCTGGCTTTGCAGCCGCCCGGGCGTGAATCCTACCAATTTGGCGAAGTCTTGCAGAACTTCACGCAAGGCAAGGTAGCGATGTATGGCACCGAGAGCTGGGCCATCCCGCTGCTTTTGGATCCCGAAGCGTCGGTCGTTGCTGAACATACCGCCTTCGCGCCCATCCCAGGCTGGCGCAATCCGGAAACGGGCGAGATACAGTCCGCTTTGCTTTCGGCAGGTCCGGCATACATGATCAACGCCCATATCTCGGATGAGCAAAAGCAACTGGCATGGGATTATCTGCAACTGGCGCACGGTAAGGAATTCGCCCGCTTGCTGGCGGATCAACGGGGCGCCGGACATCGCGTATCCGTGCTGACCGATCCCGACCTGGTGGCGAAGTGGCCCCATCTGACCGCGAATTTCGAAGCCATGAAGGTCGGCATCGGACGTCCGGCGGAGCCCTGGTGGCCAGAAGCGGAGAACGCCATCGGCCGCGCTTTGCAAGAGATTGCGGCGGGCGGCGATGCGGCCAGCCTGATGGCGGACGCCAATGCTGATATCGTCGAAATCGTGGAGGACGCCGGCTACTACGACGAGGGCATCGCCTATGTATCGGTCGTACAGCGCGAAGAATTCGTCTGCGCGAAAATGGCCGAGTTGGGTCTGGACCACGACGAGTGCATGTAGGAGATTTCCCCCCTACCCCCCAAACCCCCTCCCCGAGAGGGAGGGGGCTTTGCTTCAATAAGTAGCAAACGACAAAGCTCCGCTTCCTTCTTGTGGGTCGCCTAGACGCTGACATACGGGAAGCGGACCGGGGATGGGGGGCTCTTCGATTTAGATTCAGGAAAGCGAAAAGACAGAAACTGTGAAGCCCGACGTAGCAACCCAGCCTGGAGGCCAAAGCCTCTCAAGGCGCGTTTATAGCCTGACGCAGCGGCACAGGCATTGGTTCTTCATCGGTCCCGCCTTGCTCATCCTGCTGACGGTGGTCATTTACCCGATTGTATTTTCGACGGGCGTTTCACTGTTTCGCGTCACCTTCGCCTCGACATCGCGCCCTTTCGTCGGCTTGCAGAATTTCGAGCGCATGCTCGGCAACGATGATTTTTTGCAGAGCGCCTACAATACGCTCTATTATGTGGTTTTTTCAGTCTCCGGCTCTTTCCTGCTTGGATTCGGCGCGGCCTTGCTAATCCGCCGCATCAGCCGCGGCAGAAATATCCTACGCCTGGTTTTGATCATTCCCATAACCATGGCGCCCATCGTGGTCGGTCTGATGTGGAACTGGATGCTGGACCCGCTCTTTGGTTTGATCAACTGGTTCCTGGGCCTGTTGGGCATTCCCGGGCAAACCCTGCTGGCGCAGGCCAGCACGGCCCGTCTGATGGTGGTTCTGGTCGATATCTGGCAATGGTATCCCTTGGTTTTCCTCATCATTGAAGCCGGCATGGCAACCCTGCCGCGTGCGCCCTATGAGTCGGCGCGGCTGGAAGGCGTTTCATCTTGGATGATCTTCCGCCGCATCACCTTGCCGCTGCTGCGTCCGGTGATCCTGGTCGCATTGCTGCTGCGCACGGTCGACGCCTTCCGCACCTTTGATATCGTGCGCGTGATGACCGATGGCGGTCCGGCGTTGACCACGGAAACGCTGAGCCTGTATCTCTATCGCACCGCTTTCACGTTCAACAAGCTGAGCCGCGCGGCGGCGGGCTCGATCTTGATGCTGCTGGTGATCGGCCTGATATCGGCAATGATGTTCCGTTTCTTGTACAAAGACATCGAAGTGGGGTAGCGGGGAATGGTGGTACCGGTTCGCGAGCGCGCCCTTTCCTACGCCATTCTGACAGCGATGGCCGTATTGGTGCTGATTCCGGTGCTTGCGGGCAGCCTCACCGCCTTCAAACCGCAGATCATCTGGATATCGAGCCCGCCGGTTTGGTTCTTCGAGCCGACCCTGGAGAACTTTGAATTTGTGCTGATCACGCGGCAGAACTGGTTGCACCTGCGCAACAGCTTGATCATTTCAATCGGCTCAGTCGTCATCGCCCTGGTTTTAGGCGTACCGGCGGCCTACGGCTTCGCGCGCTTTCGCTTCCGCGGCTCGAAGGGGCTGATGCAGTGGCTGATTTCCTTGCGCATGATCCCGCCGATTGTTGTGGGCCTGCCCTTCTATGCCATGTTCCTTTTTCTGGAGCGGGCGACCGGTCTTGGCTTGCGCGATACACATTTCGGTCTCATTTTGACTTATCAGACATTTTTGCTGCCCCTGGTCATCTGGATGATGCGCGGGTACTTCGTGGAATTGCCCGCCGCCATGGAGGAAAGCGCCATGGTTGAAGGCTATACCCGCATCGGCGCGCTCCGGCGCGTTGTGCTGCCGGTGGTTTGGCCCGGCATCGTGGCGACCGCGCTGTTGAACTTCATCTTCGCCTGGAACGAGTTCTTTTTGGCGCTGATCCTGGCGGGCAATAATACCAGCACCTTGCCAATGGCTGCCGGCACTTACGTCGTGCGGGCCCGCGTGGAGTGGGGCAATCTTTTCGCTGTCAACTTGATTATCATGATGCCGGTGATCGTGCTGACGATCTTCTTGCGTCAGCAACTGGTCAAGGGCCTGACCTTCGGCATTCTGGAGTGAGCTAGCATCATGAAAGTCGTACTCAAAGAGCTGGTGAAGGATTTCAAGAGCACCGACACGGTTGCGGTCAACCGGATCAATCTGGAGATTGACCAGGGCGAGCTGGCGGTGCTATTGGGACCGTCGGGCTGCGGCAAGACCACAACGCTGCGCATGATTGCCGGGTTGGAACAGCCGGATAGCGGTCGCATATATATCGCCGAGCGCGATATCACGGATCTGGCGCCCAAGGACCGGCGCGTTGCCATGGTCTTCCAGAACTTCAGCATGTACCCGACCATGAATGTCTACGACAATATCGCGTTTCCCCTGCACGCGATCAAGATGGACCGTAAGGAGATCGACCGCACCGTGCGCGAGGTGGCGCGTTTGGTCAATATCGATCAACTGCTGGAGCGGGGCCTGCGGCAGGTCAGCGGGGGCGAGGCGCAGCGCGTGGCATTGGCGCGGGCGATGGTGCGACGCCCCGAGGTCTTCTTGATGGACGAGCCGCTGAGCAACCTCGACGCCAAACTGCGCGTGCAATTGCGCACCGAGATCAAACGCCTGCATCAGGATACCGGCACGACCTTCATCTTTGTCACGCACGATCAAGAAGAAGCCATGACCCTGGGCGACAAGATCATCGTGATGAATCGCGGCGATATCCAGCAAGTCGGCACGCCGCACGAGGTATTTTTCACGCCGCGCAACGCCTTCGTCGCCAATTTCGTCGGCACGCCGAGTATGAATATGCTGCCGGGAAGCCTGCGCATTGAAGAATCCGGCCGCCTGTTCGTGGTTTTGCCCGGCTTTGAACTGGAATTGCCGCGGCGATTCGCGGCCGGACTACGCATGATGACTTCTCATCATGTGATCTGGGGCATCCGTCCGGAAGCGATCAAACTGGTACCGGCCATCGGCGACAACTGCGTTCCCGGCCTGGTGGAATTGGTGGAAGCCTTGGGCAGCCGCGATCTGATGTTCGTGCGCGTCCACGATCAACTCTTCGGCGTGATTGTCGACGCGCTGGATTCCGTCCCGGTAGGGGAGACCTGTTCGCTTCATTTTGATGGGGCGCACATGCACCTCTTCGACGCGGATAGCGAGCTATCGCTGCTCTTGGATGAAAAGGCGAATGGCGCATGATGGATGCGGGTTTGCGCGGCAAGAGCGCACTGGTCACCGGCGGCGGCACCGGCATAGGACGCGCCATCGCTTTGGCGCTGGCGGACGCCGGCGCCAATGTCGCCCTTGCCAGCAACCAGCCGGCTGAAGAGACCATTCGCAAACTCAAAAGCCACGGCGTTCGGGCGTCATTCATCTCGGCGGACGTTAGCATTGAAGCCGATGTCCAGCGCATGGTTGACAAGGCGGCGAGCCAGTTGGGCTCGATTGACCTCTACGTCAACAACGCCGCGATCGCCGATCATCAGCCCGTCACGCGGATCAGCGCGGATGCCTGGCACAGGACACTGAACACGAACCTTTCCGCTTGTGTTTTTGCTTGTCGCGAAATCTGCAAGCTCATGATCGCGCAAGGCGGCGGCAGCATACTGATCATCGGCTCGACCGCGCAGTACAATCAGGCCTACGGCGAGGCGTCATATCACATAGCCAAGGCCGGATTGCGGACCTACAAGAACACGCTGGCGCTGGAGATGGCGCCGCATGGCATTCGCGTCAATATGCTGGTGCCGGGCCATTTCTTGACGCCGCTGACGGAAGGTATTGGCGATGAAAGCGCGAGTATTTTGCGCGGAGAGATACCGCTGCGGCGCTTTGGCGGGCCGCAGGAATTGACAGCAACGGCGCTGCTGCTGCTCTCGGACCGGCTCAGCCCCTACACGACCGGCGCCGAGTTTGTTGTCGACGGCGGGCTGAGTCTGCGGCCGCTGCCGCTAGTCACGGATGAGCAGATCTTATTGATGAACAGGGGAGAATAAGGAACGACGTGAACGCAATCGAACTAAAAGCCAAATGGCAGCGGCGGGAACCGAGCCCGGGGATGTGGATGAGCCTGACCGATATCACCGTGGCCGAAATGATAAGAGATGTCGGGCTGGACTGGGTCTTCATCGATACCGAGCATACGGCAATCGATTTGGGGGCGCTGCAGAACTTGCTGATCGCCTTGGGCGATACGCCGGTGATCGTGCGCGTGCCGGGCAAGGATCCGGACCACATCAAGCGCGTCCTGGATATGGGCGCCAGCGGCATACTCGTGCCGCATATCCGCAGCGCCGAAGAAGCGCGGGGGGCGGTTGCTGCCTGCAAGTATCCGCCGCAGGGCATCCGCGGGACGGGTCCTCGTCGACCCAGCCGTTATGGACTGGAGGAAAAGGAATACCTGGCGAGGGCCAACGATTCGACTATCGTCGTCATCATGATCGAAACGATTGCGGCGGTGAACGATATTGAGGCGATTGCGGAGGTCGAGGGACTGGACGCCTTCATGTTCGGGGCAGTTGACTTGAGCGCGAGCATGGGCTTGCTACCGCATTTCGATGACCCGCGCGTGATCGGCGCAATTGACGAGGTGGTGGCGAAGGCCCGTGGCACGACCATCGGATTCGCGTCGGGCAGGTCCCCTGATGCCGACCCGGCCAGCCCCTTCGGATGGCGCAACTTGCTGAAGCAAGGCTTGCACATCATCCCGATCGCTTCCGATCAGGGGCTGATCTTGCAAGGGGCGCGCGACACGTTGAAAGTTTTCCAGGACAGTTTAGCAAACGGAGGCGACTAGTGCCTTTGATGGAAGCTGAGCGCTTGAAGAGAGTGGGGACGGCTATCCTCAATCGCCTGGGATCCCCGCCAGAGCGCTCGGATTGGGTGGTTGAGACGCTCTTGCGCGCGAACCTGGCCGGGCACGATTCGCACGGCATCATGCGGCTCTTGCAATACGCCGAATGGGCGCGGGGAGGCACGGTGAACCCAGCCGCGGATGTCCGGACCCTGCGCGAAACCGCGAGCACCGCTTTGCTTGATGCCAGGCGAACTTGGGGTCAAGTGGCCGCCCGGGCTGCCATGGCGAAAGCGCTGGATATGGCGGCGGAGCACGGCGTCAGCCTGGTCGCGCTGCGCAATTGTCCGCATATCGGTCGCTTGGGCGAATACGTCTTGATGGCCGCCGAGCAGGATATGATCGGCACAGCTTATGTCAATTCGCAGACCGCGAGCGAAGGATCCGTCGTGCCTTGGGGCGGAATCGACGGGCGCTTCACGCCGACACCGCTGGCATTTGCCGCGCCCAGCGGCTATGAATGGCCGGTATTGGTGGATATCACGGCGTCGGTGATGCCCGAAGGCAAAGTGCGCGATCACCTCTACCGCGGCGATCCCTTGCCACCTGACGTCATCATCAATGCGGCCGGCATGCCGACGACCGATGCGAAAGACTTCTACGGTCCGCCGATGGGGGGTATCTTGCCACTGGGCGGCGCTGTCGGGCACAAGGGGTACGCGCTGGGCGTGATGATCGAGATGCTGGCGGGCGGTTTGACCGGCGCCGGTTACGTCAGCGAAACGCCGCTTGCGGGCGGCAATGGCGTACTATTCCAAGTGATGAACATTGAAGCCTTTGAAGATCTGAGCAGCTTCAAGAGTCGCAGCCGCGACTTGATCAAACACGTCAAGTCATCGCGTCCGCGCGCCGGATTCGACGAAGTGCTCTTCCCCGGCGAGCCGGAATACCGCAGCGCGCGGCGGCGAGACGGCATCAACCTGCCGCAAAGCCTTTGGCAGTCAATCGAAAACCTGGCGCGGGAACTCGATCTTGATCTTGAGGGAGTATGAACGATGCGTCTATGCGGCAACTCCATCACCTTTGAAGCTTACCCGGTGGAAGAAGCCTGTCAGCGACTGGCAGCCTCCGGCTGTAATGCGGTGGAGATGTGGAAGCCGCATCTCGCCGGCTGCAAGACGCCGACTCTGATGGGTCATTTCCGCGAATTCGCTGCCGAGCTCGGCCTGGAATTGTGGGGTTTGAACGTGGTCGGCGCCGATTACTTCCAGCCCTTCGGATCAAGCGCGAATTATGACCGCACGTTGGCCGGCTTAAAGGAAGATGTGGACTACGCCATCGAACTCGGGGTCGCGGATGTGATGGTCTGGGAAGGCCGGCGCCCGGACGACGACAGTCCCGATGAGGACCTGCTGGCGGTACTAAGCAGTCTTTTCGGCGAGGCGATCGACTATGCTCGGCCGAAGGGCGTGCGCTTCACTGCCGAGCCGCATCCCTTCACGCTGGGGATGGACAACAGCTTTATGAAGCGGCTTTGCGACGGCCTGGATCGGGAACACTTTGGCATCCTCTTTGATTTTTGTCATTATGGCGTAGGGCAGCCGACAAGCTATGTTGGTGCCATATACGATTTGGATTCGCGCATCGAACACCTGCATTATTCGGATACCGACGGCGTGACCAGCGAATTGCACTTCCCGCCCGGCAAAGGTCTGCTCGATCTGGCTGCTATGAACCGCGCCCTGGCGGATATCGGCTTCCACGGCACGTCGACGCTGGACATGTACGGGTATCCCGTACCGGAAAAATCATACGAATGGGGCTTGCCGCTTTACTGCGAAGCCCTGGTCGCGATCGGCCTTGTCGCTGGAGACGGACCGTGAAGGCCGCCGTATTGCGGGCGATCGGCGAGCCGCTCGCCATTGAAGAGGTTCCGGCGCCGCGGCCGGGCCCGGGTAAAGTGCTGCTGCGGGTGCGCGCCTGCGGCATTGACGGCACCGACTTGAAGCTGTTGGACGGCTTCGGTTATGTGCCGGACTTGCCTTTTGTCATGGGTCACGAGATCGCCGGCGAAGTGTTCGAATGCGGCGCTGGTGTGACGGGTTATGCGGCGGGCGATCGCGTTGTCGTCTACAACTTCGTCACCTGCGGCGCTTGCGTCTATTGCCGTGTCTGCCGGCATCAGCTTTGTCAGGATATGCGCGGCATCGTCGGCATCCTGGATGTGCCCGGCGGATATGCGGACATGGTTTGCCTGCCCGCGCAGCAGTTGATCCGCCTGCCCGATAGCGTGAGCTACGAGGATGGCGCGACCTGCTGCGATGCCGGAATGACCGCGCTGCACGCCGTTGATCGCGCGGATGTCAGTATCGGCGACCGCGTCCTGGTGATTGGCGTGGGCGGCGTCGGCTCGGTCGTGACGCAGATTCTGGCGGCATCTGGGGTCGAAGTGATCGCCGTCGATACCGACGTCACGAAAGAGAGCTGGGCGCGGGCGCAAGGCGCAGCTTCGTTTTTGTCGCTGGAGGCCGATGATCTCGCCGCCGAAGCGCTGCGCCGCAGCGCGGGCCTGGGTGTCGATCGCGTTATTGATGTGGTGGGTTTGGAAGATACCATGCGCGCCGGATTCGCCGCTCTGCGCCGCGGCGGGCGCATGGTGATCGTGGGTTATACGCCGGAGGCGCTGCCGCTGCCCGGCAAGGAACTGGCGCAGAACGAGAAGGAAGTGCTTGGAACGCGCGCCGGCAGCCGACAAGATCTGCGGGCTTGCCTGGCGCTCTACGGGACAGGCAAACTGCGTTCGATCGTGCGCGCGACCTACCCCTTGCAAAGAGTGAACGAGGCGCTGGAAGCGCTGCGGGGCGGCGTCATCGGGCGCATCGTTTTGACCTTTGATTGAGCGGCGAAGAACGGAGCATAGCCGACAGCAAGACGAGAGAGGGAGATAGTCTTATGGAAAAACTAGTTATTACCGTCACCTGCGATACCACTTTGACCTATCCGCATAATCCCAATGGCCCAAAGCCGGACAATCCCAGCGGGGTTGCCGATGAATATGTGCGCGCCATCAATTCCGGGGCCTCCATTTGCCACGTGCATGGTTCCTACATCAGCGATATAGAAATCCAGCCCGACGGCAGGCTCTTGCAGATACCCATCATGGAAGGCTGGGCGGAAATCAGCGAGCGCATCCGCGGGACCGGCAAAGCCGTCCTGCAGTTCGGCTTGGCCAGCATCCGCCTCGAGCAAAAGATAGAACTGTGGCAAAAGCTAAAGCCGGATATGAGTTCGATCAACTTCGACTCGCATGACGAGTACTTTCAGCCGGTGCCGGAGCATCCGCCGGCCGGCTATTGCTACTCGATTCATCCCATCTCGGAACTGCGCGAATATGCCCGCCTGGCGAAGGAGAACGATGTCAAGCTGGAGATCGAATGCTTCAGTACCGGCGCCTTTTGGGCGATTGAGAAGGTACGCGCCGGTGAATTCTGGGTGGGCGACCGGCGCGAGGATGAGTTGGGGCTGCTGCCCGATCCCTTGTGGGCCACGCTCTTCTTTGGCTGGCCCGGGCAAAGCTGGACGCCGCCCTCGGCCAAGGGCATTCAGTTCATGGTCGATCATCTGCCCGCGGAGGTCAACTGGAGCATGAGTTGTATGGCGCCGGCGGTCTACTGGTCGACGATCGCCCATGGCATCGCCATTGGCGGTCATGTGCGCGTGGGCATGGAAGATTGCCCCTATATCGAGCCGGGCGTCTATGCCAAGAGCAACGCCGAGCTGGTCGAACGGGCGGCGCGCATCGCCCGGGAAGTCGGCCGCGAGGTCGCCTCGCCGGAAGAAGCGCGGCGCATCACGGGGCTGCCGGCCTAAACACCCGCATGCAGACGCATGATCATTGACGCGCATGCCCACATCATGCTCGGGGTTAAGGGCCAGACAGCGACCGGCGCCACCACGTCGCTGTCCTGGGGCCGGGTGCGCTGGGGCGATGACACCATTCAATTGCTGCCGCCCTATTGCGAGGCCACCTCGTTCAGCGCGGAGACGTTGCTGGCGCAGATGGATTGGGCGGGCGTTGAACGCGCCGTCCTGCTGCAAGGTCCCTTCTACGGCGAGGCCAATGCCTATGTCGCCTCAGCGGTCAAGCGCTGGCCGGATCGTTTCACAGGCGCCTTCGCGCCCGATCCGCGCCAGCGGGATGTCCGAGAACAATTTAAGCAATGCGTCGATGAATACGGCTTGCGCGTCCTCAAGTTTGAACTGACCGAGGCTACCGGCTTGACCGGTCGCTACCCGGATCTGGATATCGACTCGGCGGCATTCCAGTGGCTGTACGAAGAAGCAGAGAAGCGCAAACTGGTGGTGACCTTCGACCTGGGAAAAGCCGGAAGCGCGTCTTACCAGACGGACAACGTCGCGGCGGTCGCCCGCCGCAATCCCGCGCTGAACATCGTTATCGCGCATCTGGGGCAGCCGCCGATCGCGACCCCGGATGACGATGCGCTCAATGAGGCATGGACAGATCAGATCCTGTTGGGCCGATTGCCGAATGTCTTTTTTGATACATCGGCCTTGCCGGCCTATGCGCCCGATTACGACGAATATCCTTATGTCCAGGCGCAGGGCTATATCCGCAGAGCAGTCGAGTTGATCGGCGCGGACAAGATCATGTGGGGTACGGATGTGCCCGGTTTATTGACCAGCGGCAGCTATCGGCAGTTGCTGAATATGATTCGCGTCCACTGCGACTTTTTGTCGGCGGAGCAGAAGGCGCAAATCCTGGGTGCTAACGCCGCGCGGGTCTACTGGTCTGCCTGAGCCGCTCGGCGGCAGCGAAAAGGCCAGCCGCGCCAAGGCAAAATCGAAAGCCGTCTCGTCGCATGAGCGAGCGGTTTACGTAAACAGGAGCGCATCAGTTCAAACGAAATCGATAGACCTCGCCCTCAAGTTGGGTCACTTGTCCGCGCTCACCCAAAAGTTGCAAATGCGCCAGCGCCTCGGCCATGGCGAAGCGCCATTCATGCGGCGTGAAGCGCTCGAAGGGGAAGATGACCATCGAAATCTCGCGCACTGTGGTCGCGCCGCCGGCGATGGCGTCCAGGGTATGGCCCAGGCGCTGGTCATGATGGTCCAGCAGTTCTTCGATACGGCCGCGCCAATCGCTGATCAGCCACTTGTGCCCGGGCAGCGCCAGCCGCACATCGAGTTGGAGGAGCGCTGTCAGCGAATCCAGGAAGCGCCGCAGGGGATTGGGCTGGCTATGCTGCCAGGCGCCGATGTTCGGCGTGATCTTCATCAGCACATGATCGCCGCACAACATGAGCCGATCATCGGAGTCATAAAAGATCAACTGACCGTCGCTGTGCCCGGGCGCGTGAATGGCGCGGAAGTCGCGCTTACCGATGCGAACGACGCTTTCCGCCGCGAGGTAGTCCTGCCGCAGCGGATGCGGCCGAGTCGCATCGCGCGTGCTGCCCAGCGCGCCTTCGACTTCGTCGATGGTAACCTGATCTACGCCGCAGGCGAGCAGCCATTGGTGATAGCGCGCGGTGTTGCGCGGGTTGTAGAAGTATTGCGCTTGGGGCTTTTCCAACTCGGGAATGTATAGCGGCATCGGCCGCTCGACGAGTCGCTGCCACCAGCCGGCCATGCCGAAGTGGTCCGGGTGCATGTGGGTCAGGATGATCTTATCGATATCGTCTGGCGCGATGTGAAGCTGATTCAGGGCGGAAGTCCACTGTGCTTGCGCTGGCGGAGTGTTCAAGCCGGTATCGACCAGGGTCCAACCGCCGTCGCCGCGCAGCAGGTAGCAATTGACGATGTTGAGCGCGTAGGGCAGGGGGATCTGGACTTGTACGATGTCGTCGGTGATGTGGGTGACGCCGTCAGCGGTCATGGCAGGCCTTGCAGGTCGGTTGGCAGGGAGCAGTATATCATTGATTCTCTGAAGTGTTGCAGGGCCGCAGATCCGATTGTGTATCCTTATTTAGTTGAAATACTTTTGGCCAGACCGCGATATGAGATCCTTAACCCAAAATACGAACGATTTGGTAAGGGCGACTGACCTCCTTGTGGGTGTCTACGCGCGCCCGATACTCATTCAGTTTCTACTCGTCGAGCGCTCCATCGGATTGCCCCTACCGGTTGTCAAGTTGTTGTTCTTTATCTCAACCGATTTCGATACACTGTTGAGGGTACGACCATCATTGGAAAAAGGCCGGAAGGATGAGCCAGCTAAGGCTTGGCCTCGGAAATATCCCCGGTGAAGAGGTAGAACTTGATCCCGAAGGGCGTCATCAGCGTGGCGTGGGACAAGTCGTTGCTGTCGCCGCTGTCCATAAAAGCGCCGAGCTCGAAGCCTTCTTCGACCAGGGCTTCGTTGACCGCTTTCATATTCGGGTCGAAGTGCGTGATGGAAAAGGGCTCGATCATGCCGTACTGATGTATGCCGATCAGGTACAGGTCGTCGCACCAAATGCCCCAAGGCATGGGCTGAGTATATTTGCCCAGCGTTTCATAGCCGGCCGCTTCCCAGAAGGCGCCTTCCGTTTCCAGATCGTCCGTCATCACCGAAAGTTCACCAAACTTGCCCAGCCGCGTGATATCGGGGGCCATGGCGACGCCGTCATGCGGCAGTTGGCGTGGCGCCGGGGCGGGATCCAGCAGGATCTTGACGCCAGTCGGACTGGTCAGCGCATTGTCGACGATGTCCAGCCCGCTGGCCTTGAGCGCGTCAATATCGCTGCCGTAGTAGCGCAGGCTGGGGTTTTCGCCCCCGCCGGTCAAGAGATGCAGGTGATAGCGGCCATCGGTGTAGACGTCATCGCCCGCTGCGACCAAGCCCAGTTTACTGTAGTAGGCACCGGCCGCGACTGTGTCATCCACAAAATTCAGTACCTCGACATAGGTTCCCAATTTCATGCTGAATTCTCCTTCCCTAACAGTTGTGCTATTGCATCGCTTGTTTCAGCGCATCCAGGGCGGATTGTTCGACCTCAAAAATGGTATGGAGTTGCTCGCCCATGCGCTCGAAAAGGGCATCGGTCGCGCTCTGGTCGAGCGGCCAGCCATCCAGATTATTAGACGTTTCCAGTGCCTCCAAGTCCCCCATGGCCTCTGCGAGGCTCGATGGATCTTGTCCCGCGAAGGCGGCATAACGCGCGCGCATCAGCGCTTTGGTTTCGGCGAAGACAGGCAGATCATCGGAAAGCGCCATTTCGGCCAGGGCGCGCCA
This sequence comes from Chloroflexota bacterium, assembly GCA_026708115.1. Classification (GTDB taxonomy): domain Bacteria; phylum Chloroflexota; class Anaerolineae; order Aggregatilineales; family Phototrophicaceae; genus UBA6055. The sequence goes on from JAPOVL010000046.1 coordinate 59,583, forward strand.
CTCGGTCGCGCAGGCGCGATAGCGTTCCGCCGCCCGGACCAGATCGACAGCGAGTATGGCCCCCGCTTCCAGCAGGAAATCGGCATAGATCTCCCGCAGTCCAGCGCCTTCGGTATCGTCCAGCGTGATGCCTTCGTAGACGCTGCGCAAGGTCACATACAAGCCGGCGCGGCGCGCGAAGACCACCCGCCAGCTTTTCTTATTCGTAGCGTGAGTCATCAACTTCGCCCATTTCTGGTACACAGGCAAAGAAAAAGACTCGGAACTGCGGCTAAGGTGGGAGATATGGTCGTCAATGCCGGCCTGTATTGCGCTTACTAGATCGAAAGATGACGATGGAGTCAGATACATGCTGCGCTGTTTGTTGGAAGGTATCGGTTCCCGCGCGATGGCCAGCACGTCGCGGCTTAATGACCATGGGCTGGCGCTCAGGTCATCGACTCGATAGGACGCGTTCCCGGCGTCTTCGACCCGAATGAAATGGATGCTATGTCCCTTTTGCGCTGGCGGGAGTCCGTGATAGGGCAGGCTGGCTTTGTCGGTCCAGAGCAAGGCCGTCCCGCTCGCAGCCAAGGCGTCGTCGAGATTGGCCTGCGCCTTCTTGACACTGGTGGTTTCACGCATGTCGACCGCGACATTGAGGCGCTCGCAGGCGTTTTTGAGGAAGTCGGCGTCGTAATTCCAGCGATTGCGGAAACCAAGCACAATCAGCGCCGAATCGTATTTGTCGAATTCCCACAGAATATATCCAGCGCCCAATCCGCCGCCGATGCCCAGGATCATCGCCTCACTCAAGGGTTGGCCTGTTCGCGGATCGCGGAGGCCCTGGCGCGTCAAGGCATTTCTCAGGACTGACGTGGCGGCATGCTTTCCGCCGTATGCCTCTTTCATATTGAGCTGCTCCCGCGTCTTCGGCGATCAAGCATCCAATTGTAGGTCAGATTGTACCAGTTTCTCTTGCATCTCGTGCATGGACTTGGGGTAAATCTGCGCCCAGGGATGACCGTCCAGCGGGATGGCAGGCGGCCGCCAAGTCTCGCCGTATTCCGCTACCGAGCGGATCCAGTTCAGGTAGTTCAGCCAGCCGATCCAAATGCCGTTGTTGGGAAAGTCCGGCGAGAAGCCGCTATGATCAAAACGGATGCGCGTCTTGCCGGCAAGGCGCTCGAGCCGCCAGGTGGCCCGGGTAGGCGCCTCATCCCCCATCTGCCAACTGATGGTCAGTCCTTGGTTATCCGCGAAGTCGACCACGCGGATGCCCTCGATGCCCCAGCCCAGATCATATTCTCCACCTGGCTTTAGCTCTACTTGCGCTTGATTCGCGATCCAGCGTTCAATCAAGTTTGGACGGGTCAAAACAGCAAAGATACGCTCTGGCGAAGTAGTAGAGTCAAGCGTGTGCTCAATGTCGCCCGTCATAGGCTGGCTGAAATCGACGCGGGCCTCGCAGGATTTGCCATCGATATAACGGCGCAGGTTCTCCAGATGTACGAACCAGAAATCCTCGAGGGTGAAGGTCTCGGCCTCCGTTTGTCCTTCGCGTTGATGAATCAAGGTCAGCGCTGTCCGCTCGGCGTCCAGGCCCCGAAGCAAAATCGTCACTTTGCTGGCAGCCTGTCCCAGATTCCAGGTGAATTTGAGCAGCCGATCGACTTTATGCGCCAGCAGTGTCAGATGCTTGTCATCGCGGCTCGGGTTAAAGGGCGTCGCCAGACCCCAAAACAGGAAGCGTCCGGCAGCCAGATCAATATCGGCGGATTCCGACAGCCAGGCCTGCGCGCCATCCGTCGTCGTCAAGGCGCGATATACTGCAGACGGGCTAGCATCGATATGCACTTGCATGGCGATAGATTTCATTTCACTCACGGTAGTTCTTTCTTAACTGGAGAATCGGAAAGTTTGTCACGAGCCTAATGGAGATTCGTCTCGCGCGGAAGGTCCATTTAGGCCCGAAAGGGCGGATTAGCGGTTGATTAATCAGGTTGTAATGAAAAGGACTTATCTCATCTGCCGACCATGCAGGGCCGGCCACGGCGCATGAGCGTGACAAGAAGGAACAAGGCCGCAACCCAGAGAAGTGCGCCGCCCGCCAAGGCGACTCGCCACAGCGTCGGCTCAAATGCGAAGACGACGCGGCTCTGCCCAGCGGGCACTTGCAGCGCGCGAAAGATCACATTGGCGCGGAGGATCGGTGTCGCTTCGCCGTTAATGCTGGCTGTCCAGCCAGGATAGTAAGCATCGCGCAAGATCAAATAAGCCGGCGCGGACGACTCAACCTGTAAAACTGTCCGCGTATCAGCATATTCGACGATGGTCACTTGTCCGGGTTGATCGACGGCGAGCGCGTCCAGGCCGGCGTCTCCGTGAATGACATCCTGGTCGCCTTGGTCGATCACGCGCAAGGCTTCTTCACGACCCTGAAAGCTGTCCGGCAGGATGTGAACACGCGGCGCCAGATAGGCGCGCGATTCATTGAATCCATTGGACGGTACGCGGTAGACCTTGATTGCGCTGGAAAGGACGCGTTCGAAATCTGGCGGCTGCGCTTGCAGGTAAATCCCCTCTTTACCGCTGTAGGTGAAAGTGACCGCAAGAATACTGTGGTCGGATGCCAGAATGGACGCCAAACCGGGGCGATCGGTGACGGTCAGCAGCAGACCGTTATCAAGCGCGCTGGCGTCGTTCCTGCCCGGCAACGGATCGGCGTGCAGGACGCGGGCTTGATCAAAGGGGTCGTCCGTCCAGGAAATCCCCTCGACCTCTTGCCAGAAGTCCGCCAATGCGGTGTCGTATGCGATATCGTCGTGCCAAATATCGTAGACCTTGTCGACGATGAGATAGCGCGTATCGGTCATCTGCAGCCAAGGCAATTCAGGAATACAGGCACCGCTGCATGCGGGCAAGGCCATCCGCTCCCCAAGTCGGCCATCGACGGCACGCGCCGCGCCCGCCGGCAGCAGCCGGGACGTGAATTGCGAATAGTAGACTGTGGGCGTGATGCCGCCCCCGAAGCCGTCTATGGTCGGGATGCCCCAGGTGAGCGCGAGATTCGGCATCAGCATCTCTTGCTTCTTGACCGCGTCAAGGGCGTGGAACTGCGCGTTCAAATCCATGCCCAGGCGGTCGTAGCGGGCGCGCAAGGCGACGATATCGCCCGGATCGAAATAGATTTGACTGATGGACAGCGTCCGCCCCGGCGCCGTCTCTTCAGCCTGATACGCCAGCAATTGACTGATGGTGAAGCGCTGGCCCAGATAGACTTCCGGCGGGCTAAGATCGTTATAGGGCAAGTTCTGCGCCGCAAGGAGCAATTCGACGAATACCAGCGCCAAGGCTGCGTAGGGCAGCCAACGATACCGCATGATCAGCAGCAAGAGCAAGAGCAACAGCGCCAGCGCCCAAAGCACCAGCGAGGAATTGCTGATCGCGTTTCCGCCAAAGATAGCACCGGGCTCCGGCCGCAGCAGGAAACGCGTCAGCAAGATGAGGGCGGCGATTATCAGCCCGACCATCATGGCGCTGCCGCGTCTGTCTTGCACCTGCTCGTTCGAAGATCTGCGATCAATGGCGGAAAGACCCATACCCGCCAGAATTGACATGCCCAAGGTGAATAAAGCCAGGAAACGCGCCGGCACGCGAAACAGGTTGAATAACGGCAATTCCGCAAGCAACAGAAAGAGCGGACTGGCGCGTCCCAAGGCCAGAAGCAAGCCGAGAAGCGCCATGCCGATCCAGAGCCGTCGCAGCCCCGCAGGAAGATGGCCGGCAGCGAGGCCCCAAAGCGCCAATCCCAGCCCGATCACGCCCAGGTAAGCGACATACTCGCCGAAAAGCTGCCCGTCATAACTTGGTAGCAGGGCGCGCCCCAGCAGGTTAGGCGACAAGGAGAAGGCGGTGACTTCGCCGGCGCTAAAGCCGCTGCTGCGGTTGGACATGCCGATCAGTTCCAGGCTCGGCAGCAATTGCGGAATAGCCAGCAGCAGCGCCACCAGCGTGCATGCCGCTAGTAGCAAGAGCCGACGAGCGATCTGCAAGGGCCTTTCCCGCGCCGCCAGGCCAAGTCCGATGCCGTAAACGCCGAGACCGACGCCGCTGATGAAGACAGTCTGCGTATGCCCGCAGAATATTTGCAGGGCCCAGGCCAGGGCAAAGAACAACCCGTCTCGCCAGGGCCGTCCGCGCGTCACGGTCCGATGAAAGAGCGCGAAAAGAAAAGGCAGCCATGCCAGTCCTTGATACTGGTTGATCTGCTCGACATGCGCGCCGAGATAGCCGCTGAAGCTATAAACCAGCGCCGCCAACAGCGCCGGCATGACGCGCTTTTCGACGGCTTCACGGTACAAATAAAAGACGCCCAATCCAGCCAGGATGCTATGCAAAAGGATACTGATCTTGATCGCTAGCGGCGCGCGAAAGGGCGCCGTCAGCCAGTTGAGCGGATAGTAAGTGCCGAGTTGTGGATTGGCCAGCAGGGGGGCGCCCATAAACAGGTCTGTCGTCCAGAGGGGCAGTTCACCGGCGCGGAAGGCGGCGTTGCGCGCGTCCCAATAGGGGTAGAAATAGTTGTACGTGTCGCCGCGAGCCAGGATAAGATCGCTGAACATCAGGTGCCGAAACAAGATCAACGTTGAGCAAATGATGAGCAATAGCGGCAGGAACTGTCGCAACCGGCGCGCGCTCATAGGCTGTCCTGCTGATTGCGCTGGTAAACCGACCATTCGGCGCTGCGCAGCAGGCCGCGCGCAGCCAGTGCGAGACGTATACGGCGCTGCATGGGTCTCTGTCTGCGCTCGCGCTGGTATTGTCGCCAGCGCTCGTGGGCGGCAGGTCCCCAAAGGAAATCTTCGATTTCGGCGGGCAGTTGCACGCCCCTGATATTGCCCCAACTATGCCAGGCATCCTGTTGCGCCCGAGGATGGACCGGGCGCAGATGACGCCATTCGCCGCGGCGCAAGAAGATAGTATTGACCTCGATATCCTCGCGGTCGCCCCCGGTGTTGCTCAGGTTGTCGCCATGGATCAGAAAGTCGCCGCCGTTGCTCTGGCCAGCATGGAACCGGGCATGAGCCAGAGCGCGGCCGGCCCATTCCATATCGCCCGCTACGCGAAAGGCGTCGTCAAAAGAACCGACCCGCTGATAGAGCGCGCGACTCATCATGAAGAAAGGACCAAGGCCGTTGCCCCTTGCGAAACTAGCGGGATCAAAGAGCCTGGGCACGTCGAGGCGCTGCTGCTGAGGAAAAACGCCCAGGCGTCGTACTGTGTTGACCCGCGTGAAAGGGAAATCGACCAGGTTGGCGCCGCCTTGCAGCGCGCCGAGCCCTTCGATGAATCCCTCGACCGAACGAATATCATCGGCGTTCCAAAAGGCGATGTAGGGAGTCTGCGAGGCGGCGATGCCACGATTCCAAGAGGCATATAGCGACTCGCGGGGCACGTAAACCGGCGTCATGCGCCCATAGTAGTTAGCGTTGATTTCGCGCGTCAGCAAGTCGATTTGATCTCGCTCATAATCCGAGGGGTCGTTGGCGATCGGAAAATAGTGAACCGAGATGCCAACTTCACTGACTTGTTTGGCAAAACCGAATAACGCCGCCGCAAACGTGGGCAAATGCGGCTCAGACTGATAGAGGGAAGAGATCACGACGACAGACATGGATTGGGCATTCTCTGATGGTCTTGACAACTTTATCAGATTACAGGCTGTCAAGAAATTCAAGTGTTACCATGCTTGCGGTAGATGAATCTGGTTAGCATTCGTCCTTGCAGGGTGGAATGTACCTCGCCGACTTTGCGCGCGCCAAGTTTGTAATAAAAGGCGTCGGCGTGTGGATCCGATGTGAAGGTGATTTCTGGCGCTTCGATAGCCGCGCGTCCCATCAGCCTGGCGCCGATGCCTTTGCCCATGTATTCCGGCAACACCCAGAGGTGCTCCAGCACGGCTTCATCCGCGTGAACTTCGAGGGCGGCGAACGCGACCGGCGTACCAGATTCTGTGGCGGCGACCCAGACCTGATGCGCAGCGATGTAATCCGCCGTCACTGTTAGAAAGCTGCCCCGCCAGCGTTCGATTTGGTCGGGCGTATATCCCCAGTGCGCCTTGGCGCGTCGTGCGATTGCGCTCAACTGCCCAGCTTCATGCGGAGAGGCGTCGCGTATGATAAAGCCTTGGCTCATCCCTGGTTGAGCTCCTGATCGGTTGTCAAAACGGTAGCGAATTCTTGATGCAGTTGCGCCAGGGCAAGATCGTGAACCATATCGGCGGGATAGTGGCTGCCGTCGAAGCTGCGCTTTTCATGCGCCGCCGTGGCATCCGCCACCACGACCGTCTCGTATCCTAGATCGCCCGCCATGCGCACCGTGGTCGACACGCAATGGTCGGTGGTCAAGCCGACGATGACCAGCGACTGGATCATAGCCCGCTCCAGTCGTTCGCGCAGATCAGTGCCAACGAAAGCGTTGTTGACCTTTTTGGGAATCACCGGTTCCCGGCCCCGCGGCGCTACGATGGCTTTGATGGCATTGCCCGACAATTCTGGTCGCAGAGGAGACTCACTTTCGGTGGACATGTGCTGGATGTGGAAAACAGGACGTCCTTGACGGCGCCACTCCTTCAATAGCCTCGCCATGTTGGATTCGGCATCGGGATTGTTACGCCTGCCCAAGCGCGGATCGTCCAGTCCCTCTTGCACGTCGATGATGATCAGCGCTGGACCTTGGTCTGCTGACATGGATTCCCCCTTTTGCCCCATCAGGGTAACTCAGTTTAGGGTCTTTTGGGACGTCCGATTCCCTGTCCCAAGTGTCAATCCCGCAAGACCGTTTGTTCATCTCTAATTTGATAAAACGCGTCGCTCATGCGACGAGAAGACTTGTTATTTTGTGTGAGCGCGACAGGACGATTCGCTGCCGCCGAGCGGCTTTTTTAACAAAGCCCCTTGTACATGCAAGGAGAGAATCCGTTATTTTGTGTGAACGCGGCAGGCCGATTCGCCGCTTACGCGCCGGACGCCTTTGGTCGAGGCGACGAAGCCCCTTCAATTTAGGCTAGGGATTCATGTCATGGGCATGATATAATGCTGCGATAATCGCGATGAAGCGGTGGAGATCATGCTTCAGGTTGTATCCTTCAATATCGGCGGCGCTCGCGGTATGCGGCCCGCGCCTCATGACCACGAACAGTTGGCGCAGGATGCCATCAGCACCCTCAAACAGGTAATCAATCCGGGACAACCGACGGTGATCGCCTTGCAGGAGAGTGGCGTGGCCATCGTCGATGGGATACAGCGCAACGTGGGCCGCAGCATGGCGCGGCATTTAGGCGAAGATTATGTAGACGCATTCGCCGCCGAAGTCACCATGTGCGATCACCCGCATCCAAACTTGTGGGACCGGCCGGCCTTTCGCCGCATGATACAGGCCGCCGAAGGCAACGCCATCGTGACCAATCTGCCGGTCGCAGAGTGGTCATGGGGCAGTTACCCGAGCCACAACCATTGCGGCATGGCAGGTTCCTGGGCCCGCCACACTTGCATAAGCCGCGCGTCGCTGTACAGCAGCGGCAACCGCGATACGCAGCCGCGCAACTTGATGGTCGCTTCCCTGAATTACCGTGGCATCCCGCTCTATTTTCTCAATACGCATCTCGGCGTGCTTATCGGCGAAGATCGCCGCGACCCGACCTTCGAGCGTTCGCGCACGGCATCACATTTGCGTCAGGCGCAGGCGCGGGAGATCTTGCATGTTGTGGACGAACTGAAATGCGCGGACCGGACGAACGAACAGCCCGAGCGCGCGATCTTGCTGGCCGGGGACTTCAACGCCCAGCCCGCCACGCCGGAGATGGAAATGCTGCAGCGCCATTTTCGTCTATTGGCGCCGGAGAACGAGCGAAAAGAGCTATGGACGCATCACAGTCACCGCATCCTGGTGGATCATATCTTGCTGCATGATCCCGCCGATCAGTTTGAAGTAATTTCCTGCCACATACAGAGTAAGATCCCCTTCGACGATTTGACCGACCATCGACCCGCGGTCGGCATCTTCGCCCGAGCGTAAATTGCCGGACCTCCTTTATTCATTTAATTGAGACAGTCTCTCATTCGCCCGCTTCTGGCGCTGGCGTTTGTTGCGTCTGTTGAGGTGCCTATGCATCTCAAGGAAATAATCAAGCGTCTTCTGTTGTGTGGTTTCGTCCGCGGCATAGGCTTCCGGGCCCTGTTGACGGCGCTGCCGCGTCACCTCATACAAGAACAGAGCTGCCGTGACCGACACATTCATGCTCTGGGCGATGCCCCGCATAGGAATCGTCACCAGTCGGTCAGCCAATTGCAGCGCCTGGTCGGACAGGCCGTCCTTCTCGTTGCCGAACAAAATGGCCAGTTGCGGCTGGCTAAGATCGGCCTCGAAAATAGACTCCGCATTCGGGTCAAGCGCGGCGGCGACGAGTTGCCATCCCTCGGCTTTCAAGGCGCGCAAGGCGTTTGCGCTGCCCTGATGCACGCGATAGTTGAGCCACTTATTGGTCGCGGTCGAACTGTTCTTGCCCACTTCTTTGGGGTCAAATTCGGGATGCGTATCGAAGATGATATTGATCTCTTGAATGCCGAAGGCATCGCAACTGCGGGCGATGGCGCCAAGATTATGGGGATCAAAGACATCTTCAATCACCACCGTCAAGCCAGATTGCCTTTGCGCGGCGACGCGTTTGAGTTTGTTCAGGCGCGCGTCGGTGGGCATCGTTAACTTGTGAGGCGAAAACTCATGTCAAGGAGCAAACAGGCGATGAAAGGCGAGTTCGAAACCGGGCAGCACATCTTCGTCAGACAAGCTTTCATTTGCGACGACCGTCTCACGAGTCATTCCGCCGCCCTCTGCCAATCGGCAGATACCGACGCTTTCCCGGCCCGGCATGACGATCCAAACCATTTGGACGCCATTTTGCATGTATATCCGCGCTTTTCTGCGCGCCTGACGGTAGGTGTTGCTGGGTGACAAGATCTCGATTGCCAAGTCCGGCATCAGAGGCACATATTTATCGGGAAAGGGCTCGGGCGCTCGCGCGCGACTGACAAAGGCCACATCCGGCGAGAGCACGGTATGGCGGTTGCTGGGAGGATAGTAGCCGGCGTCCGAGGTGATAACCCCAAGCGAGTGAACTTCTGCGAATATGTCCAGATACCGTGACAGCCTAACTTGAAGTTGTCCCTGTCGTCCGCCGGGTGGTGACATCACGATTAACTCTCCGTCAATCAGTTCATAATGTTTTGGGTCCATGACATCTCGATGGGAGAGTTCCCAAAGGTCATCAATGTCGTATACTTGCTGTCGCAGTACCATTGCTGCCTCGCGCTGCCGACTTTTGTACCGATATCATACCACATTCGAGAAGCGAAAGCCGCACGGCGGCGCCGCAAACAGTGCGCTTGCGAGCGTCCCAAGACCTTATGTTATAATGCGGGCAAAGAGAACTATATAAAGGTGTTCTTATGATTGGCGAAACAATTGGTGTGCTAACGGCCGGTGGTGACAGCCCGGGTTTGAACGCGGCCATCCGCGGAATCGGTAAAGTCGCAATTGAACGGCATGGCATGCGCGTGGTTGGTTTCCGCGATGGCTTCCGTGGCCTCATGCAGAATCGCGTCGAATGGCTGGGCGCGGAGCAGCTGAGCGGGATTCTTACGCTGGGCGGCACCATCCTGGGCACCAGCCGAGACAAGCCGCACAAGATGCCCATCGGCGGCAAGACCCTCAACATGATGGATGTCATGGTCGAGAATTACCGCAAGCACGATCTGGCGGCCTTGGTCTGCCTCGGCGGCGGCGGCACTGCCAAGAACGCCTGGCGCCTGGCGCAAGAGGGCATCAATGTGGTCTGCTTGCCCAAGACCATCGACAATGATGTCAGCGGCACCGATGTCACTTTCGGTTTCGATACTGCCTTAAACATCGCTTCGGAGGCCATCGACCGCTTGCATTCCACCGCGCACAGTCATCACCGCATCATCGTCTGCGAGATTATGGGACATAATACCGGCTGGCTGGCTTTGGGCGCTGGATTGGCAGGCGGCGCCGATGTGATTCTGATCCCGGAGATTCCCTTCAACATCGAGGTAATCGCCGAGTCGATCCGCGCGCGCAGCCGCGGCGGCAAACGCTTCAGCATCGTCGCCGTATCGGAAGGCGCGATGACACAGCAGATCGGCAACAAACTGCACCACGCCCGCCAGCGAATTGAAAAGGCCGAAGCCGATATAAAGAAATGCGCCGATGACAAGGGCAAATACAAAGCGGCGAGAAAGCGGCGCCGCGAGGCGAGAGCGGAAGCCGAAGCGCTGGAAAAAGAACGCAGCGGCGGTACCCTGTTGCTGACCAACGAGTTGGAAAAGCGCACCGGTCTGGAATCGCGCGTGACCATTCTCGGTCATGTGCAGCGCGGGGGTGTGCCGTCGCCGGCCGATCGCCTGCTGGCGACGCGACTGGGCACGGCCGCCTCCAATTTCATCGCCGAGGGCGAATCGAATATCCTGGTCGGTGTTTGCGGCGATCAAGTAAGGGCCGTGCCCCTGGGGGATGTCGTTGGCAAGCGCAAGAACGTGCCGCTGGATCACCCCTGGTTGCAGACGGCCCGTGATTTGGAGATCTGCCTGGGCGACGCTGTTTGAGCATACGCTCGATTTATGAAGTGCCGCCCCGTACGGTGTTAATGATATCCACGGCTGCGTTGGCGAGGATATTGGTATCGGTCATGACACTGACAATTCTGTAGCCGCGGCGGATCAGCTCGATACCATGCTCCGGACCAGCGGCGAACACGCCGGCGATCATCCCGTGCCGTTGCGCAGTCGCCAGCAGCTCATCCAGCGCGGCGTCGATAACCGAGTCGGACGAATCCAAACCGGCTTGGCCGGTCATGGTTAAGCGCAGGTCCCCAATGCCGATGAAGACGCCGTCCAGCCCCTCGACGCTCATGATTTCTTCGCGATTGTCATAGCCCCTTTGCGTCTCGATCATCGCCAGCGTGATGACAGTATTGTCGGCGTGTTCGGCATAATCGGCGCCACCGTAGACGCGGGCGCGTGTTGGGCCCAGGCTGCGATAGCCGCGCGGCGGATAGCGGCACGCGCCCACAAAAGCTTCGCATTGCTCGCGCGTTTCGATCATCGGGCAGACGATGCCATAAGCGCCGGCGTCCAGCAGCTTCATGATATCGCCCGGCGTATTCCAGTTGACCCGCGCCATCGGCACTGAAGCGGTCGTCGAGACGGCTTGCAGCATCTGGATGGCCGTTTCCATGCCCATCATGCCGTGCTGCATATCAATTGTGAGACTGTCCCAACCTTGGTTTGCCATCAGTTCGGCGGACCAGGTGCTGGGTATATGCAGCCAGCCGTTCAAGGCGGCTTTGCCTTCTCCCCATAGCTCCCGAACACGGTTTTCGCGCATCATCTGCTCTTTCTTGTCGGTGGATGAATTGCGGCGGATTATAGCTCTTGATAGCGATTTTGCCCAAAAAGATATTCCTTGCTGACGGCAAACGCGGATTCTGTTACAATCGCTCCAGAAGAGATTTGAAGAGAGTCCCCAATGGCTGGTACCTTTAGCACCGCATAAAGTCGATAGTCCACTTTGATGCGTCCGCACGATAGACGTGCCAATGACGCTCATCGTTGCGCCGATCCAATATAGGTGTTTTCCCCTCCGGGGTATCAGTTATGTATGCCAGCAACATCAACAAGATAGTCCTTATCAACTTCTGCCAGCGCTTTCATCTCTACATCCACGCCTATGCGCTGCTCTTGCTTGGTCGTGGGTTGACCCTGGTGCAGATCAGCCTTATCGAATCGGTGGTCATCTTCTCGATATTCCTGATGGAAGTGCCCACCGGCGTATTGGCGGACCGCGTCGGCCGCAAATGGTCGATTTTCGCGTCTACTTTTCTCTTGATGAGCGCCGAGTTCATCTTCATCTTCGCGCGTAGTTTCGAATGGTACGTGTTTATCGCCCTCTTGACCGGCACGGGATTCGCCTTCGCCTCTGGGGCGATGGAAGCGATGATCTATGACAGTTTGCCCGAAAAAGGGCGCGAGGACGCGATGAAGCGGGCCATGGGCCGGGTGGGAAGCTTCGCGCAGATCGCCTTCGTCATAGCGCCAATACTGGGTGGCTTGATTATCGGCGACGCTGCGGTCGAGAATTTCATTCCCGCTATCGCCTTGACGGTTCTAGCGCTCTTGCTCGGCCTGGTCGTTTGTCTAACGCTGCGCGAGCCTTCAATTGATTCGACGGATTCGGTGGAAAAGAAGGCGGGCAGCATGACCTTGCTTCGCGATGGCCTCTCTTTGCTGCTCACGCAGCCGCGCTTGCGCCGGCTGGCGCTGCTGGTGGTTTTCACGTCGCCCTTTACCGGCGCTATGGTGACGACCCTCGGTCCACCTTATTTGGTGCAAAATGAGGCTTCGCCCTTTGTGATCGGCGTCGCGCTGTCGCTAGGCAGTCTGCTGGCGGCATTGACACAGCGATACGCTTACAAGGTTGAAGAATGGCTGGGTCAGGCGCGGGCCATAGCGCTGCTGATCCTGGCGCCTGGAGCGCTGTATTGGGTATTGGCTTCGGTCGCCGGCCCCATCGCGCCGGTCCTGGTCATCATCTTGATGTATGGCGTCAATGATATGAAAGCGCCGCTGTTTTCCGCCTATCAGAACGCGCTGATCGAAAGCAAGAACCGCGCCACCGTCTTGTCTATGATCAGCATGTTCTTGAGCTTGTTCCTGGCGCTTGGCGTGCCGGTCTACGCCGCTTTGGCGCAGCGCTCGCTGAGCTTGACATTTGTGGTGATGGGCGCGGTCATTGTGTTGGCGGGGCTTTTGCTGGGGGTGCATCGCTTGGCCAAAACAAAAGACACGGGCTGATTCACTGGACAGCGCGCCCCAGATCATAGACCTGACGCTTGCTGTAGATCGCGCCGCTCGGCTGCAAGTCGCTTTCGTATAGTGCGAACTCCGAAACGGTAAATGGCTCGGTGAAAAAGTCCATGTGCTCGCGCAGCCAGGTTGAAGCCAGCCCGCGGCGCAACGGTTTCCTGAAGCGCATCAGCGTGATATGCGGGTGAAAACGCCGGCGCTCGCGTCGGAATCCCTCACGCTCCAGCGCGCCGCCGACGGCTTCGTACAGAGCGCGCAGAGGCGGGGTATTCTCCACGCCGGCCCAAATGACCCGCGGTCGCGCTTCAATAGGGAATTGTCCCACGCCGGCGATGCGCAGGTCGAAAGCGGGCGCGTCTACCTGGCGCAGAATACGCCCGTAGGCCCGCGCCACTGCCTCCGGCACGTCGCCGATGAAGTGCAAGGTCAAGTGCAGGGCGTCGCGGCGCGGCCAGCGCCCGGGCGGCAGATCATCCTGGCGCAGGCTGAGCACCTGGTCTTTGGTGTCTTCGGGCAGGTCGATGGCGACGAAGAGGCGGGGCATGCACGTACCTCATTTGCAATGTTCCTGTTTGGGATTATACTCCATCCTTACAGCACAATAAAAAGCTACGATGAGCTAGGAAACATAACGAATATGCTCAAAAAGGACATGGCAACAAGTTTTCTTCAAATGGCTTGCTCAGGCGCGGTGCCTGAGGCCTACGAAAAATTTATTCACCCCGACTTTATTCATCACAACGCTTACTTCCAGGGCGACCGCGAGACGCTCCTCAGAGGAATGGACGAAAGCGCGCGGCAGTTTCCCAATAAACAATGCGAGATCCTGCGCGTTCTCGAAGACGGTGATTTGGTTGCCGTCCACAGCAAGGTTGCGCTCGACCCCGAGCAGGTATTTTCTGTCATTCACATTTTTCGATTTGAGGATGAAAAAATCATTGAAGAGTGGGAATCGGCTCAAGAAGTCCCAAAAGATTCACCGAATGAAAACGGGATTTTTTGAGAAACATACAGTGAATTTGGACTCCTCTGCCAAAGGAGCAAATATATCCAAGTTTTCTTGACGTACAACCTGTGCCATCATCAAGCAAAGCACTCTCGCTGTAACACTTGGAGAGCGCTCATTTGACGTGATCGAATTGGCCTTTGGATCGACCCTCGCTGGATTTGCTATCTTCTTGTGGGGTCTTCGGTCGCTGAGAAGCAGAACGGTCCGCGCGGGCAGGTTGAGGATGCGCGGCAGATGGTCGGCTTGGCTTTTCGGCTTCGTATCCACAATCTGCGGTGTCTTGATGATGCTCACTGGCGCGGCGGCGATCCTGTTCCTTGATATAGAACTCGTTGACGTGATGGCGAAAAGCGGATTATTCATGTTCGCCGTCGCCTGGATACTTGCCTTCATTATCGAGTGCCTATATCGGATTGCCTGGCATCTTGATCCAACTTATGCGCCGAAGGCACTGCGTAAGATGCGGAAAGCAAGTAATTGCGCCCAGAGAAAACACAAGTCGAAGCAAAAAGATGATGGACCGACGAGCGCCGGCCTCGTCGCGTCGGTAAGCAAGGTGGCGAAAACGGCAATCAATTTGTTTCTGTTATATGGTTCACAGTTGTTTAGTCGCATCATTACCCCGCCTCGCTCGTGGGACAAGCAAAACCTTTGGCATGCCGACGGGGAGGCCGAAGAAAACTACAGCGACAAGTCGCAGACCAAGACTGACGCCGATCATCTAGACCTGCTTCGGGACTCAAACAGCACGGACAGGAAACTCGAAACGCGTAAGGCCTGCGACATAGACTGAGCGCTCCGAGCGCATAACCGACTCTAGCGGCTGCAAATCAATGCTGTAACACGTCGAAATTCTGTGCTAAGTTTTTCGTCTTATGATGTTCAGAATTGCAGCTGATATTTGCGAAGAGGTGGATTGACATGAACTGGATCGTCAAGCAGCTAGTATTGATGATCGGCGTAGTATTGCCGGTATCGCTGCTAATCGGCGTCGTGCGGGCAGACGGTCACTGTGACTTCGCTGACGATGCAATTGTGTTGGGCGGCGTCGTGCCTTTGTCGGCCCCGGGGTCGGTGGCCGGGGGCATCGGTATGCGCTGGGGATTTGAACAAGCCGTAGCCGATATCAATGCCGACTGCGGGATTGCAATAGGCGGCGCGAATCATCGCATTGACCTTGTAACTGCCGACTCGGAAGGCGTCTCTGAATACGGGCAATTGGTGGTGGAGCGGCTGGTTTTGCAGGATGGCGTTCACGGCATCGTCGGCTTTTATCACAGCGCTGTGGGACTGGCGACGATGGGCATGGTGGAAAAGTATCGCATCCCGACGATTTATGCCCATCCGCGCAACGACCTCATCAGCGCTGCTGGCTATGATGGCTTTGAAGGCGATCCGCCGCGCTTCGCCGACGGCATCGATTATGTCTTCCGTACCTCGCCACCCAGTTCGATTGTCGGCAAGGTTGTCACCGACTGGTTGATCGAGCAAGGCGTCGAGGATGTGATCCTGATCCTGGAAAATACCGACTACGGTCATCCAGCCGCGGCCGCCGAACGCGCGCACCTGGAAAAAGCCGGCGTCCATGTCGACCAGTTGGAAATCGAATTGGGCACCGAAGATTTCGTGCCCATCCTTAGCCGCATCTACGCCCGGCCGCGTCTGCCAGACGCCATACGCATTCTCGTCAGTGGCGAGACCTCGTACAACCTCACGCAACAGATGGCGGAGCTCGGTATCGCGCCCACGCCAGACACCATCTGCGTCACCAACCATCTTGCATTCCAATCCGAGCAATACTGGAACACCGTGCCCGATGGCAACTTCTGCGCCTTTGACCGTGTCGGCACCATCCCCAGTTTGTACAACGACATGGCCAAATCCCTGGATCTTCGCTATCGGGAAGACTTTGGCGACGTGCTGGTTAGCTTCGCTATGGAAGCTTATGACAGCGTTTGGCTGATGGCGGACGCCATGGAACGCGCTGGCAGCTATACGGACACAGATGCTATCGTCATAGCGCTGGAAACAGCAGATATCATATTGACGCAGGGTCGTTACTATTTTGACTATGGGGGCCACAATCCCGAACTGCCGGAAGACACGCCATCGTATTTGTGGCACCAATGGCCCGTGCCTGTCGTGACGGTCATGCAGTATTTCGAGCAAGATCAAAACGCCCTGGACGCGGCGGTTGTGTATCCGCCAGCATATCAGACACACGGCACGTCCTACTTCAAGCCGGGCGGCTAATGCCAAGCGAATCAGGCAGAAGCGGCGGCTTCCACGCCAACGCGCCCGAAATTCAAGGAGATCTTAATGCCAAGCAAATCGCTGACGACACTTGCGCTGCTAGTTCTTCTACTGACCAATGCCAGCTTGGCAGGCGCAGAGGAAACTTGTGATTTCGCCGACGAGGTCATCAAGTTTGGCGCCTTCGCGCCGCTGTCCGCGCCCGGGGCGGTGGTGGCCGGCGTTGTCATCGACTGGGCGGTGCAGCAGGCTGCGCAGGACATAAACGCCGACTGCGGCATCGCTATCAACGGCGCAAATCATCGACTGGAGGTCATCACCGGGGATACTGAAGGCATCTCCGAGCGCGGGCAGGCGCTGGCGGAGCGCTTCATATATGAAGAGGGCATTCACGGTGCGGTCGCCGGCTTTCACAGCGCGGTGGCGCTGGCGGCCATGAGCATCTTGCAGGAAAACCGCATCCCGACGGTTTGGGGCGGTCCCTGGAACGACAATATCACCGCCAATGGCATAGTCGAATTCGAAGGCAGGCCCCCGCGCATCGACGACGGCGTGGATTATATCTTCCGTATCTCGCCTGCCTGGACGATGGTGGGGGCGGTGATCGCGGACTGGCTCATCTCGCTGGGCGTTGACGATGTGATCATCCTGGCGGAAAACACCGATTTCGGGCAGCCGGCCGCGGCGGACGAGAAAACGCGGCTGGAAGCGGCGGGCATGCGCGTCGAGCAATATAACATCGAGTTGGGGACGGAAGATTTCATCCCCATTCTCAGCCGCATTGAATTGCGCCCGGAGCGGGCTGACGCCATCCATATCATCATCACTGGCGACACGGGACTCAACCTCAACCAGCAAATGGCGGAATTGGGTATCGCGCCAAGCGCGGACACCATCTGCATCGCCGGCTACGATGCCGAGCAATCGACGCAGTTCTGGCGTAGCGTCGAAGACGGCAACTACTGCGCCTTCAACCGCACCGGCATCGTCCCGTCCCTCTTCAGCGAACTGGCCGCCGAAGTCAACCGCAAGTACGAAGAAACCTGGGATGACACCGCGCCCAGCTTCGCCATGGAGCCTTATGACAGCGTGCTGCTGCTGGTGAACGCCATCGAACGCGCCGGTACCTTTACCGACCCCGACGCCATTGTCGCCGCGCTGGAAACATCGGATGTGGAACTAGCGCAGGGGCGATATTACTTCGATTATGGCAGCCACAATCCCGATCTGCCGCCAGGGGCGCCAGCTTTCTTGTGGCATCAATGGCCCGATCCGATCGTGACCGTGATGCAATACTTCGAGAAAGGTCAAAGCTCCTTGGACGCGGCGGTTCTATACCCGCCCGTATATCAGACGCATGGCACATCGTACTTCCGACCAGGCGGCTAGCCATTTGCGACGTTGGCCCGGGCGCGATGTCTGCCTGTCCGGATCATTGCCATTCCGTTACCCTGCTCATAGCGCTGCTATTAAGATTGTGATACCGTAATAGATGAAAGCTCAACCGAAATATATTCGGGACGAGGAGGATGGAATGAGGTTTAAGATATTTTTCTCAATGGTTTGCGCATTACTGATGTTCATGCTCTGGCCGACAAGCGGGGTTTACGCGGACGGGCATTGCGAGTTTGCCGATGAGGTCATCAAGTTCGGCGGCATTGCGCCGCTCTCTGCGCCGGGCGCGACGGGGGCCGGCGTCGTCATTGATTGGTCTTACCAGCAGGCCGAGGCAGACATCAACGCCGCTTGCGGCGTCGAAATCAACGGCGTGAATTACCGCGTGGAGGTTCTCACGGGTGATTCCGAGGGCATATCCGAACGCGGACAAGCCGTGGCCGAGCGCTGGATTTTGGACGATGGTGTTCACGCGGTTGTTGGGGGCTACCATAGCGCGGTGGCCTTGGCCGTCATGAGCATCACACAAGAGCATCGCATCCCGACTTTGTTTGCCGGACCCTGGAACGACAACATCACCGCCAACGGGATCATTGCATACGAGGGACGCCCGCCGCGGGTTGAGGATGGTGTGGATTATGTTTTCCGCATTTCGCCGGCCAATGCCATGGTGGGGGCCATCATCGCCGAATGGCTAATCTCGCTCGGCATTGAAGACGCAGTTTTGATCGCTGAGAATACCGATTACGGTCGGCCTGCCGCCGCGGATCTCACCGAACGCCTGGAAGTAGCCGGCATCGAGGTTGAGCAGTACGATGTGGAACTGGGCACCGAGGACTTTGTCCCGATTCTCAATCGTATCCTGCTACGCGCCAATCCGCCCGATGTCATACGGCTACTGGTCACGGGCGAAACCTCATTCAATCTCGTGCAACAAATGGCCGAGTTGGGCGTCGCGCCTACTGAAGACACAATCTGCATCGCCGGCTACATCGCTGTCGATTCCGAGCAGTTCTGGGACAATGTCCCTGACGGAAATTACTGCGTCTTTGATCGCGTGGGTATCACGCCGGCGCTCTTTGGCGAATTGGCTAAAGAATTGAACCTGCGATATGGCGAAGCCTTTGGCGGCGTTGCGCCCAGCTTTGTCATGGAACCCTACGACAGCGTCCGCTTGATGGCACACGCCATGGATCTGGCCGATTCCTATACCGATCCCGATGCGATTGTGGCCGCGCTGGAAACGGTTGATGTCAACTTCTCGCAAGGCCGTTACTATTTCGAATTTGGCAGCCACAATCCTGATCTGCCCGAGGGCACGCCGGCTTTTATGTGGCATCAGTGGCCGGACCCGATCGTAGCGGTCATGCAGTACTTCGAGCAAGGACAGAGCGCCTTGGAAGCCGCGGTGGTGTATCCGCCGGTCTACGAAACGCATGGCACCTCCTATATTGTGCCCGGCACATCACCTTGAGTTTGCCGCGGTACCCATAAGCAAGCTATACTCTCCATTGAACACGGGTGGGCGCAAACCCGCCCGTTCCCTTTTTCCGTTAGAGCGAAGGGCGAACCCAAAATGACATTCCCGCAACTGAGCGAAGAGTTCCGTATTGGCCGCTTGGCGGCGCCTGTTGGCAAGCTGCGCATGGTGCTCGATACCGATACCTATAACGAGATTGATGATCAGTTCGCGCTGACTTATGCGCTGCTCTCGCGGGAACGGCTCTCTGTCGAGGCGATTTATGCCGCGCCCTTTCACAACAGCCGCTCTACGGGACCGGGCGATGGCATGGAAAAAAGCTATGAAGAGATCTTGCGCTTGCTGGATTTTCTGGGGCGCTCCGCCGATGGCTTCGCCTTCCGCGGATCCACTGCCTACCTAGGCAGCGAACGACAGCCGCAAGACAACGCCGCGGTCCGCGATCTAATCGACAAGGCCCGGTCGAGTCCATCGGACGATCCGCTCTATGTGGTTGCCATCGGGGCCATCACCAACGTCGCTTCCGCGCTGCTGCTAGCGCCGGAGATCATCGATCGCATCGTGGTGGTCTGGCTGGGTGGGCATCATCTGAATTGGCCGCACACGCGCGAATTCAACCTGGCGCAGGATGTGCCGGCGGCGCAGGTCGTGCTGGACAGCGGCGTGCCCTTTGTGATTGTGCCTTGCATGGGCGTGACCTCTCATCTGTTGACCACGCTGCCGGAGCTGCAGTCGACCATCGGCGGGACCAATCCGGTTGGCGACTACCTTTGTCAGATTTTCAAAGAATATCGCCCCGATTCTTTTGGGGCCTCCAGCGTGATATGGGATATCTCGACCATTGCCTGGCTGCTCAATTGCGATTGGGCGCCGAGCATCATGACGCATAGCCCGGTGCTGACCGATCAGATCACCTGGAGCGTCGATCAATCCCGGCATCTGGCGCGGGTGGCCTATTTTGTCCATCGCGATCCCATCTTCCGTGATTTGTTCAAGAAGATCCGGGCGCTCTGAGACAGATGACAGCCGTGACTCCCCCAGCGGTCATGGATCGCGCTGGACCACGCTCATTTCCCGCGTTTTGTACTGGCATGTTCAACTGGTACAATTAATGTGTCAGCAAGGATTCCGAAAGGTTCGCGCCCTAAATGTTCGTACAACAGCAATACGTCACAGTTGATCGCTTTCTCGAGATGGTGGAGCAGCCACAATATCAGGACCGCGTCCTGGAACTCGTGGAAGGAGCCATCGTCGAGATGTCGAAGCCTACGCGAATACACGGAGTCGTTACGATGCGGCTCGCTCTCAAGATCGCCAACTTCGTCGAGGAGCGTAAACTGGGCGAGGTAACCGTGGGCGATACCGGATTCGTGCTAAAGCGGCACGCACACGAGCGCGACACCGTTCGCGGCCTGGACATCGCCTTTGTCAACAGTGATCGACTGCCGTCGCCACCGGACAACACCTGGTACGAAATTGGGCCCGACCTGGCTGTCGAGGTGATCTCCCCGAACAACAAGACTGCCGACACTCATCTGAAAGTGACGCAACTCCTGAACGCGGGCACGCGTCTCATCTGGGTCGTGTACCCCGAGAATCGCTCGGTCGTGACGCACACGGCAAACCGCGCCAAGACGCTTTACGAGGATGACACGCTGTCCGGCGGGGATGTGCTGCCTGGCTTCGAGTTGCGGGTGGGTGACATCTTTCCGAGTTGATCAATCTCGCTCTATGTCGATATAACGCTTGCGGTGTTCATCCGCCTCGAGCGGTGATTGTCTGTCTTTCTATACTTTTCCGTTCAGCTAGTTCCTTTGCACCCTCAAACGGCAATCAATGTTAAATGAAGAGCGGGCGACACAAGTGTCGCCCCTTCAATTCCTTTACTGATTTGAGAAGCGTCTAAGTCTTGCCGTTGCTGCCGTTGCGTCCGTTAGTTCGGCGAGGCGGGCGCTTGCGCGGCAGCTTCATGGGCAATTTGTGACGGCGCACCCCGTCGAACTGGTAGAGCGCGTTGGCGACGGCGCCCGCGGTCGGCACCAGGCCGATCTCGCCCACGCCTTTGGCGCCGTAGGGTCCATAGGGATCGGGCACTTCGACGCCGATGACTTCCATTTCCGGCATATCCCGAGCGCGCAGGATGCCGCATTTACGCAGCATGGTGCTCTTGGGTCGGCCGTCTTCCATCGGCAAGTCCTCGCTGATGGCATATCCCAGACCCATATGGATCGAGCCTTCCAACTGGCCTTCAAAGAGCGTGGGATTGAAGATCTTGCCGGCGTCATGGGCGGCGATGATCTTCTCGACTTGACCGGCCTCATCCAGAATCACCACTTGCGTGGCGTAGCTGTAACTGTAGTGTGTGTAGACCTTCTCGACCATGGCGCCGGGCTTGGTCGTCCAGTCCACCGTGAAGGCGCCGACGTAGCGCTTGCCGATGAGTTCCTCCAGGGAGTGCTTCTCCAGGTCGGTTTTGAACTCGCGGCAGGCGTCGATGATGGCGTTGCCGATCAGCGAAGTGGCCCGCGAAGCGGTGGTCATGCCAGTCACCATCTCGGACTCGGTCTCGACGCGGACCTCGACCAGCGCCGGATCAAGGCCGGTTTCGGTCACCAGCGCCTGGACCGCCATGGTATGCACGCCTTGTCCCATTTCGGTCCAGCCATGGTCAATAACGACCTTGGCACGCCGAGCGCTTTCCTTCCCGTCCTTGCCATTGCCGGAAGGGCGGGGGAGATGGGGATCCGCCTCCACGCTGACGGTCACCTGGGACGAATCGGGCATGCCGTTGCCGATGCCGGTGTTTTTGATGCCACAGGCGATGCCGGCAAACTTGGCGTCGCGGAACTCGTTCTTGACCGCTTCCAGCGTGGCCTTGGCGCCGGCGCCGGCTTCAATGACCTGACCGGTGGCGGTCATGTCACCGTCATCCAGCGCGTTCTGATAGCGGAATTGCCAGCGGTCGAAGCCACCCTGTTCACAGAGGTCGTCAATGCAGCTTTCCAGGGCGAAGGCGGTTTGATTGACGCCGAAACCGCGCATGGCGCCGCAGGGCAGGTTGTTGGTGTAGACGGCTGTGCTTTCGATATCGGTGACCGGGAAGTTGTATGCGCCGGTGGCATGGCCCGCCGAACGTTCCAGCACCTTCATGCCCACGGAAGCGTAAGCGCCGGTATCGCCGACGAAGCGTCCCTTGCAGAAGGTCAACATGCCGTCGTCGTCACAGCCGATGGTGTATTCCATCCAGATCGGATGGCGCTTGGGGTGCATGATGATCGATTCGTCCCGGGTCAGGCGCACTTTGACCGGCTCGGCCATCAAATGAGCCGCCAGGGCCGCGTGACCCTGAACCGAGAGATCTTCCTTGCCGCCGAAGGCGCCGCCGTTGGACACCAATACAACGTTGATATCGGCTTGCGGCAAGCCCAGCAACTTGGCGATTTGCACCCGATCTTCAAAGACGCCCTGCCCCTGGGACAGCACTTCTACGCCAGCGCCTCGGGGATAGGCGATACAGGCTTCCGGTTCCATGAAGCCGTGTTCGATCATCTGCGTCTCGTAAACGCCTGTGGTGGTGTATGCCGAATCCGCCATGGCCGTTTCCAGATCGCCACGATTGGTGATGGATTGCGACAGGACGTTGCCGCCTTCGTGCACGGAGGGGCTGTCGGCGTCAAGCGCGGCGTGCATATCGGTGACCGCTTCCAGGATTTCGTAGTCGATATCGATCAGCTCGACCGCTTCCCGGGCGATGACATCGCTTTCCGCGACCACCAGCGCCAGCACATCGCCGATATAGCGAGTGGTCTCGCCGACCGCAATCATCAGCGGCCAGTCCTGCTTGATCAAGCCGATATGCCTGTCGCCCGGCACGTCCTCGGCGGTGAAAATGCGGATGACGCCCGGATGCGCCAATGCTGTGCTCAGGTCCATCGACTTGACGAGCGCGCGCGGATGATCGCTGAACTTCAGCGCGCCAATGCGCAGGCCATCCATGCGGATGTCATCGACGTAGCGATGCTGCCCCAACACCAGATCGCCCGCCTGATACTTGGGCAGCCGCGAGCCGATGCGCCCGTCGCATTCCGGAATGGGCACTTCTTCTTCGTTGCGGATGGCGTCGGCGGCCGTCTCGATGGCGTTTACGATCTTCTTGTAACCGGTACAGCGGCAGAGGTGGGGCGTCAGCGCCTTTTCGATCTCGGCGCGCGAGGGATCGGGATTGTGGTTGATCAGGTTGTTGGCTTGCATGACGATGCCGGGGATGCAGAAGCCGCATTGGACGCCGCCCTCGGTCACAAAGGCGTTGGCAAAAACGTTCTGTCGGTATTCGCCCAGCCCTTCGGTGGTCGTCACCGACTTGCCGGCGATCTTTTCCATTTTGGTGACGCAGGAGAGCAAAGCCTTGTCGTCGACCTGCACCACGCAGCAGCCGCATGCGGCTTGCGGTGCGCAGCCGTCTTTGGGAGAGATGATGCCCAGGTCCTCGCGCAGGACGTTCATCAGTGGGCGAGCGGGGTCGCCGTCGTACTGTGTCACTTGTCCGTTAAGCATGAATTCAATCATCAGAAGTGTCTCCTATCTAATATGCGTTCAGCACACCAGGCACTTTTCGATAGGTTCACTCGACCTAACGCCGCGCGTCACGACCTGCGACTGTAGACACTATTATGGTGAGTTTTGGAGGATTTTTCAAATATTTGGCAATATATTTGGTCAAAACATGCCCACACGTCAGAATGGAATCTCGTTAATGCGCGAATATATCTTAAGTTTGTGTTCTGTGTACTGAAGAATACTTAATCCCGCATTTATAGCCAGGGTTGCCTCGGCATCACTTAAAAGCGAATCAGTAGGATGCGCAGAACTGGCTTCATTACGTATCGGGTTTAGGGCATCCACAATGTTTGCAATTGAGTTTAGTACTTTCTGAATCTCACTCTTTTTCGGTCCGTAATCGTGAAATGCAGGATGATCCTTCCGAAGCCGTTTGAACAGTTTTGTAATGCTTGCATCTGCGTCATACTGAATGTTTTCTTGGTCGCACAGATTCTTGAAATACCCATGCAACGCTGTATGAATGCGGTCAACGGCGTGGGGTGTTCCGCCGGTTCGAATTAGATTTTGTGCGTCTGCAAGTGCACGTCGCACAGCGTCGGACGAGTTATCCGGTGTAACGAAATGGACCATATCAGTGTGGGACGCAAGACGATTGTGTATGTTTATGAGTTTCTTGCGGAGCTCTTTTGTACGAGTGTGCGGTGCATCATTTTGATAAGGCGAAAAACGTTTCAATACGCCGCGCAGAATTCTAGCTTGAACATGAGGATGTTGGATCTCCAAGATAGCTCTAAATTCCTCGCGGATTTTGCCTTGATAATTGTAATTCGGGTGTATATCAAGGTCACAGTCAATTTGGTAGAATTCCTTGAGCGTCTTCCGATCATAGAAGTCGCCCAAATAACCTCCTTCTATTCCAATGTAATATTCCATAAGATGATCGATTTCTCGGGACGTTAGCTTTGACATTTCTCTGTGCAAGTTTGTTTGGACAAGACTTCGTATTATATTATGAAATGAGTAATACATTCTAGGCTCTATCGGTATGTTGTGAAATGACGTGCTGTCACCAAAGTGATGCGCGAAGTGGTATGCCGAGAGTATAATTCGCTAATAAAGTCGGAGCCGTAGCATTGTGTCGTTGAAAGAAATAGTAGGACAACGCTTTCAAGCAGAATTCGGCGCAGACCCGGCATCTATCGTCCGCGCGCCGGGCCGGGTCAACCTCATCGGCGAGCACACCGACTACAATGACGGCTTCGTCTTCCCCATGGCCATTGAGCGCGCGACTTTCATCGCCCTGCGTCCGCGCGCCGACAACAAAGTCGTCGCCATTTCTCTCGATATGGACAACCGGCGAGCCTTCGCGCTCGATGACTTACAGCGTCCAACGGAAACAGAATGGATCGACTATCTTATCGGCGTGGCCTGGTCGCTGCAAGAGCGCGGCTATGACTTGCGAGGCTGGGAGGGCGTCGTCAGCGGCGATGTGCCCATCGGCTCGGGACTGTCGTCATCGGCCGCGCTGGAATTGGCGACGGCGCGCGCCTTTTACGAAGTCTCCGGCTTCGCATGGGATGCCGCGGCCATGGCGCTGGCTTGTCAAGCCGCCGAGAACGAATGGCTGGGCGTCAAGTGCGGCATCATGGATCAGATGATCTCGGCCGCCGGCGTCGCGGATCGCGCCCTGCTCATCGACTGCCGCAGCCTGGAAACGGCCTCCGCGCCGCTGCCGCCGGATACCGTTGTCGTCATCCTGGATACCAATACCCGCCGCGGTTTGGTCGATTCGGCCTACAACGAGCGCCGCGAACAATGCGAGGCGGCGGCGCGGCATTTCGGCGTCAGCGCCCTGCGCGATGTCGCTGGCGAAACCTTCGCGCGGCGCGAACAGGAGCTGGCGCCCTTGATGCGGGCGCGGGCCCGCCACGTCATCAGCGAGAACGAACGGACCCTGCGCGCCCGCGATGCCATGAACGCCGGAGATGCCGTAACCCTGGGTCAACTGATGATCGCCAGCCATATCAGCTTGCGCGACGACTTCGCGGTATCCAGCCCGGCGCTAGATGCCATCGTCGCTTGCGCCAATGCTCAAGACAGTTGCTACGGCGCGCGCATGACCGGGGCCGGCTTCGGCGGCTGCGCCGTGGCTTTGGTGAAAGCCGACCAAGTTGAGCAATTTGTGGCGCGCGTCGGCGCCTGCTATCAAGATGCCACGGAGAACGAGTCGATCATCACGGTCACGGGCGCCAGTCGCGGCGCGGAGACGGTTTTTCCGTAGCGCGCTGCCCAGGCAAGGCGGGAATGTCTGGGAGCGGAGGATGGCGCTGAGCCAACTATCCTTTGACGGCGCCCGCCGTCAGGCCTTCCACGATGCGGTTCTGGAAAAACAAGACTAGCGCAACCAAGGGGATAGTGACGACCATGGCTGCCGCCATGATCTCGGCGATGGGTTCTTGCTCGGAGAATTCGCCGGAGAACAAGGCGATGGCCACCGGCACGGTTTGTGCCGAGGGATTGGTGGCGGTGAAATTGAGCGCGAACAAATACTCATTCCAGGATTGCACAAAAGCCAGCAAACCGGTCGTGACTAGGGCGGGCGCGGTCAGCGGCAGCAAGATAAGGCGGAAGGTCTGGAAAGGGGTACAGCCATCGACAGTGGCCGCTTGTTCGATCTCGGCGGGCAACCCCTTGAAGAAGCTGGTCAAGACCCAGACGGTAAAAGGCAGGGTGAAAACGGGATAGGTAACCAGCAGGGACAAGCCGGTACCGAAGAAACCAAGCTGGCGGACGATGGTATACAAGCCCGACAAGATCGAGATGGCCGGGAACATGGTCATGGAGAGGACGACGTAGAGCAGGACGACGCGCCCGCGGAAGCGCAGCCTGCCCAGGGCGTAGGCGGCGAAGGAGCCCGCGACCAGCGCGAACAAGGATGCGGCCGACGAGACAAGCGCAGAATTGCGCAGGGCCAGCAGGAATGAGCCGCCGCGAAAGACGTATTGGTAGTTCTGCAGGGTGGGATTCCGCGGCAGGTAACTGGCGGTTTGGAACATCTCGTTCTCGGTTTTGAAGGAGGTGGCGAAAGCCCAATAGAAGGGGAAGAGGGCGTAAACCGCGACGACGATCACCAGGGCGTAGAGCAGCGCCTGTTGCAGCCGCCCTTTTAATTCTTTAGGCGTCATGCCGAAGATGCGGTTGACGCTGGGAGTTTTCTGCACCATATCAGGACTCCACATTCAGCAGGCGCACGTAAATGAAGGCGAAGACCGAGATGAAGATGAAAATAATCACGCTAATGGCAGAGGCGTAGCCATCCTGCTGATTGCTGACAAGGGTTTCAAAGTTGTATGTCGCCATGGATAGCTGCTGCCGTCCGAACAGCACGTTGAAGAGGTCGAAGACGCGCAGGGCGTCCAGCGTGCGAAAGATGAGGGCGATGGCGATGGCGGGACGCAAAAGGGGCAGCGTGATCGAGAAAAAGCGGCGTACCGGATTGGCGCCGTCGACCGAAGCGGCTTCGTAGAGGTCGCCCGGTATCACTTGCAAGCCGGCCAGCAGGAGCAGCGCCATAAAGGGCGCTGTCTTCCAGACATCCACGATGATGGCGGTGGGAATCTGCAATGATGGATCGGAGAGCCAGGCCAGGGGCGCTTCAATGGCGTTCAGGTCCAGCAGGATCTTGTTGAAGATGCCGGCGCTGGTGTCTTTGAGCATCAGCTCCCAGAGGCGCGCCGAGATCACGGTCGGGATGGCCCAGGGTACCAACATGACGGCGCGCATGGCCCCGCGCCCGCGGAACTTGGAATTGACAATCATCGCCATGAACAGGCCGATGAGCAATTCTAGCGCGACGGAAATGACCGTGAAGATGACGGTCGTTATAATCGCTTCGATGAAATCGTCGTCCAGGCCGCTGATCGCCGCCGATTGATCGCCGCCGACTGGAATGTTGACAATGGTCCGATAGCCGGCGCGCAGCAATTCGCGGTCGATCGATTCCCAGCGAATGCTGCCGTTGGCCCGGGTATCGCAAGGACCGTCAGTGACGCTCTTGCGGCAGGTCACCGTATCCACACGGAAGGTCAGCAGGTTGAGATAATTCTCCAGCCCGACGAATTGCGGGACCTCGCTCCCGGCGAAACGCTTGTCGGTCAAGCTGCGGACGAAGGTTTGCTCGAGCGGGCGGGCGGCGACCAGGACGAAAATCGTCAGCGTTGGGATGAGCAGGTTCCAGGCCAGGCGCGTTTCGCGGCCAAGCAAGGAATCTTCGCCGCTGAACAACCGGTCTATGTTGTTGTTGAACCAATACCAGAGCACGAATGCGATGAGCGCAACAAATGCCGCCGGCGCGATGGCAGCGCTCATGCCGGCCAGGTCAACCGCTTCCCGGTCCATGGCGGCGCTGTTGACGAAGTTGAAGATAGTGAGCGCGATATAGGCGACCAGACCCATGCCCAGCCACAGGATGGCAATGCGCGCCCAATAGGCGACGCGGATATTGCCGCTCCGTAGCCGAAGGCCGATCACGATGAAGGCGGCGCCCAAAAACGCAATGAGCGCCGAGACGATGATGCCAAAGCGTTCCAGATAAATCAGCAAAAATGATGGCGCTCGCGAGTCTTCCTCCGATGGCGCCCAGTCCAAAGCCAATTGAATAGCCTCATCGTTGGCGACTGCCAGCGCAAAAAAAACAATCGCCAGGGCGCCAATCGCCATCATGACGACGCTGACCGCGGTGATTTGCAAATTGTTCTGAGCGGGATCTGCAGCGTTAGGCATTGCGATTCCAGGGATCGCCCAAGGGAAGAGAGGATCCCGCAGCTGCGGGACCCTCACGGAATAGACTTCAGCTTGCCTTATTGGCCCAAGAGATCGGCCAAATCCAATTCGAGCAGTTCCAGCGCTACCTCGGCGTCTTCTTCCCCGGTGAGGATGGAATGGACGGCGTTGAAGTAGAGCGTGGATACGGCGTTGTACTTGTCCTTCGAGAAGTTCGACGGCCTGGCGGTGGTAACATCGGCGAGGTCGGGACGGATGAAGGGCATGGCCGCGATGATGTCGTCATCACTGTACAATTCCACCGCGCCCGGCGGGTTGGAGGTGAAGACGGAGAAGTCCTTCTGGCTTTCGACGCTGGTCAGGAAGATGGCGAATGCCGCTGCCGCATCCGGATGCTCCGAATACTTGGAAACGCCGATATGCCAGCCACCCAGCGTGGAGGCACCCATACCCGAATCGCCAGCCGGCAGCGGCGCGACATCGAAGCCGGGAATATCGTCGCTGGCTTGGCTGCGCGAGTAGGCGTAGGGCCAGTTGCGCATGAAAGCTGCGTTGCCGGCGTGCCAGACGGCGCGCGAGTCTTCTTCTTGATAGCCGACGACGCCAGGTGGGCTGATCGTGCCGACCCAGCCAGCGGCTTGCTCATAGATATCGACGGCGGCGTCGCTGAGGGCACTGATGGTACCGTCGCTCTGCAGGAAGTTCTCGCCAGTGGCGGAGACGTGCCATTCAAGGGCGTCGCAGGTCAGACCTTCATAGGCGTTGCCTTGCCAGACGAATCCCCAGAATTCATCGTTGCCTTCGGCGCGCTCGCCTTCCTGGATGGCGGCGGCCATGCCTTCCAGTTCGTCCCAGGTGGCGGGCGGTCCCTCATAGCCGTATTTCTCGATTAAATCGGTGCGGTAATAGAGCATGCCGAAACCGATACGCAGCGGCAGGGCAACCAGACGGCCGTCAATCGTGTTGTTGTCGATCAAGGCCGGCATTTGCGCGTCGATATGCGCTTGCGGAGCGATGCCATTCAGGTCGATCAGATGCTCGGCGAGCTGGCCGGGCCAGATGACATCGACGCGGATGACGTCAAGGTCGCTGCTTTCCGCCTCGAATGCGGTGAGATAGAAGGCAATCAGGTCGGTGACGTTGGCCGCGCCGTCATTGCGTTCGACGGTGATGTTCGGGCAGACTTCGTTAAAGCGGCTGATGATGCGATCTTCGGCTTCGGGGTAATTGCCCACCGGATCGCCGAAGAACTTAATGGTCACTTCTTCGTCGGTGCCGCAGTCGAAGGCGTGCATGTCCGCCAATGCCACACCAGCCGGAATGGCAAGAACAAAGACCAACAGGAGCAGAATGAGTTTACGCATTGCTAATTCCTTTCATTGAAAGCGTCAAATCGGACGAGAATGAAGGTTTTCCAGCGGATTCATCCTTTCCACACTGCTTCGCGATGTCGAAAATCTCCGTTCGGATGGACCCGAGGGAGTACCTTCCAAGATCATTCAGCCGCGCCGTCAACCCAAATCGGCGAACTCCAAGCCCATTGACCGTTGCGCTGGCGCACGCGCGCATAATACCAGTCGCGGGTGCTGCCGTCCGAAGCATGCGCCAGGCTGACCCGCCTTTGCCAGTCCTGCAGAGGCGCCGCCCGATGAAATACGAAGGCGGGCGCAACAAAGCTGCCGGTATAGAAGGAACGCGCTCCCCGGGCCAATTCGGCCAAAGGCAGCGCCTGGGTGACGCCATTTATTCTAGCATGCGCCAGCGCTGGCGGTCTAGCTTCAATGTGCAGGGTCAGCGCTTGCGTGGCCGCGCTGCGCACGGTGGCATTGCGCGGGCTGCGCGTCTGCAGCCGAACAGTATTGTCTTCTTGGACGAAGAGTTGGCTCCAAACGCAGGAGTCGCTGTCCTCGAGGTCCGGCATGGCAATATCCTGGCCGCGCAGATGCGGCTCAACGCCCAGCAGCTCCCCGCCTTCGACGGTCAGCTCCAGGTCCCAATCCGTCAATGACTCGAGCTCGCCCCAGCCCAATTCCAGCCGCAGCTTGCAGGGACCGGTTCCACCATAGATAGCGGGCGAGATCGCTTCCCGATGAATGACGCGGTTGTTGCACAAGATATCAATCGTGTCGATCGTCGAGGCGGCTTCTACCGCCACCTCGATATTGCGTTCAACGCTGTATGGCAGGACCGCGCCCATAGGCGCGCCGTTGAGCGCGAATTGCAGCCCGATGCGGTCTCCGGTGAGCGCATAGGTCCGCCGCCGACAAATGGCTTCCCAAATCGCTTCTCGCGTCAACGCCTCTGCCCACACCGCCGCCAGCCCATATCCATAGTTTCCCGGATGCGCGCTGTGATCGTCGGTCGATCCGATAACGCCAAACACGTGACCTTGCGCCAGCCCAAATTGCATCGTGCTCCGTTGGTCTCGCGGACCCATCGCATGCAGATAGGCCGGCTCGGCGTCGGTCGATTCCGAGGCGCCGTGAAAGGACATGATTTCCACGACCGGGGACAACTCGCTGCTGAAGCTGCTCCAATCGATGCCGCGGAAGCCCCGCTTGTAACCGATATGATGTGGGACCAGCAGGCTGGGATGCGGATGCCGACGCAGGCGCGCGCGCAGTTCTTCCAAATGCGCGGCGTGAAAGATCTCTGGCGTGGCAATATCGCGGAAGTAAACGCAGTGATCGCCATAGCGCATGGAATGCCACTCGAAGCTGGGAAATGTGAGGAATTGGCCGTCGCTGTTGGCGGCATCCATGGCCCGAAGATAGTCGCTCCAGGCGGCGCCGGCGCGCTCAAAACCGCGTTGATGATAGTCGACCAGATAGTCGAGGCGCACATCGCCCTTGGGCATATCGTCCCAGTGTCCGTGCAATGTGACGCTGACGAAATCCAGTTGCAGGCGGGCATTGTGCAGGGCCTCGTCCAGCGAGCCTTTGCCGTAACTCAAGGCGCAGTGGTTGTGGATATCGCCGCAATACAGGTTCAGACCCGCGTAGGCGTCCATGCTGGGGCCATCACATCGTCATCCGGTTTTATGCTCAAGATTAGAGCACCGCGATTATAACCTATGCTAAACGATGGGGACGCCCCGATTTCTTAGCCGTTGAGAATCCCGACCGACCTGATAAAATCGTCGATCATTCGCGTTCTCGAACGGAGCAAACTACATGAGCGGCGAGGCCGCATGGCGTACCTTCACCGATGTGGAGGCGGCAAAGCGGAGTATCCTGAAACGGCATTCTCTGCGTGATATCGACGTGCCCGAGGCGCTAATTGAGCGCTCGGTTGCGATCTTTGGCGAGCGCATTATGCCCGAGGAAGCGGTTCGCCGCATCATCCGGGACATCCGCGTGCGCGGCGATGCGGCGATCCGCGAGTGGAACCTTAAGATCGACAATATAAACCCGGATCGCATGGCGTTGTCAGCGGAGGAGATGCATGAGGCCTTGGGAGCGATCGCGCCGGAGTTGCGCGGCGCGCTGGAAGGCGCCGCCGAACAGATACGAAACTTTCACGCCAAGCAAGCGATCAGCAGTTGGATCGACGCCGGGAAAGACGGAACGCTCGGCCAACTGATCAGACCAGTCGATTCAGTTGGCGTTTATGTGCCGGGCGGCACCGCGCCATTGCCCTCTTCGCTGCTGATGAGCGTCATCCCCGCGCAGGTGGCGGGCGTGCCGCAGATCGTCGTCTGCACGCCGCCCGGCAGCGGCGGCGGTGGTATCCATCCGGCTATTCTGGCGGCGGGGGCCGTCGCCGGTTTAGAGAAGATCTACTGTATCGGCGGCGCGCAGGCGATCGCGGCCATGGCATATGGCAGCGAGACCGTCCCGGGTGTTGCCACCATCGTGGGCGCCGGCAACCTCTTTGTTACGCTTGCCAAGCAGCAAGTCTACGGCGATGTCGGCATTGATGGCTTGCTGGGACCCACCGAGACGCTGGTCATCGCTGATGAAAGCGCCGATCCGCGGCTGGCGGCGGCGGATCTCCTGGCGCAGGCGGAACATGATGTGCTGGCGTCGGCGATTTTGTTGACGCCGAGCCTGGCCTTGGCCGAAGCGGTACGAAATGAGATTTCCGTGCAGGTCGCGGCGCTCGATAGACAAGACATCGTCTTTGCAGCGATGGACGAGCGCTGTGGCGCCGTAGTCACTGCCGATCTGGACGAGGCCTTTCAGCTTGCGAATGACTATGCCGCCGAGCACCTCTGTCTGCTCGTCGCCGACCCCTGGTCCTGGATCGGCAAAGTGCGCAACGCCGGCGGCGTTTTCCTGGGCGAACACTCGTACGAAGTCCTGGGCGACTACATCGCGGGACCCAGCCATGTCATGCCCACCGGCGGGACAGCGCGTTTCGCCTCGCCCTTGAATCTGCTGCACTTCGTCAAAGTGACCAGCTTGATCGCCCTCGACAAAACCAGCGCGCTGGCCCTCGGCCCGGCGGCCGAGACCCTGGCAAGCGCCGAAGGACTGACGGCACATGCGGCGGCGGCAAGGCTGCGCCGAGAGCTGGGCGCGCCATGAGCGAGAAGGTGCGCATCCGCCGCGATATCGCGTCCATGAGCGCCTATACGCCGACCACATCGCTCGATGTCTTTGCCGGGCGACTGGGCATGGATGTTAAGGATCTGATCAAACTGGACGCCAACGAGAATCCCTTTGGTCCCTCGCCACGGGTCAAGGAAGCGCTGGCGAACCTGCAGCACGTGCATGTTTATCCCGATCCTGAATCGGGCCGACTGCGCGAGTTGCTGGAGGCGTACATCGGTGTGCCCAAGGAGCAGATTCTTTGCGGCGCCGGCGCTGATGAGCTAATCGAGATCATCTTGCAGCTTTTCATCGAGCCGGGCGATGTTGTCATCAATACGCCGCCGACCTTCGCCATGTACGGCTTTGACGCGCCGCTCTATCACGGGCAGGTGATTGATGTCTATCGCCGCGAGGATTTCTCGGTGGATGTCGATGCGATTGAAACGGCGGCGCGGCAGCACAGCGCCAAATTGCTCTTCCTGTGCTTGCCCAACAACCCCAGCGGGAATTTGATCGACGCCTCGGATATTCACCGTTTGCTGGAGTTGCCGTTGACTGTCGTTGTCGACGAAGCCTATATCGAGTTCGCTGAACGGGAAAGTTTGGTCTCCCGCGTGGGCGACGCCGGCAACCTCATCGTCTTGCGGACCATGAGCAAATGGGCGGGACTGGCCGGCTTGCGCGTCGGCTATGGCGTCTTCCCGAGCGCGCTCATGCCGCAGCTCTGGAAGATCAAGCAGCCTTATAATGTCAACCTGGCGGCCGATATCGCTGCCCAGGTTTCCCTGCAAGATGTCAACTTCTTGATGACGAGGGTCGCAACACTGGTCCAACAGCGGATGCGCATGCAAATTGCCTTCGCCGAGTTGCCGATGCTGTCTCCCTATGCGAGCCAGTCCAATTTCGTGCTGAATCGCGTCCTCGGCATGTCCGCCGAGGCCTTCCGCGATCGTCTGGCCCGGGCGGGCATCATCGTTCGTTATTACAACAAGCCGCGCCTGGAAGATCATATTCGTATCAGCGCGGGCACCCCGGAGCAGGTCGACCGCCTGCTGCAGCTATTGGCGCAAATCGCGACATCATAGGCGCGGCGCCTCGTCGCGCGGCCCGGCGGTGAACGCTTGTACCCTTTTCTCAATTCAGCTTTGTGTTAATCTTTGGTGCGGGCGCGGGAATGCGCGCCCCTGTACGGGCCAGGAGTTGTCCGTGCCCAAGAGTTCTCGTGTCACTCGGCCCGCCAGGAATGCGCCTATGAATGAACGAAAAGCCAGCGTCAAGCGTGATACAAAAGAAACGCAAATTCAATTGGCGCTCAACCTCGATGGCAGCGGGGTTGCCGAGATCGACACCGGCATCGGCTTCTACGACCATATGTTGCACCACATCGCCTTGCACGGCCTTTTCGACTTGCAAATCAGCGCGGCGGGCGATTTGCATATCGACAGCCATCATAGCGTCGAGGATATCGCCATTTGCCTGGGACGGGCGATCGACCAGGCTTTGACTTCGCGAACCGGCATTCGGCGCATGGGCAGCGCCTATGTGCCGATGGACGAGGCTTTGGCGCGCGTGGTTGTCGATCTCAGCGGACGTCCCTATGCCGTTATCAATGCCGATTTCGCCACGCCGCTTGTAGGAATGATGCCGACCGACCTGGTCGCCCATGCCCTGGAAACCATCGCCGTACACGCCAAGATGAACTTGCATGCCGAAGTCCTTTACGGTCGTAACGATCACCACAAAGCCGAAGCGCTTTTCAAAGCTTTTGGACGGGCTTTATACCAGGCGGTGACACGCGATCCGGGTCGGCAAGGCGTTCCCAGCACCAAAGGCACACTCACGGAGTAAGACATCATGCATGAGTTTGTGGACTTCAGCAAACAACTCGCGGGCGCCAGCGGCGATATCATCATGCGTTATTTTCGTAGCGACTTCACCGTGGAAACCAAGTCGGACGAATCGCCAGTGACCATCGCCGACAAGCAAGCCGAAGAGATCATGCGCGAGATGATTATGAAAGCGTATCCGGCGCATGGCATCATCGGCGAAGAATTTGGGAATTACAACGAAGACGCTGAATATCAATGGGTGCTCGATCCCATCGACGGCACCAAGTCCTTTGTCAGCGGCACGTTTTTGTTCGGCACCTTGATTGGTTTGATGAAAGACGGGCAGCCGATCGTCGGCGCCATTCATCATCCCCTGACCTCGCACCTGTTGATTGGCACGGGCGACGAGGCGCGGCTGAATGACGAGATCGTCCGCGTACGACCGACGCGCGAACTGCGCGACGCCGTCATGCTCTACACCGACTTTATCCATGTCGGCCAATATCAGAACGGCATCGCCTTCCAGCAGTTGCTGGGCAAAACGGCTTACAACCGCACCTGGGGCGACTGTCACGGTTATTTCTTGCTGGCGACCGGTTATGCCGATATCATGCTGGATCCGATCATGCACCTGTGGGACATCGTCGCCTTGATCCCAATTGTGGAAGGCGCCGGCGGCAAGATCACCTCCTGGAACGGCGGACCGCCGCTCTCCGGCAACGGCATCATCGCCACCAACGGTCCCCTGCACAGCCAGGTGCTGCGCGTCCTGATCGCGTAACAGATCTCACCACAAAGACACGAAGGGCACTAAGCCCTGACCTGCGAGCTATCTAGGCGAAAGAATCAGGTGTCAAACTGAAACAGCGAGCAACCGCCGTCCAGCGTCAGGATGCTGCCGGTCATATATGCAGTCTGTGGACCGGCCAGATAAACCACCGCCGCCGCGATCTCTTCGGGACTGCCCGGTTCCACCAGCGGAATGACCTTGGCCACTCGCGCGGCGTATTGCGGTTCTTCGCGCAGTTGACGTCCCGCCAGTCCCGCCGCCACGATCCCGGGCGCCACGGCATTGACCAAAATGCGCTGCGCCGCCAGCTCGCGCGCCATCTGCTTGACCAGCATATTGACCCCGGCTTTGCTGACGGCATAAGGCGTGATCTCGGGCCAGGGGATACTGCCAACCCAGCTCGATGTTAAGATGATTCGCCCTGCGGTTCCGGCGGCGACCATCTTTCGCGCAGCGGCTTGACAGACATTGAAGCATCCAGTCAGGTTGATATCGAGATGGTTTTGCCAGTTGTCCCCCGTCACTTCCAGGAAGGGTTGGGCATCGACGATACCGGCGTTGGAACAGACGATATCGAGCGCGGGCAGTGCGGCAATCGCGCCATCGACGGCCGCGCGATCGCGCACGTCTACTTGCTGATAAACCGCGCTATCATCGTGACTGCACGCTTGATCTAGCGCCGCTTCCGCCTCGTCGTCGGGCTTGATGTCCCACAGGACAACATGCGCGCCATTGGCCGCCAAATGCCGCGCCATGGTGCCCCCCAAATCACCGGCCGCGCCGGTTACCAATGCCGTTTTGCCTTCAAGCATTTTTCCTGTCCTTTCTTAGGCTTTCTGTCGCTTTCGCTGATTCTAACACGAAGAAAATTAGGGACACTATTTGTACTATTGACAAATGAGAACTTATGTTCTACTATAACATTATTATAAATGCTTGAACCGACGTCAGGGAAGACGAATGTCCCTAGAATTACTCGTTTCCGGTATTCAGCAACGCTTCGGCTACCAGACTTTGCGCCGCGCCTCGGAGTTGATAGCCGCCCGCACGACCCTGTCGACCGGCATGGCTGTCGTGGACGACCTGCTGGATGGAGGTTTGCTGCAGGGGGTGGCGCACAATATCGCCGGGCGGCCGACATCCGGCGTGACCAGCTTACTCTATCGGACAGTCGCCAGTATGCAGGCGCGGGAAATGCCGATTATTTATTTAGATATGGGCAGCTTGTTTGATCCACCCATCGCCGCCGCTATGGGTGTGCAGATTGAAAAACTACTGTTATTGAACGAGACGGCGCTGAAACACGCGCTTTTTTTGATCCGCACTCTAGCGGAACAGCAACTGCCTTGCCTGGTGGTATTGGATCATCCGCCAGTCTTGCCGTTGGCGCAACTCAAACCGGTTTTGCGCAATTCCCCTTTGACGTTGCTGACCTTGTCCCCACAACCGCTGGAGCAGATGCAAGTAGTTTTACAATGTCGGCATCGGGAGTGGCGCTTGCAAAATGGCGATGTAGCGGGGTTCAGCAGCGATTTGCATTTGCTGACGCACCCTTTCTTGCGTTCTCGGCAATTGAGTATGTCCTTCACCATCCCTAAAGAGGAAGCTCATGTTTAGCGCATTGGTGATCCGCGATCTAGCAGCGACCATCGAAACCCTGTTCCGTTCAGAACTAGCCAGTCGTCCGGTGATTGTAGTCAGCGGCAATCAACGTCTGAAAGTGCTGGGTACAGATGCTTGGGCGCGTCAAGCGGGAGTACATGCCGGTGACAGCCTCAAACAAGCCGAATTCCAATGTCCTGATGCCGTTGTCGTACACGCGCGGGAAGAAACTTACCGTCGACTCTTTGATGAGATGACTGTCGATTTAACGGATCATATTGACAAGGTAGAAACTTATTACGATGCCGGCAATGCCTTGTGGTATGTGAAGACGCCACATCAAGAAGAACTTAATGTCCTGCGCGAGTTGATCTTGGGACGCCTGGGCGGGACAGTCTCGGTCGGGACAGGTAGCGGGAAATTTGTGGCGCGGGTCGCTGGCATTAGCAGCTTCGGGCATTGTCGGGTGACGCCAGGCGAAGAGGCGGCGTTTTTAGCGCCATTCCCGGTCAGCTTGTTGCCTTTGACTTTGGATATGTGCCGACGACTACCAATGATGGGTATCCGCAGCATCGGCGATTATGCAGCGCTATCACGCGCCGCGGTCTTCGAACAATGGGATCGGCAGGGTTGCAGGTGTTACGATCTGGCGCTTGGGATAGATTCGCGCCCCTTGCAATCTTGTCAGCCGCCGCTGCTCCTCGAACAAACGCTGTCTTTCGAAGATGCGGTCGCGGATAAAGAAAGTCTGCTGGCGGCTTGCCTGCAATTGGCGTCTGCACTTAGGCATAAGTTAAAAGGGCGGGCAGCCGGACGTCTGGTCGTTTTGCTCACCGATGATACTGGTTACAGGCATGAATTGCACTTACGCCCAAATGAGCCGCTACATAGCATGGCGCACTTCCAAAAGCAACTGCCCTTGTTGTTGGAAAAGCCAACATATACGACCGGTATCATACAACTCAGTTTGCAATTATCTGAATTGGCGGTGGTAGAACCACAGCAACTATCGCTGTTTGAAGTGACCCGCGAACAGCGCTCCGTCAATCAGGCGATCTATGGCTGGCGACAGCGCTTTCACGAGACAGTTTATCACTTGACCTCGACCGGCGTGCCGCGTCACTTCCCGCCGACTCTGCAATATGAATATGAGGCGCTGGAGGCATGAGCCGGTTGTGGCAGGATGGCAAAGCATTGCAAGTGCGCACCGACGATAACTTGCCGACGGCAATTCACTGGCGAGATGTCTGGTATACCGTCCGGCATATCGCTTTGCATTGGCAAATAGATGTGAATTGGTGGCAAGCGCGGATCTATCGCGATTATTACAAGGTATTGGCAGACGGTATGGTATTGGTGATTTATCACGACTTGATTGCAAACACTTGGGCTGTTCAGCGGATCTATGACTAAACTCGACTACGTTGAACTACGGGCGCATTCAGCGTATAGCTTGCTACGCGGCACCTCATCGCCAGAGGCTTTACTGGTGGAGGCGGCGCGTCTGGGGATGCGCGGGCTGGCGCTGACCGATCACAACAACGTGTATGGCGCGATCAGCTTTCAAAAAACGGCGCAAGCTTTGGGAATTCAACCGATTCTGGGCGCTGAACTGACGCTTGACGACGAGACGGCGTTGAATTTGTTGGTTGCTAATGAAACCGGCTGGGAAAATCTGTGTTGGTTGATCACACAGGCGCAGCATCAAGCGCCGAAAGGCGAAGGCTTGCTGCGCTTTGAGCAATTGGAAGGGCATACCGAAGGACTAATCGCTTTGTCGGGCGGACGGGAAGGGGAGATCACCCGCACCTTAGAAGCCCAAGGAATGAATGCAGCGCGGATTGCGGCGACGCGCTATGCGGCATTATTTGATGAGGAACACTTTTTCATTGAACTGCATCATCACCGTCGCTCTTATGACGAACAGCGCATCGCAACTTTAGTGGAACTGGCGCAAGCGCTACGGCTGGATATTGTTGCGACCAACCATGTGCATTATCCAACGCCAACGGATAAAACTTTGGGTGATGTGGTGACCGCCATCAGGCATAATCGTGCTTTGAACGATGTACAGACGCATCTTTTCCCCAACGGACAGCATTACTTGAAGTCGGGCAAGGCATTAGCGGCTTTGTTCCATCGCTATCCCCGCGCTATTGAAAATACTATCCGTATTGCCGAGCGTTGCACGTATCAATTGCCCTCCGAGTTGCAGACGCTGCCGCGGCATCCACTGCCTGTGGGCATGAGTGCGCAGGCCTACCTGGCGCGGCTTTGTCGGCGCTCGAAACGCTACCAGCCACATATGGAAGAGCGCCTTCAACATGAGTTGGCGATCATTAATGCGAGCGGACTGGCAAATTATTTTTTGGTGGTCTGGGATATTGTACGCTTCGCTTGGGAGAAGGATATTCGCTGTCAGGGACGCGGCTCGGCGGCAAATTCGCTAGTGGCGTATCTGCTGAAGATCGCGCCAATTGACCCGATTAAGCACCGCTTGGTCTTCGAGCGCTTTTTATCGCCGGAGAAGCAGATGGCGCCCGACATTGATATGGATTTCGATGCCGAAACCCGTGAACAAGTCATACAGTATCTCTATGAGAAATACGGGCGAACGCATGCGGCGATGGCATGTACCTTTGTCACCTACCGTCATCGCAGCGTCATTCGCGATGTCGCCAAAGCTTGGGGATTCGCCCCATCAATACATGCCTATTTGTGCGATCAGTGGGAAGATCGCGGGGAACATACCCCGCCTCATTTAGAAGCGTTTTTTGATGTTTGCGAGCGATTATTGGGTAATGTGCGGCATATCGGTATTCACAATGGCGGAGAGATTATCTCCGATGTGCCACTTTCGCGTCGCTTGCCCACCGAGCCCGCCACCATGCCTGATCGCACAGTTGTGCAATGGGATAAAGAAGGCTTGGAAGACGCTGGCATCATCAAGATTGATGTGTTGGGACTGCGGATGCTGGCAGCGATCACGGAAATGGTCGAGCACACCGGCGTTGATGTCGATTTGATTCCTTTTGACGATGCACAGGTTTATGAAATGATCACGCAAGCCAAAACTTTCGGCGTCTTTCAATGTGAGAGCCGAGCGCAGATGAATACCCTACCGCGCTTGAAGCCGTTCTGCTTCCTGGATCTGGTCATTGCCATTAGCTTGATCCGTCCGGGACCGATCATGGGCAATATGGTACATCCATATCTGCGACGCCGGCGCGGCGCAGAAGAAGTCAGCTACCTTGATGATCGGCTGAAACCAGCGCTAGAAGAGACTTTGGGCGTGATTTTGTGGCAAGAGCAAGTGCTGAAAGTGGCGCATGATATTGCTGGCTTCACTCACGGCCAGGGCGAGACGCTACGACGTGCCCTGGGCAGCAAATACGCCTTTCAATTATTGGATCAACTTGAGAGTACCTTCATTAGAGGCGCGATCAAAAATGGTGTCCAAGAAGAAATAGCGCAGACCGTATTCGATCAATTACGCGGTTTCGGAGCTTATTCCTTTGCCAAGAGTCACGCTGCCAGTTTTGCTGTGCTGACCTATCAATCGGCCTGGTTCAAATATCATCATGCGGCAGTGTTTTACGCCGCAATCTTGAATCACCAGCCAATGGGCTTTTGGGCGCCGAGTACGCTTGTCTACGATGCCATGCGCCAGGGAATCACGGTACTCCCGCCAGATATTAACCGCAGCGCCGCCGATTGTACCATTGAAGATAGTGCCATTCGTATAGGACTGTCGTATATCAAAGGCATCAAGAATCGACGGCTGGAACGATTGATAAAGATCCGCGATGAGCGGCCTTTTGCCGATCTGCAAGACTTCATTCAGCGGGTGAATATGCCTTTGCGCTTAATTGAGCGGCTGATCCAATCGGGTGCGATGGACACCTGGCATTCGTCGCGGCATCAGTTATTGTGGGACGCTGGAGTGCTGCACAAAACGCGTAGCAATTTCCGCATGCGATTGGAAACGCCCGCGGTTTGCTTGCCTGCGCCTACACCGATGGAACGGCTCAATATGGAATTTGCCTCGACCGGGCTTTCCACCCAGCACCATCCCATGCAGTATTTCCGTAAATGGTGCAATGCGCGGCGCATTCTACACAGTAAACAAGTCATGCGCGCGCGCGACCGAGCCCTAATTCAAACCGCCGGCCTGGTGGTAATCATTCAAGCGCCGGAGACGGCCAAAGAGATCCGCTTTATCACCCTGGAAGACGAATATGAATTGATAAACGTTGTGGTCTTCCCCGATTTGTATTACCAGTCGCGCAAGATCATCCGCAACGAACGATTCTTGTGGTTCAGCGGCATAGTCGAGCGCGACGAAACGGTGACGACCATTCGCGCCAGTTCGGTGCGCGCTTTGCCCGTTGCGCAGGCCGCGAGCGTGACTGTCCTCGGGCCAGCGCAACGCTGTGTTAATCGCCACGCGCCATAGCGCCCCCCACATCACCGGCCACGCCGCAAACCGATGCCGTTTTGCTTTCTAACATGTCTGTTACTTCTCTTCTCCTGGTTGGTCGTTCCACAGCAGGAGCTACCATATTTACGTCACTCAAAGAGGACGCGCGCGCAAGCGACGGATCGCGAAGGCACAGTCAGCGTTATCGACTTGTCGCGAATGGGGAGCGATTGTTGATCGACTTCAATTGGCGTAGTTTGCCATGCCTCGATAATGTTTTGCAGCGGGAAGGACAGCGTTTGCGCTACCTCGTCCATACCCAGGTTGTAGGCATGGAGAATCAAGCCCCGTCCATCGGCCGCGACTTTGATTTGAATCTCGCACTGTCCCTGCGGGTCGCAGGTTAGGAACGTTCCAACTGTCCCAAGTTCGGTG
Source organism: Chloroflexota bacterium (assembly GCA_026708115.1). Taxonomy (GTDB): domain Bacteria; phylum Chloroflexota; class Anaerolineae; order Aggregatilineales; family Phototrophicaceae; genus UBA6055. Next base: position 101,596 of record JAPOVL010000046.1, read on the forward strand.
CCCGGCACACGCACGATCAGCGGCGGTACGGTACTGTTCATGGCAAAGCGGCTCGACGCCCTCGGGTCGTATCCCGCGCTCGACGAGAGACGATAACGCAGCAAGGTATCTTCACCCTGGCTGGCTTTGAAATTGGTATCCCAGTGATTGTGCAATGCCCAGGATACCAGCGTCGCCCGGCCGCTATCCAATTTCTGCGCCCAGCGCCCGGTGGTGATGCCGCCCACTTGAATCAACGGCGAGTCGACCGGCACAAGGGTCACCGAAAGCGACTCGTCGCCCACCTGCGCCCAGCGATGAATGCCATACCAGTCCCGGCAGGAGCCGGGCAACTGCTCGCGTTCCGGTTCCAGCGGCACGCCGTTGAGATCGAGATGGAATTCAGGCTTATCGATCGCTATCGGGAATGGCACATAGACCGCTTCCGCCAAAGTATTGAAAGTCTTGTCGACCAGCATCTCGAGTTGCAGCGCCTTTTCGTGGAAGGGCAAACTATAGCGAACTTTAAGCGAGCGAGCGCCTTCCGCCTCCATCCGCGCTTCAATCTGGACGCAGTCGTGCCGGCGCAGCGCCGGCATGATCTCGACTGCCGTTGGACCACTGCGTCGGAAGGGCGTATCGGCATGGCGAACTCCAAAATCTTCGCGGTCGAAATCCAGCGCGAAGATGGCTCGCCGGTCATCGGGATGATCGACCCATTCGTAGACGTACTGTCCAAAACGCCAAAGGTCATCACAGTTGACCAATTCACGCCCCAGTTCCTTGTCATACCAACTCAGCAAGCCGCCAGTGGCGGGATCAATCCGTAAGCGATACCAGGCATTTTCGATGAGGCCCTCGCCGAGGAGGGCATCCGGGTCCGTCGGGATCGACCGCGGCGCGGCGGTCGCGTAGCCGAAAGCCGGCAAGGAAAGGTCGATCATCGTGTCCGCGGCGGAATCGGTAATCAGCGGCGGCGCTTCGCGGTAATTGCCGACCAGGAACATCTCCAGCATGCCATGTGGCGCCGCGCCGCCCATATCCGGCGGCAATGGATAGCGCACATGTCGATCCCAACCCAATGGATTCAGCACCAAGTAGCGATAATTGTCCGGTTCATCCGCTGGGTCGGCGCTGATGTATTGTCCCCAGCGCCGCCAGGTATCGCCTTCCGGTGTCTTTGCCGTGATCTTGGTGGCTAGTTTACGGCCGCCATCCGCCAGCAACTCATGCGTGAGACCATATCCGCCATAGGCGTAGCTGGCTTTGCGATTGAATTGGGCGCGGACAAAGGGCGAGTGTGGCCGGCGGATGCTGCTGAACGCGCCCCAGGTATGCTCGTCGTAGAGCGACACTAGATGATAGGCTTCTTCAATGAGATCAGGATTTGGGCCGTCGACCTGCGTCGCCAGCAAGTCCAAAACCGGCAATAGTTCCTCGGTTTGACGGTTGAGGCTGGTCTCATACATCGAGGAGCCGACGCCGTCCGCCCACCAATCGGACCAATCGCCGGACCATGTGAAAAGCTGATCGCCATACTCCTTGTGCAGCATGTCGGCGAAATCGTCCAGCGTGGTGAAAATGAGCCGGGGTTGACGTCCGCTCGCGTTCCAATCGCGCACGAAATCCGACATATGCGCCAGCGGCGGGCCATTGTCTACGCGGGCCGGATGCGTGATCTGGGCATAGAGGAAATCGTAAGGATAATCGTCACGCGCTTCGAGTTTGGCCAGCTGCTGCGGCAGCAAGTCGTCGACGAAATTCATGTCGCTTAGCCCGTAACGGAAGATGCCATAGAGATAATGCGGACCATTGAAGGTCAATAGCCGTCCGCCGCCCGGCCCCCGCCACCAGAAGGCATTCAGATCCGGCTCTGGACGGCGCCCGCGGTGCATGTTTATCGACAGAGTCAACGTCTTGATGCCGATGGACGGCAACAGATCCGCCCAGAGCCAACTGGCGCCGTTGACATCGCATTGCATGGCCGTACTGATCTTGAGACCATAATTCTGGCGCAAGCGCCGCACCGGCAGCAGCGAACGCAGCATCGCCGCCGTCGAGAGCAGCGGCGTCCAGTGATATTGCATGCCGGCGACCGCCATCTGACCGCGCCGATGCAAGGCCAGGAAGCGGTCGATCTGGCTGGCCGGACGCGCCTGAAAATAACGTTCGACGAAGGAGGTCACCTCGCAAGTCCACTTGTAGCGCGCCTCTTCTGGATAATCGGCGGTGGCCTCGCCCAGTTCAATCGCTCGGTCGATGAAGCCGAGATGCTGTCGAAAAACGGTGTCCTGATGATCGGTATAACCGATATCAGTATGGGTATTGCTGATCAGATAAATCCGCTCGATTTTGGCCATGCCGCACTGTTTCTCCTGTTTTTCAAACCATAGCTAACGTCCGATCAGGATCAGGACCGAGCGGGGGCCGACAGTGATTTCCCCTTGGTTCGGCAGGATGGGTTCATGACCTAGCTCGTGAATGTCCTCGGGCGAGCCCAGCGCCGTGTTGATTGCCACGCGCCATTTCATACGCGCGCCCAACGGCGGCAGACCGAACCAGGCTGTCTCCCAATGGGCGTTCATGACGATGTAGATCATGTCGTCCTCTTCACTGCCTTCGCGGCAATGTTTCCCGCAAAGCAGGCAAGCCAATTGCCGCCCGTCATAGGACCAATCCGGCTTCCAAAGTTCTCTGCCGTGAAAGGAGATATCGGGATAGCCCGATCCCAGGACATCGCGATGCTGAAAGTAAGAACGCCGTCGCAGGGCCGGATGCGCCTTGCGGAACGCGATCAAGCGCCGCGTGAAGCGCAATAGTGGGGCTTCGCTATGCAGGGCTTCCCAATCGAACCAGTTGAGCGCGCTGTCGTGGCAATAGCTATTGTTGTTGCCACCTTTGGAGTGCCCGATTTCGTCGCCCATCAGCAGCATTGGCACGCCCTGGCTGACCATCAACAGGCTGAGGAAATTCTTGATCTGCCTTTCCCGCAGGTTGTTGACCGCGCTATCGTCGGTCTCGCCCTCCGCACCGCAATTCCAGCTGAAGTTTTCGTCCATGCCATCGCGGTTGTCTTCGCCATTGGCTTCATTGTGTTTGTGATTGTAGGAGACCAGATCGCGCAAAGTGAAGCCATCGTGCGCGGTCACGAAATTGACCGACGCGCGCGGCCCGCGGTCGCCGTAGATATCGGGCGAGCCTTGTATCCGCGCGGCCATGGCTCCCAACATGCCACCGTCGCTCTTGATGAAGCGGCGTACGTCATCGCGGTATCTGCCGTTCCACTCGGCCCACCGCCCGTAGGCGGGGAAGCTGCCCACTTGATACAATCCGCCAGCGTCCCAGGCCTCGGCAATTAGCTTGGTCTGCGCCAACATAGGATCGTATGCCAAGACCTCCAGCAAGGGCGGGTTGGGATCGGGCACCCCCTGCGGATTGCGGCCCAGGCTGGATGCCAAGTCGAAGCGAAAGCCATCAATGTGAAACTCCGATACCCAATAGCGCAGGCAGTCCAGCAACAATACACGAACGATAGGATGATTGCAGTTAAATGTATTGCCCGTGCCGCTGAAATTGTAGTAACCGCCATCGGGTTTCAGCAGATAGTAGGTCTTGTTGTCGATGCCGCGATAAGAAATGGCAGGTCCGTCGTCGTTGCCCTCGGCGGTGTGATTGAATACGACGTCAAGCCAGACCTCAATGCCGTTCTGATGACATTGCTTGACCAGCGTCTTTAGCTCCTGAGCGGGTTCGCCGGAAGCGGCGTAGGCGGCGTTGGGCGCGAAAAAGCCAATTGGGTTGTAGCCCCAGTAGTTTGTTAGTCTCTCGTTCGTCTGCGGATTGACCCGCTCGTTGTCGAGTTCGTCGAACTCAAAAATTGGCATCAACTCAATGCAGTTGACCCCAAGTTCCTTGAGATAAGGGATCTTCTCTATTATCGCAGCGTAGGTGCCCGGCGCTTCCACCTGTGCCGAAGGATGGGCGGTAAAGCCGCGAACGTGCATTTCGTAAACGACCAGGTCTTCCATGGGGAGGTTGAGTTGCCGGTCGCCCGCCCATTCATAGTCCTCTACATAAGGACGGGCGCGATAGGGATAGGGGTTGCACCAGTCGTATCCCTGCGCCCAGACATCCCGCCCGCCGATACGTTTCGCATAAGGGTCCAGCAAGATATTCCGCACATCAAAGCGATGACCGTTCTCCGGGTCGTAAGGACCATCAAAGCGGAAGCCATACTCGATTTGGCTGTGCTCCAGGTCGAACACGATCATGGCGAAGACATCACCCGTGCGAAATGCATCGGGAAAGGGGATTTCCACAAGAGGCGATTCGGCGCCTATTTCAAAGAGGACGAGCGTGCAAGCGCTGGCATGATTGGAAAAAGCCGAAAAATTGATGCCTCCCGCCATGACGGTCGCTCCGAAGGGACGCGGCCTTCCGGGACCGTACCTGAATCCATCTCGTTCGAATGTCGGGAAGCTGTTCATAGGCGAGTGGCTTTGTCGCTTCACAAGAATCACGCCAATTATAGCGAAGCGCGACCGATTTGGAGCAAGAATTTGTAGAAATTAGCAAAACTTGGCATACTAAGCTCGGTATACTTTGAACAATATGTTTTCCCGTTCGATAGGGAACGCCACAGGATTTTTTGGGTAAGTGAGACAGTGAGTCAATCATCCGGATTCGCGAGAGGCGCTTGGGTCTCTCGCCTCAACCGACTCGTAGACTTTTCACCAGTGATCGTCGCTTTGGTGCTGGCGCTGCTTGTGGCTTCGGTTTTGCTGCTGGCTCTTAATGCCAACCCTCTGGAAGCCTATGCCGCCATGTGGGAAGGCGCTGCCGGAAAGGAAAACGCCACTGCCGAGACGCTGGTGAAGGCGACGCCGATTCTCTTCGTCGGTATCGGCATCACCATCGCCTTCCGCGGCGGGATGATCAACATCGGCGGCGAGGGGCAAATGATCGCCGGCGCTCTGGCGGGCGTAACCATCGCGCTGATCCTGGGAGAAATGCGCGTTCCGCCGGAGTTGGCCAAGGAAAAGGGCGCATTCGATCTGATCATCGTTACCTGCTCATTGATTGGCGGTTTTCTGGCCGGCGCGCTCTATGGCGGGTTGGCCGGTTTCCTCAAAGCCTATTTTGATGTCAATGAGATTTTGAGCACCATCATGCTCAACCAGATCGCCGTACAAATGATGAATTTTTTGCTCAACGGTATTCTGCTCGATCCCGCAGAGGCGGGTGTCAACAATATACCCAAGACCGCGCGGCTGGTCACTGCGGCGCAGTTGCCGCGCTTGTCCCTGCCCATCGGCGATCCGCATCTCTTCGCGCGAACGCGCTTGCACTGGGGGCTGATCATCGCCATCGTACTGGCGGTGATCATTTACATTTTCTTGTGGCGCACGTCCCTGGGATATCGGATCCGCGCCGTTGGGGAAAACCAGCGCGCCTCGAGCTACGCCGGCATCAACGTCAAGAGGCAGATGATGTTCTCCATGTTCCTGGCGGGCGGGTTCGCCGGATTGGCAGGTGTCGTGCAGGTCCTCGGACTGCAATATCGCTTGCAAACCGACGGATCGCCGGCCGGCTTCACCGGCGCTGCCGGCTTTAACGGCATTGTGGCGGCGCTCTTCGGCGGGCTTAATCCGATTGGTGCGATACCGGCGGCGGCCTTCTTCGGCGGGCTATTGGTGGGCGCGCAGAAAATGCAGCGCGAACTTGGCGTGCCCGCTTCGTTGATCACCGCGGTGAACGGCTTGATCGTGGTTTTTGTCGTCAGCAGCGAAATCTTCATCTTGCAGCGCAGCAAGCGGCGGGTGAGCCTGCAGGAAACACCGGACAACCTTGGTTCGGGCGGGGGCAAGCCCGCTGATCGCGCATCGCCAGACGAGGGAAGCGGCTGATGGAACTCGATGCCATTTTCACCGCCAGCGTTTTCGCCTCCGCCATTCGGCTGGCCACTCCCTATATCTTCGCGGCACTGGGCGAGACCTTCGCGCAACGCAGCGGCGTATTGAACCTCGGCGTCGACGGCATGATGCTGATGGGCGCCTTCACCGGCTTTTATGCCGTTTTCATCACGCAGCAAGAAGGAACCCTGAGCGAGCCGCTGAGTCTGCTCTTCGGGGTATTGATCGCCTTGATCGTGGGCGGCTTGATGGGCTTGGCCATGGCCTTCGTCAGCGTGACGCTAAAGGCCAAGCAAGGTATCAGCGGCATCGGCGTTTATCTCTTTGGACTGGGCTTGAGCGAGCTCTTGTTCCAGCAATGGGTGGGAACGCCGAAATCGGTCAGCGGCTTCCCGCGCATCACCTTCCCGTACTTGTCGGATATACCGGTGCTGGGCCAGATCTTCTTTCACCACAATCTGCTGGTTTATGTCGCATTTGCGCTGGTGCCGATTTCGGCCTTTGTGCTCAACCGGACGACCTTCGGCTTGATGATCCGCGCAGTGGGGCAGAATCCCGAAGCTGCCGATGCCATGGGCGTCAGCGTAGCGCGGGTGCGCTATGCGACGACGACCATCGGCGGCATGTTGGCAGGCTTGGCCGGGGCTTCGCTGTCAATCGCGCTGATCAACCTGTTTCAGCAGAATTTGACCGCCGGCCAAGGTTTTATCGCGGTGGCCTTGGTCTATTTCGGCGGCTGGCGTCCCTGGGCGGTGGCGGCCGGGGCCATGCTCTTCAGTTTCGTCAATGCCTTGCAATTGCAGATCAAGGTGATCGGTCTGGATATTCCGTCGGAGTTTGCAGTCATGGCGCCCTATGTCATCACCATCATCGCCCTGGTTTTCGCCTCCAAGCGGCAAGAACAGCCTACCGCCTTGACCAAGCCCTATGAACGCGGAGAATAGGCGCTCCCAGGTCGATAATGGCCTGCGTGCTTTTTGAATACTAGATTGACTGAGGACAGATCATGAAAAAGAGACTACTGATTATCCTTGTTTTCGTCCTGGCTTGGGCGGGGACTGCCTCCCTGGCGCAGGATGACGTTTTTCGCGTAGCGGCGCTGATGCCAAGCGCGATCAACGATCTGGCATTCAGCCAGAGCATGTACGACGGTTTGACGGCTGTCCAGAACGAATTGGGCGCGGAGGCCTTTCAGTTCGACGTGCAAGACAGCACCTACATCGTTGATGACGCCGCGGTGGCCTTGCGCGACTGGGCGGCTTCCGGCGACTATCAATTGGTGATCGCGCACGGTTCGCAGTACGGGCCGATCGTCGAGGAGTTGGCCAGCGAGTTCACCGACGTTTCTTTCGCCTGGGGGACTCGACAAGATACCTTCGGCATGGACAACGTATACAGCTACGCCGCCGCCTCCGATGAAGGCGGCTATTTCAACGGCGTGCTGGCCGCGCATCTGACCGAATCACGCGTGATTGGCCTGGTCGGCCCTATCGAAGTCGGCGACGGCAAGCTCTATGCCGACGGCTTCGCCAATGGTGTGGCTTCTGTCGACCCGGATATTGATGTCAATATCGTTTTCATCGGCTCCTTCAGCGACGTGCCGCTGGCGACTGAAGCCGCGGAGACGCACATCGCGAACGGTGCGGACATCCTGACCGGCACCGCGCAAATGGTTGTCGGTCCTATCGCCGCCGCCAAGGAAAACGATGTGCTCTGGTTCGGTTCCGATTCCAGCCAGGACGAGCTATCCGGGGATATCGGCGTCGCCTTCCAGATTTACAAATGGGATGTGCTCTTGCTGGACATGATCCGCAAGATCGGCGAAGGCGACCTCGGTGGCGAGTATTATGTGCTGACGCTGGAGAACGAAGGCCTGGTGATGGAATTCGACCAGGACTTCGAGATCAGCGACGAATTGATGGCAGTAGCGGAAGAGACCATCGCCGGTATCGTATCTGGCGAAATCGTGCCGATTCCCGCCATGGACGATGATATGGCTGAAGAGAGCGAGGAGGAAGACGACGGGGAGGATAGCGAGGACTGATATTTACAAACAGTCGCCACTCGCTATAACATAGTTTATTCACGGGCGATTCCGTCCGGATTAAAGTCAACTGTCCAGTTAAGGAGAAAGTAACGATGAGAAAAGCATTACTTCTTACCCTGATCCTCGCCCTGTTTATAGGGGTGATGCCGAGCATGGCGCAAGATGTCTTTCGCGTGGCGGCGGTAGCGCCCAGCGCGACAAACGACCTCGCCTTCAGTCAGAGCATGTACGACGGGCTGATGGCGATACAGGCGCAGATGGGCGAAGACGCCTTCCAGTTCGACTTCCAGGATGGCACCTTCATCGTTGATGACGCTGCGGTGGCGCTGCGTGAATGGGCGGCCTCGGGCGATTACGATCTGGTGATCGCGCATGGCTCGCAATTCGGTTCAGTCGTTGAAGAGCTCGCGGGCGAGTTCTCCGAGGTTTCCTTCGCCTGGGGCACAGACGAAGAGACCTTCGGAATGGATAACGTCTTCGCTTATACCGCCGCCTCCGATGAGGGCGGTTTCGTCAACGGCGTCATCGCGGGTTTGATGACCGAATCCAACGTCATCGGCGTAGTCGGCCCGATTGAAGTTGGCGACGCCAAGCTCTATGTTGACGGCTTCGTGGCTGGCGTCGCGGCTTCCAACGCCGATGCCACGGTTAATGTGGTCTATATCCAGTCCTTCAGCGATGTCCCGCTGGCGACCGAAGCCGCGGAAACCCATATCGCCAATGGCGCGGATATCTTGACCGGCACTGCCCAGATGGTGGTTGGCGCAATCGCCGTCGGTAACGAGAATGGCGCGCGCTGGTTCGGCACCCAAGCCAGCCAAGCCGACTTGGCCGGCGATTCCGCCGTCGCCTTCCAAGTCTACAAGTGGGAGGTTATTTTGGCCGACATCATCGACAACATCCAGATGGGCACCCTCGGCGGCCAATCTTACGCGCTGACGCTGGCAAACGGCGGCCTGGTCATGGAGTTCGCTGGCTAGACCCGCCGTCTATCGCAGTTCGAGTTACGCCGGGGCGACCTGCTGGGTCGCCCCGCTCCACATTCCCGCACGAGTCTAAACCGATGACCGACAACTTGCTGCCTACCGGGCACCGGCCCATCGACAAACTGGATATGATCGGCATCGTCAAGCGCTTTCCCGGCGTCCTGGCGGCCGACAAAATCGACTTCGATGTCAAATCCGGCGAGATTCACGCCTTGCTGGGCGAGAATGGCGCCGGCAAATCCACGTTGATGAAAATGCTCTATGGCTTATACCATCCGGACGAGGGAGAGATCCTGATCAATGGCAGCCAGACGGCAATCAGCAACCCGCAAGACGCCATCGGACACGGTATCGGCATGATCCACCAGCATTTCATGCTGGTCCCCTCCTTGACCGTCGCCGAGAATATCGCGCTGGGCATGAAGTCGTCGCGCGGGCCGCGCCTCGACCTCGATGTGGTCAGCCGGCGCGTGATAGAACTCTCGGAGATTTACAATCTCAAGGTCAACCCGGATCTGCCGATTTGGCAATTGGCGGTGGGCGAACAGCAGCGCGTCGAGATCCTGCGGGCGCTTTACAAAGGCGCGGCTTTGCTCATCCTGGATGAACCGACCGCCGTTCTTACGCCGCAGGAAGTGGATGGCCTGTTCCGCATTCTCAATCAACTGGCCGACGATGGACACGCGCTGGTATTCATTTCGCACAAATTACACGAGGTGCTGGAGATCAGCCACCGCGTTACCGTCTTGCGCGACGGCAGGCGCGTCAACTCGATCCCCACCAGCGCAGCCACCCGACCCAAGCTGGCCGAGATGATGGTCGGGCGTCCGGTCTTGCTCGAATACGAGAAAAACGCCGCCGATGCCCAGGGCGACCGCCTGGTGCTGGACGGCGTCAGCGCGCTGAGCAACCGCGGCACCGTTGGCTTGGACAATGTCTCCTTGCGGCTGCGCGGCGGCGAGATCGTGGGCGTGGCCGGCGTTTCCGGCAATGGCCAGCAAGAGTTGGCGCAGTGCATCACCGGCTTGCGAGAAGCCACTGACGGCAAAGTTGTAGTCGATGGGATCGATGTCACCAACGCGCCGCCCTCGCGGCTGAACGCCATGGGACTGTCCTACATCCCCGAGGAGCGCATGATCGACGGCGTGATCAAGGAATTCAGCGTCGCCGAAAATTACGTCTTGCAAGATCACGGCCATCCCAAGTTCACGACCGCCAGAATTTTTATGCTCTTCCGCAAGATCCGCGAGGCCTGCCGCCAAGCCATTAAGATCTACGAGATCAAAACGCCAGGCACCGAGACGCTGGTCAAGAGCCTGTCCGGCGGGAATATCCAGAAGTTGGTGCTGGCGCGGGAGCTATCGCGCGCGCCCGGCGTGCTGATCGCGGCGCAGCCCACGCGCGGCGTCGATATCGGCGCGACCGAGTACATCCATCAGCGCCTGCTGGACGAGCGCGACAACGGCACCGCGATCTTGCTCATCAGCGAGGACCTGGACGAGATCCGCGCCCTCTCCGACCGGATCATGGTGATGTACGAGGGCCAGATCGTGGGCGAGGTCGAGAACGTCGATGTCGATATCGAGCATCTGGGACTGTTGATGACGGGTGGGAGCTGATCTCCCTCAGCCCGCTCGCTTCCAGCCACCTTCGGCATCCTTCTCCCAGCCAGGAGGCAGATCCAGGCGACAAGACGACGGGATGCGCGGTTCACCAGGCGCTACGTCGTATTCGATATGGACTTTGCTGCCCGTAACCGCACTGATGAAATTTCCCATCACGATGGTTGCTTGATTCTCCGCCCGTTTGAGAATTCCGCTCTCTAGGGCGTCCTGCACAAAACGCTCCATCGATAGATGCCGACCAATTATGCTCATATCATCCCAAAAATCGTCAAAACATGTTGCCGTACCTCCGCCGCTTTTGGCATATTGGTCAAAATACTCGTTACGACAACTAGTGATTGCCGGAGCCGGCGATTCTACTGTAAAGACATCTTTGTCGTCGTCATAACGAATGCTATCTTCATCAATATCCGATATGTCGATTCCAGCTTCTATCACACTTTGTGATACATGATTTGCTTCATACCCACATAGAGATGTTGATGCTCTGACATTCACATTTGCATGCGCGACTTCTACGCTCAAAGTGACCAACTTCCCCAGTGGCTGTATGCCATTTACTATAGTGCGCGTTGTACTTCCTTGCACGGATGGAGAAACACCAAGAACGCTCCCCAAAGAAGGTATCAACCCGATAAGCGGATTGACTATAGCTATCCCAATTACGAGCGCAACAAGCGAGAAAACTATCACCCAAAAAACTGTGGATTTCATGAGCAATCCTTTCAGCAATTTGATCTTTGGCTTTACGTCTTATTTGCGACAAGGGCAAGCATAGAGCTGCCGCCAAGTCTACCGTGCTTGATTCACATAATCTCGTTGTGGACGACTTTGCTCTTTAGTAGTATTACAGCAAAATAAGCAAAAAGTTGCGTACTGCTAAGATATCGGTTGAATGCACGGTAAATCATACAACGATGCGCGCCTTCCCCCGCCTCTACCGCGCCATGAGCGCCTCCGTCGTGGAAGCCTTCTGCTTCGCCCACCCCCTGCCCAACGTGGCCCTGCACGTGCTCTGCGCCCCCTTCGCGCTGGAACTCACGCGGCTCGGCCTCAAAATGGAAGCCATGATCGCCCGGGACGGCCACCTGAGCGGCGCCAGTCGTTGGCTGGTCGAGATCGCCGCGCGCGCCCTGCACATCCAGGGCGCAGAGCACGTGCCGACATCCGGTCCGGTGCTGTTCCTGGGCAACCACGCCGGGCTGGGCGACGCCTTCGCTTTGATTGCGGCCTCGCCCCGGCGGGATACCCAAGTCATGGCCTATGATTTCGGCATCTTGCCCGGGCTAAGTGAGATGCGTCGGCATGTCATCGTGGTCGACGAGCGCGCGCCCTATTCGGCCATGAGAACGTCTCTTTGCCACCTGCGCCGGGGCAAATCGCTCTTGATTTATCCGCGTGGGCAAATCGAGGACGATCCCGCGCTGGCGCTCGAACCCGCCCTGGCGTCGCTGGCGGCATGGTCGCGCAGCATCGAGTTTTTCGCGCGCCATGTGCCGGATCTCGCCGTGGCGCCTTGCGCGGTCGGCGGTGTACTTTCGCGCCGGGCACTGCGCAACCCGGTCGTCCGTCAATACCGGGACAAGAACAAACGCCACTTCCTGGCGGCGACCTTCCAGATGATGTTCCCCTTTTATCGCGATCCGGTCATCAGCCTTCATTTCGGTCGCCCCCTGCGCGGCCAATCGGCCACCCAGGAGACTGTGCTGCGGCGGATGGCGGAGTTGATTCGCGCCGTCCATGCCGAGCAGCGCAGATTGATAATTCGAGTACCATAAGGTGTATAAGGTCAAGCCGTTTCCACACTTCAAGTTTAGGCTGTTGCGGCGATAATAGCGGCGCTGATTGCGCGCAGGAAAGCTAGCTCCCAAGATGAGCCATTGGTCGAATACCACGGCTTCAGCTAATCGCGCCCTCAAGTGGCGCAGCTACTGGAATCTGTTTCTATCTCTGGTCAGTCGCGATATTCGCGCGCGCTACCGCCGGACGATCCTGGGTCCGCTCTGGGCGATCATTCCCGCCATCTTGACGACGGCGATCTTCAGTTTTTTGCACCGGGTGGTCGAGATTGATACCGAAGGCGCGCCTCATCTGGTCTTCGTATTTGCAGCAACTGTGCCCTGGACCTATTTTCAGACATCGGTTATCCGCATTCCCTTTGGCATTCTTGCCAATGGCACGCTTCTGCGCAAGATGGCCGTCCCGCGCTTCATATTTCCCTTGGTTGTGCTGGCGACGACTTTCTTCGACTTTATCATGTCGTCGATCGTGCTCTTCGTCGCTCTACTGCTTTATCAGATGCCAGTCACCTGGGCCTGGCTCTGGTTGCCTCTGCTGGTGGCGATGGTGAGCTTGCTGGCTTGGGGCGTCGGCATCGGCATTGCGGCTTTCACGGTATACCGGCGCGACATGCTGCATGGCTTGCAATATTTCATGCAAGTCTGGCTATTCTTGACGCCCGTGATCTATTCGTCCAAAGAGTTGGCGAGCAATTTGCAGATCGTCTACCGGCTCAATCCGACGGTGGGCATCATTGATGGCTTCCGCCGGGTGTTGATTTTCGGTCAGCCGCCCGATCCGGTGTCGCTGCTCATCAGTTTGGTCGTTACATTGCTGATTCTGCTGGTCGCCTTTCCGCTCTTTCAGGTCTTGTCACAGTACTTTGCCGATGTTCTATAGCGAAGGTCGGCATCCGAAATGTCTTGTTCGCGCCTGGCAGGCAAAGGATGATTCGAGATGCCCAATGACATAGCCATCCGCGTCGAAGATGTGTGGAAACGATACGGCTTGCCGCTGCGCCCCTATTTGCGCAGGCAGTTCGATCAGTTGGCGGGACGGGGGAGAAACGGCTTTGCGGCCTACGGTCCCTGGGCACTGACAGATATCTCCTTCCAAGTCGCACAGGGCGAGTCGCTGGGCATCGTCGGCAAGAACGGAGCGGGCAAAAGCACCTTGCTGAAGATGTTGGCGGGTGTCAGCCCGGTCACGCATGGGCGAGTCGAGATCAACGGGCGCCTCTTCCCCATGATCGAATTGGCGGCCGGCATGCATCGTGACTTGACAGGGCGCGAGAATATCAAGTTGCTGGGCGCCATCATGGGCTTTACCGCCGCGCAAATGGACGCCAAGATGCCCGAAATCGAAGCTTTCGCGGAACTGGGGGAATGGCTGGATAAACCGGTCTACCAGTATTCCAGCGGCATGCAAGCGCGTCTCGGTTTCAGTGTCGCGGTCAATGTTGATGCCGATATCCTCTTGATTGACGAGGTGCTTTCCGTGGGGGATGTCAACTTCCAGAAGAAATGCCTGACGCGCATGGACGAGCTCTCGAACAGCGGCGTGACCGTGATTTTTGTCACGCACAATCCATACAACATCGAGCGCATTTGCGACCGCGCCATATACCTGCGCGAGGGGAGGGTCAGCGCCGCCGGTTCCCCCAGCGATATCCTGACCGCCTACTTCCAGGGAGCCATCGACAAGTCCAAGGTCTTCGCCAGCGCCGAGGTCCCGGCCGCCGAACTGCGAGAAGGCACCGGCAGCTTCCGCGTCGCCGATATCACCATGCGCGACCTAGACAGCGGTGCAATCATCACCAGCTTTCATACCGGCGATTCCGTCTTGTTCAACCTGAAGCTGAAAGTCTACGAGCCGACAAGCAATTATCGCTTTTCTCTGCGCATTCTCGATCCTGCCGGCACTATCCTGAGTTTTGTTGACATACCTAGCGCCGAGCGCGCCAGCCTGGCGCTTAGCGAAGATGCCACGCTCCAGTGCAAAATTGAGAATGTCAACTTGCTGCCGGGCGAATACTGGATCGACATCGTCGCCCGGGAAGTAGCCGGACCTGTGATCGATTCGATATCCTTCGCGCTGTCCTTCCTGGTGACCGGAGACAGTGAGGTCATGCAGCGGACGGAAAACCGCGGCATCGTTTATTTGCCGGCTGCCTGGCAGCTTGCCGGGGCAGATACCCCATCAGCAACTCAACAGTAATCTTTGGCAATTCACCTACCGCGCGCGGGCCGAGTAGCTCTAGCGCCTGCCTCACTTCAAAATGAAAAGTACCAACACCGCGATGACGATCGCAAGCGCAACATACCCTGGAATGACGTAAATCGGCTCCATCCGGTTCAGCACAGTTTCATTTGTCGGAGCTTCATAATTCAGTCTAGCGACCCCCTGGACCATCCGTCAATATTTTCTAATCCGGCTGCCGCGTGGGTATTGCATTGTAATTAGTTGAATTGAAGATAATTCACTTCACCTCTAAGGCGCAAAGAACACGGAGAGCGACAGTACTCTAAGCTTGTTCTTGGTGCTCTCGTTGTCTTCGGTGGTTGATATTTCCTGTTTCAGCCGAAAATGATACGCCGCCATTTTGCCACACCAAATCTCCGTGGTTACAATCTCATATAATGCGTTTTTCGAACGAGCAAGTGCAGAAAGCCCTCGCCGCCGTCAACCCTGGCTGGGAACTGATTGCCGCGCAGCAGTTGAGCCCGCGCGTCGCCAAACTTGAGATACTCGGGGATCACGGCAGGCCTCATCGCTTAATCTTACTGGGACACAGCGACCGCGATCGGCAAGGCAATCCCGATATCGCTCGTGATGAATTCAGATTGTTGAAGATCTTGTCAAGCGCCAGGCTAGCCGTGCCAAGGCCGCTACTCGTCGGTGCCAGCCTGGAGATCCCATTCCTGATCACCGAATTCGTCGAGGGCGCAACGCGCTTTGCGCCCAGTGATCTTCCCGCATTTTGCTATCAGTTGGCGGACATTCTGAGCGATATCCACCAATTCGGTATTGAACAACATGATCTTTCGTTCTTGCCTTCTCAACGTGAAGCGATCGCGGAGAACATGCGCGAAGCGACTGAAGACGCCTATGGCATGCGCGCGGCCATATGCGCAACCCTGCCACGCCTGCAATTCAATGACGCGGTCTTGCTGCACGGCGACTTCTGGCTCGGCAATCTGCTTTGGCGCGGCGATCAACTGGCAGCGATCATTGACTGGGAAGATGCCATGCTCGGCGACCCGCTGGGGGACTTGGGCAAGAGTCGCCTGGAAATGCTTTGGGCGCTTGGCAAGACTGCGATGGATCTGTACTCAGCCGGCTACGGGGCGCGGAATCCCGAGCTTGATTACCGTTGTTTGCCTTTCTGGGACCTCTGGGGAGCGCTGCGACTGGCGCATTTTGCCAATTGGTCATCGGAGGGAGACAAGATCGCGCGCATGCGGGCGCAATACGAATGCTTCGTAACGAAGGCCATCGCCGCGCTAGAGACCCTGCAGGAATGAATGGACCTGCCCCTGAAATACCAATGGCTGCTCGAGATGGATATTGTGCCCGGCATTCGGCATCACCTTCAAATCGGCGCGGGGCATCTGCCGAGCCATAAGCTGATTGATCGCGACGAACTTGCTGTCCCCTTCCCCGACCAGCAAAAGTGCAGGCATCGTCGCGTGCTCCAGATAGGGCCACAGGTTGGGCTGCGCTCCGCTGCCCATGCCGCGCAGGCTATTGGCCAGTCCGGTTGCGCTGTTGCCCAGGCGCTGTTGCCGCTGCGCTGACAAGACATCTTTGGACATCTTTCGCTGCGATGTCCATAGCGGCAGTCTCTCCCAATAGTCCACGAACCAGGCAATGCCTTTTATCTCGATACGCTCCGCCAAGGACTCGTCTTGGCGACGGCGTAGCTCGCGCTCTGCGGCGTCGGCCAAGCCCGGCGAAGCGCTTTCCAGGATCAAGCTGCGGAAGCGCGCGGGATGACCCGCTGCCAGGCACAGCGCCAGCCGCCCGCCCATTGAGTAACCCAGCAAATGACAATCCGGGATACGCAGCAGATCGAGCAGGGAAACAATATCACAGGCAACACGCGACATGTGATAGGCACAGACCTGCAACGGTTTGTCACTGGCGCCATGACCCAAGATATCGACGGCAATGACCCTGTACGCGCTATCCAACCCGGCTCGCAATGCTTCCCACACGCTTTTGTCGCCGCCGAATCCATGCAACAGCAGCAGTGTTTCGCCCTGCCCGCTGATTCTCAGGTCGTATTGATGGCCGTTGACATGCAGCCTGTCGCTAGCCATTGAAGAGATTCCGAAGGTCGCGCCGTATTATCTTGCCCGACGATGTGCGCGGGAAAGCACTAATGAAACTGATCTCGCGCGGGATCTTGTACGAAGCCAACCGCTCGCGAGCAAAAGCGAAAATCACCTCTTGGGAAAGGTCGTACCCGTCCCTCAGTTGAATTGCCGCCGCGACCCTTTGTCCCCATGTGGCATCCTCTAGTCCCACAACGATCACTTCTTCGATGGCCTGGTGAGCTCGCAGCGCGTCTTCCACTTCAGCCGGATAGATGTTCTCGCCGCCACTGAGGATCAGGTCTTCGCGACGTTGCAGGACGACCAGATCACCATCCTCATCGAGATAGCCGATATCGCCCGTACGCAGCCAGCCGTCGCGCAGCGTTCTTTCCGTGGCTGCCGAATCATTGTAGTAGCCGCGCATGACCTGGGGGCCTTTAACGATGATTTCACCCGGCTCTCCCCGCGCTTTGTCGTCGCCGTCTTCGTCAACCACCCGCAACTCCGTGAACAGCAATGGCTTGCCGACGCTTCCGGGTTTGACCCGCAAAAGGTCAGGCGCCGCCGTCGCGACCTGCGATGCCGTCTCGCTCAATCCATAACTGGGGGCGATCGGAATACGCTCCTCGACGCAACGCGAGACCAGCTCGACCGGCGTCGCTTCCCCACCCAGCAATACCAGTCGGAGTCGTGGATTCCACGGTTGTGCCTTCGCATCCAGCAGGCGCGACAACATCGTCGGCACCAGCGATATCAGCGAAATCGGTCTCGTGGCCAACAGCCGATTCACCGCATCCACATCAAAATGCTTCATGGGCGACAATTCAACGGCGGTACCATAAATCAATGAGCGCAGAATGATGCTCAATCCGCCGACGTGATAAAGCGGCAAGATGCACAGCCAGCGATCGTCGGGCAGGAGACCCAATCGAAAAGCCGATCCGAGCGCGCTCTGGAAGATGTTGTTATATGTCAAGACCGCAGCTTTCGGACGCCCGCTCGTGCCCGAGGTGTGAATGATTGCCAAGTCGCGTTTGAGGTCAAGGCCCACTGGCGCGTCGGCAGCGTCTGTCGCCGTCAAATTGACTAGGCCGGGAAAGACCAGCACGTCGTCGGCGACGGCCCGGGCAATCGCCTCGCCATCGCCATCGCAGATCAATAAACGACAGCCGCTGTTCTTGAACTGCCATTTGAGTTCGTCAGCGGTCAAGCGGGTGTTCAAAGGCACGATCACAGCGCCCAGGCGCATCAATGCCAGCAGGCTCAATACCGATGCGGGGCCATTTCTCATCAGCAGCGCCACATGATCCCCCGCGCCTACATCAACGCGATCTTTGATGAATGCGCTCGTGGTGCGCGCCAAGCGCTGCATATCGGCGAAGCTGTACGTTTCGGCTTCGATATGAAGGAAGGCCTTCTGTGGCGTAGCGCGTACGCGCGCGCTCAGCCAATCAGAATTCGCGCCGGATTCGATATTGGCCATAGCCTATCCCAAAGCAGAGCCTTCTCAGGCTCGGCGCGGAAACTTGCTGAAGTCAGGCTTGCGCCCTTCAAGGAAAGCATTCTTGCCCTCGCTGCCCTCTTCCGTCATATAGAAGAGCATGGTGGCATCCCCCGCCAAAACCTGCACGCCGGTCTGGCCGTCAAGCTCGGCGTTCAAGCCGGCTTTGATGAAGCGCAGCGCCAGCGGGCTCTTGCTCAGGATTTCCCGCGACCACTGAAGCGCTTCCCGCTCCAGTTCCGCCAGCGGCACGACGGTATTGACCATACCCATATCCAGGGCTCGCTCGGCGCTGTATTGACGGCAGAGGAACCAAATCTCGCGCGCTTTCTTCTGCCCGACATGCGCCGCCAAAAAGGACGATCCGAAACCGGCATCGAAGCTGCCAACGATGGGCCCGGTTTGGCCGTAGATTGCGTTATCGCTGGAGATGGTCAAATCGCAGCAGACATGCAAGACGTGCCCGCCACCGATCGCGAAGCCCGGCACCACCGCGATGACCGGCTTGGGAATATTGCGGATATAGCGCTGCAATTGCAAGACGTTGAGCCGCGGCACACCGTCGTCGCCGACGTAGCCGGAGTGCCCGCGCACCCTTTGGTCGCCGCCTGCGCAAAATGACCAGATGCCATCTTTACTGCTGGGACCGTTGGCTGTGATCCACAAGACGCCGACTTCGCCGTCGTGCCAGGCATGCAGCACAGCTTCGGTCATTTCGTCGATAGTCTTGGGTCGAAAGGCGTTGCGCAAGTTGGGGCGATCAAAAGCGATGCGCGCGATGCCTTCTGCCTTGTGATATGTAATATCGTCGTAGCGCTTGACCTCTCCCCAATCCGCCAGGCGCATCAGATCCGCGGTCTTGATTTTTGCCTGCTCTGCCGCTGTTGTTGCCATCTGTATTCTCCTTGTTCAATCCTTTGAATCCATTTCTTCGACCTCGGCGCGTATTCTCGCCATGATCCTTTCGCGCCGTCGCAAGTCATGCAAGGCATCTGTGCGAACCTCTATCAGGGTCGATCCGCTCCCGGCCACTGCCTCGCTGAAAGCCCGGCGAAAGGCCCCCCGGTCATCAGCGCGCCGGTATTTCAGACCATAGAGCCGCGCGGCATGAGAAAAATCCAAGCCATGCGCGGTGATGAAATAATCGCTGAATGCCGGCTCGAACCGGTGTATCGGCAGTCGATGGAAGATGCCGCCGCCCGCGTTGTTCAATAGGACGATCGTCACCGGCACGCCGCAGCGCCTTATCGCCAGCAAGCCGTTCATGTCGTGATAGAAAGTGATGTCGCCCACGATGGCGGCCAAGGGTCGGCCCCGATAGGCCGCGCCGATGCCCAAAGCCGACGAGATGTTGCCGTCGATGCCAGAAGCGCCGCGGTTGGCAAAGGCCAGGATCGGTCCATCGCTTGGCTTGCCAAATTGATCCAACTGACGCACGGGCAAGCTGTTGCCGGCGAAGATTAACCCGTCCGGAGGCATCAGGTCAGCCACATCATAGACTGCCGCGCCATCGAAATAGTCTCCCGTTTGCACCTCATTATCAATGACATGCCAGGCCATCTTCTCGGCACGGTGTATTCTGTCACAGAAGGCAGTATCCACCGTCACAGACGGATCGTCCGCGTATGGCATGGGTGCCGCCGACAAAGGATCAAAATGAACGAGATCCGTTATGCCGTGACTGTCGTCCGCCCATTCGCCGTCCCGGCTGCAATAGATGTGATGCTTCAAATCCGCCCCCACCACCAGGTCGCCCATTGCCCTGGACAGGGGCGGCGTGCCAAAGCGAATCAGCACTTCAATTGACTTGAATTCGCAAGCATCTGCGCTGAGGTAGCTTTCATAGGCGCCCAGCGGCTCATAAGGATCGTCCGCCGAGCGCGCGACATTGCGCATGTTGGAGGTGTATTCCGCCAAGATGGGATAGCCGCTGATGCGCGACAAGCGCGCCGCCCAGCGCGTCAGCACCCGCGCTTCGGCCGCCGTGCGCGAGCTGCCATGCCCAAAGTATATGATGCCCCGCTCGCCCCAGTTCTCGCCCCGCGCCAGATCGTCAAGGGCGGGCGCGGCGGGCCGCTTCTCCCTCAAGAAACGCGTCGCTTCGCCCCGCTCGATAATCATGACTTCAGCATCATCGTCACCGGGCTCGAAGGGCTTGCGGAAGGGCAGATTGATATGAACGACGCCTCCTACCGTCTTATGCATCGCTCTGGCCGCCAGCGTCCGCAGGTTGCGCAAGGCGAGCGCTGGCGGATCTGCTTCCGGCAGCGGCGCCTCGACAAACCATGCAGCGGCGCCGCCGTAGAGCTTGACCTGATCAATGGTCTGGTTGGCGCCGCTCTGCCGCAGTTCCGGCGGCCGATCCGCGCTCAAGACGAGCAGCGGCACACGAGACTGCCGCGCCTCGATGATCGCCGGGAAAAAATTGGCCGCCGCCGAGCCCGATGTGCAAACCAGGGCCACGGCTTCATTCGTTGCTGTCGCCAGCCCCAGCGCGAAAAACGCGGCGCTTCGTTCATCCAGGTGAGAGCTGATGTCGATGGCGCCCCGATGCCGCGCGAAGGCCAGGATCAGCGGCGTATGCCGCGACCCGGGCAAAACGCAGACCCGCTTCAAGCCCGCCGCCACCAGCGCGTCAACAAAGACATTGGCGTACAACGTGTTCGCGTTTGGCATTTTTACTCGCCTACAGGTTAACCACCGAGGGCACCGAGAACACCGAGAAAAGACTATACACTGATGCGCCTGACTCCTTTTTTCAGTGTCAAAACATTAAAGTTGATGAGCAATCCTGTCTTCAAGTTTGCCAGTTTGCGGTATGCGGTCAACTGTGCTTCGTGTATCGGCCATAGTTCCTTAACCGACTTTAGCTCAACCACTACGCTGTCTTCGACCAACAGGTCTACAAACTGATCGCCGACAATCTGGCCCTTGTACTTAGCCGCAATCAGCTGTTGCTGCGCGTATCAAATGTTTCGCTTGGTCAGTTCTACACAGATCGCATTTTCATAGTTACGTTCCAATAGTCCTGGTCCCATTTCCTTATGTACTTCAATAGCGGCCCCAATGATGTCATGTGTCAGCCAGTCCTTCTCGTATGGTCCAAGCTGTAGTGTCATTTTCTTTCTTGCCTTTTCTCGGTGCTGCCGGTCAGCGTCTACGCGACCTTCGGTGTCCTCGGTGGTTAGTTATTGTGTCTTTGTGTTGAGCTTCCATGCGCTTCGAGCATGGGGCGGAATTTGAGGGCGGTTTCTTCCCACTCGGATTCGGGCTGGCTGTCCCTGACGATGCCTGCGCCGGCGTAAATCCACACGCGGTATTCCTGGGCAACCGCCGAGCGGATCGCCACGGTGAACTGTCCATCGAGGTTCGCGTCGATCCAGCCCACCGGCGCGCCATACCAGCCGCGCGGGATCGGTTCCAGATCGCGGATGAGACGCATAGCGCGCTCCCTAGGGTCGCCGCCCAAAGCCGGCGTCGGATGCAGGGTTTCCAACAGTGCCAAGATACCGCTTTCCTGCTTGAGTCGTCCCTGGATCGGCGACTGCAGGTGCTGGATATTCTTCAGCTTGAGCAAGCTCGGCGGTGCGATCTCCAGCGTCTCGGTCAAGGGCAGCAGACGATCGCGGATTCTGTCCACGACAATGCTCTGCTCTTGCCGGTTCTTGTGGCTGTGCAGTAATTCCCGGCCCAAACGCATATCGTCTTCACTATTGATTCCCCGACCGATGCTGCCTGCCAAGCCCACAGTTTCAATGCGCTTGCCTCGCACGCTCGCTAACAGTTCCGGGGACGCGCCGTAAAAGGCAAAGCGCGGTCGAGGCTCGAACAAGAAGCGGTAACAGTCGGCGTAGTTCTCGGCTAGATGACTGAGAATCGGCATCAGGCGCGGGCGCGCTTCAAAGCGCAATTCGGCCGCGCGCGCCAGCACAACTTTGTTCAATTCGCCGGCGTGTATGCGCTCGGTAGCCTGGCAGATCATCGCCTCCCACATGTCAAAGCTCATTGGGTAGCGGACGCTTTGCAAAGGCGACTGCCGATTGCTTGACAGACGTCTAGCTTCAACCTGTAATTGTCTGATCTTCTCCCGCAAGACAGCTTGCAAGTCGCTTACAAGCGCTACAGGATCTTCCTCGGGTGGAATCTGCGTATTGATAGTCAGCCAGGTTTCGCCGTCGATGCGGACCAGTTGGTAATGGGGTAAGACAAAATGCGCCGGCGCATAAATCGACCAGGTGTTGTCCGGCGTGAAATCGCCCCGAAAGGAAAAGCCGCCATAGAGGCGCGGTCCCGTCCAGGGCGGGTGGTCGCCGACTATGTGCGCCCTTGCAAAGAGGTCGCGCGCGTCACGCGCTATCTTGCGGAATCTTTCCTCCCCCCAAGCCATCAACTCGACAGCTTTGCCGGCCCCGGCAAAGGCGAGGCGGTTGTTCCGGTTCTCCCAGTAACTGCGCGGCTGGCCTGCCGCAGCCCCCAGAAAATCTTGAAAACGGATCCCCTTGCAAGGCACGCTGCAACTGAGCAAGCGTCCGTAACGCCGGTTGAGCGGATCCGCGCGAAACGCGGTGGATTCCATGCTTTACTCCTGGTACCCGACGCTCTTCAGCAGCAGCGGCAACAAAGCGTCCATGATTTCGTCCTTGCTCGGCTCGCCGGTATAAACCCACTGAATCACGACGCTGTAAATGGCGCCCATCCAGGCATGCGCCACAATTGCGGTATCGACTGGCGCAATAGAACCATCAGCTACCGCTTCGTCGAGATAGACCTTTATCAGCTGGGCAAAGCGATCGTTCACTTCCATGCGCTTGCGTTCGAAAACTGTGCCCAGCCCCACCGCTTGAACGAGCAGCAGCTTGGCCGGGCGACGATATTTGCCGAAGGTCTCCAGCACCGCTTCGAGGGCAACCTGAACGCGGCGAATTCCCATTGTTTCCCGCGCGATCGCTTCTTTGGCGCGACGCTCGATCAAGTCGGCGAACTGATCAACAAGCGCGATGAAAAGCTTTTCCTTGTTCGGGAAGTGAAAATAAATCGAGCCTTTGCTGATGCCCCCTTCGGCCACGATTTCGTCCAGCTTGGTATCATGGAAGCCCTTGGCGCTGAAGATATTCATTGCCGCATCAAGAATGCGTTCGCGCGTGGAGGGGGTATCGCTGGCTTGCTCGCTCATGCCACCTCACAATACTGACTGGTCAGTACTGCAATTATAGCACACTTTCTAGAGCGTAGCGAAGGAAAAGCCAACGCGCGGGGTCACACTATGTCAATAGCGGAAGACACAGGAGAATAGCGCGCGCCTCAGGCGCGGGCGCGCTTCGGTAGCACCAATAAGTCTATCAGTCCAATCGAAGATGACCGCTTATTCTGAAGCCATCCCGTGCGCGATACTGCCGACCAAGGCGCCGATTCCAAGGGCTATCGCGGCATTGCTGTCAAAGAAGTGCTTGATGATGGTGACAATGATGTTGTCACCCTCCGCCGGCGCGACCGGTGCGATGCCCTGCACAATGGAAATGACTACAGCGCCGATAATGCCGACCACGACCGCGGCGATGACACGGGCTGGCAGCGCATTGCCCTGGTCGCCTTCCAGCAGTTTCTTCGATATCCGTACTCCCGCATTCATGCCACTGCCGTAGACCGTAGCCATGACCAATCCGAAAAGCAGATCGTTGCGCGCCAGCAATCCATAGACGATGCAAATGACGATGCCCGCCGCCGTGGCAATGCCATGCCGGTTATCTTTCAGTTCCTGATGTTGGTCTTTAGATTCTTCACTCACAATAGTTCTCCCAATAAGCACTAATCGACACTTTTGATCTAACATGCCAACATAACAATTATAGACGATTTCGAGAAATGCTTCTAAACCTGCGCTACAATTGCCAAGTGAAGACTTCTGTTCCGGGTCGAGTAACATTGAGCGCACGGCTGCGGTAGATCCACGGCCAAAGTTCGGGAGGCAGGCATGGACCGATACATGCAAATGGCAATCGAAGAAGCGCAAGCTACCAAAGCCGAGGGCGGCAGCCCTTTCGGCGCGGTGCTCGTGCGCGGCGACCAAGTTCTAGGGCGCGGGCGCAACCTCATGATCCAGAACAACGATCCGCTCAGCCACGGCGAAATGGAGGCGATCAAGGCGGCTGGCTTGCAAGAGAGCTACGCCGATACCATCCTCTATACCACTGCCTTCCCTTGCCTGATGTGCGCCGGGGCGATCGTGCGCTACCAGATTCCCAAGGTCATCATCGGCGCCAGCTGGGAACATAACGCGCCCTCCCGCGATTTTATGGAACTGCATGGCATTGAATTGCTCGAGTGGCGGCTACCGGAATGTTACCGGTTGGTGGACTGATGGCGACCCCGCCGGCCTAGCATGGCAGCGCTCAAACCTTGCGCATCACGGTGGTCCGCTATTCTGACACAGCCAAACGCAGCGGGCGCAAGCGACTGCTCACCCAGGCGCCCGCCAGGTAGATGCCGTACATGATGAACAGCACCAGATACTCGATGAGTGGGATGCGCAGCACCTCGTTCACTTCATAAGGCTCCCGCAACACGAGATAGACATAAAGCGTCACCAACAGGAATGAACTGTAGAATATCCGTCCCACCCAAGGCCTAAGCCCCAAGCCATGCATCTGCGTGACCAAAAATATCGCCGCGAAGCCGAAAAAGAACATGGGCCATATATTGCTGGACTGGTTCAGCGCGACTTGAACGGCGTGGGGCAAAACCAGGATCTCCAGCAAGAGCGTCCAACGCTTGTTCAAGTGAACGCGCATGAACATCATGGATCCCTGCGCCATCACCAGCACAACATGAATGAAGCCGACCAAATGCCCCAACGTAGGTATCATCGGATGAAACCAGAAAGTATAGATGACGGCGAAGCTGAAGAAATAACCGTGATACTTGCGCAAGCCGTCGGTGAAGGCTTTGCGAAACTTGACCTTCTTGCCGAAGAACAAACCGCGCCGCTGGTTTTCCATCCCCAGAATCACGATGAGCATTAAGGCCACCGCAAACTGAGCAGTCCAACTGGGCAGGTCTTGGGCGATGCCGTCATAGAAGAACATCGACTGTAAATAGTGCAGCACTATGAAGACAACATTGATGCCCAGCGCCCAGAGGTTCACCGGGCGCAGCGTCTTGCCGTAGTCGCGCTTGCTGTAGCGCTTCTGCGCGTAAGCGATTGTCCCCCATATCAGCAGTTGATGGACCGCGAAGCCCAGCCAGGCGGTTAGCTGACCCCAGGCTGTCTGCTCCGCCAGCTGCCATTCATAAACCAGCGGATCGTCCGGAACCGGGATGACTTCGAATTGGCTGAGAACGCCGCCCATCGCCACGATGGCAGCGCAGAGCAAAACCGAAAAGACGATGCTCCAGTTGACTGCTTGCTTGGCATCGATGCGGGAAAGCACCACGTGATACGTCCTTGGTTGTCTTGAGCTGGTCTATCGAGATTGTAACGGAAGCCCTGATAATTTAGCGATACCAAAGCGCCGAGCGACGCTGGACAATTGTTGTCCGATAGTGGCGGGCTAGCGCCACCATCGCGCCGTCAAGCGCGCGCCTCACCAGCCCATCGAGCGGGTATCGCCACAAATTCGCGTTCTTTCTCTCGATGCGCGTCCATTTCGGCATGCTGGTAAATGTAGGTCGAGCCGGCGCGCGTGGTCAAGCCAACATGATTGCCTTCTCTGTCAAGCGTGATCAGATTCATCCCGCCGATAAAATCGCCATCCAAATCGCGCAGATCCTCCATCGCCTTTTGTCCCGCTGCTTGAATCGGCAAGCCAGCGCGCAGGTACGAGACCAGCCCATAGGCGGTGCAAGCGCGGATGGCCATTTCGCCCATGCCGGTACAGGCGCAAGCGCCGTGACGATTGTCGGCATAGTTTCCCGCGCCGATGATTGGCGAATCACCGACGCGCCCGGGGTATTTCCAAGCCCAACCACTGGTGCTGACGCCGGAGCACATGTCGCCCTTCCCGTCAATCGCGATGAAGTTGACCGTGCCCGTGACGCGCTCTGGATCTGTCGCCATTGTGACCGCGTCGAGCAAGGGGCTATCCTCGTCTATGGCATCAATATCCAGGAGTGCGCTGTTCTCGATCAATCGCTCGCGCCACAGCGCCTTGACTTCCTCGCTGAGCATGGAGGCCCATTGTTCGGCGCCGATTTCGCGGGCGAAGCGCTCGGCGCCCTCACCCGCCAGCATCACATGCGGCAGCTTGCGATCCATCACTTGCCGCGCGACCGAAATCGCATAGGGGAAGCCGCGCATGATGGCGACCGCGCCCGAATTGAGCGTGCCGCCATCCATGATGCTCGCATCCAGTTCAAGCTGACCGACGATATTGGGATAGCCGTTGTAACCGACAGATCGCTCGCCGGGGTCCGCTTCGACAAGGCGAATGCCAGCCTCCGCCGCGTCAATCGCGCTGCCGCCATTCTTGAGTACGCGCATGGCAGCGTCAATTCCGACAGCGCCGTTGGCGCTGGCGATGATCAACATAATTAATTAGATTCTCCGACCCGCGAGCCCGATGCTGGATTTAAGCCGCGCCAATCACGCAATTGAGCGTATCACCCTTTTGCAGGACCTGCGCTTGATCATAGCGCAGCGCGCCCAAGCCCTTGAGTTGCAGCTCGGCGACCCGAATCTGCCCATGCAAGACCTGGAAACACACGTCGCAGGCGCCATCCCCATTGGGCGACAGTTCACAGCTGCCCCAGGCGTAACCGCTCGACCAGAAATGTCGGCGGGCCGCCGCCGGCGCCGCGAAGGCCAAGGTCCCGTCAACCGCGGAATACTGAAAACCGCTTAGCGCCAGGATCGCCGCCCAACTGACCATCGCCCGCGCGTAATGATGGCCGCATTCCGCCTCGTCAAAGGGGTTGCGCTTGAGCCCGTCATAGCGATCGCGGATCGCTCCGATGCACTTCAAGCCATCAGCGACGTCGCCTTCGTAGAGCATGCCGATTGCGGCGGTGTACTCAAAGCCGGTCATGACCTCGTTGTAATAAGGGAAGGGACGCGCCGGTCGATCCCCGCGCGGGTAAGTCGCCATCAGCAGCGCCGATTCGTCATTGAGCACGTAGGAGCGCATATGATTGAAATGGCCGTACATGTCTTCCTTGAAGTTGTAGCGCATGATGCTGCGCAGCGTGGCTTTGACATTGGCCTCGTCCACGACATATCCCAGCCCGCAGACGTGCGCCAGCAACTGCCCCACCAATTGATCCACCAGGCAGCCGGCGCCAAGCTGCATTTCCGGTTGACTGGGATCGGCCGCGCCCATGTCGCTCATTAACATGCCGAAGACCGAATCTTTGCCCGCGGCCGGGCGGATCTCGTGTTCGTAGTACTCGCCGTTGAACAAGTTCGCGTCGATCCAGGCGCGTCCGTTGTCGTACAGTCGCCGGCAATCATCGGCAAAATCCCCTTCGCCCAGGTGCCGCGCCATCTCTTCCATCGCGCGCAAGGCGCCCAGGTACCAGATGCCCATTTGCGGGTTGGGGCCGTAATACTCAACATCCATCGTATTGTGCTGGCAGCCTTCCATCACGCCGTCTTTATCGGCATCCCAGCCCCCCGGCAGCCAACAGAACTCCAGCGCCTTGCGCGCCTTGTCCCAAAGCTGCCGCAGCCTGTCGCTGTCGCCGGAAAGCTGCCAGTCGCGATAAAGCTTCATCAGGCAGCCCATCTGCCCGTCGGCCGCCGCCAGCGACCAGGCTGCCGCGTGCTGCAGCGGCAGGTCAACGCGGAAGCTCATGCCCCCGTCGCCCCGCGTGGCATAGTTGAATTCGACTTCGCGCATGCCCATCGCCAGCTCTCCAAAGAGAAAAGCCGTGGCCTGTTCATAATTCCAGACGTGCGTGCATGACCCAAAACAGCAGCCCGCCGTATCGTCGCAGCCTTCCCAACCGAACATGAAGCCATCGGGCGTGCGGAAGACCGTCTGCGAGCGCAGCGTGCTCAAATTCGACAGCGCGGACTCCTTGACGACCTCGGGCAAATCGCTCTCGAGCACCCCATTGGCGAAGGATAAGGTCTCGGATTCCAGCCAGTCCAGATTGGCAGCCGTATACTCGGCCGCCTCCCAGGCATCGGCGTATTGTGTTGTGTAATAGTTGCCGATGCGCGTTCCCGCTTGCAGCGGGCTCTGCGGGTGATTGCGACCGGCTTCTTGCCAGGTGATGCGATTGGGGAAATGCCAGCTTATAAAGAAGGTCACCGCCACTGAACTCTTGGCGGGCACGCTCATGGCAACAGAAAGCGACCCTGTCGGATTGTCTTTGCCGCCGCGATCGCGCTCTTCCAGTCGACCGTCTTCGCTGAAGTCGTCCCAGAAATCGAGCAGGGAATCCCCCCAGCTGTAATCGGCCCAGGCAGTGCGCGCGCTAATGCCTTCTTGCAGCGGCGTCGTCAGCGCCAGCGTGCCCCATTGCGCCGACTCGCGATCGACGCCGTCCGAGCGCATAAAAATGCCCGCCAAGCCATCACGCTCGCGATAGCTGTTGACATTGTTGGTGCAGGCGCCGCTGCTGCCGTCCGTACCGATGAAATTCTGCAAGCTGCCGCATACCGCTGCCTCAATACTGGCATCGCTGTCATTGCTCAAGACAAAGCGCAGGATCGCCACCGGTATGCCGCTGGCGTCGCTATCGCCCGGGATCAACGGATTGAAGGCTTCCAGGCGAACGCGCAAAGGTACATCGGGATCGCTTAGGTGGACCTGCCCGAAGGGATAAGCCGCCGAGAAACTGCACTCCCGAAAGCGCGGCAAGCCGTGATTCGGGATGGCGGCGCCGCGCGCGCCTTCGTAATCCGCCGGCGGGATGAGGCCCTCCAACGCGGTTGCGGTGGTTGCGCCGTCGCCGGCTTTTGTGTACAGGCTGAAGAAAGTCTGTTCCAGGTCAAAACCTTTGGCTGGCCGATTGACGATCTCCCAATCATGCAGATTGCCCCGCCCGCCCAGGGAAACAACGCCGGTGCCGATGCCGCCCAGCGGCAGCCCGATCTGCCGCAGATGGTCCTGGTCATATTGTGTGAGCGTGGGCAAGCGAGACCCATTCAATTGTGTCATGCATTATCACCTTTGTTCTAAAGATTGAGTTTCAACTAGCCTTTCAGGCCGCTGCGCGTCAGCGCTTCGATGATCCAGCGCTGCGCCGCGATGAAGACCATCAATACGGGCAGGATTGCCATCGTCACCGCCGCCATCACAACCGACGGGTTGCCCGATCCCATGTAGCCGGTGAGCAAGGCGATCCCTTGCGGCAGCGTCATCTTGTGCCAGGAATTGAGAAAGATCAGCGGCAGGAAATAGGCGTTCCAGGTTGCGTTGAACGTGATGATGCCGAGGGTAGCCATCGCCGGGCCCGCCAGCGGCAATGCAATTTGCAGGAAGGAGCGAATGTGCCCCGCGCCGTCGACGCGCGCCGCGTCAAAAAGTTCTTGGGGCATCTGCTTGAAGAATTGTCGCATCAGGAAGACGCCAAAGGCGCTGATGAGACCGGGCAATATGATGGCCAGCGGATTGTCGATCAAGCCCAGGTCGCGCATCAGTAGAAAGATGGGAATGATGGTCACCTGGCCCGGCACCATCAAGGAAGCCAGCAGCAGCAGGAAGAGCAAGTCCCGCCCCGGGAAGCGCAAGCGGGCGAAAGCGTATCCGGCCAGCGAGCAGGTCACAAGCTGCCCAAACGTTACCGCCACCGTGATCCGCATGCTGTTGATGAACAATTCCACGAAGGGAACGCTCGACTCGAAGGGAGCGAGATAATTCTCCCAACGAAACTTCGTCGGCAGCCAGGCCGGCGGCAGATGGAAGCTCTCCTGTGTCGGGCGCAAGGAGGTGGAAAACATCCACATCAGGGGCATCATGACCAGAATGGCGGCGATGGTCAATATGGCATAGGAAACGATATCGCCGAAGTTGATCGGCTTCTTGCTTTTGCGAGGCGCGGTTTTCGGTTTCCCGTGGACTGTAACTTGTGTACTGGCCATGTCTTATTCCAGCTATTCGTAATGCACCCAGCGCCGGCTGATCCAGAATTGCAGGGCGGTCAGCACCAGGATAATGGCGAACAAGGTCATGGACACGGCGGCGGCGTAACCCATGTTGAAAGTACGAAAGGCGATCTCGTAAATGTAGAGCACGACGCTGCGGGTGGCATCGCCCGGGCCGCCGGCCGTCAGCACGATGATGGTATCGAAGACCTGCAGGGCGCCGATCATGAAGATGACGAGAATGAAGAAGATCGTCGGACTCAGCAAGGGAATTGTAATGCGAAAGAAGAGTTGGCGTTCGTTGGCGCCGTCAAGCTGGGCCGCTTCGTAATATTCGTTCGGGATGCTCTGCAAACCAGCCAGGAAAACCAGCATGGCGAAGCCGGTATTCTTCCAGACATCCAGGATAATGATGGCCGCCATCGCCCAATGCGCGTTGCTCAGCCAGGGAATGGGGTCGATGCCCACAACGCCCAGATAGAAATTGATGACGCCCGTATCATACTGATAAAGAAATCGCCAGATGACAGCGATATAGGTATGGGCAATCAGCACCGGGAAGAAAAAGATCGATCGGTACAGATTGCGCATCAATATCGGCAGGCGCCGATTGAGCATGACCGCCAGGATCAAGCCGATGCCCGCGTTGAAGAAGACCGCGAATATGGTGAAGACGATCGTATTGATATAGGCGATGCGCAGACGGGCATCGGCAAACATCTGGGCATAATTTTCCAGCCCGATATAGGTCGAGCCGCGCAAAAGGCTGAACTCCTGAAAGCTGATGCGCATCGATTCGATCAATGGGTAAAGGATGAAAATAATGAAACCAATGTAGGTGGGCAATATAAATAGATAGCCCACGAAAGCTTCGCGACGCTTGGGCGTCATTTCGGGCAGAAGGCCTGTGTTCTGCATTCTTAGTCTTTCGATCAAGTTAAGGAAACAAGCCCGCATAATCTCCTATGCAGGCTTGTTCAATCTGCTATGCGAATGTTGCCGATCTAGCTTTCAGCCATTCGCTCGGCCAGCTTGTCCATGGCGGCAGTCAGTTCGACATGCGCCATCTCCAAGCCCTGTTCGGGGGTCAAGGAGTTGGCCATGATCTGATCCATGTGGCGCATGAAGATGGCTTCGTACTCGGAGAAGTTCTCCGGCGACGGCACCGGTTTGATGTCTTCCAGGCTGCCGAAGAAGCGATGCGCGTTGGCCGGGAAGCTGTTAAAGAGTTCATTCTCGGTAGCGCTGCGACGGGCGGGCAGTGATGTGCCTACGGCGACCGCTTCCATGTCGGTTTCGAACGCGGTCAAGTTTTTGATCAGTTCAAGCGCCAACGGGACGTTTTCGGCTGTCTTGGATACCGCCCAGCCGCCCGAGCCGAAGACGGTGGTGCCGGCGCGATTGCGCGGCCAGGGCGTGATGTCAACCGTGCGCCAGTCGGTGGAGACGTAAGTATCAAAGGGCCAACGTCCGGCGCCGGTCATGGCGGCTGTTCCAGCCATGAAGTGCTCAGTCATAGTCAGGCCTTCCACCGAGGGCGCCACGCCATGCTCGTGCACCAGCGAATGCACGAACTTGACCGATTCCAGCATCTTGGGATCGTCCAGATTGGATTGCGACCAATCGGCTGTCAAGGTCGCTGTGTCATTGGTGTGCCACCAAGGCGTCAGACCGAAGTTGAAGTACGGAATCGCGAAGCCGAATTGCTTGTCCGCACCCTCGCCGTGGGTCAAGACCGACGCTGTTTCCAGGAAATCTTCCCAGGTCCAATCCACGGCCGGTGGATCCAATCCAGCTTCTTCAAATATGGCTGTGTTGTAGTGGATGATCATATTGTTCCACTCGCGGGTGAAGTAATAGGTCTGTCCATCCGGTCCCTTCAGGGCATCATGCAACACCGGTTCAACCTCGTCGACGATGGCCTGAAGTTCGTCGTCGGCTGCGATTGCGTCATCCATCGGCAGGACCAGGTCTTCAAAGATGGTCTCGCGCGTGCCTTCGATGGCGATGGCGATGATATCGGTCTTTAAGCCGCTGGCGACGCGCAGCTTCAGGTTGGTGGTGTAGTGGCCCCAGCCTTCGGGCCAAGGGATGTACAAGTCTTCAACGACGACATTGGGATAGCGCTCGTTGAAGCGCCCGATGGCGTTGGCGATCATCTGCTGCTGCTCGGCGCCACCAAAATTGTAGATGACCAGGTGGCCCGCCGTATCGCCCGGAGGCGCCTGCGCTAGCGCGGTGCCCAAGGGCATTCCGTACGCGGCAGCGAAGGCCGCGGCGCTGCTCATTCCTGTGTACTTCAGAAAATCACGACGCGATAGCTTATTTGTCATGGCAATATCTCCTTAAGAAATGCGAATCAATTGGCAAGCATGGGCATTATATCGTATGTGTCGCGTACTGGCAAAGAGCCGCCCGACGGCAGTAAGACACTACTGCGTATCCAATAGCAAATCGCGCTTGCCAAGCGGCAGCGTCGGGCGCGCGTTATAAGCATACAAATCGGTAAACGCGCTGATTTGCGCCTGCGAGAGCAGCACGGGCGTATCTAGCAGCAGCCAGCGTACGATCTCGCTGCAAGGAGGCGTCGTCAGCGAACCCTGATAAGTGAAATAAGCGAATTCTTCCGGCAGCAGCGCTGCCAGATCGAGTGCTTCGCCCAGCGCTGCCGGCTCCCCAGTTTCGCTCGGCATATTATCGAAGATGGCGGCGTAGGCCTCGCTTTCCGCCTCGCCCGCCGCGAGCAGAATGCCGACCACCGCCAAAGCGCCGGAATTGGCATCCGCATGCACGAAATGTATTTCCATCGCCGCCGATTTGCCATTTATGGTATGTTCGCTGGGGCTGTGGAAGTGGAATTGCAACAGCTTGTACGTGATCTCGTTGTAAATGATGTAGCTGCCCTCGTCGACATTGACTTGAATGGTATGTCCGTTGTTGAAAATGTTGTTGGCGCTCTCCCCGTATCCGAAGGCGATATCCACCAGGTCGACTTTGCTGGCATTTCGGATGTCGACGGGCGATTGCGCCCTGCCATCCGCGCACAGGGCATAATCTGGCGACAACGCGCCCCAGTGCTCGGGACCGTATTCGCCGCTGTAGCCCCAGTCCTTGTCACCCGCCAGGCTAGTCGTCAGAAGCGCGGCAAAACCAACCAGCAGGGCCACTGTGCTAAGCAAAATAAGAGATCGCTCTTTGTTCATGCCGACAACCTCAGCGCAAATTCGTTTTGTTAATATTATAGGCTACTTCTTGCCATCCGCGAAGTCCCCCGTGCCAGCGCATCATGCCAAGCGACAACTGGCGCTTTATCGAATTCGCTTGAGATTGAAGCAACTCATTTCAACACAAATGCGCAAATAACGCGGAGGGCGACTATACTCGGGACATATTCTCGGTGCCCTCGGTGCTTAGAATTTCTGTATCAACCGACTTCAATACGCTACCCGCGCCCGCGCGCGGATTTCGACATGGCGGCAGTTTGGTTTATAATAGCCAATGCGAAAATGCAACATGCGCGGCAGCCAAGCTGCCCATGAATAGAAGCGGATCGAGAAACAGGAGACTTTGATGGCCGAGCAAGGTTTTACACCCCCAACCAGCGAATGGTATCACCCGTCGGCGGATATGGTCGAAGGCGCCAACGTGCCCGATTACGAGGCTGTTTACAATCTGGCCATGCAAGACCCCGAGGCCTTCTGGGCGAACCGTGCCGAAACGCTGGAATGGTATCAGAAATGGGACCAGGTCCTCGATGACAGCCGCAAACCCTTCTACAAGTGGTTTGTCGGCGGCAAGACCAATATGGCCCTCAACGCCCTCGACCGCCATGTCACGACCTGGCGCCGCAACAAGCTGGCCATCATATGGGAAGGCGAAGACGGCAACAAAGTCACGCTGTCCTATTGGCGCCTCTGGCAAGAGGTCAACAAATTCGCCAACGTGCTGCGCAGCATGGGTGTGGCCAAGGGCGACCGCGTCACCATTTATATGGGCCGCGTGCCAGAAATCGCCATTGCCATGCTGGCTTGCGCCAAAGTTGGCGCCCCGCATAGCGTCGTTTATGGCGGCTTTTCCGAGCAAGCGCTGGCCAGCCGGATTGAAGACGCCCAGAGCAAAGTCTTGATCGCCTGCGATGGCGCCTGGCTGCGCGGCAAGATCGTCCCGCTCAAGGATACCGTCGATGAAGCCGTCCAGCGCTCGCCGGTGGTGGAGACGGTCATCGTCGTCAAACGCACCGGCCACGACATCCACATGGAGCCCGGGCGCGACTACTGGTATCACGATTTGATGGCGCTGCCCCTGGCGAAACCAACAGCCAAAACCGAAGTCATGGATGCCGAAGATCCGCTCTTCATCCTCTATACCAGCGGCACCACCGGCAAACCCAAGGGCGTCCTGCACACGCACGGCGGTTACCAAGTCTATACCTCGACCACGCTCGCCTGGGCTTTTGACCTTAAAGAAGAAGACCGCTGGTGGTGCGCCGCCGATCCCGGTTGGATCACCGGGCACAGCTATATCGTCTACGCGCCGCTGATCCTGGGCGCGACCAGCATCATCTACGAAGGCGCGCCCACCTATCCCAATCCCGACCGCTGGTGGCAGATCGTGGCCGATTACGGCGTGACCATTCTCTATACCGCGCCCACCGCCATCCGCGGACTGATGCGCTTCGGTGAAGCCTGGCCCAACCGCCACGATCTCAGCAGCCTGCGCTTGCTCGGCTCCGTCGGCGAGCCCATCAATCCCGAAGCCTGGCGCTGGTACCACCGCGTAATCGGCAAGGAGACTTGCCCCATCATCGATACCTGGTGGCAGACCGAGACCGGCGGCTTCATGATCACGCCCTTGCCCTCGGTCGGCTTGAAACCCGGCAGCGCCACCCGACCCTTCCCCGGCATTCAGGTCGATATCGTCGATGACGACGGCGAGCCGGTGGCCACCAACGAAGACGGCAACCTGGTTATCAAATCGCCCTGGCCCAGCATGATCCGCACCGTCTACGGCGACGACGACCGCTTCATCAGCCAATACTGGGAGAAATATCAGAGCCAGGGCTGGTACCTGGCCGGCGACACCGCGCGCCGCGATGAAGACGGCTACCTCTGGGTCATCGGCCGCAACGACGATGTGCTGAAAGTGAGCGGCTACCGGTTGGGCACGGCCGAGGTCGAATCGGGTTTGGTCAGCCACAGCGCCGTGGCCGAATCGGCCGTCATCGGCATCCCCGATGAATTGCGCGGCAATGCCATCCACGCCTACTGCATACTGGTGGCCGGGGTCGAGGGCTCCGACTCCCTGGAAGCGGAACTCAAGGCCCATGTCCGCCACGAGGTCGGTCCCATCGCCGTGCCAGCGCAGATCGAATTCGTCGACAATTTGCCCAAGACCCGCAGCGGCAAGATCATGCGCCGCGTGCTCAAAGCCCAGGCTATGGGTCAGCCCCTGGGCGATTTGAGTACGCTGGAGGATTAGAATGTAAGGAGCGACTCTGTGAGTCGCCCACCGTTTCGGCTAGGTTTTGCGGCGACCCTTGGGTCGCCCGATGGCAAGGCCCTCGAGTAGAGGTTTATCGAATAAGAAGCATATTGAAAGGAACCTTCCAATGTCCAAGTTAAGCCGAAGAAATTTCTTGAAGGGCTTGGCCGCATCCGGCACGGTCGTCGGCGCGCAGATGACGGGTAGCTTGCTCAGCCGCCTGCCGACGGCGCTGGCGCAGGATATGGTCGAAGTCACCTATGCCACGCCGGGCGGAGTAGTTGAAGACGCCGCCTGGGAACCAGTCTGGGAAGCCTTCAACGAAGAGAATGACGCCATCCAGGCCAATTACCTCGCCGTCGGCGGCGGTTATGGACCACAGTATCTGCAGCTATTGCAAGCGCAACTGGCGGCGGGAACGGGTCCCGATGTCTTCTTCGTTATGGATGGTTTCACGGTCGGTTTCGCCGCCCGCGGCGTTCTGGTGCCCATCGACAGCTATGTGGACGCCAACCCGGATGTTGATCTGGAAGACAACTACGCCGGTCATATCGCGGCGCTCCGCTGGCAAGATCAACTTTGGGGATTGCCGCGCGACGGCGCGCCCTACGCCACCTGGTTCAATGCCGATATCTATGACGAAGCCGGCATTGACCATCCTCACGGTTTGACCTGGGACGAGTACGTGGAACAGGCGGTCGCGCTCACCGATCGCGACGATCGCGGACGCGCCACTGTCATCGGTGGCGGACGCGGCGCCTGGATCGACTGGATCTGGCAAGCCGGCGGCGAAGTGCTCAACGAAGAAGGCACAGAATGTCTCATGGGCGAGCCGGAAGCCATCGACGGTTTGCGCTTCGCGCAGAGCCTGATCATCGAACACCAATGCGCGCCCTCAGCCTCGGACCTGGCGGACCAAAGCGAGGGCGCGCTTTTCACCTCCGGTCGTATGGCGAGCTTCACAATCGCGCGCGGTTTCCTCGGCGCGGTCTGCAATACGCCCTTCCGCTTCGACGCCGCGCTGCCGCCGGCGGGCGCCGTCCGCGTGGGGCGCACGAATGTCGGACCCACGGTGATGTCGTCGGATACACCCGACAAGGACGCGGCTTGGGAATTGCTCAAGTTCATCAACAGCAGTCGCGGGCAGACCTTGAAGATCAGCTCCGGTTATGCCTATCCCTCGCGCCGGTCGGTCGTGCAAGAAGACTGGTACGTGAACTTCACTTGCGGCAATGCCATCGGAACAGGGCTCAACACGGTCTTCAACGACATCATGGAAAACGGTTGGGCGCGCACTTGGCCACAGCACGTCCATTGGCCCGAAATCAGCACAGTCATCAACAGCCAGCTTGACGCGCTTTACAGCGGTGACAAGTCGGCCGAAGATGTCGGTACCGAGATCGCCGCCCAGGTCAACGCCATTCTAAGCGCGGAGTGATGTCAACCCCTCCCCATAGGGATGCTAAAAAGCGGAAGATTCGAAACGACGCCGACCATACAACTGCAACGGGTCAGCCTTGGCTGACCCCTACAAGGTTTATCGCGGAAATCTTCGTGGCGACCGGTCAGGTCGCCCGAGAAGCGCCGAATTGAATCTAGGCTTTGCGGTGATATCGTGTCTGATGAACTGACATGACAATATGAAGCGCCGCCGCGTACAGAAGGCTCCCCCCATTGCAATGGGGGGAGCCTTAGAGGGGGGTAAAATGTGCAGCGTATCGCAAGCTTTCAGACCACATACCTGTCACTTGCCCAATGCATATCTCTAGCCTCTTCAAACCCAAACGCCTGAGCTTCTGGGAATCGCTCAACGCCTGGATCTTCGTCTCGCCCTGGATCCTCGGTTTCATACTCTTCACCGGCGGTCCAATCCTGGCCTCGCTGGTCATTTCGTTTACCAACTGGGACATCGTCAATCCGCCGCAGTGGGCCGGGCTGGGCAACTACGAAACCATGCTCGGCGACCCGCTCTTCTTTCAGTCCCTCAAGGTGACAACCCTCTACGCCCTGGTGGCTGTGCCGTTGCAGATTGTGGTCGGCCTGTTCATCGCCCTTCTACTAAACACCAAGATCCGGCTGATCGGGCTCTATCGCACGCTCTTTTATTTGCCGGCGGTCTTGCCTATCGTCTCGGTGGCGGTCATGTGGCGCTGGATCTTGTCGCGCGATTGGGGTCTGATTAACTGGTTCCTGTCGCTCTTCGGCGTCTATGGTCCTGGATGGCTCTCGGAGCCGGAATGGGCGCTTCCGGCGCTGATTCTGATGAGCCTCTGGGGCGTTGGCGCGGGTATGCTCATTTATCTTGCGGGATTGCAGGGCATCCCCACCGACTTCTATGAAGCTGCCAAGGTCGACGGCGCCGGGCGCTGGGCCTCGTTCCGCTATGTCACCTTGCCGATGATCTCGCCCGTGATTTTGTTCCAATTGGTGGTCGGCTTGATCGCAGCCTTTCAGGTATTCGCGCAGCCCTTCATCATGACCCAGGGCGGACCGCAGAATTCGACCTTGTTTTATCTGCTGCACCTGTTTCGCAATGCCTTCGAATTCTTTCGTATGGGATATGCCTCCGCCTTGTCGTGGGTGCTATTCATGTACATCGCCATACTGACCTTGCTAATCTTCCGTTTTTCCGCCGCCTGGGTTTTCTACGAAGGCGAAATCAGAAACGAGTGACCTCAATATGGTAGCGATAGCACAACGCCCCGCATTCGATAAAAGGCGGACCAAAGCGCGCGAAATCGATTGGGTCAAAGTCCTGGCGCATATCATCCTGATTTCCGGCTCTATCGTCTTCTTGATGCCCTTTGTCTACGTCGTCTCAACCTCGCTGAAAACCGCCGGTGATGTCTACACCTTCCCGCCGGAATTCATCCCGGATCCGGTTCAATGGGCGAACTATCCCGACGCACTCACAGCCATGCCCTTTGATGTCTTCTTTTTTAATACCATTTTCCTGGCGCTGGGCCGTATTATTGGTCTTACACTCAGCTGTTCGCTGGCGGGTTTCGCCTTTGCCAAGCTGCGCTGGAAAGGGCGCAATACCCTTTTCTTCATCGTCCTGCTCACGCTGATGATCCCCGTCGAAGTCACGCTCATTCCCCGCTATATCTTGTTTTCCAAGCTGGGTTGGGTCGGTTCTTTTGCGCCCCTGCTGGTGCCGGGTTTCTTCGCCGAAAACGCCTTTTTTGTCTTTCTCTTCCGCCAATTCTTCATGACCATGGGGCAGGATCTCATCGACGCGGCGCGCATCGACGGCTGCAGTTTTGTCGGCCTCTTCCGGCGCATCATCGTGCCCAACGCCAAACCGGTCTTCGCCGTCGTCGCCATCTACATTATTCAGAACAACTGGAATTCCTTCTTGCTACCAATGATCTACCTGACAGATCGCAGCAAGTATACGCTGGCGCTGGGCTTGCGCCTCTTCAACGAACAGTATTACTCGCAGACGCATCTGCTGATGGCCGCCTCCGTCTTTGTCATCTTACCGATCGTGATCCTGTTCTTCTTCATGCAGCGCTATTTCATCCAAGGCGTCGTCTTCACCGGGTCAAAGGGCTAGGGCATGAGCCGCGCCCGGCCCCATATCTTTCTCATCACCTGCGATGAACTGCGCGCCGATGCCTTGAGCTGTTACGGCAATCGCCTTATCCAAACGCCGAATCTGGATGCCTTGGCTGCCGATGGCGCGCGTTTCGAGCGCGCCTATTGCAATAGCCCCTGGTGCCTGCCTAGCCGCTGTTCACTGGCGACAGGTTTGTACCCGCACAACAATGGTTCCTACAGCAACTTCCGCGATGTTCCGCTGGATGCCGAATTGCCGAATATCTACAATCTTCTAAAAGGCGCGGGCTATCACACGGCGCATATCGGCAAATGTCATTACGCGCCCGTGCCTTATGGCGAGACGCGTCCCGACGCAACCTTGCCCTATGACGACTTCCGCGACTATTACCGCAGCCTGGGCATGGATCATCTCGACCTACAAGACGATAAACAGGTCTCGGTCTGGTTTTACGATGATTACAGCCGGGAGCTTGATGCCGCCGGTTATCTGAAAGCATACCGCGATGCCGTCTGGGACAAGGCAAAGCGCAAAGTCTTCGCCTTCCCGGGACCGGAAGCCTGGCATCCGGATAGCTGGGTCGGGCGCAAAACGGCAGCTTATGTCGACGGTTATACCGGCGACCAGCCGCTCTTCCTCTGGGCCTCTTTCAGCGGACCGCACTATCCCTTCGACCCGCCGGTGGAATACTTCAATCGCGTCGATATGTCGCAAGATCGTCGTATCTTCAGCGAGACTGAATTCGACGACCCCTCGCGCATCCACAGCGCGACCTACCACGGCCATCCCGGCGGCGCCATTGATGGTTCGGGCGCTGCGCCCGCTGGCGCCACCAAGAACTGCACTGATGACTACTGGCGCGATCTGCGCCGCAATTACTTCGCCAACGTGGCGCAGATTGACGACTACATCGGGCGCATCCTGGCGGCCGTCGAGGAGCGCTTCGGCGACGATGTCCTGATCATTTTCAGCGCCGATCACGGTGAGATGCTGGGCAATCACGGCCTTTGGGGCAAGAACAATTGCGCTTACGAAGACGTCTGGACACTGCCCCTGATCGTCAAATACCCCGGACAGAATCAAGCGCGAGTCAGTGACGCCAACGCCATGCTGGTCGATATCTTGCCGACTTGCCTGGCCGCCGCTGGATTGCCGCATGATTTTTGCGACGGCGCCCCGCTGCACGAGCGCATCGCTTCCGGCGGCGCCGAGTACGTCTTTGCCGAGGGCGAGGGCTTCCTGGCGGTCAGCGACGGACGTTACAAGTTGGTTCGCGTGGCGCAGGGCACGCGGCAGCATATCGAGTTGATCGACCTCGAGACAGATCCCCATGAATTCGTCAATCTGGCGGACGACCCCGCCTACAGCGCCCATCGCGCGCGCTTGCAGGGCCAGATGTTGGACCTGCTGATGGCCTATGCGCTAAGATAGGGCGATTCGCTGCCGAACGATCTAGGGTACTGGAAAGTGCTGGCAGTTTATCTTTCTAGGTTGAACTACTTTTAGCCTGTACTCGACATGAGATTCTTAACCCATAATACAAACGAAATGGTAGGGGCGGCTCGCTGAGCCGCCCGTTATCATCGGTCTTCCATTCGCGGGCGTTTCAGCAAAACGCCCCTACAACGCCTCCTTTCTGACAGGCAAGAGCGTAATTCTCGGTGCCCTCGGTGGTGAAAGAAAAAATTTGAAGCGATTGCCCTGGCATTATCCGAGCATTCGCGTCCCGCGGCCGGTTATGCGCTATAATCCAATCTAAGCCTCATCACAGCCTCACTAGCCGAAAGGTCCCGCCTATGACCGCAGCCGCCCCCGTCCTCGAAGTACGCGGCATCAGCAAACGCTTTCCCGGTGTCCTCGCCAACGACAATATCAACCTGACGCTGCGCAAGGGCCAGGTCCTTGGCCTGCTGGGCGAAAACGGCGCCGGCAAATCCACCTTGATGAACATGATCTACGGCTTGTACAAACCGGACGAGGGCGAAATCCTAGTCAACGGCCAGGCCGTCGACATCGCCGGACCCAAAGACGCCATTGACCTCGGCATCGGCATGGTGCATCAGCACTTTCAACTGGTCGATGTGCTGACCGTCACCGAAAACGTCATGCTCGGCAACGAGAGCGTCTCCGGTCCCTTCCTGCGCCGCGACCGCGCCCGGCGCGAGATACTCGAGCTCTCGAGCGAGTACGGCTTGGATGTCAACCCCGACGCCCTGATCGCCGATTTGCCGGTCGGGGTGCAACAGCGCGTCGAGATCATCAAAGCCCTCTATCGCCACGCCGACATCTTGATCCTCGACGAGCCGACGGCCGTGCTGACGCCGCAAGAGACGCGCGGCCTGTTCAAGATCATGCACACGCTGCTGGAAAAAGGCGTCAGCATCATTTTCATCAGCCACAAGCTGAAAGAGGTGCTGGAAATCTGCGACGACGTAGTTGTGCTGCGCCGCGGAAAAGTCGCCGGCCATGCCGATCCGCAGCGATCCACCGAGGGGTCGCTGGCGTCGCTGATGGTCGGGCGCGACGTCATCCTCGAAGTCGAAAAAGCCGCCGCCACCCCTGGCGACGAAATCCTCAATATCGTCAATCTGCAAGTGCATGATGATCGCGGTCTGCCGGCGGTGGAGGGCGTCAACCTGGGCTTGCAGCGCGGCGAAATCCTCGGCATCGCCGGCGTCCAAGGCAACGGCCAGACCG
Source organism: Chloroflexota bacterium (assembly GCA_026708115.1). Classification (GTDB taxonomy): domain Bacteria; phylum Chloroflexota; class Anaerolineae; order Aggregatilineales; family Phototrophicaceae; genus UBA6055. Next base: position 143,509 of record JAPOVL010000046.1, read on the forward strand.
AACTGGTCGAAGCCCTGACCGGCATGCGCCCGGTCGATGATGGCCGCTTCTACATCAAAGGCGAAGACATGACCGATTCCTCACCGCGCCGCGTCACCGAAAAAGGCGTCGGGCACGTGCCCGAAGATCGACAGCGCGACGGCTTGGTCGCGGGCTTCACCGTCATGCACAACCTGGTCCTCTGCACCTACTACAGAAATGAATTCTCCAACATCATTGTGGTCGACGACCGCGCCATCGCCGACAACGCCCATCAATTGGTCGAACAATACGATGTGCGCCCGCCCATCATCAACAATCCGGCCGGCGGCCTCTCCGGCGGCAACCAGCAGAAAGTGATAGTGGCCCGCGAGTTTTCCCGCGGGGTCGACCTGCTGATCGCCTCCCAGCCCACGCGCGGCCTGGATGTCGGCTCGATTGAATTCATCCACAAACAGATCATCCGCATGCGCGACGAAGGCGCCGGCATCTTGCTGGTCTCGTCGGAGTTGGACGAGGTCTTGAGCCTGTCCGACCGCGTGGCAGTCATGTTCGAAGGGCAAATCATCGACATCCTGCCCATTGAAGAAGCGGATAAGGATACGGTTGGCTTGCGCATGGCCGGCGTGCGCGACGATATTCAGAGGGAAGGCGCAAAATGAGCGCAAGGGCGGAAGCACCCCGTCGCCGCGGCTTCATCGCGCTTTGGGCCGGCGTCTCGCCCAGGCTGGTGCCCGTCCTGGCGGTGATCACGGCTTTTCTGGCTGGCATCCCCTTGATCACCATCACCGTCAGCGACAACCCGATACAGCCGGATATCGCCGAGGGCTTGCGGGTCTCGTCAACAGCTTATGTGGCCCTGGTGGAATCCATCACCGGCTTGACCATCAACGATGTCGCCGGCGTCGATGATTTTGACGAATTGCGGGGCTATGCCGCCAGCAACGAAATCACCACCGGCCGCAGCCTCTCGCGCCAAGCGCGGCCCTTCGAGCGGGTCATTGAAGTCGGCATGGAAGAGACCCGCGCCTACACGCTCTTCTTCGAGCGTTACGAGATCGACGAAGACACCGCCACGGCCATCGCCGAGCGTCTCCCGACCATCCGCGAAGTCGGCGCGAGGGGCCTGCGTGAACTCAAACCCCTGCTCGACGAACTGGAAGAACTCAAGCGCTCCAATGTCCGCGACCTGGCGGCCCTGGCAGCCGGACAAAGCCAGCTAAGCGGGGAAACGCTCAACCAAGCCGCCGCCCTCTTTCCCGCCTTGAACAACAAGTCGGCAAGGGAACTTGCGGCGGCCCACAAGGGCCTTCAGCTCATTGACGAACATGGCCAGGTAGCCTTGCTCCGCAGTCACGACGCTCTGACGCAACTGGAGACTTCGGGCATCGACAGCCAAAGCGCCGATGCGGACGCGATCGTCGCCATCGTAGAATCCGACTATGATGACGCGCGCGAAGCCATCGAAACCCTGGCCAGGCTAGATGAACTCCGCATCGACGATCCGGCGGGCCTGGGCGCGCAATTCCGCATCGTCGGCAAGATGCTCGACGCCGAATATCTGACCGGCGAGTCGGTCAACGCCATGCTAGCCGATCAACTGGATCCCGCCTTGCGTCAGCACCTGGTCATCCGGCGTCCGGGCAATCGTGTTTTGAGCGCGGACGACCTGGGCGGGCAGACCTTCGGCATCCTCAAAAACGACCAAGACCTGGAAGTGCTCTTTTTGCGCTTGGGCGATCAAGTCCTGCTATTCTTCCCCTCCAACCTGGAAAAGACCATCGTGCGCGCCATCCCCTTCATCATCGCTGGATTGGCGGTTGGGCTGGGCTTCAAAGCCGGGCTCTTCAACATCGGCGCCGAAGGTCAGCTATACGCCGGCGCCATTGCCGTGGCGGCCCTGGGCGCCTTCGCCTCGCCCGCTATCCCCGGCTTGCTTTTGCTGCCGGGGGTCATCTTCTTCGGTATTCTCGGCGGCTTCCTTTGGGGAGCGGTGCCGGGCGCGCTCAAAGCCTATACCGGCGCTCACGAAGTCATCACCACCATCATGCTCAATTTCATCGCCATCTTGATCGTCGACTGGCTGATCAAGTCCGTCAATCCGGTTATCCTGGGCGATGTTAATGCCAGCGTGCCCAAGACACCAGTGATCTTGCCGGCGGCCATGCTGCCGACCATGGACACGATCACATCGCCCCTGACGCTCCTGCTGATGATGGCAGCAGTGGCGCTGGTCGCCTTCCTGCTCAACTACTTGCCCGAACGGCGCGAGAATCCTCAGGCGGCCAGGCGCAGCGGCCTCATCTGGGCGGTCATCATGAGCGCCCTGCAGTTGTTCCTGGTCCTGATCGCCGTCGGCGACCAATCGAAGCTGCACTTCGGCTTTTGGTTAATGATTGCGGCGGTCTGGCTGACCGACTGGTTCTTGACCCGTACCACCCTCGGTTTCGAGTTGCGGACCGTCGGCGCCAATCAAAACGCCGCCAAGTACGCCGGTATGAGCGTGCCGCGCAACGTCGTGCTGGCTATGGCGCTCAGCGGTATGCTGGCGGGTTTGGCGGGCGCCATCGAAATCAGCGGCGTCGAACACGAAATGCTGCCGCGCTTCTTCGCCGGCGTCGGCTTCGACGCCATCGCGGTTGCGCTGCTGGCGCGCAACAACCCCAAAGGCATGGTCTGGGCGGGCTTGCTCTGGGGCGGGCTGCTGAGCGGCGCCGCTTTGATGCAGATCCGCGCCGACATCTCCATTGACCTGGTCAAAATCGTGCAAGCGCTGATCATCATGTTCGTGGCCGCCGATCAAATTATCCGCTTCCTCTGGCGCGTGCCAAAGCGCAGCGCCGAAGAAGAGGGCGAGCTGGTATTCTCGACCGGTTGGGGAGGCTGAGGACGATGACGACTCCCAGCAAATCCAAAGCCCCTAGCCGCCCCAGCTTCAAGCTGACGCGCATCCGCATCATTGCCATCGTGTTGCTCGTTCTAGGCCTGTTTATCTTCTTGCAAGCCGGTGGCATCGACGGCGATCTTGTCACCACGCTGACCTTCGAAACGACTTCCGCTAGCGAGACGCCATCGGTAGGCAATATCGATGTGCCCACCTCGTCCTACCTGCGCCTCATCGGACTGCTCTTTATTGTCACTGGCATCCTGAATCTCGCCGAGTTGCGCGCGCCCCGCTCCCGGCGGGCCAGCTTGGCCTTGCTGGTGCTTTGCGGCCTCCTTTTCATACCCTCCGTGATCATCGCCGCTGCCGCCGGCAACGAAACCAATATGACCACCATTGTCGCCGAAAGCTTGCGCCTGGCGACTCCGCTGGCCATCGGCGCCATGGCGGGCATCTGGTGCGAGCGCGCCGGTGTTGTCAATATCGCCATCGAAGGCATGATGCTCTTCGCCGCCTGCTTCGGCTTCACCACGCTCTTTTACCTGCGCAATACCGGGCTGCCGCTGGAAACCGCCCAGTTGCTGGCGGTCATCATCGCCGTGCTCAGCGGGGGGCTCATCGCGCTCTTGCATGGCTGGCTGTCGATCACCTTTCGCACCGATCAGATCGTGAGTGGCACCGTCATCAATATCTTGGCGGTGGGCGTCACCAGTTTCGTTCGGCGCGAGTACCTGCTCTCGACCGAAGCCGGCGCGGCCAAACTTGGCAACATCTCCATCCCCATCCTCAGCGACCTGCCGGTCATCGGCGAGGCGATTTTCACAAATCAGCCGATCTTCTTCATGATGTTTGTCATGCTGGCCTTCACGCATATCGTGATGTTCTACACGCGCTGGGGCTTGCGGACGCGCGCCGTCGGCGAACATCCCCACGCGGCCGATACGCTGGGCATCAATGTCAACCGCACCCGCTGGACCAATGTCTGGATCAGCGGCATGGTCGCCGGTTTGGCGGGCGCTTGGTTCTCGCTGGAAGCGACCGGCAGCTTCAACGACGGCATGACCCGCGGCGCGGGATTCATCGCCCTGGCCGCCATGATCTTCGGCAAATGGACCCCCATCGGGGCCTTCGGCGCCGCGCTGCTTTTTGGCTTTTCCGATTCCCTAGGCATCCGTTTGCAGATGGTCGGCGTCGGCTTCCCGGTACAGTTCCTGCAAATGGTGCCCTATGCCGTTACGCTGATCGTGCTGGCCGGGTTCATAGGCCGCGCCTCCCCGCCAAAGGCCGTTGGCCAACCCTATGTGAAAGAATAAGATAACAAGCTCCTTTCCTTTTCACATCGCTTCCGCCGGTCTACTGAATGAGATCCTGCTGAGGTTGCGCCACCTGTGCCACCGCCCCTGTTTGGGCAAAAGGGTAGTGTACCAAAGTCGCTTCAAATAAAGAACGACAACAACCTGACAGCCGGTAGGGGCGATCCGGTGGACTCTGTTGAAAATCATGAATTACAGCCAATCCCAGTCAGTGTCATGTAAATGAGAAAGACCATAATAGTCCAACATCGCTCAGCAAAGCTCCCCCTCCCGACGGTCAGTGTCTACGCGACCTGATGCCTCGGAATTCCGCCCCCCGCTAAGCGGGGGGACCGAGGGGGGCAAGGGCCGGGGGGTGGGGTAGAATTTCAACAGCGACCCGTGGATCGCCCGACGAGTAGAAACTGAATGAATGTCGGGCGACTCAGCGAGTCGCCCCTAACAAATCGTTCGTATCTTGAGTTAGGGGACCTCATGACGAGGACTGGCCAAAAGTATTTCAACCGAAGAGGATGCACTACCCGAAGCCGACACGGAAAAACTCCTGAGATTGCGCTATTATCTTGGGACAATTTCTCACCCAGGAAGGCAAAACCATGACCGATACCGTACAAAGCGCGATTGACTATCTGCAAGAAACCGCTGACAAAATGATGGAAGATTATAAGCAATTGCTGCGCTTTCCATCGATCAGCGCCGATCCGGCCTACGCGGATGACGTCAAAGCCTGCGCAGACTGGATCGTCGAGCAACTGCAGGCGCTCGGTTTCGACAACTGCGAGGCCATCGCCACCGACGGTTTGCCGGTCGTCTATGGCGAATGGCTCAAGGCCGGCGCCGATAAACCCACCGTGCTGGTCTATTCGCATTACGACGTCCAGCCCGTCGATCCGCTGCCCCTGTGGCACTCCGAGCCCTTCGAGGCTGTCATCCGCGACGGCGCGATGATCGCGCGCGGCGCCAGCGACAACAAAGCCGGGGTCTGGGGCAATCTCAAGACCTTCGAAGCCCTGCTGCGCGCCAACGCACGCCTGCCGGTTAATATCAAGATCATGTTCGAGGGCGAAGAAGAATCCGGCTCGCCCAGCATCCGCGACTTCGTTTTGGCCAACAAGGAACGCCTGAAAGCGGATCTGCTGCTGAATTGCGACGGCGACCTCGCCCCCGACAATCCGAAACTCTATTACGGCGGCCGCGGCATGGTCACGGCGCAGGTGCGCGTCAGCGGACCCACGGCCGATATCCATTCCGGGCTCTTCGGCGGCCTGGTGCAGAACCCCCTGCATGTCGCCGGGGAGATCATCAGCTCCTTTCATGACGCCGACGGGCGCATAAAACTGCCTGCTTATTACGATGACGTGAAAGAAGCCGCTCCCGCCGAAAAAGAACGAATTGAAGCGGGATTCCAGGCCGACTCCTTGTTGGAAAGCGCAGGCGTCCCGGGTTTCTGGGGCGACACAATCGCGCCAGCCGCGGAACGCGCCACTGTCTACCCGACCCTCGATATCGTTGGCATGTGGGGCGGCTATCAGGGACCGGGCATCAAAACCATCATACCGGCCGAAGCCGGCTTCAAAATCACCATGCGCCTCGCGCCGGATCAAGATCCGACGAAAATCTCGGCGGCGTTGAAACAGTACGTGGAAAGCTTCGCCACCGATACCGTCACGGTCGAATGCAACATCGGCGAAGAAGCCTGGTACTTCCAGCTCGAGACCGACGGTCCCTGGCTCGAGGCGGTGCAATCCGCCATTGAGACGACCATCGGGAAACGCGCGCAACTGGTGCGTACGGGCGGTTCGATTCCCATCCTTGGGGAATTCAATCGCTTGATCGGCCTGCCGATCACGGCCTTCGCTTACGGTCATGGCGAGGGCATCCACTCGCCCAACGAGGCCTTGGACATCGAGAGCTTCTTCCTGTCGCTCCAGGCGGCCGTGCGCTTGTATCACAACCTGGGGGAAGTTGCGCTCTAATAGGCCGCGTCCTCGCGCACCCATTCTACTGCCTTTGAGAATCTACGTCGGAGACGAATAGTATGTGTTGAAGCATATCGAATCTTAGTGGAGTTGTGCTCGTCACAAGGGATGCGATGATACGAAACGTTGCGCCTGCAGAATCCGAATCATTTCATCGACTGACAAGTTTCGCCGATATTTGAAATAGTCATTGTCGTTGTCATGCTTTATGTCATCATATTCTCGCAACATTACCCGATAACGCGGCAAGTTTTTCATGTGCGAATTACCCTCATCAAATGCATAATTCAAGTGCGTAAACTTGCGACGCTCATTGAGAAACTTCATATAGGAAAAGTGATCTGATTCCTCGTTAACCCAAAAGCCCACGTTGTTAACGAAGTAATCAACGTTGCCGCCTATTGTTTCCAAGATTTGGTTTCTTTCTGGCTCGCTGAATTCCTTCCACGAATCTTGAAGCGCCTCCATCATGCTCAAAATGTGTATAACTTCCAAGCACACCGTTTCCGGCACCCTACCTTCAATGCGCGGATATGAATGATATTCGAATTCATAACCCTCTTCATAGACTTCCCGGCCCACCGCACTTGAGTCTTTCTCTTCCGACAGTTTTTCAAGAATCTCGTACAAGAGAATCATTTCCTTTCGATGAAACTCAGTTATAGGCGAAGCACTTACCACGGAATCGTAGATAGTTCCATAAAGCTTTGCGATTTCCTCAGTACAGTTTTCGATTCCATTGCGCAAGTCAATGTAAAGCAACTCGCATAACTCAGGTAATTCAGAAATGTTGCTTGGATCGCCGGAAAATGTGGACAATATACATGGAATAACATGTTTTTCATACAATCGCGCCCAACTGTATTCCCGAATGCAGCCGCTCGGCATTGTTGTAGATTGATCTGATACAAGATAAAGAAACACATCGCAATGACGAACTTCCTCATGCAGCTTGTCCCAGAGACCTTCGCCCGCTATGAGTTGCGTATCCCAAAAGACCCTGATGTCCGAAAATACCGACCGAATCAGTTCGTTCAATCGCTCGGCATACTCTCTACCGTCATGTTGGCTATACGAAATGAACACCGTGAAATCTCTCACTCAGTTCCCTCGCAAGTGACTGTCTAGCGAATAAATCTAACAGGCGCGACCAGATTTGATTGAAACATGTTATATCACCAACCCCAGCGCCACAAAGACAATGCCAGCCAAGACAAAAACCAGCGCCGAGCGCCGCGTCTTGGCATCCCAGGCCGCCGTCCTTTCCGGATTGTCCTTGCGCCAGCGCGGCTCCAGCGAATACAAGCGCCAAACCAGATCAAGCCGGAAATAACACAGCCCCGCCAGTATCCAGAAGGCGATCCCGCCCAGAATCAGTATCGCGTCGCCCATCAGCGATTCCCAGTTGCCATGCTAGTCAGGTCGTGACTACTGAATATATCCGCGCCCGTCGCAAAGTCAAGAACCTGTCTCGGTTTCCTCGGTGTACTCGGTGGTTAACATTAATTCGGCTGCAAGATGATCTTCGCGTCCGCCCGGCTTTCCAGCCGCTTGAAAGCCCCCAGCGCCTCATCGAGCGGCAAGCGCGCGCTGACCATCTTCCGCATGTCTATCCTGCCCGAAGCCATCAAGCGAATTACCTGCTGGAAGGGCCCGCCGGCGTGGCCCAGCGAACCAGCGTATTGCACGCCCATGCGCTTGTAAGCCACGATCGGCAGCGTCGGCTCGTCGCCGCCCATGCCGATATCGATAATTGACGCGTTCACCGCCAGGCACCTGTCCAGCGGCTCAATGGTCCGGTCGGCGAAGCCGGCGCACTCCACCACGTAGTCGACGCCCTGCCCAAAGGTATGCTGCATGATCGCCTCGTCGAGATCGATGCCGGTCGGGTCCAGGGAGACCGATGCGCCTATCTTGTCGGCGAAGGCGCGGCGGCTTTCCGAGGGATCGAAGACGATCACCTGGTTGGCGCCGGCCGCGATCACCAGCGCTTCCGCCGCCAAGCCTATCGGACCGGCTCCGAAGATCACGACGTTGTTGCCGGGCAGCCAATTGTGCAAACGGTTGAAGAGTCCCTGATAAGAAACCCCCGTCGGCTCGACCATGGCGCCCATGACCAGGGCTTCTTCTTCGCCGTAGCGCTCGGCCACCTCGTCCAGCTTCCAGCAATACTTGGCGCGCACCGGCAAGTACTGCGCCATGGCGCCAGGAATGGTGAAGCCCAGTTCTTCAATATCCAGGCAGTGGTTGACGAAGCCGCGCCGGCAGGCCAGGCATTCGCCGCACCACTGGATCTCTTCAACCGCGACCAGATCGCCCACTTGCAAGTCTTTGACCTCCGCGCCTACTTCGACGATGCGGCCAGAGAACTCATGACCGATGATATTGGGCGTGTGCACCAGGCCAGGATAGACCATGTAACCGTCATCGCCCGCCTCATACATGTGCATGTCGGAGCCGCAAATGCCCACCGCCGCGACAGCCAACATCGCCTGATCCGGCTTCAGGCTCGGGTCTGGCGCATCGCCCAGCTCGATGCGCGGTCCCTTCCAGGTCATATTGGCGTTGCGAGGACGGCGTAGATCGCGCTCCGCTTCGGTCAAATCGTAGCCGGGCTTGGGCGCCCATTCCGCCGACAAAGTCAATGCTTTCATCAGATTCTCTACTCCGTCTCTTGGCTCCTGTTTGCTACCCAACTACGCCCAAGGTGGGCGCGGGCGTGTGATTTTCGGGCGACCTGATAGGTCGCGTGGGTCGCGTAGACACTAACCTTCGACACTGACCGCCGGTCGCCCTTACATTCTTCGACCCAAATACCATCTGTAGGGGTCAGCCTTGGCTAACCCGCTGCGATTTGTATGCTCTGCGTCTTTTCAAACACGTCCGCCCTCAGCTCATTTTGCAGTGAGGGCATGAAAGGAATCCCACTGCGCCTTGAAGTCGCGCAGCCCATCCCGGACATAATACGTCCTCCTGCCCAGCGCCTCGCACGTTCCCTCGTTGCTGGTCACAATGCGGAAGGGAATGCGAATATGCCGATAGCGGTCCAGCACAACCGGATCGGTCGGCACCGGCACGATCAGCGTACGGTCGACCTCGAATGTATCCGCGAAGTGATAGGCGAATTGCAAGCGGCTGACGGCCTCGCTGCCCCAGCAATGAAAAATGCCATTCTCGTCGTGCTCCGCCAGCCGCAGCAACATGTCCGCCCCATCAGACGCCAGCGTCGGGTGCGCTACTTCATTCACCTTGGGACCCGTCCAGATCTCGGCAATTAAACCCTGCGAGAGCTGATCCACGACGTAGTTGCCCAGGTCAAAGCCCACGTCATTGGCCTTGCGCAGCAGCGACGGACTGCTGTAATTCAAGCCATAGACCCCCGCCAGGCGCCCGATGCCGTAACTCAGTCCCTCTACGCCCATGATGTCGCGCTCGCAGACCGCCTTCATGAAGCCGTAGAAGAGCACAGGGCAGGGCGGCGAGTCCTCGTCGACCAACGGCTCCTGCCCGTCGAAAACCCAGTCCGACGACACGAAAACATAACGCGCGCCCACCCCGGCGCAGCTTTGCGCGAAAGCCAAATTGCCATCAACCGTCGCCCGCCAGGTTTGGACGCGGTGCTGGTCCATCCAGAGGTGATCGAGGATCGCGGCGCAGTGGATCACCGCATCCGGTCGGTAACGCTGTATCGAAGCGCGCACCGCCGTCGTATCCGCCATATCCAGCGGATCCAACTGGTAGTCAACTTCCCACTCCGGAGGCGGACCGTATTGCGAGGCGATGATTTCGATGTCGCTGCGCTGACGCGCCAGGCGGATGATGTTGCTGCCGACCAGTCCGGTGCCACCGGTGATATAGAGTCGCATTTGTTGTCCTTGCGTATGAAACACGCCAAGCATAATTGATGCCCGACGACCTGTCAATTTCGGGCGACCTGAATAGGTCGCCACTACGGATATCGACTGATTCTAGAAGGAGTTCAAAATGAGTAAAGTCAAAAATATATCGCGCCGTAATTTCTTGAAAGGCGCTGGCACGGTCGCGGCCAGCTCGCTGCTGCCGGGCTTCCCCAACATCGTCCGCGCCGACAACCACGAGATCAATCTCGTCGGCTGGGGCAGGGAATTCCGGGAGGCGCAATATGATCAGGTTCTGGAAGCGACCGAGATTAAGATCAGTTGGGAGGGTTTGCCGACGGGGAGCTGGAGCGATGTGATGCAGAAGTTCACGCTCTGGGGTCAAACCGGTTATGCCCACTACGATATCATGTACACCGATGACCTCCTGGCCGGCATGTATGGCATGAACGGCTGGGCGCTCGATCTGAGCGACCTGAATGCCTATACCGACAACGCCGATGACCTCACCGATAGTGTAAACGTCTTGGACAATGCAATGGGCGGCGTCTTCCGCATCTTCTTCTTCATGGGCGCGACGCCCTTCTTCTACAACACCGACCTGGTGCCGGAGCACCCCTCGACCTGGGATGACTTCATCTCCGCCGGGTTGGCAGCCACCGACCAGGAAGCCGGCGTCTGGGGCTGGCGTCCGTTGGGCGGCGGGGCCACGCCTTCAATACCGTGCTGTTGGCGCTGCACCATACGGGCGCCGATCTGCAAGCGCTCGATGACGACGCCACCAGAGCCGCGCTCCAGTGGATGTACGACTGGGTCAACGACTACGAAATCACGCCGCCATCCACCATCAACGAAGGCTGGAACGAGGTCATCGGGCTGATGGCCGGCGGCAAAGCGGGCATGGTTTGGGGCTACGAGGGCATGTACGGCAATGTCACCAGTACGGTTGACACCGTCGTGACCGAGGACAATCTCGCCTGGGGGCGCTTCCCGATGGGTCCCGCCAACGATAGCCTGCTGATACATGGCTGGGGCTATTCGATTCCCACCGCCTCGAAAAAGCGTGAGCAAGCCAGAGAAGTGCTTAAGTTCCTGGGTCATTACGACCAACTAAGATTTGTCGCGCTCCAGAATGTCATGCCCGGCTTGAAGTCGCTCTTTGAAGACGTAGAGGTCGTTGCCCAGATCCCGATCCTGAGCTTGGCGAATCCGTCTTGGGCGGAAATCACAGAAGGCGCGCAGTTCCGCTACCCGATTGTGAATCACCGGCAAGTGTCGCAGCTCTGGTCAATGTTTGACCAGCTGGGCGAGATGATCCTCTCCGGCGAGCGCAATGTGGACGAAGCCTTCCAGTGGGCGCAGGACGAATACACGATCATCCGGTTGGCGTACCAGAAAGCCGCTACTAAGGTAATCCGATTCCGATGGTGATGATGTAGGGGCGACCAACCTGGTCGCCCGCAATTTGGAATTTTGGGATCGGGCGACTTGATAAGTCGCCCCTACAGAGCCCGTTCGATCGTGAAATTGTAGGGACGTTTGACCCGCTCTGTCGGTGGTCAGTGTCTACTCAAACCTACGCGCGAAGCTGAAACGCCCGTAGAGAACCGACTTGGGTAAACTGTAATGGCGCCAGCCAAAGCGATGCCAATGGCGCAGAGTCGCCTGCAGAGTATTTTCTCCAGCAGGTATGCCGTCTTCTATGTGCTGGTGCTGCCAGCCTTCCTGCTGCGCATGATCTATACCGTCATCCCCATCATCCAGACAGTGCTCATTAGCTTCACCAATCGCACTATCCTGGGCGGGCAGTATATCGGGCTGCGCAATTACGAAGTCCTCGCGAAAGACAGCACGCTGATCGGCAGCCTGGGCTGGACCTTGCTTTACACGGCTACCGCCGCCGTCGGCGAAACCGTCATCGGCTTGGGCATCGCCATCCTTTTGATGCAGAACCTGCGCCTGCGCTGGCTGAGCAATTTCATCATGCTGCTGCCTTGGGTGGTCGCGCCCATGTTGGCGGCGGTCGCCTTTCAGATTCTGTATTTTGAAGACGGCGGCATCCTGCACGCGATTCTGCAGGAGCTGGGCTTTGGCAACGCCGCCGTGCGCTGGCTCAGCGATGCCGAAACCGCGCGCTTCTCCACGATTGTGATGACGGTATGGAAGAACGTAAGCTGGGTCGCGCTAATTTTCATGGCGGCGATCGGCTCGCTGTCCAAAGAAGTATTGGAGGCGGCCGCTGTCGACGGTGCCAATACCCTGCAGCGTTTCTGGTATGTGACGCTTCCCTTGCTCAAGCCAGCCATCTACCTTGTGCTGCTGCTGCGCGCCATGGCCGAGGTGCAGACCTTCGAGCAGATTTATGGCTTGACGCGCGGCGGACCCGGCAGCGCCACCAAGACCCTGGCGCTCTATACCTTCGAACGCTTTTTCCAGCAGCTGCGCTACGGCTACGGCTCGGCGGTCAATATCGTGCTGCTTTTGCTGACCATCGTCATCGGCGCCATTTTCGCCTGGCTCTTGTATCGTTCGCGGGAGATCTGATGATCCATCAACGGCGGCGTCTACGAAATACCATGCTATATGCCTTGCTCGCGGCAGTGCTGCTGGGCTTGGTCTTCCCCGTCCTCTTCATGGCATTCACCTCGCTGAAATCCGTCAACGAGGTCAACCGCATTCCGCCGACCCCGTGGCCCCGCTACCCGACCTTGGAGAACTACCCTTTCATGGCAAGAGCCTGGGATTTCTGGCTGACGCTGCGGAATACTATTTTCCTCGCTGGCGGGTCGGGCTTGGCCGCTACCGTGCTGGGCGCGATGGCAGCATACGCTTTCAGTCGCGGCGCCTTCCGCGGCCAGACGCTGATGTACAGTCTGCTGGTCGCCAGCATGGCCGTCCCGGCTATGGTCACGCTGGGACCGATCTTCATCGCTTATTTGCAGTTCAACCTCCTTGATACGCATATCGGACTCATACTGGTATTCACAGCCGGCGGCATGCCGCTGGCGACCTTGCTTCAATTCGCTTATTTCAACGCCATCCCGCGCGAGCTGGACGATGCCGCCGCAATTGATGGCGCCGGCCGCTTCACCACGCTCTTCCGCATCATCATGCCCATCGCCATGCCGGGCGTCTTTGTCAGCTTCTTGCTGCTCTTCATCGCCGGCTGGAACGAATTCCTCTTCGTCTTCACCCTGTCGACTTCGCCGGATACCCAGGTCCTCACGACCAAACTCTATACCATCGCACCCCGCGAAGCTGACTACAACTCGAGCAATCTCGATCTGGTCGCCACCGCAGGCATGTTTGTCTTGCTGCCCCTCGTGCCCCTGCTGATGCTGACGCAGCGGCAACTGGTGGAGGGCATCACTTTCTGCGCTGTCCACGGTTAGCGCGGATGCTGTACCTCTTTCCTGAAAAATGACAAAATGGAAACCATGTAGGGGCGACCAATCTGGTCGCTCGAATTATTTGAAATATCACGGAGAACACGACGATGACCGCATCTCGAAAAATCAACGTCGCCCTCGCCGGGCTCAGCTTCGGCGCCGAGTTCGTGCCCATCTTCCTGCACCATCCCAACGTCGCGAGCTTGACCATCTGCGACTCCGATCCCGAAGTCCTGCAAAAGATCGGCGACCGCTTCGAGGTCGAAAAGCGCGTCCTCGACCTGGACGACCTGCTCGCCGACGACAGCATCGACGCCGTCCACCTGGTGACGCCCATCCCGGTCCACGCCCAGCAAACCGTCGCCGTGCTCAACGCTGGCAAGCACTGCGCCTGCACCGTGCCCATGGCCACCAGCATCGCCGATCTCAACGCCATCCTGGCCGCCCAGCGCGCCAGCGGCAAAAACTATATGGGCATGGAAACCGCCGTCTACACGCGGCGCTTTCTGCACGTGCAAGAGATGATCAAAAATGGCGAGATCGGCCGCGTCCAGTTCTTGCGCGGCGCGCATTATCAGGACATGGAATACTGGCCGCCCTATTGGATGGGCTTGCCGCCGATGCACTACGCCACTCATGCGGTCTCACCCGTGCTGGCGCTCGCGGAAACCCAGGCCAAGGCCGTGCATTGCTTCGGCTCCGGCGTCATGCGACCGGAATTGCACCAGCAGTACGGCAATCCCTTCCCCGTCGAAACCGCGATCTATGAACTAAAAAGCGATCCGCCCCTCGCCGCCGAAATCACGCGCAGCCTCTTCCACACCGCCCGCGGCTACACCGAGAGCTTCAACGTCTACGGCGAGAAAGCCACCTTCGAGTGGGAGCAGGTGGAAGAAGAAGCCCCGGTCGTCTTTCGCATGAAGCCGGTGGTCACCCACTGGGGACGGGGCAACGATATCACGGCCGAGCGACTGACTGTGCCCGACCGTCAAGATTTGCTGCCGCCGGAAATCGCTCGCTTCACCCAACGCGGCGTCTATGAGGAGAGTCAGGCGCATCTGTCCTTCTTGCAGGGCGGAGGCCATGGTGGCTCGCACCCGCATCTGGTGCACGAATTCGTCAGCAGCATCATCGAAGAGCGCTCGCCCTGGCCTGACGCAATCACGACAGCCGCCTGGACCGCCGCCGGCGTTTGCGCCCACGAATCCGCCATCAACGGTGGCAAAAGGATCGAAATCCCCCAATTCTTGTAAAAGAGCGGAAACCGCGACCTTTTAGTCGCTCTTTTCTCCACGCCTTGCTGTATCATTCGATGGTGCAACACACTGGGCCGCCCGCCATGGGCCGTCGTTAGTCAAACCCCGCGCTCGACTCAAACGAAGCGACACTGTCCAACAAGAGGCGCTTAACCCCGAATACGATATTGCTGGGTCCCGCAAATGGACAAGGACCAACAAACTTCAATCCGAAACCCAAGCATCTCCTACGACGATGATCTTAGGGGCGACCAATCTGGTCGCCCGAAGCATAGCCCTCTCTGTTGCGGTCTTGTGGATGTCTGCGCGACCGGTCAGGTCGCCCGAAAACACGCCATTTGGCAGCTTTTGTCGCAACTATCTGCCCAAAGAAAACTGTCATGCCCTCAGATCTGGAGAGGGGGTACCCCCCCCCCCCCCAGTATAGATACGGTATCTATACTGTTACTCAAAAAGGTGGTAATTTAAGGACAATTTCCCAGCATTTGAGGACATCTTGCGCTCTTTGATCGCTCGCCCATGTCTGCCTGTCGAAAGCTACCCGCTCCTCAGCCCGCAAGGGAAGAAAGGGAGCGTGGCGAAGGATACGGTCATGCGTTAAGCTATGCGGATGTATTGTCGCGTCTATTGCGGAGGAGCGCATGATAGAAGGCATCGCCCCGATCCTGTTCACGCCATTCTCAGACAGCGGCGATATCGACGTCGACGCTTTGCGTCGCATCACGCGCTTTGAACTGGATGGCGGCGTCCATGCCATTGGCATCAACGGCTTCGCCAGCGAGGCCTACAAGCTCACGGATGCCGAGCGCCGCCTGAATGCGGAAATCGTAGCGGAGGAAGTGGCCGGGCAGATTCCCTTGATCGTGGGCTTGGCGGCGGGCAGCACGGAAGCCGCCATTCGACAAGCGCGCGAATTGGAGAAATTTCAACCGGCGGCCTACATGGTCTTGCCGCCAAACACAATGGACAACGGCAGCGCATCCTTCGTCGATCACTATGTCACGCTGGGCCAAGCCACGGATGTGCCGATCATCGTGCAGCAAGCGCCGCATATCCCAGGTTACCGCCACACCGAGCTAGCCGTCGAGGCCCTGGCGGAGATCGCTCTTCGCTCGTCCAATGTGCGCTACTACAAAATCGAAGGACCGGGATCGGCCGACAAAATGAAGGACTTGGCGCCTCTGCTGGGGCCGGGCATCAGCATGTTCGGCGGCGGCGGCGGCATTAGCGCCCTCCGCGAGTTGCGGAATGGCGCGGCTGGTTTGATCCCGGGCGTTGGCTTCAACGAGATCTTCATTGACGCCTGGGACAAATGGACGCAGGGCGATAGCGATGGCGCGGCCGACATCATCCAAAAGGGAGATGCGTTGGTGAAAACCGTATCCGGCAGCGGACACGAAAACTCCCTGCATCTGCGCAAGCAACTGATGAAGCGCGCCGGCCTTATCACCAGCGCCGCCGTGCGACGTCCGACTGTCGCTTTCGACGAAAACACGCTGCCCGACTTCTACAGAATTGTGGACGAACTCGAATTACGAATTGCACAAGGATAAGGAAACCAGCATGCAACTGACAGGCAAAAACTACATCGCCGGCGAAACTTCGGCGGCAGGCGCCGAAGTCTTCTATAGTGTGAATCCGCGCAACAAGGCGACGGGCGATTTGCCCTTTCACAGCGCCACGAAATCCGAGGTCGACCGGGCGGTCGAGGCAGCAGTTGCCGCCTTTGAAGAGCTGCGGCACTGCTCATCCGACCGCATTGCCGATTTCATGGATGAGATCGCAGCTCGCATCGAAGCGCTAGGCGACGCTTTGCTGCACACCGCCGACCGCGAGACTGGCTTGGGTCTAGCGCGCCTCAGCGGCGAGCGCGAGCGCACCACCGGTCAGATTCGCGCCTTCGCATCGCTATTGCGCGAGGGCGATTATCTGCGCGCCATCATCAACAGCGAGGGACCCGGTCAGCCCTCCGTGCGACAGATGCAATTCCCGGTCGGTCCCGTGGCGATCTTCGCCGCCAGCAACTTCCCCTTCGCCTTTGCAGTCCCGGGTGGCGACACCGCCTCGGCCATCGCTGCCGGTTGCCCGGTCGTTGTAAAGGCGCATCCGGGCCATCCCGCCACATCGGAGATGTTCGCTGTCGCAATCTCGGCTGCGGTCGCAGCGGCAGGCTTTCCCGCCGGCATGTTCTCAATGCTGCAGGGAGCCGGCATCGATGTCGGTCAATGGCTGGTAGCCAACGACGGCATTGAGGCGGTAGGTTTCACCGGCTCCTTGCGCGGGGGGCGCGCCATTTACGATGCCGCCGCCGCGCGTCCGCGTCCCATCCCGGTCTACGCCGAGATGGGTAGCGTCAATCCCGTGGTGATCACGCAAGCCGCGCTGGCAAACCGCGCCGATGACATCGCCGAGGGCTTGGTAGGTTCGATCACCCTGGGTACCGGCCAATTCTGCACCAACCCGGGACTGATCTTGCTGCAAAACAGCCCGGCATCACAAGATTTCATCGCGGCAGTGACGAAAAAGATGAACGCGGCGCCGGAAGGCGTGCTGCTCAACGCAGCCATCGAGCAAGGGCTGCAGAGCGCCGTTAAGCAAACCCGGGACAATCCCAATATCAACATTTTAACGGGCGGCGAAGCGATCGCGGACAGCGATTTCTTCTGCTTTCGCAATACCGTCATGCAGACCAGCGCTGCCGCCATCCGCGCCGACGACGCCTTGCAGGTCGAGCATTTCGGACCGGTGACGCTCTTTGTGCTCTGCGAGGATGGCGACGACCTGCGCGAGACTGTTAGTGCGCTGGAGGGCAATCTGACCAGCACCGTGCATGCCGAGGAAGATGAACTGGAGAGCATCGGCGATCTGCTTCACCAACTGCGCGAGAAGGCGGGAAGGGTGATCTGGAACGGTTTCCCGACTGGCGTCGCCGTCATACCGGCCATGCAGCACGGTGGGCCCTACCCCGCGACCACCGCGCCCAGCACGACCTCGGTGGGCATGAACGCCATCTACCGCTTCATGCGCCCCATCGCCTTCCAGAACCTGCCGGACGCCCTGCTGCCAGACCCGCTCAAGGATGCCAATCCACTAGGCATCACGCGGCTGGTGGATGGTGTGAACACGGATAGGAACGTCTAGAGAAGAAATGGTCGGCCCTATTCATCCGCTTGACAGTCAAGGCACTGCGGGCACTGAACATTTCATAGCGAAGGTTTGAACCATGAGATACTGGCTTGATGTTTTCTCAGAAGAAACTTGGTCTGAGTTTGAAGCTGCAGGCAGTAATACGAGCGGGTTTCCGGGCAAGCAATGGAGTAAAGTAAAGGACATTAAGATTGGCGATGTGTTGATCGGGTACACTCTCGGCAAAAAGGTATTTCACGCTGTGATGAATGTCACCGGCGAACCGCGCCAGGACACATCTCTCATTTGGAAGAGCGGGACATATCCGAGTCGAATACCTGTAAGTATTGACATAGACTTGCAAACTTCAGATGGCGTCCCGATTGAATCGCTCAAGGAGAGATTGTCTTGGTTTCGGGACCTAAAGCACCCGAGCGCATGGACATATCGTTTGTTTCAAAGTCCTTACGAGGTAAGCCCCGACGACGCTAAAGTCATCATTGAAGCAATCCACATTGCTGCGAAAAAAGGATGCGGAGTTGAAAAGGGCGCAGAGCCAACACACGATGGAATCCAATGGTTGCTCCTTTCGCTCGGAAACGAGATGGGGCTAGACCTTTGGGTTGCGAGCAATGACCGCAATAAGTCGTTTCAAGGCAACGTGTTTTCGAGCTTGCCAAGATTGCAACAAACCCTTCCAGTACAGTTCGATTTCAAATCGCAAAGAATAATTGAATTCATCGACGTATTATGGCTTCGGGGAAACAGCATCATAGCAGCATTTGAAATTGAACACACGACTTCAATCTATTCGGGACTTCTTCGCATGTCCGACTTAATGACGCTCCAGCCTAACATTAACATCAACCTATTTGTTGTCGCGCCCGATGATAGAAGAGAGAAAGTCAGATCCGAGATCAAGCGGCCAACATTTGACAACGCGAGGCTGCCGCGTGTGTGTCGTTATATTGCCTATTCGAAACTGACGAACAGAATTGATCAAGCGAAAACAGGCGGATTCCTGCGATACCTCAATCCCTCGTTCCTAGACGAAATCGCTGAAGATCTGACCGAGTAAACCAGCCTGATCAACTGACGAGGCTGTTCCTTTCTTCCGCCTTCTTACAGAACGACAAAACAATCGCGATTCCGCTGCCCGGCAATGTCGAGGATCGCGTATTTGTCTCCGCACAGGCTGATCCGTCTAGGCAGAACCCGAAAAGCGAGAACAAAAGATTGCTCTAATAGAATAAATGTGCTACTATTGATATCAATGCCACACTAATAGACAGGAGACGAGCCCTGCCTTGGACAAGCCCCAAGACTGACTAGGCAAATGGCGAGTTGTTTACCGCCGATGATTTGAATGCGATGGGTGAAAACCTGACGAACCTGAAAGACTCGGTGGCGGAGGAGGCCTCAAAGTCGCTGAATGCCGTTTCCGGCGGTTCTCGCCAAAGCCTGGAAATAGACACCGGCAAAGCATTAATAATGGCTACAATTCGCGGTGTGCGACGTGGAAATGACTTCCAATTGGCTGTAGACGGAAGGAGGGTGGGCCTAAAGATACGCGCACACGCGTCCTTAATACATTCGAGTCACATCGAAACGGGATTATCGCCCGGCACACGTGTTTTTTCGATTTTGGCTCACCGTGGAAGTAAAAATCATGTCGAAGCATCGTACCATCTAAGTGTGACCGAGCTTGCTTAAACTATCATGCGGTTTTCATTCCGATCGAACTATAAGCCCGATTCTTGACCGGTTGCTGCTTGTTGTTGCACCCGCCGAGAGCCTTGGTTTGATGGCAAGTCCATTAGACCTTCTCCGCGCTCGATTTGCTCGGAAAGAAAAACAGCCCCGTCACATGACGGGGCTGTTCCTTTCCTTGAGGACGGCGAAGTACGCTATTCGCTCGATTCCTCTTCTTCCTCGCCCTCGCCCATCATGTCGTCTTCCAGTAGATCGCCCGTAAGCAGGTTGACCCCGGTTTCGATCTCGCCGGCGATGAGCATAGCGCTGATTTCTGCGGTCTTTTCCCAAACGGACATATCGAGGTCGGATTCATGCGGCGGCGCCAGGCCGACGCCATTCATGGCCGCGTCCAGCAAGAAGACGCTGCCACCGGGGAATTCTTCCATATTGCCTTCCGCCAGCATTGCTGCCATCTGGTAGACGCCCTCATCGACGCGCTTGAGCGCGCTGGAAATGATGAACTCCGAACCTGGCGTTTCGCCCGCGCCGAAGCTGGTGACCCATTCGTCTTTGTCCACGCCGATGACGTATACGCCTTCTTGCGCGCCGGCCAGGATGGCGCCGGTGCCGGTGGGTCCGCCGCCGCCGAAGAGCACGGACGCGCCTTCGCCGATGAATTGCAGCGCCGCCGAAGCGCCGCGGTCGGGCGCGATAAAGCTGTCTATATACACGCCGAGGATCTTCAGATCGGGATTGACATAGCGGGCGCCTTGTTCATATCCGTTTCGGAAACGCTTGACCGGCGGTATGTCGATACCGTAGACGCCGGCGATGATATCCGATCCCAGCCACTCGGCGGTGTAGGCGGCCAATACGCCGGTCATGAAGCCGGATTGGTCTTCGCGGAATTGGATGCCAACGTAGTTTTCGGGTCCGTCGGCTACGAATTGGTCGACGCCCAGGAAGTATACGTCGGGATTGGCTTCGGCTGCCTGCCAGGTGGCGTCGGCGATCAGGAAGCCGACGGTGATGATGACCTCGAAGCCTTCGTCAATGCAGGTCTGGATATTGGCTTCGTAGTCGGTTTCGGCCTGCGTCTCGATGAATTTGTATTCCATGTCGTATTCGTCGGCGGCCAATTGCGCGCCTTCGTGCGCCGACTGATTAAAGGTGCCGTCGTTGACGCGACCGAGGTCGGTCACCAGACACAAAGTCTCCGCCCCTTCATGCGCCAGGGCAACCGGCGCCAGCAAGAGGGTGACGCAAACTAGAATAACACAATGCTTCATTATGCTTCTCCTTCACATGCTAATTGCGGTCAGTGTAACGTAATTGCCGAATCAAAAAGAGACCTGCTTCGCCCTTTGTACGCCGCAAGTCCCAAATCAGATTGCAAGGATGAAATCCTCGCCGAGAATACGAACTCAGTCTTCGGCTTCTTCTTCCTCTTCCATCATGGCTTCCATCAGATCGCCTGAGACCACATCAACACCGGTGCCGATCTCGCCGTCAATCATCAACTGCGTGACGTCGGCCACGACGTCAAAGAAAGCTTCGTCGATATCTGCTTCGTGTTGCTCGGCCAAGCCAACGCCATTCAAGGCGACATCCATCAAGTAGACACCGCCGCCGGGGAAGCTGTCCATGTCGGCTTCCGCCAGCGCCGCTACCATATCGTAAACGCCTTGATCGACGCGCTTCATGGCGCTGGAGATGATGTATTCGGAACCCGGCGTTTCCCCACTGCCGAAGCTGGTGACCCATTCATCTTGATCGACGCCGATGACGTAGATTCCTTGCTGCGCGGCCGCCAAAATGCCGCCGGTTCCTGTGGGACCGCCCGCGCCAAAGATAACCGACGCGCCCTCGCCGATAAACTGTTCAGCAGCGGAGGCGCCGCGGTCGGGCGCGACAAAGTTGTCGATATAGACGCCCAGCAGGTTGATATCCGCGTTGATGTAACGCGCGCCTTGTTCAAAGCCGTTGCGAAACTTCTTGACCGGCGGAATGTCGATCCCGTAAACGCCGGCGATGGTATCCGACCCGACTGAACCCGCCACTTGCGCCGCCAATACACCCGCCAGGAAGCCGGATTGATCTTCGCGGAATTGAATGCCGACGTAATTCGGAGGACCATCCAGCACGAACTGATCGACACCTAGGAAGTAAACATCCTCGTTGGCTTCGGCGGCAGCCCAGGTGCTGTCCGCGATTAGAAAGCCGACTGTCACGATCACTTCAAAACCTTCATCAATGCAAGTCTGGATATTCGCTTCGTAGTCCGTTTCGGCTTGTGTCTCGATGAATTTGTATTCCAGGTCATATTCATCGGCGGCGCCAGTGGCGCCCTCGTGAGCGAACTGGTTGAATGTGCCGTCGTTGACGCGGCCCAAATCGGTGACGAGGCATAAGGTTTCGACGCCATCTTGCGCCAATGCCAGTGGGGCGATCGTAAGCAAAAGCAATGCCAGGCTGAGAACACCTATGAACGTTTTCATTTGTTTTCTCCTGAATTGACTTATTGGGACGTTTAGCTGCCTGCGTTTACTTTACTATTTTGAAGCGCCGTTGACAACGCCGCCCTGAATTGGGAAGTGGGGTATTGTAGATGGGATTTGGCGGGCATGGTACAGGTTTTTTTCGCCACAGAGGCACAGAAGTAAGTGCAAGTAAGTAATGAGTTTTGCTAAAGCAACGATCTGTAAGGCTTGTCCGGTACTGGGTCATGCTGACGCGCTTTTTCTACCCCATCCCCCGGCCCCTTCCCCATTGCAATGGGGAAGGGGAGCTAAACTTGGCGGATTTCGTAATAGTTTGTTGATTTTCGCAAGGATCGCTACCTCTTTTGTATTGTTTCGGTACTGTTCCTGTTATCTATACGTATGATTTTCAGTAGCAGACAAGCCTTGTAGGGGCGACATGGTAGGTCGCGTGGACACTGACTGTCGGTCGTCCCTACATGGCGTGTGCGTATCATGTGGTTTGGCGCGCCAAGTGGCGGTGTTTTGGGAACGCTGGCAATCGTGGACATGGCCCGAAGCGAACTCGCAATCGCGCCGCGGCAAGGCCGCGGCTGATTCGATACACTGCCGGTCTCTGTTCATATTTTTTTCAGATTTGCCGGGTACGTTACAATAAGAACGCGACAATTTGGAAAGGCATAGCAGGGGAAAGATGTCAAAACAACGCAACATTCTTGTAGTCGATGACGAGCGCACGATCCGCGAGGTTGTGCGCCGCTATCTGGAATTGGAAGGCTATCTCGTCACGGAAGCCGAGACCGGCCCACAGGCTTTGTCTATCTTGCAAAGACAGGCACCGGACCTGATCGTGCTGGATATCATGCTGCCCGGCGTCGATGGCTTTTCCATCACCCGTCGCCTGCGCCATCCATCGGAATTCAACCCGCTGCGTATTGAAGGCGATATCCCGATCATATTGCTGACCGCGCGCAGTAACGAAGTGGATCGCATCGCCGGGCTGGAATTGGGTGCCGACGATTATGTGACCAAACCCTTCAGTCCTCGCGAGTTGGTGGTGCGGGTCAAGACGGTTTTGCGCCGCAGCGCTACGACCGCAGTCGAAAGCGAGGCGCCGGTCACCTACGGCAAGCTGCATCTCGATCCGCGCAGTCGCTCCGTCGAAGTCGGCGGGCGCCCGGTGACCTTGACGGCCAAGGAATTCGACCTGTTGTATTTCCTCATGCGGCACCCGCGTCAGGTTTTCAAGCGGCAGCAATTGCTGAACCAGGTCTGGGGATACGAGTTCTATGGCGATGAGAGCACGGTGACGGTACACGTTCGGCGCCTGAGAGAAAAACTGGAAGCCAACCCCAGCAAGCCCGATTACATACAGACCGTTTGGGGCGTCGGTTACAAGTTCGAGGTCTCCCCAAGTCAAGAGGCGGAGTAAAAGAGATGATACGAAGTTGGTCGCGTAATCCCCTGCTGATTTTCATCATCGTCCTGGTTATACCTATCGCCGGCACCTTGTTCAGCGGGTTGATCATGTTCGATCTGCCAGAGAGCGATGTGCAGCAATTGGTCACCTTCATGACCTTCACCGGCATCTTGAGCTCTTCGCTGTCTTTCGCCTTTTATCGCCTGGGCGTTCTGGAGTGGTTTCGCAGTCTGCGCTGGACGATTTGGACCATGATCGCGCTGATGGTGGGTATGATCTTCCTCAATGTTTGGGTGATCGCGCGTTTCACGTTTATCGAACAGCATTACCTGACCTTGACTTCGGTCTTGCTGGTCTTCGCGGGTTTGTCGGCGCTGACGATCGGATTCTTCGCGTCCAAGACTATGACCGACCGCCTGAGCGAATTGACCGATGCCACGCAGTTGCTGGCGGGCGGCGATTTCTCCACGCGCTTGAAAATCTCCGGCAATGACGAAATCGCGCAGTTGGCGGCCACGTTTAATGCCATGGCCAGAAGCTTGGGCGAAGTCGACGAGCAGAAGCGGCAATTAGAGCAGACGCGGCGTGACTTGACAGCCTGGGTTTCGCACGATTTGCGCACGCCATTGACATCCATGCGGGTCATGATCGAGGCGATGCTGGACGGCGTGGTCCAGGACAAGGAAACGGTCCATCGCTACCTGGATAGCAGCCGCGCCGAGATCGAACATCTGGCCTATTTGATCGATGACCTCTTTGAATTGGCGCAGTTGGATGTGGGTCACTTGACTATCAATATGCAGCAGGCGTCGATCAGCGATCTGATTTCCGATACCCTGGGCAGTATGAAACCCAAGGCGCGGCAGCACGGCATCACGCTTTTGGGCGAGGTTGCCGAAGACGTTGATATGATACGCATGGCGCCGGACAAGATTCAACGCGTCTTGTCCAATCTGGTGGATAACGCCATCAAATATACCAGGGAGGGCGAGGCAGTCACGCTGCGCGCCTACCGCAGCGCAGACGACATCCGCATCGACATTCACAATAGCGGCTCGTACATCCCGCGGGACGTGTTGCCGCGCCTCTTCGAAAGCTTTTATCGCGGAGAGGGCTCGCGCATGCGCGGCGATGACGGCGCGCGCGGGACCGGCCTGGGCCTGGCGATCGCACGTGGTTTCATCGAAGCGCATGGCGGTCATATCTGGGCCAGCAGCGAAGAGGGCGCGGGCACGACTTTCAGCTTCACGCTGCCGCAGTCGCTTGCAGGCGGCGGCGACAAATGATGATCAGGGTCCAACGTCATGGGAAGGCCCATTTCATAGTTCAAGGTTGTCCAGGTGGAGGACATTTAAGTCGGTCACGCGCTTCATCGCCGCGTCGTTGGTGAGAATCGTGTCGCAGTCCCTCGCAATAGCGGTAGCGACATGTATTGCATCCGGGGTGCGCAATGAATAGCGAGCGCGAATCGCGCCTGCTGTGATGGCAATTTCTTCTGTGACGGAGAGCACGGAGAGCAATGAAAATTGATCACTGGAAACGAGAATATCGTGGTACTCCTGCGCAAGATCAGTGTTACCGACTTTCAATGGCTGGACCATGATTTCCGTTAAGGTCATGACGGAGGTAAACGCTTGCAGAGGCTGCGCTTCTATCAATTCGACGATGCGGAACATCTTCGCGAAGTAATCGGTATGCCTTTCTACAAACTAGATGAAAGGCGCCGTATCAATGTAGATGCGCTTCGCGTTCTGCAATGCGGATACGATGTTCAATTCGCCTAATCCCGCTCATCACGCAACTCATTCAGGTAGGCATCGGTGTCAATATCTTGCCAGACTTCCTTGCCCAAGCCGGCCAACTCGAACAGACTCCTCTTGGGCTTCTGGTCATCTTTTGTAACAAGGTCATGCAGCAATTTGAGCAGTTCTTTGCGTTCATTTGGAGTTAACGCTTTAGCTTGTAGCAAGACTTCACTGACCGACATGATGTTATTCTCCCTTTGCAGTTGCCGCAATTATACCATTTCTATTGACGCATTCAGCTATGCGCTTGTCATTCAGGGCAGTCGCTAGCTGCGCGCTCCCGTGTCGACTTGCGGTTCATCGCAAGGCGGATTCGTTGCAAGCGCCAAGATACGCTAGAATACGCGTCACTGATCTGGAGAACAGGATCGGCCATGACAGACCGAGCCACTGTGATAGCCATCTTCGGTGTGACTGGCGACCTGGCCCGCCGCAAGCTCATCCCCGCGCTCTACAGCAACTTCGTCAAGGGGCGGCTGCCGAAGCGGCTGCACATTGTCGGCGTTGGCCGCCGCGATTGGACCGACGACACGCTGATCGAACACGCTCGCCAGTCCTTGCAAGAATTCGCCGCCGCGCAATTCAACGAGGGGGATTGGCGCCGTTTCCAGACTTGTCTGTCCTACAGCAAGGTCAACCTGCCGCATACCGAGACGTATCAAAACTTGAAGGACCACCTGGAAGCGCTCGATGACGGGGGCAGCAATCGACTCTATTATTTGTCGGTTGCGCCGGAGTTTTATGAGGATGTGGTGACGAACCTGGGCCGGCTGGACATGGCGCGGGAGCATGGCGCGGGGCGCGTTGAGACAGCCCCGTTCTGGCGGCGCATCGTCATCGAAAAGCCCTTTGGCTATGACCTGGCGACGGCTCAGTCGCTGAACAAAGCCGTGCATGCCGTCTTCACGGAATCGCAGGTCTACCGCATTGACCATTATCTGGGCAAAGAAACGGCGCAGAATATCCTTTTCATGCGTTTCGCCAATACGATCTTCGAGCCGATCTGGAATCGCAGCCACATCAGCAATGTGCAGGTGACGGTAGCCGAGACGGTCGATGTCGGCACGCGCGCCGGTTATTACGACAAATCGGGCGTGATGCGCGATATGGTGCAGAATCACTTGCTGCAATTGCTCTCGCTGATCGCGATGGAGCCGCCTTCGGCCTTCGACGGCCATGCCCTGCGCAACGAGAAGGTGAAGGTGCTGCAGGCTGCCCGGGCCGTTCGTCTCTGCGATACGGTGCGGGCCCAATATGAGGGATATCGGCAGGCGGACGGCGTGCCGCCCGATTCCGATACGCCGACTTATGCCGCCCTGCGACTGTTCATCGACAATTGGCGCTGGAAAGACATCCCCTTTTACTTGCGCTCGGGCAAGGCGCTGCAGAGCAAGACCACGCAGGTGAACATACAGTTCAAGCGGCCGCCCAACAGCATCTTCGAACTGGCTGAGAGCGGCGATGCCTCGCGGAACATGCTCTCGATCTGCATCCAGCCCGACGAAGGCATGCACATGACGATCCAGGCCAAGGTCCCGGATGAGCAAATTGCCAAATCGGTGGATATGGAATTGCACTATGAAGACGCCTTCCTGGCGGACGAACTGCCCGATGCCTACGAGCGCTTGATCCTCGACGCCATCAATGGCGACGCCGCGCTCTTCATCCGCAGCGATGAGATTGAAAGCGCCTGGCGAATCGTCGATCCGATCATTGAAGGCTGGGAGAAGGATGACGCCGCGCCGCCGATGCAAACTTATCGCAAAGGCTCTTGGGGCCCTTGCGCCGCCGATGAATTGCTCGACCGCGAGGAACATATTTGGCGCATCAGTTGTTTTGATGACGGCAAATGAGCGCCCGAACTAACTTGTTTGACGACGTGTTTATTCTTCCCAGGGATCGGCTTTGGCCAGTTGCATGATGTAGAAGACTGCGCCGGCCGGGTCGGCGACGACGGACCACTTGCTGCCGTCGGCATCTACATGCTTGTCGATTTCGATGGCGCCGCCGAGCGCCTTTACGCGGCTGATGGCTTGGTCAACATCGGCGACGTGGAAGTGGGGCAGCCAGATTGGCTCGACATCATGCAGTTGGAGCATGCCGCCGTTGGCGCGACCGCGATTGAAAATGCGAGTGAAGACGCCATCGAGCTGGTATTCCCAGCCGAAGAGGGCATGGTAGAAGTCCTTCGCCAGGGGGACATCGGGGGTCCAAAGTTCGTTGAAGGACATGGCGCCGACCGTGTTGACGATGCCGGCGCCAATGGTGTCATATGGCTGCCACAAATTGAGGGCGGCGCCGGTGGGATCCTGAATATGCATCATACGCCCGCTGTCGAAGACATCTTCCGGTTCGTAGACGACTGTCCCGCCCTTCGCCGTCACCACATCAGCCAGGGCATCCACGTCATCAACGGTGACAAAGTTGTTCCATTGCGACGGGATGCCCATTTGTAGTTGATCCGACATCATGCCGCTCAGCGCCGCGCAGGCTTCTCCCTCCAGTTGGAACACGGTGTAGGTCATGTTTTCGCCGATGGGAATTTCGTTCTTGCTCCAGCCGAACAGGTCCATATAGAAGGCTTTTGCCGCTTCCGGATCTCTTGAACTGTTGTCGGCCCAACTGAATGTGCCGTGCGGGTACTTCGTGACTTTGTACATGTTGCCCCTTTTAGCTGACTTGCCAAACTCCATGTACAACCATACTCCAAATCGTTAGAACTTGTCCGGCGCGCTTTTGCTCTGCTTGCGGTGGTCTTCAAGTGATGGGCGGGTTAATCGCAGTAGAGAGAGGGCATAAGTCTCGCTTCGGGTCACGTAGCGATAGACCTTTGGTCGCCCCTACATTAGCTTCTTTTTTTCAGGCGCAGTCTATTCGTCCCAAGGGTCGACTTTGGCCAGTTGCATGATGTAGAAGACAGCGCCGGTCGGGTCTTCGATGACGGTGAACCAGCCAGTGTCGGGGGCTTCCATCTTCTGCGTGACTACCCTTCCGCCCAGTTCTGCGACCCGTTTCATGGCGGCTTCGATATCGGCGACGTGGAAGTAGACCATCCACATAGGCGGCACATCGCCAAAGTTCTCGTCCATTTTCATCATGCCGCCGTTGTTGCGTCCGCGATTGCTGATGTGGATGTAATGTTCATCTCCGTAGTATTCCCAGCCGAGCAGCTTGCTGTAAAAGGCTTTGGCTGATTCGGCGTCGCGGGTGAGCAACTCGTTCCAGCACATGGTGCCGACGGTGTTGACGATGCCAGCGCCGATGTGCTGCTTGGGCTGCCACAAGCCGAGGTGCGCTCCCTCGGGATCCGCGATGTGCAGCAGGCGTCCGCTGTCGAAGACATCCCAGGGCCCATGCGTGATCGTACCGCCGTTGTCTGTGACTGCCTGGGGCAGCGCATCGACGTCGTCCACCGTCACGTAATTGAACCAGAGCGAGGGGACGCCCTCTGGCAGCATGCCGCTAAGGGCCGCGACATTTTCGCCCTGATGCTGGAACATGGTGTAAGTGTTGTTCTCGTCGATGGGGATCTCGTATTTGCCCCAGCCGAAGAGATCCATATAAAAGGCTACCGCCAGATCTGGATCGGTTGAGGAGTTTTCGGCCCAACTGAATGTGCCGTGCGGGTACTTCGTCACTTTGTACATGAAGCTTCTCCTGGCAGTGCGGGCGAGCCAATAGCTCGCCCCTGCAGCATATTCCGTGTATTCAGCGCCGTTTAGTCTTCCCAGGGGTCGGCGTTGAAGAGTTCCATGATATAGAAGTGCGCGCCGGCCGGGTCAGTCGCCAGCGCCCAATGGCCTGTATCCGGGGCCTCGTTCGGGCCCATGTGCACTTGCCCGCCCAGTTCGTTGACGCGGGCGATGCCCGCGTTGATTTCGCCTATGTTGAAATAGGGCATCCAGCAGGTCGGCGTATCGCCGAAGCTTTCGTCCATCTCGATCATGCCGCCGTTGTTGCGGCCTTGGTTGGTGATGTGGATGTAATGTTCATCGCCGTGGAACTCCCAGCCCAGCACAGTGCTATAGAAGGCTTTGGCGGTTGCCGCGTCGCGGGTGAGGAGCTCGTTCCAGCACATGGCGCCGACGGTGTTGACGATGCCGGCGCCGATGTGGTTGCGGGCCTGCCACAAGCCCAGCGCCGCGCCGGATGGGTCCATGAAGAAGGCCATGCGCCCGCTGTCGAAGACATCCATGGGGCCAAAGATGATCTGGCCGCCATTGGCCGTGACGACCGGCAAGAGCGCGTCGACATCATCGACCGCCACATAGCATGACCAGTGCGATGGGATATTCTGTTCGAGGGCCTCGGGCGTCGCCGGGCTGAGCGCGGCGACATTTTGGCCCTGGTGCAGGAACATGGTATAGGTCATGCCTGGGCCGACGGGGATATCGAATTTGCCCCAGCCGAAGAGATCCATATAGAATTGCTTGGCCGCTGCCGGGTCGGTCGAGCTGGTATCGGCCCAGCTAAATGTGCCGTGGGGGTATTTTGTTACGGTGTACATGAAGTTTCTCCTGATTTTCCGGTGGTGTGAGGCTGATACTCACAATTGAGAATTCTTCGCCGGGCTGTGGGCGAGCCACCGGCTCGCCCCTACCATTCCGACGCAATTGAAATATCGCCCATCTCTTGACGCGTTTGTCATTGATGGACCTATTCTTCCCAGGGTTCGGCCTGGATCAGTTGGATAATGTAGAAATGGGCGCCGGCAGGATCGGACATATAGGCGAAGTGACCGGCGCCGGGCGCCTCGGTCTTGGGAATGATGATGTTCGCGCCCAATTCTCCCGCTTTGGCAATGGACGCGTCGATGTCGGCGACGGTGAAGTAAGGCTGCCACATCGAGGGCATCCCGCCGAAGCTCTCGTCCATCTGCATCATGGCGCCGTTGTTGCGACCGCCATTCATGATGAGGATATATCCGTTCTCATCAACGTGGTATTCCCAGCCGAACAAAGTGCTGTAAAAGGCTTTGGCGGCATCGGCGTCTTTGGTCAGCAATTCATTCCAGCACATGGCGCCGACGGTGTTGACGATGCCGGCGCCGATGTGATTCTTGGGCTGCCAGAGACCGAGGGACGCGCCGGTCGGGTCCAGGAATTGGATCATACGGCCGCTCTCAAAAACATCCATGGGGCCGAAGAGGATTGTCCCGCCGTTTTCGGTGATGACGGGCACGAGCGCATCGACATCGTCGACTGAGACGTAGTTGGTCCAGTGCGACGGGATACCCTGGGCTTGCATATCGGGCATCATGGCGGCGAAGCCGGCCGCGTGTTCGCCCTGGTTCTGGAACATGGTATAGAACATATCGCCGCCGATCGGCTCGTCAATATTGCCCCAGCCGAAGAGTTCCATATAAAAGGCTTTGGCGGCCTCCGGATCGGTGGAGGTATTGTCCGCCCAGGAAAAGGTACCGTGGGGGTATTTTGTGACTTTGTACATCGTTTTCTCCCGGTTCTACTGCGTTTGGTCGATTAGAAAATCTGTTCAAGGGCGCGTATCATAACCAGCAAATACAAAGCTGTCAAGAGGTATGAAAGCGCAAACAGTGGCTCACTCATTAGAAGATGAAGAGCCGCTCTAGAAGCAAGGCATCGTTGCCGTCCAGAGCGAGGCGCCCGCCAGAGACGGGATCGTACCAACCCAAACGGAGATCATACTGTCCGGCGGGCAGGTCGAATTGATGACTTGTGGTCACATATTCGCCGGGCAGCCAGCCGGTGGTCGGGCGCGACCAGTCGGCCGGCACGCCGTCCCATTGCGCCGCGATCGTGCCCCCTTCATCAAGCGCGTGGACAAACAGACGGAGGTTATCGGGCAGCACATGCCGCGTCGCCCAGACCAGGCTCAGTTCGCTCGTTCCTTCAATTTGATAGCCGTGCAAGACAATACCGTTGTCCCACACGGCGCCGATCGCTACGGTGAACTGGGGCGGGTCGAATTGCCGGGCCGGAACCGATACATCCATGACGGCGTCGAGCATGATGACTGCGGCTGCCGGGTTTTCGCCGGCGTCAAGCAGTTGCGCGCCCAAGCCATAGGATCCGGGAGGCAGGTCCGGGGGCAGGGTCAGGCGATGATGACCGCGAAAGACCTCGCCAAGACGCCAGCGCGCGATGTCAAATCCATTAACCAGGGGCAGGGCGCGCGAAACATGAGTCGCTTTTGTTTCCTGATCCAGCCAAAGCAGCCGCGCCGCGAGGCCGATCGCGCCCTCGCTGGTTTTCTGCCAGGACCAACTGAATTGCAGTTCATCGCCGACGGTTGCCGAGCGCGGCAATTGCGGCGCCGCGACCAGGCGGGCCGGCGCCGCGCGTTGATCAACCGCGGGCAAGTCCTCCGCCGCAGCATGTCTGTCGGAGGGACGGAAGAGGAACGAAGCGAGCGGGTGCTTGACATCCAGGGGATTGCCAGCCGAGTTGATCACGCTCAAGGCTTCCAGCGTGTCAACATCGAAAAGCGCCACTTCCAGGCTGTAAGCCCGGTCGAGGGGCGGCGTGTCGACCTGTATCTCCAGGGTGATCAGGTCTTTGACGTAGCTGCCTTGCAACCAATTGGACGTCGCCAGGCCACCCGGAGAAAAGGAAGTGGACTCCGCGACCACATGCCCTTGCGGCGACCGCATGCGAACGATGCTGGCGTAGTCTTGCGGCAGCGGCGCTTCATGCAAGCGCCAATATAGCTCGATCACTAGCGTCGGCTGATCAATCACATCCGGCAGCAATTCGACCGCCAGCAGGTCGATGCGATTGCCGAAGTTGGCCAATTCGGGTTGATCGACATTGTCGCCAAATCGGTTGGTCTTGAAGATGGAGTCGTTGGCATTTGTTAGCAGCAGCTTGAACAGCAGCACAGCTATTCCTATGGCGGCAAAGCCGAGGACCAGGCGCGTATCAAATGCTGCAGGCACAGTTTGCGGCGCTAGTGTTGAGGGCAGAAAAGGCCAGGCTGCCAAGAGCCCCAAGGCGCCGATCATAGCCAAGCCAGTGATCGCGTAGGCGATGGACTGAACGGTAGTAGGCTCCAGCGACAGGCGCAGATCAAACTCGCCCGCCGGCGCGTCCAGGGCGACCAGTCCCGCCGGCGCGGAGGGAAAGACATCGAGCGGCCGTCCGTCAATGTCCGCGCGCCAAGCCGGCAGGTAGAGCCAGTCGAAGACAAGGGTCTGGGCTTCGTGGGACAGAAGGCGCAAGCTCGCCCGCGTGCCGGCCCATTGCTCTGACAGGATCTCAAGCGTTTCCGATGACATGAGACGCGGGACGGTGTCGGCCTTTGCGAATCGCTCGGTCAAGCGCTGGGGATCCAGTTGATCGGCAGCGGTATTGACGGGCAAATACTCGGCATAAGACGACAGCGCCAATTGCCCGCCGTCCCGTTCAAAGCGTTGGGCATCGCGGATATCATCTGCCTCCAGGTCGTCATGATAGGCGGGATAGGTCCAGGGCAGGGCATAGAGCAGAATGATCAGGGCTATCGACCCGAGGACGATTACGCGGCTTTTGCCCGGGGGCAGAGCTGAGGCGATCAGGAAGGCGCCTATGCCCGCTGCCAGCGCCAGCAGCAGACTGGCCAAGCCCAGCAGACGCCAGGGAAACTGCGTAAAACCGATCAGCGGGATGGCATCCCAAAAGGGCGCCGAATGCGGCGTATTCATGAAGACCAGGCATAGTACCATGATCCAGATCAGCAGCATCAGCGGGAGGTAGGACCGCGATGCCGAGCGCGCGCTCAAGAGCAATCCAATCGCGGCCAGGATCAGTTGGGGCCAGCCCAGGCTGATGGGAATCGCCTGGTTCTGTTGCGTGGGATCGGCGGTATGCGGCGGGGCAACTATCTCAGTAAGGGGCCGCAGATGCTGTTCGACGTCAATATGGCTCAGTTGCTCGCTGATCAAAGCGAGCTTGATGGCATCCGCTTCCAGGAGCGCGGGCAGCCAGTAAAAGGCCGTCATCGCCAGCCCCAACAGGCCGGCCAGCGACAGACGCAAGAAAAGCGCGCGCCGCTCTTCCCCGCGCCAGGCCAGGAAGAGGCAGTAGAGGGCCAGCAGCGCCGTGCCGTGCAGGGTGATCAAAGTGTGCAAGGGAATGAAAAGGGCGAAGGACGCGAGGGACAGGACGAGGTCGCGGCGGCGTCCGTACCATGCGAGCCGCGTGAATGCGAGCATGACAAAGGGCAAGGCGGCCAATGCCGCCAATTCTGGCGACGAGCCGCGCGTCAGGCTGTCGAAGAGGAAAAATGGCGCGTAAATGTAGGCCAGCGCCGCCATCCATGCGCCCAGGTCCGAGCCTATCCACAAACGCGCGAGCAGGAAAATGCCCAGCGCAGCCAGCAGCGTGTAAAGGACCATCGACAGCAGCCAGCCGCCGACGAAGCTGAAGCCAAGGCCGTGCAGCCAGGTCGCCGGAAAATATGACAGGGGCGGAAAATAGTTGAAGAGCGGGGCGCCGTAGCCGTAGGCCAGCCCCGATGCGTAGCGCGGCCAGAGCGGATGATCGACGCGCAGGGAATGATCCAGCGCCAGGCTACGGTACATCTGCAGCAGTCCGTCGTCGGTCCGCGGCATGTGGCCCAGCGTGAAGGGCTGTATCGCCAGCAGACAGACAGAGACGATGCCTATGAGGAAATGGAGCGCGCGTCGCGGAAACGGAGCGTGCGAGGGCGGCATGACGAACTTATTGCTTGGCCATCTCGCGTTCTTGCAAGGCCTCTTGAATCTCGAAAATGGAGCCGGCGTTTTCCGGCTTCGGCTCCGGGATGATCACCGGCAGGGCATCCATGCGCGGGCGCTTGACCGGTTGGCCGCGCAGGACCGTGCTGATGTAGGCGTCGTAACTGGGCGATCCCAGCAGGGGCCAAGAATCGATCGAGCAGTATTGGAAGAGTAACAAGCGCCGTGGACTGGCGGAGTGGTTGGGCGCCGAGGCGTGCAAGGTGCGCACGTGATGGAGCGAGATGCCGCCCGCGCCGACCAGGCATTTTTCCACGCGATGGGGCTTGAAATCGGGGTCCGCCACGGCGCCGACGAAGACGCCATTTTCGTGATGGCTGATCAAATCTGTTTTGTGGGAACCGGGCACCATCAACATGCAGCCGTTGTCCTCGGTCATGGCGTCGATGGCTACGCCCACCGCCAGCAAATCATCGTTGGTATGGGGATAGAAGGCCCAATCCTGATGCCATTCCACGGCCGCGCCATGGGCTCCCGCTTTCATGTTGAGCTTGTTGCCGTTGTAGCGTACGCCTTTGCCGATCAACTGCTCGACGATGTCCAGGATGCCGTCGTGGCGCAGCGTTTGGTCATAGACTTCGTGATGCGAAACCGGCTCTTTGATGCGGCGCAAACGCGGGTTGTCGTAGCTGTGATCCGGCTCCAGGTCGAAGATGTCATTGTGCTCGCTGATTGAGCGCGAACGCTCGATGAATTCGTCGGTCACGCGCTGCAGCGCATCCAGTTCGTCGGCGCTGAGCACGTTCTCGACGGTCAGGTATCCATTCTCGTGATAAAAGGCGATTTCTTCTTGGCTTAACATTGACTCGCGTCCTTCGTTTCAATTTGTCCCAGAGTATGGAGTATTTGCCGGTGGCTGTCAACATTGGTAGCAAAGTTGCCGCTTCTGGCGGATACAGTTGAGAGAATTGGTTATCCACGCTTGCGCGCTTCAACTTGCTGTCGCAATCGCGCCATCAGGTCGACGCCCATCTGTCGGCAGAGGTCGATCATATCGATGGGCACCCAGTTTTCAATCAGGTAGTCGCCCTCGCGCTTCCACCAGTCGAAGTCGCGCAGGGTCAGCAGTTTGCCGGTGGCCGGGATGCCGGCGTAGTCGCCGTGATGGCGCGAGAATACGGTATCCCAGATGCCGCCGCAGACGTATTTGCCTTCGCCGATGCGGCCCATGACGCGTCCGCTGCCTGCGCGGCTGTGGTTCCGATCGCCGAAGCCATGCAGCCAGGGACGTTGATGGAAGTCCTCAAATTCTTCCAGGCTGAAGCAAGCGCCGATGCCGCTGGGCCCGTACCATTTCATGTCCGGGTGCCAGTATTTGTCTTGTTCCATGGCCCGCATATCGCCGCCGTCCCGGCTGCGGACATAGCGGCGCAAGCCGCGCCCCATTGCTTGTACCAATTGGGCGCTCTTGCGCGATTCCAGCGGATCGTATTCGGTCAAGAGGATGCCGTCTTTGGCGACGGGGCCGGGCACCTTGCCGCCTTCCGCGCCAAGGGCTGGCGGCAGCACTTGATAGCCGGCCGACCGCATAACAGCCAATACGTCCAGTTGAATGTAGCTCTCGGCGATTTTGCCAGCGCGCATGACGTAGAAGAGCCCAAACCAGATATTTGTTTTCATTCCCGTGGCGGGGATGCCCAGCCAATCATTGACGAAACTGCCGGTTAGGTAGCCGCAGCCGGATACCCATTGCTCGCCAGCTTTGGTGCCGTAGAGCGTTGAGCCTTCGTCGGCGCCGCCCATGAAGACGTAAGGCCTGTGCTTGAGATCGGGGAAGGCATGCAGCAGCGGCAGCCAGAACTGCGAGATCGAGGCCTCGACGCCGACGATGCGGTCGATCGGCGCCGAGACGTTCCAATCGACATCGTCGTGAACCGCGGCGCGCAGTACATCCGGCAGCTTCTCCAAGCCGACTTGATTGAGTTTCTGCCAGAAGTCCCAGACGACTTCCTTGTTGATCTGATTCTGTTGATT
Source organism: Chloroflexota bacterium (assembly GCA_026708115.1). GTDB lineage: Bacteria > Chloroflexota > Anaerolineae > Aggregatilineales > Phototrophicaceae > UBA6055. The sequence goes on from JAPOVL010000046.1 coordinate 179,400, forward strand.
TGACATGTCTTCCTCAGTTGGGCCGCTTGTCACTTTTTTGTCACTCCAAAGAAGATGGCGCGGCAGCCCGTTCGGCGAGCACATCCATGCCGGCCTCGAGCGCCGCGGTTATTTTGTCCACGTCGTAGACGCAGCCGGCCCAGACGCCACCGCTGGCCGCTTGCAGCGCCGCCCAGAGGCGCGTATCCGCTGGCAGATCGGGATGTGGGGCTAGGGCCGGATGAGGCTGGCGCTCCTTCAGGAGTTTGGCTGCCTCATTCTGCGTCAAGGCGCCATCCCGGGTTGCCGTCAGGTTAAGCGTCCCGCTCAAGCGATTACGGTCAATCTCGATCTCGATCAGGTCGCCGTCGCGCAACTTGCCGATGGGACCGCCCGCCAGCGCCTCGGGACCGACGTGCCCGATGCAGGCGCCGGTCGAGACGCCGGAAAAACGGGCGTCGGTCACGATCGGCACTTGTTTGCCCCAGGGGATGAACTTCAAAGCCGAGGTGAGCTGATAGGTCTCTTCCATGCCGGTTCCGGCGGGGCCGGCGCCAATCAAGACCAGCACGTCGCCGGCGCGGATCCGATCCTCGCTTAAGCCCTTGACCGCGCGGATGGCGGCGCGCTCCGATGTGAAGACGCGCGCCGGCCCGCGATGGCGATAGACGCCGTCGTCATCGACGACGCTCGGGTCGATCGCAGTGGCTTTGATCACCGAACCTTGGGGCGCGATGTTGCCCACCGGGAAGACCACTGTGCTCGTCAGCCCGCGCTGCCGCGCTTGATCCGCCGACATGATCACATCATCGGGATCAATGCCATCGCTGCTGCGCAGGCGCTGGCGAGCGAAGCGGCGCCGATTGCTGTCGCGCCACCAGTCGAGCGCCGTATCGAGTTTGTGGCCCGTGACCGTCAGCGCGTCCCCGTTCAGCACGCCCATATCGCGCAGGTGGAGCATCACTTCGGGCACGGCGCCGGCCATGTAAACCTGCACGGTAGGATGATTGCGCGGGCCATTGGGCAAGGCGTCGACCAAGCGCGGCGTACTGCGGTTGATGCGGATCCAATCTTCGACGCTCGGCGGCTTCAAGCCGGCGGCGTGGGCGACAGCCGGGATATGCAGAAGTAAATTGGTCGAGCCGCCGAATGCCGAATGCAGCAACATGGCATTTTCCAGGGCGGCGGGCGTCAGGATGTCGGCCAGCGTTACTTTCGCCGCCTTTAGCCCGAGCAGCGCCAAGGCCGAGCGCCGGGCGATATCGAGCCAGACCGGTTGGCCCGAGGGCGCCAGAGCGCTATGCGGCAAGCACAAGCCCAGCGCTTCCGCCACCACTTGCGCCGTGGCGGCCGTGCCCAGGAACTGGCAGCCGCCGCCCGAGGAGCCGCAGGCTTTGCAGCCCATCTCGGCGGCGTAATCGACATCAATCAAGCCGTGGGCGAAGCGCGCGCCGATTGTTTGCACCGTGCCGGCGTCTTCCGCGCCTTCGGCTGGCAAGGTCACACCGCCGGGCACGATGATGCCGGGCAGATCGCCGCAGCCCGCCAGCGCGATTAATGTGGCCGGCAGACCCTTGTCGCAGGTGGCGATGCCCATGACGCCGTCTCGCGTGGGCAGGGAGCGAATCAAGCGGCGCATCACGACCGCGGCGTCGTTGCGATAGGGCAGGCTGTCCATCATGCCGCTGGTGCCTTGCGAGCGTCCGTCGCAGGGATCGGAACAATAGACGGCGAAGGGAATGGCGTTCTTTCCGCGCAGCGTCTCGGCGGCCGCGCGCGCCAGCAAGCCGATCTCCCAGTGCCCGGTGTGATAGCCGAGGGCGACCGGCGCGCCGTCTTCGGCGCGCAGGCCGCCTTGCGTGCTCAGGATCACATACTGCTCGCGATTGACCTCTTCCGGGTGCCAGCCCATGGCCACATTTTGCGTCATGGCGAAGAGGTTGCCGCTGGCTTCGGCAAGCAGCATGTCGGCATCCAGCGGCAGTTTGCCGTCTCTACCTTGCCCGCGCGTGCGGGTCGTTTTCAGCAGTTCCGCCCCGCCGTAGATATCAGCTTGCATATTCGCGCCCCCAGATCCGATAGAATCCTCTGTGTTCTCTGTGTCCTCGGCCGTTAAAATACCTATATCATATCTATCAATCAGGGCGAATTATGACACAGAAGCGATTTTCAAATCAAACCGTCATCGTCACCGGCGCCGGCGAAGGCATCGGTTATGAAGTGGCGCGGCAGTTCTGCCGGGAGGGCGCTGCCGTGCTGCTCAATGATCTGCTGCCGGAGCGCGCGCAAGGCGCCGCAGAGCGCATCAGCGCGGAAACGGGCTCGCCCTGCGTCGCCGCAGCGGGCGATGTCGCGGATGTTGATTTCGTTCGCGGTCTGGTCGACAGCGCGGTAGGCGCCTTCGGCGGGTTGAGCGTCAGCGTCTGCAATGCCGGGTTGACCTCCTGGGGCGACTTTTTTGAATATCAACCGGCCGATTTCGAGCGTGTGGTTAGCGTCAACCTGCGCGGGAGCTACTTTCTGGCGCAAGCCGCCGCCCGTCTATTCCGCCGGCAGGGTCGAGGCGGGCGCATCGTGCTGATGTCTTCGGTGACCGGGCACCGCGCCGTGCCCTACCTCAGCGCTTATGGCATGACCAAAGCCGCGCTGGAAATGCTGGCGCGGAACCTGGTGCTGGAATTGAGCGGGCATGGCATCACCATCAACTGCGTGGCGCCCGGCGCCGTCCTCACGCCGCGCAACCTCAGTGACGACCCCGATTATGAAGAACGCTGGGCGAATCTGATCCCGGTCGGGCAAGTTATCCAGACCGAAGACATCGCCAATGCCGTCCTCTTCCTCGCTTCGCCGGCAGCCGGCAAGATCACCGGACAAGCGATCGTCGTGGACGGCGGCTGGACCAGCACCAGTCCCATACCCAACATGGATTATGGGAAGGACTACGAGAACTAGCTTGTGTTGCCGGAAGCGCTGATGTGAAGCGATTACGAGGCGACTTGCGCGGCGCTATCTTTCGCATTCGCCTTAGTACGCCGGCGTCCGCGCAGAATATCGCCCAGGAACCAGCCCAGGCCGATCAATGCCAGGCCCGCGCCGCCGACCATCATCATGTTGGACTGATCCGCCAGCAAGCGCCGCCGCTCGATATCCGAGGCCATCAAACCGTGCGCCTGGCTCTTGCTCTCGACCGTGACTTCTCCACCCTCTTCGTGGATCTGCGCCGCTTGATTGCGGGACAGTTGATTGGCCAGGTCGAAATAACGCCAGCCGCCCAAGGCCGCCATCAGAATGCCCAATACAATCGCCGTGAAGAGCAGGCGGTCAACGAGACCGGTGAAGATTAAATCGCGCATTCGATTGTCTCACGAAGCTTCACTACAAACATTGCGCCAAGCTCGCATAAGCGTAAGAAGGCGCCTTAGCGAGCAAATATGACAGACTGATTCGCCGCTGCCGAGCGGCTGTTGCCGAAACTTGCCCGAAAAACTACAATAGGCAACCTGAATACCGGACAACATTGTACGAAAGATAGCTATGACAAACAACAGGCTAAATGTCGGGATGGTCGGCACCAGTTGGTGGGCGGATGCCATGCACCTGCCCGCGCTCGACAGCCACCCCAATGCCCGCACGCTGGCAATCTGTGGGCGGAACCGGGAAAACGCGGGCAAGATGGCGGAGATTTGGAAGATACCGCAGGTCTATAGCGATTACCGGGACATGATTGACAAGGCCGATCTCGACGCCGTCGTCATCTCGACGCCCAACAATTCGCATTATTCTATCACCATGGCGGCTCTTGACGCGGGCTTGCACGTGCTCTGTGAAAAGCCGATCGCCATGACCTATGGCGAGGCGCGCGAAATGGCCGAGCTGGCGCAGCGGAAGAAGCTCAAAACCCTGGTGCCCTTCACCTACAGCTTCATGCCGACGGCGCGCTACCTCAAGGAGCTGATCGATAGCGGTTATCTTGGGACGCCCTACCATCTCAACATGCGCTACTACAGCGGATATGCCCGGGATGGCGACTATATCTGGCGCCTGGACCGCAAGGTCGCGGGCAGCGGCGTGGTCGGCGATTTGGGATCGCATTTCATGTATCTGGCGGAGTGGTTCTACGGCGAGATTAGCGCCATCAGCTGCCGCTTGACAAGTATCGTCCCGCGCCCGCCAGTTGATCCGCAAGGTGTGCCTTATGACTTGCTGGACGACAGTTGCTTGCTCACGGCCGAATTTGCCAATGGCGCAGTCGGCATGATCCACTGCAGCGCCCTCTGTTACGAAGGAACGCCCTTCGGTCAAACGCACCATATGGACTTCCACGGCTCGGACGGCACGCTTTACAGCTACACGGATTGGGACAAGATCCAGCAAGTCAAAGGCGCGCGATTCGGCAAGGGCATGTCGGTTGAACTGCCCATTCCCGACCATATCTGGGGGGAGGCCCGCCGCGATACCGTTCACAACACCTATCGCGATATGTTCCGGGGCGAAGATTTCATGATTCGCGGCTTCATCAACGGCGTCCTCGACGACAGCGACTTGACGCCGAATTTCCAGCACGGCGCTCGTATTCAGCGACTCATCAGCGCCGCGGTCAAGAGTCATGAGACGGGTTCGCGCGTGCTCGTGGAGTCGATCAGCGAATGAGGGCGGTGAATGTATCCCAGGCGCCTGTCTTTTTACAGTGTTCAAAGCGAGCAGCCTGACTGGCTTTTGTCGCCATTCGACGATGAATACAGTTCAACAGGCGAACATGCACAGAAACAGTGACCTGAGAGTTTGGAGGAGAAAATGAAGAGCGCAGCACTGTTAGTCCGCTATTACCAGCCCGACAGCGGCGCGCGGGTCGGCTTGTGTAGTGACGACACGATCTACGACGTGAGTCACCGCTATCCATCGCTGGCTGGCTGGTTCCGGGAATCGTGCGGCAATGTCGACGGCGCCATTGCCGATGCACAGGCGGCGGCGGGCGCCTCGCCGATCAGCTTTCCCGCCAGCGCGCTGGACAACGCGCCAGCGCCGGATAGGGCGCACTGGCTGCCGCCCGTGGACGAACAGGAAGTCTGGGCGGCTGGCGTAACCTATTTGGACAGCCGCAAAGCGCGGCAGGAAGAAGCGGCCGACGGCGGCGATGTCTACGCCCGCGTCTACGTGGCCGAGCGGCCGGAAATCTTCTATAAGGCTTCGCTGAAAAACACCGTCGGGCCCTACGGCAAGGTTGGCATCCGCCGCGATTCAAGCTGGAATGTGCCCGAACCCGAGCTGGGCCTGGTCGTCAATCCCGCCATGGAGATGGTCGGCTTCACCATCGGCAACGATATGAGCAGCCGCGATATTGAAGGCGCAAATCCGCTCTATCTGCCACAGGCGAAGGTCTACACAGCGTCTTGCGCGCTTGGTCCCGGCATCTTGCTGGCGCCGTCGCAGCAGTGGCTGGATACCACCATCAGCCTGTCGATCCGCCGCGACAGCGCTGAAGTCTTCAGCGGCGCCATCTCCACCGATCAGATCAAGCGCAGCATTCCCGAGCTGATCGACTATCTGGGGCGCAGCAATAGCTATCCCGCCGGCGCGATCCTGTTGACCGGGACCGCCATCGTGCCGCCGGCTGAGTTCACATTGCAGCCGGATGATGTTGTCAGCATCAGCATCGAGGGCATCGGCAGGCTGGAGAACCGGGTGATCGAAGTCTGAGGCGGGCAGAGCCAGGGAATACTGCGGGAGCGCCCCATGAAAATCACTGCCATCGAAACGCTGCAATGGAAGGCATATCCGCGTTTGATGATGGTGCGCGTCTATACGGACAGCGGCGTCGTCGGCCTGGGCGAAACTGTAGACAAGATCCCCGGCGCCAAGGCGGCCCTGCATGGTACGATCGCGCCCTTGGTCCTTGGGCAAGACCCGCTCGATATCGAGGGACTTTGGCGCTTCGTGATGGACAACATCATGTATCATGGCTATGCCGGCGCCGAGACGCGCGCGCTTTCCGCCTTCGAGGTCGCGCTCTGGGATATCATGGGAAAGCATTACGACGCGCCGCTCTATCACTTGCTGGGCGGCAAGACCCGCGACGAAATCCCCACTTACAATACCTGCTTGAGCTTTGGCGGTATTCGGGACTATCAAGCTTGGCACGAAGACGCGGGCGAATTGGCGCAGAGCTTGCTCGATGACGAAGTCTACGCCATGAAGATCTGGCCCTTCGATCAATTTAGCGAGCGCAGCTTCGGCCAGCGCATCACGCCTGCGGAGATCGAAAAGGGCTTGACCCCGGTGCGACAAATCCGCGAGCGGGTCGGCGAGCGCATGGAAATCGGCATCGAATGCCATTTCCGCTGGAATCGCGTCAGTATGGAGCGCATCGCGCGGGCCCTCGAACCGTACAACATCCTCTTACTTGAGGACGCCCTGCCCGCGGTCTATCCCGACGAGATCAAGGCGCTCTCCGACCGGACCACGATTCCCATCGTCGGTTCCGAATTGCTGATGACGCGCTGGCAATTGCGCGAATGGCTGGAGAAGCACGTGTCGCAAATCGTCATGACCGACGTCGTCTGGAACGGGGGCATGGCCGAAACGCGCAAAATCGCCAACCTGGCGGAGACCTTCGGCGTGCCGCTGGTCTTGCACAACGTTGCCGGAGCGATCTGCCACGCCGCCTGCATGCACCTCGCGGCGCATATTCCCAATCTATTCTATGTAGAATCGGTACGCGCCTTTTACAAAGGATATTTCCCGGCATTAACAGACCTAAGAGCGACGGTCCGTGATGGCCATTTGGATATCCCGGCGGGACCCGGCCTGGGCTTGAACCTGCTTGACTCGGCATTGGAGAGAGAGGATCTCCTGCGGGAGATCAGCGATGGTCCCGGTCTGGCCGGGGGGCGGCGCGCCATGGGCGACCATTGGGCGGTGGAAGAGATCCGCTGATTGCGGACCCGGTATGGCGTCTCGCCCATCGTATTGAACTTTCACAGTTTTGCGTTATAATACCGTGCACTTGGCTAGCTACGCCACTGCCATAGTGGCAGTTGGCCGATTGAAACCGGTCTCAACAGGCGATTTGCCTGAGACGATGTGACCATTAACGTTTATTTGGAGGAGTCTCGCTATGAGAAAGCTAGTTCGTACGATCCCGGTGCTGCTTTTGGCGCTGGGTGTCATGATTGCCGGCATCGGCGGCGTTGGCGCGCAAGATCAACTGACCTTTAGTATGGTCAGCCACGGCGGTATTGGTAATCCCTTCTGGGTCGTCGTTATCAAGGGTATGGAAGATGCCTGCTCTTTGCTGGGCGCCGATTGCGCCTGGTTGTCGGATCCTGTCGACAACATTGATGATATGGCTGGTTACTGGGATGATGCGCTGGCGCGCAATAACGACGGTATCGGCACCACGGTTCCGAATCCTGAAGTTATCCGCGACGGCGTCAACCGCGCTGCGGAAGCCGGTATTCCCGTGATCGTCTTCAACACGGCCGATCCCAACGCCGGCACGCCGGATGCGCTGCCGACCCTCTTCTACATTGGCGCCAACGAGTTCCTCGGCGGGCGCTCCAACGCGAATGCTGTGCTTGACGCGGCCGACGCCGCCGGCGTCGAAATCGCCCGAGCAGTTTGTCCGATCCAGGAAGTTGGACACAGTGGTTTGGAAGCCCGTTGCGCGGGCGTCCGCTCTGTCTTTGAAGAAGCTGGCATCCCGCTGGATCAGCTGACCATCAACAATGATGTAACCGCCTCCGCCGGTACTTTCGCCGACTACTTCAACGCCAACCCCGATACCAACGCTGTATTCAGCCTTGGTCCCAACCCGGCGAGCTCACTGAACCTGTACATTCAGGAAGCAGGCGTCATGGCTGGCGATATCTTTGCCACCACGCACGATACCAGCGCTGAGATCTATGAAATGATCCAGAACGGCTACCTGATCCAGGCGATCGACCAGCAGCCTTATCTGCAAGGTTTCGAGACGATCATGTGGCTCTACCTGAACAGCCAGTTCAAGATGGCTCCCGGTGGCGATATTCTTACCGGTCCTGGTGTTATCGATGGCAGTAATGTTGACGCCATCATCGAACTGACCGCTCAAGGTTATCGCTAAAGCCGAAATCGGCAATCGCAGTGGGTGGGGGCTCAGTCCCCACCCATTTTCTTATAGATCGTTTTGCTCCGCGCAGGCTGCCGCTGATCCAGTTGCCTCAGCTTGATATATTCCTGATAATCAATTAGTCATATTCGAGTGATTGCTTATGATGCAAGCATACTTTGAAGGCAAACGAGAAGCCTCGAATATCGGCATGCTCGTTGCAGGTTTGATATTCGGCTTTGCCATCCTGGGATTCTTGATCGCATATGGAGTCGCTTTCGGCTGGGTCCCTTTGGGCGAGCGAATCGACATTCTGCGTAGCGATCTCAACACGATCGAGACAATTGTAACCGTCGTAAGCCTCATATATTCGGCCTGCTGTTTGCGGACGGCTTACGGGCTTTATTCGCGAGAGCAAGCGAGCCTGCGCTGGTCGCAATGGATGCTATTCGTCACGGTCATGATCGGCGGCGCCATCCTGCTCAGCGTCGCCATTCCTGTCGGTTTGAAATTTTCGCTGTTGCTGGGCCAACACAGCGATCTGCGAACCGTCATTGCCGCGGATGCCGGCGGTTTAGCGTCAATGGCGCTATCGATCGGCGAAGCGCTGATCAGCATCTGTCTCTTCGTTATCGCGCTGGTAGCGCTGCTGGCGCTGCTGGTGTTTTTGATCCCGCCCCTGGAATCACTGCGAGATCGCCCTGGCACGCGCTTAATCGTCTCTCCGCCGCGCAAGTTCATCCAGGCGATTCTGGCCGTGCTGTCTGTGGGCGTGGTCTGTTTTCTGGTGGCCGGGGCGGCGGTCGTTCCGGAGTTTCCGGGCCAGACGACGATTCGCGATGCGGAAAACCATCGTCTGCTTGCGGGCCTGCTATTCTTCTTGCCGGCCTTCTTCGCCTATCGCGTGGTTCGGCAGGTGGAAGAACAGTCGGATGAGCTGCGGCGCGCGCTGGCATTGACCCCGGGCAAATACATCCGCGCCAACCTGGCCAAGTCGCCCAGCGCCGGCGCGATCATCGGCTTCATCGCCATCCTTATGGGCTTTACCATGGCGACCGATCTCTTCCTCGAGCCCAGTTCGGTGGCATCATTTCTCAGCAACGTGGCGACCAAAGGCGTCATAGCAATCGGCGTCACCTATTTGATGATTTCGGGCGAGTTTGATCTGTCGGTCGGTTCAATCTTGGGCGTCACCGCGCTATCGTTTATGAACTTTATGACGCATGGCGCGCCTGTATTCGGCGTAGTGGGGCCGGTGTCGGCGGCTTTGCTGGCCATCTTCATCGCCTTCATCCTGGGCGCCATCAATGGCGTTCTCTTGATCTCAACGCGAATACCTTCCTTTATCGTGACGCTCGGAACAATGCTGGCCTTCCGGGCTATCACGCTGGTCGCCATCGCCGGCGGCCGCATCTTGCGCTACAGCGACCATCACGAATCGCTGCCGGTGATCGGCATCAGCAATATCGTCTTTCTTGTGCTGGCAGTGATCGGCATTGGCGTTGTCGCATTCACCGCCTATCGCGTTCTGCCGGCCTTATACCGAGGGGCGAGCCAGGCCTGGTCAATCCGCAGAGACAACGGAGACTTCGGCACCAGCGGCGCGATTGTCCGCGGCGCGGTTTTCGCGCTGATTCTCGCGATTCTGCTCGCGATTGTCATCTGGTTGGTGGCAGTCCTCTCTTACCACGGCAGCGCCAGCGGCGGGCAAATCGTGGAAGTTGGCTACTTTGACTTGTTTAACGGGCGTGTACTCCAGATCGGCTCGGAGGGCGACTTCTTCCACATGCAGATCCCGCGCAACGCCAACGTGCGCCTGGCTATCGTCTGGTGGTTCATCTTCGTGGCGATTTTCCATGTCGTGCTCACCAGCACGTCGTTCGGCAACAGCATATTCGCTACCGGCGGCAACGAGGGCGCAGCGCGCGCGCAAGGTGTCAACGTCGATCGCGTCAAGCTACAGAACTTTGTGATCGTCGCCTTGCTAACCGGTATCGCCGCAATCTATGAGACGGCGCGAAACCCGGGCGTCGATCCTTTAAAGGGCACGGGCTGGGAGCTCGAGGTCATCGCCATGACGGTGATTGGCGGCGCGTTGCTGACCGGCGGTTATGGCAGCGTGGTCGGCTCACTGCTGGGCGCGCTGATCTTCGGCATGTTGCAAACTGGTCTGGTTTTGGTCGGTATCGAATCGCGCCTCTTTTCCGGCACCATAGGTGTCATCATCATCGCGGCGGTGGTATTAAACACCTTGGTCCGCGGCGGGCAGCGAAACTAGCCGCACGGCGCCAGCGAAGCGTTCTGCCGCGCAGGGGCAAAATAGTAAGCCGTCTCGTCGTCCGAGCGACGCGGTTTGCATAATCAGGGAGCGTTAATCATGGAATACAAGCAGAAGAACGATAACGCCCTTGTGGATATGATTGATATTCACAAGTATTTCGGCAGCGTACAGGTGCTTCGTGGCATCGACTTCCATGTTGATCGCCAGGAAATTGTCGGCTTGCTCGGGGACAACGGCGCGGGCAAATCCACGCTGATCAAAGTGCTGACGGGATTCCACAGTTTGACGCGCGGCCAGATCTTCTTCGACGACCAGGCAGTCAACATCCATTCACCGCACGACGCGCGCGAACTCGGCATCGAGACGGTGCACCAGGATCTGGCGCTGGTGCCTTTGATGAGCATCGCGCGCAATTTCTGGCTGGGGCAAGAGCCCACGTACGAGGTCGGTCCCTTCAGATTCCTGGACAAGAAAATGATGGCGAGCGAGTCGATACAAGCCTTGGCTGATGTCGGTATTCACATCCGCGATTCGGAGGAAACTGTCGGCACCATGTCCGGGGGCGAGCGGCAGTCGATCGCGATCGGCCGCGCCGTCTACTTCGGCAAGAAGCTGTTGATCCTGGACGAGCCCACCTCGGCGCTGTCAGTCGGCGAGACGCAAAAAGTGCTTGACTATACCATCGCCGCCAAAGAAAAAGGCATGAGCGTCATCTTCATCACCCACAATATCCGCCATGTATATGAGGTGGCGGACCGCTTTACTATCATCGAGCGCGGACATAAGCTAGGCGACTTCTACAAGAGCGAAGTGAGCGAAAACGAAGTCGCCGATATGATCGTCACGGGTCAAATTCCTGAGCGTCTGCGCTTGTATGAAGAAGAAGAGGGCGGGGATTAGCCATGAGACCAAATCCACACCATCAGTTTCGATTATTGGCGCTGGCGTTGATCGCTTTGCTGGCAGTCGCCGCATGTCGTCCGGTGGATACGCTCGATATCACGCCGTCGCCGACGCCAACGCCGGAGCCTACCGCTACGCCCTCGCCGACGCCGCCGCCAGCCGACTTCATTGATCCTTACGAGGTCAATTCCAGCATCATGGAACGTCTGATTACGTTGCTGCCCGATCCGCTCCCGGCGGTTGAAGAGTGGAAGCGCGTGACTGATAGCGGCACCGCCGAAGTGCGCAATATCCGCGGCATCCGCAGGCCAGCCATTGGGCGCGCTATCCCCTATACTACTCAGCAAGGCAGTAGTATGCTGCTCAACTTCATCATCTTCGCCGATGAAGCCGCCGCGGCCGCCGAATTTGAGCGCAAGCGCGGGCTGCGCTCTGCGGATGTAGACTTGGAAGAAGACGCCGCATTCCGTACGCCCAATGCCTTTGGCTCGGGCTTGTATGGCTCTTTTGCGCTTTTCAAAATCGACAATTACTTCGTCGAAGTCTATGTGGAGATCTTCACCACTTCCGTCAGCCCCTTGGAGCTGTTGGCCAGCGAGACGATCAAATTCTTTGAACGCAACCGCAGCAGCTTTGAAGCCGCTGCTGACGACAACGCCTCGTTGGACGCCGGCTCTGTCGACGTCCTCGAGGCGGTTCTTGATAACATGCCAAATGAGATTATTACTACAACGCAATGGAAACGCGACTATTCCCGCTTTGACGAGGGCGTGGATACGCCGCGCAATATACAGAATGGCCGCGCTATCCGCGTCGCTTATGTCGATCAGATGGCGAACAACTTTCAAATGACATTCGGTCAATTCGACAGCGCTGATGACGCTATGGCGCATTATGAGAAGATCAAGGGCATCCGCGAAGGCATTGAAGAGGAAAACTCGATAGAAGATTTCCCCAAGCCCCATGTCCTGGGACGCGGGCTCTATGGTTCGGTCGCGCTCTTTGCCATCGACGAGTTCTTCCTCGAGGTCTTGATGGAACGCGCGCCCGGCACCAGCGCCAATCCAACGGAAGCGATCGCCCGCAAAGCGCTGGCGATACTCGAGGCGGCGCGCGGCCGATAACGTTCATAGCATCTGAGCTACATTGCGAATACAGCAGACTGCGTTTACCCGTGCGGTCAGATTCACGGCCGCCGGGGGCTGTGCTATAATCCGCCCCAAATCATCGAAAGGAGCGATTCATGCAAGCGCTTTCTAGATACCGTCGCTGGCAATTGTGGGCTTTGGAAAAGAACCCGGTGAATATCGAACAAGTCCTCACGGGCATTACGGATGCAGCCGCCTTCGACCGGCGCGACGGCGGCGAAGGCTGGACGATTTCCGAAGTCCTCGGTCACCTGGCCGATGTCGATTTCTACTTCTTGAAGCGCGCCCGCGCACTGTCCGAAGGCAGCGAACTGCCGGCGTCGTCCGGCAAGAGCCCCGACGAAATGGTCATCGAAGCGGGCTATGCCGAGCAAGATGCGCTGGATCTGCTTGAAAAATGGAAAGCAGTTCGCGAACCGTATCACGCGCTTCTGGCCTCTTTGCCCGAGGACGACGAGGCGCTCTGGGAGCGCCCGGGACGGGATGCCGACGGCGGGGGCTTCACGCTCAACGATCAGTTAGTGCTGAGCGCCTACCACGATGTCGATCACCTGCATCAGATCGTGAAGATAATCCGAGGTTGATTCTTTGCTCTTGGCATCCGAAGGGGAGCGACATTGACATGCGCCAGCCGCCCACGCCCCTGCCCGAACGCATCCGTCCGCGCGATCTTGCCGGTTTCATCGGCCAGAATCACCTGGTCGGCGTCGGCAAGCCGCTTTATCGCGTCCTGCAGGGGCGGACCATCCCCAGCATGATTTTCTGGGGGCCGCCGGGCGTGGGCAAGACCACGCTGGCCCGCATGATCGCCGCTGTCGCCAACAAGCCCTTCTACAACCTCTCCGCGGTCTCCGCTGGAAAAGCGGAACTGCGTCAGATCGTGGAAACGGTTCGAGCGCCGGGCAAGACCGCCAATGCGCAGATGGCGCTCTTTGACGCGCCCGACCAGGACAGGCCGCCCGAAGGCGTCATCCTCTTCCTGGACGAGATTCACCGCTTCAACAAAGCTCAGCAAGATTTCCTGCTGCCCTATGTCGAAGACGGCACCATCATCCTCATTGGCGCCACCACCGAGAACCCCAGCTTTGAAGTCATTTCGGCGCTGCTGTCGCGGATGCAAGTGTTCACCCTCAACCCGCTGACACAGGACGAGATTAAGCGGATAATCGCTCGGGGAAGCGCCGCGCTGGATCTTGAAATCGAGCAGGACGCCGGCGATTTCCTTGCGAATTATGCCAATGGCGATGCCCGCGCCGCACTGAATCTGCTGGAGAATGCCGCCCGGCTATACAGCGAAAGCCGCATCGCCGTCGAGCATCTGCGCGAGACTTTGCAATCCAAGCATCTGCGTTATGACAAAACCGGCGAGGAGCACTACAACACCATCAGCGCCTTCATCAAGAGCATGCGCGCCAGCGATGTCGACGCGGCGCTCTATTACCTGGCGCGCATGGTCGACAGCGGCGAAGACCCCAAGTTCATCGCCCGCCGCATGGTCATCTTCGCCAGCGAGGATATCGGCATGGCCGATTCCTCGGCGCTGACCCTGGCCAATGAGGTCTTTCGCGCTGTCGAGACCATCGGCTTGCCCGAATGCCAGTTCAACCTGGCGCACGGCGTCGTCTATCTCGCATGCGCGCGCAAGAACCGCGCCGCCGGCGACGCCTATTTCACCGCGCTTGACGATGTCAAAGAACGCGGAAACTTGCCGATTCCCCTGCACATCCGCAACGCGCCCACGCAGCTAATGAAAGAATTAGGTTACGGCGACGGCTACCGGGCCTACACCGACGAGAGCATGCTGCCGGAAGCGATCAAGGGAAAACGGTATTACCCGCAAGAGCGGTGCTAGCGTCCTTTAATCACCAGCGACGAACAGAAAGTCATGTCCAAACTCAACATCCTTTTGATCACCTCCGACCAGCAGCACTGGCGCACGCTGGGGCAAAACAACGCGGAGATTCAAACACCGGCGCTGGACAAGCTGGCCGCGCAAGGCACGACTTTCGCGCGCGCCTATTGCCCCAACCCCACTTGCACGCCGACCCGCAGCAGCATGATCACCGGCAAATATCCTTCGCAGCACGGCGCCTGGTCGCTGGGCACGAAACTGCCCGAAAGCGAAACGACCCTGGGCGAGCATCTGGGTGCCGCCGGATACCGGACGGCGCTGGTCGGCAAGGCGCACTTCCAGCCGCTGCAGTCCACGGAGGAGTATCCATCGCTGGAATCCTACCCAATCTTGCAAGATCTCGACTTCTGGGCGGATTTCGACGGTCCGTTTTATGGCTTCGACCATATCGAGCTGGCGCGGAACCACACCGACGAAGCCCATGTCGGGCAGCACTATGCGCTCTGGATGGAAGAGAAGGGCCTGGACAACTGGCGCGACTATTTCCTGGAGCCTACGGGCCATGTCGAGGATCAGCGGCGCAAATGGCTCATTCCCGAACCATATCACTACAATGCCTGGATCGCCGAAGGCAGCGAGGCGCTCATCACGGAGTACCACGACCGGAACCAGCCGTTTTTCCTCTGGGCGAGCTTCTTCGATCCGCATCCGAAATACCTGGCGCCCGAGCCCTGGGATACGATGTATGATCCGGCCGAAGTGACGGTACCGTCGGTCACGCCGGGCGAGCATGAGGCCAGGGGGCGCGTAGACACCGCCCCGTCCCCGCCGCACCTGCAGTTGACGCAGACAGCGGAACCCGATTATTCGGCCTGGCAGGAGGCCAATGGCAGTGGCTGCCACGGTTTTCATTCCCATCTGCATGACCGGCATGAACTGGCCAAGGACATCGCTTGCTATTACGGCATGATCAGTTGCATGGACAAGTACATCGGACAGATCATCGACCATCTCGATAGACTTGGTTTGGCCGATGACACGCTGGTCGTCTTCACAAGCGATCACGGGCATTACTTTGGCCAGCACGGGCTGATCGCCAAAGGGGCATTTCATTACGAGGACGGCATCCGCGTGCCTATGATCGCGCGCTTGCCGGGACAGATTCCCGCCGGACATGTCAGCGACAGCTTGCAGTCGCTGGTTGATTATGCCCCTACGTTCCTCAGCTTTTGCGGCATAGACATTCCGGAGGAGATGACCGGGGTCGATCAACGCGCGGTCTGGACCGGCGATGATTCCAAGGCCAGGGATCATGTCATGGTGGAAAACCGCCATCAGCCGACGACGTTGCATCTGAAAACCTACATCGACGAGCGCTACAAGCTCACGCTCTATTTCAATTGCGATTATGGCGAAATCTACGACCTGCGCGATGATCCCGGCGAAGTGGCAAATCTCTACGCCGACGAAGACCTGCGCGCCCAGCTGACGGAAGCGATGCTGCGGGCGGAAATGCTCAAGGAAGAGCCGCTGCGCGACGACAGTTTGCGCCACAAGTCGGCGGCCATGTACGTCAAGAGCGCCAACAAGGGCAGATATCGGATCAACTTTGATCCGGCGGCGGACCGCTACGAACTGTTCGATTTGAGCGCCGATCCGGCTCGGCTTCATAACTTGTGGGAGGAGCCAGGCTTCGCGCGGACGCGGGCGGATATGCTGCGGACGCTGCTATTCAGCCGCTGGGGCCTGGAGCCGCTCTGGATGCCGCGGGTGTCGGGTGCCTGAGGCTTGGGCGGCATTCCCAAAGATTTGGAATCTTGTACCAGTCTGTGTTATATGGTCATGGAAGGAGCCTTTATGTAAAGACTCGCTTGCAAAGTTTGGCAATATGAATTGATAAGGAGATTCTAGTGATGTTCGCAAAATGCAGTCGTTCAAAAGGACTATTCTCCGCCGTCGTTCTCATCATGATCGCGCTACTGGCGCTACCGATAGCGGCGCAGGGCAATGTTGAACTGACGCTTTCTATCGGCGCGCGCGGCTTCGGCGATGCCGCGCCGATTCTGATTGAAGCCTGTGAAAACGAAGTCGGAGGCATTAGCGTGGAGTGGGAGCGCATATCTGATGTGCCCAACGAATCGCGCAGCATTTATGTCACCAATTTCACGGCGCGCAACTCCAAGCCCGATATCATCGCTGTTGATGTGATTTGGCCCGGCGACTTTGCCGCCCGCGGATGGGTCGCGCCCATTGAGGATTATTTCGGCGACGATGCGCTGGCGGAATACCTGCCCGGCTTCCTGGCGGCGGCGCAAGTCGGCGGCAGCACTTACGCGATTCCGCTCTACATTGACGGCATCCACCTATTCTATCGCGCCGACCTGCTGGAGAAATACGGCTTTGAGGCGCCAAGCACCTGGGAAGCGCTGATCGCGCAAGCCGAGGCCATCGTCGAAGGGGAAGGCAACCCGGATCTGGCTGGTTTCATCAGCATGTGGGCCAAGATTGAAGGCTTGTTCATGAACTGGCTGGCGTTTTTCCAGGGCGCAGGCGGAAGCTTCTTTGATGCTGATGGCAACTTGGGGATCAACAGCGAAGCTGGCGTCAAATCGCTCTCGACAATGGTCGGCATGTTGGGATCCGGCGTCGCGCCGGAAAGCATCCTGACTTTCCGTCCCAATGACGCGCGTTTGCTCTTCCAGCAGGAACGCGCCGTCTTCCTGATGGTGCAAGACTTCGTTCTGGCGACGCTGACGGCGGAGGACTCGCCAGTGAAGGATGCCGTGCAATTCACGCGTGTGCCCTACTTCGAGGGCAATGACATGACCAATACCACGGTCATCGGCGGCTTCCTGCTGGCGGTCAACAAGCACTCGGAGAATGTCGGGGCGGCAGCCGACTTCATCAAGTGTTTTACGAGCTACGAATCGCAAGTGCAAGCCAGTCTGATCCAAGGCAAGGTGCCGACGCGCCCGGCGGTTTACGACGATGAACGCATCATTGCAGACGCGCCCGGCGTCGCTGCCCTGGGCGCCAATTTCGTCTATGCCTTCGCGCGCCCCTCGGCGCAGACCGGCACCGCCTATCCGGAAATCTCGGAGATTATGCAGACGGAAATCTCGGCCGCTTTGCTGGGCGAGAAGACGCCGGAACAAGCGCTCGCCGATGCCGAAGCGCAAATCCTGGCGATCATGCCCTAGTCGAATCAAGACACGGGGCGCGGATCATTCAGCCGCGCCCCGTCCTGGCATAAGACCGACGCGATGAAATATGCCAATCGGGCAGGTCCCGCCTTTCTGGTACCCGCGCTGCTGATCATCGCGTTTGTCTTGCTCTTCCCGATATTTCAGACGATTGTCCTCAGCTTCGGGCGTGACAGCACGAGCATTTTCACCGGCTACGAATATGCCGGGCTGGCCAATTATCAGCGCCTGCTGAATACGCCGCGCTTCATAACCTCGCTGAACAACACCATTCTATTCACAGCCGTGACTGTGCCTATCGAGTTGCTGGTCGGCATCGGATTGGCGCTGGTCCTCGACCGCAACTTCCGCGGCAAAGGGTTGGTGCGCATGGCGGTGCTCTTTCCCTGGGCGCTGCCGACGGCGCTAAACGCCCTGATGTGGCGCTGGATGTTTAATACCGAATTCGGATTGTTCAACTCGATGCTGTCCGATATGGGGCTGATCGCCGAGCGCATCAACTGGCTGGGGGCGATCCCCAGCGCCATGCACGTGATGATGTTCGTTTCGATCTGGAAGACCAGTTCCTTCATGGCGCTATTGTTGCTGGCGGGGCTGCAAACCATTCCCGACGATCTTTATGAAGCCGGCAGCGTGGACGGGACAACTCGATTCTCGGAATTTCGCTTTATCACCTTGCCCCTGCTGAAACCGGCGATCCTGGTTTCGGTATTGCTGCGCACAATGGATGCCATGCGCGCCTTCGAATTGCCCTTTAATCTGACCGACGGCGGTCCTTTGACGTCCACCGAAACGCTGTCGCTCTACGCCTATCGCGCCATCTTTCAGTACGTCAACTTCAACCTCGGTTCGAGCGCAATCCTAATCCAGTTCATCATCATCATGACCATCAGCGTCTTATATATCTTGATGATTCGGCGAGGTGATCTGTGACGCTATTTGGAGGAGCCGC
This sequence comes from Chloroflexota bacterium, assembly GCA_026708115.1. Taxonomy (GTDB): domain Bacteria; phylum Chloroflexota; class Anaerolineae; order Aggregatilineales; family Phototrophicaceae; genus UBA6055. The sequence continues at coordinate 197,804 of JAPOVL010000046.1, forward strand.
CCCTGGGCCGGCCTCGGAGCAAGAGAGGCCGCGCTCGAGCCGGCAGAAGCCCGTTTCGCTCGGCTTCTACATCGTGGCGGCAATCACGGTCGTGGTGTCATTCTTCCCGACGGCTTGGATCTTCCTCACTTCCATCAAGACCGAAGCGGATATTTATGCCTGGCCAGTGCAATATCTGCCCGACCCGGCGACGCTGGAAAACTACCTCAACATCCTGCGCGAAACGCCGGAACTGCTGGGCTATATCCTCAACAGCTTCATCGTGGCGGCGACCACGACATTCGTGATTCTGGCCTGCGGGGGGCTGGCGGCTTACTCGCTGGGCCGTTTGACCTATCGCGGACGCAACTTGATCTTGATTCTGATTCTGGCGGTTTCGATGTTCCCGCCGCTGGCGCTGCTCCCCTCGCTCTTCAACATGTTCCTCGAATTGCGCATGATCAATACCTATTCCGGCCTGATCATCGGGCATGCGGGGCTCTATACGCCGATCGCCGTTTGGATCCTGACCAATTTTTTCAAGACGGTGCCGCATGAGATTGAAGACGCCGCCAGAGTGGATGGCGCGAGCAGCCTGCGTATCTTCTGGAGTATCATCCTGCCACTGTCGGCGCCGGGCTTGATCTCGACCGGGCTGATCGTATTCATATTCTCCTGGAACGAATTTCCGCTCTCGCTAGTCTTAATGAGCGACAACTTCATGCGCACGGCGCCGGTGGGCATCTCGCTCTTCCCTGGAGAGTACTCCTTTCCGTGGGAGATCATCACGGCGGCGACCATGCTGACGATCTTGCCTATTCTGGTGATTTCTGGGGTCTTTCAGGACCGGCTCATCGGGGGATTGACCACCGGTTCGGGGAAGTGAGTTGGATCACTCATCCCCGACGTACCACGATATATCCAATCACCAGCGAGATCACCGTCGCCGCTTCGATCGGCAGCGCCGGCTCCATGAAGCGCAGCCAGAGCAGATGAATCCCAATTAGGATCACGACGCCGATGAAAACGCGGTCGAAGGCGTTGGTGTAAAAGGGCAGGAAGCCATTGATCTCCTTTTTGCCCTTGCTGGTCTCTTGCTCTTGCATGTCTTTATTCCTTCACCGCGCCAAAGGTCAAGCCCATGACGATGTAACGCTGAGCGAGGATCACGATGATCGCCGACGGTATCAAGGTCAGCATCGACATCGCCGCCAGCTCGCCCCAGTTGGTGCCGGTGACGGTCACGAATTCCGCCAGGCCGGTAGTGATGGTGCGCGCTTGCACGCTGGTCAGGTTGGCGGCGAAGAGATATTCGTTCCAGGCGAAGACCCAACTCAAGATGCCGGTGACCGCCAGACCCGGCGCTGCCAGGGGGACAATCACATGCCGCAATACGCCCCATAATCCGGCACCATCGATCATGGCCGCATCGTCCAATTCAATCGGGATGCCGTCAATCACGCCCTTGAGCAGCCAGATAGCAAAGGGCAAGTTGAAGACGCAGTAGAGCAAGATCAAGCCGATCTGCGTATCGTAGAGCGTCCAGTCGCCCAGGCGAAAGGTGCGCGTGAACATGATGTACAGCGGCAGCAAGAAAGCGGCCGGCGGCGCCATGCGGTTGGTAATCAGCCAGAAGAAGATATTGTCCCGGCCGGTCAGCTTGTAACGCGACAGCGCATAGGTTGCCAGGAGCGCTAGCACCATCACCAGCAAGGCGTTGCTGGTCGATACCACCACCGAATTGGTCATATAGCGCTGGAATGTGCTGTCCGTTAATACGTTGGTGTAGTTCTCGACGAAAAATCGGCTGAGGCTGAGGTTGGGTCGGCCAAATAGTTCCACGCGGCTGCGCATGGACACGACAAACATCCACCAGATCGGCAGCAGGGTCACAATGGTCGTGAAGATCCAGAAGCCGTAGGTCACGAAGAGGCGCCAAGCGCGCTGCCGGAAGCTGATAGTCATTCGACCTCTCCCTTGCGCCGCCCGGAGATCGCGATGAAGAGCAGCCAGCACAGGACGATGGTCAGGTAGAGCGTGATGAGCGAGATGGAGGAGCCGTAGCCGTAGTCCGTCCGCGGGAAGACCACACGCCAGATGTAAATGCCGGTGAAGCGCGTGCCGGGTCCGCCGCCCGCCAGCATCCAGACTTCATCAACCGTGCGGATGGCGTCCATGATGCGGATGAAAACGGTCGTCAGCAGGACGGGACGCAAGAAAGGCAAGGTGACATACCAGAAGACCTGGAAGCGGTTGGCGCCGTCCACCCGGGCTTGTTCCACCGGCTCCTTGGGAATCGCGGACAGGCCCGCCAGCATGGTCAGCGTGACAAAGGGCGTCCAATGCCAGACGTCCATAATCACTGAGGTCCACAAGGCTTGGTCGGGATAGCTGCCGATCTGATACTTGAGATCGAACCAGCGGTCGAGGAAAAAGGGCACCGGTCCGAAGCCGGGTATCACCAGCAAGCGCCAAATCGCGCCGACAGCGATTGGCGCCACCATCAGGGGCAAGGTGTGGATGATGCGAAAGAGCGATTTGCCGGGGAAATTGCGCGTCAGCATTTGCGCCAGCACAAAGCCGAGAACGACCTCGCTGCCAATCGCGAAGATGGCGAAGCGCGCGGTCAAGCCCACGGAATGAAGAAAGTCATCGTCAAAGACCAAACGGCGAAAATTATCCAGGCCGTTGAAAACCAAACCATCGTCGGCGGAAAAGACATTCCATTGGTTGAAGCCGACAAATAAAACGTATAAGAAAGGCGCGAAGCCGAACAATAGCAGAATGATTAATGTCGGGCTGAGCAAGAGCCAGCCGGTGCGGGGGTTGCGCACTATTTGGGTCCTGACGCAATGACAAATCAGGGTGACTGACCAGTCACCCTGATTCAATTCTGGAATCTGTGGCTTACATACCGTAGCCGAGGCGGGATAGTTCTTCATCAACGGCGGCTGCGGCTTGCGACAAGGCATCGGCCGGGCTCAGCTCGCCCAGGATCGCGCGTTGGATGAAGGGATCAATGACTTCGCGTACTTGCGCGTGGAAGGGGAAGGGCGGCGCGCCAGCAAAGAGCGGACCCTGTTCTTCCAGCAGCGTGTAGTAGCCGTCTACCTTGGCATCCTGTTCGGCGATTAGCGGATCGTCGAAGGTGGCGGTGTGGGTGATGCGCGCGCCCGCGGCAGCCCATTCCGCCTGCACCGACTGCTGGCCGATGAACTGCAGCCAGAGCAAGGTGGCTTCCTTGTTTCGCGACGAATGCGGTACGCCAAAGGCGCCGCCATCGTAGTAACCGATGTAGCCGTCGCCCATCTCGGCCGCTTCAATGACGCCCGGCGCGGTGACAGGCAGGCGAACGCCGACGTTGCCGGTGACGGCCGAGCGGCTGTCATCAGTTGCGATCCAGGCGGCGTTTTCGCCATAGACCCAGCCCTGCGCGGCGCGTCCCGCGGCGAAGCTGGACGCGACTTCGTCCCAGGTGCTGGACGTGGCTTCGGGCGGCGCGTAGGGCAGCATGCTCAGCCAGAAGGTCAAAGCCTCAACAGCGGTATCGCCATCAAGGGCGCCGCCGTTGGCGCTCATTGCCGAGCCGGCATCCAGATTGATGCCCCAGTTGTAAAGGCCGAAGGAGGGACCAATGGACTCGAGGAATTCGTAGGTCGATGCCGGGTGTCCGGTCGAGCCTTGTACGGTCGTGCCCCAGAGGTCCATATCCATGTTTTCGCCGTAAGCGGTGAAGAACATGGCATTGTCGCGGTATTGGTCGAAATTCTCGGCCGGCGCCAAGGGATAACCGTACTCTTCTTCAAAGGCGGCCATGATATCGGCGTCCTCGAAGAGATCCTTGCGATACAGGTAGACCTTGACGAAGGCTTCCATGGGCACGCCGAAGAGATCGCCATCGGCATTCTTGAAGTAGTCGGCGAAGCTGGTGAATGCGGACTCATCGTAACCTTCATAAGCCAGGTCCGGGTTGTCGGCGGCGAACTGGGTCAAGTTGACCAGGTAATCCTGCGCCAGGTAGGAGTAGATGATGTCTTGCTCAATATAGACGAAGTCGTAAATGCCGGTGTTGGCTTCCATGTCGTTGATCGCCTTGGAATACATCTGATCCCAAGAGGTCGTTTCAAACTCGACATTGATGCCGGTCAACTCGGTGAATTGCGCCGCCAGGACATCGGCCACGTAATTCGACGGCGGGGTGCTCTCGGATACGCCGCGGATGGTCGCGCCCGCGTATGGCGCAGCGGCGTCCGCCCACCAACCGTGCATGTCCGCCGATACCAAGCTCATGTTGGCCAGCAGCACGATTGCGATAAGTAGTATAAAGGTAAAGCGCTTCTTCATGATTTGTCTCCCTAGACTGAATGGACGAAATTGTGTAACGACTTGCTTAATATCCGTGGTATATGTCCTCCTTACTCATCTTTCAGCACGGATCGATACAACGAAGGAGTTCAAAGCGCAAACATTGTATCAGATTGGCCAACCATCGCATATTGCGCGTTATCGGGGCTAGAGCTGGTAGCAAGGTCGGGAAGGATCACGACGGCGACTTGCGCGAATGCTGTCCTCTGACCTGCGCGCTTTAATGAGCGCAATGTGTCCTTAAATGCTGGGAAATTGCCCTCAAATTGCCCCCTTTTTGGGAGACCGTATAGATACAGTATGTATATGGGGGGTACCCCCCCGGATCGGCAACTGAGTGCAGGCCAGGTTGACAGCGCTTTAAAAGCGGGAATCTCTGTGGCGATTGCGGGCGAGTCAAGGGTGAGCGAGCCACCGGCTCGCCCATACATTTTCGACGTAATTGTAAGTGGTGTCTTTCGGGCGACTGTTAGGTCGCGTGGACACTGACCGTCGGTCGCCCCTACATTTTTCGTCATAAGAGGCGCTCAGGTTTCGGTTTGAAGTTTGTGTCTATTTCCGCGTACAGCAATATGCTTTTGGGAGAATAGCGACCTGTTTGGCGTATGTCGCAAGGCGGGGAGAAAAGGGCGACTATATGGTCGCGGGCTTGCGGTAGGGGCAGTGAGTCAATTGAGATAAAGCGCCCACTCCTCAGTCATAGAAATGGTGGAGCGTGGAAGGGGGCAACGTATTTCGGACCGGCGGAAGGGGTAGAGTCTCCACGCATTCCAGTGTTAAACCCGCTGCGCTATGGTCGCGTGAGAACTAAGGTCGGGCCAAGCAGTCTTTCAGGGTCGGAATAAGCGACAGATAGATTTCGAGACGGTCGGCGGCGCCAACGCAGCCAGTCCTGCAGATCGCTCAGCTATGGGATGCTGCCGACTTCGGTCGCTTTGTGTAAAAACGAATTTGCAAGCTGTTCTTTGATTTGTTTGTACAGTTCGACCGCGCTGACGAGGTCGCCATCGTTCCAAGTTTTTGGTGCTGGCGCTGACATAGTGGGTTTACCTCCCGTGGTATATGCGAATAGTATTTATTCCTCTTCTATTATAGAACAAAAGTTTCAATACTGCAAGAGGGAATTTATGTGGATTGGGATTAGCTTTTGGGACACAGGAACGGAGTTATGTTGAGGGCAGAAGCGAGGTCTCCAGCATCGTCAGGTGTTTTGGCATTGCCCCCACCAGGTGCGACAAGCCACGGAACGTAAAATGCTGGAGATACCTCGCCTTAGAGCAACCTAGGCCCTAGACAGGCGGACGATGACGCCTGTTACTGCAGGCCGAAGATTGTGATGTCAACGCTGCTATCTACAGTTCGTCTACCATGACGATCTTCGGGGGCGACAACAACGTCAGAGGAACCTCCATAGTTAGTGCGGATACTGACTGCTAGTCTCCGAGCATAGATCGCTAGAACATCCTCGTTTTGATAAAGCGTGATGTAATGGTACAGCGAACTTAAGTCTGTGTATACCACTCGTGTGCTGGTATTGACATCATCTGTGATCTTGCTTGTCAATATCCAATTTCCGGATCGGCTCCTGTTGTCATAGACGTATAACCAAGAATAATTCGACCAGGTTGTGAGATCCGTATCGCCATTTGCGGTATAGGTTCCCAACTCGGTGTGCGGCAAGCTAGTGGGCAACCATTGCGGCGCCGCGCCATCGCCTTCCCTGATCAAAAAGTGCCGCTTGCTGTCCGACGGCGGCGCCAAGGCAGCTTCCTCCCGCAAGGCGCTAAGATAGGGAATGCTCCCGGGCTCAGTCGCCTTGTGCAAAAATGAGTTTGCAAGCTGATCTTTGATTTGACCGTTGAAGTCCGCTGCCGAGACGAGCTCGCCGGTGACCCAGGTCTTAATCGCTGGTGCTGACATAATGATGTTGCCTCCTAAAAGTGGTTCAGAAAATGTGGCTAAATCCTGCCCGCCGATTGTGATCGGCTTAAGCAGGCGTAGGCAGAATACCGAACATGTGTTCTATTATCAAGGATGCATTTGATTATAATCGGGTTTGAATTTCGAGGTGTTCAGTTTAGCGGATGCCGGAAATTTACCGCCATTTGAGCATGGTCGATATTGTCATGACCTAAATACGGTACCGAGTGAATTTATCGGCGGAGACGCCTTGCTAAAGTTCGGCGAAGGTGCCTTTCAGTGTCGGATAGAGGGACTGATACATCTGGTAGCGCTCGGCGTAGATTGGCGCATTCTCGCCGACGGCCACACCCTCGCCGGTTTGGATCATCGCTTCGCAGGCGGAGGCGACATCATCGAAGACCCCAGCGGCGACAGAGGCCAAGACCGCCGCGCCGAAGGCCCCGCCCTCGGTGGTATTGATGTTGACCAGGGGCGCGCCCAGGACGTCGGCGATGATCTGTTGCCAGACCGGGCTCTTGGCGCCGCCGCCGCTGATGCGCACCTCGTATTCGGCCGGCAATCCGACCTGGTCCACGAGCGTGAAGGAGTCCTTCAGGCCGAAAGCCACGCCTTCCAGCACGGCGCGGGTCATGTGGGCGCGGCTATGGCGGCTGGTGATGCCGATGAAAGCGCCCCGCGCCAGCGGGTCGGGATGAGGCGTGCGCTCGCCGGTGAGGTAGGGCAGGAAGAAGAGTCCCTCGCTGCCGGCCGGGACCGCCGCCGCTTCCGCCAGCAAGCTGTCGTAATCCATATCGGCGGCAAAAGTATCCTTGTACCATTGCAAGCTGCCGGCGGCGCTCAACATGACGCCCATGAAGTGCCATGTGCCGGGCACGGCGTGACAGAAGGCGTGCAAGCGACCCTCCGGTTCGTAGGCGTAGCTGCTTAGGGGAGCGAAGACCACGCCGGATGTGCCAACAGTGACGCCGATCACCTCGGGCGTGACACAGCCCATGCCGATGGCCCCCGCGGCTTGATCGCCGCCGCCGCCGACAACCGGCGTGCCGGCGCTGAGTCCGGTGACCGCCGCCGCCGCCGCGCTGATCCGCGAAGTCACCTGCGTGCCTTCATGGACGGGCGGCATCCACGCTGCCGGTATGTCCAGCGCGTCCAGCACATCCTGCGACCAGGCGCGCTCGGCGACGTTGAGCAGGGAAGTCCCGGCTGCGCCGGCTAGGTCCGTCGCGTAGGCGTCGGTCAACTTGTAGCGGATGTAATCTTTGGGCAGCAGTATCTGTGCCGCTTCGGCGTAGACATCCGGCTCGTTGTCGCGCACCCAGAGGACTTTTGGCGCGGTGAAGCCCGTCAGCGCAGGATTGCCCGTCAATTCCAGCAGCCGATTCGCTCCAATGACCTCGGTCATATAGTCGCATTGCGCCTGCGTGCGCTGGTCGTTCCAGAGGATCGACGGCCGCAGCACTTCGCCCTGGGCGTCAAGCAGCACCAGCCCGTGCATCTGTCCCGTCAGTCCGATGGCGCTGATGTCGTCGCCGCTCAAGCCGGATTCCGCCAGCGCGGCGCGGATGCTCTTGACGATGCCGTCCCACCAGTCGGCCGGGTTCTGCTCGCTCCAGAGCGGCTGGGGCTGGCTGATCGGCTGCGGTGTATTGGCGACGGCGATCACTGCGCCGGTTTCATTGATGATCAGCGCTTTGGCGCCGGTGGTGCTGATATCGAGTCCCATGAGGTAAGGCATGGTGTTTCCTTCTCCAAAAGACTTACGCGGCAAGTTGAATCTTGTATTGCAGGGGCGACTTTGCGAGTCGCCCGAAGGTACGACAGCGATGCTGCGGGCGATGCAAGGGGCGTCGCTATTTGATCCCGATTGCCTGGGCTGCAAAGTAGCGCTATCGCACCCCCATCAGAATATCAAAAGTCAACTGATCCAGGCGTTCATAGGGCAGGTCCCGCGCGCCCATGCCGACGCGATCGAAAGCGATCGCTTTCAGCTTGTCGGCGGCGGCTTTGCTGTAGCCATCGCCCAGCCAAGTGTAGCTGCCATCGTCGGCGTTGATCTCCGCCAGAAGGGCGGTTATCTCGGCATCGGCGTTGAACTGCGCGGCTTTTTCCTTGAAGACCAGGTAGGAGCGCATGCAGCCGCGGGCGAATTCCTTGACGTCTTCGTAACCCGAACTGCGATAGGCATGGGCGTCGAAATGACGGCTGCCGTCATAGCCGACGTCTTCCAGGAAGCGCACCAGATGGAAATTCTGCTTGAGCATCATGCTGCCAAAACGGAAGTCCTGATCGTAGCGGCCGAACATCTGGTCGTTGAGATCGATATGGAAGAGTTTGCCGGCATCCCAGGCTTGGGCCACGGCGTGGGTGAAGTTCAAGCCGGCCATGTGCTCGTGGGCGACCTCGGGATTGACGCCGACCATGTCGGGATCGTCCAAGGTGGCGATGAAGCCAAGCATGCTGCCGACGGTGGGAAAGTAGATGTCGCTGCGCGGTTCGTTGGGCTTGGGTTCCAGGGCGAAACGGTAGCTGTAACCACTGTCTTTGGAGTATTCACACAGGAAGTTGACCGCGTCGCGCATGCGCTTGACACCGTCGGCCGGGTTCTTGGCGCTGTCGCATTCGGCGCCTTCGCGACCGCCCCAGAAGACATATATCTTCGCGCCGAGCTCCGCGCCCAGGTCCATTGAGGACATGGTTTTTTGCAGGGCATAGGCGCGCACGGCCGGGTCATTGCTGGTGAAAGCGCCGTCCTTGAACGCGGGGTCATAGAAGAGATTGGTGGTGGCCATGGGGCAGACGATGCCGGTCTCGTCCAGGGCGCGCTTGAAATCGGCGACGATGCGGTCGCGCTCGGCGGCGCTGGCGTCGATGGGGACCAGGTCGTTGTCGTGCAAGTTGACGCCCCAAGCGCCGACCTCCGCCAGCATGTGAACGATCTCCACGGGCGAGATGGCCTCGCGGGTGGGCGCGCCGAAGGGGTCGCGGCCGACATTGCCGACCGTCCACAAGCCGAAGCTGAATTTATGTTCCGGTCGGGGAGTGTAATCCGCCATTTTCGCTGTCCTTTGCTAGAGCCGATATGCCGGTGATTGTAACAAAAAGCCCCTTTGCGGGCGACAGCGTGATGGAGCGCTCGCGGAAGAATGGATATTCGCATGATTGTTCGCAGCTGTAGATGGGTTCGGGTTTTGAAATGTGGAAAAAATTGTTGACAAATAGAATATATGTTCTATAATATTGACAAGCATTCATATTAAACTGAGTGTTGCGCCGCGCGGGCTGGCTTGTGACAGGGCAAGGGCGCCCGGCGCGTTCACAAACGAGTTTGATGATTTAGGAGGACGAGATGGTTGATGAACTCTATTTGCAGTATTTGGGCGTGCTGCCCACTCCCAGCGACGACGTGGAGGAGCCCGAAGAGGATAAGAAGCCCACATATTTCTCATCTTATGTTTCTGTATATGTAAAGCCGGACCCGAGCCGGCTCAGGAAACCATACCAAATGATATTGTTGGTTTTGTCCAGCCAACACCGCCGCCGCGGTCGCCGACTCAGGAAACCATACCAAACGATATTGTTGGTTTTGTCCAGCCAACGCCGCCGTCGAGCACGTCAACTTACAACCCGCGGCCGGATAGCCAGAGGCCGGGAGGGAAACCGGCGAAAAAGACGATCATTCCGCTGCCGCGCCTCAATATTCATATCCCTTTGGTCGCTTACACCGCTGGCGACATTGATACAGCCAAGGACATAGAAAGACGTTATCAAGACCTTGTCCAGGATCACCTGCTGCCGGATGACATGGATTATCAAGAAGCGCGGGCGGCTTTTGAGCGGGCGGATGTGCAAACGCTGTCCGATGAGCAGAAACTGCGGATCGATTACCTCTTGGGCACCGAAGATGATCCCCTGACGCGCAGCATGTTGCTTGCCGTGAAATACGAAGGCATCCCGGGGCATCTGAGTTTTGACGAGTACATGGCTCGCTTCGCCGACTGGGGGCTGGTTGAAGAATCGGATCAGCGGGCTTGGCAGGTCATGCAGAGCAACATCAAAGATCTGACGAACGACCGCTACGAAAGCGCGCGGGCGATTGACCTGAACAGCGGCGAAGAAGTATTTTTGCGCCCCGGCAGCAGGAATTCTGTCCTCTTGCAGGACGAACACAAGCGGATGCTGGACGGGCGCGATATCGCGCTCATTCACAATCACCCCAACAACTCGCCGGCCTCGAATGCGGACTTGCAAGCGGCGCTAGACCTGGGCGTGATGTTCCTGGTCCTGGTGACACGCTCCGGCTTGCAGTATCACTACCGGCGCTCCGGCGATGAAATGAAGCTTGTGGAAGTGATTCATAATCTCGATTATGTGGCGCTGCCGTCGGCGGAGGAAGATAGGGAATCGCGCGCGGCCTACTTGGCGCAGGTGCTGGCGGAGGCGGGCAATCCGGCCGAGATCGTTATGCGGGAGGATGAGCCGTTCTGGTGGCAACAAGATTACATAGTTGTTCCATATAATGGAAACGAAACAATTGAAGAGGTAGCGGCTCGGATAGTAGGGCCACCGCCGGGCCAGGAAATCTCTGGCGAATCGTATGAGCAGTTGCAGGAAGAGTATTCGAAGGAAATCACAGAGTTTACGGCGTATCTCAGGGAAATAAATCCAGGGTATTCAGGGGTAGGAAGGTTATATATACCTATGCCGGGATGGTCTAGTCGTAACGTACATTCTCCTCGCGGCTCCCAGGTAAGAGTCAGCCACGCAACAAGCGCTACATTGTTAAGCTACCCCACATCCAGTATACCTGATCAGGTGAGATCAATGAAGCTATTTTGGAATTCATTGTCTATGGAAGAGCAGCAAATCGAAATGGCATTGATGGGCAGCGACGCGAACATTGACAAGTTCGTAACGTTTGCGAATGCCGGTCATGATTTTGACTATACTTTGGACTGGTTGCGGACGCATGAAGATTCAATCAATCAAGCGGCATCCGACTTCGCGGTCCCTTCGTCATTGCTCAATACAGTGCTAGGCTCAGAACTATTGTATGATTACGGTCATGACGATAGCCAGCAAGACGCAACTATGAGATCAGGCTTTCGGGATGCTGCCCTGAGAGTCGGAGATTTAGTGTCAGAGGTATTTCCAGCTTTGCAAGAATCTTGGGATGGCACGGGCATAGCGAACGCGCATTATCCGGCGCTCGTAGACGCTTATCACTTCGTGAAAGAGCGCCTCGCTCCTGGCGAAACCCATCCATGGGTTCTCGATCCAAAGGCCCCGGATCTCGAGTCGGCTCCGAAACTAGATCCCTCGGACGATGAAAAATCAGCGTATGTTGGATCCTGGGCGGACTACTATAATGATCGGAGCTTTGACAAATTGAGTCAGCGGGAGCAAGAGGTCGCTTTGTTCTGGATTCGTAATGACAAACTCGATGAAGTACCATGGGATTTGCGACAGGATATTGCCTATTATGCCGCAAGCGTTGTTGGTTCAATCAGAATGGCGGCAATGATCAGCCATATGTACGGCGAGACGCTTGAGGACATGGAAAGTACGGCGAATGTCGCAGATAACCCTCGAGATATAGCCAGGGTTTGGGGACGTTTTCGATCAGCAGACCAGTATTTTGACTACCTCGGAAACGCGCACTTAGCCTATCCCGTAGCTGATTATTGGAGCAAACAGTAGATGAAGAAAAAGAAGAGACCCCGTTCGATTCGCAGGAAATTCATGCTCGCAATCGCAACGATAGCTTTCGCAATAATGATTATGTTCCTGGCCATACACGCTTTGGCAGTCTTTCTTGGGTGCCTGTTCGGTGACTCTATGCACAATCATCACCCATTTACTCCGGACGGAGCGAGAGAATACTATGTTCCCCTACCATGGTTTCACGGCCTGTGCCCAGGAAGCTTTGACAGGAGGTAGTGATAAACCAGACTTGGCGCAATATCAGTAGAATGACTCGGCTTGTGCCACTGCGGGTTTAATCTCGCATGTTCGCGGATCACTTAGCTTGCCTGCCTCCAATCCACATCTTTATGCGTTCCCTTAATTCGCCTGACGCGCGATAGAATGCCGACAGCAGCGCACTGGATCTGGAGTACGGCTGATCGAGTGAGTTCGGGGCGCGTCAACCGGAAGTGGAAACTGGCGATGACGAACTGCTCGGCGCCGTGGCAAAGTCAGTGCAGCACGAAGGACTTTTCGCGCACTATCTGGATGATCCGATAGCCTACTTGAAGCACTTCGCATCCTACGGTTGGAACGCGAAGTCGGATGGGCTGGCGGAGGAATCATTTAGAAATATATGGAAATTAGCTGTTGACAAATAGAATATACGTTCTATAATGTTAGCATACGTAGATATAAACCGTGTGTTGCGCCGCGTGAAATGGCTTGTGACAGGGCAAAGACGCCCGGCGCATTCACAGATCAACTTTATGTTGAAGGAGTACGAAATGAATTTCGACGACTACTATTTGATGTATTTGGGGATAACGCCCCCTTCCGGCGACGATTCGGAGGAACCCGAAGAGGATCCAAAGCCCACATATTTCTCATCTTATGTTTCTGTATATGTAAAACCGGACCCGAAGCCGGCAACGACAAGCAAACCTACTAATGGGGCGGCAGACCCAGCGCCAGCGAACTATGGCGCGCCGCCACCGATGTACCAAGGCATTAGCAGCGCGCCGCAACCCACGTCTTCGTCCTCAAATAGTGGTAAGAAGCGTGATCGGAAAGAAGAGACTCCAGGCAAGCCGCAGATCACTCTTCCTGCGGATTTCATCCAACCGACAGTGGCGCCCGACATCAGCGCGTTTGACCTGGAGTACGGCTGGTGGAGCGAGTTCGGGTCGCGTCAACCGGAGGTGGAAACCGATGACGAGTTGGTCGGCGCTGTGGCAAAGTCAGTGCAGAACGAAGGGCTTTTCGCGCACTATCTGGATGATCCGATCGCCTACTTGAAACACTTCGCGTCCTACGGTTGGAACGCGAAGTCGGATCGGCAGGCGGAGGCGTATTTGCAAAAGCACAGGGAGGAGATGAGGCTGCATTACGCCGGTCAAGACGAGTTGTGGAAAGGACTGGCATTAGGCGCCACGGAGCATACCAGAAAGGATCTGACTAACGACAGGTGGGAAAGCGCGGTGGCGGTGAACATCGTGACGAAAGAGGAGATATTCCGGCGCTTTGGCGATGAGGACGAGACGCCATTGCAGGAAGAGAATCGGGAGATGATAAAGGATCCGCATAACACAGCCTTGGTGCACAACCACTGGAACGACAGTCCGGGCTCGCAAGCGGACTTTGACGCTGCGCTGTGGCTGGGCGTGCGGTATCTGATCGTTGTGACGCCGTCGGGGGTGCAGTACATTTACGAGCGGGACGGCGACACGATGAAATTGCTGGACGAGATATTCAACCGGGAGCACGTGGCTTTGCCGAGTCGGGCAGAGACTGCGGAATCGCGCAAGGCATATGAGGCGCAGTTGCTGGCGGAGGAGGGCAATCCTGCGGAGCGGGTGATGCGGCAGGGGAACCCCATGGATGCTGCTTGGGAGAAAGCCAATGACGCATATAACACAAGCGAAAGCGACAGTGCGTTTCAGGACTACAAGACTCAAGTAGAGACGGCCTATGACGTTAGGTTTACCAGCGCTGTCAATGCGGATGCATGGAACGTGGACAGCGTTAAATTGGTTCAGGAGGGTTTGGAAGAGATGGCGGCTGCGCTTGGCAATTGGGCGCGTGATAACGGTTATGATTGGGATAATGCTGAGGCGTTTAGACGAATAATCGGGACGGTAACGCTACGCAATACACGCGAAGAATCCAATGTAGGGGCGCAGGCAATTGTAAGTGATGACACCATATCGATATTTTGGAAAGCGAAAGCCAACCGGAATTATTATTTGCTTCCAAATGTTCTCTTGCATGAATTGGGTCATATACTCAATGCGAACGCCGGACTAGGGGGGAAAGATAACCCAGGTTCAATCAACTACTTCGCGGAAATAACGGATTCAAAGCATGCGTTTGAGATCTACGCCAGGACAGGCAACTTGGTACGCGCGTATCCGGGTACACGCGAAGGCATGGGCGCGCCCAGACCGGACCTGTTAAGGACCGACAATTTCGACACATATCATATGTATGATGACTCGATGACATCGCTTAGACCGCTACATGTCGATATGGAGATGGCAGATAATCACGCGCTGTTTGCGAGGACGGGCTTGAATCCGATGCAAATACAGTATCTGCAATATAGCACGGACCTCAGCATCAACGAAATCACGGCCGATTCGATTGTAAACTGGGTTCATGACCGGAATACCGACGGTATGTTTGGTTACACTGATACTGCGGGAGGTCTAATGTGGCAATGGTTTATGGATACGGAAGAGGATAAGATTATGCGAAATGCCATTGTGCATGTTGCCATCGAAAATGGCGACGCAACCTACGCTTCGCAGATAGACGAATTGCCCGCAGTTTTCGGCTCTGGTACAGTCCAAGCTTCTGACGGTGTGAATGTGCGGTCGAATCCCGCGATAGTAGCAGGCAATGACTTCACCTCAATCAAGGATGGCTATAACTTCCTGGTGCTTGGTCGCAGTAGCGACAATTTGTGGATTACTACTGCCAGGAAAGGGAAAATAGGTTGGATGTACTATGGCGGCCCGAATGTGAATGACGACGCCCGGATAATCAGACTGCCTGAGGGTGTCAACATAGCAGATCTACCTGAATATCCTGACGATGCGACGCTTGATTTTGACCCCAATAGTCCGGTGACAAAAAGGAGTTAGCCGGGCGCGGCAGCGCCGGGAAGGTTCGCCGCGGAGGTGGTGAGATGATTGGAAAAGCAATTGTCGCGTTAGTATTTCTAATCGCTGTCAACATGACCAGCGCCCAAGACTTGGCGTGCCAACGCGACTGTTTTGCGGTCGAGGCATTTTCCGCCGCCAACGTTCATCGCATTCGCAGTTTGGGCGCAGATCCCCCGGGCGTGCATGAATTGGCTTGGCAGCAAACGGGACCCATGCTCTTTATGGTGAGTGATGTCTTTTTTGAGTATGACAAACCTGGCTCAAGAGAGCTTTTGGTCTGGAAAATCTTTGAAGATCCCAATAGAGAGGGCGGGGCAGGTACTGGCGGAAGAGGGTTTGCTACAGGAGAGTTCACTCATTTGGCGGTTACGTCAGATAAGCTCATCGCTGGGACGGATGCCGGCAGCCTGTCCTTTTGGGAGCTACGGGGCATCTGGGAGCGGCTGGGGGAAAGTTTTCTCTATGAGATCCCGGTGAGTGACGGGGCGATAAGCGAGCTCTTGCTGCATCCTTCTCAGGAGTGGTTGCTGGTGGTCCTGAATTCCTCGAGGCTGTTCCGATTTGATTTGGAGTCGCTTAGGGCCTCCGAAATTGAACTTGGGACGGGCGAAAACCGAGCGTTCCAGGCTTGGGCTTTTTCGGATGACGGCCTTTTGCTGGCCGCCGCCGGAAGCGGGTCCATTCGAATCTGGGAAACGGATGCCTGGGAAGCCTGGCAGCCTCGTCCGCTGTCCGGGGAGTCGGTAGCTGGTCTCATGTTCACCGATGATGATTCCCAGTTGATCGTCTTGGCGGAGACCTTAATACATCGCTGGTCGCTTTCGGAGAAAGACCTGGGTTTTATGCGGGTCTTGCCTTCTCATCCCAGCAAGCGCCCATGTCTTATCAAAGCGGGCGATATCAGCCCTGATGGAAGCTTGCTGATGACGATCGACAATTGCTACCAAACCCGGGCTTGGGATTTGGAGGCGGATGAAGAATTGTTTCTCCCTCAATTGCATTTTTCGGAACATCATCGTGTTGGGCAGGTAGCTCAATTCAGTCCAGATGGGCGTTATCTTGCCACTGGCCGGCGTTATTTCTGGGGTCTCTTTATCGTTAACGAATTGGTATATCGTGGCATAGTATATCGTTGAGAAGTTAGCGGGATAAAAGGCGGGATGGCGACAACGTTGGCCATTTCTCTCGACCGGATTCGGTACAAGCGGCTCTGTTAATAAAGGACCCTTATCGAGATGAAACGGGTGGCTTCACCTCACCAACCCGTGAATTACCATCAATCTACCTCAACGCGCGATAGCTTGACGCGTGGCTTTCCGCTACACTAGGCGGCGTTGATTCACAGCAACAGCAAAAGCGGAAGCAATGGCACTATCCGAACGCGAATCACCCAAAGGCAAGCGCGTATCGCTCTTTGTCACCTGCATCGTCGACATGATCTATCCGGGGACCGGCATGTCCGCCGTCGACATCCTGGAGCATGTCGGCGTGGACGTGGACTTCCCCATGGCGCAGACCTGCTGCGGGCAGCCCGCCTTCAACTCCGGCTATCGCGACGAGGCGCGCACGGTCGCCAGGCACTTCTTCAAGGCCTTCAAGGACGCTGAGGTCATCGTCACGCCCTCCGGCTCCTGCGCTACTATGGTGCGACACGAATATCCGCACTTGTTCACGCCGGACGATGGCGAGCTTTATGAGCAGGCGCGACGCATGGCGGCGATCACCTGGGAATTCAGCGAGTTCCTGGTTGACGGCCTGGGCATCGTCGATCTGCAGTTGCAACTTCCCGAGAAAGAGAGTTTCGCCATGCACGATGCTTGCCACGGTTTGCGAGGCTTGGGTTTGGGGTGGGCGTCGCGGGAATTGATCGCGAATCTGGGCAATGCCGAGTTGGTTGAGCTCAAGGAATGCGAAGTTTGCTGCGGATTCGGCGGCTTGTTCAGCGTGAAGATGGCGGATATCAGCAACGCGATGTTGAAGACCAAAGTCGATAATATCAATGACTCGTCCGCGGAGACCATTGTCACCGGCGATGTCAGTTGCTTGACCCAGATGAACGGCGGCTTGTCACGGGACAAGTCCCGCAAGCGGGTGCTTCATCTGGCGGACGTTTTGGCCAAGGGGCTTGGTGGAGGACGCGC
The DNA here is from genome assembly GCA_026708115.1 of Chloroflexota bacterium. GTDB lineage: Bacteria > Chloroflexota > Anaerolineae > Aggregatilineales > Phototrophicaceae > UBA6055. The sequence continues at coordinate 215,061 of JAPOVL010000046.1, forward strand.
ATGACGATGGGGGTCGAGTCCAACAACTTCATCGCCCTGGCCGATGTCGCCTTGCATAATGACGACTTGCAGCATGCGATCGGCGAGGGCACTCGCACTGCCTATTACAAGCGCTTGGACACCATGTTCGCGCACGGCAACGAACACGGCGAGTCCATGCGGCAGCAGGCCGCCGAAGCTAAGCGTCGGGCGCTGCGACATTTACCCGACTTGTTAGAAAAAGCCGAGCGCAATCTCAAGAAAAATGGTTTCCAGGTAGAGTGGGCGGTTGATGCCGTGCAAGCCAATCAGCTGGTGCTGGACATCGCGCGTCGCCACAGTGTACAGACCGTGACCAAGGCCAAGAGCATGCTCAGCGAAGAATTGGGCACCAACCATGCTATGGAAGCGGCCGGACTGCGCGTGGTTGAAACCGACCTGGGCGAATATATCATCCAGCTCGCGAATGAAACACCGAGCCATATCGTCGGCCCGGTCATGCACAAAACAAAGGCGGAAATCCGCGATGTCTTCGTGGATGAACTCGGCATGGAGCCGACTGACGATGCCGAGGAAATGGTAGCCTTCGCGCGGGGGATGCTGCGCGAGGATTTCCTGGGCGCCGATATGGGCATTTCCGGCGGCAACTTCTTAATCGCGGAAACGGGATCTATCGGCCTGGTAATGAACGAGGGCAACGGCCGCATGTGCACCTCGTTGCCGCGCGTGCATATCGCGCTGGTGGGTATCGAAAAGCTGGTGGATACGGTCGAGGATTACGCGACCCTGACGCAAGTGCTGCCTTCCAGTTCCACCGGGCAGAAGCTGACAGTTTATACCAATATCATCAACGGGCCGCGGCGGGATGATGAAGATGACGGACCGGAGCACGCTTATGTCATCCTGGTGGACAATGGCCGCAGTGATATCTACGCCACAAAGTATGCCGAAGTGCTATCCTGCATTCGCTGCGGCGCCTGTCAAAACGCCTGCCCGGTCTACCGCACCATGGGCGGCCACGCCTATGGTTGGGTCTATGGCGGTCCAATCGGCGCGGTTTTGACGCCGCTATTCGTCGGCCTGGAGAATGCGACGCCCTTGCCGCACGCCAGTAGTCTTTGCGGCAGTTGCAAGCAAGTCTGCCCGGTCGATATCGACCTGCCGCGCATGCTGCTCGATCTGCGCTGGGACCTGGTGCAAGCGGGCGAGAGCGACGGCCGTTGGGATGTGGCGATGAGGATGTGGGCCATCGGCATGACATCGCCGACGCGCTTCAATATGGGCGGCCTGGCGGCGCGGGTCGGTCAACATGTCATGGGCGACTACATGCCCGGTGTCTTGGGCAACTGGACGAAACATCGCGACTTTCCCGAGTTTGCCAGCAAGCCCTTTCGCCAATTATGGAAGGAACGCAAACGTGGACGCGCGTGAACAGATCCTGGGCAAGCTGCGGAAAGCGCAACAGCCCTTTACCGATGTGAAGCCGATAGCGGATCGCCGACCAATGATCCCGATGGCAGATTTGTCTTCGGCTGAGCAGTTGCGAAGATTTATCTCCGAAGCGGAAGCGTTGGGCTGCTTCGTGTATCAGGTGACGTCCAATGAGGCGATTGAACAGATTATGGAGTTGATCGACGGTGACAAGACGGTCTTGAGTTGGGATGAGCAGCAACTGCCCATGGACGGCTTGCAGGGCATGTTGGAATCGCTGGGCGTGGCGGTCGGTCGACATGACGACGGTGACGCGCGCGTGGGCATCACTGGCGTCACGGCGGCGCTGGCGGCGACCGGCAGCTTGATCCTCGAGAGCGGGGCGGGGAGTTACCGCAGCACATCGCTCTTGCCGGAGGTGCATATCGCGCTGATGCGCGCTGAGCAAATCCTGCTCGACTTGGAAAGCTGGGAAGAAGCGCAGCGGCGGGAGGGTTACCCGGCCTTCACGCGGGCCAGCAATACCACGATCGTGTCCGGTCCCAGCAAGACGGCCGATATCGCGCATCAGTTGGTGAAAGGGGCGCATGGTCCGCGCGAGGTGCATGTGATGATTCTGCGATAGTTTTGGTATACTGTCGTTGGGATCGGCCTTACTGCCTCCTAAAGCGGGCTCAAAGCCGAGAAAGTGAAGCGACGCCATGATGATTGATATTTCGCAAAAACTCGCGGAACGGCTGCAAGATGTCGCCAAGCGGCGTGGCACGTCCGTCGAAAAATTGCTTGGCGAGTTGCTCAGCGAACTCCCGCCGACCGCCGAGATTGAAGTGTGCGACCACAGCTCGGCGATCTCGGAAACCGAGGGCGAAGAACCGCCAAGCGAGGCGCAAGACGGATACGGCGAATTCAAATACCCTCCGGGAACGCTAGCAAGGTGTGCGGAAGTGGCGTTAAAGGCAGGTCTGGCTTCAAAAGAGCAAGTTGATACATCGGCTCGGAGCCGGGAGATACTTAATGCCGAATTCGCCGACTACGTCGACCGACGGATCCGTGGATGACCATCATCGCCCACGCGTTAGCGCCCCTCGATAATCCCCACTTCAGCCATAAGACCGCGCAGGGCCGTGACCGCCATTTCCATGCCGTCCGCCCCGCTGAACCCGCTGGAATGCCGCGCTTCCAGCAGATGCGGCTCCAGGGAAAGCACGCCGTCGTAACGGCTCTTCTGCAAGTTCGCCAGCAACTCCATCACTTGCCCGTCCCCATGCCCGGCGACCTTCACGGTTGAGCGCTCGCTATGACCGTTAGAGGCCCCCTCGGTCAATAGCGCGTCCTTGATGTGGACATAGCCGATGTAGGGATGCAGCGCGTCCCACCAGGCATCGACCTGCTTGGCGGCGCCGCATTGCACGAAATTGGCGGGGTCCCAGATAAAGCGGAAGTTCGGCGAATCAATCGCTTTCATGAGTTGCAGACAGTTTTCCGGCAGATCGCCGACGACGCCTTTCTCGTTTTCCATCAGCAGTTGCAGATCCAGCGACGTGGCGATGTCGGTCAGGTTCCCGAGGCGATCAACCGCGGATTGCATGGCCGCGCCGTCGACGCCGGCTTCGGGATAGAAAGAGAAGATGCGGATGTTGCGGGTCCCGAGCTGGTCGGCTACCGCGCCAACACGCCGCAGGCGCTCGCACTCGATTTCGATCGGATCTTGGATGGGCGATTTGCCGATGGGGCTGCCCATACAACTGACCGCTATCTCGTAACGGGCGCAGAGGTCCTTGATGCGCGCCAGATGTTCGTCGGTGAATTGCGAGCAATTCACGCCCCAGGCCGCGCGAATATCAATCAAGGGGATTTTCAGGCGCCGCATCACTCGCAGTTGTTCTTCAAAATCGACAGCGATTTCGTCACCAAATGCGCTGATTTTCATCATCATTGCCTTCTCTCACCTCAGTCCAGGCTGGTATTGTAGCAGATTGCCGCAGAGGCATAAGGATTTCTCCTGTCACAAAGACAAATGCAATGATTTATCGATCTGTTCTATGCGATTTTCTTAAGTGGCCGTGATCGGTGGCAACCGGCCAGGATTGCTACTTTGTGTGAGCGCGGTAGCCCAAAGTCGCTGCCGACGAGCGCCTGCGGTCAATTGTCCTCATAGTACGGTCCCAGCGCTCTCAGTAGGTCGAGCAGGTGGGGCGCGTCCTGGAACAAGAGCCCATCGTCCCCGGCCGGATCCGGAAAAACTGGCGCTTCGTATTCCCGCCAGGCGCCGTTTTCTATCGCGGAGTCGTAACCGTCGGCTGCGAAGCGTCCAATGAGCTTCTGCCTCAAATCCTGCAAAATGGAATCATAGCGCGGATTGCCCGCCCAATTCTTGGTCTCGCGCGGGTCAAGGCACAGATCAAAGAGCCACTCCTTGCGGTCGGCCACGGAGTAGATGTACTTCCGGTCGCGACCCGCGATCATGTATAGACCGGTGGGACCCTCGCTGAATTGGCTGTAGACATATTCGCGCTGGCAAGCGCCGGCTGCCACACTGAAGAGATCACTGCCCTCTGGCGATGGGGCAGGGCCGTCGGCGCCGGCAGCAGCGGCGAAGGTCGGGAGGATGTCGAGCAGGCTGACTGACTGATCGATTCGCCGACCGGGGTCCTCGATGCCGGGCGCATGCAGGAGCAATGGGACTTTCGCCGACGGGTTCAACATGCTGCGCTTGCCCACGCTGCCGTAGTCGCCCAGCAGTTCTCCATGGTCAGCGGTATAGACGATGATGGTATTGTTGATGTCATCGCCCAAGGCATTCAGAATTCGCCCCAGATTGAAGTCGATGAATGAAATGCAGGCATAATACATGGCTTTGATGGTGCGAAAGAGCATCTCGTCATAGCCTTTGTCACGGTATTTGTAGCGATTCTGATGGTGATTCCAATAGCTCAGCAGGCCTTCGAATCCTTCGGGGCGATGTGGCGGCAGCATGTCAGCGGCGCGGTAGAGTTTGTTCCAGGGAACCGGCGACTCGAAGGGCGGATGCGGCTTGATGAAGCTTGTCCAAAGGAAGAATGGTTGATTGCGGTCGCGTTTGACTAGGAATTCGATGGCGCGGTCCGCCACCCAGCTGCTGTGATGATGTTGGGCCGGCAGTTGCGATGGTTGCGGCACATAATACATTTCGCTGCGCAGTCCATGCGGTTCCAGCACATGACCGTAGCCATTCGCTTCCAGGTAATCATGAAAGTCATTGCGGCCCCGCGGTCGCCTGGCGCCTTCTTCGGAAATGTCGCGGCTATCAAAGCCCCACATTGCGTCAAGCTGCGGATTAAAGTGCATTTTGCCGATGCCATGCGTACGATAGCCGCATGCCTGCAAGACCTGCATGACGCTCTGCAGGCGCAGTGGCGATTCATTGTTGGATGTACAGCCGTTGAGGTGTGGCGGCGTGCCAGTGATGGTCGCGCTGCGCGCGGCGACGCAGACCGGCGATGGCGTGTAGCAGTTGCTAAAGGCGATGCCGTTTTGAACCAGCGAATCCAGAACCGGCGTGCGGATCGTCCGATTGCCCAGGGCGCGGATCGTGTCGCTGCGTTGCTGGTCGGTCATGACAAAGAGGATGTTGGGTTGTCCGCTCATTTTTTCGCTCTTCTCTTAATGTTTGTGCGAGGCGCCAGTATTTCCGGTTGCGTCGCGGGTGGCGTTCATAGCGCTGCAATTGTCGCGGATTCTAGCGCATGCGATCCGACGCAAGCAAAGCGTGCGAGTAGGGGCGCATTTCAATATTTTGGCAGAATGACATAAATTGCATGCGAATGAAGCGCAATTGGTCCTCAAATGCTCGGAAGTTGTCCTGACTTTGCCCCTTTTTTGAGTAACAGTATAGATACAGTATGTATACGGGGGGGGGTACCCCACCAGATCTGAGGACAGGACAGTTTTTCCTTGGGCGGACAGTCGCGACAACACCTGCCAATTTTGGTTTGTATTCGGGTGACCCAAGGGTCCGGTCGATACTGACCGGCGACAGTGACCGCCGGTCGTCCCTGCAGTATTTGTCATAAGAGATGCCTAGCGATTGGCGTCGGTTTCGGTTTCAAGTTTCTTCGTCTTTGTCTAGTCGCGGATACAGCAATCTGTTTTCGGAGATTAGCGCCTCTTTTTGGACGATGCGGCTTCGTTTGAGCCGGACGCCGGGTTTGAAAAGCGGCAGCTCAGGCTAGGCGGCCCCGTGTATTGCAACGTCGTATGATAGAGCAAGGCGGGGAGAAAAGGGCGACTATATGGTCGCAGTTTCGGCATAGAGTCGGGGGCTAGCGGTCGGGGCAGCGAGTCAGTTGACAAAAAGTGTCCGCCGGCTGGCTGCTACAGTTTTTGTGGTTGAGGGTGGGCGATGGGGGCTCGCCAATAATCTGAAATACACCCGCGAGTAGCAATTTGTTGCGTACGGGCTCGTGGTACGTTAGGATGTGGGGAGCGCGACCTCGAAAACCTTTTCGCAAGCGCTTGTATCTTGAGGCGCGAGGAGCGGTTCGCAAGACAACAGGCAGGTGGCTGCAGCGACCATGCCTGTTGCAATCTTTTGCGCCTCGACAAATGCTGTCACACTTAGTTCAGTGAGGAGATTGCAATGAAGAAGTTACTTGTATTGATAACCATCTTGCTATTGCTGATGCCGGTCTACGCGGATGATATGGATCCTTGTGAACTGGATGCGCCGATGGACGCGACCGAAATCAACTTTATGGGTTGGGCATTCCCGATTACTGAGTTCTTCGCCGCCGAATTGGAGAAATGCAACGAAGTTGATAACTTGACCGTGAACGTCCAACTGTTGGACTCCGCCAGTTCGGAGGAGCAAGCCAACCTGGCGCTGGCCGGCGGCGGGGACTCGCCTTGGGCGATCCTGCACACCGTGCCGTCGCGCATGGTAACGCTGTCTGGCTTTGATGCGCTCTTGCCGCTCAACGACCTGGTCGAAGAGTATCGCGAAGAATACAACCTGGACGATATCCCACAACCGGTCTGGGACGCGGCGACCATCGACGGCAATATCTACGGCGTGCCCTTCATGTCGAACACCATGCATCTCTTCTATCGCACCGATCTTTTTGAACAGCACGGGCTGGAAGTCCCGACGACTTACGATGAAGTGATCGACGCTTGCGAGACGCTCAAGAGCGAACCGAGCATTGATCTGCCCTTCACCATGAACCTGCACGCGGGCTGGGCTTGGGAGATCGAGTTCATGCACTTCATCCGGTCCTTCGGCGGTCGTTACTTGAACGATGAAGACAATACGCCGATTTTCAACAGCGATGAAGGCGTGGCCGCCTTGACCAAGATGAAGGAAGTTGTCGACGGCTGCATGGGTCCCGAAGGTTTGACCTACAGCATCGACGACAGCGAAATTGGTATGGAGACGGGTACGCTGGCCTTCGTCCATATCTGGGCCAGCCGCGCCGCCAACATGGACGATCCGGAAAAATCGGACTACGTCGGCATTATAGGCTTCGCGCCGTCGCCAGCGCCCAATCCCGATAGCGGCATCCTCGGCGGTTCCGCCTGGATCGATGCCTATTCGATTACCAAGCGAGGCGGAGTCGATTATGATCTGGCATTCCGCGCCATCATGGAAACCTTCGACTTCGAAGGCCAGGTCGGTGGCTCGGCGCACGGCGCGATCGTTCGTTCCTCTGTCAGTGAAGCCGGTCATGGCGGGCGCAATATGCCGGCTTTTGCCGTCTCTCTGGGCCAGGGCGTCGGCGGCAATTCGCTGAACCCGGCCGCCGCGCTGGCGCGTGTCGCGCTCGGCAACTGGCTGCCGCTGGTCGGCAGTGGCGATCTCACGCCCGAGGAAGCGCTGGACAGCGCGGCCGAAGAGTACACTGCCGAAGCAACGGCGCAGGGCTACATCGGCGGCTAGCCGCGCCGATCAGTTGTTCAACAATGAGGGTTGGCGCTGTGCAAGTTCCCGCCAACCCTCGCCGCTTGATTTCCGTCACGCGGTCTGCCAGCGCTCAGACTCGATTGAGGGCGTCGCGCCCTCGATCCAGACATCGCCATCTATTGCTGATGCCTTGAGGTCTTTCGCATGAACAGACGAACGTTCTTCATGTTCATGAGCCCAAGCCTGCTCGTCATGCTGACGCTGATGGTGTTCCCCCTGCTTACCTCTATCTGGCTCAGCACGCAATACATGACCTTCCGCAACATCAATGACCCGGAATTTGTCGGACTCGCCAACTACCTTGACGTATTCGAAGACCGCAAGTTTTGGCAAGCCTTCACCTTTACGATGACCTTTATCGCTATCGCCGTGCCGGCGCAGATCTCGGTTGGGTTCTTGATTGCGGTCCTGCTGGACCAGGTCTCCAGCCGCATCCGCGGCATTTACATCGCGGCCTTCTTGATGCCCTTTATAGTAGTGCCGGTGGTGGGCACGCTGATGGTCAAGCAATTGTTCGAGTCCGGCGGCATCGTGGCCTGGGCGTATCGCGCATTGCTGGGGTCGCGCTTTATCTTTACCGAGCAGTCGGTCAAATCGCTGATTCTGGTGCACAGCTTATGGGCGGCGACGCCCTTCCCGCTCATTGTGTTTTTCGCTGGTTTACAGACCTTGCCCGATGAACTGATCGAAGCCTCGATGATCGATGGCGCCACGCGCCTGCGTCAAGTACGGCATATCATGATCCCGCATTTGCGCTCGCTCTTTGTTTTCGTCGGCTTGATCTCGATCATGGACGCCTACCGCGTCTTTGACAGCGTATTTGTGCTCACCGAGCAGAACCCGATTTACAAAGCGGAAGTGATGATGCTTTATACCTTCCGCACGGCAATGAGCGTACAGCGGCTCGGCAAAGCCAACGCCATGTCGGTCATTACCGTCGTCATGATTCTAGTCGTCCTGGTGCCTTTCTTGCTGCGCACTTATAAAGAGCAGACCGAAGAGCGCTAGCATGAAGAGAATTGAGAATCGCTATGTACTGACGGTCATCTATGCTACACTGACGATTTACGCGCTCTTCAGCGTCATTCCATTCTTCTGGACGACCTTGCAGTCCTTCAAGACGCCGCGGCAAGCCAACTCCCGCGTGCCGCTTTTCATCTTCGAGCCGACGGCGGACAATTACACCGATCTCTGGTTGAAGACGATCCCGGATGATCCGCTTTTGGTCGCCGCTGTACTGGTCGCGATATTCGGTCTGCTGGCCTTCGTGGGGATGCAGGCCAGGCGCTTCCCGTTCCCGCGCGGTTACGTCTATTTGGGCGTACTTGCCGTCGGTTTCGCCGTCCTGTGGTCGATACCCGGTTATGTCCGCACGCAGACCTTTTATGACTATTTCCTCAACACCATCATCGTAACTATTGGCACGATCTGCATCTCCATTTCTATCGGCTGTCTGGCGGGTTACGCCCTGGCGCGCTACAGCGGCATCGCCGGCGTGATAATCCTGGTCACCGCTTTGGGATTCCGTTCCTTGCCCGGCATGGCCTATATTTTGCCTTATTGGTGGTTCGGTCAGCGTTCCGGCTTGTACGATACGCATATCCTGCTGATCATCACGCTGGTGGCGATCAACCAGCCCTTCACCATCTGGATGCTGCGCAGTTTCTTCATGAATATCCCTAAGGAGATCGAAGAATCGGCCATGGTCGACGGCGCCAATCGCTTGACCGCCTTCTTGAGCGTAATCATTCCTATCATGTGGCCCGGCATCATCTCGACAGCCTTGTTTACGCTCTTGCTGGCATACAGTGACTTCCTGCTGGTGCGTATCCTGACCCAATCGAATTGGACGCTTACCGTCGCCATTTCCAAATATGCCGCGGGCGAAGATCCGGGGCATATTACCTTGGCCGCGGCGGCCGCCGTATCTGCAGCCGTGCCGATCATCATCGTCGTTTTCATTTTCCAGAGTCAGTTGGTGAAGGGACTGACATCGGGCGCGGTGAAGGGCTAGCGGACAATATGGCGCGTGAATGTAGCAACCGATGACCGCCGCCGTCAGCGACCTGCCGGTAAGCGATATGCGGGCCTATTCTCGCTATCGATTTGTCATTGCCGTATTGATTCTTTGGGCTCATTGTTCTATCGGCCTGAACTTCTTCGCCGTCACGCCGCTTTTGCCGCTCGCAATTGACGACTATGACATCACGCGGGCCAGCGCCAGCTTGCTGGTGGCGCTGCCAACCTTGGTTAAAGCCTGTGTCGGCTTGCCGGGCAGCTTGATAATCAACCGTTTCGGACTGAATCGCGTCTTCACCGTCAGCTGGTTCATGCTGGGCATGCTGGCACTTTCTCCCTGGATTCAGGAATTCTACCTGATGCTGTTGCTACGACTGCTTTACGGTATCGGCACTGGATTGATGATGACGGCTACGGCATCGCTAATCATGCAATGGTTCCGCCCGAGAGAAGTGCCCATTATAAATACGCTCTTGTTAATCGTGATCAGTTTGGGCATCGCAATATCGATCCCGTTGGCGGCGCCGCTGGCGAAGCATACTTCCTGGGAAGGTGTGCTTGGCGTCTTTGGCTTTATCGGCTTGTGCGGCGCCTGTGCCTGGACGCTTTGCGGTCGCACACAGTCGACGCACATACAAGAATCCTCGTCGATCTTCACCTTGCGCGAGGTCTGGGAGGTCTTTCGCGATCGCACGATCTTCCTGCTGGTGGTCGGCGACGCGCTGGTCTTCGTCAACTATGCCGCGGTGACGAGCTGGCTACCGACCTTCTTGCACGAGTTCCGAGGCATGAACCTCGATCAAGCCGGCTATGTCACAGGGTTGCTGCCGGCAGTGGGCATATTCGCCGTGCTCTTGGGCGGCTTTCTGGCGGTGCGGGTACAGAATCGGCGTCTGCTCTTTCTGGGCCCCGGCATCATGGTCGCGATCGGGGGATTCGGCGCTTTTCTATTGCGCGATCCACTGGCGATCAATCTGGCGATACTCGCGCTGGGTTTCGGCACCTGGGTGTACCAGCCGGCGCTTTTGACATTGCCGATGCAGTTGTCCTGGATGACGCCGCGCAAAATCACTGTTGTGTGGGGCGCTTCGCTGACTATCGCCGGTTTCGGCATGTTCATCTCCCCGGTCGTTGTGGGCGCTTCGCGCGATCTGTTTGGCACTTTCGTCCCGGGGTTCTCCATTTGGGCGGTATTTGGATGCGCCCTGATATTTACGGGCGTCTTGTTGCCGAAACAAAGGCGCCATGCTTAAAGACAATGTAGATCCGACAAATTAGAGAAGGAAAATATGATGTCGAATGTGTTGAACCAGCAGAACAAGGAGACAGTGTGGGACTTTTGGCAAAAGCTCAATCATGTTGGCGCGGAAAATGTGCCTGACGTGATCCGGGCTGCCGTTCATGAGGATGTGGACTGGAATGGATCGGCGCCTATCGACCGGATAGTCGGCGCGGAGGGGCTGATTTCGGATTTCTGGCTGCCATTACTGCATGCATTCCCGGATCTCAAGCGCGCGCCTTATGTCTTCATGGGCGGGATCGAAAGCGGCCTGTCCGACTGGGCTGGCGAAGCGGGGAGCGAGTGGGTCACCGGCTGCGGCTATCTCACCGGCACCTTCGTAAATGATTGGCTGGGCATCCCCGCGACTGGCAAGAAGACCAATATCTGGTTCGGACAGTTTTATTTGATGCGCAAGGGCAAAATCGCCGAAAGTTATGTTCAGTATGATGTTTTGGCTGTCATGCGCCAAGCGGGTTATCAAGTCCTGCCGCCGGCGCCAGGCGCGGAGGGCGGCAAAGTGCCCGGACCTGTCGCCAAGGACGGCATCCTGTTGACGGAGCAAGACTCGCTGGAATCACGCAAGAGCCTGCAACTGGTAGAAGCCATGGGCAAGGGCTTGATGCGTTATGTGCGCGACCGCGACGGCGGCGATATGAGCCGCATGGAGCAGGACAAGTACTGGCATCAAGACATGAAGTGGTATGGGCCGAGCGGCATCGGCGGCTGCTTCACGCTGGAAGAATTTGAAGACTTCCACCAGCGCAATTGGCTGCACGGCTTTGGCGACCGCCACCTGGACATGGATCGCGGCGGGCGCAGTATGGGTTTCATCGGCGAAGGCAAATACGCCTGCGGCGGCGTCTGGGACACCTACTTCTCATATAACAACGGCGATTACGCCGGTATCCCGGCCACGGGCAAGCTCATGACCATGCGCGATTTCGACTGGTGGAAACGCGAAGGCGACTACTTGATCGAAAACTGGGTGCCAATCGATATGATTGACCTGTGCCGACAGATGGGCGTCGATTTGATGGAGCGGCTGCGCTTGCAGATTGAAGAGCGCGAGAGGAACGGGTGATAAGTTGTCGATGGCGGTCGAGCCAGGGGCGGTCTAGTCCACCGTGATCTGCATAACCACTTTGCCGAAGTGATCGTGCTCTTCCAGAATGCGATGTCCCTCGTGGATCTGTGACAGGGGCAGAACGGTGTCAATCACGGGTCGCAGAAAGCCTTGGTCAGCCAAATCGAGCACGGTTACCAATTCGTTGTAGGTGGCGCCATTGGCGCCGAGGATGCTCAGTTGACGGTGATAGATTTGCGGTATCGCCAGTTCGAATTGCCGGCCGGAATGCGACCCGCAGACCACCATGCGCCCGTTGCGCGCCAGGGTCCGCAATGAATCGGCCCAGGTTTTGCCGCCGACGTTGTCCTGTACGACGTCGACGCCACGCCCGTCTGTAGCGTCGATGACCTGGTCAACCCAATCCTGGTCGTAATAGTTGACGACGTAGTCCGCGCCTAGTTCTCGCGCTTTGCGGGATTTGTCGGCTGTTGAAGTGCTGGCGATCACCCTGGCGCCGGCATACTTGGCGATTTGAATGCCCAGGCTGGCAACGCCGCCGCCTGCGCCCGGGATGAAGACGGTCTCCCCGGCGCTCAAGCCCGCCACGGTAATCAACATGTGCCAAGCAGTGCCCGCGACGACTGGCAGCGCCGCCACCTCTATGTGATTGAGATTCTTCGGTTTTGGGATCAAATTGCGCGCGGGCACGACGACGTAGTTCGCCAGACCGCCATTGATGTGCTCGCCGATGATCTGATGATCCGGACAAACCGTCACATCTCCTTCCCGGCAGTATTCGCAATCGCCGCAGGTCACGAGCGAATACACGGTTGCTTCGTCGCCGGCTTGCCAGCCAGACACGTTCTCGCCGACCGCATCCAGCTCGCCGCTGATATCGACGCCCGTCGTCATCGGCAGCGGGATCGCGCCGAACTGGGGTCCCCTGCGTATGCCTACATCCAGCCAATTGAGCGCGCAGGCGTGCACCTTCAGACGCACTTCATCCGCCGATGGTTGCGGGATGGGCACATGCTCCAACTGGACAACATCTCTGCCGCCGTGCTCGTGTATGACCGCCGCAAGCATCTCCCTCATCGTGACCTTCCTTTCCCACTCCATTTTGCTTGCCGAAACTGTGCGGACGTTGCGACAGCTTATTACTCAATGATAAGCGTGCCTATGGGCACGCGAGCGTCAACAAAGGCAGTGCCATCAGCGCCGGTCGCCGGCACCCGTTCCTGATCGCGCGCGCGATAGAGCCCGGTAAAGACTTGATATCGCCCGGGCGCGAGCTCGGCCGGCAGCGGGACCTGCCAGGTTTCGCTGTCGGAGAGTCCGCTGTACCAGAGACGGGTGGGCAGGCGCGGACCCAGCGGTTCTTGATCGTAGACAAACCAGGCGCCAGTCTCCATGTGAAGCAAATGCAGGTATTGCACATGATCTTCGCGGCCATTTTCCCTGCTTTGCCAGGTAAATGGAATAACCAGATTTTCTCCCGGTCGCGCGCGTTGGGGCAGGTCCACTGCCCCGAGCGAGAATCCATTCTCGAATTGAGAGAGCAGCGCGGTCGACGGCGCCGGTGAATCGTCGGGCAAGACCAGTTCGCCCAGGACGACTTGAGTTTGGCCCAGGAGTTTGAGATCGCTGGAGAGGACCTTCAATCGTTGATACTCGCCGTTATTTTCGCGCCAGAGCGTCAGTACCAGCGAAAGCGCGCGGTTGGCCCCTGTCCCCGGCGGGATTTCAAACTCCATCCACTGACGATAAACATGGCTATAGCCAGGAGCGGAGAGCAAGCCAACCTGACGACTAACATGTCTGTCACGGCCGGCGACGGAGTCGCCGCTAACCTGGTCAACCAGGTGCACTGAAAAGCCCTTGCCGATATAATCGAGTCGCTTGGCAGACGGATAAAGCCGGATGACGAAAGTGCCATCTTTGTTGTCAATGCGGTAGCCGCGTAAGCGCACTTCTGACTCGAACTGTACGGAGGCGGGCTGTGCCAAGAATCGGAGCTCAAGGCGAGGGATAAAAGGATTGTGGACAAGCAGGAGAATCCAAAGCCCTGACAACGAATAGAGCGCGCGCCGGGCGCTGGGCTTCAGGGTCGGAACCGCCAGGGAAAAATGCCCGAGTGCGGCAAGCAATACCAGCCAGATGCCCAGAAATTCAAGAGATTCTTCGTAGTTATGAGGCCACAGGCATCCGTAGAGCGGCAAAAAGCCGAAACGGTCACATATCGGCCCCTGCCCATTTAGTAATATGCCCCCTATCGCGCTCATTGCTAAACCGGTCAGCAGGCACAAGTGCCATTTTCGCGCGCGCCGCGGCGAGCGAAACGCCACCATCGCCGTCGCCAGCACCACCGCCGCGCCGAGCGCAGCGTAGTATCCCTCCCAATTTGCGATGCCTTCGTGAAAGGCGAAGTATTCATCCCAGGCCAGAAACAAGAAAACCAGACCAATCCCGCCCAGGTAAATACGCTGCAGGGCGGGCCGCGCCTTGGCAAGCCAGGCTGTCAACAGCGCAACGCCCGCGACCAATGCCAATTGCGCCGATGCGAGAATACTTGGAATGTTCCATTCTTGATCCAAACTCCAGAGCCAGATCTCGAATTTCGATGTAGGCCGGATACCGATCGACAGCACAATCACTATTATCTGCGCCGCCAGCATAGCGCTTGCCAGTCGAGCGAAAGGCGCCGCCAGATGTGGAACCAGGCTCCAGTAACTGACTAGTCCAACCGGGACATAAAGCGCGAAGAGAAAAGTGAAGATCAATTTCTCGTTCGAAACTGCGAACACGCCGCTGTCGATTGGCTCCTTGCGCAATCGCACAGACGATATGGCTGGCTCGGCCAATTCGCCCGAGACGACCAGCGTTTCATCCAGCAGTTGCTGGTCGTTAAGGACAGCGTCCTGGGGCACGCTCGACTCGAATTGAGCCGACGCGGGCTCGTCCAGCAGCCGGACCGCCAGTCCCGGTAGCCATGAATGGATGGAGAACGGGAGGGCCAAGAGAATCGGCAATGCATAAAGCATATACCGGATGCGGGGCCGCGGCGTCGGCGCTGCGCCGGAAAAGTGACCAAGCATGGCAACCAGTGTCAGCCAGTTACCTAAAAGCTCGAGCGTTTCTTCCAGGAAACGGAACTGCAGACAATCGTAGCCGCGCGCAATTCCAAAATGTCCGCAGTATTCCGAAAAACCATCCAACACGATGCCGCCCATCGCAGTGAGAGATAGACCCGCGAGCAGGCAAAAATACCATATTCGCGCGCGCCTGGGCGAGCGCATGGCGACGGCGATCGTTGCCACCACAACTGCCGCGCCGAATAAAACGTACGGTTCTTTGATCTCGCTTTCATTTAACAATTGCCAGTCGAAAAAATCGTCCAGCCCGATATAGGGAAAAACCAGCCCGATCCCGAGCAGATAAAGACGCTGCCATGCGGAGCGTCCCTTCGCAAGCCAGGCTGTCACCAGCGCAAGCGCTCCGATCAGCGTTAGTTGCGTGGACGCAAGGGTCGACGGGATATTCCTGGCGTGATCCAGCTTCCACAGCCACTCTTCAAAAACCGATGCAGGTCGGATTTCAAGCGACAGCACGATCACGAATATCTGCGCCACGAGAAAGCCACTCGCTATCCGCTTGGAGGTGGGCGACAAGCGAGGGATCAGCCAGCGATAAGCTATCAGGCAAACCGGGACATAGAGCAAGAGGACAAAGATGCGATTCAATAACTCGCTTGAACTTAGCAAATCAGGACCATTCATAGCTTGCAATTTCCATTATGGCGGTGCGCTTCGAATGATCACATATCCCAAGGGCACGCGCGCATCGACAAATGGCGTCTCCTCCGCGTCAGTTGCCGACACGCGTTCTAGATCCCGCGCGCGATAGAGCCCGGTAAAGGCTCGGTAGCGCCCGGGCGCGAGATTGGCCGGGAGCGGCACCTGCCAGGTTTCGGTATCGGCGAGTCCGCTGTACCAGAGACGGGTGGGCAAGCGCCGACCCAGCGGCTCTTGGTCGTAGACAAACCAGGCGCCGCTCTCAACCCCTTCCGCGTTCTCCACCTCATCAGGTGGGGATACATAGCCCAAATGTAGATATTGCACGTGGTCTTCGCCGGCATTTTCGCTGCTCTGCCAGGTAAATGGAATTTCAAGTTTCTCGCCAGATCGCGCGCCTTGGGGCAGGTCAACTGCGCCGAGCGAGAATCCGTTAGCAAATTGAGCGAGCGGGGCGGTCGACGGCGCCGGTGAATCGGCCGGCAAGACCAGCTCACCCAGGACGACTTGTGTTTCGCTCAGGAGTTTGAGATCGCTGGAGAGGACCTTCATTCGTTCATACTCGCCGTCATTCTCGCGCCAGAGCGTTAGCGCGACCCAAAGCGCGCGGTTGGCTGGCATTGTTGGCGGCATTTCAAGCGCTAAATACTCGCGGTAAATGGGCTCATATTGACTGCCGAAAATCAGGATTTCAAACTGCGGGCGGACTAACTTGTTGCGGCTGGCGAAGGATTCTCCACTCGCCTGGTCAACCAGATGAACGGAATACCCCACCTCTCTGCGACCGATGTGATTCCAGTCCCAGGCGGTAGCAGTCGCGTAAAGTCGGAGAATGAAAGTGCCTCGGTCCTCACGGTCGATGCGGTAGCCCTTCAACTGAATTCTCTTGTCAAACTTTACCGCCGCCGGTTGCGCCAAGAGCTGCATTTCCAATCGGGGGACGAGGGGAATAAGAAAGATCAATGCTATCCAGACAACCGGCAATGCATAAGGACTGTGTTGGACACGGGGCGATGAGGTCTGCGTCGCGTCGGAAAAATGTCCGAGCATGGCGACTAGCGCGAGCCAGATGCCCAGGAATTCGATAATCTCTTCAGGGATCCTATAGTCAAGGCAATCTTCCAGGCGTATGAAGCCCAGGTTGCCGCAGAATGGCGGCACATCATCAACGATGACAGCGGCAATCGCAACTAGCGCAAGACCGGTCAGTAGGCAACCATGCCATATCCTTGCCCGTCGTGATGAACGCAGCGCCAACACAGTCGTTGCCAGAACAGTCGCCGCGCCAAGTATTGAAACGTTTATCTTCCAGGTTCGGGAAGATCCGAGGTCTTTCCAGGCGAAAAACTCGTCAAGCGCCAAGTACAAGAATGACAAACCAAGCCCTGCCAGGTAGAGACTGAGCAAAGCCGGTCGCGCCCGCGCAAGCCAGGCTGTCAATAGCGCCAGACCACCGGCCAGCGCCAATTGTGTGGACGAGAATGTCGACGGAATGTTGAATTCCCGATCTAGGGCCCAGAGCCTCTCCTCGAAGATGGAAGTCGGCTGGATTACTTCTGACAGCGCCACCACTAGTATCTGCAGAGCTAGCATGCCAATCCCCAGACGTTTGGCTGGTGGCGACATCCCTGGGAACAGCAGCCTGGAGCTAATCAAACAGAGCGGAACATACGCAATAACAAGAAAGATGCGTATGAATGACTCGTTTGAAAGCAGCAACTCGCCGCTATTCATCGACGCTTTCCTCCATCGCGCACTAAATCCCGCTGGCAGGCCTAGTGTCTGGCGAACTTAGTGGGTCATCGCCAGCCGGGCTCAGATTAGCTTGCCCCGATGATCAGATTGCCCAGCGGCACGCGGGCATCGACAAACGGCCTTCCATCCGAGTCGCTGGCCGACACCCGTTCCTGGTCCCGCGTACGATAAAGCCCGGTGAAGACTTGATATAGACCGGGCGCGAGATCGGCCGGGAGCGGCACGCGCCAGGTTTCGCTGTCGCTAAGGTCGCGGTACCAGAGCCGGGTGGGCAAACGCGCGCCCAATGGTTGTTGGTCGTAGACAAACCAGGCGCCACTCTCCGCGTGTCCCAAATGCAGATATTGCACGTGGTCTTCGCGGCCATTTTCGTCGCTGCGCCAGGCAAATGGAATAACCAGGTTTTCACCGGGGCGCGCGCGTTCGGGCAGGTCCACTGCGCCGAGCGCGAATCCGTTTTCGAACTGGGCGAGAGGCGGGGTCGTCGGCGTCGGCGAACCAGTTGGCAAGACCAGTTCGTCCAGCAGTACTTGCGCTTCGCCCAGGAGTTTGAGATCGCTGGAGAGCACGCGGTCGTAAACGATTTGCTCATCATTTTTGTGCCAAAGCGTCAGCACAACCCGCAGCGCGTGGTTAGTCGGCGTCCCTGGCGGGAACCGAATGCGCTTCCACTGTCGATACACCGGAATATGTTCCGGCGCCAGATAGAATTCGAGTCGACGATAGGCATGTGTATTGCGGCTGACGAGAGATTCCCCGGTGATCTGGTCGACGAGATGAATGGAATAGCCCAGCCCATTATAATCCCAGCGCTCTGGAGACAAAAAGAGACGGACAGTGAAATTGCTCTTTCTTTTGTCGATGTGGAAGGAATGCAGTCCCGTGCCCGACTCGAAGGCGACGGCTGCGGGCTCTCCGCCTACCTGGCGCGCAATGGGCCAAATGGGCGCTGTCGGAACAACTAAGACGATCCAAAGCGCTGGCATCGTATACAGCGTCCTGATTACGCGATTTGAAGGTGGCGACGCATCGGAAAAATGGCCCAGTAACGCGACCAGAGTGAGCCAGATGCCCAAAAACTCAAGGATTTCTTCCAAATCCCACACCGTGTTACGCGGGCACTGGTCGATGTAGAGCACACCAAAATCGCCACAGATGCTCCCATACACTTCGACATGGATTGCGCCAGCGGCGCTTATTGCCAGGCCGCCCAGCAAGCACGCGTGCCATTTCCAGGATCGTCGCGGCGAGAGCGCGGCCACAACCAGCGTTCCCAAGACAACAGCGGCTCCAACACGAATGTAGTAATTCCAACCTATACGATATTCATGCAACGTGAAGAATTCATCGTAGGCCAGAAAAAGGAATATCAGACCGATACCAACCAGATAGATGCGATACCAAATGGGGCGCTTGCCAGCGAGCCAGGCTGCCAGAAAGGCAACGCCACCCGCCAGAGCCAATTGCGTCGAAGCGAGCGTAGCGGCCACATTCCATTCTCGATGGAGATCCCAGAGCCATTGGTAAAAGCTTGAAGATGATTCAATGTATAGCGCATTGAAGATTGTCAGCGCCTGCGCCGCCAGCATGACGCCCGCCAGGCGCCGGGCCACTGTTGACAACTGAGGCACGAACCAGCGGTAGACGGTCAAACCGGCGAAGACGTAGATCGTTGGGAAGATGATGCGAGTAAGCGTATCGACCGTTACGTAAAGTGGACCACTCTCCATCAGCGCCAAACTCCCTTCGTCACTCTACAGTCAGCCTTCCCAGTGGTACACGGCCATCGACAAAACGCGCTCCTTCAGCGTTGCTGGCTGGCACGCGTTCCTGGTCGCGCGCGCGATAAATGCCGGTGAAAACACTGTATTGCCCGGGCGCAAGGTCCGCCGGGAGCGGCACGCGCCAGGTTTCGCTGTCGGCAAGTCCACTGTACCACAAGCGCGCCGGCAAGCGCGGACCCAAAGGTTGCTGGTCATGTACAAACCAGGGGCCGGCCTCTTCGAGACCCAAGTGCAGGAATTGCGCATGGTCTTCGCGGCCCTCGGCGTTGCTGCGCCAGGCGAAGCTTATGCTCAGGGTCTCGCCAGATTGGGCGCGCACCGGCAGATCGGCGGCCTCGAGGATGAATCCGTTCTCGAATTCAGCGAGCGGGACGGTCGGCAGGTTATCCGCTTCTGTCGGAATGACCAACTCGTCCAGCAGCACTTGCGTTTCGCTCAACAGTTCAAGATCGCTGTCTAGGACCATCCGACGCGCATAATCGCCGC
This sequence comes from Chloroflexota bacterium, assembly GCA_026708115.1. Classification (GTDB taxonomy): domain Bacteria; phylum Chloroflexota; class Anaerolineae; order Aggregatilineales; family Phototrophicaceae; genus UBA6055. The sequence goes on from JAPOVL010000046.1 coordinate 234,592, forward strand.
CGTTTTTTCTCCAGAGCGAGAGTATGACCCAATAGGCGCGGTTGACCGGGGTCTGCGGCGGGATCTCGACTTCGATCATTTGTCCGTAAATTGGCGCGTATTCTGGCCCAAATAGCCAAATGCCGTTCCTTCGATCCTCCCATTCGTCACTCCTGGCGACAGAGATTCCGCTGACTTGATCGACCAGGTGAATGGAATAACCTAGCCGGATGCCATTCCCTTGCTTTGACGATGCATAAAGCCGAACGCGCGAAACCTCTCTGGACGTTTCGATAGTGTAGCCATGAAGATTTACGCCGGACTGGAACCGTACAGAGGCTTGTCGAGCGAGGAGTCTAATCTCCAGTACGGGGACAAAGGAAATAAGCAGAAGCAGGAACACCCAAAGGATCGGCGCTGCATAAAGGGTACGCTGGACGAGAGGCGATGAACCCGGCGCTGAGACGGAAAATTGGCCGAGCACGGCAACGAGCGCCAGCCAAACGCCGACAAACTCCAGCGCCTCTTCAATAGTAGAAAACAGCAAGCACTTATTGAGGCGGAACGGCCCTATGCTGTCGCAGACCGTCGGCATCAGTTCGAAGCCAATTCCACCGGCTCCACTTATGGCCAGGCCCGCCAATAGACAGACTTGCCATTTTCTGGCGCGCCGTGGTGAATATATCGCGAGAACTGTAGTTGCCAAGACGACGACCGCACCAAGCGGAAAATAATACGCTCCCCAGTTTGGCATACGCTCATGTATTTTGTGATATTCATCTAGCGCCAGAAACAAGAATGCCAGCCCGACGCCAATGTTGTACAGACGTTGATAGATATGCCGCGCCTTTACAATCCGGGCTGTTAAAAGGGCAGCGCATCCGACTAGCGCCAGTTGTATCGACGCCAGAGTGGCCGGGATGTTGTACTCCCCAGTTAGAACCTGGAGCCAGCGCTCAAAATTCGAGGAGGGTTCCCACTCCATCGACCACAAGATCACCAGAACTTGGGCCGCCAACATCGCAGTTGCCAGGCGTTTGGCTGACTGAGAAAGATCGGGTATCAAGCGCCAGAAACTTATCAAGACGATCGGGAGATATAATGAGATTATGAATATCCGGTTGATTGTATCTGGCGATACAAATAACTCGCCGTTGCCCATGTCCACAGTCCAGCCCGGAAACGCGGGCGGTCAATTGATCACTTTGACTCGCCTCAACGCTTCATCACTCGATTATCAGCGTGCCCAGCGGCACTCGGGCGTCCAGCCAGCGTTCGCCCGTTGAGTTGCTGGCTGGCACGCGTTCCTGGTCGCGCGCGCGATAAATGCCGGTGAAAACACTGTATTGCCCGGGCGCAAGGTCCGCCGGGAGCGGCACGCGCCAGGTTTCGCTGTCGGCAAGTCCACTGTACCACAAGCGGGTGGGCAAGCGCGGACCCAAAGGTTGCTGGTCATATACAAACCAGGCGCCGGTCTCTTCGAGGCCCAAGTGCAGATATTGTACGTGGTCTTCGCGGCCTTCGGCCTTGCTGCGCCAGGCGAAGCTTATGCTCAAGGTCTCGCCAGATTGGGCGCGCATCGGCAAATCGACGGCCTCGAGGGCGAATCCGTTGTCGAATTCAGCCAGCGGCGCTACCCGGGATACTGTGGTCTCGGCGGCGACAACGCGTTCGCCCAGCACTACTTGCGCGTCATTCACAAGATGGTGATCGCTGGCGCGCACCTCAAAGGGCTTGAATTGTCCGCCTTTTTTGCGCCAGAGCGTCAGCACGACCGACAGCGCGCGGTTGACCGGCGTTTCCGGCGGCAGATGAACTTCCATCCATTGGCCATGGAGGGGGGAATAGTTGGGACCGAAAAGCCAGAAGCCATGTTGGCGATCTGCCCATTCATCGAGGCCTGCGACCGATTCGCCGCTGACTTGATCAACCAGGTGAATGGAATAGCCCAAGCCGAGATACTCCCGTTGTCGGGCGGACACAAAGAGCCGGACACGTGAAGACTCTCTCAGGTTCTCCAAGCTGTAGCCATGCAGTAGGATGCCGGATTCAAAGTCTACTGCGGCTGGTTTGGCTATTAGCCGCAATTCCAGGCGGGGGACAAGGGAATTGAGGAATAGCAGAAGAATCCAAAGGGCTGGCAGGGTATAGGGAAATGCCCGGACCCGAGCCCGCGGCATCAATACAGCTTCAGAAAAATGACCAAGCATAGCGACGAGCGCCAGCCAGATGCCCAAAAGCTCCAGAGACTCTTCCTGGAAATAAAACTCGAAGCAGCCGTCCAAGCGGAGCGATCCCAGATTGTCACAATTTGGCGGCAACGCGTTGAACACCATTGCGCCCAGCGCGCTCAAGGCCAAACCAAAAAGGAGGCAGAAATGCCAAATCCAGGCAGTCCTTGTCGAGCGCCGGGCCACAACCAGGGTAGCGACGACCACCGCCAGGCCGAGCGCAATGTAATAGAGCTCCCAAGCCTCGATAAACTCGTGAAGGGCGAGGTATTCGTCCAAGCCCAGGAAGACAAACACGCAGCCAGTTCCCGCCAGATAGAAACGGACTATCGCGGGGCTGGCTCGGGCCAGCCATGCTGTTATCAGCGCGACGCCGCCGACCATTCCCAATTGAGTCGACGCCAGGGTGGCAGGGATATTCCATTCCTCGTGGAAGTCCCAAAGCCACTTGTCAAACTGCGAAGTTACGGTTGCGTCCAGTGACAAGGCAACTACCAGCAACTGCGCTACCAGCATGAGGCTTGCCAAGCGCGCTGAGCTCCGCGATAGTCGAGGGATCAGTTGCCAGAAACTTATGACGCAAGCCGGTACGTATAGCAGGAAGATGAAGATCCGGATGATTTCGTCGCTGGAAAACACGAATTCAACGCCGCTCATATGCTCCTAAAGCAATCTTGCGACCGTTTCACGTCCGCAAGCGCCGCTAATGCGGCTGTTCCACAGAAATGTATCATTCTATCGTGATGCTGCCTAGCGGCACGCGCGCGTCAAGCCATGGCCTTCCATCCGCTTGCCTTGCCGGCACGCGCTCTTGATCACGCGCGCGATATAGCCCGGTAAAGACGCTGTATCGCCCCGGCGGGAGGTCTGCGGGTAGCGTAACCTGCCAGGCTTCGCTGTCGGCCAGGCCGGCGTACCAAAGACGAGTTGGTAGGCGCGGTCCTAGCGGCTGCTGATCGTAGACGAACCATTCACTTGTCTTTTCGCGCCCAAAATGCAGAAACTGCACGTGGTCCTCGTCGCCGCTTTCGTCGCTGCGCCAGGAAAATGTGATCTCCAGTGTCTCTCCCGCAATTGCGCGTTCTGGCATTCTGACGGCATGGAGAAGGACTCCGCTGTCAAACGCTGCCAGCGGGAGGGTCGGCGCTGCTGGTGAATGCGCTGGCAGGACCAACTCGCCCAGGATGACCTGGTTATCGCCGAGCAGGGGGAGATCGCTCGAGAGGACTTCCTGGCGCACATATTCATCGTCTTGCCGGCGCCAGAGCGTCAGCACAACCCAAAGCGCGCGGTTGACCGGAGCCTCCGGCGGGAATTCAATTTCAATCTCCTGAGCGTAAACTCGAACAAAATTATCCCCAAATAGTTGAAAACTGCGGTCGCGTTTCAGCAAATTATCTCGGCTAGCGACGGAGCCGCCGCTAGTCTGGTCGACCAGATGAATCGAATAGCCCAGCCCAATGTCGATCGAACCCCAAGGGTAACTGTAAAGTTGGAGCTCTATCTCTTCATCATCTACCTCAATATGGTAGCCGTACAAGTATTCTTCCGACTCAAATCGCACCAATGCGGGTTGAATCCCGTACCCGAATTTCTGATAGGGGATATCCGGCACGGGGGATGCGCGGGCAAGCAGGAGGATCCAAAGCGCCGGCGCTACATAGAGCACCAGATGAACACGAGGCTTTGGCGTCGGTACAATCCGGGAAAACTGGCCAAGCAAGGCGATTAGCGCCAGCCAGACACCAAGAATCTCGAGGGTTTCTTCGAAATAGTCGGGTTCCAGGCAGCCTCCAGACGGGCGAAAAAATCCGATAGTGCCGCAGAAATCCGACGTCACATCAAACAGTAGCCCACCCACCGCAACTATTGACAGACCAAGCAACAGGCATATTTGCCAAATCCATGAGCCGCGTGGCGAGCGGACTGCTACAATCACCGTCGCCACCACCATCGCCGCGCCGACTACCATGTAATGCCCGCGCAGGTTATGAATGGATGTTCTGAAGTCGAAAAACTCATCCAAACCAAGAAACAGAAAAACCAGGCCGAGCCCAAGGAAGTAAAGCCGCTGCCAGGCAGGTATTGTCCGTGCCTGCCAAGCTGTGAACAGCGCAACAACGCCGACCAGCGCCAGTTGCGCCGAAGCGAGCGCGCTGGGGATATTCCATTCCGCGCCTAACTTCCAGAGCCATTCTTGAAATAGCGACGTTGGCCGGATGGCCAAGCACAGCACGATCACCAACACCTGAGCCACCAACATGCCAATTGACAATCGTTTGGATGTCGGCGAGAGAGACGGGCTCAGCCGCCTGTATACAAGCAGACACAGGGGGACATACAGCAAAAAGATATAGAGCCAGATTAAGTCTCTGGGTCTAATTTCAAACATACGGACTCATACTTCTACCAGGGTCATGCAGGTCTCCGCGAGGTAGACGATATCGCGCTTGCCGCGTGCATACATCAGAGCAACCGAAGCGGTGGATCCTAAAGCGCGTTTGCCACCTGGCGCTTGAGTTTGGGCGAATCTTGATGCTCGCCGTAGAGGTGGCACTGGGCTGTGTGCTCGTTCTCGTCAGTGATTTGCGGTGGAGGGACCGTGAGACAGGCTTCCATGGCGTCGGGGCAGCGCTGGGCGAAGGGACAGCCGACAAACTGCTCTGTGGGTCGGGGAACGCCTTCCTGTATTCGCAGTGGCGGGTTTTCAATGGTGGGATCGGGCACCGGTACGGCCGCGATCAGCGCCTTGGTATAGGGATGCTGCGGACTGTTGATGACCTGGTTGCTCGGACCTATCTCGACAATCTCACCGAGGTACATGATAGCGATGCGGTCGCAGGTGTATTGGAGCAGCGACAGATCGTGCGAGATATAGACTGTCGCCAAACCCAACTCACGCGCCAGGCGGCGGGTGGTGTTCAAGATGCCGGCGCGCACCGACACATCAAGCATCGACACCGGTTCATCCGCAACTAGAAAGTCGGGATGCAATACGAGCGCCCTCGCCAAGACAACGCGCTGCAACTGACCGCCCGAAAGTTGATGGGGGTACTTGTCGAGGAAAACTTCCGCCGGGCGCAAATTGACGCGATCCAAAGTCTCGATCACGCGATCAAGGCGCTGGTTCTCGTCTTTCCAGCCATGGATCACCAGCGGCTCGGTCAGCGAGCGATAGAGGGTGAAACGCGGATTAAGCGCCTCAAAGGGATTTTGGAACATCAGCTGGACGCGGCTGCGGAAGGTCAACAAGGAATCGTCATCCATCTCGTCGAGGTCGGCGCCGTCAAAGATGATTTCCCCGTCGCTGGCGTCGATCAGCTTAACCAGAAGTTTGCCCGTGGTCGATTTGCCGCAGCCGGATTCACCGGCCAGCCCCAGGCTCTCTCCACGTTTTAACGAGAAGGAGATGTTGTTGACGGCATAAACTGTCTGCTCTTTATCGCCGCGCAGCAAACCTGCCAGTCCGCCGCCGATCTTGAAGCGTTTGGAAACGTCCCGCATTTCGAGCAAGGGGGCATCATCAAGCCCTCTCCCAGAGATGAAGGAGGGGCTTTTTCCCCCATCACCTAGTGATAAGGGACGTTCCGCTCCCCTTCCCTCCTTGTGGGGGAAGGGGCCGGGGGGTGGGGGGATTAACCCCTGCGCCACCTCCACGCGCTGCCACAGAGACGGGTCTTCTGATTGAACGCGCAGGACATCCATCTCGTTAGAGCGCAGGCAAGCGGCGGCGCGACCGTCGCCGATCGCTTCCAGATTCGGGTCTATGTCGTGACAGGCGTCCTGCACGAAGGGGCAGCGCTCGGCGAAACGGCAGCCGCTTGGGGGCTCGCGCAAGTCCGGCGGATAACCTTCAATGGAAACGAGCACATCGCGTGGGCGGGCCAGATTCGGGAATGCTTGTTGCAAGCCAAGACTGTAAGGATGGGCAGGCGAGGAAAAGAAGGGTTCAGCGGCAGCCTGCTCGACAATACGCCCGGCGTACATCACCGAAACCGAATCGCAGACTTGCGCTACCACCGAGATATCGTGGGTGATGAGCATGACCGTCAGGTTCAGTTCCTGCTCCAATTCGCGCAGTACTTCCAGGATTTGATGCTGCACGATGACGTCAAGCGCGGTGACCGGTTCGTCGGCGATCAAGAGGCTCGGCTCCAGCGCCAACGCCATCGCGATGACGGCACGCTGTTTCATGCCGCCGGAGAACTCATGCGGATAATGCGTGAGTCGCTCGGTATCCAGGCCGACCAGGTCAAAAAGATCCGCCGCCCGCCTCAGCGCAGTTTTTTTGCTATATCCGCCACGCACCCGCAGCAGTTTCGTCAGTTGGCTGCCGACGCGCTGCACCGGGTTGAGCGAATCCATAGAGGCCTGGGGAATGGTCGCGATCTCGCGCCAGCGCAGTTGACGCATCTCTGCTGCTGGCAACTGCAGCAGATCCATGCCTTTGAACATGATCTTGCCGCCGGCAATCCGGCCGTTACGCGGCAGCACCTGCACGATCGCCTTGAGCAGGGTAGTTTTGCCACAGCCCGATTCACCGATTAAGCCGAGGCGCTGTCCCTCTTCGAGATCGAGGGAAACGCCGTCAACCGCCTGTACGGTGCCGTCCTGTGTGGCGTAGTTGACGCTCAGATCGCGGATGGAGAGTATGGTCATCGACGCGACCTCGGTAAGACTATCAAATTAGGCGTAAGCGCTACTAAACCCCCCTCTAAATCTCCCCCCATTGCAATGGGGGGAGACTTCCTCGACGCTGGACGAACTTGCATTTGTCTGGATATTTCCTTGTTCGCACACAGTTTTCTGTGAGGAGGCGGGCCGGTATTGCGGTCTCTAAGCCCCCCTCTCCAATGCGTTGGGGAGGGGGGGTGGGGGGTGGGGTTGGCAGAACATAGTATAGACATTGCTGGTTCCTTAACGCTTGACTACATCCGCCGCAGACGCGGGATGTTTCTCTCTCCAAAGGGACTGAGGAGCGGACACCTTTTCATCGGATGCGATATCACCGCAAAACTTGAATTTATTTCGGTGATTTTCGGGCGACCTGATAGGTCGCCCCTACAGTTTTCAAACATAAACTAGCCCTGTAGGGGTCAGCTATTAGCTGACCCGTCGTTATCATTCCGTGTTACTTCAAACATGTCCTCTCCTCAGCTCCAAAGGAGGAGAGCTTGGGAGAGGGGGCGATGTCGAGTTCATCGGCAAACTCCTCACATCCGCCGCAAACGGGGGAACAATACTTCCTCATAACCCCGCCCGATAAAGAATCCCGCCATCACGGTCAGCATGATGCAGAGCCCGGGCGGCACAATCCAATAGAAGGCCTCGCGGGAAAGCGCCAGAGAGTTAAAAGCGTCCTGCAGCATGTAACCCCAACTGATTGTCTCCGGGTCACTGAATCCCAGAAAGCTTACACTGGCTTCGGTCAAGATGGCCCAGGCAATGGCGAAGGAGCCATAAAGGAAGGAAAGCGGCAGAATACTTGGCGCGATATAGACAAATATGATGCGCAGGTCGCTGGCGCCTGATACACGCGCTGCGCTGACGAAAGCTTGCTCTTTGATCACCAGCACTTGCGAACGGATGACGCGGCCGGTATCGCGCCACAAGAGCAGCGCCATAGCAATGACGACATTCCAGATGCTGGGATCAAAAAATGCGGAGATTACGATTATGAACGGGATAAACGGGATGCCAAAAGCAACATCGGCCGCCCGCATCAGAATGGTGTCGATCCAGCCGCCATAATAGCCGGCCAGCAAGCCGATAACCGTGCCGATGACCGCTACCGCAGCCGCCGCAGAAAAACCGACCAACAACGCCGAGCGCGAGCCGTGGATCAATTGCGAAAAAATATCGCGTCCGATATTGGTTGTGCCGAGCAAGAACGTGTTGGTATAGCCCTCCGCCACGTCTTCTCCCGGTTCGGCGAGCCAATAGGGCATCGCGTCTTTGATCCAATCGCCATCGCTGTTCTTGAGCGGGTTGAGCGGGTCGTTCGGGGCAATTTGTGGCGCCAATATCGCCACCACGGTGAAAATTGCGAAGATGAAGAGGCCAAACAGCGCCATCTTGTCGCGCTGAAATACTTCGAGGTTCGTCTCCCAGAGTTGACGAATGGCAGAGCCCTGCCGAAAGCGCGCCACCGTCTTCTTCTTGCCGGATTGCCCTTCACGCGCCATTGCGTCTTGTTGCATGGTCTTTCCTCCGCGTCAAGAGACCTGCGCTTGCGCCGATGCCCCTACGCGCGGGTCGAGCAAGCTGTATAAGATATCGGCGATGAAATTCATAAAGACGATGATGAGCGCGATGAAGAAAAACGCCCCCTGCGCCAGCGGATAATCGGCTTGCTGGACCGCCCGCACCAGCGTCCGCCCCAACCCGGGCCAGGAAAAGACGTGCTCAATCACCACGTTGCCGCCGATGCTATAGCCGATGCCCAGCGTCAGCGCTGTCAGCACCGGCAGCATGGCATTGCGCGCCGCGGTTTGGATCATCACCCGCCACTCGCTGTACCCGGCCAGCCGGCTCATCGTCACATAGTCCTGGTCCAGCACTTCCAGCATGTTCGAGCGCATCAGCAGCAGCGGCAGCCCATGCAAGTAAAGCGCCAGCGTGAACGTGGGCAAGATCATATGCCGCCAGAAGACCGGCGACATCAACTTGTCCCACTCCGTCTCCCAGCGGTAGCGCACGATGGCTGGTCCGATGCCCGAAGAGGGCAATAATTTCAATTGGAAGGCGAAGAAGGTCAGCAATAACATGCCCACCCAGAATTGTGGCGCCGCTCGGGTCATCAGCGTGAAGGTGGTCCCGACCCGCTCAAGCAAGCTGCCGCGCAGCGCCGCCATCGCGATGCCCCCCAGCACCCCCACCAAATAGGCCAGCAACAAAGAGCTCAAGGTCAAATAAATTGTGTTTGGCAAGTCCGCGCGCAAGATATCCATCACGCTCTTGCCGGAATAGCTGAAAGTTTCGCCCAGATCGAGTTTGAGCAGATTAAACAAATAAATGATGTATTGTTCGCCCAGCGGCTTGTCTAGGCCAAAACGCGCCAGCAGCGCCGCTTCCTGCTGTTTGGTGAAGGTGGTGTCGATGTAGCTGGCCAAGGGATTGCTCGGCGCCAAACGGAATAGCAGGAACAGCAGCGTAACGATGATCCAGAGCACCATGACGCTCTGCAAAAAACGCCCCAAGATGTAATAAACGACGCCGCGGTTCATGTCTTAATCTCGCTTTATCGCGTGTAGGGGCGGCTTGTGGGCCGCCCGAACATGGACATATACTGATGCGGGCGAGCAAAGGCTCGCCCTTGCATCTTCTGCGTTATTCAGCACCCAGCCTTACGGGTAAAGCAGGCGACCGTCGTCATCCCAGCTGTAGCCGGCGCTTTCCAGGAGAGCGCGCGCGCCTTCAATGCTGAAATCGTAAGTCGGCAGGTCATCACATTGGCGCCAGTATTCCAGCGCGGCCGAGACGAAGCTGTCCGCCGGCGCGGCCATGCCGTTGAAGATGTTGTCAATGATGAACTGCTGCGGGATCGTGTGCGCGACGGCCTGACGGAAGCTCACGTCGTCAAAGGGCGCATAGCGCACGTTGAAGGCGAAGTAGTTCATACCGATGCTGATCGCCGAGAATAAGTCAAGGTGCTCGTTTTCGTTCACGATGTCTTGTAGTACGCCCGGGTCGCCCGGCCACTCCCAAAGGAAGTTCATCTCGCCGGACTGGATCTGCCCCAGCGTCGCTTCTTGATTTGGCAGCACGTTCATCAGCCAAGTGTCGATCTGGGGAAGCGCCCAGTGGCCGTCGAAAGCCTCCAGCAAGACAAACTCGTTCACATCAAAGGCGACGTACTTGAAGGGACCGGAGCCGATCGGGATTTCTTCCTGGATCGAGTCGGCATCGGCGTCATCCCTCGTTAGCAGATCGTCGATGATCGGTTCCCAAACGTGCTTGGGGATCAAGTTCAGCTTGGCCAGCGAACTGGTCTCGAAGGCTGCCGAAGGCGTGTGCAGCGTGAAACGCAGGGACAGGTCGTCGATGATCTCGATATTGGCAACGTTGCGGGCGAAGGGATGATAATCGGGCGCTTCCGGACGGAACTCTTCGTTGCCATCCTCGTCCACCTGCGTCGTGCCGGCCAATGCCGCTTCAAAGGAGTAGGCGGCATCATCGGACTGCACCGCTTCACCGTCGTGCCAGGTCATGCCCTGGCGCAAGGTAACGACCACGTTCAGCGGATCTTCCCATACCACGCTCTCTGCCGCCCAGGGCTCTGGCACGCCAATCGGGTTGATGCGCATCAGGCGGTCCCAGGTCATCTCCGTTACGCGGCTAGGCGCGTCGCCGGCGATCTCCAGCGGGTTGAAAGAATTCAGGAAGGAAGTGGTTGAGGTGATCAGCGTCTTGTCGTCCCCAGTCGGCTCAATCCCGATCCAGGTCCAGAAATTATGCACGCCGATGCCGGCCTGCGTCACAATGCTATCCGCATTGAAGGTATCCGTATTGACGACCTGAGGCGTGAGCGGGTGAATGAAGTACGCGTTCACCATATCGTTGCGGATAACTTGCTGCGCTTCGCAGATGAGCTCCAGCCGCGCTTCCTTGTCAGCCACTTCCACGCGCTGCGCTTCGGCCAAGGCGTCATAATCGGGATTGTTGTAGCCGATGAAGTTATAACCGCCGTCGCGGACGCTGGAATGGAAGAGGTTGTAGGTGAACTCATCCGGGTCCGAGCGCTCGGGGCGGCCCACCATGCGCCAGTGCGTCATCTGGAATGGACGCTCGGCGCGGCCTTCGCCCTCGACGCGGCTGTACCAGATTTCATCGATCAACTGTGCCCAAGGGATGGCGCGGTGTTCGACTTCCAGTCCTAGCTCGCGCATGTTCTCGACGACCAGACGAGTAGTCTCATATTCGATTGGGCGCTCAGCCTGTGTGACAGAATGAACGATAATCGACGGCACCATTTCCCCCGCGCTTTGCGACGATACCGGCACAACCGCTACCATCACCAAAGCGAGCAAGGCGGCAATCACTGATATTCTTGCCAGTTTTCTGCTCATGACTCGTTTTTCTCCATTTCTTCGTTTTCTTGACAATTAGCGGTCGATCCATCTTGGCGGTATTGGCGGCACCTCCTTCAATTACAATTCAATTCCTCAAATCTGAAAACGGACGAATGACGTATCTGTTAAACTACCGACAAATGCCCGAGTCCGTCAACATGCGATATTCTCGCATTGGGGGATATGGCATCCAAGCGTTCGATCAGCGCCTCGGCTGCCTCGCCTTTCAGCAGCGCCGGATTGCCAAGGTCGTCCAACAAGACAGGCGCCAAACGATACGCGACTTCGCCTTCGTCGTCCAGTTCCGCGACGACAATGAGCGACTCCGACCAGTTGCGATCCCGTCGCGCCATGGTCAAACCATAAGGCGCGTTGCGGCTGACGGGCGTCTCCACGACCGGTCCCATGTTGTGATGGAAGACGAAGTTGCCCAAACTATAAAATATGGGTCTGCCTTTGTAGACCTCGACTTCTTGTAGCGAGTGCGGATGGTGCCCGACGATGACATCCGCGCCGGCTTCAATCAGCGCGTGACCGACCTCAATCTGATAGTCCGCCAATCCGTCTTGAAAGCGAGGACGCCAGAAGGGCGGCACGCCCCAGTGCATCGCCACGACAATCAGATCCACATCGTACAGAACACGCTCGATAGCGGCAACCGCGCGGTCGATATCTTCCTGCCAGGCGCGGGTATGGACATAAGGCGCGCTGCCCGGTTGCTCCATACTGGCTGGCGGATCAATAGCGTAGGATTCCGACACGTGGATCGGCGCCACGCCCGGGCGGTTGTCTCCCGCTGCCGAGAGCGGGCCGAGCGTCGACGCCGCGCCCAGAAAGGCCACGTCGACATCGCCTTTGCGCAAGATCTTGGCTTCCCAGGCCAGTTCGATATTCAGTCCTGCGCCGACATAGGTCAAGTCTCGATGGTAGAAATGCGTCAAGGTGTCCACGAAGCCGTATTCGCCGAAATCCATCATGTGATTGTTGGCCAGCGTCAAAACTTGAAAGCCCATTGCCATCACATCGTCAAGCAGATCAGGGTGCATGCGCATGTTGATCCATTTTTCAATCGGCTCGCCGCCCTTGGTTACCGGGGTTTCCAGATTGCCAAAGGCGAAATCGGCCGACTTGAGCACATGCACAACTTCCGCCAGCGCAGCGCTGTCGGGCAGCGGCTGCTGCAAGAATATGTCACCGACCATCGCTACTGTAGCCATCGCCGCACCGAGCCCTAAACTCTCTCGCCGCCTTTGTAAACAGCGGCGATATCGCGCAGGTTGCGGATATTGACCAGCGGATCGCCATTGAGCAGTAGCAGATCGGCGTATTTGCCCGTTTCTACCGTGCCAATCTCATCATCCCAACGCAAGACCTTGGCGTTGTTGCGCGTCCCGATGCAGATCGCTTCCATGGCAGTCAAGTCATTCTCAACCAGCAGTTCAAGCTCGCGCGCCATGCTGAAGCGATGCGGCGCCAGGGGATTGCCGCCGGCGTCGGTGCCACAGCCCAGGAAGACGCCCTTGGCGCGCGCCAGAGCAATCGTCTGGCGGATCTGCTTGACGCCCTGCTCGATCATCGGTTTGCGCCGCTCGGCATCGGCCATTTGCACAGGGGTTAGCGGGAAACTCTCCAAATCGGGATTGCCCACACCCACGGTCAGCACCAATTCTGCGTCATTGGCGACCATCATGTCGGCCGTTTCTTCGTCCAGGTAAGTGCCGTGCTCGATCGAGTCGACGCTGCCCAACATGCAATTGCGGATGCCGCCGGTGCCGTGGCAATGCGCCGCTACTGTGCGCCCCATCATGTGCGCTACTTCCGTCACCGCGCTGATTTCTTCTACGGTGAGTTGGCTGGCGTGGATATCCTGCCCGGGGGTGGCGCTGCCGCCGGTCGCCATCAATTTGACGATATCGGCGCCGGCTTTGATTTGTTCGCGGGCTGCCTTGCGCATCTCGTCCGGACCATCGGCCTCGCGTGCGATGAAGTGGGCATGACCGCCGGTCATGGAAATGACGCGTCCCGACAGCTTCATGCGCGGCCCCTCGATGAAACCGGCGTTAATCGCCTTGCGCAGCGCCATCTCGATGTACTGTTCGCCCCCGACATCGCGAATCGTGGTCACGCCATGAGAGAGTACCCGCTTGCAGATATCTACCGCCTCGAGCACCAGGTCATCGCGAGGCTTTTCCAGCAGGGCAAAGGTGCTTTCTTCGCCGTTGTAGCAAATGTGTATGTGCGCGTCGATCAAGCCCGGCAGCAGCCATTTGCCGCTGACGTCGATCTGTTCGTAGTCCTGCGCATCCGCGGGCAGGTCAGCCGCGGGCCCGACCCAGGCAATGCGCTCGCCTTCCACACACACGGCGGCGTCCGCCAGCGGCTCGCCCCCGTTGCCGTCAATCAGGGTCGCTCCTGTCAGTACAAATCCCATTCCTTTATCCTCCATTTCCAACCCCACCCCCGGCCCCTCCCCGAAGCATCAGGGAGGGGTGACTCTTCACTGTAGAATGTAACATATTGAGTCTGGCAGGAAGAGCTTGGCATCTATTTGCTATTCCGAACAAGATATTCAATGTCGCTATTGTTGAGCGGGCTAGTTCTTGCTGTGATACAAATCCGCCGGCGACGCGGCCAAGCCGGATTCGATCTTCGGCGGCGTCATGTAAGCCCGTTTGGAGTGGCTCAGACCGCTGCCCAGCATCGCCTCCAGGAATTTCAGTTGCACCCGTGCCGGATTCAGGAAGGGCACGCCTAGCTCGGCCTGGCAAGCCTCCGGGATCTCCAGGAAGCCCATGCTCATGCAGCCCACGATCAGCGTATCGGCGCGATCTTCCTTGATGGCTTTGCGGCCCTCTTCGATGGTGACCTCGATGGCTTGTTCGCGATCGCGGTGCAGTTCCAGCACCGGGATGTTGACCGCGCGCACGCTGGCCAGCTTGTCGCCGCCGCCGCTGTTGCGCATGGTTTCTTCCAGCGGCCCGATGACGCTGTCGGTCACCGTGATGACCGAATAGCGCCGTCCCAGCGCCGATGCCATCAAGGCGGTCGCCTGGCCCGCGCCCACCACGGGAATATCGACCATTTCCCGCAGCGCGCCCAAGCCGGGATCGCCATAACAACCCAGCAAGATGCCATCCCAGCCCTCGGCTTGCAATTCATGCGCCTTTTTGACCGTCTCGGGTATGGACAGGTATTCCTCATACATGCTTTCAATCGAGCCCGGACCGGCCGGGATGTCGGTGATATCGACTTCGGTGTCGGGCGCAGCAAAACGCTGCAAGTACTCGCGCCGCCTGCCGAGCTCGGCTTGGCCCGCTTCCGTGCGCCCCATCGGTCCGGATACCAGGTAGATTAGTTTCATTTTCGCTTCTCCCGTTCTGCTATGGTTCAGTGGGCGACTCTGTCAGTCGCCCATCGCTATTGCTAGAGATTTTGGGCGAGCCAAGGCTCGCCCCTACGACTCGACGTCGGAATTTGCATGACTTACTTGGTTTTACTGAGATTGATCGGAAACAAATCTCTGTGCCCTCTGTGCCCTCTGCGCCTCTGTGGTGAATCAAATCTTCTCCAACGCAGCCCGCGCGATATGCGCCGCCGATTCAAAAGCCCAAGCCACGCGATTGACGCCGCGCAGCAGATGCGTCCGCGTCACGCGCCGCATGTGATGGTCAGCATCCGCCAGGTCCAGCGCCGGCGCCAGATCGGGCAGTTCCGGCACGCGCACCGCCGGCTCGTTGCGGAAGCGCCCCTTGCGCGTGTAATTGATCAGCACCAGTTCCCGCGCCATGCCCAGCAGAGCATCGTTAGCGGCGCGGACGCGCGGGTCATCAACGGCGGCATCTACCAATCCGGCCGACTCGGCGTAAAGCCCGTCCAGGGCGTCGTTCAAGTCGGCCAGCGCCTCATAGGCCGGTCCGAAGTCCGCGTCAGCGCCGGCCGCGGCCGCGTATTTGTCCAGTGTCGCTTTGAACTCGGCGGTCAGTTTGCGGAAGTCATAGGGATGCAGCGGGTTATTGAGCAGGCGCTGCAGCGCGGTGGCATAGACCCGCAGGTCGCGCATCAAGTTGTCCTTGTCGGCGATCTCGAGGGTGTCATTCTCAGTATGCCAGGCGATGTTGGCGCCACAGCCCCCGACCGGGTAGTAGCCCATCTCTTCCGCCTTCGACAGCGGCATGGACGAGAGCAGCATGAACAGGCTCGAGATGCCGATGTTGTTGAAGGAATAGTCGCCGGCTTGATGCGGCCGCTCGCCGCTGAAGCCCTTGCCGGTGGAATCCAAGACCGAGGTCGCAGCGAATGCTTCCACTTCGCTCATGACCGTAACCCCGCGATATTCGGTCGCCCAGCGACAACCGGGCGAATCGATATTCATCTGCGCCACGCAATTGCGCGCCAGATCCAGCCCAAAGGCGTCGGCATACCAGGTCGAGGCGCCGTAGCGGCCGGTGGAATGCCCGGACCACCAAGCCACGCGCAGGCTGCGCGCCATGCCGTCTCGATTGTCCTGGAAGATGCGCGCCAACTCCAGCAGCGTGGCGTCGCCGACTGCGTTGTCGCCGATGCCGACATCCCAGGAATCGAGATGCCCGTGCACCAGCACGAAGCGCTCGGGTTCAATGTTTCCCTTGATCTCCGCCACCAGGCAGGGGCACTCGAACCAGCCCTCTTTCAGTTCCGTGTGCAATGTGACGTTGAGCGCGCCCTGTTCCATCTGCGCCAGCAAGTCTTCTCCATCGGGTCGATTGATCGAAACCACGGGGATCGTCGGTTGCCGATGATAATTGTCCAGGTCGGGCGCGCCCCAGATCGTCGTGCAAATGCCCCAATGGATATCGACGCCGGGGTTGATGAAGATCGCGCCCTTCGCGCCTTTATTCTGGAAATACCAAACCGGCGGCGGACCGCCAAAGCCATCGACCACCACGATCTTGCCCTCAACGTCCACATCGGTCGTCGGTGCGAAGTCGAAGAAGTCGACGCTGCGTCCCGCTGCGAAGCCTTCGATGCGGATGGCCTCCCCGCTGATGCCGCCAACCGGCGTGCTGATCGAAAAGCCGGGCGTTTTGGAGCGATAGGTTTTGTCGCCCGCGACCAGCGACGCGCTGACCGGCACGCTCAAGAAGAGTTCCGGCATGTGCATGGTGTGGGGGACGCCCAGCGCCGACAATCGATCCGCGATGTAGTTGAAAGCCGTGCGCTCGTCCTCGGACGACGATTCTCGCACCAGCGTCGTGAAACGCTCGATCAATGACCAGGGCTCCTGCGGGTCCAGCGAATTGAGCAATCTGTTTTCCAGATCGGCATGCTTGGATTCGTAAAGTGCTTGCATACTAGGTGCTTCCTCCTTTATTGATAAACTCGTATCTGCGTCAGCAAGGGACTTCCTTATGCTGCATCTAACGCTTTTCGTTGCCACCGAGCAGTTGTGACTATAACAGCCTGTATTATCTTGGATACAACATTTGTGACGATAGAGACGCTGCTAGATGGCTGCAACGCATTGAGAAGAGTCTAACAATTCAGGGCAGATTGTCAATAAGCCCTGCGCTGTATGCCAGCAGCAATTGCCCCGCGACAGAAGTAGCGGTCAATCTGCTCTTCGAGTTCGCTGCGGAGCGGCAATCAATCGACTAATCGTTTCGCACGTCAAGTACATCGCGCAAGGCATCGCCGAGGAAATTGATGCTCAGCACCGTAATCATAATCGCCAAACCGGGATAAATGCCCAGCCACCAGGCGCGGGTGAAGAAGCTGCGCGCGTCGCTGATGATAAGCCCCCAGGTCGGCGTCGACGCTTTGACGCCCAAGCCCAGGAAGGACAAACCTGCTTCCGCCAAAATAGCAAAGGAAACGCTTAATGTCGCCTGCACGATGATGGGGGCAATGGCGTTAGGCAAAATATGCCGGAGCATAATGACAGGCCCGGACGCGCCAATCGAGCGCGCCGCCAGCACATACTCCTCCTCGCGGATCGACAGCACCATTCCCCGCGTAATCCGCGCAAAATCATCGAGAAACGCCAGCGATATCGCCACGATGACGTTTGCCAACCCCGTGCCGAAGACCGCCACCAGATATACCGCGATGATGAAATTAGGGAAGGCCCATTGCAGGTCGATATAACGCATGAAGAAGATATCGATCCAACCGCCGTAATAGCCCGCCAGAATGCCCATCGCGACGCCGAGCATCATTGAGATTGTCACGGTGACGACGCCGACGAAGAGCGATACCCTTGCGCCGTAGAGGATGCGCGTGAAGAGGTCGCGCCCCAGATCGTCCGTGCCCAGCGGATGAACGGGAGATGGCGGCTGCAAGATGTCAAATTCTTGCGAAAGTGGATCGTAGGGCGAAATGAAGGAAGCGCAGACTGTGCTAATGACGATCAAACCCAGGACGGCCATGCCAACAATCGCCCGCTTGTCTCGCAGCAGAAACTGATACGCCGTTGGGCGCTCGGGCATGTCTTCCGCGCTGGCAGCGGGCAAAGCGCTCACAGCCCCGCCGCGCCTCAAATCTTTCCTCGAGCTAGTCATAAGAGATGCGCGGGTCGATCAAGCGATAGAGCATATCAACTGCCAGGTTCATAAAGACAAGCAGTACCGCCACCAGCAAGATACTGCCCTGCACGACTGGATAATCGCGGTTGAGGATGCTTTGAATGAGGACGCGACCTAGCCCTTTGATGGCGAAGACATTCTCCACTACCACCGAGCCGGAAAAGAGCAGCGCCAACGAGATGCCCATCACCGTCACGACCGGGATCAAAGCGTTGCGCAGGGCATGACGAAAGATGACCCGCCTCTCGTTCAGTCCTTTGGAACGCGCCAACGTGATGTAGTCTTGCCCCAAAACTTCGAGCATGGCGGAGCGCGTCAGGCGGGCGATTGATGCCGAAAAAGGCAAACCCACCGCCAAGCCGGGCAAAATCAAATAACGCAGCCATTGGTCCAAGCCGGCGCTGATTGGCTTATAGCCAATGGCCGGGAACATGCGCAAATTCACCGCGAAGACGATAATCAGTACGATGCCGATCCAGAAAGATGGCATGCTGATGCCGAGGAAAGCGGCGAGATTTAAGCCATAATCAAGGATGCTGTCCCTTTTCACAGCGGAGACGATACCAGCGGTCAAGCCCAGCGTGAAAGAGAACAGAAAGGCGACCAGCGCCAGCGACACCGTGCGCGGGATGGCTTCGGCGATTTGCTGGCTTACCGCTTGATGGCTGCCATAAAGCGATTGACCCAGGTCCCCCGCCAACGTGTTGCGCATCCAGAACAGGTACTGCACAAACACCGGCTGGTCCAAGCCCAGCTTGGCGCGGATGGCATCGGCAGCGCTGGGATCGACATCCGCCAGCAGCGCCTGAATCGGATCACCCGGTACGGCGCGCAGCATGAAGAAGACGAGCGTGCCGACCGCCCAAACGACTATCAGCGCTTGTATCACCCGCGCGACAAAGTAACGCATCCGCTCGCCTCTGCGTCAATCAATTCCCCCCTCCCAAAACGAGGGAGGGGGTCAGGGGTGGGGAGAATTAACCGATACTGGCGCGATCCAGATCGCGCAGGCCGACGATTCGGCTCTCGGCCGGGTAAGTGACCTCGGCGCGGTGCACGAGAATCTCCGTCAGGTGATGGGTGAAGATTGAAGCGACCTTGTCGGATGTGATCTGATTCGCCTCCTGAACCAAAACCTTGCGCGCCTCAGGGTCGGCGGTGACCGCTTGTTGGTCGATCAATTCGTCCACATAGGCATCGGAGAAGGAGCCAAAGGGCCGCTCGCCGAATTTTTCTACCAGGTCATCGTCGTTGCGGTTGGGACCGTTGAAGCGAGAGCTGGTTTGCATCCAATCGACCAAGCCATCATCGGGGTCGAAGTCGCCGCCGCTGCCCAGCGCCATCAAATCGTATTCCATGCGGAAGGCGTCTTCAATCAACACGGTGAAGTCCTTCACATCCAGCTCGAGGTTGATGTTGAGGTTGTTGCGATATATATCCACCATCACCTCCGCTGCCCGACGGCCCGCTGGCGTCGTCAGCAGCTTGAGCGTGGGGAAGCCTTCGCCATTGGGGAAACCGGCATCGGCCAGCAGCGCTTGAGCCGCTTCGACATCAAAGCGCTGTTCACTGGTCTCATTGATAGCGGTATCGAAGTAGAAGCCCATAGCCGGGTTGATGGTGCCGAAGCCGGGCACGCCGCGCCCGAAAAGCGCCCGCTGGATGAAGCGCTCGCGATCGAATGCTTTCGCCAGCGCCAGACGCACCTTGAAGCCATTCTGCTGTTTGAGCTCGTCGACGGACGGGTTGAAGTCGTCGACCTGCATCGGCTCGCGCCAGGGATTGACGAAGACGGATTGGAAGCCGTTGCCCGCGATCTCGTCCACCACCAGGTCGGGGTTGCCCAGGAAGCGGTCGATCAACTCCGCAGCCACAGCGTTGCCGCCGATCAAGTGAATATCGCCAGTTTCGATGGCGGCCGCCAGCGGTTCGATTTCCGGAATGGGAATGATCGTCACCTTATCCAGGACTGGACGAGCAGGATCATAATAGTCATCGAAACGCTCCAGCACAACGCCTTGACCGAGCTGGTGCTCGGTCACGCGGAAAGGACCGGTGCCGATGGGCTTCAAGCCGTATTCCTGTAAGCCCAGGGACTCGATGGCATTCCCGTTAACGATGGTCATCGCCCGCCCGCTGGAGCGCTCCAGCGTCTTGACCAGCAGAGAGGCTTGCGGCCGCGCCAGTGTCAATTGCACGGTCAGATCATCCAGCGCGACCACATCGAGCACGTTGATGAGGTTGCCATAGTGAATCGAATTCTCTGGATTCTTGGAACGATTGTAGGTGTAGACCACATCCGCCGCGCTGAAAGCGTCGCCATTGTGCCAAGTGACGCCCTGGCGCAAGTTGAAGGTCCAGACCAAGCCATCTTCCGAGACGCTCCAGTCGGTCGCCAAGTCGCCTTCCGCCACCAGGTCGGCATTGATATGGGTCAAGCCGCTGAGCACATTGGACGCGACCTGAAATTGCAGCACAGCATTGATCACCGCCGGATCGAGCGTGGTGATTTCCGCCGTGCCCGCCCAGCCGCAAATCAAATGACCGCCGGATTGCGCTGCGGCGCGCGCCGCTTGCGGCAAAACGATACCGGCTGCGCCCAAGAGATGCGACATCGAGAGCGTGCCGCCAGAGGCCGCCACCAGACGCAAGAAAGAACGGCGGCTCAATTGCGGTCCGCTCAGCTCGTCCGTGCTTAAACCAAATAGCGGATCGCGCGGATCAAAATCGTAGGCACGACGGCGCTCTTCTTCGATCTGCGCTTTCTGCTGCGGGCTGAGACTGGCAATTATCCTTCGCAAGTGACGGTTCATCTTGAATACTCCTTATGGTTGATAGCGAGTCATTGTGCCTAACATGCGATTTCACGGCATTGGCAAGAGGAGTATAGACCTCAGAATCATATATCGCAACAAAAGCGCCAACTTTCGCGTAGCGCAGCAATCGCGCCACAATTTGCACTCGTCCGAATGCGCTATAATTGACAACTGTCTTCCGCGGGACATAGGTCACGTACTTGCCTTCAAGACCGTCAAGGGCGCGGAGATTTTATCCGACATAAACTAAGTTCCGTATAGGCTATGTTTGCTGCTCTCTCGATGGTGTCGAGCGAATAGTTCGCATGTTGATCGCCCGGCTGTCAATCTGCCCTTTATGCCGCGATTGGAGATCGGATACATGTTCCGCGGCGGCTACCTGAGTCGCGCGACGCCTAGAAACTGACCGCCAGTCGCCCCTGCCAAATCGTTGATCTCGCTGGCTTACGGATCTCATCAAGCGGACTGGCTGAAAGTCTTTCAACCGAAAAGAATGCGCTACTTAACACGGGCGACCGCTGGCGGAGCGCCAATACTTGTGAACCATGACCATGAATCAAAGCGTCGTCTCATCCGCAATTGAACAAGCCCGCCATGCTCGAGATACCAATCTCGAGGGATTCAAAGCCTTGCTGCGCTTCCCGTCGATCAGCCAGGATCCGGATTGCCAGCCACAATTGCTGGCCTGCGTCGACTGGCTGGTCGCGGAGATGAAAGGCATCGGCCTCGCGAACTGCCGCGCCCTGAACACTGACGGCAATCCGATTGTCTATGGCGATTGGCTGGGCGCGGGCGATGACAAGCCCACCATCCTCATCTACGCGCACTATGACGTGCAACCGGTCGGTGATGCCTCGCTTTGGCGGACGGACCCATTCCAGCCGACAGTTGTCGAAGATCGCCTGGTCGCGCGTGGCGCGCTGGATGACAAATGCGGCATCTGGGTCAATCTCAAGGCCCTTGATTCTATTCTTTCCGTGTCCGGAAAGCTGCCAGTCAACATCAAGCTCATTTTCGAAGGCGAAGAAGAACTCGGCTCGCGCAATACCGGCGCCTTCGTTCAGGCTCACAAGGCGCTGCTGGCGGCGGATGTGCTGCTCATTTGCGACGGCCCCTTTTCCCCGCGGCAGCCGCTAATCGGCACTGCCGTTCGCGGCGCGGTCATGGGCGAAGTGCGGCTCAAAGGACCGCCGCACGACCTGCACTCCGGTCGCTATGGCGGGGCGGTAAAGAATCCGCTGCATTACGCGGCGCGTATCATCGCCTCCTTCCACGATGCCAGTGGCCGCGTTCAGATCAAAGGCTTCTACGACGACGTCATCCCCCTTTCGGACCGACAAGTGCGGCACATGAATCAACTTTGGAAGACGATTGGACCGGGCCTGCAGCGCGCGGCGGGGGTCGACGCTTTCTTCGGCGATTACCTCGGCGTCTTCGCCGAGCGAACCACATCGCAGCCGACGCTGGATGTCAACGGCGTTTACGGCGGTCATCAAGGCCAGGGCACGCGCGCCATCATCCCGGCCGACGCCGGCTTCAAGGTCACCATCCGCACCGTTGCCGGACAAGATTCCGGCAGGGTCTGGGCGCGCTTCGTCGAGCATGTCATGTCATTCGCCGAAGCGGGCATCGACATCGACGCCGAGCTGCTCAGCATCGCCCATCCTTTTACCATGCCGGACGACGGGCGAGAAATACAAGCGATTCAACGCGCGCTCAAAGCCGTCCTCGGCAAAGAGGCCTTGCTCATGCGGCATGGCGGATCGCTCCCGATTGGCGGCATTCTGGCGCAGGAACTGGATCTGCCGGTCACCATGATTGGATACGGCTCAGGCGACAATTCTCACGCGCCGAACGAGTTCATCATCATTGAGGATCTGCAGGCGGCGATCGAGGTAGCGATACATCTCATGTTTGCGCTGGGCGGCGCCTGCTAGGCAATCAGCCGCCGTGAGTCGAAGCGCCCGGCAAGAAATGCCATTGCTTGCGCCTTGCGCGAACAAATCTTATTAGGAGACAATACGCTGAAACTCGCTTCCTGGGGATCACAGCAAATGAAAACCATGTCATTCGACTTCAAATCCCGCCGCTCCATGATCAGCGCCCGGCGCGGCATGGTCGGCGCCAGCAATCCGCTCGCCGCGCAAGCCGGCCTCAACATCCTGCGGCAGGGCGGCAATGCCGCCGACGCCGCCGTCGCCACATCCGCCGCCATGAATGTGATGGATCCGGGTTCCTGCGGCGTCGGCGGCGATTGCTTCGCGCTCTACTTCGACGCGCGGACCAAGCAGGTCACAGCCCTGAATGGCAGCGGGCGCGCGCCGGGTGCCTTGACTTTGGACGCCGTGCGCGCGCTCGGCTGGGAGGAGATGAACCCGCGCCATGCCCATTCAGTCACCGTGCCGGGCGCCGTGCGCGGCTGGCATGATCTGCTGGAACGCCACGGCACCATGTCGCTGGCTGATGTGCTCAAGGACGCCATCTACTACGCCGACGAGGGCTATCCCACTGCGCCGGTGGTCGGCTACCGCTGGCAGCAATCGGGCGCCTTTCTGTACAGCGCGGCGAATGCCGAAGAGTATCTGCCCAATGGGGCGCCGCCGAAAGCGGGCCAGACCGTGCGCTTGCCTGGACTGGCCAAGACCCTGCGTATGATAGCCGAGGGCGGGCCAGATGCCTTCTACAGCGGCCCCGTCGCCGATGCCATCGTGGCCTCGCTGCGTGAGCAGGGCGGCCTGATGACCCTCGCCGACCTCAAGAACCACCATTCCACCTGGGACGAGCCGATCTCCACTGACTACCGCGGCCTGACAATCTATGAATGCCCGCCCAACGGGCAGGGCTTGACGGCTCTGATCGCGCTCAACATCGCCTCTAGTTTTGACTTGGGCGCGCTGCCCTGGGATTCGCCCGAGCGCATCCATTTGATGGTCGAGTGCATGCGCCTGGCCTGGGCCGACGCCCACGAATACATCGCCGATATGAGCCAAGCGGACCTGCCGCTGCAGCGGCTGCTGAGCCTGGATTACGCGGCCGAACGCGCGGCGCTGATCCAACCATACTATGCTATGCATCCGCCGCCGAGCCCCGGTGCGCTGCCCGGCGGCTCGGACACGATCTACCTCAGCGCCGTCGATGGCGAAGGTAACGCTTGCTCCTTCATCAAGAGCTTGTACATGGGCTTTGGCGTCGGCATCGTCGCCAAGGGCACGGGCGTCTGGCTGCAGAATCGCGGCGCCGGCTTCTCGCTGGTACCCGGCCATCGCAATTGCCTGGCGCCGGGCAAACGCCCTTACCACACCATCATCCCGGGCATGGCGCTGAAGGACGGCGAACTCTGGGCCAGCTTCGGCGTCATGGGCGGCTTCATGCAGCCGCAGGGCCACTTCCAGGTCATCAGCGCCATGGTGGATGATGATCTGAATCCACAGGAAGCGCTCAACCGGCCACGTTGGTATGTTGACCGGGGCGATCCGGGCGGCAACCTGCTGATTGAAGAAGGCACGCCCTTCAAGACCATGGCGGATCTCGCCGAGCGCGGCCACCGCATCCAACCGGAATCGGGACTGGGGCGCGGCAACTTCGGGCGCGGACAGATCATCCGCTACGACCCCGAAACGGGCGTCATGCACGGCGGCAGCGAGCCCCGCGCCGACGGGCAGATCGCGGCCTTTTAGATTCAGTTTTCTCAGCGCTGCATAGGCCAGGCAGGACAAGATCGTGACCGAGGACGCGCCGGCAAAATCGCGAGTTGCCTTGCCGTTTGTTGCGGTCCTGCGCGTTCTGCCCTATCAGTGGCTGCTGCCCCTGTGCTTCTTTTGCCTGGGTTTGATCTACATCTATGCCGCCCCGCACTTTGAAGCCTCCGACTCTATCGGGCATATAGGCATGATCAAATGGATCGCCGACCACGATGGCGCCCTTCCGGTCCAGTCGGCCGGTCACGCGCAGCTCTACCGACAGCAGGCCAGCCAGCCGCCGCTCTACTACTTCATGATGGCCGCGATCTGGTCCGCGCTGGATACGGGCGATTTCGACGAATTCTTCCGCCTCAGCCCCTTTGCCATCGTTGGCGACCCAATGCGCCTGGGCAACCGCAATCGCATCTTTTATCGGCAGCCCTATCCGCCCAATCTGCATCAGGGCACGTCGCTGACGCTCTATATCATTCGTCTGGTGACCCTGGGCATGGGGACGGTGACGGTCGCGGCAGTGTTTCAGTCCGCCCGCACAGTGATGCCAGGTCGTGTGGATGTCGCTGCGCTGGCTTGCGCTTTGACCGCCTTCAATCCGCAATTTATCTTTATCAGCGCCTCCGCCAGCAATGACGGTCTCGTTATTATGCTCTCGGCGCTCATCACCTGGCAAACGCTCCTGATGCTGCGTGAAGGCTTTCACACAAGACGCAGCCTCGTGCTGGCGCTTCTCATCGCGCTGGCGTCGCTGGCCAAACTGAGCGGCTTGGTATTTGCGGCCCTCGTCATCTTGGCCGGATTATGGATTCTCATTAGAACCCGGGATCGACGCGGCTTTCTCGTCTTGCTGGGCGCTGTGTTGCTCATTTGGCTCGCAATTGCCGGATGGTGGTTCCTGCGCAACCTGACGCTTTATCAGGAGCCATTTGGCACCGCGGCCATGCTCGATTATGTCGGGCGGCGGCAAACCACCATACCACAACTGCTGACGGGAGAGTTTCAGGGTTTGCGCATCAGCTTCTGGGGGCTGTTCGGCGCCTTCAGCATCCTGACGCACGACATCCACTATCAACTGATGGATGCGCTGACCTTGCTTAGCGCTGCCGGTTTTCTCGCCTTCGCCGCAAAACACCGCCGTGACAAGTTTATCCTTACCGCCATCTGTTTTCTCGTCGTCATTCTGGCTGTCGCCTGCCTGACCCTGGTCTGGTGGAGCGCCCAAACAACGGCGAGCACGGGGCGTCTGCTCTTTCCCTATATTACTTCGATCAGCCTGCTGATGGCCCTGGGACTGACGGCCTTGCGCATGCCAGCGCTTCTGGTCGCTTTGCCCATGTTCGCCTTCAGCATCGCCGCGCCCTTCCTGTTTATCATCCCCAACTACGACCACCCGCCGCAGGTTGACCAACTGCCAGCTTCCGCGCGGCAAACCTTCGCCCGCTGGGACGAGATCACCTTAATCGGCTATGAACTGAAACCGCCGGAGCGGGTGGCATCCGGCCTCGAAATCCCTATCACGCTCTATTGGCGGGCACAGCGGGAATCGACAGAAACCAGGGCGCTCTTCATCAGCTTGGTCGATTCCGAAGGCAGTCTTGTCACCAGGCTGGAAACGTTTCCCGGTTGGGGCACCCTGCCCACGCGCTGGTGGCGGGCGAACACGATCTATCGCGATGATTACATTCTGCAGCTTCCGGAAGACGCCGCCTGGTCCGCGCCGGCGCAACTGCACATCGGCTGGTATCCTTTCCCTGGTGGCGGCGACATGCCGCCGGTACTCGAATCCGGCGAGGCAGCCGCGGTTTATTCGCTTGCGCTCCAATTCCCCTGATGATAACCGCAGACCTGAGACGCCAGTTCTTCTAGCAGTTGAAGGCCTCGAATTAAATACTTGCGGAATCGGTTACGCATGCGTTATTATTTTCCGGTAGCCTGTCGTTAGCGTGCTTTCTAGTGTGAAGTCTCGGGGCTTGGGAGCCTGCATTTGCGCTGGAAAAGGCGACTGCGCGCGTATCGCAGACTCATGTTGGCAAGCACTAATGCGAGCGGGCTAGCAGTTGTACACAATTCAGTAACCAATTCGTTTGCGATTACTTCATGAGGAGGAAACATGAAAGCTATAAAGATTCTTTTTGCGATTGTAGTTCTGCTTCTGGCGCTCGTGCCCGTCGGCGCGCAAGACGTCACGACCGTCACCATGTGGTTCGGCGAAGGCGCCACGCTGGATTGTTGGGGTCCCATCATGCTCGAATTCAATGACATCGACCCATCTGTCCAGTTGGAAATCGTGCCCCAGGCCGACACCTGGAATGTCACCCGCACTGCTGTCGCTGGCGGCGGCGGGCCCGACATCGTCCGCACGCCCGGCCCCTCATTCGTCTACGAAATGGCGCAAGCCGGCTTGATCTTGCCCATGGACTCCTTCTCCGAATCAATGGGCTGGGACGGCTTCTTCTTCGACTGGGCCCTTGACCTCGGCCTGGTCGACGGTCAACTCTACAGCCTTTCCGATGAGCTCGAAACCCTGCTGCTCTATTACAACGTGGACGTCTTCGAGGCGAACGGCTGGACGCCGCCAGATACCATGGACGAACTGAACGCCCTGGCCGAAGAGGTCGCCGCGGCCGGTTACACAGTCTTCTCCCATGGCAACGCCAGCTGGCGCCCCTCGAACGAATGGTTCGTCGGCGAATACATGACCCAGATCGCTGGTCCGCACAACGTCTACAAGGCCCTCACCGGGCAGATCCCCTGGACCGACGAGAGCATGGTGGAAGCCATGGAAATCCTCGACGCCCACATGCAGGCTGGTTGGTACGGCGGCGGCATTGATCTCTACTTCACCAACGAAGGCACGACGCGCCGGGCGATGTTCGCCGATGGCACCGCCGCCATGAATATCGAAGGCAGTTGGGCCATCCGCAGCTTGGGCGAATACTTCGGCGAGTCCGGCCAAGACTGGGATTGGGTCCCCGTGCCCAGCCACGACGGCACCGATTACTTCACTATCGGCATGGGCAACACCAGCTCCATCAACGCCGGCAGCCCCCATCCCGAAGCGGCCGCTACTTTCCTGACCTGGTACTTCTCGCCGGCAACGCAGGGCAAGATGCTCACAGACTGCCGCAAGGGGCCCGCACCGGTAACCATTTCAGAAGAAGTCATGGGCGAGCTTGACCCGCGCATCGCCCGGGTCTATGCCGATCTGTCGGACGCCTCCGCCAATGACCGCTATGGTTACACCACCTGGACCTTCTGGCCGCCCAAGAGCGATGTCTACATCTATGAAGAGGTAGAGCGCGTCTGGACCGGCGAAATCACCGTCATGGATTATCTCGAAGGCTTGAATGAACTCTTCGCCGAAGAGCTCGCCGCCGGCGATATTCCACCGATTCCAGCCCGTTAATGCTGAGTTTTCCGGCGCTGGCTGCCATCATTTCGGTTGTCAGCGCCGCTTCACCTCATTGCCTGCAGGCTAATGAGCAAGTCAATTCGAGCGCCACATATTTAATTACTCCAGAGGAGGAAACATGAAGGGCATAAAGATTCTTTTTGCCATAGCAGTTCTAATCATGGCGCTTGCGCCCGTTGGCGCGCAAGATGTCACCACCGTGACTATGTGGTTCGGCGAAGGCTCCACGCTTGATTGCTGGGGTCCCATCATGCTGGAATTTAATGACGTCGACCCGTCCATCCAATTGGAAATCGTGCCGCAGGCTGATACCTGGAATGTCACGCGCACCGCTGTCGCCGGCGGCGGCGGACCCGACATCGTTCGCACGCCTGGTCCCTCTTTTGTCTACGAGATGGCGCAGGCTGGCTTGATCCTGCCTATGGACTCATTCTCCGAATCAATGGGCTGGGGCGATTTCTTCTTCGACTGGGCGCTTGACCTGGGCTTGGTCGACGGCCAGCTCTACAGCCTCTCTGATGAGCTCGAAACCCTGGTTATGTATTACAACGTCGAGGTCTTCGAGGAGAATGGCTGGACGCCTCCGGACACCATGGACGAACTGAACGCCCTGGCTGCCGAGGTCGAGGCCGCCGGTCTCACCGTCTTCTCCCACGGCAACGCCAGCTGGCGCCCCACCAACGAACATTTTGTCGGCGAATACTGGACTCAGGTCGCCGGTCCCCGCAAGGTCTACCAGGCGCTCTCCGGCGAGATTCCCTGGACTGACGAGAGCCTGGTGGAAGCCATCGAACTTCTTGATGCGCACATGCAGGCTGGTTGGTACGGCGGCGGCGTCGACCTCTACTTCACCAACGACGGCGTCTATCGGCGTACATCACTGGCTGAAGGCTCCGCGGCCATGAACATTGAAGGCAGTTGGGCCATCCGCGGCACCGTAGAATACTTCGGCGAGTCGGGCATGACATGGGATTGGGTGCCCGTGCCCAGCCATGACGGCACCGATTATTACACCATCGGCATGGGCAACACCAGCTCCATTAACGCCAACAGCCCCCATCCGGAAGCGGCCGCGCAATTCCTGACCTGGTACTTCTCGCCAGCAACGCAAGGCAAGATGCTCACCAATTGCCTCAAGGGACCAGCCCCCGTAGCCATCGGCGAGGACGTCATGGCAGAGCTCGACCCGCGCATCGCCCGGCTCTATGCCGAGCTGTCGGACGCCTCCGCCAATGACCGCTACGGTTACACCACCTGGACTTTCTGGCCCCCCAAGAGCGATGTCTACATCTATGAAGAAGTAGAGCGCGTCTGGACCGGCGAAATCACCGCGATGGAGTATTCCGAAGGCTTGCAAGAGCTCTTTGCCGAAGAGCTGGCCGCCGGCGATATTCCACCGATTCCAACCCGCTAAAGCTAAGTTTTCCGGCGCTGGCTGCCCTCATCAAGGCGGCTGGCGCCTTCCCCGCTCCCCTGTCAGTCTGGAAAGGCAAGCGCTATGGCGGTTCTCACCCAACAGAAACCAACAACCATGATCGAAAAGATCAATGATGAAACCTGGCGCCGGAGGTTCTTGCGGAATGTACTCGTCCCCTGGATCTTCATTGCGCCCTTGCTCCTGCTGCACATCTATGTTGTCACCATTCCAGCGGTGCAAGGCATCTACATGTCCATGACCGATTGGAAGGGTGTGGGCCAAAACGCCAACTTCATCGGGCTGGATAATTACCGAGAGCTGTTTTTCGAAGACGAATCCTTTGGCAAAGCCCTGGGCAACAATATCATCTGGATGATCTTCTTCCTGACTGTGCCCTTTATCCTGGCGCTCTTTGCCGCCACCATGCTCAGCCAGATCAAGCGCGGCGGCATGCTCTACCGCAGCATTCTTTTCATCCCTTATGTCTTGGCCAGCGTCGTCACCATTACCATCTGGAAGAACCTCTTGAACCCGCAGCGCGGCATCGGCGCCGCTTTGGATAATATGCTCGGGTTAGAGGACGCCTTCGGCATCGCGTATTTGGGCCGCTCGGAGACCGCCTTGATGTCCATCGCTTTCATCGACAACTGGCACTTCTGGGGCTTCTTGATGATCCTCTTCCTGGCGGCAATGCAGGCTATCCCGCCGGTGCTCTACGACGCCGCCAAGATCGACGGCGCCAACCGCTGGGACGAATTCCGCCATGTCACGCTGCCCGGCATCCGACCAGTCGTACTCTTCATGTTTATGATGGTGGCCATCTGGTCCTTCCTGGCTTTTGATTACATCTTCTTATCGACCCAAGGCGGCCCCGGCGGCGCTTCCGAGGTGATCGCCACCCTGCTCTACAAGAGCGCCTTTTTCCGCTTCGAAGCCGGTTACGGCGCGGCGATGGGCGTCATCATCAGCATATTCGCCGGCTTCATCATCATGATATTCGTGACGCTGCGGCGGAGAGGATGGGATATATGACCGCCATTGGCAAAGTTTCGCTTCAGGATACCGTGCTGCAAAGAGGGCGCAACCGCGAACGCAGCCGGCTGCTGGTCTTCAACCATACGGTGCTGCTGCTGCTGACCGCCTTCGCTGTCATTCCGCTTTTGGTATTGGCTTTCAACTCAGTCAAAACCAATCTCGAAATCGGCCAAAACCCCTTAGGTCCCCCTGTCAATATCGTCACCGAGAATTTCCCCAATGCCTGGGATAAAGGCAAATTCGCCACCACGATGGGCAATAGCGTCATTTACGTCGTGGCCACGATCGCCGCCGAGCTGGTATTTGGCGGCCTGGCCGCCTATGCCCTGGCGCGCAAAAAGCCGCCCGGCTCCGATGCGCTCATGCTCTACTTCCTGGTCGCCTCGACTATCCCGCTCTGGATGTACATCGTCCCGCTCTTCGTCCAAATCAACGCCCTAAAGCGCCTTGGCATCGATGCCCGGTTTCTGCTCGTCATGGTCTATGTGGCGGGCAACGCCCCCTTGACCATCTTCCTGCTCCGCTCCTACATGATTGATTTGCCGTCCGAGCTGGAGGACGCCGCCCGCGTCGACGGCGCCAACGAATTCCAGGTGCTGACGCGCATCGTCATACCCTTGACCATGCCCGGTTTCCTGACCGTCGGCTTGGTTGTTGGCTTGGGTGTCTGGAACGAGTTCCTGCTGGCGCTGACCTTCATTCACGACCCGAACCAATACCCGGTCACCACCAGCTTCTACAAATTCGTCGACCGCTTCGACCGAGATTGGGCGCTGACCAGCGCCGGCGCCATCATCATCATCTTCCCGGTCATGGTGCTCTTCCTGGCTTTGCAGCGGCAGTTTATCAATGGCTTGGCTGAAGGCGGCATCAAAACCTAAGTGGATTTCTTGTCTAGCGCCGCTCAACGCGCCAACCGGTCCGTAGATCCAAATTGATGATGAAAAACAGTGCGAAAATATAGGGGCGACACTTGTGTCGCCCACCCGAACGCGAAATTGTAGGGCTTGTACACTACTGCAAATCATACGTATTGATAACAGAAACAGCACCAAAACAATACATAAAAGGTTGCGATCCTTGCGAAAATCAACAATTAATTACGTAATCCGTCATGTTTAGCTCCCCTTCCCCATTGCAATGGGGAAGGGGCCGGGGGATGGGGTAGAAAAACCGCGTCAGCATGACCCAGTAGTGGAGAAGCCTTGTAGGGTCGCCCGATTGAATAGTGCAACAGGAATCAAAATGACCTCAATTGACGAAACTCGCTTGTATGACAAAGTGCTCGGCTGTCTCTACGGCGGCGCTGTTGGCGATGCCATAGGCGCTCCCGCAGAGGGGCGCCTGCCCGCCGATATCCGGGCGCGCTACGGCTATATCACCGATTTCGTCGAGGGCTGGGACGGCCCGTCCGATATTGGCAAAGGCGACGGTCGCTACACCGACGATACCCACATGGTGCAGTTGCTCGCCCGCTGCTATATCGAAGAGGGCGATCATTTGGATGCCTATTCCTTCGCCCGGCGCATCGTCCCGCTGATCGCTGACGAAGATCGCTGGATCCCCGAACGCGGCCAACACATGAAATTGGTCGACCGCCTCTTTTACCCTGAAAAATGGCTGCTGATGCGCCTGCGCCTGGCCAATGCCGAGCCGCGGCAAGGCGGCATCGGCAACATGGTCAACTGCGGCGCCGCCATGTACGCGGCCCCGGTCGGCATCATCAACGCCGGCGACCCCGAAAATGCCTATCGCGAAGCGGTGGACGTCTTCAGCGCGCACCAGCAGAGCTTTGGCCTGGAAGCCGCAGCTGTCATGGCGACAGCGGTTGCGGCAGCCTTCAAGCCGTCCGCCACTGTCGATTCGATCATTGACGCTGTATTGTCCCTGGCGAAAGAAGGCACCCGCCAGGCGATCGAATCTGTGGTCGAGGCCGCGCGAGCGCGCAGCGACTGGAAACAAGCGATTCATCCCCTGCGCGACGCCATGCGACCCTACGACACCGCCGCCGAAAACTTTAGAGCGCGAGGCAGGCCCGGTACCAATCACTGGATGCCCAGCCGCGAGCACAGCATTGAAGAGGTCCCGATTGCCCTCGCTTTCCTGGTGGTCACCGGCGGAGACTTCGAAGGCAGCATATTCGGCGGCACAAACTACGGGCGCGACAACGATTCGATAGCCGGCATGGCTGGCGCGATCGCCGGCGCGCTGCATGGCGCCGGGGTCATCCGCGACAACTGGATGGATCAAATCAACAGCGCTAATCGCATCAATCTGCGGCCGGTCGCGCGCGACTTGACCGACTTGACGCTCAAGCTGCAGAAGCGACAAATTGACGCGGCCCAGTCAAGAAATGCGGATTTCAATGATTTGCTCATGCTCAATTGAGGAGAACAATTGATGACTTTGCCAAATGATTATCTGGAACGGGTCTACGCCGGCGTGCTCGGCAAGTTGATCGGCGTTTATCTGGGCCGCCCCTTCGAAGGCTGGTCCTACGAAGCCATCACCGAGCACCTCGGCGAAATCAACTATTACGTGCACGACCGGCTCAACGTTCCCTTGATCGTCACCGATGATGATATTTCCGGCACCTTCACCTTCGTCCGCGCCCTGGAAGATTACGCCTTCAATCGCGATCTCACCGCCGCGCAGATCGGACAGACCTGGCTCAATTATCTGGTCGAAGAACAGACGGTGCTCTGGTGGGGCGGCATGGGCAATTCCACCGAACACACGGCCTATTTGCGGCTGAAACAGGGCTACGAACCGCCTCTCAGCGGCTCGGTGGAGCTAAACGGCAAAGTGGTCGCCGAGCAAATTGGCTCTCAGATTTTCATTGATGGCTGGGCCATGGTGGCCCCGGGGGATCCCGAATTCGCCGCCGACCTGGCCGGGCGCGCCGCCTGCGTCAGCCACGGCGGCGAAGCCATCTACGGCGCGCAGTGCCTGGCGGCCATGGAAGCGGCTGCCTTTGTCGAGTCCGATATCAACAAGCTCATTGATACCGGCCTCTCCGTGATTCCCGACGATTCCATCATTTATTATATGATCAACGATATCCGCGAGTGGCACGCCAAAGAGCCGGACTGGCGCAAAGGTCGCGAACTGCTGGCGGAACGCTATGGCTATCACATCTACGGCGGCAACTGCCACATGGTCCCCAACCACGGGCTGATCGTATTCTCGATGCTCTATGGCGATGACGATTTCCAGCGCACCCTGATGATCGTCAATACCTGCGGCTGGGATACCGACTGCAATTCCGGCAATGTCGGCTGCCTGATGGGCATCAAGGACGGCTTGGCCGGCTTGGAAACCGGACCCGATTTTCGCGGGCCGGTGGCCGACCGCATGTATATTCCCACCGCCGATGGGGGCAATGCTATCACCGATGCCGCCACACAAACCCTGCGCCTGGTGAATACGGGTCGCGCGCTGCAAGGCCTGGCGCCAATCGCGCCCAAAAACGGCGCGCGCTACCACTTCGACTTGCCCGGCTCCGTACAGGGCTTTATGAATGATGAGGCGATCGACTCGCGCCATGTCTGCGCCATCAGCAACGTACATGCCCCCGATCTGAGCTTAAACGGCGAGCGCCTGCTGGCGCTGGATTTCGCCGGTTTGGCGCCCGGCCGCGTCGGACGCGTCGAGACTGCCACCTTTGTGCCCTCCCTGGAAGTCAATAAGCACTTTGAGGGCCCAGGCTATAGCCTGATGGCCAGTCCCAGGCTCTCTCCGGGCCAGACCATCCGCGCGCGCCTTCTTGCCGCCGACGAGAATGACACTGAGGTTGAGGTCTCGCTGCATGTCCAGCACTACGATCGCGACGACAATCTCGTCGTCTTGACCGGCTCGGGCGATCGTTTTTCCGCGGGGCAGTCGGCTGAACTCGTCTGGCAAGTGCCGGATCTGGAAGGCTATCCCATCGCCAAGGTCGGCCTTCAGATCAGCGGCGGAGGTGGCGCCAGTGGGCGCGTCTATCTCGATTGGCTGACCTGGGACGGCGCGCCCAACGTCCGCCTGAAACGCCCCCACGCGCGGAATTTCGCCCGCTGGGACCGCAAGCTGGGCGGCATGATGTGGAAGCGCGCCTGGGTCAACGGGCTCGACGCCGCAAAGGGCAAAATGGTATTTCTCGACTTTTATCCCGAAACCTATCGGCTGATCCAGAACGAGGGGCGCGGGCTGATGATGACCGGCTGCCGCGACTGGACCGACTATCAAGTCAGCGCCAAGATGACGCCGCATATGTGCAAGGCCGGCGGCTTGGGCGCGCGCGTCCAGGGCATGAAGCGCCACTACGCCCTGCTCTGCGACCAAGAGCATACGCGCCTGGTTTCTACCTGCGAAGGCAAGGACACCGTACTGGCGCAAGCCAACGAGGGCTGGACCTTTGGAGACGAACACCAACTCACGCTCAAGGTCGAAGGCAATACCTTGGCCGGCTACGTTAATGGCCAGTTGCGCGTCAAAGCCGAAGATCCCGACGCGCGCTTCAGCGGCGGCGGCATCGCCCTCATCGCCGAAGAGGGCAGGATCGGCTGCGAAGATGTCGAGGTGCGGCCCGTCTAGGCGCGATCGCGCATACAAAGCCCGTAGAAACTGCGAACTATGTTAGGGGCGACCAGCGGGTCGCCCTTCAAGTATCAAATCCATGACCCAGCCACGCATCCTCAGCTATGGGGAAATTGACCTCGATATCTATCTCAAACTTGACCGCTTGCCCACGTTGAACCGCGCCGGCAACACCCGGGACGAATTTGAAAACGTGGGCGGCGCTGCGGCCAACAGCGCCATGTGGCTGGCCAATTGGGGCATCGCTACGCGGCTGCTGGGCCACGATCTCGGCGACGACCGCGCCGGCGATACGGTCCGGCGCTTGCTTGGCGCGCTGGACCATCTGGATACGCGTTATATCGCCTGCCATGCCGGCTATCGTACGCCGCGCTGCCAATGCCTGGTCACGCCGGATGGCGAACGCAGCTTCATCATGCACTGGCTCGACGAATTGCGCGTCACCCAGCTGGAAGCGCCCCTGCTGCAGGGCATCGAGTGGCTCAACCTCGATATGTCGGGCCCGCTGGCGCCGCGCTTGCGCGCCGCTCGGCTGGCCGCCGCCCGCGGCATTCCCGTGCTCATCAATGACATCTACGCGACCGACCACGCCCTGCTGCCCTATATCGATGTGCTGGTCATATCCGCTTCGATCGCGCGGGACAAAGCGCCGGGCAGCGAGCCCCTGGCGCTCGCGCGGCAGCTGCAGGAAGCCGGCGATTGCCACGTCATCATCACCGACGCGGCGGCGCCAGCCACCCTGCTGCTGAGAGCGGGTCAAATGTGCCAGATCCAACCGCCGGCAGTGACCGCCCTTGATACCACCGGCGCCGGCGACACCTTTAAAGCTGGCTTGCTCTATGGCTTGCTGAAGGACCTGCCGCTGCCCGAAGCGGCGCGCTGGGGTTGTGCCGCCGCAAGTCTGATGTGCCGATTCCCCGGCACCACCCGCCATTTGGCGCATCTCGACGCCGTCGCGGAATACCTGCCCTAGAATTGGCTCTTGCCCGCCCCGCGTCTTGCCTGGATGATACTCCTCGGGAAAGGCAAAGGAAATGTTCCTCGATACGCTGGCGCAGCATTATAAATACCGTAAGGGAAAGACCGCAATCGAGTTGATCGGCGATGCCGAACGGCTACAGATAACCTATGCTCAGTTGGCAAGGCATGTCAACCGCACAGCGGAATACTTGTTGTCACTGGGCGTGAAACGCGGGGACCGGGTGGCCGCGCAATTGCCCAAGTCGCTGCCTTTCATTTATTTTCACCTGGCGGCCATGCAGGTCGGCGCGATTTTCTTGCCGCTCAACCCGGCTTATCCTGAAGCCGAACTGCGCTATTTTTTGGAGGACTCCGGCGCAAGCGTCTTCATCGCCGATGCCAAGGACACGACGGTGATCAATGCCTTGACCGACGAATTGCCCGATCACCGTAAAACGTCTTTCATCTATCAGCCGGAGCGCAGCGGCGCAAACTGGCTGGAAGACAGGTCGTCCAGCCCCGGACAGCCGCTGCCCAGCGATCCGGGCCAGACTGCCATGATGCTTTATACCAGTGGCACGACCAGCCGCCCCAAAGGCGCGCGGATCACACATGGCAACCTGACCGCCAACATCGCCGCCCTGCACCAAGCCTGGGGCTGGCGCGAGGATGATGTGCTCCTGCATGTCTTGCCGATCTTTCATGTGCACGGCCTGGTGGTAGCGCTGCCCGGCGCGCTGCATGCCGGGGCCACCGCCGTGCTCACGACATCCTTCGACGCGGCGTCGACCTTGGATTTGCTGGCATCCGGACGCTTCAGCGTCTTCATGGCTGTGCCGACTATGCACCGGCGCTTGTATCAAGTGGCGGGCGAGAAACGCTACGACCTCAGCAAGATGCGACTCTTGACATCAGGCTCCGACCGTCTGCCCGATGACCTGTTTTTTGGCTATCAGCGCACCTTCAATGTCACCTTGCTGGAGCGTTATGGCATGACGGAGACGGGCATGAACCTGTCCAATCCGCTGCGCGGGGAGCGGCGTGTTGGCGCGGTGGGCAGGCCCTTGCCCGGCGTATCGGCGCGTATTGTCGACCCCGGGAGCGGCGCCGTCTGCCCGGATGATCAAGTCGGAGAATTGCAAATCAAGGGTGATCACGTCTTCGCCGGCTACTGGAGACAGCCGGACAAAACCGCGGAGGCATTCACCGACGATGGCTGGCTGCGGACGGGCGACCTGGCCCTGCGCGAGCCGGATGGCTATTACACGCTCAAAGGACGAGCCAAGGATCTGATTATCAGCGGCGGCCTGAATATCTACCCGCCTGAAGTTGAGTTGGCGCTGATGGAGCATGAGGCGATAGCCGCCTGCGCAGTGATTGGCTGCCCGGATCAAGAATGGGGCGAACAAGTGGTCGCGGTCCTTGTGCCGCGGGCGGGCGAAGCGATAGACAGCGCCGAAATCATCAATTATTGTCGCCATAAGCTGGCGGCTTACAAGGCGCCGCGCCGCGTTCTAGTTGTTGACGAATTGCCTAGCAACGCGCTGGGTAAAGTACAGAAAGCGACACTGCGCGAGCGCTGCTGTTCCTAGCGAGATTCGCCCACCGTCTGCTTACCCCGCCCATTTGAACGCTTTGCGGATCCGCCGGACGCGCGCCCGCACGGACGCGGCGTCTTCTTGGTCCGCTGCCGCCAGCAAAGCGAGCGCCTGGCCACGATAGGACAGATGTTGATCGGCGATGACGGCCAGACCGTAGTAGGACCAGGCGCGGATGAATTTGTTGGCGTCCTTCGTCTGAGCGATGAGCGCGGACCACAATGGCTCGGCGCGCCTTGCTGGAACGGTCAAGTCCCCCATCATTTGCATGACATGCAGGCGCGCTTCCCAGTGACCGCCGGTTATCAAGACGTTCAGCGCTTGCTCCGTCTGCCGGTGGGATAGCGCCGCCCCGGCGCTCGCATAACGCCGCAGCAACCAGGACGCGGCGCTCTGAACGCGGCCGTCCCCGCTGCCGACGAAATCGCAGAGCGCCTGCAAGACTGCCGTGGAAGGGTCGATCTCTGCGGCGATGGACTCCAGGCCCTCGCTGCCTTTACCGTCATGCTCGGCGATTGCCGCCGCGACGCGTCCGGCGTCTTCGCTGCTCATTCCAGTTTGGGCAGGTGAGTGCTGGCCCGCTCGACGAGTTCGCGGACGGCGGGCTGCCGCAATTGCTCGGCGCTGCGAATCTTGATATGGCGCAACTCCTTGCCCGCGCCTTCCAGCAAGTTCTGCGGATCGGGCAAGTCCGCGCCGTAGAAGAAACCCAGGTTCAGGTGCTTCTTGAAAGGCGCGAGATAGCAGAAGTGCTCAGACATTTTCTTAGGACCGACGCCATAGCCGGCGATCTTCTGCCGGGCCCAGGGCACTTCGGTGATGCCCGGCATGACATCGGCCAGCAGAGCGCGCGCCTCGCGGGCAAGCGCCTGGATTTCGGGACTAGCGGCAGCGATGACTGCTTCAAAGTTGCCGTTGCCAGCCATGGTTTTGATCTTGAGTTCGGGCATGTCTGTCCTCGCGCACGGGTTCATGTCTCGTCATTTTACCTGGGCGTCGCGACTGCCGTCAATTTGTCGCTGTCGTCGGATCGCCGCATGTACATCCAATGCGCTTGAGCGTCTGCCAAGGGATTTACAATATCCCTGCCAAAACTGGCCGGTTTGTAGGAGCGTTCCAACGAAACGCCCACGAAACATATTCCGCAGCTGTTTTCCTCTGTGCGCTCTGTGCCCGCTGTGGTTAAATACCAGTCTTACCAGCAACAACGAAACAGAAAGCGGCGAACATGACCACCGACAGCTTGCTGCAATGGCGGGACGAATTTCCGATTCTCGACCGCTGCAATTATCTCATCAGCAATTCCCTGGGCGCTATGCCGCGCGGCGTCTATGACAGCCTGCGCTTCTACGCCGATACCTGGGCCGAGCAGGGCGTGTCGGCCTGGGGCAGCGGCTGGTTCGAGTTGCCGGCGACGGTCGGGGACAAGATCGCGCCTCTGATGGGCGCCGCGCCGGATACTGTTCTGGTGCACCAGAACGCCAGCATCGCCAACAGCATTCTCTTTGGGGGTATGGATTTCAGCGACCCCGGGCGCGATAAAGTCGTCATCACCGAACTGGATTTCCCCAGCGATGTTTATGTGCTGCGGCGTTGGTTGCCAGCGCACGTGCGAGTCCACATGGTCAAATCTCCCGACGGCATCACAATTGACACGGAAGAATTGCTGGACGCCATCGACGAACGCACGCGGCTGGTCAGCGTTTCGCATGTGCTCTTCCGCAGCGCCTACATCATGCCGGCGCGGGACATCGTCGCCAAGGCGCACAGCGTCGGCGCCCAAGTGGTTTTCAACGGCTATCACAGCGTCGGCGTCATCCCGGTTGAAGTCGCTGAATGGGAGGTCGACTTCTATATCGGCGGCGTGCTCAAGTGGCTCTGCGGCGGGCCCGGCGGCGTCTTCATGTACGCCCGTCCCGATCTGCTGCCCAGCCTGCATCCCAAGGTGACGGGATGGTTCGCGCATCGCAGCCCTTTCTCCTTCGATGTCGAAAAGCTGGAATTGCGTGAGGATGCCTACCGCCTGATGAACGGCACGCCCGGCATCGCCTCGCTGCACGCGGTGCAACCCGGCGTCGATATCATCGCGAAAATCGGCGTGCCCGCCATCCGCGCGAAGTCAATGCGGCAGACGGCGCTGATCATTGAACTGGCGGATGAGCTAGGTTATGAGGTTGTCTCGCCTCGCGACGCCGCGCAACGGGCAGGCACGGTCACGGTGAATCCGCCGCATGCCTATGAGCTGTCCTGCGAATTGCTGGCGCGGGATATCAAGGTCGATTTTCGACCCAAGGCCGGCATTCGCATCGCGCCGCATTTTTACAATTCGGATGCGGAGATAGAGGCGGCGATGTCGGCGATCGCCGAGATCCTCGCCGATGGCAGTTGGCGGCGGCATCTGCAAGTCTAATGCCCGGCGACTCCCAGTATCGCTAGTGGCAGCAAACAGACGTAGGAGAACAACAATGACGCAGATCGGTATTATGATTGAAGGACAAGACGGGCTAAATTGGCAGCGTTGGAGAAGGCTGTTGCAAACGGCCGAAGACTGTGGCTACCAGTGCGTCTTTCGCTCCGATCACTTTAGCAATGCCTCCGGTCCCGACAAAGACTCGCTGGAAATGTGGATCTCGCTGGCTTATGCCGCCAGCCACACCAAGACCATCGAATTTGGTCCGCTGGTTGCGCCGGTAACCTTCCGCCATCCAACAATGAACCTGCGCTTTGCCGCGGCTATAGACGACTTGAGCGGCGGGCGCCTGGTGCTGGGCATGGGCGCCGGCTGGAACGAGTATGAGCACCGGCAGTTCGGCATTCCCTTCCACGATTTCACGACCCGCTATCGGATGCTGGAAGAGTCGCTGCAGCTTTCGCGCTCGCTGCTGCGAAGTGACGAACCGGTCAACTATGATGGCGAGTTCTATCAGTTGAACGACGCCATCCTGCTACCGCGTCCCGCACGCCAGAACGGTCCGCCCATTCTCATCGGCGGCAACGGACCCAAGCGGACGCTGCCGCTGGCGGCCAAATACGCCGACGAATGGAACGCGGTCTATGTCAACCTGGCGAAATACAAGGAACTCCGGGCGCTGATGGAGCAATACCTGGGCGAACAGAACCGGCCGGCTGATGATATGAAGTACTCGCTGATGACGCGCGTCGTTTATCGTCCCACGCAGGCGCGCCTGGACGCCTTTCTGCACGACAGCGGCATCAGCGACGAAGCGCGACATGGCGGCGCGATGATCGTCGGTACAGCGAATGAGGTGATTGACCAGATCGCCGCGCGCGTGGAAGCCGGCGTGCAGCGCATCATGCTGCAGTGGATGGAGATGGAGGACCTGGAGAATCTGGAATTGCTGGCGCGGGATATTCTGCCGCGCTTCGCCCCAGAATCAGTCAAGCATCGCGGCAAGTCCAGGACCCAAAAATCGCGCCGTCGATCTGGCCGGCAGACCGCGCAGAGGGCGCGCAAGGCGCCCAAAATGCCAAGGGCCCCCAAGGTACGACGGAAGCGCTAGTTTACAAAAGCCGCAGACCCCCATCCTGTCATTCCCGCGCTGCGCCAGTTTGCTCGGGGGCAAGTTGCTTGCTCTGATGAGGTCTGCGCCTTTCTTCGCATGACGACGATATTCGCCGCGTCCGGCGCCAGATGAGCGCCAGCGCCCCTAGTTTGGAATCTGATCGATCGGTTCGCCACGTTCGTATGCCAGCGCCGTCTCAATCATCTTGTCAAAGCTGTATTGCGGATCATAGCCCAGCATGAGGCTCGCCTTGTCGGTCGAGGCCCCCGCGCCGCGCCAGAAGGGCATCGTCACCTCGCGGTAGGGCCGCCCGGTCGCATCCGCAAGGGCGCGCGCGGCGTCGGTATATGGTATAGGCGTCGGTCCGGTCATGTTAAAGGCTTCGCCGATGGCTTTGTCGCTTTCCAGCGCTAGTAGGGTGCCGGCTACTGTATCGCGCACATCCTGCACAACCAGCAGCCAGGGCTCGCCAGCCTGGTCGCGCACGCCGCAGACGGCATCCGGCGTTTCCAGCAGGTCGCTCATGATCGTCCGGGTTTCGTCGATATGTTCCGCGCCGAACCACGGGATGCGGTTTTTGGACAGCGTCATGTCAATGAAGTAGTTCAGCCAAGCCGGCTTGAGCATGCCCAGCACCTCGTTGGCCGCCTTGATTGAGCTATAGCGCAGAATCGTCACCGGCAGGCCGTATTCGCGCATATAACTCAAGCAGATCTCCTCCGAAAGCAGCTTGGTCAGCGCGTATATGTCGATCGGCTTCTGCGGCGTATCTTCAGCAAATGTCTCTCGGCGCGTGACGAAGGGATTGTAGGTCTGGTAGGTGCTGGCAAACAGAAAGCGCTTGAGCGGCGCGCCCGATGCCAGCGCGCCTTCCAGCAAACTGAGCGTGGCGCGCGTGTTGACATCGAGCATCCGCTCCGCGGGATCCTTCCCCTGCGGTATCTGCGCACCCTGGTGAATGATGACATCGATGCCATCGACAGCCGTCCGGACGCTATCGGCATCAGCTAAATCCGCCTCCAGTATCTCAACGCCGAGCCTCGCCGCCTTGCCCGCTTGCGGGTCGCCCGGCATGACCAGCCCGCGGATTTCATAGCCCCGCCGCTTCATCTCCTGGGCGAGGTTGGGGCCCACCCGGCCGCTTATGCCCGTAATCAGTGCTTTCATGGCGTCACTCCCTGTTCACTTGCTCTTGGGTCGAAAGGCCGCGATCTTGCTCTCGTCCGTCTTCAAATATGCGCCTTCGATCAAATCCACGCAGTAAGGAATAGCGGGCATGACCGCGTCCAGGCAGTCGCGGATGGCGCTGGGTTTGCCCGGCAAGTTGACAATCAGCGCCCGGCCGCGGATCCCGGCCGTCTGCCGCGACAGAATCGCCGTGGGCACGAACTGCAAGGAAACCTGCCGCATGAGTTCGCCGAAGCCGGGCATCATCTTTTCGCAGACGGCTTCGGTAGCATCGGGCGTGATGTCGCGGACTGCGGGTCCGGTGCCGCCGGTGGTGACGACCAGGCTGCAGCCCTCGTCATCGACCATCCGGATCAGCGCGCCCGTGATCTGGTCGAACTCATCCGGCACGATCCGCGCCACAGGCAGCCAGTCATTCGTCAGTACCTCGCCCAGGTAGTCTTGAATAGCCGGGCCGCCAAGGTCTTCGTATACGCCGCGGTGGGCGCGGTCGGAAACGGTCAATATGCCGATCTTTGCTGTCATATGTACTCCTTTACTGTATGTGCGAACCGCGTCGCTCGGGCGACGAGAAGGCTGACTATGCTGCGTGAGCGCGACAGACCTTTTTTCCTGTTGCCGAGCGGCTATGGATTGAATGCCCTAGTTTAGCTATACTCGCCGCGTTTAGACAACAGGAGCAGGACTGTAATGAGCGAACATAGCGACTTGAAAGCGCTGATTGAAGGCGACGATGGCATCAGCGTATTGCGCGGCGGCGGACAGAACCGCAATTGGAACGGCATCCACTACAAGACGGGTCTATCGAGCAAGAACGTCAACGCCAGGGAGTTGTCTATCAATATCGCCACCATCCCGCCGGGCGGGGTAGCTTACGCCCATATCCATGTCGACTTCGAGGTGATGCTCTATATCCTCGAGGGCGAGGTGCGGCACGAATATGGCGATGGCTGCAAGCAGATCGTCGACAATTCGGCCGGGGATTTCATCTTCATCGAGCCCGGGATCCCGCACGAGGTCTTCAACAGGAGCGACAGCGAGCCGGTGGTGGCCTTCGTGGCGCGCTCGACCGCCGATGAGTGGGATCAGATTATCCCTTACGATCGAGATGGGGCGGGCTAGCATCTTTGCTATCGCCCGGTGCAGGTCACGATTCGCCTCACACTGAATCATGAACATGACCTCGGACCTGCGCTTGAGCCGTTCTAAGCCTTGTCCCTTGAATCATTGCTCACGCGGAATTAGCTGGGGAAAACCTTGCAATCAAAAATCACACCGTGTAGATTGTTGCGAAGCTGACAAACAAACAGAGATTCTGCTATGAAAGGCTGCCTCGCTCTTTTAGTGAGAAGCTCATCCAATGTCGAAAGCATCCCCCTTTGATGCTTCGGGCGAGGTTTGAAGAGCTACGCAGCGCGCCTGCCTGCTCTGTTTATTCCTCGTCAAGCATGGCAGCTGTCCAGACGACGGGCGGGGGCCAATTCCCGCCGCGCGCCTCCGCCGCGGTGAGTTGATAAATCGCCAGCGCCCTTCCAGAGGCGCAGTCGCCGGCGTAGGGCGACTCATCCTGGCAGGTCAGCGAACCAGTCAAACCGGGGTAATCCTCTACAGCGGCCAGGGCGTCTCTTAAGGCCGCGCGGCCGATCACTAGCGTGCCATCATCCCGCTCCCTCGCGACTGCCTCCACCGCCTCAAACAACAGGTTGGACGCGTCATAACTGTGAGAGGAAAAACCAGTGGCGGGTCCCCCCTCGTCGATCTCCCGCCGCCAGGTTTCCACAAATGCCTCATAAGCCTCGCCGGCGATGTAAGGTCCGCCCACATAGATGCCAATCGCTGCCTCACCTGCGCCTCGAGCTATAGCCGTAGAGAAGGCGCCGCCCGCCGTCATCATGATTGTGTTTTCCAGCTCAGGCGCATCCGCAATCTGTTCTGCGATGACAATTGCTTCGGGCACGAACACGGGAAAGTATAAAAGTTCCGCACCGCTTTCAGCTATTGTCCCAAGTATCCCGCTCATGTCAGTCGCACCTTTGCTGATGACTCCCTGGAAGACGACTTCGCCATTCAAGCTGGCGAAAACATCAGCCATCGCCTTCGCCAATCCTCGAGTATAAGGATCGCCATCATCAATTGTCGCGACAGAATCAACGCCCAGCGCCGATACCGCAAAGCGCGCG
The DNA here is from genome assembly GCA_026708115.1 of Chloroflexota bacterium. Taxonomy (GTDB): domain Bacteria; phylum Chloroflexota; class Anaerolineae; order Aggregatilineales; family Phototrophicaceae; genus UBA6055. The sequence goes on from JAPOVL010000046.1 coordinate 278,836, forward strand.
CTCAATGCACCCTGAAAGAGATCGTTATGTGCCGTGCGAAAATATCCTGGCTGGTAAAGCCCGCCAGCGTTTCGGTCCGCGTTGGTCAAAAAAGGCGAGGAATTCGACGGCGAGATCATGAGCAAGCCCGCTTCGCTGATGATCGGCAGCGCCCCTTTTGCTGCCAGCGAGCAGTTTGTACCGATGATGCCAACGATCGACGGATTCGCGACCATACGTTTCGCTGCTTCTCGGCCGGCTTCCTCAGAGCATGCGCTGTCCTCAAGTAACAACTCAATTTCGCGCCCCAGCAGCACGCCATCGCGCGCCAGGACCGCAAGCTGAAAAGCGTTTTGCGTATCCAGGCCTGTCCATGGACGCGGTCCCGACAGACGAAGAATGCCGCCGAATACGATCTTTTCATCGGGAGCGATCTCGACACAGCCTAACTCATCCGCGCATCCATCGCTGGCCGATGTCGCTGCGCCGAAGCCGGGAGAGACTAGCATGAGAAACAGCAGTGCGTAGAGGCTTTTCATGGCGTCCACTATCTGATCTATTGGGCCAAGATTCAGGTGGCCGCATTATGGCTGATGACCACCAATACAACCAGTCGCTATTGTCACTTGCGCGCTTGGGCGCTTGGGCGCGCTCAGTACACAAGCCTTATAGGGCGACCTGTCAGGTCGCACTCTTGACTGTAAGGGTAAATATCGGGCGACTTGCCGTGTCGCTCATGCGACGAGAAGGTAAGCTATTTTCGCGGCTGCCACATTCCTGTGACCCTTTCGCCGCTTACGCGCCGAGCGTCTACATTATGTGCGTGTTTCAGGTTCTTTGTCTTGCCCGCGCCGCGCAATGCCCCGTTAGCGCCGCCCTCTGCATTAACTACCCCCGCCAGAAAGCCTCGCTCAGGTACTTGTAAGCATTATCCGGGAAGAGCGTTACCACCGTGCCGGTCTCCCCGCGCTCGGCGAGACCCTCGGCAACGCGCAGCGCGCCAACCATGGCCGCCGCCGCACTGATACCCACCAGATAGCCTTCTTCGCGCGCCAGACGCAGCGCCATGGCATGCGCGTCTTCCGTGCGCACGGACAACTCTTGATCGGCGAAGCGCGGATCAAAGATGCCTGGCTGAATGGCGGTTCCCATGTGCTTCAAGCCTTCCAGACCGTGGAAGGGCGAATCCGGCTCGACCGAGACTATCTGCACAGACTGATTGTGATCCTTCAAGCGCCGGCCGGCGCCCATCAGGGTGCCGCTGGTGCCCAGGCCCGCCACAAAATGCGTGACGCCGCCGGCGGTCTGTCGCCAGATTTCCGCGCCAGTGCCGTGATAGTGGGCTTGCCAGTTGGCCGGGTTATTGTACTGATCGGCGTAGAAATAACGACCCGGCTCGCGCCTTGCCAACTCCCGCACGACGCGGATGGCGCCATCGGAACCTTCCAGGGGATCGGTGAAAACCAGCTCGACATCGTAGGCGCGCAAGATGGAGACGCGCTCGTGGCTGACATTTTCCGGCAAGACCAGCTTGACGCGGTAGCCCTTGGCGGCGGCGATCATGGCATAGGCGATGCCGGTGTTGCCGCTGGTGCTGTCCAGAATCGTCTTGCCCGCGACCAACCGCCCGTCGGCCTCCGCGCTGCGGATAATCTCGTAAGCGGCGCGGTCCTTGACGCTGCCGCCGGGATTCTGCCATTCGGCTTTGGCGAAGATCTTGATGTCGGCGGGCAAATGACGGCTGACGCGGCGGAAGCTCAAGAGTGGCGTATTGCCAATCTGCCGTTCGATATCGAGCACAGTTTCTTCTGCGTCGTCGATGGCTTCTATCGGGTAGTTCGCTAGCAATGTCATATGGTCTCCGGTTTTCCCGTGTTGGGCGCGCCTTAACAAAAAAGTCAACCTGCCAAGAAAATGCGCGGAACAGGCCTCCGACGATCGGTGCCTTTAGCGCGCATTCCTGCAAGTTGACTTGTGTTTTCAGTCTCTTTTGCTGTTTGCTGTTGCTAAAGTCACCTCATCCGACAACAACAGCAACAACAAGTTGGGTATTTCATCCGGGTCTCCACTTGGCGCGACCACTGAGCAGAGCATAACGACTAATGTCGTGTCTGTCAACCGCTCCACAACGGTGACGCTCTTGATGGCGTCTATCTTACTTGGTAGCAGGAAGCGCAGCTATTCCTGCGCGGGAACGAAAGCGAATGCCGGCAGTTTCAGCATGTTTTCCGCATAAGGAATAGCCAGACGTTCCCCTGTATCGAAATTGTACCATGCCACATAGATTGGGTACTTGTCTTCAAGATTCTCTGGCACTTCAAAGGTGTGGGTTGTTCTCAATGTTTGTCCCTCGTCAAGATAGACCAGAGGAACTCTGGGTGCGGCGTCCGCTTGCATGAGAACTTCGAATGCCTGGCCGAGTTGGAACGCTTCGGCGAACACGATCGCGAGAACGCGCCAATCGCCGGACAGCTCTTTCTGCACTTCCCAATATAGTTCCAGTGTATTGCCGCCCGAGAAGCGAAAGGCATTGAGGCTGATACTGTCTCCGAACAGCGTCTCCGTCGTTGTGGCGTCCTCAGGCGCGATTTCACTGTGAGACGCTCCCACGAAAGCGCCGACCGGGATGGTATACGTTGGTGCCTGCGCGCCGTCTTCCAAAATAGGGCCTATGTTGCTTCCGTGGGGAAAGGCATACCAACCGATTTGCAATTGTACGAGCGAGAACCCTCTGGCGCTTTCAGGAATCTCAAGGATATATTCATCGCGATAAATGACATTCGGCTGCCACCAGGTTGTCGGCAAGGTTCCCCAACCCGGGAAGGTATCGATGGTGGCGATTGCCTTTTCACCGTCTATCAGACTAATGAAAAGGGCCAGCGACACATCGGACGGCGCCAGCGGACGCCAATAGAATGTAATGGGTATTTCGTCTCCAGCTGTCCAGCGCTTCGGCGCCGGCGCTTCATGGGCGACCAGCGTGATGTCTTGCCATTTTGCGTATGTCCGCACGGCGTCGTCAGGCAGCTCTTCAACGCGAGGCGGGTGATCGTAATGTGGCACAATGTAGAGGAAAGGAGCAATCGCAGCATGAACGAACATGGGCAGGGCAATCAGGCTTGCCGGTATCCTCAGCGCGGTCAAGCCCATGGCGAGCAAAAGACTGATCGCGGCGCTGTACGGGAAAATCAGGCGACCTTGCGACGCGGTGGTTTGCAGCGTAAACCAGACGACCATCGCCAGTCCTATGCTGACAATGGCGACTAGGACACAGCAAACCGTGAATTCGAAGGGTTTCTTCCGATTCCTCAATAGATGCGCAACCACACCGGCAAGGCCGAGCGCGGTCAAGAGATCCATCGCGACATAATGGAACTCGCTGGTTAAGTTGGTGAACCAGCCAAACAAACCCCAATAGCTGCGGCGAAAGCCTTCAAATTCCTCCACCAGCAGTCGCGGTATTGTGGTGCTTCGTCCCCCAAAGTTGGCGATCATCATTTGCGTGCCAAATAATTCTTGGTATAGCATCAGGTTTCGCCAATACCACCAACTTGCGATGACCAACCAGCACAGGAGCATAGAACCGCCGAACATGACTAGTCCGCGCAAATCGCCCTTCCGCCATGCCAGCCAGATGCCAGCCATCGCGCCGGTCAAGACAAAAGCCATCGCGCTCAGCTTTGCCAAGGTCATAAGCGCTATCAGTATTGCGAGCAAGATGCTGCGCCTGGTCTGAAAGCCGTCGCGCAGCATCACGAGCAACTGCCAGGTGATCAATGTGCCCAGCAGCGCCGCGAGATTGTCATTGCTCACGGAGGTGGAAATGAACAGGAATTGTGGATTGAAGGCCACAAAGCCGGTGGTCAAAACCGCGAATCCGACTGAATCTGGCCGCATCGACCGCGCAGACTGATATACAGCGGCTATGGTCACTGTCGCCATGCCTAATGTAACCAGGCGTATGATATAAATGGCCAGGGATGTGCCAGTGAGATCGGGCGGATGAGGTTGCTTGTAGAAGACCAGATTGCGGTTGCCCAGCCTCCAGTGATGACCGAGGTTGACCAGTGGATTTCGGTAGTAGAAGTCCTCAAAGTCCTCCGTATCAAGGTGCAGCCATATCGGGGCCATTAACAGGTAATATAGCGGTGGCTGGCTGCCTTCTTGCTCAAAAAGATGATCATGATCCGGCGATTGTACCGGCAAAGCCCCGTCATGTTCCGCGATCCACTTGATCACACCAATATGATAGATGCTGTCCGGCGATTCGAAGTTGGGGGAAGCGTATAAGTAGATCAGACCGAGGCAAAAGAACATCAATGGCAACAGCCACTGGAAAGGCAGCCCCGCTATGCCCTTGAGCCGATTCATGTATGCCATTTCGCTGTGCCGGATGAAATGCTCTAACATTCTAGATAGGGCGGGCAGGAAATACGAATAGGGAGACTACCCTGGTCGCTCCCCAACGGAGCAGATATTTGCGTCTTTTCCTGACCAATGATATGGTCTAATTCGCTCATTATATTCAGTTAAGATAATTATGCTCAAAATAGTGACCGCATGCAGGAGCAGAATCATATGGACGACCTGGAATTGCAGCAGTATCTTTTTGACGTACAGGGATACTTAGTCATAAAAAACGCCTTGAGTTCAGAAGAGGTAGCGGTTCTGAACCGGTTGATCGATGAGCAAAACTTGCCGCCGCCAGAGCTGTCGCCTCGCTTTGGCAGCGCGCCGACCCTGGGAGCGTCGCTCTTGGCGGCTGAGGATGTCCCGGAAAGCAAGATCAAGCGAGATCGGGCAGCGCCCGTTGGATCAGGGTTTCTCGACTGGGGGCAGCCCTTCTGCGACTTGCTGGATCATCCGGCGATCATGCCCGTGCTGCGCTTTCGCTTGGGCGACGCCTTTCGGCTCGATCGGCTCTACGGCATGTATATGCGCCAAGGCATGGGCTATGGCGTGCTGCATGCGGATTATGGCGCGACATCCAAGCAGTCGCAGGTAGAGCCCGGCGAATACTATGCCTTCCGTACCAACCAGATTTATGACGGATTTATCGTGGTGGCTTGGGCGCTGTCCGATGCCGGCGGGGAGCTGGGCGGTTTCTGCTGTGTTCCCGGCAGCCACAAGAGCAATTACAGGTTGCCGCGGCAGATTGATGAGAACTTCGAGCAATCGCCTCACGTGATTATGCCAGAAGTGCCAGCCGGATCGGTCGTACTTTTCACAGAGGCATTAACCCACGGTACGTCCACCTGGCACGCCGAGCACGAGCGCCGGACGCTACTATACAAATATTGCGTATCGCATATGGCCTGGACTTCAAAACGCGTGGAGATGCCAAGCGCTGTCGAATTGACGCCGCGGCAGCAAATTCTCCTCCGCGATCCGGGTGATCCACTGCGTCATTTCCCGTCACTCTTTGAAGGGGCTGTAGTGTGAGACCGCGTCACCATTTGCTAGAAAGGGACAACTAATGAGAATGGCGCTTTTCGCGGATATTCACGGCAATCTGCCAGCATTTGAAGCCGCGCTTGCCGACATCGAGCGCTGCGGCGAGTTCGATCAGATCTGGTGCCTGGGCGATCTGGCGCTGATGGGCGGGCAGCCGCATGAATGCATTCGGCGGTTGTGCGAACTTCGGGAAAACCTCGGCGATGACAATCTCCGCATCATCGGCGGCAATACCGATCGCTATCTGGTGACCGGGGAGCGCATCAAGCTGGCTCCGCCGCCAGACGAGGCCCATTTTCCCTCCTGGCGAGATAACCTGCTGAGCATGAACAGGATCTACGGCTGGAACGCGGCGCGTTTGACCTGGGACGATTATGACTTCCTGCGGCAATTGCTCGGGGTAGAGTTGCGGCTGAAAGTCGAGGGCTACGGTCAAGTGATCGGCTTCCACGCCATCCCCGGCCATGACGAGCCCGCTGCCTTGCGTCCCGACAGCCCCGACGAAGAAGCGGCTGACGCTTTGCTCGATCGCGCCGGACGATTGGCGCTATGTGGGCATACGCATCTGGCGATGGATCGTCAGATCAGCGATTGGCGGGTGGTCAATCCGGGCAGCGTCGGCTTGTCCTTCGGCAATCCCGGCCTCGCAGAATGGGCGCTGCTGGAGTGGGTAGATGGTGAACTTATTGTTGATTTGCGCCGTGTGCCGTACGATGTGGAGGAAACGCTGCAGACCTGGCAAACGCTCGGCTATCCGGAGATCGACTGGATCCGCTCGCGTTTGACGGCCTGAGTATCAGTGCTTCGATATTCCTGAGAACGCGCCACGCGCTGCCCGTCGTTGCTCAGAAAACTGGCCCGGGAGACTATCCGTGAATCGACGACTTTTCTTCGGCATCGGCTTCGCGATTTGGCTGCTGGCGACCATCGTCTTTCGACTTCTCGGTCATCTCATCTTTCTTCACGAGGAACCTCCAGTACTGGCGCTGATTTGGCTTGCTACAGTCATTGCCTTGGCTGCTGTCGCCTGGCTGCTGTTTCGCTGGCAGCGGCTCGGGCGCGCTCAGCGCTTTGAAGCGGCTGTGCTGCTGGTGATATCCGGCATGGTCTTGGACGCCTTCATCACAGAAGCCTTTGCAGATGTTTTCCCCAACATGTCGGCAGGGGCGGCGGCTAGCTTTGGCGCCTGGCTATTGCTGGCTTATGCCAGCGTACTTTTGACTCCATTCTTGCCGGCGGGCGCGGATCAGGGCGATTCGACTTGAATCTTCGGACGCCGCGCCCAGAAGCCCAGCGCCAAGGTCATGATCCCAATGGCAACGGCGAGCAAGCAGATGATCCAGATCTGCGTCAGCGGCACGGTCATCTCGAGTATGCTCGCGGGTCCCAGCGCAAAACTGTCGCGCAGGTAGATCTCCACCACGCCGCGACAACCTTGAACGATCGTCGACAAGCCAGCGCCAAAGGCGATCAGCCAGAGGGGCGCGTAACCTGTGACGCGGCTGTTGCCGCCGCGTAATTCAGCGGCGACGCTGTTGAGATAGGCGCAAAGGATAGCCAGCAGCGCCCAGCTCATTATCCAGCCTTGCGCAGCGGAGAGGGCTGTGCCTTGCATGGCGCTGTTTGCACCAGCATGCAAGCTGATCGCGCCCAGGAATCCGCCGGCAACCAGCCAGAATAGCGCCGCAACGGCGGTCCAGTGCGGTGCCAGCGACCTGTCCGCATTACGCATGCTCAGCGCGCGGTAAGCGTGACCAGCCAGGATCGTGTAACAAAGGACGATCAGGGCTGTGGCGCCGATGCCGATCACAGGCGGCAGGCCCAGCGGAGCGATGCTGATCAAGCTGCCCCCTAAAAAAATCAAGGCTGCTACGATCTTGACGCCATCCTGCGCCCATTCCCGCGTCACGGTACTGAAACGGGTCATCAGCCAGAAAGCCACGCTCAGCGCGGCGACGGCATAGGCGACATGCCATTGAAAGAGCTCCAGGACCTTGTCCCAGGGCGAGCTCGCAAAGGGCTTTGCCAGCAGACTCACGCAGGCCAGCAGCATGCCCGTTTGCCAGACGCGCAAAAATGCCGAATCCCCTTTGCCGGACCAGATCAATGCCAGTAGCGCCAGCAATCCGATGACCATTGGCGCGTCCAGCAGGCTGGCGGGCGCAAACGGGCTGGCAATCAGCGTAACGCTGATCAGAGCGATCCAGGCGCGCTGGAAACGGCGCAGCATCCGCTCGGAAAGCCTGTCAGACGCCATTGTAACGCCTGCCCCTACCAGACCTGTCATCATCACCAGCGACAAGCAATGAGAAGCGAAGCGCTCGACCCCCGCTTCGTCCAAATGAAGAGCCAAGGGATTGGCTGGAAGCTGAAACAGCGCGCCCAGCAGGAAACCGGCGCTGTACAGGATCAGCAATAGAACGATCAGGCTCAAGAACTGATACTGGATCTTGCCGCGGGAAGACAGTCTGATCATGCGAATTATGTTGGCAATCGATAGACCTGCGCCGGTCCGTGGTCGAAAATACCGTCAACGGTAAAGCGCAATTGATAGTCCCTTTGGACAATCGCCAGCAATTGAGTAATGCCCGGCTCTCCAGCGGGGATCATATCGGGAAAGACTACAACCCAGGTCGGCAGTTGCCTTGACCATTCGTCGATCAAAGCTGGCAAAACAAAGTCGGGCCGGAAGTACCAGCGCCAGCCCTTGATCCAGGTGCCGGGCGGCAGCAAGCCCGTGCGGGGATGTAACTGGGGCGTGCTATCGGTTTCGGGCAAGACGAAGAGCGTTTCCTCCGCTTCGCTTTCGAGCAGCAATTGCGCGACCACCTCGTCGAATTCGTCATAGCCCAAAACTGCGCCTGGTCCCAGGGCGGTCGGGATATAAATGACCGCGCCGGTCCAGAGCCAGCCGACGCCGATGCCCAGCGCCATGCCGGCGAGAATGGTCTGTGCGGATTGCCACTGGCGTGGATCTCTAATCTGGGGCAAGGTCCATGCCAAAACCATACCGGACATCACCGCGGCGAAGGGCAGCTGCCCCATGCCGTGGATCTCGCCGAAGCGCGGATAGAGTACGGTTAACGCCGCCAGCCATACCAGCACGAGAAGAAGCAGTCGCCGCTTGTCCTGCCGCAGCGCAAGCAACGCGAAGGGAAAGACAAGCAGATTGCCCAGCAGCAGCTTGCGAAATAGATCGCCATCGAGCGGCACGCCATCCATATAGCCGCGCAGGTTGAATGTCCAGTTCCAGAAAATGTAGCTGTCCAACAAGCCGCCCGCTGCCAGCGACAGCCATTGCAACGCCGGCAATGCCAGCGCCGCCAGCGCGTAAACGAGGGCGGACCTGCGGTCTTCGGCGAATACTAGCCAGACGCCGACGAGAGCGACGGCCAGCCAGGCATGCTGTTTGAACAGCGTCGCCGCGCCCATCATGCCCCCCATTAGCGCAATTTGCTTGTCTGTCGGGCGTTCCTCTGCGTGATAGTATACGATCAAGGCAATCAGGATGCAGAGCGCCAGCAAGGTGTCGAAATAGAGCATGATGTTGCCGTAGACGGGCTCCCACCATACCCAGTAAAGCGCAGCTAGGGCGCCGGCGGACGACTTGCCGCTCAGCCGTGAAGCCAAGTGATAGATCAGCAATGTCAGGGCGACAACCAGCGCCGTATTGAGGACCTTGAGCAGCAGCGCCGGATCAACAGTGGACAGCAGTGCTTGAGCGCCAGCGCCCAGCAGGGAACTGCCGGGGGCGTGCTGCTCCCAGATATCGGCGAAGAGCGCCTTGCCCCGATTCATCATCCAGGGAATAGCCAACTGACCCGAATGCGCCGCCGGCGACAGCCAGAACAGGTGGCTCAGCACTTGAAACAGAACTAGGGGAAAGAGCAATCGGCGCGCCAAATCGAACTCCGGAATACCGGCCGGAACTGCCCCACATCCTAACAGCCGCTCGGCGGCAGCGAAAGAGTCTGCCGCGCTCGCGCAAAACAATATACCTTCTCATCGCACGAGCGGCGCGGTTCACTGCAGAACATGGGCGGGAAATCTGTCTACGCACACCGTTGTACACGGGTGGACCGACTTCCCCTACACCTGTTCCGGCTACATGATCTTTACGGCGGGGAGATTTGCGCTACAGTATATCAGAGTGAATCATTTGGACGAGAATTGTGAGCGCATACGAGGACAGCTATTTCGCGCACGGTCTGCGCTTGATGGACGTGGGCGACTATGAGGGCGCGGTCGCCATGTTCGACAAGGCGTTAAAGCTGGGTTTGGGCGATCTGGCCGAGATCCACGTCTGCCGCGGCGAGGCGATGGCCTATTTGGGCAAGTGGCAGGCGGCGGAAGACAGCGTCAACGAAGCGCTGAAACTGCAGCCTTACCTGGCGACTGCTTATAACGAGCGCGGCAATATCTATCGCTTGCAGGGCATGTTGGACAAGGCCCTCAACGACTACACCATGGCCATTCATATCGAGCCGGATTACGACGAAGCCTTTTATAATCGCGCGCTGGCATACGAATCGCGGCGTCGCTATGCCGACGCCGAAGCCGATTTCACCATGGCTCTGCGGATAAACCCGAAGCTGGGACAAGTCTACGAGGCACGCGGGCGTGTCCGGGCCAAGCAGTTCAAATACGATCTGGCGGTCGCGGATATCAGCGCCTACTTGAAGAGCGGCGCGGCCCGGGAATTCGACAACCACAGCGAGATGCAGGGCTATCTGATTATCCTGCGCGTGCAGCGGCTCTTGTGGCGGCTCTTGCCTTGGCGGCGGGGTGGGTCCTAGGAGCTTGTGCTGACCCTTGCAGTTGCTACGGGAGCGCATGGGAGTCGAACCCACCATCGCCTGCTAGGCGCAACCGATCACCGGTTTTGAAGACCGGGGCATCCACCGGGACACATCCACTCCCCTCGGCTCACGATTATAGCGGCGCGCCCGCCTTCGGTCTATATCGCGCCATTTATTGCGGGTATCATCGCCCCAGGGATTGACCAAAACCGACGAAAGGAATAAAACATGCCCGCCTATATGATCGTGCGCGTCAATGTCACTGATCCGGATCAATACGCCCAGTACACCAAGCTGACGCCGGGCATCGTGAAGAAGTACGGCGGCAGCTTCGTCGTCCGCGGTGGCGAAAAGCACGTGCTCGAAGGACCGCAGGTTCCCGAGCGCATCGTACTGCTTCAATTCCCCGATGTCGAGACGGCCAAGCGCATGTACAACTCCGATGAGTATCAAGCGGCGATCAAAGTTCGCGAAGGCGCGGCCGAGGCTTCCTTTATTGTGATGGAAGGCCTCGCATAGACTTGGGGCGGGGGCGATGAAACTGATCCTCTTTGATATAGACGGCACCCTGCTAATCTCCCGCGGCATCGGGCGCGAAGCGAAACGACGCGCCATGCTGGAAACCTTCGGCCAGGTCGGCGATCTCGACCAGCATGTCTTCGGCGGCAAGACCGATTGGCAGATCCTGGCCGACCTGCTGGCGCCCTTCGGCAAATCGCCCGCCGATATCGGCCGCGAAATGGCGACTTACGAGCGCGTAATGGCGCGCCACATGCGGGAAATCCAGGACGCTTACCGCGCCGACGCCTTGCCCCATGCCATGGAACTGGTGAGGACCCTGCGCGATCGCCACGATACGATCGTGGGTCTGGTTAGCGGTAATACGTCAATGACTGCCGCCATCAAGCTGGAAATGGCGGGCTTCAAGCGCGACTGGTTCACGGTGGGCGCCTTCGGCAACGAAGCCGCCGAACGCGAAAAGCTGACGCGCCTCGCGGTGGAACGTGCGGAAACGAATACAGCGCGTTCATTCGACGGCGACGATGTGATCGTGATCGGCGATACCCTTGCCGATATCGATGCCGCCCGTGCCATTGACGCGCTGGCGGTTGCCGTATCCACTGGTTATACAGCGCGCGGGCAATTGCGCGATCGCCAGCCTGATTTTCTGCTGGATGACCTGAGTTCCTTCTTGACCGAGGTCATGGTGTAGAATGCGGATAAACCAGGAAGACAAGTACCTGACCTGGCAGAACGCAATGTGATCGAAACCGGATTCCGATGCAAATTCGCACTCCCAAGAAATACCAAGGCGTACAGCGGCGCAAGCTCGTAAGCTGCCGTCGGCTGCTCTTTTATCTGGTGATGCTGGCATTGATCGCCGCGGGCATTGCAATCTACTTGAATCAGGGGACGCTGGCGCCAATAGTGCAGGATGCGTTGATGGATACCATCCGCGAAATGGAGGATCGCGCCGCGACGATGGCCGTACCAGATCCAACGCCAACGGTCGATCCGCGCAACAAAGTGGTCGAAGCCAACAATTACTGGATTCGGGGCGCCCTGAACGAAGCCTTGGACATTTACACCGAAATCGCGGATGCTTTGCCTAATTCGGTGGAAGTCTTCCGGCGCATCGCCGTCGCTCTGATCAACTCTGCCCGGCCGGCCGAAGCGCTGATATTCGCCGAGCGCGCGGTCAATGCCGATCCCTTTTCTGCCGAGGCCTGGGCCATCCGCGCCTGGGCCCTCGATTGGGCGGGCCGGGATGGCGAGGCGGTATCCAGCGCATTGCACGCCCTGGAGTTGGATCCGCAAAACGGTCGCGCCGGGGCTTATTTGGCGGAAGCCTATTTTGAACTGGGTCAGGTTAGCCGTGCCGAAGACCTGATCGAAGAGATTCTGGCAGACGATGCGAACAGCGCGGAAGCCTGGCGCGCCCGCGGATTGATCAAGTCGGAGGGTCGATTCGACTATGCCGGGGCTGCGGAAGACTTTGCAACAGCATACGGGATCGCCGAGAACATGAACCTGGTCGCGATTGACCTTGCGCGTACCGAAACTGTGCTTGGTAATCTGGACACGGCGCTGGAAGTCTTGAAGGACGTCACGGAAGCCAATCCGCACAACACACAAGCGCTTTATCTCATGGGTTTGATTTACCGAAACAACCTGGGCAACCCCTCCCAGGCGCTGCGGCACCTGCAAGATTGTGTCGATTTTGATGCCGATCACATCAGTTGCCACTACGAGTTGGGGCGGGCCCAGTTGGAATTGGAGTTCGTGCAAGAAGCGGCGGAAACCCTCGTGCGCGCCATAGATCTGGGCAGCCAGAATCCGCGACACTACTACTGGGCTGGCGAGGCGCAGCGTAACCTCAACAACTGTACGCGCGCCATGTACTATTTCGATCAGGGCTTGCAAAAAGCGCGCGACCAAGACTTCAGCGAGTTGATCGACGCTCTCGAGACCGTAATCCCCTTGTGCAGGCAGTCTTTCCAGGTTGACGCAAATGAAGCGGCGGGCGACGGCTAGATGGGTAGCCACGGGCCTTTACGACTTGCTAGCGGCTAGTCGAAGTATCGCAGGCTGTCTCTCATGTCGGCAACGCGGTCCATCTCCAGCACCATGAGCGGTCTGTTGGGCAATCGACGCAGCGCTGGCAACAGGCTTGAATAGTCGAGCACACCGTGGTCCCAATCGAAACCATAATGCTCGTCCATGACGCCGTTGTTGTTGTTCATGTGTAATTCGATAACCCATGTTCCCAAGGCATCGAGCCAGTCGTCAAAGCTGTAGTCTGGATCGGAGAATAGATTCGCATGGCCGACATCGATACAGGACTTGAGATAGGGATGATCCAGTTCGCTCAGCAAGTTGCCGATGATAGAAGGGTCAAACTCCCACATATTCTCTATGGCCACCAGCACGCCGTATGCCTTGGCGTAGTCGCCCAGGGGACCCCAAAAGTCGACGTTGCGCTGATGCCAGCCTTCGCGATAAGAGTCGTTATGCAGCAAGCCAATGTAGTTGACGTGGAAGACGACCTGCTGCACGCCCAGCTCGGATGCGATGCGAATGACGTGCTCATAGCGTCCGTATGTGAGATCGTTGATGCGTTGGTCGGGACTGCCAGAAGCCAGGTCCATGAACGGTCCGTGCATGGTCAAGGGACCCGGCAGACCGCCCAGTTCTCGGCGATAGCGCTTAGTCAGATCGCGCCAATCGCCATCAAGGACAGCGGGCACGGAAAATGCCGTGAGTTCTATGCCCAGCGCGTATTCCCGGGCCAGCGCAAGGCACTCGTCGAAATTGTATAGCCCGGCGCTGAGCAAAACATTGTCACGCATGCCTGGTCCTGATTGCTCGCTTGCGTTGATAAGCTTACACTATTGTTGCTAACCGTACTTCTAGATAAATGTTACAGCGATAATAGCGCGCCTGCAACCGACGCCGAGGGTCGAGCGGACACACATCACAAGTCAAGCCGGCCCGGCTTCGCTGATCCAGCGTCTGCGCCGCTCGCGCGCTAGCCAGTTGCGAAATGCGGCTCGTCGGGGTTCGCAGCCTGTGAAAGGCCAAGATTCTCGATTACCATCGTCGCCTAGGGAGTTTAGTCAGATGAGTACCGAGCGCATCCTCGTTATATTGCCCGCGTTCAATGAGAGCCGCAATATCGCTCGCGTTGTCAATGGCGTGCGCGCACAGCTCCCGGGCGCGGATGTACTGGTGATCGACGATGGCTCTTTTGACGGCACGGGATACGAAGCGGGTGGCGCGGGCGCGATGGTTGTGAATATGCCCTACAATGTCGGCATCGGGGCGGCGGTCCAGGCCGGCTTTCAGTTTGCGGCCGGCCGCGACTATGACATCGTGATACGCAATGACGGCGACGGCCAACACGCGCCAGAAGCTAATCTTGATTTGATCGAAAAACTGCGTGCGGAAAACGCAGACCTGGTCGTCGGTTCGCGCTTTCTGGGTGACGCGGGCGACTATGGCACACCCTTGTTGCGCCGGCTGGGCAGCGGCATCCTGGCCCGCCTGCTCTCAGTCATCACGCGTCAGCGCGTCACCGACCCGACATCGGGTTGCGCTGCCTTCAACCGCCGTGCGATTCAACTCTTCGCCCAAGCCTACCCGCATGACTATCCGGAGCCGGAAGCAATCGTCATCGCGCATCGCAGCGGTCTGCGCCAGAGGGAAATTCCGGTCAAAATGATCCCGCGACGGCACGGCAACTCCTCAATCACGCCGCTGCGTTCGGTCTATTACATGATCAAGGTGATACTGGCCATCTTGATCAATTTGCTGCGGCAGCCGCCTCAAGTGAAGCTGTGACAGCACAAGACAGGTTTTCTGAACAAAGCCATGCCACCTCGCGCCCCGGTTGGAATCGCGGACCGCAATAGCAGCACTTAGGCTCATAAGCATTCACTGACGCTGGTTCGGGAAATCGAACGGAGATTAGATTTGTATTCTTGTACATCCGTCGGGTATAATCCCTGCGCCAATTTCAATACTTTGGTAACGCTCATTGATAGAAAGGAAGCAAAATGCGTTTCAAACTAATGATCGTCTTGGCCATGTTTATCCTCAGCACCTTGTTTGGTGGTGTGGGCCTGGCGCAAGACACCAGCGAAGTCACGATCTTGTACTGGCAGGCGGTTTCGATTTTGAATCCGTATTTGTCGGGTGGAACGAAAGACTTCGACGCTGCGGCCCTCATCCTCGAGCCGCTGGCCAGTATCGCGCCTGATGGAACCATGGTGCCCGATCTGGCGGAATTCATTCCGACGCTGGAAAATGGCGGCGTATCGGAAGACTTGACCACGATCACCTGGAAGCTCAAGGAAGGCGTGATCTGGTCCGATGGCTCGCCCTTGACAGTCGATGACCTGATCTTCACCTGGCAATACTGCACGCATCCGGAAGGCGGCTGCTCGACCAAGCACTTCTATAACGATGTGGTCAGCATGGAAGACATCGGCGACAACCAGATCAAGATCACTTTCGGCGTGCCCAAGCCCAATCCCTACGATCCCTTCGTATCCCAATCCGCGCCGGTATTGCAACAGGCGCAATTCGCCGATTGCATGGGCGCCCAGATGTCCGCCTGCACTGACCAAAACTTCGCGCCAATCGGTACAGGTCCCTTCATGGTGGATGAATTCCGTCCCAATGATGTGGTCACCTATGTTGCCAATCCCAATTATCGCGAAGAGGGCAAGCCGCACTTCGATCGCGTTGTCTTCAAGGGCGGCGGCGATGCCGAATCGGCAGCCCGCGCCGTATTGGAAACCGGCGAGGCCGATTACGCCTGGAACCTGCAGATTTCACCCGCCGTGCTCAGCGGTATGGAAGCTGCCGGTAACGGCACCGTAGTTGTCGCCTTCGCCTCTTCGGTCGAGCGTCTCATGCTGAATCAGGCCGACGTCAGCCCCGACAATCCGGACCGGTCGGTAAGGATGCCAGACGGCAGCAACGACCATCCCTTCCTGACAATACCGGAAGTGGCTGACGCCATGTCGCTGGCCATCGACCGCGACATCATCGCCGGCCAGCTCTATGGCGCCGGCGGCAAGGCCGCTTGCAACATGGTCAATGGACCGCCCGTCAATGTTTCAGAAACCTACCTGGGCTGCTCGCAGGACATCATGGGCGCCAACGCCATCCTCGACGGCGCCGGCATCCTCGATAGCGACGGTGATGGCATTCGCGAAGCCAACGGCGTTCCCTTGCGCGTTCAGTACCAAACCTCAACCAACGCCGTGCGCCAGAACACGCAGGCGCTGATCAAGCAATGGTGGTCGGAGATCGGTATCGAGACCGAGCTGCGCAATATCGACGCGGCCGTCTTCTTCGGTGGCGACCCCGCCAGCCCCGATACCTATCAGAAGTTCTACAGCGACATTCAGATGTTCACCAGCGGCACCAGTGGTCCCGATGCCGAGACCTTCATGGTGCGCTGGATCTGTGGCGCGGACCCCAACCCCGACAACGGCTGGCTGGGGCGCAATGTGCCGCGGCACTGCAACCCTGCATACGACGCCCTCTATGAAACCCTGACGCAGACCGGTGGCGTGGAAGCGCGCGCGGAAATCGTCAAGCAGATGAACGATCTGCTGATTGAAAGCGGCGCGCTGATTCCCTTGGTCTTCCGTGGCAGCGTTTCCGCCCACAGCAATTCGCTGGGCGGCGTTGACATGAACGGCTGGGATTCGGAAATGTGGAACGTCCAGGATTGGTATCGCGCCGATATGTAATAATCGGATGCGGGAACCGAGTTCGCGAAAGGGATGCGCAAGCGCGCATCCCTTTCTGTTTACGTAAACCGCGTCGCTCATGCGACGAGAAAGCTTGTTGTTGTGTGAGCGCGACATTCCTGTGGACAATTCGCTGCCGCCGAGCGGCTTTTTTCATTGCGACCTCAAGCGCTTTCCAGCCCCGCAAAGATGCGCCCAAGTTTGACAGATATAATGAATCAGTATAGATTTAATATGCAGGCTAGGCCTGTGAATCTATGGATTAGATAGGAAATTTGAGCAATGAAAACGATTAAGCGATATCCACTGTTTTTGTTTACTGTTCTTGTCGTGCTGGCGCTGCTGGTTTCTCCGGCAATTGCCCAGGATCCAGTGACAGTGACCATCTTCGTCGGTTTGGGAACCGGGACATCGCCCGAACAATTTGAACCGCAAATGGCGCTCCAAGAACGCTTCAATGCAAGCCATGACGATCTCCAGATTGAGTTCTTCATCGTGCCCCACGATACATCGGAGGATCAGTTAACAACCATGATCGCAGGTGGCAATCCGCCGGATCTAGTGGGCCCCAACGGCATCAGCACCATCGCGCTCTTTCTAGACAACTGGGCCGATATCACGCCCTTTATCGAAGCCGACATGTTTGATACCAGCGACTTCTATGAGGCGTCGCTAGGTCTCAATGCCTATGCCCATGTCAACACAGGCTTGCCGCTGGGCCTCTTCCCGTCATTCATCTTCTACAATGTCGATATCTTTGACGCGGAAGGCGTCGAATATCCGCCGGCTGACTTCATGGATACCAGCTGGACTTATGATGCGCTGCGGGAACGAGCCATGCTGCTAACACTGGACGGCGACGGCAACAACGCGACCTCGCCCGATTTCGACCCCGGCAACATCGTCCAATGGGGTTATGACGACTCCTGGACCAGCGCCCGCGAAAAGATCGCGCCTTGGGGTTCCGACCGAGTCGGCAGCCCGACCAACGAAGACTACACTGTGGCTATCGCCAACAATGAACACTGGGTTCGGGGCTTGCAATGGTACAGCGACGGCATCCATGTCGATCACTTCATCCCCGGCGTAGATGGCATCGCCGCTTATGAGTCCGCTGGTATTGGCACGCCCCTTGATGGCGGCTTGATCGGCATGTTCCACAGCCACACCTGGTACCTCACCGAGTTAGGTTTTGACGGCATCGACTTTGACGTCGAGATCGCCCCCGTGCCCTTCAACCCGGTTGGCACACGGGTGGCGACGATGCATGCCGATAACTTCACTATTCCCGAAACGTCCCAGAATAAAGAAGCGGCATGGGAAGTGATGAAGTGGCTGACTTCGCCGGAGCAGATTGTCGATGTCTGCCTGATCTATGGCTGTATCCCGGCGCGCATGTCTGTGGCCGAAGAATTCCGGGCGGCCCTGGAAGCGAACTTCCCCGATATCAACTATGACGTCATCTTCGAGTCCATCAATTACCTGGATGACCCCAATCACGAATCCTGGACGCCGCAATGGGGGCGGATGGAAGACGCGATGGCTTTGGCCGAGAGCAAGGTCATCACCGGGGAAAATACCGATGCCCAAGCTGTGCTTGACGAAGCCAACGACACCATTCAAGCGCTGCTGGACGAATACTGGGCCAGCCAGTAGAGTCCTTCGCCGAATCAAACAGAGTAGCGAAGACAGGGCAAGAGTTCCGAGAAATCTCTTGCCCTGTTCTGTTATCTGAGGCCTTGCCTGGCTGGCAAGGGTTGCATGATCAACTGTCGCTCGACGGCGGCGCAAAAGTCTTTCGCGCTCGCACACAATAATACGCTTTCTCGTCGCCTGCGCGGCGCGCTTTATCAAAGTAGAGCGCGGTAGGGCACTACAACTTGCAGGGATCGCCGCGCGGCCAGGGAGATGCCGGCTTGATTGATCGACTGCTTGGCCTGAGCAGCTGGAGCTTGCAGCGGCGCGAGAGTGCCGCCGCCTATATGTACATCTCGCCCTGGATCATCGGCTTTTTTCTCTTCACGCTGGTTCCCATGGCGGCATCGCTCTACTTCTCTTTCACCGATTACAACATCATAGATTCGCCCGTTTGGGTTGGTCTCAAGAATTATGTCGATCTGCTTGATGATGCGAGCTTTTGGCAGTCGCTGAAGGTGACCTTGTCCTTCGCTATGCTGGCGCTGCCCGGGACGCTGGTCTTCGGTCTGTTTCTGGCGATTTTGCTGAACCAGGACATTCCCTTTGTCAAACTGTGGCGCACCTTGTATTTTTTGCCCTCGGTGCTGACAGGCGTCGCCGTGGTCCTGCTCTGGGTTGTGATCTTCAATCCCCAAGTTGGGGTCATCAACAACTTGCTCAAACTGTTCGGCCTTAAAGGACCCGGCTGGCTGCACGACCCGGATTGGGCCTTGCTCTCGCTGGTGATCATGAGCCTGTGGGGCGTCGGCCAGACCATGATCATTTATCTGGCCGGTTTGCAGAGCGTGCCAACAGACATGTATGACGCGGCCAAGGTCGACGGCGCCAATATGCTGCGCCGCTTCCGCAATATCACCTTGCCCATGATGTCACCGGTTATCTTCTACAACCTGATCATTGGCCTTATCGCCACCTTCCAGTACTTCACCCAAGCCTATATCGCATCGGGATCGGTCGGCGATGAAATCGGCGGGCCGGTGCGCTCGACGCTCTTTTACAACATCTACCTGTATCAGAGTGGTTTCAAATTCTTCGAGATGGGCTATGCCTCTGCCTTGGCCTGGGTGCTCTTTGTCATCATCCTCGTCTTGACGGTCCTAGTCTTCAAATCATCTCCGCTTTGGGTGCACTACGAAGGCGAATTGCGCGGGAGGTCTTGATCATTCCAAGCCACAGCCGCTGGACACTTGGATTGCGCGAGCAGGAAACCCTGGTCCGGGCCGTCACGACGCTCTGCCTGGGCGCCGGCGCCGTCATTATTCTGCTCCCGCTGGTTTATATGCTGGGAACCGCCCTCAAGAGCAAAGCGCAGGTTCGCCAGAGTCTGCTCAACCCGGTGCCCATGACGCACGTTCATGTCCAGGTCAAGGGCAAGCGAGAGCCGCTTTACCAGGTCGATCTGGACGGGCGCACAGTGGAGATGGCGCTGGTCAAGAACGCCCCCGGCGGCAAAGGCTTGTTTGTTGATCCGGCCGATCCGGAACAAGTCTTCGAGCTGCCTCGCAAAACGCAGATTCCGGTGCGCGTGCTCGATATCCAATTTGGGAATTTCCAGGAAGCGCTGACGATCGTGCCCTTCGATCGCTATCTGGCCAACACGCTGATCGTCACCTTTGTCGGCATGGCGGGCATGTTGTTCTCGTCCTCGCTGGTCGCCTATGGCTTTTCGCGTTTTCGGGCGCCGGGGCTCAACCTGCTATTCCTGGTGCTGCTGTCGACGATCATGCTGCCGCGCCAGGTCCGGCTGATCCCGCTCTATGTCATCTTCCAGAAGATCGGCTGGATCGATACCTTGCTGCCTTTGATCGTCCCGCTCTTCTTCGCCAACGCCTTTGATGTCTTCTTGCTTCGTCAATTCTTCATGACAATCTCGCTCGAACAAGACGAAGCGGCGCAGATCGACGGTGCCAATTCCTTGCAGCGCCTGATCTATGTTATCTTGCCGCAATCAAAAGCGGCGGTTGTCACCGTCGCAATCTTCCACTTCCTCTATGCCTGGAACGACTTCTACGAGCCGCTGATCTTCCTGCACAGCCGGCACAACTGGACGATGGCGGTTGGATTGCAGCAATTCCACGGCCTCTACGCGGTCAATACGCATCTCATCATGGCCGCTTCGGCTGTGATGGTCCTCCCGCCGATCTTGCTTTTCTTTGTCAGCCAGCGGATTTTCATGCAAGGGGTGGTCATCTCCGGCTCGAAAGGCTAGCTTGCCGCGTCCTAGCTCGGCCTCGGCTTTTGAGGAATCCAGGTCGCCACAAACTGCTCTGCGCGATTGGGATTTGCTTAAACGCTGTTTTTGTCGGTATAATCGGCTTGCTTTGCTTTTGTAATGTGTTCATCTATGAGTGAGGAAACTATGAAGACCAAGCTTACCCTCTTGTTGATAGTTGTTATGGCGCTGTCGTCCTTTGGTGGCATGTCCATAGCGCAAAGTGAAGATACCGTGAACATCCTGTTCTGGCAGGCGGCTTCGCAGATGAACCCGTACCTTGGCACTGGTACAAAAGAATTTGAAGCGGCCGCGTCCGTTTTGGAACCACTTGCTCGCTACAACCCGGCCGGGGAAATGGTGCCCTGGCTGGTTGACGAGATTCCGACTGTTGAAAACGGCGGCGTATCCGAAGATTTGACCACCATCACCTGGACGCTTTCCGAGGGCATCCTCTGGTCCGATGGCTCGGCTTTGACCGCCCATGATGTCGTCTTCAGCGGCGAATTCTGCCTGCATCCGGAAACGGGCTGCACGGTATTGAGCCAGTTCGACGGCGTCGAATCCATTGAAGCGCTTGACGACATGACGGTGAAAATCACCTTCAGCGGTCCCAAGCCATTCCCCTATGGTCCCTTTGTTGGTTTCTTGACCCCGATCATTCAGAAGGCGCAATTCGAAGATTGCATTGGCGCCGCCTCCCTCGAATGCTCGGAAGAGAACTTCGGTCCCATCGGCACCGGTCCCTATGTCGTGGAAGACTTCCGCGTCAACGACGTCGTGACCTACACCGCCAACCCCAACTTCCGCGAAGAGGGCAAACCCTATTTCAGCCGTCAGGTCTTCAAGGGCGGCGGCGATGCCGAATCGGCAGCCCGCGCCGTGCTCGAGACGGGTGAAGCCGACTACGCCTGGAACCTGCAGATTTCTCCCGCCGTCCTTAACGCCATGGAAGCGGCAGGCAACGGCACGGTCATCGCTGGTTACGCCAACAACGTGGAACGGCTGATGGTGAACCAGACCAATCCCGATCCCATGCTCGATGCCGATACGCGCTCGGTTTGGATGGAAGACAATGGCAACCCGCACCCCTTCCTGCATGTACCGGCGATCTGGCAGGCCATGTCTATGGCGATTGACCGCAATACGATCGCCACGCAGCTCTATGGCGCGGGCGGCGTCGCTACTTGCAACGTAATCTCCGGCCCGCCCTCGGTCGCGTCGCCAAACAACGACGCCTGTCTGGTGCAAGATATCGACGGCGCCAACGCCCTGCTTGATGAAGCCGGGATCATGGACAGCGACGGCGACGGCATTCGCGAGTACATGGGCATGCCGCTGATGGTTTCCTACCAGACCTCGACCAACGCCGTGCGCCAAAACACGCAGGCATTGATCAAACAATGGTGGAGCGAAATCGGCATCGAGACCGAGCTGCGCAATATCAGCGCTTCGGTCTTCTTCGGCGGCGATGTCGCCAGCCCCGATACCTACGCCAAGTTCTACACTGATATCGAAATGTACACCAACGGCTCCAATGGCACCGATATGGAACCCTACCTGGGCAACTGGCGCACTACCGAGATTCCGGGACCATGGAACAAGTGGGGCGGCTCCAACGTGCCCCGCTGGTACAGTGAAGAATTCGACGCGCTGCTGGACGAAATGGCAGCCACCGCCTCGGCAGAGGGACGGATCGCCCTGACGATTCAGATGAACGACATGCTGGTTCAAAACGGCGTCATGATTCCGCTCGTCTTCCGCGCCAGCGTGTCCGCGCACGCCAACTCCATCAGCGGCGTCGATATGAACGCCTGGGATTCCGAACTCTGGAATATCGCCGACTGGACGCGCATGTAGCGTGATTCGGCAAGCAACGTCGCCTTTCTCCCTTACCGGGAGAAGGGCGACATTTTTTCTTTTGAACCACTGAGGAAGCAGAGAGTGCAGAGACTGGAAAGAAGGGTTGGCGTCGGAGCAGCAGGATCCGCTCGCTTACAAGCTAAGCGGCGCTGCCATCGCAGTGCATAATCGGATCGGCATTGGTCTCCTAGCGAGCTTGTCCCTAGTTCATAATCGATCGAAGAGTTGGATGAGGCAATCCCATGGGAAAATATGTCATTCGACGCCTCTTGACCGCCGTACCAACGATACTCGTCATTAGTTTTATTATTTTTGCGATTCTGGAGTTATCCCCCAGCGACCCCACGGGCAATCTCCCCTTGACCATCCCACCCGAGGTGCGGGCCAAGATCCGCGAAGCCTTGGGCGCGGACGATCCCTTCGCCGTCAAATACGTCAAATGGCTCAATCAGTTTTTCATCGCCGAACCACTAAACTTGTTTGAGAAATCCTTTGGCGTTACCTTGCCGGGTTCAGAGGATCGCACGCGCGTCATCTCCTGGGCCACGCGCGGACCGGTAATCGATATCATTGCCGAGCGCCTGCCACAGACACTTTGGGTTGTTGGCTCGTCGTATATTCTCGGTGTCATGATTGCGATCCCCGTCGGCGTATTTTCCGCCTACCGGCAATATTCCATTTTCGACCAAGTCGGTACCTTCCTGATGATGGTGGGCTTTTCCGTGCCCACATTCTTCACCGGCTTGATGTTCATCATCATTTTCAGCGTCAATTTGAAGTGGTTCCCGTCGGTGTACGATACTACCCTTGTGGTGACGGATATCGAAACGCTGCAGTTGCAGTTGCGGCAGATGTTCATGCCCGTAACCGTGCTGACGCTCTACACCACAGCACAGATGAGCCGCTATACCCGCGCCTCGACCCTGGAGAATCTCCAGCAGGACTACATCCGCACGGCCCGTTCCAAGGGCTTGAACGAGCGTGTGGTCGTGAGCCGCCACGCCGTGCGCAACAGCTTGATCCCGGTTGTGACCTTGATTGCCCTGGGCATCCCGGGCATCTTTGCCGGCGCGCTGATTACCGAGCAGATCTTCCGCGTCAACGGCATCGGCCAGTATTTGATCATCGCCATTCAAGGCGGCGACTTGCCCACTGTGCAAACCGTGACCTTTATCTTCGCGGTTCTGGTGGTGCTCTTTAATATCGTCGCCGATGTGCTTTACGGGATACTCGACCCCCGCGTCACCTACACTTAACCGCTCGGCGGGTATTGAAGACGGAGAATTGAGATGGCAAATGAACCGACAGCGAACTCCGGCGATAGGAATGACGATGGCAACAGTCAACGTCAAGCGTTCATCCAGCCGAACAAGCAGCGATTGGAGCGAAAGAAGCTGCAGCAAGAGCAAGAACCGAACATGACGTCGTGGGAACTGGCGCCACGAGACAGACGTTTTGTGGCAAGAATCTTTGACAACGCTATTATTTTCATCCTGATCCTCTTACTCTATTTCATCTTTAGTGATCAGACGACATTGCTGGTCGGTGGATCGGTGATTTATCTGCTGTACTTTGCCGTCTTCATGGTCCGGATGGACGGGCAAACCCCGGGCAAAAGGATTCTAGGCATACGTGTGGTTAGGGAAGACGGAAAACCCCTCAGCGTTGGCGATGTAGTCAGCCGAGAAATCATTTATCAGATTTCAGTTGGCCTATTCTGGATAGGGCCCATCTTGCTTCTCTTCGACAAGCGCCGTAAAGCCCCGCACGATCATGCGGTAGGAACCCTAGTAATGTGGAAAGACAAACAGGAGACGAAACCGAAGAAACTGGAGGCAGACGAGCAGTTACAAGCGCGCACATTCGTCGGTGACGCCTGGCGGCAGTTTCGCCGGCATCGCCTGGCGATGATCGCGATCGGCGTCTTGGCGGTCATCATCATCGGCGTGGCGATTGGCCCGCTCTTCTGGACGCTGGACCCGGAATACATTGATATCATCGCCGCCTATCAACTCTCGTCGCCGGAACACCCCTGGGGCACGGACAGCCTGGGCCGCGATACGCTGGCGCGCGCCCTGCAAGGCGGGCGCGTCTCACTCATGATCGGCATTTCCGCCATGCTGGTATCGATCACCATCGGCACGGTTGTCGGTTTGATGGCCGGCTATTTCCGACGCCTCGACAACCCTTTGATGCGCCTGACGGATATCTTTATCGCCTTGCCACAATTGCCCCTGCTGCTGGTGCTGATGATGCTCTTCCGCGAACCCTTGAAAGCGGCATTTGGCGTCGAGGGAGGCGTCTTCCTCTTGATGGTATCGGTCATCGGCGGCTTGCAGTGGATGCCCACGGCACGGCTCGTGCGCGGCGAGGTGCTGACAGTCAAGTCCCGCGAATTCATCACCGCCGCCAACGCCCTGGGCTCGCAAGACGGCCGCATTTTGCGCTGGCATATCTTGCCCAACGTGATGAGCCCGGTCATCGTCGCCGCGACCTTCAGCATCGCCAGCGCCATCATCACAGAATCGGCGCTGTCCTTCCTCGGTCTCGGCTTCCCGCCCGATTTTCCCACTTGGGGGCGCCTGCTCTTCGATGGCAAAGATTATTTGACGATCACCTGGACGCTGGTTTTCTGGCCCGGCATGTTGATCTCGCTGACAGTGCTCTGCGTCAACTTCATCGGCGACGGCTTGCGCGACGCGCTGGATCCCCGGCTGAGGAAGTAAGCCAGCCCAAGCAAGGCAGGTTCGAGGGCGGGCCAGTCAACCCGCTCTTTTCTGCTCCAGGTCATGACTTGATATAATGCCGTCTGAAACATCCAACCGCCCGACCTGTTCTAGCGAGGCAATATCATGCCCTACATCAAACAAATCTCCCTCGACCGCGCCACCGGCCTGGTGAAAAAAGAACTGGAAAAGGCCGTCAAGCGCGCCGGACGCGTCTGGAATATCGTGGGCATCATGTCGCTGAACGGGCGCGTCATGAAAGCCTCCATAGAGATGTACGGCGCCACCATGTTCGCCGAGTCGCCCCTGTCAAGGCAGCAGCGCGAGATGCTGGCGGTGGTCGTCAGCGTCGCCAACGGCTGCGTCTACTGAATTCAGTCCCACGCGCATGACCTCCGGGCCGAGGTCGAGGGATTCGAAAGCGAAGCGGAGGCCGATGCCTTTGTACACGCGATCGCGCGCGATTGGCGGACGGCGCGGCTGAACACCACCGATAGCGCGCTCTGCGCCTATGCCGAGAAACTGACCTCCCATCCAGCCGAGATGACAGCGGCGGACGTGAGAGCCCTGCGCCGAGCCGGCTTGGACGATGTCGCCATTCACGATGCCACGCAAGTAGTCGCTTATTTCAACTACATCAACCGCGTTGCCGACGCCTTGGGCGTCGAACCGGAAGACTTCATTCAGCCCTGGGGCGCTCTGTCTACGTAAACCGCGTCGCGCAAGCGACAAGACGGCTTACGATTTTGCCTGAGCGGGACAGGCCTCTTCGCTGCCGCCGAGCGGCTCTAAACACCGGCTGCCGTTATCGAAAACGAATACACCTGCATACTTTGCTTCCGAGATCTTCTGGCAAGCGAGACCCGCCCTGCCCAACTCAGTAGTGCCAACAAAATAATGCGAAAAAATCTCATTTGTAGCGAAAGTTCCGGATCTAATCCAAGCCCCGCCGAACGCGCTCCCCCTCCCTGATGCTTCGGGGAGGGGGCCGGGGGGTGGGGTTGAATAAAGGCATTTTCGCGTTCTCATTACTTACTTTGAATTATTTCTGGCCGATAACTGTGCAGAATTGCCAAGCAGAGTTTCCCTTTTCTCGGCATTATGTAGCAACAAGATGAGTAGAAGAAAAGAAACTGCACGAATACTTGTGCGGATAGGGACTTCTGCGCTACAGTATATCATATCTTCCATGATATATGGCCGTCGTGGAAAGACTTTGAGTGTCCTATGCCTAATTGGTGAGATCAGCTATGGCAATTACTGTGCGCTGGAAAGATCAGGAACGGACTTCTATCGAGACTCGCTTCAATGATCCATGGACCTTGGACGATTTCATCGAGGCGCGCAAGAAATGGCACCGTATGATCAAATCCGTTGATCATCATGTGCCGATTTTCTTGGATATGACCCAGACCTTTCAACCGCCCAAAGGGATCTTGCGACACTTTTCCGCCATTCACCGCACGCCGCATCCCCGACAAGGCCACATTTATGTTCATGGCATGAATCCCGAGTACAATAAACTGCGCGATCATATTGTCGAGGGGGTTGTCGACCCGCTAAAAGCGGTAAAATTCATCGACTCTGCCGAAATCCTGGCCTGATACATCCGCGACCTCAATAGACCACCACACAAAGCAAAACTGACAACACCTGGCGCCATGCCGCCGGCCGCTGGCTTGCGCGCTGCCTGGCGACGTCGCGCAAGAATCAGAGTGTTTTGCCGCGTCATCTCTACTATGATGTATTCATCAGCGCCGAGCAGGGAGACACGAAGATGAAACGCGAGCGAGACCTGGTAAACGATACGGATTTGGTGGCGCGGATCTGCGCCTATTTGCAAGAGACTCATCCTCAATCCCTGCGACTGCAAGATTTGGGCCGCCATTTCCACATCAGCCCTTACCATCTGCAGCGGATATTCAAAGCGGCCACCGGCGTATCGCCCCGCGAGTTTGCCGCCAGCCTGCGCCTGGAAGATTTCAAAACGCGGGTACAAGGGGGCGAACGCATTACCGATGCCATTTATGCGGTCGGGTATAGTTCGTCCAGCCGGCTCTATGAAAACAGCGACGAAAAACTGGGCATGGTGCCGTCAACATATCGCAAGCGCGGACAGGGCATGACCATCTTTTTCAGCCTGGTGTCATGCCCCTTGGGCCAGTTATTGGTAGCCGTGACCGAGCGCGGCATCTGCAAGCTCAGCCTGGGCGATCAACCCGAGCAACTGCTCGCCGACCTGGCCAGCGAATTCCAGCGCGCCGAGCGGGTTCGCGATGACGAAGGCGTCGGTTACTGGGTGGAAAAGATCATCGCCTACCTCGAGGGCTGGCAGCCACATCTTGATCTGCCACTCGACCTGCGCGCGACCGCCTTTCAATTGAAAGTCTGGCAACAGCTACAAGCGATCCCCGTCGGCGAAACCCGCACTTATAGCGAGGTTGCCGCCGCCATCGGTCAACCGACCGCGAGTCGAGCGGTTGCCAATGCCTGCGCCGGCAATCCGGTGGCCCTGGTCATCCCTTGTCACCGCATCATTCGCAAGGACAAAAGCCTGGGCGGCTATCGTTGGGGCATTGAACGCAAACAAGCGCTGCTGACAAACGAGAAGCGCTACGCGGAGTCCAGTTCCGGGAATCGGGCCGCGCCTGCGAAAAACCGTCTATAGCGCCGCGTTTTCCGCAAAGCCGATGCGATGGCCCGCAACCCGGGCATTCGGAAGTGTATCCATTTCGGTTGAAATGCTTGCGTTCCTGCATCAAATCTCGCTAGCGCCATTTAGACAGGCAATTCCAGGCGCTTTGTCCTAAACCGCGACCAAATAGTCGCCACTCTGCTTCATACCTATGCTACCATGCCAGCAAATCCACCGTCCCAAGGACTATCATGCCGAAGTACGCGCCTGCCCGCCCCAAGAAAAGAACGCGTCCGCTGCCTTTGCCGAAAATTCACCTTTGCCGGCAATGGCAAATCCCGCCCCTAATCAACCCGCAATCCCAATCAGGGCGGGGGATAAGATCTTTGCCGAACCCGCCGATTCCCTTGCCGAATACGCGGTTTTCGGCAAAAACTGCTGGAGCGCGGCGTCACTGTGGCAAACGATTTCCTGTACGCTGACGGCTTGGCTGCGTCATTTTCTAGTTCAACCGAAATCGATACACTACCGGGCATTCTGCCCAGAGCTGCACCCTTTTGCGGAATCGGGAAACCTGCTGTACTATTACTGGTGTATTAAGGGCCCCGGGAAGGTAGCATGTCCATCCGAAATCTCCATATTCTAATACTCGTCAGCGTCGCCTATGTCGCCGCCCAGATGGTCGCCGATATATCCAATTTGCGGGACCTGACGCTCTTCGGTTTGAGCGTCAGCGCCTTTTCCATCGCTTATCCTCTGACCTTCACCTTGCGCGATATGGCGCACAAGCTTGCCGGTCCCTATGTGGCGCGGACGCTAATAATCGCCGCCGCCGCCATTTACCTGGTCGTGCAAGCCTTCTTTACCATCATTTCCAATCTGCCGCCGGAGATGACGCCCGACGAGCGGATCGCGCTGGGTCAGTTGCTGACGCCGGAATGGCGCTTCCTGGCGGCAGCGGTTCTGGCGTCGGTATTGTCGCAGTTGGTCGACACCGAAGTTTATACGCGCTGGGTCCAGCGCTTCGGTGGAGAGCATCAATGGGGCCGCGTGCTCGTCAGCAACGGCATCGGCATCCCGCTCGATCGCATTCTTTTCTTGGTATTGGCCTTTGCCGGCACCATGTCAACCGAGGGCATGGTGGAGGCCTTCATTGGCACAACCATTGTCCGGCTGGTCTTCGGCATCATATCGATACCCGGCATTTATCTGGTCGAGGAACACTCCGAAGACTGGATCCACATCACCGAAATCCGCCATACCGATCCGCCTTCATTCGCGCGCTCAAAGGGCGACTAGACTAGCCGCTCTGCGAGATAGCGAAAGGGCGCGCCCAGGAGTCATGTCTGTCGCCGCCACCAGCTGAGCGAGTCGGCATCCGGCTCGCCCACATGCAAGCGCGTCAATTCACCCGTCTCCACATCAACCCGCATGATGCGCGAGACCCCGTCCACCGAGCGCGCGAATGTCACGGCGCGGCCATCTGGCGTCCATTTGGGCAAGCTGTCGTAGCGAAATTCCACCACCAGCGGCGTCACTTGCCGCGTTTCGAGCGAGTACAGGTAGATCGCCGAAGCGCCATCGCGCCGCGAGGCGAAGACGATAGTCTTGCCATCGGGCGACCAATCCGGCGAGTTATCAGGGTTGGGATGCGTCGTCAGCTGTGTCAGGGATGCGCTGGCCAAGTGGTACGTATAGATGTCCCAACCATCGCCGCGGTTGGAGGCGAAAGCGAGCGACTCCCCGTCCGGCGACCAGGCCGGCTGTCGTTCGCTGGCTGCCGAGGCCGTGATGCGGCGCAAGTCGCTCCCGTCCGGGCGCATGACATAAATGTTGTTGTCGCCCTCGCGGTTGCTGTGGAAGGCGATCCACTCGCCGTCGGGGGACCAGGCGGGAGACTCGGCGATGGCGTTGGATCCCGTCAACCGCCGGGAACGCGCGCTGGCAATATCGTAGACCATGATATCGCTGCCGTAGGGCAGCAGTTGCGTCAGCGCCAGGCGCGCCCCATCGGGCGAAATCGCCGGCTCGACATAGTCGAAATGATCCAGCCGCAGTTTCAGATTGTGGCTCAAATCGTGCACTATGATCTCGGGCAAGCCATCTGGAAGCGACATGTAGGCCACCATCGCCGACGGGAAAAGCGCGGCCAGGGTGAAGCGCAAAGCGATCAAAGCGCCGAAGATCAGGCTCAAGACAATCGTCAGGATGAAAACCGTGCGGCGCATGAGTGGCTTAGACGGCGACCGCGGCATAGAGCCGCTGCGAAAGATGCATCTTGATCTGTTCGGCGGCGATGGCGGCTTCCACGCCCATGTTGTAGAAGGCGCCGCGTCCTTTGTAGAAGACGCCTACCAGGTAGAGGCCCGGATAGCCGACGATCTGCCGCCCGTTGGGATGCTCGCTGACATCGCGCAAGGGCCAGCCGCGGACACCGTTCGGCCCGATATCCCAGTTGCATCCGCTTTCCGGGTAATAGGTCTCGCGGCTGAATTGCATGTCGATATCCAGGTATTGATGCAGCACCGGGAAGAAGCCGGTGGCCATGATCACGCTGTCCAGCTCGAGGTAGCGGCCATCCGCTAATATCGCGCCCCGGGCGTCGAAGCGAATCGGATGCCGCACAGGTTGAACCTGGCCTTCGCGCAGCGCGTTGAGCAACTCCGGGCCGCGATAGCCGACGGCGGTGCCGGTTTGGGGCGGCGCTTCCCAGACGCCGAAGTCCTCGAGGTTGTACTTGATGGCACCCGTTTGACTTTGCAGCCAGACGCAAAGGGTCTCCGGCAGGTATTCGCCCAGCATCATCCAGGCATGGCGCGGTACGCCGTAGGGGTAACGCGGGCGCAGATCGACGCCGGTGCGGATCGCCAGATAGACAGAGCCCCCGGCCGCTTCCGGGCCGGCTGCCACGGCGATATCGGTGCCGCTGGGTCCGTTGCCCACCACCATGGTTCGCTTGCCGCGCACCTGATCGGGATGACGAAAATCGCGCGAGTGCAAGATCTCGCCCTGGAAGCGCGCCATGCCGTCGATCTCGGGCAAGATCGGATTATCGAAGACGCCTGTCGCCGGTATCACCGCGCGGTAGCAGTTAATGCCCTCATTGCTCTCGACTTGCCACGCGCCATCGTCGCGCGGGGCCACGCGGTCAACCTCGATACCATATTCGATGTCGAAATGTTGCTCCGCCACCCAACTGACCAGATGCTGATGGTACTGCTCGGCGGTGGGGAAGATGCCCCAATGCAAAGGGAACTTGCGCCCGGGCAAGTGGCTGTAAAAGCGCGAGGTATTCAAGCGCAGCGAGGGATAGAGGCTGCTCCAGGTAGGCGCCAGTTTGTACGTGCGTTCGATGATGCGGTACTCGATACCGGCAGTCTCCAGGGCATACGCTGCGTTGATGCCGGCGGGTCCCGCCCCGATGATCAGCACGTCTGCGCGCGGCATTATTCCCCCTGGGTTCGCGGCAGCGCGGTCGCGGTCCCGCGCACATAGTAGTACAGTCGCGTTGGCGCCGCTTCCAGCGTCGCCGCGAAGTTCCGCGCGTCATCAGTGCTCCGCGGCTGCACGTATTCCAGCGTCTCGCGAATCAAGCCATCGATCCACAGCGACTGAAAAGTAGCTTCTTCGTTGTATTCAGCTACGGGAAAGGCCACCAGCCCGGACAAGATGCCCATAATCGCCAAGCCGAACATCACAGCGGCGATCGCGCCGATCGCCAGCAGCGCGCGCTGATTCGCTTGTCGGACTTCCCTGCTTGTCATTGTCAATTGAGAGAGGCGCCGCAGCAAACTGGCGCGCTGGTAACCGGCGGCGAAGTTGAGCGGTTTTTCGTATTCCAATGTCTCCGGCAGGGTCACATTTTCCGTCAAAATTGGCAGTAGCTGCGCGCCGCTTTGGCGCGCGCGCGCGATTTCCGCAGCAACGACCGGATCCTGATTGGATGCGGCCGAGACCAGTACGATCAGCAGCGGCGGCGCTGTTTCAAATGCGCCTGTCAAATCGTCGCGGATCTGCTCTGCAAGTCCCTTTTGCTCAGCTGCATACGTGATGTGAATCATAGCTGCGGGCAATCCCTCGACATTGTGAAAAATAGTACAACCTATTCTGTCATAAGTATGCCCGCCTTCCAAGACCGGCATGATGGGATGGTAGCGCGCTTCGATTCTTGTGGAGATGACGCGCCGAACGATTATCCCAAAGGCGATATTATCCAGCGCTTGATATCGACCTGTTGCGCTGCTTCCAGCGCGGCGGGATCGCCAATTGGCAGCCAAAAGGGAGAATCGACCACAGTGACAGCGTGATCTTGCGCCGCCAGACCGACGTAATCGCTGATTTCGTATTCGCCGCGCTCCGAGATTGGCAAGTCATAATCGAAGACCCGAGCCTTGAACTTGTAAGCGCCGATGTTGCAGGGGGCCGGCGCCCGATAACGGCTGCGCGGCGGTTTCTCGTCAATGCGCAGGAAACGCCCGGCTTGGTCGTGGACGACCACGCCGTAATGTTCAAAATCATCCCGCAAGATGGACAAGATGCCGATCTCTTGACTCGCCAAATGTCCCAGCGCCTCGCGGCTATAGAGGTCATCGCCGTTGATGACGAGAAAGTCGTCGCTGCGCAGGATCTTTCGGCAAGTTTGCAGCGCGTGCCCTGTTCCCATCGGCTCGGGTAGCTGTTCGACGAGGGTGTATGCCGGGATCAGGTCCTGGCCCGCCATGAAGCGCTCGATCTGCTCCTTCAGATAGCTGACCACAATCAGCACATGATCGACGATGTCTTGCAAGCTCAACAGAGACCACGCCAAAATCGGCTGTCCCTGCAACTCCAGCAGTGGTTTCGGTCTGTGGAGGGTGAGGGGGCGCATGCGCGTGCCCTTGCCCCCGGCCAGAATGACGCCGTCCATCAGCTCTGCCCGCGCTCAGCGCAGGTCATCGTAAAAGGCGATGTCGCTTTCGTCCTCGTCATCCGTTTCGCCCTCACGAAAAGAGGGGATAATATCGCCGTCCTCGCCATAGAGATCCTGATAATGATCGATGTCGTCGTCGTCCAGGTCGTA
Organism: Chloroflexota bacterium; assembly: GCA_026708115.1. Lineage (GTDB taxonomy): Bacteria > Chloroflexota > Anaerolineae > Aggregatilineales > Phototrophicaceae > UBA6055. The sequence goes on from JAPOVL010000046.1 coordinate 311,527, forward strand.
GCCTTCGTCTTCCAGCTCGTCGTCGTCCAGTTCTAGATCAGCATAGTTATCCAGTAGGTCGTCCAGCAGATCGTCCTCTTCCAGCAAGTCTTCTTCGACCGTCTCGATATCGTCGGCATCGTCGAGACCTTCCAACGAGACCATTTCCGGTTCTTCCGGGGTATTCAGCAGTGACAGCGGGGACTGTATCGCCTCGGGGAGTTCAAGGGGCTTCTCTTCCGCATCCATTTCGTCCATAGCGGCCAGTTCGGCTGCGGAAGGTTCTTCAATGTCATCCAGATCTGCAAATGCATTCCCCATCATCAAGTCCAATAGCGTAGACGCGATGGCATCTTCATCCCTGCGTTTGTCTGGTGGTTCAGTTTTTTGGCGAACGTCGCGACCGGCTGACATGATCGCTCCTCCACTTGATTCAAAAGACGCTGGGTCCCCTGGTCCAATCGACCGAGTGGCGCATTGGACGAGAAGGCTTATTGTTTTGCGCGAGCGCGCCATTCCTGGGCCCTTTTCGCCGGTTACGCGCCGAGCGGCTGGCATTGACGCCGTCGATGTCTAGCCAGCAGTGGTATTTGGACGCTGTGTCAGCGTCAAGTGTAACCCTCTTTCACTATAGCGCAAAAGTATGAATGTAGCCGCAAATCGTCGGTTAATTCAGGGTGAAACGAGGTCGCCAGCAAGTGGTTCTGCCTCACCGCGACAATGCGGCCGTCATCCAGGCGTGAAAGCACATTAACATGCGGTTCCACAGCGATGACGATGGGCGCGCGGATGAAGACGGCATGGAAGAGTCCGTCACCTAGACCTTGAAACTTCAAGCCGGTCTCGAAGCTGTCGACTTGGCGGCCGAATGCGTTGCGATTGACCTGAATATCCATGGCAGCCAAGATGGGCTGTTCTTCAATGCCGATATCCTTGGCTAGGAAGATCATACCAGCGCAGGTACCCCAGGTTGGTTTGCTGGCGGCATATTCGCGCAAGGGCTCGACCAGACCGTAACTCGTGGCCAGCTTGCCGATGGTCGTGCTTTCGCCGCCCGGGATGATCAAGCCGTCCAAGCCCTCAAGTTGTTGGGGCAGCCGCACTTCGACCGCGTCAACATCCAGTTGACGCAGCATCTTGACGTGCTCAATGAAGGCGCCTTGCAGCGCCAATACGCCGATTTTCACGGTGTTCCTGCCAAGTTGCTCTGCTATTGATAATCACCGCTATTGTGAAAGTCTTCCGCTCAAGACGCAAGGGACCATTCAGTCCAATCGCTCCACGCGGATGAGGCGCGCCAGACTGTCGCCAATGATGCGATACTCGCGATCGAGCCGCAGTTGCATGGGTCCGTTGAAAGGCGCTACGTGGATGACCTCACAGACTTGACCCGGCACCAGGCCCAGCGCCTCGATGTATTGCAGGCGGTCTGCTTCGCGTGTGATCAGGCGGTTGATGCGGACGCGGCTGCCGGCTCCCACGCCAAACAGGAATTCGTCCGCGACAGGCGGGATGCGGCCCTCGGCATCGGGGATCGGCTCGCCATGGGGGCATACGTCGGGCTCGCCGGCCATCTCGTGCATGCGCTGGGTGACGGCCTCGCTGAGCCCCCTGCTCAGGCGCTGCGCTTCGTCATAGACGTGCAGCCAACTCATATCCATGATTTTGACTAGGAAAGCTTCGGCAATGCGCTGTTGGCGGATATGCTTCAGCGCCACGGTTTTGCCTTTTTCCGTGATGGTGATGCCCTGATAGGGTTCGTGATGCAGCAGCCCTAATTCGCCGAGTTTGTTGACCATGCGGTTTACCGCGGGTGGGCTAACATAGAGCAGATCGGCGAGTTGAGAAGTGCTGGTGTAAGTGGCGCTCTCCGGCTGGCGGTCGACCAGGCGATAGATTTCGGCCATGTAAGATCGCATCTTGTTGCTCAAGTCGTCGGTCGTACCGTGGCGTGCTGATTGACGGGTTGACATTGATGCCTTACAAGCCGTGCTCAAGGCGCGTTATCAGGCGTTCGGGCAAGTTATGGTCATACATGCGGCGCTGTACCGCGCGTATGTCATAGTCGACGCGTCGATGCTCGAAGATGCCGTCGGTCATATCGAGAATGCCATAGGCGGCTGCCGGGTTTTGATCGCGCGGCTGCCCGATGCTGCCGGGATTGATGATCTGCCGCCGACCGTTGAGAGCATAGGGTTCGTTATAGATTGGCGCCGCGGATTCGGCATTGCCGTCTTCCGATTCCATCGTATAGATCACCGGCTGATGCGTGTGCCCGACAAAGCAATAGGGCGTTTCGAAATGCGGGAAGTTCAAGGCAGCGATCATCGGCTCCAGAATATATTCCCAGATCGGTTCGCGCGGGCTGGCGTGTACCAGGGTATATTCGCCGATGACAAACGTCACCGGCAGCGCCTCCAACCAGCGAGTATTTTCATCGGTCAGGGTTTCTTGCGTCCATTGCACCGCGCGGCGGGCATCGGGATTGAAAGTACGTACGTCCAGGCGTTCCAGCGCGGCCCAATCGTGATTGCCGGCCAGGCAAAGCTGCGGCATGGTCTTCAGCTGGTCGACGCATTCGTTGGGGTCTGGCCCATAGCCGACTACATCGCCCAAACACCAGACGAAGTCCCATTCGCCTTTACAATCGGACAGTACTGTTTCGAAGGCGGTATAGTTGGCGTGAATATCGGAGATGACGAGGATGCGCATGGATGCCCTTCTTGACCGAGGTTGTCACCGCCATATTACCATGCTTTAGTAGGCGACGCACCTGACGGCTATGCGCCGATTTGCGTCCGCATCGCCCACCGCCGCCACCCAACATGCCATATCAAACGCTGCCGGCATCTGCGCTCTTATGCTTCTGCCCCTCTCTTCTGTTGAATGCTTATACAATGGTATCATGTCCTGTTACGGAAGACGAAAGGAGCAAATGAATGTTTTTTGAATTGCGAGTTTATCCGCTAATGCCAGGCAAGGCTGACGAATTTGTCAGGTACATGGATGAAGAAATCATCCCCTATCAGCTGTCAAAGGGCATGACCATTCTGGCGTCCTTTGTCAACGACGCCAATGATACCTACGTCTGGATACGCCGCTTCGCGAGCGAAGAAGAAAAAGAAGCGCTCTACGATGCTGTATACAACAACGACTACTGGCGGAACGAAGTCAGCCCGAAGCTCCCCGCGTTGATGGATGGCGCTGGTATTCAAGTCACAATCCTTAAGGCGACGCCGCGCTCTTTTATGCAATAGCGGCACGCCGCCGCCGGCGCGAGACCGCTCGAGGAGAAAGAATCATGACCGAACATTTTCTTGATGACAGTGTCACGCAACCCTTTTGGGACAACTCCGTGACGCCGCGCCTGGAGATCGATAGCGGCGATGTTGTGGTTTTCGATTGCGCTGAGCCCTGCGGACAGGTGACGCCGGAGTGGACTGTCGACCAATACGAGGCACTTGATCGTAGCAAGGTACACGCTCTGAATGGTTCAGTTTGGATCAAGGATGCTCAACCCGGCGACGCGCTCGAAATCGACATCCTCGACATGCGTCACAAAGGCTGGGGGTGGTCCGCTCATCGCGCCGGCGCCGGTTTGTTGCCGGAAGACTTCGAATACAGTTATCTGCATCACTGGCGAATCGAAGGCGACACTTGCCATTCCACCGAGTTGGACCACATAAGCGTGCCCTTCGAGCCGCATCCCGGTGTCGTCGGCGTGGCGCCGCGAGAAACGGGGCGCTTCATCACTGCGCCCCCGCGCGCCAACGGCGGCAACCTTGATGTGCGGGACATGGTGATCGGCTCGACAATCTGGATGCCGGTCCTGGTTGAGGGCGCGCTCTTTGCCACCGGCGACTGTCACGCGGCGCAGGGGCAGGGCGAGGTTTGCGTGACTGGCATTGAAGCGCCGATGACCATGACTATGCGCATCAAACTCCGCAAGGATTTGCGCTTGAAAGAGACGCAGTTGCGTCGTCCCAGTCCGATGAGCAAGCTCGACAGCCGTGGCTATCACATCACAACCGCGCACGGTCCCGATTTGATGACGAACGCCAAAAACGCCGTCCGCTACATGATCGACTGGCTATGTCGAAATCATCACATGAATCTTAGCCAGGCTTATATCCTCTGTAGCGTCGCCGGCGACCTGAAGATCAGCGAGATCGTTGACGCGCCCAATTGGGTGGTATCCTTTCACATGCCCCTGGCCGTGTTTCGGGAATAGGATCGACTTTTCATCGGCGACGAGGCAGCATGCCCGGATCCAGCGTCTGAAATCCTAACGATTCTTTAACCACATTAGCGCGACAATCGGCCTGCTCAACAGCCAAAGCAGCAACATTTTGGGGGTTCTGTGCTGCTTGCGACAGTAGATCATCAGATCACGGAAGAAGATGATAGTCGCGAACAAATTGCGCGCGGACGACTTTTCGTGATGCTTGATCTTGGCGGCTGACAGGAAGAATGAGCTCTTTTGATGTTGGCAGGCGAGCGTGTCTTCCGGGAAGTACAGCAGCAGGTCGTCGTCAAGCCAGAGGTCCTCGCGCCTCATTAATGTGCAGGATCCTGGAATCACCTTGACTTCCCGGTCGCTCTGACGATCCCAATCCGAGTAGTAGAGTTCATCGTGGACGCGGCGTCTGGCGGTCGGCAACAAATGACCCAGGACAGTGTAGTCGAGCAGCAGGCTGAGGTATGTGGGTATCTCCGATCCGGTGCGCTGGATCTCGCCGTCCGGATAGCGCAACTGGCCGGTTACCCCAGCGTAGTTCGGGTTTTCCAGCAAAAAGCGATGCATGAGCGCCAGAGCGTCTGGCGCAACTTCTGTATCGGGATTGAGCAGCAGGACATAATCCGCCGTCGCTCGTTTGATGCCGATATTGTTGCCGCCGCAATACCAGGTATTGCTCGTCTGCTCCAGCAAGACGACCTCGGGGAATGCCTGGCGGACCATCTCCGCGCTGCCGTCAATAGAAGCGTTGTCGACAACGATGACCTCCAGCTGCAAGCCGACGCTCTCGCGCAGGGACCGCAGGCAGGCGCGTAGCAGTTCGCGCGTATTGTAGCTGACAATCACTACTGACAGATCAGACATTGTGGAGGCGCGCTCGCAGCTAATTCATTAGTGTTTTATTTTAGTAATAGGAAACCATGCAATAGGGCACATCTTGAAACCGTATGAAAACTTTGTTACAATACGACGAACATTGAGACAGGACATTACACGATGGCGCAAACAGAAACAGAAGTCCAGACTCGCACCCAATCCGAACGCATCGTCGCCTTGGAGGCTACATATGCCCATGTTGCCACCAAGTCGGACATAGCGGATGTTAGAACCGAGATCGCTGGCGTTAGAACCGAAATAGCAAATTCGCGCACGGAATTGAAGACTGATAACGCCAGCTTGCGCACAGAGCTGAAAACCGATATCGCCAACCTGCGCACAGAAGTGAAGACCGATATCGCCGACCTGCGCGCTGAGCTAAAATCCGATATCGCCAACTTGCGTACAGAAGTCAAGTCGGAAATCGGAAGTCTGCGTACAGAAGTCAAGTCGGAAATCGGAAGTCTGCGCACAGAAGTCAAGTCGGAAATCGGAAGTCTGCGCACAAAGGTCGCATCTGATATTGAGAGCCTGCGCACCGACATGAAGAATATGCGATGGATGATCGGCGTGATGATCGCCGGGGCTTCCGTGTTGGTTGCCGGCGCAAACCTGCTGGTGACATTGGCATTGCGAAGTTGATTCACGCTTGCGAGTAGTTTCTTCCTTGAACGGCTACTCTTCAGATTATAACCATCTTGCGCGCTAAGGGCTCGGCGCCTTCACCGAATGTTTTGCCTGTGCCCAAATTGAAGGTGGTTTGCCCCAGCGTCTGGCGCAAACCGTCTGTCTCCGCTAGCATGGTCCCCGCAGTCGCAATTGGAAACCAGGAGAGGCTATTATGAGATTTGGAGTCGTTTATCCACAGACGCAATTGGGGGCGAACCCGATTGCGATGCGCGATTTCCTGCAAGCTGCCGAAGATATGGGCTACCATCACCTGCTGGTTTATGACCACGTGCTGGGCGCCAATCCCGCGCGCCCGGGCTGGCAATCCGGCAGGCCGTACTCGTACACGGACAGCTTCAACGAACCATTCACGCTTTTCGCCTGGATGGCCGCGCTGACTGAACGTATCGGCTTCATGACCGGCGTCTTGATCTTGCCGCAAAGACAGACCGCCCTGGTGGCGAAACAAGCAGCGCAAGTCGATCTACTGTCGGGCGGTCGCTTTCGCATGGGCATTGGTATCGGCTGGAACGAAGTGGAGTACACCTCGCTCGGCATGGACTTTCGGACGCGCGGCGCTCGCTCTGAGGAGCAGATTGAGTTGCTCCGTATGTTATGGACGAGCGATCTGGTGAGCTACCAGGGTCGCTTTGATACGATCGATGACGCCGGCATCAATCCCTTGCCGCAGCGGCCGGTTCCCATTTGGATCGGCGGCACAGCAGATGTGGTGTTGGAACGAGCGGCGCGTATCAGCGACGGTTGGGTGGCGCAATCGGGCGATCCGCAACTTTATCGGGACCATACCGCCAAATTTTGGGCCTTCGCCGAGGCTGCGGGCAGCGCAGACCGCGTGGGCTTGCATACGCGCCTAAGCACGCAGCAAGTGCCCGAGAACGCTTGGGAGAGTTATGTCGCCGGTTGGGCTGAACTGGGCGCGACCGAGTTGGCGGTTTATCCACACGGCGAAGAACTTGACGATTATCTGGGACGCTTGCGGCGTTTCAAAGAATTGTTTGGCCTTTGAGCGACCATTCAATGCCCGTATTCGCTCGCGCAAGCCGTGCGAGTATATATCGACCAGCCAGGGCCAATCTGCAGTTAGTGATCTTGAACAAGCCCGCGCCGCAATCGGAATAAGAGCAGACTCTTGATAGCTTTGCTCCGTCTCGCTACACGTCATATCGGCCGGCGTCTCTTCCAGAGCGCGCTCTTTGTCTTGGGCGTCGCGCTGGGCGTCGGCGTGATCGTCGCTATCGACATCGCCAACAAATCCGCCAGCCGCGCCTTCGCCTTGAGCAGCGAAAGCGTCACCGGCAAGGCGACGCATCAAATCGTCGGCGGTCCCAACGGCTTTTCATCAGAACTTTACACGCGCTTGCGCCTGGAGCTGGGGATCAAAGTCAGCGCGCCGGTGGTGAGCGAGTTTGTGCGGACAAGCGGAAGCGATCAAGCTTTGCGTCTGATGGGCGTTGACCCCTTAGCGGAACCGCCCTTCCGTTCGTACCTGCATGGCAAGAACGAAAACACAGACTTCGAAGCGCTGAATCAGATCATCGCTGTGCCGGGCGCCGTGGTGATCAGCGACGCCTTGGCGGACAGGCTCAAGCTGGAAGCCGGCGATGATTTGGAGATCAGCGCTGCCGGGCGCTTCAGCAGCGCGCGGATCGTTGGCATACTGCAATCGGAAAACAATAGCAGTCGTCAAGCGCTCGACGACTTGATCATTAGCGACATCGCCACCGCGCAAGAATGGACGGGCATGGTCGGCCGGCTCAGTCGCATTGATCTGATCCTGGCCGGGGACAATGCCGAGCGAATACGCTCCGAGTTGCCCGACGGCGTATCGCTCTTGGAGTCTGGGGAAGGCGATACGCTTGACCAGATGATCGCTGCCTTCGAGATCAACCTGCAAGCGATGAGTTTGCTGGCGCTGGTGGTCGGCTTGTTCCTGATATACAACACCGTCACTTTCAGTGTGGTTCAGCGCCGCGGCATGATCGGCATCTTGCGCTCGCTGGGCGCCACCAGGGCGCAAGTCTTCGCTTTCATCCTGGGAGAAGCGTTGATTCTGGGCGCTGTGGGTACGATGCTGGGGCTTGCGCTTGGTGTCATCATGGGCCGGGGCACGGTTGCGCTGGTCTCTCAAACCATCAGCGATCTCTACTTTGCCGTGAATGTGCGGGGCATCAGCGTCGAGGCTTTGACATTGTTGAAAGGCGCTGGCATCGGCATGCTGGCGAGCATCGTAGCGGCTCTCTTGCCGTCGTTGGATGCTACGCGCACAGCGCCGGCCGGCGTGATGAAACGCTCGACTGAAGAAGAACAGACCCGTCGCCTGCTGCCTCATATCACGATCCTTGCGGCCTTGCTCAATCTCGGCGGACTGGCGCTCTTGCAAATACCTGGCGCGGACCTCTACCTCAGTTTTGGCGCTTTGCTCATGATTATCGTCGGTGGCGCTTTTTTCACGCCGGCGGCGCTGCTGATTATGATGCGACTGCTGCTACCCTCGGGCGGCGCAGTGTTTGGCGTACTGGGGACTATGGCATGCCGCGCGATCACGCGCTCGTTGAGCCGCACCTCGGTCGCGGTCGCGGCGCTGACCATTGCCGTCAGCGTGATTGTCGGCGTCAACACCATGATTGGCAGCTTTCGCAGTACTGTCGCCGATTGGCTGAGTAATTCCCTGGGGGCGCAAATCTTCGTCTCGCCGCCACTTTTTTCCAACAACAACGCCAGCATCGATGTCGATGGCGCGGTGCTGGCGTTGGCCCGCGCGGTCCCGGGTGTCGAAGCGGTTTCTTCGGCGCGCGCGGTGACGGTCTACTCCCCTGACTTTCCCAATTTTCCGCCGGTTAACCTGTTGGCCTCCGACTTCGATATCGCCGGAGATAATCGCCGCTTCCGCTGGACTCAGGTTGCCGTGGAAGATCATCAAGACGCGCTCAATACCGGGCGCTTGATGGTCAGCGAGTCTTTTGCCAATCGACGTGGCATCGACGAATCCAACAATAGCATCACTTTGTCCACAGACCTTGGCGAGCGCAGCTTCGAGATTTTCGGCGTTTATTACGATTACAGCACGGATCAAGGCACGGTTTACATAGCGCGCTCCGTTTATGACCAATATTTTGACGATTCCTTCGTGACGTCGCTTGGCGTCTTTCTCGAAGTGGGAACGGATGCCGATGCGGTTATCACTGCGCTGCGCGCGCAATTGGCCGACTTCGACCTGCTGGTGCAAGACAATGCCGGCTTGCGACAGGGCGCCATGGAGGTCTTTGATCGCACTTTCACCATCACGATCGCCTTGCGCCTGCTGACGACTCTGGTGGCCTTCATCGGCATCCTGTCGGCGCTGATGGCGCTGCAGCTTGAACACACGCGGGAATACGGTGCCATGCGAGCCACCGGCATGACTCCCCGTCAACTGGCGCGCTTCACCTTGATTCAGACCGGGCTCATGGGTCTGGCGGCCGGCGTCCTGGCCTTGCCCATCGGTACGCTTCTGTCGCTGGTGCTGATCTATGTCATTAACCTGCGCTCATTCGGCTGGACGATGCAATTTGTCTTGTTGCCCGGCGAATTCTTGGAAGCCTTTCTGGTGGCGGTCATCGCAGCGCTGCTGGCCGGGGTCTATCCCGCCTGGCGTCTGGGCCGGCTAAAACCGGCCGCGGCCCTGCGCAGCGAGTGAGGGCCTTTGCCTCTCGTCATAGCGCCGTGAACGCTTTACAATCCACCGTATGCCTACCCCCTTCACGCATCTCAAAATCGCGCAAGACTTGCTCGGCGACGACGCCTCGCCCCCGCTCTATCGCGACTTGCTGCTCCGGCAGCGCCCGGCCTTTCAACTGGGCAGCATTGTCGCCGATGCCCGCGTAGCCAGTGGCGATGGGCGCGAGGTCACGCATTTCTATGCCTATGGCCAGCCCATGCTGGAGCGTCCCTGGCGCGCGATGCTGCGGCTGCATCCGGAACTGCGGTCGGCCGGAGACGAAGCGCATTTGGCTTTCCTGGCCGGCTATGTGGCGCATTTGGCTGCGGACGAAGCCTGGGCGCTGAAAATGGTGCGGCCCCATTTTTGGGGTAGGGAGTGGCATGGCGTGGAACGGCGCGACAAATTCTTCGCCCTGCATTTGATCCTGACGGTATTGGACGAGCGCGACGAGGTGGCGCTGAAAGACTGGCAAGCGGCTTCGCTGCGCTGTTCGCAACCACAGAACTGGCTGCCCTTCATGCCCGACGCGATTCTGTCTCAATGGCGTGATCTGGTCGCTGGACAACTCGATCCAGACGGCGACAGCCTGACGCTGGAGATATTTGGCCAGCGCCTGAAAATGGACCCGGCGCTTGTGCGCGAGGCGCTCGATGATCCGGCCGCGATGCAGCGACGCCTTTGGCGCTTTATCCCGCAGTCGCTGCTCGACGAGGTGGCCCGACTCTGTTATGTATTCACGCGCGATCAGCTTGCGGCCTATTTGACCGAGTACATGCCGGCGCTGGCTTCCGCCTGAATTAGTCCCCGCATTCTCTCAGGGCGGCGCTCGTCGCCGACAACTGTCCCCGCCGGTCCCGGAGCATATTCTAAAGCGCCGAGGACAAAGAGTTTCTTGATGTGATGTGACCTTGGCTGCAAAAGGAAAGATTTCAGGGCGTTCCCGCGGTCAGATTTATTGAGCCCCGCCTGATTTCTTGTTAGAATTGTCAGACAACTTGCTTATCCATGGACAAGCCCGATGAAAGCGGCAGAAAAACAGACGATCGCCGCCAGCGAAAACGACCTCAGGAACAACCGTCTCGGTTTGATGAGCGCCGCGCAGATTGATAGGCTGCAGACACATATTGATCTGTTTCAGGCGCAATCCACACAGGTTATCAAGCGCTGCGTCGGTCTGGCGATACTGGTAACCACAGCTGTGGTGCTCTTGTCCTTTGTGCGCGTTTTGCTGCTACCGATCGCGCTGGGCATCGAATTGGTGATGGTCGGCATCATGGTGTACTTCACCAGCAGCGTCAGCCGCTTCGCTCAACAGTTGGTTTTTGACCGCGATTCAGAAGCCGTGCGTATTATCAAAGGGCGCACCAGTCGTTATGCCATGCGCACCCATCCCTTCTATCATTCCTTGCGTGTGGAATTGGAAACCTACAAACTGCTGGACGCGTCGCTCGTCCGGGAGTTCGCCACCGGCGAGTTGTACCAACTTTACGTCCTGCCACATTCGGGTGTGATCATCGCGGCGGAGCTGATAGCCGAAAAAGGTTTTCGCTACTTGCATTAGCTCCTTCCGGCTCACATCGCCGCAAGATGCGAATACTACGCGCATTGCCGTGGTAGCGCGAAATCCAGCCCCATTTCTCCAATTTGTCCAAGTGGCGGATGACACCGGAATTGGACTTGAAACCCTGTGATTTTGCGATTTCGCCCAAGGTCGGGGGAAAGCCGTGTTTGCTGGTGTAACGACAGATAAAGTCAAAAATGCCTTTGCTGCGATTGTCACGGTAACTCATTTACGTTTCCTTTCATAGACGTGACTTTATGAAGTCCGCTATATTTTAGCATAGAATAGAACAAATGTTCTAGGATATTTGATCTATTTGACATCAACTCCGACGGCGGGGATTGTCCCTGCGTCCTGCGCTTATGGATCTCGGGTTTTCAGGAAAGGGTCAGTTAGGGCTGCATATGATGGATGTTTCCCCTTTTCGCATTTTGGGGCTATGCGGTAAACTTGCGGCATTGTGCAGGCCTAACAAGTGGAGACGCGGTTCGATGGCAAACACCTCCCGACAATGGTTTTATTCCACCCCCGAGGCGCGTCCCTATTACATTGAGGAGCGCGTCAACCATAGTTTGTGGAATAACCGTCTGCAGAACGTTTTCATGAGTTGCACGCGGGCGGAGGCGCCAATTAAGATGGAAGGCAGCCTCGATGGCATGCCGATGTTCTTTGAATTTGTGGCCGGGCAATACTTCACCTTGCGCATGGGCGAAGAACGTAAAGAGGTTATTGGCACTATCCGACAGATTCTTCTTGGCTTGAAGCCCATTTTCACCTATCAGGATAGCGACGGCATGTTTGTAGTCGAGTGGCATACCGACGGCGGCGCTGCCCGTTGGAAAGAAATTCAGGGCAATCCCGCATTTCAAGGTCTGCGCAGGATGAAACTCAACTAGTGCGGGGTCCCCATGTTACCTGGCCGGATGTCGACGAGAATCAAGGCGACCGCAGGGTCGTTTTTTTGTCTCACGCAATAGTCAGGACCTGCTCAGCGCTGCAGAAGCTTCATATACTTGTCTGTGCGCGACAGACCTTTTCGCCGCCGCCGAGCGGCTGTTATCATGGTGGGCGGCGGAATAACGCAAGCGAATGGAAAAGGATGTTCCAGAATCGCCCCGTCGAGCCGGATTCGATTAGCCTCTTATGGCGCGATCGCCGCAGGGCAAGCGCCGCGCCCTCACTGTCTATTGGTCCGCGCGATGACTTGAGAATCGAGGTCATCGCGGAGGAGATTTCACCTTATCGCGATTACACCCGCGCGATCCGCGATATCCTTTGCACGCTGCTGACCGATATCGAGACCCTGGCCTATCGCCACGAGGTGATCGAAGACTGTCTCACTCAGCCAGATTTCACGGTGGGGCTGGCAGAGTTACTGCCCAAGATTCGTGGCTTGGGCGAAACTGTAAGGGATATCCGCGCCCGTCGTCACGAATTGGCGCTGGTGCTATCCCGCTTGACGGAACTGGAGAATTATGTGGAATGCGTCACCGAGTTGGATGCGCTGCTGCAAGGCGCTCGGCCGGCGTTGAGGGCCTGCGCCTGGCATAAGTTGGCGGGGCAAATGGCGCGGACCGTGCAAGATCCGCTCTTCCAGCAAATGGCGGCCGAACTGCCGGAATTGCGCGAGCGTATTCGCGAGATCGTCAGTGTCACAATCGGCGTCAACCTATCGCCGGACCTGCGGCCGGTGGCCGCCACCCTGCTCTCGATCAATCGCCGCCGCTTCAAGGGTCCCCGTTTCTTTCGCAAGCTATGGGGCAGCGATGACGAGGAGGAAATGCGCGGCATCGGTCCCTTCCACCAGGCGCCCTCGTCAAGCGGCGGCATCATGGTAACGCGCCGCGATACCGTGGATCGTCTGGCGGGCAACAGCGTTTTCGGCGATTTACGCAAGATCCTGGATGATGTGATTCGACCGATCAATCGCGCTCTGGCTACTTACGCTCGGGTCAACAGCCGCATGCTGCGCGCCATTGAAAGCGAAATTGCCTTCTATGTTGGCGCAGCACAGATGATTTCAAAGCTGCGCGGTCAGGGCTTGGTCATGTGCAAACCGACCCTTTTGCCCCCCGAGGAACGCCGCATGGATGCGCGCGGCATGGTGAATTTCGATCTTGCCTTGCGCCTCAGCCGGCAGCACCAGGGAGAGGACCTGGGCGCGCATATCGTGGGCAACGATGCTCGTTTCGATGACGCGGGCCGCATCCACGTTTTGACAGGACCCAATCGCGGCGGCAAGACCACTTGGATGGGCGCGGTCGGCTTGCTGCACGTGCTGGCGCAGGCGGGCTTGTACGTGCCGGCGGCTGCGGCGAGCTTGAGCCCGGTCGATGCGATATGCCTGCATTTCCCGGTCGAAGAGGATCCGGACATGGAAAGCGGCCGGCTGGGCGAAGAAGCCAAGCGCCTGCGGGAGATCTTCAGTCGAGCGACTCCCCATAGCCTGATCCTGATGAATGAATCGCTGGCCAGCACCAGCGCCACCGAAAGCTATTTTCTAGCGCGGGATGTCCTAAGCTGCTTGCGTATCTTGGGGGCGCGCGCCGTCTTCGTGACACATTTGCACGAATTGGCCGTCGACTGCGGAAGTATCAACGATGCGGTATCGGGCGATAGCCGCGTGCAGAGCCTGATCTCGGAAGTCGAAGAGGACGAGTCCGGCGTGCGCCGTACCTACCGTGTGCTGGCAGCGCCGCCGCGCGGCCAGAGCTATGCGCGGGAAATCGCGCGACAGTATGGCATCAGCTTCGAGCAATTGCGCGCATTGCTGGAAAAACGACCGTCCCAATCTCAGTAAGGGAAACCCGCTGGGCCGGGGGACGGGGGCGTATTTCAACAGAGTCTATCAGCTCGCCCGAAAATCTTAACGCACTCCGCTGGTTCTACCGCCATCTCACGCCCGCTTGTCATGACGCTTTTCCTTTGCCATAATGCGAGTATGTTCACATAGTCGATGGAGCTATGTCGCATGGCCAAACGCAGGCGCAAAAAACCCAATATCTCCCAAGCGGTGTTGGAGCAAGCGCGTCAATCTGCCGCGGGCCAGGAACCGGCCGCAAGCGAAGGGGACGCGACTGCCCAAGAAACTGCAGCGGCCGATGTTGCCACCGGCGCCGTCAACGCCCTAGCGCCGCGTAGGCAGCGCCGCCGCCGTCGGGACTTGCAAGCCGTGCAGTTGGAACGGCGTAAAGACGAAGGCGCGTTGGATGCCGAGTTCGTGGCGGATCTGCTGGCAAACCCTACCAAAGAGGTCAGCGAAGAAGAACTGCGCGCCGATTACGGCTTCGTGATCAAGGACCTGCGCAACATGGGTATCCTGGCGGCGGGGCTTTTCGTGGCGCTGGTCCTCGTCTCCCTGCTTGTGCTCTGATGTGACCTGCGTCTCCTAGATGGCGCCACGGTAGCAGACTACCGTCGCGACCGGGATTCGCCACCGTGGTATAGAGCGACTGCTCCGGGCGACACATTGCGTCATGCCAGCATGCAGCGATGGAATCGCCTCTGCATTGCTTGCCTTATTGGCAGGCAAGCGTTTCAATCTCGCTGCTCTCGGCATCCTGGGAGGTTTGACAGAACCTGCTGCGATCGCCAGTCGTGTTTGGGAAGCCACGAAGCCATTTGCGGGCGGGCCGTGTATAATGAACGTTCACGTTCTACGAGACCGAGGTCAGCCTTGCAACGATTGGTCCGCCGACTGTCGGGACCAGTAAGCCATCTGGCCGCATTTTATGCGGCCTTGGTCGCTTTGTTTACGCTTTTGCGTCTCATGCGCGTTAGCGGCTTCTGGTTGATAGACCTGGCGAATACCTTCGCGCCCTATTGGTACATGCCCCTGGCACTGACCTTTCCCTTGTCCATCATCGTCGCTCGTCACGGGACTGCGCTTTCGCGCTTGGGTAAGAATCCTTGCTGGGGCCCACAGAAGGCGAAACGTCATCGCCAGGCATTGCTGCTGCAACTGCGCGAGCGCTGGAGCGTGTTGCTGCAAATCGCCTTGATACTCGTCGGTTTGTTCTGGTTTGCCTGGGCCGGCCGCTATAAAGCAATTGAACCACCGCAAGGCGCGACCTTCTCCCTGGTGACATTCAACGTGCAGGGCAGCAATGCGGAGTTGGACGAGGCGACCGATTGGCTGCTGTCCGCCGGGGCCGATATCATCGTATTGCAGGAAACGGCCGAGGGATACGATCATCGCTTGGAACGGCTCTACGATACCTATGCGCACGAAGATCATATCGCTGGCAGCGTACGCATCTTTTCTCGCTACCCCATACTCGAGCGGCAGATTCTATCCATTGAAGACGATCCCGGGCGCTTGGCGCTGCGACTACTACTGGATCAGGACAGGCGTGAGTTGGCAGTTTACGCCGTGCACCTGGCCTTGCCCCAGGCGAATTGGCATCCCTCCGCGCATTTCGCGCTGGATATGCTGCTGCGTTACAACGAAGCGCGCCGTAACGCGCAGGCGCGTCGGCTGCTGGAAATCATCCGCGACGAGAGCAAACCGTACCTGGTCGCGGGCGACTTCAACATGAGTGACAGCTCGCTCATCTATGACGAGATCGCCGCCCGGATAAATGACGCCTGGCGAGACGCGGGCACAGGCGCTGGACGTACCTGGCCGGTGGCCGAAGTTATTGGCTTGCCGCGGATTGTTCACCCCTTCTTGCGCATCGACTATATTTGGCACAGTGACGAATTGCGGACCGTGGCAGCGAGTATTGGCGGCCCGATCGGTTCCGATCACCTGCCGGTCAAAGCAGTCTTCGAGTGGGTAAGCGACTAGAAGACCTTGGTCGGCGGATGGCCCTCGCGAAAAGCATAATCAAAGTTCTTAGCCAATTGAGGCTCATTCCTCCCGCTTTGCCGCAGGGTTTCAAGTTTCTGTCATCGCTCTTATACTGAGATCATGGATGCCAACCTGCAATTTATCCCGATCATGATCGTGGGTTTCGCCGCTGCCCTGTGTTTGACGCCTCTGACAAGACAAATCGCCATGCGCCTGGGGGTAACCGCGGCGCCCAGCCGGCGCAATATCCATGTACGACATATGCCGTTAATGGGCGGGGCAGCGATCTATGTGGCCTTCGTTCTATCCATCCTCTTGTTCAGTCCGCCGGCGCACTTGAAAGAACTAGGCGCGATCGTCGCCGGCACCACCTTGCTGGCCTGGATCGGCTATCTGGACGACCGCAAGCATCTTAGCCCGCGTCTGCGCCTGCTGGTGATGGTGGCGGCGGCCTTGGTGGTCACGCTGGTGGGGGTGCAAATACGGCTATTTGGCAAGCAATGGATCGATATCCCGCTCACCTTGTTCTGGATTGTCGCGCTGATCAACGCCTTGAACTGGATCGACAATATGGACGGCTTGGCCGCCGGCACCGCGGCAATCGCCTCGGGATTCTTTCTGTTCATGGCAGTGACGCAAGGGCAGATCCTGGTTAGCATGCTGGCGGCGGCGATCTTCGGCAGCGCTATCGGTTTCTTGACCTACAACTTCAATCCCTCGAGCACATTCATGGGCGATATGGGCGCCTACACGCTGGGATTCGTCTTGGCGATTCTGGCCATCAAGCTGAAATTCGCGGAGCAATCGCTCAATGTGACCTGGATGGTGCCCGTGCTCGTGCTGTCATTGCCTATCGTCGATATCAATCTGGCGATACTCACCCGCCTGATAGAAAGACGCCCCTTGATGCTGGGGGGCAAGGACCATGTCTCGCACCGGCTACTGAGCCTGGGTTTTTCGCAACGACAGGCACTGTTCTTGCTTTACGTCTTTTCCCTGATCTTTGGCGGCATCGCCGTGGCTGTCAGTCGAATCCCAGAGCGACAAGCGTTGCAGGTCGGGACGCTGGCGCTGGCGCTGCTGGCGTTGATCTTCGTCGGACTGGTAATACTGCGCAGGCGCTGTCAGTCGCTGGAAAAGCCGCTCGGCGGCGGCGAGAAAGTTTATCGCGCTCACGAAAACAATAAATCTTCCACTCGCCCGGGCAACTCGGTTTATAAAACATAACGAAGCGGTTAGTTCTTTTTGCCTTGACTAAGCAAGTCTCTCGTTTGTGCGCCTAGGATAAATCTCGTCTGCATTTTTCATTGAAATCTGCGATAATGCGCCTCGAGTTCAACCGCGCTTTCTCGAAACAAGTGTGACCCATGACGCGAATTGCAGTCTCGGAAAACATGCTCGTCGACTATAGCGAGGACCGTTGGCGCCTGATCCAACTCGATGACGCCGCCGCGCCAAGCCTGCTGGTCGAGGTCAAGGCGGGCAGGAGCTTCCGCTACGACAATGATTTTGGCATGCGGCGCGCCTTGCCGCCGCTGGGTGAAGTCGCCGCGCGAGATATCGGCGAGGTGGTGTTGGGCTGGTCGGAAGAAGAGGCCGCCTGGCAATTGGGAATGACGCTATCGCCTGACTTGTCATTCTCGCGCAGCAGTCGCTGGTTCGAAGTGCTGCGCATCGACGACCCCGATCAATCGCGCAGTCAGCGGACTGTTCAGCAGATCGGTCTGGCATTGGCTGATGTCTTGGGTAAACCCTTTGTGGCTTCAGTGCCGGGGGATGCCATGGCGGAGCCCGAGCCGATACCCTTGATTGATCTTCCGCTTGAATTGGGCAACTGGATCTTGCAGGCGCGAACAGACACGGATGAAAGCGAACTGAAGTTTGGGCGCGACCGCCATTGGATCCGCGCCAGGTACCGTCAAATCGCCTGGTACGGCATATTGGCGGCATTTTATGCCTGGGTCTCGATCGCCTCATTAATTCATGAGTTGGCCTTGCCCAATGCCGGGACGCTGATTCCCGATCCCAGCCTTTTGCCGTACTTGGGACTTGGCGTGTCCCTATTGCTGGTTCTGATGATCGGGCTGCAAGTCAGGCAGATCATGCAACAGCCGGATACCTTGGTGATCAGCGCCGACAAACAGAGCGTCAGCGCCCTGCGCGGCAATGGTTTGCGTTGGCAGGTTGACGCGGGCGACGTTCAATCGGTATACGCCAGTGAATTGGTCAAGAAACGCGGTCGGCGGCCGGTTGTCTTTCATGGCGAGATAAACTTGCAAATGATTGATGGCAGTTTTCGGCGATTGCTGGTGGAGGACGACAAACGCGCGGATGCGCTGCTGCCCGGTTGCGACGCCGTAGTTGAGAAGAACCGTCCGTCAGGCGTCAGCGTTTTGGAACCCGACGCTGTCACGACGGCGCTGCAAGCCGCCGCCGTGCACGTTGCCGTCTGCCTTGGCGACTTGCCCGTCTGGTACGACCGCCGCTTCAAATAGCGCCCTGCTTGGCGAAATCATCTCCTCGGAGAGGCGAGCTATGAAAAGCAAAGTCATCGTGGATCCCAGTTTCCGCCGCATGGACGAGATATTCTCTCCGGCAGATCGACAACGGCTTTTTGACCTGGTCGATGTGATCTGGGGGCGCGACGAGCCGATGCCGCCCGGGGACTTCCTCGCGGCATTGCCCGCGGCTGATTTTGTGATCTGCGCCGATTGGCGCTATGGCGAAGTGCTGGATCAAGCGCGGCAGCTCAAGGCGATCATCACTGTTTCCGGGGCCTTCCCGCTGCGCTTGGACTACGAGTTTTGCTATCGTAATCGTATACGGGTACTCAGCGCAGCGCCGGCTTTTGCGCGGCAGGTGGCGGAGTTTGCCTTGGGGATGGCGATTTCCTCGGCGCGCGATATCGCTATTGGCGACCGCGAGATGCGGGCTGGGCGGGAGAAGTATTTGCACGATGGCAACGTCGGCACTTTTCTGCTTTACGACAAGCCGGTGGGCATGATTGGCTATGGCAGCCTGGCGCGCGAATTGCGTAAACTCTTGCAGCCCTTTAACGTGACAATATCGGCTTACGATCCCTGGCTCGGCGACGGCTATCTGCGCCGTCAGGGCGTGGAGCCGCTGGCGCTGGAGGAATTGATGGCGCGTTCGCGACTGATCTTTGTGCTGGCGTCGCCAACGGCCGAGAACCGGGCCATGATCACGCGCGAGCTTCTGGAATTGGTGCAGCCGGGCGCCGTATTCGCTTTGATAAGCCGCGCCCACGTCGTCGATTTCGCCGCTTTGACGGAGCTGGTGCTGGCGGGGCGCTTCAAGCTGGCGACGGATGTCTTCCCCACGGAACCCTTGGAACACGACCATCCCATACGCGCCGCCGAGGGCGCATTGCTTTCCGCGCATCGCGCCGGCTCGGTGAAGGAAGCGATGTTTGAACTAGGGCAAATGGCGCTTGACGACCTGGAAGCGCTGGCCAAGGGACTGCCGCCTCGGCGCTTGCAATCGGCCGAGCCCGAACTCAGCGGGCGTTATGCCAGCAACCGCGCCAAAGGGGGCAGGCAACCGTTGCAGATGTGATAATAGCAACGCCCTCGCGCTGACGGTAAAGCAGCCAGATCTAGAGAGCCAGTCTGGCGGGTAACCACGCTTTTTTGTTTGCGGCTGACGCGGGAACCGGGCGCGCTCAAACAACGCCGCGCATCGTCTCCTCGCGCAAGTGCGTCACCACGGCTCGCAGGGCCTCGTCTTCATCGGCGCCGTCGGCCTTGCATTGATGATAGACTGCCAGTTGCCGGTCAGAACTGGTGCCCTTGTCCAGAATGGTCTTGATGAAGTTGATTTCCTGGCGCGAGCCAAGCTCGTCAACGACATCGTCGATCAGCTCCAGCAGCTCATGCGTCAGGAAACGCATGGGAATCGATTCGCGTTTGCCATAGTCGACCAGTTGCCCGTCGAGCCCCCAACGCACAGCGCGCCACTTGTTCTCGGCGATCAGTTCGTTGGGGTAGATGCGCCAACTGAGGTTTTGATTGCGCAGTTGGATCAGCTTGGCGCAGAGTGCTTGGATCAAGGCGGCGATGGCGACGGCTTCGTCCACCGTGGTACAGATGTCACAGACGCGGACTTCCAAAGTGCCGAACTGTTCTTGCGGGCGCGCGTCCCACCAGATCTTGGTGTAATCAGCTTTGCCATCGGCGCGGTCTTTGCCCAGCGCGCCGACGCGACCGAAGGTCTCGATCATCGCGTTGAAGTCGGTGAAGGAGGAGAAAGTCGGCGGAATGCCCGTGCGCGGCAGGTTCTCGAAGATGATGCTGCGGTAACTTTTCAGCCCGGTCGGGTGGCCGTGCCAGAACGGTGAACTGGTTGAGAGCGTCAGAATATGCGGCAGGAAGTAGCGCAGTTGATTCTGAATATCAATCAGCAGATCGAGTTGTTCGGGTTCGGTGCCAAAGCCGATATGCACATGCATGCCGAAAATCAACATTTGGCGCGCAACTTCTTGCATGTAGTTCTTGAGGTCTTCGTAGCGTTCGCCCGGATTGGCTTCCTGTTCTTCCCAGCGCGCGAAGGGATGCGTGCTGGCTGCTATGATGCAATAACCGTGACGCTGGGCGACCGTGTCCACTTCGCGCCGCAGCCGCAGCAATTCCATGCGCGCTTCGCCCACATTACGACAGATGGCGCTGCCCACTTCGATTTGCGATTGAAGGAACTCCGGCTTTACCTGATCGCCGATCTGCATGATGCGGTCATCGTGCAAGAGTTCTTGAACGACCGCCGCCAATTCGCCGCTGGCTGGGTCGATCAACTGATATTCTTCTTCAATGCCGATGGTCAGTGGTGCGGAATGCATCTCATCACCCCCTTATGGCATATTTGCGATTCTAAAGAATGGTAACATAATCCCGGCGCTTGGCAAAAGATTAAAGCCGTCAATTCCTTTAAGTTTCGGTGGCGATTATTAACGGGAAGGAACGGATCGGTGAGTCGCCGATTATGCGGGAGTTCGCAGAGTCGATCCAAAGGCTCGCCGCTATATGTCGAAAATCCTCTGTACGCTCTGCGTCTCAGAGGTGAAAAAATGAACTGCGTAGCCTAATCCAGCGGCCAGTCCCGCACTTCGCAGCGCTGGGCCCAGATATCGTACAGCCCGCTCATATCGCGGACGCGATCCCTTTCGCTGGCGGCGAGGTCATTCAGCTCGGTACGATCCTCGATCATATTGTAGAGTTCCCAGGGGCCCGGGTGCTTGCTGACCAGCTTCCAGTCGCCGATGCGCAGGGCGCGGTTGCCCTCGTGCTCCCAGTAGAGCGGTTGCTCGCGCTGCCAGTCGCGTTGCTGAAGCGCCGGCAAGAAGCTTTCGCCTTCGACGGGCTGTATCGCTTGGCCGCCATACTCGGCCGGATATCCCGCGCCGGCCAATTCGGCGAAGGTCGGGAGTACATCAATGAACTGGGCAGGGCTATGGATGAGCGTGCCCGCGTCGACCTGATCGGGATAGTGCACGATGCAAGGCGAGGAGATGCCGCCTTCGTGCACCCAATGCTTGTAGAGGCGGAAGGGCGAATTGGAGGCGTTGGCCCAAGGCAGGTCGTAGCTCATGTAAGTGTCGGCGGGCCCGGGCAGCAGATCGCGCCGATTGCCGATTTGCACCGGGCGTCCATCGGGCAGGTTGGGCACATAAGAATTGATCCAGCCATCCTCCGCCAGATATTCAGCGCAGCCGCCGTTATCGGACAGGAAGACGATCATGGTATTGTCGGTTATGTCGTGCTCGTCCAGCCTAGCCAGGATGCGGCCGATGCCCTGATCCATGCGATCGATCATGGCGGCGTAAGTGGCCATGCGCAGGTCTTCCCAGTCGCTATGCTTTTCGTCGGCCCAGGGATGCGAGTCCTGGTCGCGCGGCGAGATCTGCCAGATCGGATCCAGGATGCCGAGGCTGTTGAGTTCTTCGTGGCGCTGTTGACGCAGCGTGTCCCAGCCGGTGCGGTACAGTCCTTGGTATTTGGCGATGTCCTCCGGCAGGGCATGCAGGGGCCAATGAGGCGCCGTATAGGCGACATGCAGGAAAAACGGCATGTCATCACGGCGCGCGCCGCCAATCATTCTTATTGCGTGGTCCGTGATGTCGTCGGTGTAATAGAATCCGTCGCGATGTTCGTGGACAAGCTCGCCGTCCTCCATCAGGGCATGGGGATGGAAGAAACTGCCGGCGCCAGCCAGCGTGCCAAAGAATTGATCAAAGCCGCGATCCAGCGGGGTGGGATAACCGGGCGCGCCGGGGCGCCAGTCGTCGCGATGACGCGCCACATATTCGCCGCCGGTATGCCATTTGCCAGACATCAGGGTACGATAGCCGACACCTTTCAGCACTTCTGCAATCGTCACCGCGTCATCACGCAGATAACCCTGATAAGCTCGCGTGCCGCGATTCGACATCATGTGCCCGACGCCGGCTTGATGCGGGTACAAACCGGTCAGCAGCGCGGCGCGTGACGGGCAGCAGCGCGCGAAGCTGTACATCTGGGAGAAGCGAGCGCCACCCGCCGCCAGGCGATCGAGGTTGGGCGTGGCGATCTCGGAGCCGAAGCAGCCGATGTCGGAGTAACCCATATCGTCTGCCAGAATCAGGATGATGTTTGCTTGGGACATGGGACCTCAATTCGTATACTTGTCACAAAGACATCCTAGACACAGCCGCTCAGCGGCAGCGAATCGTCCACAGGAATGTCGCGCTCACACAAAACAAGGAGCATTCTCGTCGCATGAGCGACGCGGTTTATCAAATAAGAGAACTATAGCGCACTCGAAAGAATAGCGTATGTGCTGGTGACGCGCGGCGCAAAGCGATTGCATTCGGGCCTCGAATAAGAAACACTTATGTTTTGGATTGCATATTACATGTCTATTATATAAGATTTCCTGTGGCAGGCGATTGGTTGGCTGCCAGTCTGCCACAGGAAACGCATAACAGTGAAAACCCATTAGGTTTTCACTACCAGTATACCTTATCCAACACAGCCCTGAAATGCTCCGGGCTTTCACTAGGCTGGCGCGTTTGTGCGCCGAGCCCCGATCTACGGCATCGTTGTTTATCTGAATGACTTGGCGGCAATCCAATCGCTGGGCAGCGGCCGCTTAGGCTTCCATTGAGGGAGGAAATGATGGCTGTCCGGCGAATAATTGTTGCAGCGGCAGTGGCATTTGCGACGGCACTGTCAGTATCAGCGCAAGTCACTGTTGCGCCGGAAAATCGATGTTCACCATATAGTCGAAGCGATTATTCTTATCCGCAGAGTATCGAGCTGCGCATCATCGAGGAGAATCTCGATGGCAAGATTATCAGCCTTTACACGGAGGAAATGTTCAGCAGCAGGTATGAAACTGATATTGAGCATATCGTTGCCACTTCCGAAGCGCACGATAGCGGATTATGCGCGCAGCCGGTTTCAACAAGACGGCAATTCGCACAGGATTTAGATAATCTCACGCTTGCCAGTCCCAGCCTCAACCGCCACGAGAAAAGCAGCAAAGACTTGGCGCAATGGACGCCAGCTGAAAACGTATGCTGGTTCGCGCAGACTGTTGTGAATGTAAAAGCGAAGTACAAGCTGTCGATGGATAGCAGAGAGGCGAACGCCGCAATCCAGATTCTGCAGCGATGTAAGCCGCGTGAGCAATGTCAATCGCTCGGCATAGCGGAAAAGCTGAATTGTTACGCTGGCGATCCACCGGCGAACGCGGTGACCGCGCCGGCTGGCGACGAAGGCTGCTTCGCGTCCGATACCGCCCGTTTGACGGGCGCGATGAACATCCGGTCGGGGGCGTCAATTGGCAGCGCGAAGATCGGCTTGGCGCTGCCGGGGTCCTTCGCTGTCTCGGGGTCGGCGCAAGGCGCGTCTTATTGCTGGCTGAACATCGGCCGCGGTTGGATAGCCAAAACATCGCTGGTTAGGGCGGCGGCAAGCGCCAGCCAACCCGCCCCGCAACAGCCCTCCGCGCCGCGCCGGGCTTGCTTCTCGTACAATACTGCCTATGTGACTGGCGCGATGAATATCCGGTCGGGGGCGTCCACAGTCAGCGAGAAAGTTGGCTTGGCGCAGCCGGGTGCTTACGCTGTCCTAGAGTCAGCGCAAGGCGAAGCCTACTGCTGGGTTCGTATCAGTAACGGTTGGATAGCCAAGACACTAAGGGTTAGCGGGGCGAAGCCAGTTAGCAGTCGCTCCAGTCAACCCGTTTCTCAACCACCTGCCGCGCGACAGACATCGCAGCAATCGACACAAACGCAGCAAAAACAAACGCAGCCTGCCCAACAAGCACCCGCCGCGCAATCGGCGCTCGCGCTATATGATGACAATGGCAACGGAAGGATTACTTGCGCAGAGGCACGCAGACACGGAATCGCGCCCGTGCCGCGCGGACATCCGGCCTACCAATACATGAATGACTGCGATAAGGATGGCATTGTCTGCGAGTAACGCCGCGGATGTTTAACGCTCGCGTGCCGCTTGAAAAGCCCGCGCCTCGGTCATGCTCGGCAGCGACGGAATCGCCCCTTCTTTCAAGCAGGTCAACGCGCCCACAGCGTTGGCAAAATCGAGGACCTCTGGCAGATGCACGGCGTAGTCGTCGCGATGTTCCAGGATGACGATCAACATGGCCGCCACAAAGGCGTCACCGGCGCCGGTGGTATCGCGGGCGTTCACAGAATAGCCGTCGCGCTTGATCGTTTTGCCATCGCGAAGATGGATGGCCGCGCCGCCGGGTCCGTAGGTGACGCAGATCATTTCCATGCGATCGCGCCACAAGGGCGAGACGTCATCGCCACCGGTCAGGAATGCCAGTTCCTCGTCGCTGATCTTGAGCAGATTGGCGTAGTCCAGCCCGGAGATCATGCCGGCTTTTGCAGCCGCCTCGCTCTTCCACAGCGGCAAGCGCAGGTTGGGATCGTAGGAGATAAACTTGCCTCCCGCGACAGCATGCTCTAGCGCCAACAACAGGGCGGATTTCGCCGGTTCATGGATCAGGGTGATGCTGCCGTAGTGAAAAACGTCGTGCGCGTCGATGACAGATGTTTTGACGTCTTCCGGCCGCATCAGCATATCGGCGGAGGGATGACGATAGAACATGAAGCTGCGGTCGCCATCGGCGGTGTTGGAGACAAATGCCAGGGCGGTGCGCGCCTCTTGCGAAAATGTCAAGCCATCAATATTAACGTCTTCGGCGGCGAGCACGCCGGCCAGGTGCCTGCCAAAGGGATCGTCGCCGACCTGTCCCATGAATGCGCTCTTATAGCCCAAGCGAGCGACGGCGGCGGCAACATTGGCTGGCGCGCCGCCCGGCGCCTTGATGAAACCGGAGGCGTCGCCGACGGTGACGCCCATTTCCAGCGCCACGAAGTCGATCAGCAGTTCACCGAATGATAGGACGGACATGGGTCATTCCTCGTCATGGAGCCGCTGGTTTTGGAATAGCCGCTCGGCGCGCAATCGGCGAAAAGGTCCCAGGCGAGTCGCGCTCGCGCAGAATAGCAATTCGTCACGTCGCATGCGCGACGCAGTTTACGTAAACAGGGCGACTCAACCAGCCGCTTGGTCGCGCTCGATGAATTCGTTGATGAAGCCGCCGCTATCGCTGGCGATCAAGGCGCCGGTCACGAGATTGAGCTCCAGTTTGCCCATTAGCTGGATCAATTGCGTGATCTGCTGGCGCATGATCAGCATCATGTCGTCCCAATCGACATCTTCCGGCAGGCTATGTTGGCGCAGGTCGCGCATGCTGTCGAGGTAATCCATGGCGGGGTCAATGTCGTCGAATATCAATTGCCCGGGCAGGTCGTGCCGGACGACCGCATAAAAGTGCCGCGCCAGGATGCGCGTGCCGTTTTCCAGCGCGAAGGAATCGCTGGGAAGGGTAGGAGGATGCACATGAGCGCCGTTGGCGCTGAGCAAGACGATAGCGCGGCGAAACAGCACTTGCAGTTCGGGCAGGTTGTGGATGCTGTTGGTGGTGGCGAGCATTTTTCCGCCTGGCTTCAAAACGCGCTTGATCTCGTACAAACCGTGATCGACATCGTCCAGATGATAGAGAACATGATTGGCCATCACGACGTCAAAGCTGTCATCGGCATAGGGCAGTTGCAGCGCATTGCCCAACGCGAGCCGGCCGCTTTCGGCAGGATGATTGAGCAGCATGAAGGGTGAAAGGTCCAAGGCGTAATATGTGATGCCCGGGGCGCGTTCAATCAGCCGCGAGTAATGATTGCCCCGGCCGCAACCGAGATCGAGAACGACTTCATCGGTCTGCCAAGCCAGGTTATCCAGGGCCCATTTGACGAAATCGCATTTTGGAACGGCATATTTGGCGAGCGTCTCGTCCTCTATACGCAGTTTTTCATCCGTTGCGTAATAGCGACGGATGCCTTCCGCTTGAGCCGATCCAGACATGGTCAATCCAAAAGGGGCATCTGACCCATAGACTTGCGCTGACTTTACTATACTACCGAAAAAGCGCGGCGCAAATTGTTTTGTTGAAGCGCGCTGCAGCAAGGGTGTGATAATTTATCGCTCTGTCTCTCCCCAACTGTCCCAATAGGTCAATTCACCAGCCGGGACGCGATCGGCCTTCTTGAAGGTATCACCTGTGAAATAAGCGACCGGCAGCAAGGCTGCGGTGGTGATGCCAGCGGGTATGCCCAGGATCTCGTTGCATTCCTTCTCGTAGCTGAGGTGCAGGGTGGTCCAGGCGGCGCCGATGCCGCGCGCCCGCAAGGCCAGCATCAGCGACCAGGCCGCGGGTATGATGGAACCGTACAAGCCGGCGTTGGCGGCCGGGCTGGCGTCGCCGGCGCGGCCCTCGACGCAGGGGAAGACCATCATCGGTACCTCGCCCATGTGATCGGCCAGGTAGCGCGCCGAACTGATGACCCGTTTCATCTGTGCCGACGGCTCCTCACCGGGCGCCGAGCGCGCCGCTACGCCGGCGTAGGTGTACCAGGATTCTTTGTAGTATTCGCCGATTTTGGCTTTCTTGTCGGCATCGGTGAGTACCAGCCATTTCCAGCCCTGGCGGTTGCTGCCCGTCGGCGCTTGCAGCGCGATCTCGATGCAGCGCATGACCAGGCCGCGATCGACGGGACGTGTCAGATCGAGACGCTTACGCACGCTGCGCGTAGTTTCCAAAATGTAGTCGACAGAATTCAAATCGAAATTCATCATGTGTTCCTTTCCAAGCTCAAACTGAGTCCACTAGGATTCATCTGATTGAAATTGTTCATTCAGCCAGAGGGTGATCAAGCCGCTGAGGCTATCGTAATCCGAATCGAAGAGGCGCGTGCCGTGTGCGCGTCCATTATACATGCGCGCCGTAACAGCGCCCTTGGCGTTGAGGAACATCTGCCGAATAGCAGTTGCGCTGCTACTGTCAGCTGCCGCGGCAACGAGAAGCGCCGTGCCGTCCGCCAGGCCATCGACCAGCGCGGACTCGGGTTTGACGCCGCGGTAATCCAGACCGGGCGACAGCGCGATCGCGCCGGCACAGAGCGCGCTTTCGGCGCAACTGATGATGGCGACATTGGCGCCGATGCTCGCGCCCATGATGGCTAGGCCGCTCTGGTTTAGATGGCCTTCGGTCTCAAGCCAGGCGATCCAGTCGGCGATATCGGCGATGGCGGCATCCCAATCGCGCGCCCCGCCCGAATCGCCGTGCCCGCGCATATCGACGTTGAGCAGGGCGTAGCCGGCGGCGCGCAGGTCGGGGATGATGGGCGCGTAGGCGGCGCGCTGGCTGTTGAGCATGTGCAGGGCGATGATGGCGGGCGCCTCTTTCTCGTCATTGGGCGCGGCGTAGAAATCGGCGACGAGGGCGGTGCCGTCCGGGGCTTGCTGGGTGATGGTTTCCTGGGCGGGCAGGTCTTGGGCGACGACGAAGCTGGAAACGACAAATGCTGCGGCCATTACAAGTATTCGCATATGCTATTCTCCCAAGTGCTCCATGAACCGGATCGGCTGCGCAAGGACAGGACGATGCCATCAGTCATTTCTTCCCCTGCTTCCCGCCGCGCCCCAGCAGAAACAGCAGGAACAGCGCGACAAGCCCGATGATAGCCAGCTTGTCGTAGGGCGAAAGCTCGGGCGGTGGCGGCGTCTTGGAGACGATGCGGATCATATGCGGCATGTCTTTGTCGCTGTGCCGGTAGATGACGCGCTGCTCGTCTTCGAGAACCTCAAATTCTCCGTCGCTAACCTCGACGCGGTAGCCGTCGGGGTACTGCGAATTGGGCACGTAGATTTCGGTGGGGTCGGCCAGGCGGCTATCGCCCCGGAAGCTGAAGGTGAAGAGGCCGCGCGCCGGATCAAAGCGCATATTGAGCGGCTCGCCGGCGATTTTCCTGGCGTAGGGACGGACGACTGCTGACAAGGCTCTGCCTCCGGAATCGATATCAGATGGATCGTGTTGCTGGTCGCGGCTGAAAATGGACAGGTCTTCGCCATTCCAATTGTCGCCGTGTTCGTTGCTGTTATCGGGGGTGTAATTCCATTGCGTGTACGCCATCAGGTGCGCGTCCAGCGCGCCCAGTTGATACTCCAGCGCGCAAGCTTGCTCGCTGAAATCGCCCGTCTCGTAGGCGGCCGCGCCGTTGAGATCGAAGGGAATGCCAAACTCGCCCATAACGACGGGCACATCACCCATGCAGGCATCGGCGTATTCGCGGAAGCGCCCGATCTGCCGCTGCATGTAAGCTTTGATGTTGTCGCCGCCGATCACGGGGCGCATCTTAAAGGGATTGATATTGACCTGCGGATGGAAGCGCTTGGTGAAGAGCGTGGCGCCGTCGTAAAAATGGGGCGCGTAGACCATTTTGCTGGGTGAACGGTATTGTGGCGGCGGGGCAAGCGGCTCGGATTCGATGAAGATGAGGGCATCCGGCATGACCTCGTGGATGGCGGCGGCGAAGCGTTCGGTGAAGGGTTTGAGGAAATCCTGAGCGAAATTGACGCGGGCGAAGTGGCCCGGCCGCAGCATACGCGGCAGGCCGTGCTTGTCCAGATCCCAGATGCCTTGCTCGCGCCAAATGTCCTCGCAGTCGTCTTTCCAGGCACGCAGGCCGCGCGGATTGATGGTGGCTTTTTTGGCGTTGCCGGGCAGTTGATCGATCAGGGGCTGGCCGAAATCCAGGCACTCCTGTTCGAAGCCGTTGGCCAGGAAGATCGCCTCGGCCGGCGATGGCGTGATTTCCAGCTTGACCAGGAGGTGATCGGTGGCGCGCAGGTCCTGCACGCCGATCAGGCCGGCGCTGGGTTCGTTCATGCTGCCGAAGCCGACGACATTGGGCAGGTGGGCGATGCGCTTCGCCAGATGTTGAAAAGCCTTGATGTAATGGGCTTGCAGGAAGTCTTGCAGCGTTTCGCCTTCGCATTTGCGTCCCGGGGCGAAGCAATTGCCGCCGAAGAACAGAGTAAACATGGTCTGCGGGGCGAAGCGATTGTAATTGCTGGCCCACATCAATTGCGGGAAGCGATCCAGGCGCTGCTGATGCAGCAGGGCGGCGCCGGTGGCCTCGAAGTTGTCGATCTCCAGGCCGACGATGTCAAAAGTCCAGGCGGGCGCGCCATCGCCGCCGCTGAAGCGGCTCCAGACATCTTGATGCGGGTCGATGAAGAGGTTGATGTCGCGCTCATGCGCTTTTTCGACCAGGGCTTCGATATAGTCGAGAAAGGCTTCGTCATAGCTGCCGGGCGCCTCGTGCTCCAGCGCCTCCCAGGTCACCACCAGCCGCAGGAAGTCCAGCCCCCAGTGCTTTAGCCGCAGGAAGTGCTCATCGGCTTCTTCCAGCGGGAAGGGGCGCCCGACGAAGGAGACATCGCGGCGCTCGTCCAGGCTTTCCGGCAGGTGGGTATAGCCCAGGGGCTGGGCCGGGAGCTTGCTGCCGCCGCTGAGGTTGACGCCGCGCAGGATACGCGTGCGCCCAGTCTCGTCTTTGAACCAGCGGCCTTCGGCTGTGATGGGCATGGGCGGTCCTTGTTCGGTGGGTCAGTGGGGGAGATTATAGCATAGGAGTCATACCAAATTCTTTGCTTGCGAAATCAGGTCTTGAACCATTTTCGCACTTACCTGGTTGGACACGGTTTCAAAACAATCTTTAGCCTCGTTCCACAATTGTATAGCCTCGTCTGCAAGTCCCATTGCATATTTCGCAACGCCAAGCGCATGCAGTATCTTCGCCCGCTGACCGGGAGCGTGAAAAGGGGAACAGTAATTCAGTGATTCTTCGTAATCCACGATTGATTGCCTCATATAAGAATAAGAAGAATTATGTTCCTTTATCGCAAGTAAATAGCTGAGCTTTCCACAATTGAATCTTACCAAACTATATGCCATAGGATCACTTTCCGGTGTGGCGAGACGAAGTGCCTCCTGATATGTCAATCTTGCATTGTTGATGTTATCTTCAAAATTCTCATGCCGCGCAAGAGCAATATACGTTTCCGCAAGACCAATGAAAGTATTGGCCATCCGCAAGACTGATCCACGAGCAGACGAAAGCTGCAACGATCGATTAAAGTGTTTAATTGCGGAATACAATGCTGTAGTCTCTCCGCGTAATAGTCCGATACGATAATAGCAAAGTCCAAGATTACTCCATGTCGGCGCAGATTCAGCAGGATCTAAGAGTAGCAAAACGCGCCGGTAGATTCTATCGGAGACTATATACTTAAGTGAGGGGGGCGGTTCGGGGCGCACCTACGGCGGTTTATTTCAACAAGACCGCGACAAGCGCTAAGGCGCTAATAAGGAAAGGGAGACCGAAACTGATAGCTTGCCCGATACCCTTAAAGCGCTGTTGCCGTTCGCTGATTTCTTTGAGGCGCATGTCGATGGAGTCGAACTTTTTGTCTAGTTCTCGTGTTTGCTCTTGTACAACTTCGCGCACGAAGTCTTGGGTGGCGAGAGCATCTAACTTCCCGTACAATTCGCCGATTTCTCGTTCATGTCGCGTAAGCTGTTGTTCTACATCAGGCATAATGTTGACCTGGCTTGGTTACAGCAATTGTAAAATAGTTGGGTTTAGATTGTCAAGTGGGCTTCATTGCTTACAAGTCTATGCGTCCCCGGTGCGGGGCGCACCTACGGCGGTTGAAAAAGGTTGGCTAGGACGGTGACGAGTAATACGAGCGCCGTACCGCCGCCAATGATCTTATTCCGCCAGTCGCGGCCTTTAGCTATTTCGTCTCGGAGTTCTTTGGTTTGTTTGTTGATAGCTTCCTGGACAAACTCCTTGGTAGCCAGGGAGTCCCATTTCCCTTTTATCTCGGATATATCGTTCTCATTTTTCAGGATTTTGTTATTGAGCTCTTTCTGTTCCATTCTGGCACCTACGGTGGTTTTTCTTCCGGCTCTGCCGGGTCATCTTTGGGCTTCATTCCGAACATAGCACGAGCAATGTTCTCAGGCGTATCATCAATGTAAAACTTCTCTTCAGGGTCAATTTCAAGACGTTCTTCGTGTTCGTTCTTTACTTCAGTAGCTAGTTTGTCTCCCATAAAAAACCTCGTGGATATATGAATAAAGTATAGAGATAGTTGGCTCATTTGTCAAGCTGTTTGCGTGGTAAAACAAAAAGCCCCGAACGAAATATTTCGTCCGGGTCACACTTAATCTTCTGGTTAAATCAGGTCAATTAACTGTCGGGGTTGTCCCGGGTGTTAAAGCCCATCGGTGGTTTGTATGGTACATCGAGATGGACAATAATCGCGTCAAGCTTCCGGCTAATCTCTCGGATTTCTTCTCTGTTTTCCTGAATAGCTGATGCCATTGCTGGTAGGATCTGTTTGAGGCTTTCCAAAAGCTCGGTCTGAGTACTGCGAAGAGCTTCGTACTCTCGCTCTGTTCGCCGAAATCTTATCTCATTCATTTCCATGATGTACTTTCGCAAGGTACGCCATCATTGTTCCTATCCAGGCGCGTATTTCCGCAGATTTCAAGGTGGTAGTCCGCTTCCTCGCGGGAAGCCATCTCACCGCAAGTTTTCACTGGTTCACAGGAATAGGTGGGCGTGGCTATAGCTACACATTCTTCCTGCGCACCGGCAAGTGAGTTGATAAACTCCTGTGCTTCCGAGTTGTCCATATCAACTCCTCGAAAGATAAGGTTTGTCACGATGTATAAGTAGAATGGCAGTTCTCGCAAGCCGCCTTCTGCGTATGGATACTCAACAGTAGTGAGCAACGCGCCGCAGTCTACCCAAGCCTCTGGGACTTCGGACAACATGATACGCACCTCGCCTGGGTCCTGTGCCGCTACTGGGTACAGGACTGGGAGCAGCAGCAAAGTTGAGATGAGCCTGGTTATGTAGTTCATTAGGCATCAGGGCTATCAACAATCAGGTTGTTATCCGCTAAGGCTTTGTTGATCCCTTTGATATCTAGCTTGATTTCTACTATATCTTTTCCGACCCTGTCCAGGCGTTGCTCAACCGAGCCCAGACGTTGCTCGATTCGATCGAGCTTTTCATTGATCGGTTTCAGTTCAGCCTGGAGGACTTGTATAACGGCGAATGCGATGCGTTGTTCAGCCGGGGCTAATCTGAGGTCATGCGGTTGTCCAGTATCATGGGGGAATGCTTGCGCCATGCTTTTTCTTCCTTTCTAGTGCAAGGGGAGCAGCCCGGCTTCTGGGTGTACCGGACTGCTCCAGGGTACGACAGCAAACAGTTTGAAAGCACAACCGAAGGATTACTTAGCGCCTGTTTGCCTACGATAAATGTACACGATTTATTCATTTTGCGCAAGGCAAGTGAGGCTACTCAGGTTCTTTCACTCGCCCCCAGATTTCGACAAGCTCCGCTTCTGTGACATTGCCGTTGGTATGCGCTACGATCATCATGTCGGCTAGGTTATTGAACTTATTATCAAACTTGGTTTCTACGCTGTCGATTCTTGCTGTTAGGCTTGTCTCTACGCTGTCGATTCTTGCTGTTAGCCTTGTCTCTACGGAGTCTATTCTTGCTGTTAGCCTTGTCTCTACTCCATCAATCTTTCCTGTAAGCCGTGATTCCAGTCCGGAATGAGAAAAGGATAAAACTCCTATAATTAGAGCTCCTAGTACTCCGATGATAGTAAGCGTTTGTGCCCAGCCAATATTTTGTGCTTTGTCCATCGCTTCAGTTTCCTCTACGTTTTCTTGTCTTGTGATAATTTGTTGTTCCACTCTAAACGGGAGAGAGCGTCGTTGGGCAGCGATATATCCATCAACCGGCGGTTCACGCTTCCGCTGCTTCCGGTTGACCTGTTTGCCTGTGTTAGATTTGCTCATATCATTATCGTAGACGCACTATGTTATTTCAAGTATTCAGCAATGAAGAGTATTTATGGCGCGACAGTGCTTACTAACACGTTGATCAAGATAAAAGCCCCGCCTAACGCAATATCTGGGATGGATAGGTACAAGAGTGTCCATGCCACTAATAAGATGGCGGTCAAAACAAATAACTGGAGTGCGCACGTTGCGCAAGTAGCGAAGCCTCTTTCGATTTTGGCTATGCCCCTCGGTTGATAGACGGCTACCGAGGGGCGGATGGTGTTTGTTAACTTGAGTCCTTTATATCGCTTATTCACTTGTAATTTCCCGTGAGATCATTAAGTTGTCTGCGGTGCATTCATGTATCTTTGAAACTCTTGGACCAGTTGTCGATTGTTTGGTGCTACTTCTCGCACGTATTCTAACTGGACACCGTAGCATTCTTCTTCTCTCTCAACATCTGTAAGTTTACTCCAGCGCCTTTCATCCCACTGGTAATGGTGACAGGCTTCGTGGACCAGGACGCTCGACAGATATAGTGGTTCTCGTCTTTCGCCGGTAAAGCCCCAGACATATGTCTCGTCGTATTCGACACGAGCAACGCCGCCTTCCCACCGCCACACAACATAGGGGCGCTCCGTCACGATCCGCCGGACAGGCTTTACAGCATAATCGAACCAGTCGAGTGATTGCCGCCTTAGATAATCTAGCGCGTCCTCAACTGCTGGGATCATTTCGGTTTCACTTCCTCGTATTTGCGGAAATCCGACGTGCGTCACCTGCTCTGTCACGTATCCTGTCACAGCCATCCAGCCAGGTTCGATTTCGAGCCAGCACCAGGCGTTACCTTTTTCAGTTGAGAGTACGTCATACACATGCCCTGCTCGTGTACGTAGGACAATTGAACTCTGTGTCGTTGGCTCTTCCCTGATGTTCATTACGCCTGTGAGGTATGCTGTATCGTGTTGGTAGCAGGGCGCACGGTCTTCTTGAGCAAGTATAGGCTGTGCATACCACAGCAGTGCGCACAGCAATATCGTGATTGGTTGTTTCATTAGGTAGCTCTATCTTGTTCACTTGGAATGGAAAACGAGATAGTTGCCAACACTTCATGCGCAAGTGAGAACGCAGAGCCGTAATCACCGAATGCTTGTATCGTATATACTCCATCGGGTAGGTTGCTAATGCCTTTGGTATATCTACCCTCGTTTATCACCGCGATAACGGAGCCGTTGTAAGAGACAACATATTCAACGAAAATCCCTTTCGGCTCACCAACATACAAATGATGAATATCTTTGTTTCGCGGGTCAGGGAAGACACATACAGAGATGTGCGCGTCAATGTCTTTCATAAATTGGTTTTCGCTTTCAAGCGTGATGTTCCGTGATATACAATGTTGCTTCTTCTCGGTGAGATAGAGATATTCCACCACTACTTTTTCTTCATCAGTAAATCCGCGAAACGCTTGTGACGTATTGCGAGAAGTATCTACCTCAAACTCGACTTGCGCCACACTTCCGAGAGTTGCGAACAAAAGACAGGCGATAACCAGAACTAATCTACTCAACATTAGATTTCTCCCTTGATCTGGATTAGATAATCTGCTACGTATATACGCGGAGGGCGACGCGCCCCAGAAATGGGAAAACGTCGCTCTCCGCACGTCAGTTTCTTGGGGCGGGTGAGCTTCCAACTCTTTAATCCGCCCCTCGAAACGCTTTAGCGCAATCTCTTTCGGGACTGTGCCGTCTTGATTATATCCCATAACATGACTGCCCGCAATAGCGTGTAGCCAGATCGCGTATAGTCTAAACAATCTCTGTACCGAAGCACGGGTGCAGAGATGCGTAATCTAGGCGAATCGTTTGGAAGCTCAGTTAGGAAGCGGCGGCTTCAATTGGGGTTGTCCCAGGAGAAGCTCGCCTTTCGTTGCGGAAGCCACCGAAACTATATCGGTGAAATTGAACGGGGCGAAAAGTCACCCTCATTGCACATCATATTTGCATTGGCAGAAGCACTAGAAATGGAGGCGTCTGCCTTGATACGTATGGCTGAACAGAAATCCTTTACTGAAACTATTGACCCGCCAAGCGCTATGGAGTAGGCTTGCCATACGTATTATTGGTAGAAAAAGGTGAGTCAATGAAGTTGCGTTCTTCCAAGAATTACCTGCAATGGCATTCTGGTACGGGGGGCAGGGTATATCATGTTTGCATGAATTGCCCTACGAGTATGCAGATTAAGGACGAAAACTGGCGTCCTGGTACTGGCAGATTCAGATTGTGCAGGACTTGTCAAAAATACCAAGAGGCGCGGATGTGTCGTTAGGTTTCGTGCCATGGCATAATATAAAGCATTTAGCTGATCAAGTCTTTGTAGCTTAATCGTTTCCCAGACCCACCGCGAACAATCTCAGCCATGTGTTCTTCGTGTGCCATTTCGCGGGCGTTAAAGCGACCCGTGTATTCGTCGACATACCGGTGCAAATGCTTTTCGCTGAAGCTGTGATATATGCCTTTGTGCCCACGTTTTATGAATTGCCAAAACGATTCAATACCTTGGATGTGGTTATCGCCATCGGCATATTGCTTCTCGCCGTGCTTCACGAACTGTCGTTTACGCGGCAAGTTGTTGTAAGCCTTGTGTTCATCCGTATAGACAAGAGCGCCGGGTGTAGTGTTATCCACTACGAACTTATGCACAACCGGGCTCTTTGTCTCCGGTATCACGGCAGCTTTCACCTTTTTCGATGAACGCTCTTTCATGCCTATTACAATCAATTTTCCTGCTACACCGCGTCCTTGCCGTTTTCGGTTTTTCGAGTGCTTGTTCTTTTCTAGCCCACCTACATATGTTTCGTCTACCTCGACTTCACCCGAAAACGGTTCGCTGGCTTTATTGTACGCTTTGCGTATCCGGTGCATCATATACCATGCTGTCTTTTGCGTAACTCCGATTGCCTTGTGTAGCTGTATGCTAGATATGCCCTTTGGGTGACTCATCATCATGTAGATAGCAATTGCCCATTTTTGGTAGCCCATTCTAGAGCTGTGCATTACAGAATTTGTTTTGGGTGAAAACCATTTTTTACAATCATTACACCAGTATGGCATTGTCTTGTGCTTAGTACCGTCTTGAATATTTGTTCCGTTACAGTAAGCACAGCAAACGCCATCAGGCCAACGTACCTTGACAAACCACTCCTCCGCAGTGGCGTCATTGGGGAACATCTCGAACAGTTGAACTAAAGACATCCTTTCATTCGACATGGGTAAAAACTCCTAATTGTAATATGAAAAGTGGGCAACCAAATCGGGCTGTCCACTTCTTCGTGGCTAAG
This sequence comes from Chloroflexota bacterium, assembly GCA_026708115.1. Lineage (GTDB taxonomy): Bacteria > Chloroflexota > Anaerolineae > Aggregatilineales > Phototrophicaceae > UBA6055. The sequence goes on from JAPOVL010000046.1 coordinate 348,006, forward strand.
TAATGCCACAAGTATCGAGATTACACATTAGAAACTTGCTAGTACCGTAAAAGTATTACATCAGATCTTCGATTTAGGCATGTTCCAATTCCAGATTCCTAGTACGATCTAGTGCGATTTTATGGGCGAGATACATCCTTTATTATCCCCTCGCAATAACGCGAGGAACGGTTAACTTTTTCCAGGAGGCAGACATGTTATTCTGTCCAACTGAATTTATCACATACTTAGAGTTAGTGATAACGGTCTTGTCGTTACTCAAGATCGTCATTGAGCTAACCGCTTAGGGCAAACCCCCTAAGCTGAATAAATTGCACACCATCGGGTATCTCGCCCATAAAATCGCACTAGACGAACAGGTTCCGGCTGTATTACACTGTCGTCAGCCACTCCGAAAAGCGGCTAGATTCCTCTGTAAAACCGATCTCACTTAGGTATGTAGTCTCCATTCTATCTGCATCATGTAGATAATGTACATGTTTTTCAGATTCAAATAGGTTCTGATATGCGAGCCCAAGGTTGTGCAATAGTGCAGCACACTTGGGCGAACATTCTTGAACTGTGAAGTATTCTAACGCCTTCTCATAGTACGAAATAGCGTGTTTCAAGTTTTCGGTTCGGTTTCCCAAATGTGTGTGTGCATGCGAATCACCCAGCGCCTCCATAAGATGAGCATTAAGTTCATCATCCCCATCTGTTTCAATCATTGGCTTTACACGTGCTAGCCAATCTTGCCATTCGCCAAAACGCACACGATTGAAGAATAGTCGTGTACAGTTTTGGCAAAGAAAGAAGGCGTCCCGAATGCACCCTTGCTCAAGCTTCCGTTCAAAAGCGGCAGTCAGATTCTCGATGTCGGGGTCAAGACCATGGAAGTCATCTATGCGTGTGCGATCAATTGCAAGCGATTTATAATATTTGTAGTGCAAGTCATAGACTGCATCATCCTCTCCGATTGCGGCCGTAACGAGCGAACCAATGTTGTATCGTTTACGCTCATGATCAAGCCGGACAAATTTCCACTGCTGCAGAAGGCCAAGAGCTTCGTCCAGATCGTCATCGTTTTGAGGTAGGATATTGCTGCTTCGATCTATAGTTAGAGCTTCCGCCGCCTGAAAGGTGAAACCACCGCGACAGACATTCAGACGCCTAAAGGTTTCGACCGCCATAGATCCGTAGGCTGAATCACTCGTTTTCATCTGCTCAACAGACTGCAATATCATTTCGTGGAGAGCGTCTTCTACTTTTCGACCTTGCAAAGTATCTAACTGTTTTATAGTGCGGTCAAAACCTCGATTCTTTGTGAGACTTACTGCGAAGTCTATGAAGCCTGGGTGCAAGTAAGCTTTCGTTGCCAATTCTTGCATTTGTTCATCTGTGAGTGTTACGTCTTCCAGTTCGCACATGGCTCGGCAGACCTCAAGTGCTGGCTCCAAGGACAGGTCTTGCGGAGTGTACTCTGACGCGCGGGCCAATTGTCCCCACTTTTCTCTGCTAGTAAGCAGTATTTGCGCACCTGCTTGGCTAAGCAAGTTTGCAAGATTGGCATAGGCACTGCGGAGGTCTCTCTTTTGGACTGATTCAGCGTTGTCGATGACAATCAACTGTGTTTGTGAGCGCAGACGGTCGATAACATTTTCGGTTGGTGTTTCCTGCGGCAAACCAAAGTGATCTCTCAGCAGTTTCAGAATATCATTGGGACTCGATACGTCACTGCAAACATGCCAAATAACGCCGTTCACGTCAGCTATCGATAGTGCAATCTCGTAGGCCAGCCGTGACTTCCCGATTCCTCCGATTCCGGTGACAAATGTTGGTCGTCCTCTATCAAGCAAACTCCTGATAGTGTCTAAATCCTCGTTTCGTCCAAAAATATTGATTAGTAGGCGCGGATCAATTGCGCCGCTCGACGTGAACCGGCGATGCACGTATACTTGCTCACCATTTGGATCCAGCTTTCTTCTTCCCCGAATGGCGTCGATGAGTTCGTTAAAACTGTGTTCTTGATCGGAGGACAGATCAATCCAAGGAATCGGCCTCAGTCGCCAAGGCATGTCGTGTTCTTCGATATGCTCAATTTTTGCGATGTACAATAGTTTACCGAGCGCCAAGATGTGCAACCATTCACCTGTAACCGCATCGGATTTTGCAGACTCGTTGCTGAGTATTAAGAGTCCTGAAGCACAGGAGTTAAGTTTCTCTTGTATCTCCTTGTAAAGATTTGCGGACTGATCATTATGAATGTGATCAACCCAGTTTTCTACGCTATTATGTAGAAGTCTATCGCTGAATACTGTTACAGTCGCATCATCATGTGAAGAATGGCTGATAAACACAAAGCACATTGTCATTGTCTCCGGCTTTCAATAGTGCACAGATGATAAAAATCATGACTGAATAAAGGAAGTGTTTTCCGGGGAATACCTAAACCGCCGGCCAGGGACGATTCGGTCCCGGACCCGGCCGCGGGAAAACCCCCAGCTCGGCCAGCCGCTCAACCCGCCAATGCAGCATGCGCATCTCGGCACGCGAGAGCAGTGTTGTCATGGCCCGCGTGTAATCGTCGCCGGCATCGCCCAGTCGCCCGCAGAGCGCGCGCAAGTCCGCCAGGATATCGGGGGGGATAGGCATGCCCGAATAATCCCAGATCACCGTGCGCAGCTTCTCGCTGGCGTTGAAGGTCAAGCCGTGGTCGATGCCCCAGAGATGATCGTCGTCATCGAGCAGGCAGTGGCCGCCCTTGCGGTCGGCGTTGTTGATGATGGCGTCGAAGATGGCCATGCGCTCCAGTTGATGCGTGAAGCGATCGCGGTCGAAGGTGAAATAATGCTCTTCGGGATTGTGATCAATGAAGAGCTGCACCGAGCCGATGCCGCGCGTGCCGTCGCGCAGGAAGGTCGGCGGCACCAAGCCCCATCCCAGCGCCTTTGATGTCAGGTAGGCGGCGGTTTCGCGGTTGCAAAGCGTGCCGTCGGGGAAGTCCCAGAGCGGACGTTCGCCCCTGCGCGGTTTGTAAATCGCCATCAGGCGCAGGCCGTCAAGTTCGACGTTGACCAGGAAGGTGTAGTTGGATCCCCAGCGCATCAAGCCGACTTCATCGTCCATCGCGCCCTTTTCCATGACTTGCAGGGCTTCGTCGAGGGCGACGCAGGCCGGTTCATCGAGAGCGCGGGCAGTGTGCACGTGGGTGACTTTCATCATGCGAGACCTGGATAACGGCGACACCAAGGCTATTGTAACGTGATGACAAGTTCCAGGGCAAAATGACGGGCTTGGCGCTTAATCCGCGAAGACGATGCCGCGATATACCTGTGCCAGTGGAAGGCTGCAAGCCAACGGTTCGAGCGGGATGACATCGTCCGGGCTGGCGTACTGCCGCAAGCGCCAGCCATCTTCCGCGCGGGTGTAGCACTCGGCGAATGCGCGCTCCTGGTCGAGGATGAGATAACATTGAATGCTGGGCACGGCGCCGTAGAACTCGACTTTGCTCACGTGATCGCGCGCCAGAGAAGAGGGCGATGTCACTTCTATTACAGCGGTCGGATTAAGCAAGGTGACTTCGTTCTCGTCTTCAAAATCTGGTGTGCCGCAGACTACGCTGGCGTCGGGATAGACGTATTTCGTCTCATCGATACGGATGCGCATCTGACTGGCGTAGACCAAGCAGTCCCTAATGTCCAAGAGACTAGTGAGAGTTCCTATCGTATAAGCGACAATTGCGTTGTGATTTCCTGTTCCACCTGGCATAGGAATAATTACTCCGTCGATGTATTCGTTGGTGGTTTCGCTGGCTTCATCGAATGCCAGATATTCTTCAACTGTCATGTGGCGGATGTTTGTAACCATCGTCCGTCCTCGCTTGCTGCGCTTCGCTCTCGCTGCGATAGAATCCTTAGAAAATCGTCTTTCCTGTTTCGCTCATTGATCAAAGACGATGCCGCGATATACCTGTGCCAGCGGAAGGCTGCAAGCCAGCGGCTCGAGAGGGATGACATCGTCCAGGCTGGCGTACTGCCGCAAGCGCCAGCCATCTTCCGCGCGGGTGTAGCACTCGGCGAATGCGCGCTCCTGGTCGAGGATGAGATAGCATAGAATGCTGGGCACAGCGCCGTAGAACTCGACTTTGCTCGCGTGATCGCGCACCAGAGATGAGGGCGACGTCACTTCTACCACCAAAGTTGGATTCCGAAGGATGACCTCGTTCTCGCCTTCAAAGTCAGCGTCGCCGCAGACCACGCTGACATCGGGATAAACGTACTTCGTCTCATCAATCCTGACGCGCATTTGACTGCCGAGTACCTCGCAGTTCCTATCCCCTAAGCTGGAAACTAGTTCGGCTGTCGTAAAAGCGACAATCTTGTTGTGTTTCCGCGTTCCACCTGGCATGGGTATGATCTCTCCGTCGATGTATTCGTTGGCGCTTTCGCTGGCGTCATCGAATTCCAGGTATTCTTCAACTGTCATGTGGCGAAGGTTTGAAACCATGATCCGTCCTCGCTAGTCCGAACACTCCTGCGGTGTAAGGGCCTCCCCTTCCATGTCTCGTCGCGCTCTTTGATTTCGCCCGAGGCGGACGCTGTCAGGTCCAGTAAAAGATGATGCGTCCGTTTTGCTTGGCATCGGGACGGCCCGATTTCACCGTGTCCATGGCGTGCAAGCTGAGCGCGCGCATTTGTTCGCGGCTGCACCACATGCGCACCACTTGCGGGTCGCCGGGTCCACCTTCGAATATGCTGAAGTCGACATCTTCGTCGTCATCGTCGTCATCGAGGCTCTCGTCAAACTGGTTTTCGCTCTGCGGCACATATTCCTGCGCGATCAAGATGATCTTGTTATTGTGCGCCTCGTATGCCAGCCCCATTTGCGCGATGCGGAATAGCGGTTCAATGGGTTCGCGCAATTCCATATCCAATTCGCTGAAATCGGCTTCCGTTTTGGTATTGTCGCGATCGTCTATATCAGCGAGCAATTCGGTGATAGCCGAGGAAAGCGCCTGCGCCTGTTCCTTTTCTATAGTGAAGGAGACGATGCGGTGGTCTTGCCCGGCTTGAAGATGGAAGGTGCGTTGGCCCTTGGGCCCGATGGTGCCGACGGTCACAAAATCGACCGGGTTGAGTTCAATCACATTTGACATGACAGCTCCCACAACCTATGCCTGCGGCTATTTGCCGGCGTCTTTCTTTAATTCCAGGACGTGCGCGATATCATTCATGCACAGGACAAAGGGACGGCTATGCCCCAAGTGCAAAGTGCTGATCGACGCCGGCGAAATGACGATACGCTGGAAGACATCAAGGTGCATGCCGAGGTAATGCGCCAGCGCCATCTTGATCAGATCGGCATGGCATACCAGGGCGATCATTTGATCGGGGTGTTTTGGGGCCAAGGCTTCGATAGCATTGACAATGCGAGTTTGTACGCCGCGCATGGTTTCGCCGCCCGGGAAGCGCGCGCGAGACGGGTATTCCTGCACCACATTCCACATCTTGCGCCGCTGCAAGTCGCTGATCGCCTTGCCCTGCCAATCGCCGTAGTGGACCTCGCTGATATCTTCGTGCGCCTCCACCGTCAACTTCGGGTGATGCGCGGCCAGAGCGCAGGCGGTTTCCATGGTGCGTTCCATCGGGCTGGCATAGATATGGTCAAGCGGCGCCGCTGCCAGGCGCCGCCCGAGCGCACCCGCCTGGGCTACCCCCTCTTCGTTGAGGTGAATGCCCGCCATCCTGCCTGCCAGTTTGCCGGTTTTCACATAATCGTTGACCGCATGTCGTATCAGAAGGAAGGTCGTCATCAAGTCCTGCCAAAGAGCGCCGATGCACCCCTAACATCATAACATAGTCGCGCGCGCATCGGCTAGACAAGCTGCGACATCGTGAGCCTTGATGTGTATGATTCCCTGTCGAATGATCGCCCAGGAGGAGCTTTAAGATGAACTTCGCCATCAACTATTCGCCGGAAGCCCTGCAACTATGGCAGGACAATCGCATTCAGGTCGATATGTTCAAGTTCCCGCCCTGGGACGAACTGCGGCCTCTAATGCAACTGGGACCCGGCGCCTATATCCATTTCGAAAATATCGCCGGCGGACCTTATGCGAAGGAACAGGATCTGGCGGTCCTGCAGAACTGGCTGGATAGCACCGATACCCGCGTCGTCAACACGCATCTCGCCGTCTCCGCCAGCGACTTTGTCGACGGCCTGCCCGTGACGCCGGAAGCCGTGATCGGGAAAGCGATAGAATGGGTCGATCGGCTGGGACGAAGCTTCGGCAACGAAAACGTGGTCGTCGAAAACTCGTCGTATCCGATAGCGGATTGGGACACCGGTCTGCTGGAAGAGGTGGTTGATCCGGCCGTGGTCAGTGAAATAGTCGGCCGCAGCGGCTGTGGCTTGCTCCTGGATGTTGCCCACGCGGTCCGCGCCTGCGAGGGCACGGGACGAAATGATGTGAATGCCTATCTGAATGCCATGCCCGTCGCTGCCTTGCGCGAATTGCACGTGGTCGGCATCTTGCCGCACAAGAACGAGTTCGGCGTGCGCGAAGATCATTTCGCCATGACCGACGATGATTGGTCCGTGGCCGAATGGGTAGTCGGACAGATTCGTGACGGTCATTGGCGCGAACCGGAGACCATGGCATTCGAATACGGCGGGATCGGCGAGCTCTTCGCCTGGCGCAGCGATGCTGATGTCATCGCCGCGCAAGTCCCGAGACTTTATGAGTTGGCGCGCTCGGTTTAGGGTAGGGGCGGCGGGCGGCTAGATGCAAATGGCAACGGATCAGCCAAGGCTGCCCCCTACGCGGTTCATCGTGAAACTGTAGCCGCATGGCGCGTATCCGACGAAAAGGACAAAGGAATGCCGCGCTCACGCAAAATAGGAAGCCTGCTTGTCGCATGAGCGACGCGGTTTACGTCAACAGCGGCGACCGGCGGTCAGTGTCTACGCGACCTATCAGGTCGCCCGAAAATCACCTCTCTTGCCGCAGGCTTGCGGCGATTGCCTCTTTGCGCTAGGCTGAAATCGCAACTTGCCCGGCGCTTGACTCCACATGAACGCAAACAGCGAATCTTCTTCTCATAGTCCGCTTAGCCCAATCAGCCGCCGTCATCTGTGGCTGCTTTTGCTGGCAACTGCGCTGATTCAAGGCGTCATGTTCGTCAGTTATCCGTTGGGCACCGGCAGCAACAACGACAACGAATCGGCGCAGAAATACCTGATCAGCGAATACGCCAAGGGCAACTTTCTGGTCGGCAACGTGCGTTACAACACTGGCTATTCACTGGTCATGGCGCCTTTCAAAACGCTGACGGACCACGTGGGCCGCCTGTCGGAGCGCGCCTTGCTGCTCTTGCAAGTTCTGGCGAGCAGCGCCGTGCCTTTTCTGGTTTATGACATCATGCGCCGGCGTTTTGACAGTCGCTGCGCGCTGATGACGGCGCTTCTGGTTCTGGTCGACCCCTTCAACTTGCAGTGGGCGCATTTCCAATTGCCGGGCTGGCTGCTCGCGCTGGCGACCGTCAGCGCTTTATGGCTGGCGCAGCTCGCTTGGTCAGCGCCGCCAGGGCGACGCTTTGGCTTGGTGGCGCTGGCCGCGGTCGTGCTGGGCATCATGAGCTTTACGCGTTTTAACTACGCGCCTTTGGCAGCGATTTACGGTTTGAGCTTCTTCATGTGGCGTCATATTCCGTTTCGTCAGCGTCTGAAGCTATTTGGCATGGTCGGCGCAATCAGTGGCGGCATCCTGGTTGCTTATATCGCTCTGATTCACATCCCGTCAACCGGCACAACCACCTTGAGTTGCACCGCCGGCGCGACCCTGGTGGCCAGCTTGCCGGAAAAGAACTTCGAGATACGCGCTTCCAACGGACCACACTCGACCCGTTACGCACAGTTGCTGACGCTGCGACCAGAGCGCAATGTCGATTTCTTCGGTGATACTTATCCGCTCTGGCGGGTTCCGGGTCCTTGGGTGAGCGCCGAGGAAAAAGAAGCTTTTCTGGCGCAGCCTTTTGGTGAAGTACAAGAGAAAATCGACATCCTCTTCCCGGCGGCGCTTTACTGGTACCTCGGTCCCTGTCCCGCTGATGCTTTGCTCTACGATGTCTACGCCGAAACCGTTTCGAGTGACTTTTTGAAACTGGCAATGGCGCATAAGGACGCGGTCTTCTATATGCTTATCCAGCACCCCGGCGCCCCTCCCTTTCCACTTCAATACGTCGACAAGCCCGAGAAGGTGACATGGCTGGACGAGGGATGGCTGGGTTTCCAGCGGGCGGAAAGCGCGACCTACAATGGGCATCGCTTGTGGCGGCCCGGTGTTGTTGCCTATAGCGCGCTGTTCCCGGCCCTCAATCTGATCAAGCTCTTGACGCCCCTGGCGCTGGTCGCGGCCTTTTGGCGGCGCGATTACTTGCTGGTTACTGTCGCGGGGATGCTGCTCTCGGGCCTGATATTGATCGCGATAGCCGCCACCATTGAGCCGCGCTACTACGCCTCGATGGCGCCGCTATTCATGATCTTGATTGGCCCATTCCTGGCTGATCTGCTCAATCGGGTTCGACCTGGCGGGCAGGCGCCCTCGGCCCAAACCTCTGTCCCATAAAGGGCTGAGTATTTGGCTAGCGCGCTTTTTCTTGTCTTCAGATTTGTTAGGCGCGCGTGGTTTGTGTCCGTGTTGTGTCCTTTCTCAATCAATGCGGTAATCCAGACATCCGCAGGTATGGAACAGGGACGACTCACAGAGTCGCGTACACCCTGACCGCCGACACAGCCTTGCGGAGGAGGAGCGCGTTAGGCGAGAATAAGATTACATATAGATCGTTTGTCTAAAATGAGATTTTTCGCATTATTTTATTGGGACTACTTCTGTGGTTAGAATAAAGTTTGTGCAATGTTCATCGTAGCACATACTTATTTTGATGGGATTACCCTGAACCCTGCACAAGTCGCTATGGACGACCTGCACAATAGATGGTACACTGATGCTGCAACGTGGCAAAAAAGGTAGCTATGTCGGCTTTATCCACATTGGTGCAGTGGGTACGCACCCATAAGTCCCCCGGAGAGAATGCGATTTGCACAACGACAACTCGGCGCCTCGGCGTCGATGCTTTGCGCCGGTCTGTCATCCTCTGGCATCGGTTGGTTCACGATGGTAAGAAGGCTTTGGCAATACCCAGTCAATCGTAATCTTGTCAGGAGCAAGCAGTAATGTCAGAAGAACGTATGCAAGGTACCGTGAAATGGTTCAACGCCGAAAAGGGATATGGTTTCATTTCCCAGGAAGGCGGCGATGACCTTTTCGTTCACTATTCGGAGATTCAAGGGAGCGGCTACCGCACGCTTGATGAAGGCGCGCGCGTCGAATTCCTTATAACGGAAGGTCGGAAGGGCAAGCAAGCTAGCAACGTTGCCCTGCTTGAGTAAGCCAGGTCCGAATTTGTAGACAGAGCCCGCCTATACACAGACGGGCTTTTTTATTTTGCAACAAGGACCAGCAAACTTTATTTTAGGAGCTTATGTAGTTAAGTAGCCAAACCCGCGTTAGTCTTGGTTCTCGATCTATTTGGGTTTTGTTGTGGTTATGAGCCGCGCGACTTTCTGCGGGGTGTAGGGTGTGCCGTCGGTCTTACGCGGCAGAGGGTTAGGTGGGCGCCCGCAGTGGTTTTCGAGTTGTCTGGTTTCTTGCTAGTATCTCTTTTCTCGCTCACGGCCCCCCATAATAATAGCCGAAAGGTAGCAAGACTATAAAGGGTTTCTGGCTACTTAACTACATAAGCCCTAAAATAGTATGCCTGTTCGGCTACCGCATATCGCGGTTTATTAAAAAGATTCCAGGGCAGTACTGGCATCCTTGCTGGGCCGTCGACCTTCTTCGACGTTGGCCCAACCCGATGCGTTGCTTTGAACGATTTCAGCCAGAGCATCCATAAAGCCCGGATTCGCGTTGAGGCAGGGCGCCAGGTGAAAGAATCCGGCGTTTCCGCCGCCCTCTGCAAACTGCTCACGCCCTTCGTTCCCAAGTTCATCCAACGTCTCCAGGCAGTCGGTTACGAATCCAGGTGCGAATACCAGCGGTCTGCGAACACCGCGATGATGCAAAGCTTCGAGCACATCTTCTGTATAAGGCTGCATCCAGGCCTCTGGGCCAAAGCGCGATTGAAAGCTCACTGTCCACTGGTCGTCGCGCCAAGCCATGGCATCTGCCAGCAGCCCCGCCGTGTGTTCACAGTGTTCACGGTAGGGATCGCCAGTCGTGACATATCGATTGGGGATGCCATGATAAGTGATCACAAACATGTCCGGAGGAAGCGGCAGCGCGGCAATCTCACGTTCCAGATGCTTCTTCTGCTGTTGCTGCCGGGCCTTGTCGCGGCTACGCTGATTCTGTTGGCCTGCTTGCTCTGGAGCATCACGCTCGGGGCCGCGGAAATCGACCGCGATACCGTGTTTGCCGCGCTGGCCCAGCCGGATGAAACCGACTTCGAGCATCTCATCATTCTCACGGTGCGCCTTCCAAGAGTATTGGGGGGGACTCTTGGTGGGCGTGGCGCTCGCTGTGGCCGGCGCCATCATGCAGGCCCTGACGCGAAACCCGCTTGCGGATAGCGGCATCTTGGGTATCAATGCCGGCGCTGCGTTTACGGTCGTGGTGACCGTCTTTCTGCTGCGCGAGTCTTCACTGGCGGCCTACGCCTTAGCCGGCATGTTTGGCGCAGCGGCGGCTGGCGCGCTGGTTTACGGCCTGGGTTCGGCTGGCAGGGGCGGACCGACGCCTTTGCGGCTTACCTTGGCCGGTGTCATCGTCACCGCCTTCCTATCTGCGCTGACGACATTGATCCTCATTTCCGATCGCGAGACGCTCGAACAGATTCGTTTCTGGACCGCCGGTTCGCTGGCCGGGCGGGATATGCCGCTCTTGCGTCAATAGGCGCCGATTGTCCTGCTCGGCGCCGTTGGCGCGCTTCTGCTCGGACGACAGATCACTACTATCAGCTTGGGCGAAGATGTGGCGAAAGGATTGGGCCAGAACACGGTCGTCGTCAAGCTCTTCGGCGCTTTAATCGTGGTGCTACTGGCCGGTGGCGCCGTTGCCTTGGCGGGTCCGATTGGTTTCGTCGGGCTGGTGGCGCCGCATATCGCCCGCTTCTTAGTGGGTCCGGATTATCGTTGGGTGATTGCCTATTCCGGGGCGCTGGGCGGGGCTATGGTCGTGGTGGCCGATGTGGCGGCGCGCATCGTCCTGCGGCCACAAGAGATACCGGTCGGCGTCATGATGGCATTGGTGGGCGCGCCCTTCTTCATTTATCTGGCGCGGTGGCGGGTGCGTCGCTGATGAGTAAGATAAAGCACAGTTCCAAGCCGAGCTGGATTACCGTAGGTCAGGGAAGTTGGCCGTTCTCATTGAAGATCGATCGCCGTGTGCCGCCCGCCGCGCTGGCAATCCTCGCTGTCACCTTTTGCGTCTTGGTCTTGAGCATCAGCTATGGCGCCTATGATATCTCTGTTTCAGAAGCCCTGCAGACGCTGACCCGCACTCTGCCGGGTGATCATCCCGATGGGCGTAGTTTCAATCCGGTGGTCTTTACATTCCGCCTGCCACGAATCCTGACCGCATTTCTGGTGGGCATGGCCTTGGCGACATCGGGGGCGATCCTGCAAGGCATTACGCGCAATCCGTTGGCGGAGCCGGGCATCATTGGCGTCAATGCGGGCGCTGCCTGGCGGTAAACTCGCAGGGGCTCCAATCTCAATCACCATTTGGAGATTAGCCTATTTTTTGACGCTTGCATATTTACTCTATTTCCGGCAAGTCTTCGGGACGCGCGAGTTCTTACACGATTAACTGGGATAGTACATTGCTTGCAAGGCTTGCATTACAGCGGACCAATCGAAATTTCCACGCGTCTACAAAAGATTGATGAATTAAGACCCCATTCTTAGGTCCGTACCCGCAGACTCTTGGGGTCGTAAAATGGCCTAAGCGACGCTTGAGCTGGAATACGCTCGCCAGCGACTTCAACTTCATAAGTGCCGGCACTTATGTAATCTGATGTAATGACCTCATCGTGGGTGATATAGCCCATGCCTATCGCTGTGCCCAGCGTATACCCAAACATGCCAGAGCTAATAGAACCCACAATCCGGTTGTTCCGCCAGATCGGTTCGTTGTGGTAAAGCAAAGGCTTTTCATCTTCAAGGGCAAACATTACTAAACGTTTTTTGACGCCTTCATTTTTCTGCTTCAGCAAAATATCACGCCCGTTAAAATTAACATCTTTTTTGAAGTAGACCGCAAATCCCAGACCGGCCTCAATGGGCGTGTCTTCAGCGGCAATGTCGTGTCCCCAATGTCGATAGCCCTTTTCAATGCGCAATGAGTTTAGGGCGTGGTAGCCACAGTGCAGCAGATCAAAGACAGCACCTTCGGCTAGGATGGCGTCGTAGACATGCTGGGCAAAATCGCTGGGGACATACAGCTCCCAGCCCAACTCTCCGACATAGGTCATTCTCGTGGCTCTAAGCCTAGCATAGGCAAAATCTATTTCTTGTGAGCTGCCAAAGGGAAAAGCCTCCGTCGATAAATCAGCATCGGTAAGGTTTCGTAACAGCGCTCTTGAATTTGGTCCCATCACGCTCAAAACCGCAAAAGCCGAGGTCATATCGGTTAACACGGCAAAGTCATCGGGAGCAATCTGGCGCTTTATCCAGTAAAATGTCTTGGTTTGACTGGTACCCGAGTCGACAATAAAGAAGCTGTCTTGATCTATTCTAGTTACGGTAATGTCCGCCTCAATGCCGCCGCGCTCATTCAATAGCTGGGTGTAAACCACTTTCCCAATTGGGACATCTATATTGTTGCCGCAGATGCGGTTGAGAATTCGCAGCGCGTCCCGACCCTGGAACAGGAACTTGGCAAAGGATGTCTGGTCAAACAGACCGACATTCTCCCGCACCGCACGGTGCTCGTTGCCAGCGTAGTCAAACCAGTTTTGCCGACCATACGAATACTCATACACTGGCTCTACACCGGCTGGCGCAAACCAGTTGGCTCGTTCCCAGCCAGCCGTCTCACCAAAACAAGCGCCCTGTTGCGCCAAGCGGTCATGCAATGGCGATTTCCGAATGCCCCGGCTGGACTCGTACTGTCGAAAGGGCCAGTGCATGTCGTATAGCAAACCCAATGATTCCGACACGCGCTCGCGCAAATAATTTTTGTTATTTTGAAAGGGGAAATTGCGCCGGATATCCACATCCCATAAGTCCAGCGGCGGATGACCCTGGATGATCCACTCAGCCAGCACCTTGCCCACCCCGCCGGACGATTGAATGCCAATCGAATTAAATCCAGCCGCTACAAAAAAATTGTTCAGTTCCGGAGCTTCGCCCAGTTGGTAGCGGTCATCGGGAGTAAAACTTTCTGGCCCATTCATGAAGGTGTGGATGCCAACCTTATCCATCAGTGGCATACGGTGGATGACCTTTTCAAATGTCGGTGAAATGTGGTCCCAGTCTTCGCCCAGCGTACCAAACTCAAAATCAGGGGGGATACCATCCATGCCCCAGGGCTTGGCGTTGGGTTCAAAAAAGCCGGCCAAAATCGCGCCAACCTCTTCTCTGTAATAGGCGCATCCACCCGTGTCTCGCAAAACGGGTCGGTTTGGCTCGAGGTCTGTGATGGGTTCGCTGACAACGTAAAAATGCTCGGCGGCGTGTAAAGGTACATTTACCCCCGCCATTTTTCCTACTTCCCTGCTCCACATCCCGGCGCAGTTGACGACGTATTTAGCCTGTATATCGCCTTGGTCTGTGGCCACGCCAGTTACCCGCCCGCCCTTCTGATGAATACCTGTTATCCTGACGTTTTCGAAAATCGAGGCGCCGTACATTTCGGCGCCCTTGGCAAAGGCGCGGGTGGTATCGATCGGGTTTGTTTGGCCATCGCCTGGCAGAAAGATTGCCCCAACCAGGTCGTCAACACGCATCATCGGCCACATATCCGCTACTTCTTTGATTGAGATAACTTCAACGTCGAGCCCAAATACCTTTGCCATTGAAGCCCCGCGCAGCAACTCCTCATAGCGCTCCTGATTGGTAGCAATTGAAATCGAACCGGTCTGTTTAAAGCCCGTGTCCTGGCCAGTTTCTGCTCCCAAGTCTCGAAATAATTCAGTGGTGTATTGGGCTAATTTGGTCATATTCTGTGTGGCCCGCAATTGGCCGACCAAACCGGCCGCGTGCCAGGTTGTGCCGCTGGTTAGCACTTTCCTTTCCAGCAGAACAACCTCGTTCACGCCCAATTTAGCCAGGTGATAGGCCACGCTGCAGCCTATGACGCCACCCCCAATTATCACTACCTGGGCCTGGCTTGGAGTCGCCATATTCATTATTGATCCCTTTTCATGATCCGCTGCAACTCGTCAAATGGAAGTTCGTAGGCGGTCCGCCCCCTGAAACCCGTCATTGTCTCTGCCGTAGTCAGGGCGTTCAAAATCGCTTCTTCGACCGCTTCCACAACGCCCAGGAAAAGTCTGTCGAGCTGAGCGTTTGGCAGCATTTGAAGCGCATAAGGCTTTTGCGTTTCACTCGCCAGCTGGTTGCCCGTGGCGAAGGCTAGGAAGATGTCGCCGCTGCCGTTGTAACCCATCCCGCCGACGCGCGCCAATCCAATGGTAGCGCGTTGCGCCAGGCGTTTGCACTGAGAATGTATGAGTGGCGCATCGGTCGCGATGATGACGATGATCGAACTCCCGCCCGGCGCTTCCGCCCGGCCTGAGGGTACTCTTTCGATGCTGATCTCCTGCCCGACTGGAACGCCATCCACCCGCAGGTCTTCGCGCGCCCCGTAATTGGCCTGCACCAATGCGCCGACGGTGTAGGTCCCGCTGGGACAGCTGACCATGCGTGAAGCCGTACCAATCCCTCCTTTGAACTCGTGACAGATCATCCCGGTTCCGCCACCGACGTTGCCTTCCGCCACCGAGCCACTACGAGCAGATTCAATGGCTTGATACACGTGGTCTTTGCTGACGTGAAATGCAGCCATATCATTCAGCCAGCCGTCCCAGGTTTCGGCGACGACGGGAAGATCCCAGACTTCCGTCCAGCCAAATTCGTAGGCGTAGCTGTTCAAGGCCTCATGCACCGTGCCCACCTGCGCGGTGTTGGTAATGGCGATGGGCGAAGTGAGCATCCCAGACTCCGCGATCCAATGGACGCCGGTCATTTCGCCGCTACCGTTGAGGGTGTGGGTGGCGGCAAAGGAATGGTTTCTCCAAATGGCGCCTTCGCGCGGCAATATGACGGTCACGCCCGTGCGGGCGACTCGCGGCGCATCGAAAATCAGGGTGCTGTGGCCAACGAGCACACCGGGCACATCAGTGATGGCGTTGTATTTGCCAGGGGGCAAACGTCCGATGGCGATGCCCAAATCTCGCAACCGCTTTCGCATACGTTCACCTGGATATGGAGTAATCCGGCATCATGAGTCAAGCCGCGCATCCGCCACCATCTTGTGGAATTTCAGCCCGCTCGCCATCGCTTGTGCGAGGAAAGCCGCTTCATCGCCGGTGTAGATATTCCCCTTTTCAGTCGGCTTGCGGAGCTCTATCGTCATATATTCTTTGTCGTAAGCGGATGCGGCAATAATTCGGGCCAACCGGTCCCAGTCGACAGAGCCGGAAAAAATGAGACCGTGCTGATCGGCGGTGCTGTCGTTGTCATTCAGGTGAAAAGCAATCAAGCGATCTTTCACCGCTTCAGCGAAATCCAAACCGCCACCGGAGATATTGCCATGACCGGGATCGTAGCAGATGCCCACATCTGAAGGGTCGTAAGCGGCCAATACTTTATGCAATATCCTGTGGTTGTCCAACAGATTTTCAAATGCGATGCGAACGCCCCTCTCCCTGGCAAAAGGTAGCAGCTCATCCATTGAGCGGTGGACCGCCTCCCAAAAAGCAGCGTGCTTGTCAGCTTCTTCCGCCTGTCTTGGCAGATGCAGCACGATCACATCCGTGCCGAGTCGGTTCGCCATATGGATGCGATTCTTAACCAGTTCCAGCCCGGCCAAGCGGATAGCTTCGTGCTCGGCGTAGTAGTGATTACGCTCGCCGGCTGAGGCATGCAGATCGTTGACAGTGAGCTGGTAAGATCGCAGCCATCGAGCGATCCGGTCGATCTCATCGTCAGAATAGATATAGTCCGAACCAAAATGATGGCACCAATGAATTTGTGAAAACCCGGCATCAGCGATCTGCCTCAGGCGGGGTTCCGGCTTGCCATGAGAATTTATATAGTCGGCGTTGATGGCGAGCATGTTCCCCTCCGTGATGCGGCAACATTGGGTCCAGGTTACTGACCGTCAGCCACAATCCCATGTGTTGGAATATTGGCTGCGCTAATGAGATCCACTTGCGACTCCCGCAATTCCTCAAGCGGGATGTGACAGCGAATGACGTGCCCATCGGACGCGAACTGGCTGGGGGGCGTCTCGTCGTCGCAGATAGACCCGATGCGGCGGGGGCAGCGGCGCTGGAAACAACAGCCGCGCGCCGGCGGTTCCGCCTCCTGAACGTCTTTGGCGAGCAGTTGCGCCCGCGCGCCCGGCACCGGCTCCGGCACCGCCGCCAGCAGGGTCTCGGTGTAGGGATGGTAGGGCGGCGCGTAGATATCCGCCACTGGCCCCACCTCGCAGATGCGGCCCTGATAGAGCACGGCCACCCTGTCGGCGATGGCGCGGACGACGGCCAGGTCGTGCGAGATAAAGAGATAGGCTGCGCCCCGATCGGCCTGGAGCCCCGCCAAGAGCTCCAGGACAGCGGCCTGCACCGACACATCGAGCGCGGAGGTCACTTCGTCGCACAACACCAGGTCCGGCTCGGCGGCAAAGGCGCGCGCGACGGCGACGCGCTGTTTTTCGCCGCCGGACAATTGGCCGGGATGCCGTTCCAGATATTGTGGGGTGAGCCGCACCTCCTCCAGCAGCGCGCCAGACCGGTCCAGACGCCCTTTTTGGTCCATCTCGAAATAAAGCCGCAGCGGGGCATCGAGAATCTGCTTGACGGTATGGCGCGGGTTGAGGGACGCGTCCGGGTTTTGGAAGATGATCTGGATTCTGTGGTGCATCTTAGCCGGACGGCTTTCGACTGTTGAGGCGAGATCCTGCCCTCCGAAGTCAATCCGCCCGGCGCGAGGTGGCAGCAATCCGGCAATGGTGCGGGCTATGGTAGATTTGCCCGAGCCGCTCTCGCCTACGAGGGCGAGCGTCTCGCCCCGGTGGATCGTGATGGTAAAACTACTTACCGTCAGCGGCGGTTCGGGCTCGCCACGCCAGCGCGCCACCAGCGCGGCCAGACCACGCTTGGCATAAGTAATGTCCACCTCGGCCAGATCGAGCAAGGGCTCTGGTTGGAGGCCCTGGTCTATCCCAGCCTTCAGGTCTTGCATCTGGCCTGAGGTCCCGCTCGCCACGACTCGCTGCCAATGATGGCATTGCACCAAGTGGGGTATCGTTCCAGCGCGATCCGTCGGCTCGAGGATGGGATCAACGGTCTTGCAAGTCTCATCGGCGAAGGCGCAGCGTGGGACGAAGGCGCAGCCAAGCGCGTCTTGGCCCGGCGCCGGCGGGCGTCCGGCCATCGCTTGCGGCAAGCCAGCGTAGGAAAGACGCGGCACAGAACCCAACAGGCCGCGCGTATAGGGGTGTACCGGATCGGCAAAAACCTCGGCGATTCCCCCATCCTCAACGATTTCGCCCGCGTACATCACTGCCAGCCGGTCGCAGACGCGGGCGATCGCGCCCATGTCGTGGCTGATGTACAGCATGGCCGTACCCGTCGATTCCTGGATTTCCCGCAGCAAGTCGAGGATGTGGGCTTGCGTGGTCACATCGAGGCCGGTCGTCGGCTCGTCAAGCACCAGCAATTCGGGCGTGCCGGCCAAGCCCATGGCGATGGCAACCCGTTGCAGCTGACCGCCAGAGAGCTCGTGGGGGAAGCGACGGACGAGCTCTTCCACCTGCGGCAAGTGTACCTGGGTCAGCAAGTCCAGCACGCGTTCTTGCGACTCCGCGCCAGCAAGACCGAGATGCAGCGCCAAGACTTCGGCGATCTGCTCGCCCACCCGCATGGTGGGCGTCAGCGCAGAACTGGCGCTTTGCGGTATGACAGCAACCCGTTGCCCGCGAATGCTTGCCAGTTCATGTGGCGCCAGACTGAATAAATCCACGCCCTCGAAGCGCACCGAGCCCGCCAAAACCTGGCCGCCGGGCCGCAGATGCCCGAGCAGGGTCATGCCAAAGGTGGTCTTGCCACAGCCGGACTCGCCCACCAGGCCAAGAGTCTCACCCCGCCCCATCGATAGCGACACATTGCGGACTACCTTCACGAATTGGCCCGCTCTGGCGCGGAAACCGGTCGTCAAGCCCTCAACTTCTAGCAGTTTCTGGCTCATGTTGGCGCTTCCTGGCTGCGATCCAGCCCGATCGCTTTGGACAGGGCGTCCCCCGCCAGGTTGATGCCAATGATCAGGCTGGCGAGGGCGAGCACCGGGAACAATGTCCCCCAAGGGTGGACTGCCAGAATGACCTGGTTCTCGAAAACCATCCGCCCCCAGTCCGGGGTTGGCGGGGCAATCCCGAAGCCGAGGTAGGACAGCGAGCTGATGGCGGTCAGCGCCCAGGACGCCCGCATCACATATTCGACCAGAAGCACATCCAACAAGTTGGGTATCAATTCCCGCATTACGATGTTGGTCTTGCGTTCACCACGCGCGCGCGCCGCCGTGATGAAATCACTCGCGACATAGGCCAGCGCAGCGCCGCGGGCAACGCGAACCGTCGATACACCATAGGCGTAACCCAGGGTTAGAGTAAGCACGCCGAATCCTGTACCGAGAGCCGCGACAACGAGCAGTACGACGAGCAAACCAGGTATGGCCAGCAAGGCATCAATCAGGCGCATAGCCACTTCGTCAACCCGCCCGCCGATAAAGGCGAGCAGAATGCCGAGCAGCCCGCCCCATAAAACCGCAATCGCGGCGGCCAACAGAGCCACGCCAATCGCCGCGCGCCCCCCGAGCAGGACTCGCGTAAAGAGGTCGCGACCGAAGGAATCGGTGCCAAATGGATGTTCGACGGAAGGCGCCGCCAGCCTGTTCTTGCCGTCAATATCATGGTGAGAATAAGGAACGATATAAGGCGATGCCACGGCGATGAACATATGAACGATGACGATCAGCAGCCCGATTGTACCCTGCCGCGAACGGCGCAGGCTGCGCCAGATATAACCAAAAGAGCGCAGCGATTGAGCTAATCGTATTGGCACAGCCGAAAGTGATCTCATTCCTTCAGATTCCTAACCGCGCAGCCCAGCCAACCGTGTGGCCTCTGCAAACATGCGAGCCGGCGCGCCGTCATGCAGATCATAGCGCAGCGCTTCCAGCATAAAGACAGGCTCTTTGGGGAAGTCGATGGCGCTGAAGACCTCATCAAATGGGATAGCGCCTTCGCCCGGACCCAGGTGCAAATCCCCTCGACCCAGGGCGAAACTTGTGCTGCCCGAATAGGCCGAGATACCCATATTGTCTTGTACGTGAAAATGTGTGGTCAGCGGCGCCAGTCGCGCAATACCCTCCAAGTAGTCGAATCCATTCCACTGTGATGACAGAAATGAATGCCCAAAGTCGATACAGACGCCAATCCCCGGATGGTCAAGCGATTCCACGAAGCGCGCGTGCGGCTCTGGGAAAGCGGTGTAACTGGCATTTTCGATAAAGCCGTGTGTTTCAATGCTGATATGCCCGCCCCAGCCAACGACCTCATCAGCGTAACTCAGCAAGATGTCGCGTTCGCGCGCCATAAGCTCCTGCATTGGCTTCGACGTTCCAGCCGGCAGGGTGAGGCGATAGCCGGCATGATAAGCCATTGCTGTCGCGCCGACGGCTTTGCCCACCTCAAGGCCCGCTTCCAACAGCGCTTGCTGATACTCAATATCGGCGACGTCAAACAAGTTCGTCTCCAGCGGGAGATGCAAGGTATAGCCCAGCCGGTCGCGGAATTTGTCCAGCACGGCGACCAATTGCTTCAGACGGCGCTGATCAGTGCGGCCGCCGACCCACATGCGCCAGAGATCGGGCATTACTTCAACATAGTCATAACCGCAATCGATGAGCGTCTGTAAGTTCTGCGTCAGTTCTTCCGGGGACGACCCCATAGGGACGGCGTATCCTATTCCTTTGAAGGGCATGTTTCTCTCTCTGTTGCTCCTACTCTTTCCGTCTTGCGCTACCGCTAGCCCCGCAGTTCCGCCAAGCGCACAGCTTCGGCGTACATGCGCGCTTGTCCATCGTCATCCAGGTCATGGCCCACGACCTCAAGCATAAATATCGGCTTTTGGGGGAAGCCGATGGCGCTAAACACTTCGTCAAATGGAATAATGCCGTCGCCCGGTGGCAAGTGCAAGTCCCCTCGACCCAAGGCGAAACTCGTGCGGCCCGCGTAGGCCGGGATCCCCATATTGTCTTGAACATGAAAATGAGTGGTCAGCGGCGCCATGCGCGCGATACCCTCGATGTAGTCAAAACCATGCCATTGCGATGATAGGTAGGTATGCCCAAAATCGATACACAGTCCAATCGCGGGGTGGTTAATCTCCTCAACGAACTTAGCGAGCATATCAGGGAATGACGTGTAACTGGTATATTGATACCAGCCATGTGATTCAATGCTGATGTTCCCGCCCCAGCCGGCGACCTCGTCGGCATAACTTAACAGGATGTCCCGTTCGCGCGCCATCAGCTCTTGCATTGGCTTCGAGGTGCCAGCCGGCAGGCCGAGGCGATAGCCGGCATGATAAGCCAATGCTGTCGCGCCAACGGCTTTGCCCACCTCAAGGCCCGCTTCCAACAGCGCTTGCTGATACTCAATATCGGCGACGTCAAACAAGTTCGTCTCCAGCGGGAGATGCAAGGTATAGCCCAGCCGGTCGCGGAATTTGTCCAGCACGGCGACCAATTGCTTCAGACGGCGCTGATCAGTGCGGCCGCCGACCCACATGCGCCAGAGATCGGGCATTACTTCAACATAGTCATAACCGCAATCGATGAGCGTCTGTAAGTTCTGCGTCAGTTCTTCCGGGGACGACCCCATGGGGACGGAGGAACCTATTCCTTTGAATTGCATTTTCCCTCTCTTTACTGATCGTAAATAGCTCGTAATTCCATTCAGCCTGCAAGTGGCTAGCCGCGCAGCCCAGCCAATCGTTTGGCCTCAGCAAACATACGAGCTGGCGCGCCGTCATGCAGATCATAGCGCAGTGCCTCCAGCATAAATACGGGCGCCTGGGGGAAGTCGATGGCGCTGAACACCTCTTCAAAAGGAATAGCGCCTTCGCCCGGCCCCATGTGCAGATCCCCTCGACCCAGAGCGAAACTGGTACGGCCGGAATAGGCCGAGATGCCCATATTGTCTTGCACGTGAAAATGCGTGGTCAGCGGCGCCAGGCGCGCAATACCTTCTAGGTAATCAAAACCATTCCACTGTGATGACAGAAATGAATGCCCAAAGTCGATGCACACGCCGATTCCCGGGTGGTCAATTGCTTCCACGAACCGCGCGTGCATCTCAGGGAAAGCGGTGTAACTGGCATTTTCGATAAAGCCGTGTGTTTCAATGCTGATATTCCCGCCCCAGCCGGCGACCTCATCAGCGTAACTCAGCAAGATGTCGCGTTCGCGGGCCATCAGCTCCTGCATCGGCTTTGAAGTTCCCGCCGGCAGGGTGAGGCGATAGCCGGCATGATAAGCCATTGCCGTCGCGCCGATGGCTTTGCCCACGTCTAGGCCAGCCCGCAACAGCGCTTGATGATAGTCAAGATCGGCGATGTCAAACATGTTTGTCTCACCGGGGAGATGAAATGTATAGCCTAATCGATCGCGGAACTTGTCCAGCACCGCGACCAATTGCTTCAGACGGCGCTGATCAACGCGGCCGCCAACCCACAGTCGCCAGGAAGCAGGCGACACTTCAACATAGTCATAACCGCAATCAATTAGCGTATGTAAGTTCTCCGTCAATTCTTTTGGGGATGATCCCAACGGGACGGCGTAACCTATACCTTTGAACTGCATTTTCCCCTCTCTTTGCTGATCGTAAATGGCTCGCAGTTCCATTCACCCCGAAAGTGGCTAGCCGCGCAGGCTGCGCAAACGGGGATCCAGAAATGTGGTCACCAGGTCGGCGCCCAGGTTGAAGAAGACATACATAACCGCCCACAGCAAGGCGATGGCTTGAATCATCGGTACGTCGCGGAAACTGACCGCGTCGACCAGCGACCGCCCCAAGCCTGGATAGTTAAAGACGACCTCGACAACAAAAGTTCCACTAAGCAGGCCGCTGAGCATCAAAGCCATAATGTTGATTGTCGGCAAGAGTATATTGGGCAGGGCGTGACGGAATACGACGCGCGCGCGCGGCAGGCCCTTCAAAGTCGCCATTTCGACATACTCGCTGGTCAGCACGTTGATCGTGATCGTGCGAACCATGCGCAGGAGATACGCGGTCGAGGCAATCGTCAGGGTAATGGTTGGCATCACGACGTTGGGCAGCAAATCCGCGATCGGCGCGTCCGGGTTTAGCAACGTCATCGACGGGAAGAGTCCCAAGCCAACGCTAAGGATCCAGATTAGCAGGGTGCCGATAACAAATTCTGGCGTGCTCATCCCCACGATCGAACCCGTCGAGATGATGACATCCGGCGTTCGGTCGCGCCTTAAGCCAGCAATGATACCCAACAGGGTCGCCAAGGGTATCGTGAACAGTGCAGCCAGCCCACCCAAGAGTAGGGAATTGCGCAGCCGAAAGCTGATTAACTCCACAACTGGCTCATTAAGAGCCAGGGAGGCGCCAAAATCACCCCGCAGGGCATTACTGATCCATTCGGCAAAGCGCTCCGTTGCCGGACGATCAAGGCCGTGCTCTTCTCGCAAGGCGGCCAAACCTGCTTCCGTCGCGTACTTGCCAAAGTAGGCTGTTGCCCAGTCACCCGGCAAAAGGTCGGTCATCGCAAAGACGACAATGGCGACGATTGTCAGCGTTATGACCGAGAATAATAACCGCTGCACAATGATCTTTAGCATCGCGTCAAATCGCTATCTACCCCATCCCCCGGCCCTGTGCCCCCTCGGTCCCCCGCCTCACGGGGGAAGTATCCCGAAGCATCAGGGAAGGGGAGTTTTCCTTGCGAGGTTGCCCTAGGTACGACAGAAACCACCAAAACTATCCTAAAGTTGTAGGGGCGAGCCACCGGCTCGCCCGTACACACAGTCTGTTTGCTCGCCCTAGGCGCAATGGACCTTAATGTGAATGTGGGCGACACGCATGCCCCTCCCCCAACTACCTCGTGGGAGAGGGGCATGCGAAATGGGGACTAGCCCAGCAAGCGCTGGTTCTAGTCCTCCTCAATATAGAAGAGATGGACGTACTCGGTGAAGTTTCTTGTGACGCCCTTGACGCGGGAATTGAACACGTCAATGGCGGTAAAGAAGACAGGGTTCAACCAGCCAGCCTCTTGACTTGCAATTATCTGAGCCTGCGCGTAAAGCTCAACCCGCGTGTCAAAGTCGAGCTCGGCGCTCGCGTCCTCCAGCAGCTGGTCAAATTCCTCGTTGCACCATCTTGTCCAGTTTTGACCCGAGTCGCAGCTAAAGAGCTCTAGCAACCCTGGGCCGGCGCGGCGCTGGCCCCACCAATCAAGGTAGAAAGGAAAATTCCCCGGAACATCGGAGTAGTATGTGTCGGGAGGCACCTGGTTGATCTCAACCCGGATCCCGGCATCGGCGGCCTGTTCCTGAAACGCGACAGCCAGCGCGGGAAACGGTGGATAGACATCCGCCATAGTTAGTACGATATCCAAGCCGTCCGGGTAGCCTGCTTCAGCCAGCAGTTCCCTGGCCCGCTCGACGTCCCGTGGGCAATCCAGCTCATGATAAAACGGGTCGTTTTTCCAGACGGAGGTATCGCAGGCAATGTCTCCTTGTCCGGCATAAACCACTTCAAGAGTTTCCTGGCGATCTTGGACCAGTTTAAAGGCCTGGCGCACGCGAAGGTCATCAAAGGGAGCCACTGTGGTGTCCATGACCAGGGCCGACCAACCGCCAGACGCTTGAACTAGGAAGGTAAAATCATCGTTCCCCTCGAACAGGGCGAAATTCTCAGCTGAGATACTACCGATTCCCACGTAATCGAGCTGGTCCGTGAGCAGCGCCTGCGCAACGGCACCTGATTCAGAGATGTGGTAGAGTTCTATGCCGGCCAAACCTGGCGGTCCCTCCCAGTAATCGTCGAAGGCCTCCAACACGGTTACCCCTACCGGATTCGAGGTCACGACCCGGAACGGGCCAATGCCTATGCCGGTCTGCGCAATGGTGTCTCCACTGCCTTCGGGTATCATAACTATACGATGGTGCGCAAGTAGGTCGGGGAAATTAACGGTAACCTGATGCAGCGGTATCACGATGGTGTAGTCGTCTGGCGCCGTCATATTAGCCTCGTCGATGGCCGCGAGTCTGTCTGCGATACCTGAGCCTGTGGCTGGATCAATGACACGCCGAAGGCTATAAAGCGCGTCCGCCGAAGTGAAATCCGACCCGTCATGAAAGGTTAGCCCCTGGCGGAGGTGGAAAGTCCATACCTGGCCCGTTTCCGTTTCCCATGACTCGGCCAAAGCGGGAACCACAAAGGTCGCGCCCATATCGCTGCGAGTCAGCTGACCGTTGACAAACTGCTTGGTGGGTCCTTCCATATTCGTCATAGGATCGAGGTTAGACGCGGCAGAAGAGCTACCCTTGAGCGCGCGCAATATGCCGCGGGTGTCTTCTTGCGCTCCGACGGTCGCCGTCAGCGCCAGCACAAGCGCTACAACAAATATCACTCCGATTAGAGAGCGGATCCTGGATTGTGCGTACATGAGTCTTTTTCCTCTCAATACTATTCTTTTGGAAATATCTCCGACTGTGAGTATATCGCGCCAGTTTTTTTTTGCAAATTTCATGCTGGACGCAGGCTGCGATAAGCTGAGGCGCTTCTATCATCAACCCATTGACATAAAATCACGTTCCGTCTTCATTTATAATGCAGGTGAAGCACAATCTGCCGGTTAGGAGCGAGATGCCCGCCCGCGATCGCTACCACGACATCGTAGTCCGCTGTCTAATTCAGGCGGGCTGGTCGATAATCAGAGAGCAGTATGCTGTGGTCGTGGCCGAAGGCGAAGATAGTTTCCGCAGGCTGTTTATCAATATCACTGCGGAGTCACAAACGGCCCAGATTGTATTGATCGAGGTCAAGGTACTGGATCCGTCACCGGTGCGCCAGTTCTTGTCAATAAGCATCTACTTCCTCAATCCCGCTCATCGCAAGCTGGCTGCCTAATTGCACACCATTTCCCGCCGTCTTCTGACGCGTTACGCCGACGCGCAACAGAAAAGAGCGAGGTAAGATCAGGATGCCTGAATGTTTGATGCGGCTACATCTTGAGGTGGATCGGTGTAATGGACCCCTCAGTCCCGTTCTGAAATTCAATCTTCGCAGCAGCTATCTTTCCATCAAGGAGCGCAGCTCTGTGGAGACTGCTTCTGCAAAGGCTGGTTCATTGATGTGCATATCCAGTTCGGTTACTGTCAGTTTCCCTGCGCCGGCTGCCGCCAATCCCTCAATAAACCCTTGATCAGCTTGGGGATCAAACAATGGGCCGCCCTTGATATTGAGCTGGCTAAAGCCGCGTCGGGGAATCATGACAGTTGCTGGACCTCTGGTCTGGCCAAGGCGCTCCGCAACGAAGCGGCCGGCGTCCGCCATCTCTGCTCGATTGGCTCTCACATGGGTGTGGATCGGATTGTGGACAACGTATTTGCGCTCTAGCATCGTCGCTGCAATAGATTGCAACGGGCCATACAGGATAAAGTCAATGCCGCCCGGCACAAACACAATTGGCACGCCCCGGCGGCCAACGGCTTCCAGTCTGTCTGGACTGGACTGCATCAAGCCGCCGCGCAGGTATCCGCCTATATCGTGCGGGCTTAGATCCAGGATACCGTGCAATTGTCCGGCATCGGCGAGTTCTTCCATGGCCATGGCCCCAATGCCATTGCAGTGGAAGGCGATGACTTCGTATCCCCAGTCTTCGAAGAGTTCGCGGGCGCGCATGACGCATGAGGTGGTCACGCCGGCCATGGTCATTGCCACCGTTGGACGGTCCGTTGTTTGAGGGCCAAGCGCCAGTTCAGCCATCCCGACCACGGCGCCGGCAGCTTGCGCCAAGACCTGCCGGGTAATGATGTTCAAGCCAAGAATATCGGCAACCGAATGCATTATTGTAATGTCCTTTGTGCCTACGAACGGCCCAAAGGTAGCCTGCCCATTGGCTACGGTGGAAACCATTACCTTTGGCACCCCAACGGGTAGCGCGCGCATAGCCGCTGTACCGATGACCGTGCCCTGAACGCCGCCGAGCGCGATGACAGCATCAAGTTTGCCCTCGGCATGCAGTTTGGCAGCAATTGCAGTTACGCCCCGCGCCATGGCGCTGATAGCCTTGTTCTTGTCTCCGGCAGCCAGCAGTTCTTCTATGCTTGTCTCAGCCGTTGCAGCCACCTCGTGACGCGATATCGTGGCGTCGATGGCGGGTTCTCCCAAGACCCCACTGTCAACAACGACTGGCTGGTGGCCCCTTTCAGCAATGAGACCTCGCACGAAGGCTATCTCCTGTCCTTTTGTATCCAGTGTGCCAATGACGATAATGGATTTTGCCATAGGGATTATCCTTATGTTCCCAAGATCAACAAGCAAATGTTCGGTAGAACCTGTCTACTGGATTAAGCGTCGCGCTCGCGATTCGACGCCACACCTTCAAGCAGCGCCATAGACCAGGCAATTTGAGCGGTCTCCTCCACCAGTTCGGCATGGTAACGCGCCAGTTCAATCGTGCTGGCAAGGCTGAAAATGCCGTGCCGGTCCTGGACAAATGCGCACAGGTCGCGATCGGCCGTCAGCATGGCCTCGACGGCGGCGGCCGTAGCTTGCGCCGTTGCGCCGGAAAGTCTCAAAACGGGGATGCGTCCCAGCTTCGACTTGGCGTGAAGGGTCACAGTTGGAATAGTATCGTTGAGCTTGGCGCAGGCGATGGCCCAGGGCGAGTGGCTATGGAAAATGCCTTGTACGTCTGGTCTCTGTTTGTAGATCGCCAGATGAGTAGCCAGTTCCTGTGAGGGCGAACCGTCGCCATCGATTTGCACGCCATCGAGTGTCACCGTGATCAGCTTGTCAGGCTGACATTGTTCAAATGAGCAACCGCTTGCCTTGATGATGATGAGATCAGTGCCAGGTATACGCCCGCTTAGATTGCCCCCGTTTCCCGTCTGCAACCTGATCTCGTAGGCGCGCTTGGCGTTGCTCTGCAAAGATTGCTTGACTTGCATGACTGTATCAGTCGCTGGCGAGCCGCTCATGAGATTGGACACAGTTCAGCCTATGGCTCCAGTAGCACTTTGATCATGTCCCCGGGATTGCTTGCCAGGTTTTCAAATGCGGCAGGCCCATTTTCAAGTGGCATCTCGGTGATAAGTGGATCGACAATCACTTCCCCGTTGGCCAGCAGCTCAATTGCCAGCGTAAAATCGGCATCTGTATAGCACTGCGTTCCCCGCAGGTGAAGCTCCCTGGGTACGACAGACATGAAGTCGATTGGACTTGCTTCGGCGCCCAGCGCGAGAAAGATCGCTGTCCCGCCCGGGCGCAGCAGCTGGATCGCTTGCTGGCGGGCAACCGCCTTCCCAGCTGCTTCAACCACCAAATCGACTCCCTCCCCGTCCGACAACGCGCGTATGACAGCAACGACGTCGTCTTGCCGGGCGTTGACGATATGGGTCGCGCCCAGTTCCCGAGCCACAGCGAGCCGATGCGGCAGCGATTCCGATACCGCAATCAGATTCGCGCCAGCCAGCCGAGCAAGTTGGACCGCAAAGATCCCCTGCGCGCCAGCGCCAAGCACCGCCACGCTGCGCAGGATGCCGGTAACATGCTGCTGAAAGGCATGAACCGAGGTCGCCAGTGTTTCAACCAATGCCGCCCGCTGGAGACTGAGGTCTTCCGGCACATGGAAGAGAGAGCTCGCCGGCACCGCTACTTTCTCGGCAAAGCCGCCAGGCCGCTCGCCGCCAATCAGAACCAGCTTGGAGCAGAGATTGGTCTTCCCCGAACGGCAGTAGCGGCATTGACCGCAGTACACCAGTGGTTGCACGACCACTCGGTCGCCATCCTGGAATCCTTCTACATCATCAGCCCAGGCGATCACAGTCCCGGCGAACTCATGCCCCCTAATGCCTGGAACCGGCCATGCTGCCGGTAAACCGTTGTAAACATGCAGATCGGTGCCGCAAATGCCACAGGCCGCGACTTCGATCAAGACCTGCCCGGGCATGATTCCGGGTTCTTCCCAATTCTCGAAATAGACATTGCGCGGACCCCAAAAAACCAAAGATTTCATGGCTTGGTGTCCTCGTGACTTGTCGCAGGCTCGTCAGTCGCCGGCTTCAAGCGAAGGGTCAAGATCTGATAAGGCTGCGCTCGCACGGCAACTTTGCCCTCTGTCACAGCCAGGCATTCGTCATCTTCTTCGAGCAAGTTGCAGCTGCATGCCTCCGCCAGCGGGAAACCCACATGCAGATCGAAGGCTTGTTGCGTTCGTTCGTGCTCGTACATTCGCACGATGAGGCCGTCCCCGTCCTCGGCTTGCTTGACTGTCTCAATGATAATCTGCGGGGCATCCACATGAACAAGAGATTTGCGTTCATCCTCAGGCGCGCCTTCGGGTTTGCCCTGTACCTGATGGACAATGAGCGGATTGTTGAGGCTATAAGCAGCCGGTACCGTGCCATTGCGCCAATCGCCCGCGTGCGGCAGCAAGCTGTAGCGGAATCGGTGCTCGCCCAGATCAGCATCCGGATCGGGGAACATGGCCCCTTTCAAGGCCGTCAGCCGCATCACATTGCCGGCAATGTCGTAGCCATATTTGCAGTCATTCAGCAGGCTGACGCCATAATCACCCTCGCTCAGGTCGACCCACTTGTGGGCACAGCTTTCAAATCGGGCCCAATCCCATGATGTGTTCTGGTGGGTTGGGCGCTCAACGTTGCCCCACTGAATCTCGTAAGTCGCTCTCGGGCTAAGGATGTCCACCGGAAAAGCGACCTTGAGCAGCAGGCGGCGCTCTCGCCAGTTAATCTTCGTGTCAAAATCAATCCGGGCGCTGTCCGCCGCCATATAGACGCGCTGCACGATGTCGCTATCGAACACTCGACGTTTGATTTCAAGGCAGGTGCGCAAGGGACCCTTCTCCACGACTTCGAAACGGTCTGCCGGTTCGGCCAGCCACATCTTTTCGTCATAGAAGATATCAATGTCCCAGGCCTCCCAGTCCAAGGGACGATCCTCAAACGCCTGCCACTGATTGGCCCTTTGTCCAGCCGCCAAAACTTCACGATCAGCGTGCTTGTCAAACAAGCGCGAGATATCGCCTGCCTGGTCAAATTCGGCCCTCAACAAGGGATTCTCCATAACCATCGCGCAGCTTGCCGCGGCGCCCTCATCCTTTGGCGCTCCCCTGACATCACCGACATACAATTGATTCTCGCTAACGGGACGCTCGCCGCTGCTCAAACGCAGCGCTAACACACCATATGGCGGCACGACGGGACATTTGACGAGCATTCCATCTTCTGTTCTCTGTGCCGACAGCGCTGTTCCGTCCATCGTGCTGACGCTCGTTTCCTCAGTCAGGCACTCGCCGGAGACCTTGACAACTTCCGATCGCGGGAAGGAAGTGGGGTTGTATATCGCCAGGGCCGTCTCCGAGGGAAGAGA
The DNA here is from genome assembly GCA_026708115.1 of Chloroflexota bacterium. GTDB lineage: Bacteria > Chloroflexota > Anaerolineae > Aggregatilineales > Phototrophicaceae > UBA6055. Next base: position 377,926 of record JAPOVL010000046.1, read on the forward strand.
CCGATCAAGGGCGATCAAGGCGTCCTCGCGGATCTGCTCGCCAATGCGACGGATTTCATCATAGTCCCGCAGGCTGTCTACATAGACCTGTTGGATGGACGAACCGGGAATAATATCATGGAACTGGTTCAAACAGAGCAATTCCCAAGCGCGGCGAAGTGCCTCATGCGGATAGGCGAAACGACCATGCACCGAAGCCCAGGCCGCCAGGAACTCCGCGTCATGCAAGAGAAACTCACACTTGCGATTGGCGCGTTTGTTGCGTGCCTGGCTGGTATAGGTTCCCCGGTGCAGCTCAAGGTATAACTCGCCGTTCCAGACCGGCAGCTTGTCGCCGGACTGTCGCTCGAGCGCTTCCATGAAGTCAATAGCGGTACTCAGCTGCACCCTGGGCAGGCCGGGATGCGCCGCCATCTCACGGCTGCGGTCCAACATGGCCTGCGTCGGCCCACCACCCCCGTCGCCGTGTCCGTACGCAATCATGAACTCCTGGCACAGTTCCTTTTGCTGGCTGCCATCCCAGGTGGCGATGATCTCTTCAGGCGACAGGTCCGCGCTGTAGGTGGCGCCCCACCAGCCCGGCTTTGAAGTCGTGATGAAATAAGTCAAGATTCGAGTGCCGTCCAATCCCTGCCACCAGAATTGATCGTAGGGAATGCGATTGTACTGATTCCAACTGAGTTTGGCGGTCACAAAATAGCAGAGCCCCGCCTCTTGAATCAATTGGGGCAGTTGCCAGGCATAGCCAAATACATCGGGAAGCCACAATATCGGCGACTCGCGCGCCCCAAACGTTTCCATGAAGTAGCGGCGACCAAGCAGGAACTGGCGCGCAAGCGCTTCAGCGCCCGTCAGGTTGCAGTCGGCCTCCACCCACATGCCGCCAATCGTCTCCCATCGCCCTTCGGCAACGCGCTCCTTGATCTGCGCCATCATCTCCGGATGATCATCGGCGATGTACTGGTAAAGCTGTGGTTGACTCTGGGTGAAGGTGAATTCCGGATTGTGCTCCATCAAGCGCAAAGCCGTGCTAAAGGTGCGGGCAACCTTCTGGCGAGTCTGGCTCAGCGTCCACAGCCAGGCCACATCAATATGGGCGTGACCGACGCCGCGAACGACGACATCCATCGGCGGCCCGGCATTGGCAATGCCCTCCCTTAATGCGCGCTGCGCGGCAGGAACACTCTCATAAAAGGCCGCTCCCAATGGCTCGCGCAGATCGAGCAGCAAGAACGCCGCGTCCAAAACCTTGATCAGGTTGACGCGGACAGGGTTGTTTTCCGGGAGTTGCATAGCGACTTCGAGTGCGGTGCCGGCAATTGTCACGAAGTCACGCGTGGGCTGATCGACCTGTACCAGACGCGGAAGCCCCATTTCATAGCGTTCGTCTTTGATCCCGGCCCAACCATGCAGCGCAAGCTGATGTTCCTTGCCGTCAAGCACGTAGTCGGGCAGGGGCAATTCCTGATGATTGGGGTCGACGCCCCGATAGGCCGCCCCATCCAGGTACGCCAGTGCCTCTGGCCCGTAGAGGAATGCCAAGGCTTCCAGGCTTTTGCTAAGGCCTAATGGGAGAGTGAGCGCGACAGGCTGTCCCCAACCCCCGGGCACGGCGAAAGTTGTCCGCAGCGTGAATGCCTGACGCAACTCGCCCCAATAGCTTCCCGGTTCGATGACCTCCCAGTCATTGTCGTCTATGTCAATCTCCACCATGGGATGAGAACCGGCGTGGAACTTGAAGGACCCCAGAGCCTGACTACGCCGGTAGTTTGCCGCCTCTGAAAGGAACTGAAGGCGAGCGGTAATTTTTTCCAAGGTCCAGCGCACACGGTGCATCTTCTTAGCCTCCGTATTGCATCCGCATCCCGCGGAAAAACTGCTCAAGATCACCCGAAGCAGATAGCGGCAGCTTGATCGTCCTGTCTTGCCATGAGGCCAGATACAACCCGTTGACCACTTCAATAGCCTTGCGCCCCGTCAAGCCATCTATCCAGGGCGCTTTGCTCTCCAATATAGACTCGCAAAAGTGCTCAACCTGCCGCTTGTATGGGCCGTGTTCGCACAATTCCCGGTCGAGGTTGCCGTAGCTGTATAGGGTCAGGTCTGTCTGCTTTTGGCCGCCCTCCCACAAACGGACGGAAAACGGTTCTGCTGAGCTGTACTTCATAGCCGGGCCAAAGTGCAGCTCCAGCGCCGCTTCGCTGCCTTCGAGCAGAAAATACTCAGTCATCGGCTTTTGTGACACATTACTGACATGAATCGTGGAAACAACTCCATTCTCGTGCCGCAGGGTAGCATGGGCCTGCGTTTCGACTTCCCAGTCGGGTCGGAGAATCATCGCATGCCCGCTGACGCTCCGAACCTCTCCAGCCCACCAGCGGCACAAATCCACGATATGACTGGCATTGTCCTGGAAGACGCCGCCCAGCGCGCGCAGGGACTGCCGCCAATTGAAACCAAGCGGCGACAAGTCGTGGCACCAGCTCACCTCAGCGCGGATGTGAAATAGCTTGCCCAGCCTCCCATCCTGAATGAGATCATGCGCCAGTTGCAGGCTCTTGTCGAAGCGCTTGACAAATCCGATCATGAGCGTCACATTGTGCATCCGGGCGGCTTGACGCATACGGTCGCAGGCCTCAATGGTTGGGGCCATTGGTTTTTCGCACAGGATATGTTTGCCCGCTTGCGCCGCCTGAATGACTTGTTCCTCATGCAAATAGACTGGCGAAGCGACCAGAACCGCATCGATATCGGCCTTCGCCAGAAATTCGCCGTAGTCATCGTAGCAATCGAAGTCGCCGTAGTTCTGGGTCAAAAAGTCCAGCGCGCCCTGATCCGGGTCCATCAGCGCCGTGACACGACCCTTCTCTAGCAAGCGCAGAATGGGGGCATACATCGTCTGCGTGCCCGCAAACCCACAGCCGGCTATTCCCAGCTTGACTTTGTCTTTCATAAGCGCTGCCGCTTCTCTTCGCTCAACATGGGTCTCAAATCGTAGCCTTGCTCTAATTCTTTATTGCCCCGGCGGTCAATCCCTGAAGGAGCTGTTTTGAGGAGATGAAGTAGATGATTAATACTGGAACTGACGAGAGCGAAAGCGCCGCCAGCAACGCGTTCCAGTCGTTGGAAAATTGCCCCATGAACTGCTGCGCGCCCAGGGTCACCGTCCGGGTCGCTTCCCCTGGCGCCAGGACGAGCGGAAACCAGAGATCGTTCCACATGGGAATGATGGAAATCGCCGACACCGTACCGGTCGCCGGCCGGATGATGGGCAAGATGAGCCAAAATACCCGGTATTCACTCGCGCCATCCACACGCGCGGCATCCTTGAGCTCACCGGGCACCTGGCTCATAAACTGCGTCAATATGAAGACGGCGAGCGGCAATCCCCCGGCAACATACACCACAATCAATGCCCATAGCGTGCCGATGAGATCGAGAGAGACGATCAAGCGCAGCAAACTGACGGAGCCCAATCGTATCGGTATGATGATGCCCAACAAGAAGAATAGTCGCAGCAGGTTGTTTCCCGGGAAGCTATATTCAGCCAGGGCAAAAGCCACCATGGTTCCGAATAAGAGAATAAGAGCGAGGGCGCTTAGAGTTACGAATAAACTGTTGAAGTAGTAGACGTGAAATTGGGATTTTTCGAATACGGTTTCGTAGCCGACCAGGTCAAATGTTTCAGCGGTAGGCAGGTGATAAGGATTCCTGAATATGGCGCGGCGCCCCTTAAGTGAATTGATGACGACCAGGGCGACCGGCGCCGTAGACACGAAGGCAAACACCAGAAGCATCCAGTGCTTCAAGACCTTGGTTGTCAGATGACGCAAGTCGACGCCGGACATGTACGTCCGCAATCGTTTCTTGCCTGCGTCAGTATTCCACACCATGACGCGCCATGCCTTATAGCTCGTAAGACCTAATCCGTCGGCGGATGAACAGGTAAAGCAACACACCGGCCAAGAGAATGACAAACATCGTCCCGGCGACAGCCGCCCCCATGTGCGGATCGGCTTTCTGGAATCCCGACCCGAAGAAGGTGCGATAGAAAAACGTCATCATGGTATCGCTGGCGTAATTGGGGCCAGCATCTGCGCCTTTCAGCGCGAATATGACATCAAAGGCGTTGAAGTTGCCGATGTAGGTCAGCAGCGAAACAATGCCGATCATCGGCATCAACAATGGCAACTTGATGCGCCAGAAAATCTGCCAGTCCGTCGCGCCGTCGACATAGGCAGCTTCAAACAAATCGTTCGGAATGCTAATCAATGTCGCGAAATACAGCATCATAGGTATGCCCAGATACTGCCAAGCGGAGATTAGCGCCAGCGTGATCAGTGCTGTGCTCTCAAGACCCAGCCAAGGCTGCGCGTACGCCCCCAAACCTAAAGCCTTTAATATGTCGTAGACAATACCCCAAAGCGGGCTTAACAAGAGCCTCCAGACAAATGCGGCAATCGCCAGAGAGAGGATAGCCGGCGAGAAGATCAATACGCGGTAAAGCAAACCCCCTCTTGTCTTCGTAGACAGAGCCGCCGCGAGGAGAAGAGCTATCGGATTCTGGACCAGCATGTTAACCGCAAAGAAGAGGAAGCTATTCTTTAGGGCATTCAGCAGCCGCGGCTGCAAGATAGCCTCGTCAGTGAGCAGCGTTACATAATTCTGGGTACCCACAAACTGCTCTACGCCACGGGTCACTTGCACGAAGAAACCCAGGCGCAGGGAGTCAAACAGGGGATAAATCATGAACAGGCCATAGATCACGACAGCCGGCGCCAGGAAAACAATAATATGCGTGGGAAAGGGTTTCCCGCGCTTAGGCTGGCTGCTTCGCGCCAGGCTAGCCGTCATTGAGATTCTCCTCGGCCGACGTCGGGGAGGGAAAAACTGTCAAGCCGCGTAGGGGCGACCAAGCTGACTATGTTGAAAATCATGCCTTTCAGCCAATCCTGGTCAGTGTCGCGTAAAAGTGAAAGGCCATAATGGTCTAACATGGCTCATTATAGCTCCCCCTCCCTGATGCTTCGGGGAGGGGGCCGGGGGGTGGGGTAGAATTTCAACAGAGCCAATCTGGTCGCCCGCTGCCGCTGTGACTTGTGATTTCGGGCGACATGGCATGTCGCCCCTGCAATTCGACTGTGTAGTACGGCTCACGCTCCCATTTGCGGTTCGTACCACGATGCCAGGCCAGCCTGGACCGTTTCACCGGCTTCTTCCGGTGTCATCTCGCCATTCATGACCAGCTGGGTCACGCGAATCAGTTCGCTGTCCGTGTTGGGTTCGCCCCGCGAGATGATGGCATAGGCGTTGCGCGGTGACGAGCCACAGTGCTGTCGCCAGCTCGCGTACACTTGCACCATCGGGTCGGACGCCTCGACAACATGGTTAGACATGGCAAAGAAACCAGGCAGCGCATTGTTCCATAGCTCAGCGAACTCGGCCGAGCCCAGCCAATTCAGGAATAGCTGCGCTTCTTCCGGGTGCTGGGTATCGGCGTTCATGGCCATACCCATGTCCATGTGGTCGTTGATAAAGCAGTCCCCGCCTGCTTCGGGTACTGGCGGCGGGAAAGCGCCGATAGCAAAATCATCCCCCACCAACTGGTTAAAGATCGAGATTTCCCAAGACCCGGCCGGATAAACCGCAGAGCCGCCCAGTGTGAACAGATTCTGCATATCCGGGTACGAGACCGCCTGATAGCCATCGGGCATGTAGTCCGCCCATGCTGCCAGGAACGCCCAGGCATCGATATAGCCTTGGTCGGTGAACTTGCCGCTGCCATCGATAAGCGCCAGGCGCCCCTCCTCGCCTCGCCAGAAGGGCTGGCCCGCCAGCTGCAAACCCAGCAGCCCGGGCACAAAGCCGTCAGCCGTTCCCATCGCCAGCGGCACATACTGCCCATCCTGTTTCACGGCTTCCAATAGATCAAGGAACTCCTGCGCGGTCGCAGGTTCTTCCAGACCGAGTTCGGCGAAGATATCGGCGTTATACATGAAGCCATGGATGACTGCCGCCAACGGCACCCCGAAGAGTTCGCCGTCGTCGGTGCTCCAGGCGCTCAGCGCGCCGGCGCTGTAATTCTCGAGGCTCCCGAGATCACCCAGATTCGCCAGGTCGCCGTTGAGGTACATCTCGAGACGGTAGTCAAAGGGCTCGACCATGATCAGGTCACCCGCCGTGCCAGCCTCGATCTTGGTGCCCAAGGTGGCGCTGTATTCGGTGTTTATGGTTGGCTGAAAGTCGACATCAATGTTCGGATAGTGGGCTTCGAAAGCCGGGAGTATCACGTCGTTCCACTCGTCCGCATCGTCAACGCGCCAGCTTTCGATTATGAGCGTGACCGCATCGTCTTGAGCCAGTATGGAACCCAATGGCAGCGCGAAAACCGCAGCTGCGAACAATACGAATGCGATACGTAGATATTTGGATGTCATTTTATTCCTCCGAGAAGAAAACAGTAACTTGCTTGAGTTGTGCCCTTGCGTTTAGTCTTTCGGCTATAACTCACCTCCTTGATCTGCTGCTGTTCGCGCGCGGGCTAAGGGAATATCTGCCCGTCAAGCTGGGTCGGATCGTGTGTCATCAGAATGTGATCGGCCCGCTCAATGGCGGTTTCCATGCTGTGCCACAGGTCGACAAAGCTTGCGAAGCGACCAATCGGCGTCAGCGGCCAGCCCCGCTCGCCATCAGGTTCGAGATTTTCGCGTACAAAGAATAAATCGCCCGCCAAAACACAGACGCCCGCTTCCGTCTGAACCGAGACAGCTTGATGACCAGGGCTATGCCCGGGCGTCGGAAAGACGCTGATGCCTGGAACGATCTCTTCCTCACCAGTCGCCAAATCGAAGACACAACCCTGCCAGGGCGGCTCGAGACCGCAGCCGGGATGCTCATACGACGTCCAGTAAGGGGGTATCGGATCGAGCGCAAATTCGTACTCCACCGCGCTCACCACCAGCCTGGCTTTGGAAAACTGCTTGACGTTGTAGCAATGATCCCAGTGAAGATGGGTGAAGATGATCGTATCGATGTCACTAGTGCCAATGCCCAACTTGCGGAGCTGTTCGTGTATAGCCTGACCCGGTTCTTGCCGTCCCGCATGGTGGTAGGTCACAGACCGCTGCGTATCGCTCATGCCTGTGTCCACCAGTATCTTGCGTCCGCCGCCCTCTACCAGAAAGGCGAAAACCGGATGTTCAATGATTTGACCGGCGCCCTTTCTAAACGTGGCGTACTGGGCTTTGTCCAACTCCTGAAAGCCGGTGTTAATCAGACGGATGCTGTAATGAGTCATGTCTGCTTACACCTTTTCTCTCCGCAATAATCCGGCCTGACATGCTTCTTCTATTGCCGAAGGCGCGCCTGTTCCTTTTTCCGATTGCCGCCCTTGTAGTGCATGATGCTCGTCAAGTACCGCTGTCGCGGTGTCGCTATCTGTGACGAGCGTCGTAATCAGTTCGCCATAGATGAGTCCCAGGATGGCCTCTATTCGGTGCGCGCCCATGGTTAGCGCAATGCGCTCGGGGATCTTGCGCAAGTTGTCAAATGTAAGGGCAATGGCGCGCTCTCTGAATTCCGTATCGCATTCCCTGCCCTTCAAATCATAGAATCTGCCAAAGATCGAACCGACCGCATGGCTCTCTTTCAAGCGCGCAAAGTCTCGCTCGGACACGTATCCAGAGCGATAGAGCAGCGAGTCAACATCGGTTGGTCCGACGCCCATAATGGCGATGTCAGACGCTGACGCTATTGCCAGCGTGTTGCGAATGATCGGTTCATTTGATAAGGCGCGCGCCGTCTCGATGTTTTCAACGATGGTTGGCGCAGGCATCTGAAAACATTCAGCATTCAGTTTTCTGGCGATCTGCAAGGTTACCGCCCGTGCCGAAATTTCGTCTGTAACTTGTCCGAATCCCCCAGCCAGATCGACCACGCGCTGCGCCTTGAGCTGGTCGCTTGGCAGGTTGTCAACCAGATGAGCGATGGTGCGTCCCCAGGTGATGCTCAGGGAAGTTTCCGGCTTGATGTCCGCCAATAAACTTGCCCCGGCCTGCCCGACTGCCAGCCTTACCGCGCTGATATCAGACCGGTAGGGCGTCGGTACGACCACTGCCAGCTTGATGGGGAATGTGCGTTCCAGTTGAAGAGCCAGTTTCTCGTGCTCGATATTCGAATCATGGAAGTGGACCTGAACAATGCCCTTTTCAACGGCTTCCTTGATATAGCGCGATACCTTGAAACGAGAGATATGTAATTGCTTCGCAATTTCCTGCATGGTCATATTCTCGTGGTAGAACAAGTAGCAGCTGCGCAGCAAATGGGAATGCTTTGGCAAACTCATGGTCCGGTGCCAGTCGCTGTCTTCGGTCGATGCGCTTGTGCTGGCGTCGCTGATGTCACAGTTCGATTCCTACTTCATCGCATAATTGTGTCATGTAGTCCCTGGCCAGGAGGTGTTGCCGCTCGATCTCCGGCGTGGATTCCGGCGAGCGATTGAAACCGGGATAGCCGGCGGCGCCCGGAACGTCCTCTAACTCAAGCGACAGCGGGCCATCGTAGCCGATGTTCTTGAGCGCGACGAGAAATGCTCGCCAATCAACCTTGCCTTTGCCTGGCCGCCAATGAGCGTTTGTCTGCCCGTCGTTGTCCGAAATATGAGTGTGAAAAATACGGTCGCCAACTTCATACGCGACCATGTTGGGCAGTTCTCCCATCGGGAAGAGATGGCTGGGATCCAAATTAAGTCCGATCGCCTTGGAGTCTATTTGGTCGACTATGCGCAGCATGCCGGCAGCATTGTGCATCATTCGGTGCGGATGCGGTTCCAAGGCAACGCGCATCTCTCTTGCTTCGCAAGCTTCAGCGAATTGCCGCAGTACATCGACCATGTCAGACCAGTTCTGTTGCCAGTCCAGCCCTTCCGGAAAGTCGACGCTCCACTCCTGCGATGTTGCTTTGCCCAGCAGCACCGGAATATCAATGTCAAATGGATTTGGCGGTAGCGCGATTATTTTGTCTGTGCCGAGCTGCTCTGCCACGTCCAAAACCCGCTTGAATTGCTCAACCGCGTCTGCTCGCTCCTTGGGATCCTCGCTTCCGATTCCGACCGGAATACAAAAGACGCTGGAAAGAACCAGACCCAAATCCGCCATGAGACTTCGCAAGTGCTTATTCGTCTCCGACGTGTAGTAGTCCTGCAGAAACTCTTCTCCCCAAATTGTCAGTTCCGCGCCCTTTAAGCCCAGCTTGGCGATGGTCTTGAGAGCGTCGTCGTAAGGCGGCGCCCAGCTAAACGTCCATGTTGTCGCACCCAGATACATTGTTTCGCCTCCATTTTTCGCATGATAGAAAATCTATGTCCCGACTTGCAAACTCCGCCTTTGCGGCGACAGTTGCGCTAGAGGCTCGCAATCAGCTCGCCCAGCGTCGTATAGGCCTTGCCTGTAATCTCCTCGATAGGCTGCTTCCAATACTCGGGGCGGAAAATCTCCACCGACAGATAACCGTCGTAGCCCCTGTCCTTCAGCAATGACAATTGCCGAGCCGGTATTACACCAAGCGTCGGGTAGAGACGGTGCGCGTCCGTCAACTCATTGAGCGCGCCATCCTGACAGTCATTGACGTGCACGATATCCAACTTATCCAACGGAATGGCCTCTATCTCCTGATCCGAAACCCCGGAGCGGAAGTAGTGAAACGTGTCCATCAGTATGCCTACATTGGCGGGGGCGCCGGCCATCTCGATCAACTGCAAGGCCTCGCTGGGTCCGGGCACCAGCGTATGGCCGCCTATCGGCTCAACAGTCAAGCGGATACCCTTGTCGGCTGCCAGCCGGGCCATGCCCGACAGTTCCTTCGCGTGGATAGCAAGCGCTTCCTCGCGGCTAAGTCGCGCTGGTTGGAAGTCGGGGCAAACTGCCAGCAATTGGCAGCCGATATGAGGGGCAAGCTGCACCGCGTCGCGAAATTCCTGGCGCGCCGGCTCACTGTCACGAAATGGCCAAATCCGTAGCGGGCAGATGCCTGTCGGGATCACACCGCTGCTGTCTAATAGTTGTTTCAGGTCACTCACTGAATGCTTATCGAGATAGGCGACGAGCTTATCCCACCAGATTTCTACACCTTCGAAGCCGGCCCGAGCAGCGGCGGCCACATCCTGTTCCAAAGAATAGGGCATGGTCGTTGCCCCGTTTATGCATGACTTCATTCCAAGCCTGCCTTAGATCTTGAGCCCGGACAAAAACGTGTGCCTGAACCAACTATGTCGCGCAAGCCACGGTCAAATTCCGTCCGCGCCTTGTCACGGTACACTATAAACAAGGGCTTGCCGCTTTTGCACTTGTGAGTATACCATGCTCTTATGTGCAATAATGTAACCGCTTATGGAGCCGATGTCAACATCCGCAGCTTCAATCATTGCGTCTTGACCAGTCGCTGAGTCCATTTCGCCCGGATCGTCCGCTGCCATCGGAGCGTGAGGAGAACAATCATGAAAGTTGCTATTGGCTGTGATAACGCCGGTTTTCCCCTTAAGGAGGTGGTAACTGAATTCCTGCAACAAGACTATGCCGACATCGAAGTGACAGATTTTGGCGTACCCAATGCCGATGACCCGGAATTCTACCCTGATGTGGCCGAACGGGTGGCCAGAGCTGTCGCCGAAGAAGGCTTTGACCGTGGCATCCTCATGTGTGGCACGGGCCTGGGCATGGCCATGACCGCTTCCAAAGTCCCTGGCATCCGAGCCGCCACTTGCCACGACGCCTACTCCGCCGAGCGCGCTCGCAAAAGCAACAACGCTCAGGTCTTGACCATGGGCTCGCGCGTGATCGGCCCGGAATTGGCCAAGGTCATCACCAAAGCTTGGATGGAGTCGGAGTTTGATTCGAACAGTCGCTCCGGTCCCAAAGTCCAGCGCATGGTCGAGATTGACGCCAAATACCAGGCCCATGTCTCCGCGAAAACTGTCGCAACAGACATCGCGTTCCCAGACGGTGACCAAAGAGGAGCTATCGGAAACGAACGAGTGGCTCATAGAGACGCCGGTTTCTTTGCCGATCGGGCAAGTCTGAATATGGAGCGCTATATTGTTCTCGACTACTACTTCGAGTCCGTCATAGACCCGGAGGAAGCGGCGGCGCATCTATGTCAGGAACAGTCCACCGCGCAATGGCAGCGGGTCGGCGTCGATGAAGATCTGCGTGACCGCTTTGGCGCTAAAGTGATTGATTTGGCCGTCACTGACGTTTTGGACCAGCCAAGTTATCCCCTGCCATCCGCGGAGCCGGCACAGGCCTACCAGTGCCGCGTCAGAATCGCGCACCCGCATGGCAACTTCGGCCCTAGACTCCCCAATATCTTGACGGCCGCCCTGGGCGAAGGGGCCTTTTACTCCCCTGGCATCGCCACCATCAAGCTGATCGATATCGAATTCCCGGATAGCTTCTTACGATACTTTGAAGGCCCCAAATTTGGCATTCAAGGCCTGCGCGACATGCTGGAAGTCTATGACCGCCCGATCTTCTTTGGCGTGGTCAAACCCAATATCGGCTTATCCCCGGGCGATTTTGCTGAACTCGCCTATCAAAGCTGGTTGGGCGGCCTCGATATCGCCAAAGATGACGAGATGTTAAGTGATGTTCCCTGGTCGCCATTGCGGGAACGGGCGGAAAAGGCCGGGAAGGCGCGCTTGAAGGCTGAAGAAGTCACGGGCGAAAAGAAAATCTACTTGGCAAACATCACCGATGAAGTGGACCAATTGATTAATCTGCACGATATTGCTGTTGAACAGGGCGCTAATGCCTTGATGGTAAATGGCATGACAACGGGATTAAGCGCCATCAGAATGTTAAGAAAACATACCCGGGTGCCCTTGGTAGCGCATTTCGATTTCATTGCGCCGCTTACTCATATTTCATATTTCGGTGTACACACAAGGGTGATGACCAAACTGCAACGATTGGCAGGCTTTGACGTCATCATTTTCCCGGGATTTGGCGCTCGCATGAAAACCCCTGATAGTGAGGTGGTCCAAAGTGTGCGGGAATGCTCCAATCCCTGGGCACACATTAAGCCGGTTCTTCCTGTCCCAGCGGGCAGCCAGTGGGCGGCGTCCACAGCCTATCTGTATGACCGGCTGAAAACGGTTGATTTCGGTATCGTCCCGGGACGAGCTGTGTTTGCGCATCCCATGGGACCAAAAGGAGGCGCGGCCAGCCTGCGGCAGGGATGGGAAGCCGTCGCTGCTGGAAAGCCTCTTGAAGAATATGCGCGGAACCATAAAGAACTGCAACTGGCTATCGAAAGCAATACATAGTCACGAGTATAGACATCTGACCACCAACGCCTTTTAATACGCACGTATACTGGAAAAGAATCTGTCCTGACGTCAATGGCGCGTTCAAGCTAGAGCCGCGATACGCCTGAGGCCCTCTCGAATTCGCTCTTTCCCCAACGCATAAGACAGGCGAACATTCTGCGGATGTTCGCTGAACGCGGCGCTGTGGTAATAGTAACCGGCGCTGGTTACGGCAACCCGCGCCTCGCGAAGCAAGAACTCCTCCAACTCATTGGCATCTTGCAGTCCAAGCCTTTTGCAGGCTCCTTTGACATTGGGGAAAAGATAGAACGCGCCTTAGGCTTTGACGCACGAAAATCCTGGGAGCTTGTTCAACCCCTCCCATAGCAGGTCGCGACGTTCTCTGTATTCCGTGACCATCGCGTCCAGCGGCGCGCGGGTACCCTCCAATGCGGCCAGACTGGCGTGTTGGGTAAACTCGGCGGCGCTGGAGTGAATATTGCCGGCCAGCAGTGACATCGCATCAGCTACAGGTTTTGACGCAGCGCCATATCCGAGCCGCCAGCCAGTCATGGCATAGATCTTGGAAAAGCTGTCTAGCAAGATCGTTCTCTCTTTCATGCCGGGGATCGACGCGATGCTGAGGAATGGTCGGTCATAGACCATCTCGGAATAGACCTCATCAGACAGCACCCAGATGTCGCCGCATCGAACAATCTCCGCGACCGCATTTAGGTCATCTGCCGAGAGCAGGCCGCCCGTGGGATTATTGGGCGAGTTGATGACGATCATTCTGGTCTTGTCGCTCACCAGCGCCGCGAGAGTGGCCGGATCAAAGGCGAAGGACCGTTCTTCAAGCAAGGGCATCGGCACAGGAATGCCGCCCACGAACTCGACCATGGAGCGATAAGCCGGGTAGCCCGGATCGGGAACGATCACCTCGTCGCCTGGATTGATCAGCGCCAGGAGCGCGTAAGTGACCAGTATCTTTGCCCCTGGCGCCACCACTATTTCCTCTGCATCAAACTTAACTCGGCGGGAGGTGGTCAAGGACTCCGCGATACGACGTCTCAAGGGTGCGATGCCGCGCGACGGCGTGTAGTGTGTGTGCCCATCGCTAATGGCTTTGATGCCGGCATCGGCAATATGCGCGGGCGTCGCGAAATCCGGATCGCCTACCGTAAAGTCGACGATGTCTATGCCTTGCCGCAGCAGCTGATCGAGGCTGTCGAAGGAAGCAAAGGCGTCGCCTAAGCCTCCCAGTGTTTGCATGCGCTGGGCTACTTGCATAATCTCGCCTGCCGCGTATTTCCTCCAAAAGGATGCTCTGCCATGGCCTGGTTATTCTTCCCGCAAACCGAGTTCCTCAAGCCGGTCTTTGAAAAAATGCACGGTGAGTACCCCCTTTCTGATCTCTTCCTCAATCTCTGTCGCCTCGTCGGCCATTCGCGCGATCGAATTCTCCAGCACTTCCCCAGCCTCTTCGCGTGAGATGATGACCACGCCATCGTCGTCACCCAAGACAAGGTCGCCCGGGTAGACCAGGTATTCGCCGCATACTGTCGGGTGGTTGATCAACCCAAGGCTTGCCTTGACCGTGCCTCTGATGGACAGTCCGCGCGCAAACACCGGGAAACCGCTGGCCACGATGTGCTCAGCATCGCGCACGCAATTGTCGATGACCAGGCCCGCGATGCTATTGGCCTGCGCGGAAACGGTCATAATCTCGCCCCAAAATCCCGCTTCAGCGCTGTCTTCTGTGGCCACGACCAATACATCGCCAGGTTGTGCGACAGCGATGGCCTTATGCAGCATCAGATTGTCTTTGCTGCGACAGAGCACGGTCAGCGCCGGACCGCAGACTTTCATGCCGGCTGCGACCGGTTTGATCGTGCTCGTTAAGGCGCCTTTCTTGCCGGAGGCTTCGTGAGCTGTCGCCGAGGGTATCTGTGCGAATCCTTCAACAAGCACTTTTGAAGGGCGCTCAATCTCCTTGTACACGTGCGCGAATTTCATGTCTAATCTCCTCACTGCAGCAGGCAGTACGACTTATCCGCCAAGCCTTTCTAAGTGCACCAGCGATTGAAAGCTAACGCGGGAAACCATCTCCCTCATAGGCGAAATACTGGACAAAGGCTTCGGCGTACTCAGCATCTTCCATCATGTTCAGCAGCGAAGCCCGGAATCTGGCGCGATCGACGTAGCGCGGACCCATATAACCGACCTGGGTCGCGATCGCATCCATCGCCGCTTTTTTCTGCTCGATCACATCGGAGATATCGACATAGACATGCGGCTTGAAATTCTCCAGCGATGCCTGATCCGGCTCGAAAGAGTAGATATGCGGCACGGCAATGGCCTCGGATTCGGGCAATACACCAGGAACAGTAGCCGCCCGCACCGCCCAGCGTGTCAACTCGAAGACTGCCTCATGATCCGGATTCATGAAGTCGGTAGAAGAATGTGTCTGCACTATATCAGGACGAATATCGCGCATCAGCGCGGTCAAGGCGATGATTTCCTCGCGCGAATATCTTAGCGGGTGATCGCCCCAATCGAAGAAACTGATCTCCGCGCCCAGAACGTCCGCCGCCTTCAGCGCTTCTGCCTTGCGAATCGCTTTGACCTCCTCCTCGCTGATGCCAGGATTCTTGTTCCAGGTCCCGCCCGATTCACCGCGTTCGCCGAAGGTCAGGCAGGTGACGTGCACTCTCGATCCTCGTCCCACGTATTTGGCGATGACCCCACCACAGCGCCATACAAAGTCCGCGGCATGACCGCTAATCACTAGAATTGTAGGAGAATCTGTCATTGTAGCCTCGCGATCTATCATTAATTGGCTTTGCTGGAATGGCTGCCGACCAGCTGCACTTTGCGGCCGTCGGGGTCGAAGAATGCCGCCAGCCACCGGCCGGTTTCTTCATAAAACATCGGCTCATATTCCACGGTGAGGCCCTTGGCCTTGAACGCCTCGAAGGCTTCATGGATGTCGTCGACGCGAAAGGCCAGATGACGCAGCCCCAGCGGATGAGTAGTGCCGTCCGCTTGACTGGCCGGATGCAATTCCAGGATGGGTTGGTTGTCCCCGGGATGCTGCAGCTCGAGCGCGGCGCCTTCATGCTCGGTCCGGCGGACGACTTCAAAGCCCAGCGCCTTGTAAAAGGTTTCGAATTCGTTAAGGTCGTTGACGACAAAGTCTACGTGATCAATGCCCAATATCATTTCACATTCCTTTCTTCCACCCTGATAGTCATTTCAATGCGATACCAATCCAATTCATTTGGCGCCCTAGTGACTCAGGATTTGAGCAAGAAACTGTTTGCTGCGTTCTTCCTTGGGGAAGTTGAAAAGTTCGTCGGGTGTGCCACTCTCCACAACCAAGCCCTCGTCAAAGAAAAACAGCCGATCAGCGACTGCTCGCGCGAAGCCCATTTCGTGCGTGATCACAATCATCGTCATGCCGGATTGCGCCAGCTCGATCATCACGTCCAGTACCTCCTTGATCATCTCCGGATCTAAAGCCGAAGTCGGTTCATCAAATAGCATCATCTTGGGCTGCATGGCTAGCGCACGGGCAATGGCGACACGCTGCTGTTGCCCGCCGGAAAGCTGCGCCGGGTATTTCTCCGCCTGCTCAGGAATGCCCACCCTTTCCAGCAGCTCCATCGCAACCTTTTCCGCTTTGCTTCGGTGCCACTTGCGATTGTACATTGGTGCGTAAGTGATGTTTTGCATCACAGTCAAATGCGGGAAGAGGTTGAACTGTTGGAAGACCATGCCGGTTTCCATGCGCACGCGCTCGATATTGCGCACGTCATGCGTGAGTTCAATGCCGTCCACGATGATCTGGCCAGATTGATGCGCTTCCAGTCGATTGATGGTGCGGATAAACGTCGATTTGCCCGAACCTGACGGCCCAAAGATGACGATGACCTCTTGGGGCATGACCTCCATGGAGATGCCCTTGAGCGCATGATATTTGCCAAACCATTTCTGCACATCGCGGCAGATGATTATCGGGTCTTCTGTTCGCGCGGGAGCGCTATTGCGATTCATCGTAATTTCTGCCTACTCCCAGGTTTTTCTCGAGACGTTGACTGGCGAAAGCCATACTTGTCGCCAGAATCCAGTAAATGAGTCCTATGAACACGTAAACTTCTTGTGATCTGCCCAACCAATTGGGATTCGACAAGATCGCCTGGCCGATGCCCAGGAGGTCGAAGAGTCCAACCAGGGCGACCAGCGTCGTATCGAGCAGCAATCCGATAAACTGACTGACGATCACCGGTATCACGATGCGCAAGGCCTGCGGCAGGATGATGACGCGCATGGATTTGAGACCGCTGAATCCCAGGGCGTAAGCGGCATCGTATTGCCCCTTGGGAATGGCTTGCAGGCCGCCGCGCACGATCTCTGCCATATAGGCCGCAGTGAAGAGGGTGATGGCCATCATGACCCGGACCACGCGGTCGATGGGTGGGAGGCTTTGCGGCATGAATAGCTGCAGCATGATATTGCCCATGAAAAGGATGCTGATCAAGGGCACCCCGCGCACCACCTCGATATAGGTGATGCAAAGCGCGCTGATGGCCGGTTGCCGCGACCGCCGACCCAGCGCGAGAACAATCCCCAAGGGCAATGAAAAGATGATGCCGACGGTAGCCAGGAGCACAGACAGCAACAGCCCGCCCCAAAGATCGGATTTGACCAAAGGCATGATCCCGTCTTCGTCCGTAAATCCCTCCAACAGTAAGATGAAAACAGGAATGTAGAGAATACTCATGACCGCGGCGAGCTGACGACGGCGCTTGTCCCCCAGGATTGATGTCAACAGATATGCGGCGGCACTCGTCACTTGAATGATGATCAAATTGATGCGCGCGTTCTCGCTTGCGAAAGGCAGCAGTGCCAGGATCAAGGGTATGGCGGCGATGGCGATGGTGGTACGATTCAGTTCCCGGTTCCAGGCGCGCAGGTTGATCCCGACAATGGCGCCAAGCAGGTAGAGTCCTAGCCAAATCCGCCAAACTTGGTCACTCGGATAAGCACCTTTCATCAAAATGTTTATGTTTTCGGTGATGACGTCCCATTGCGCCAGATTGAAAACCCAATCGAGCGCCAGCCGCAGGGCGAAGAACAAGAACAGCAGCGAAATGATGGTGAGAACGGAATCGAAAAGACTGCTGAACAGATTCTCCTTGATCCAACGCAGGGCAGTATTGCCTTCCCTTGCCGGCGGCAGGACATTGGTTTGCGGATCAGTTACGGGTGCAACTGGCAATGCCATTCTCCGTCTTAGCGTTAAATTCGGACGCAAAAGCCTCATCAATGCGAAAGCATAATTCTACGGTTGTACATGTTCAAAATGAGCGAGGCGATCAGGCTGATGGTCAGATACACGAGCAAAATGATCGTCAACGTTTCCACGGCGCGGCCGGTATTGTTCAATATCAGCCCACCTGTAATCGCGAAGAAATCGGTATAACCGATGGCCAGTCCCAACGAAGTATTCTTGGTAAAACCGATGGCGTAGCTGATGAGTGGCGGAACAACAACGCGAATCGCTTGCGGCAGAATGATCAGCCGCATGATATTGAAAGAACTGAATCCCAGGGCGCGCGCTGCCTCGCGCTGGCCCCGGTCGACTGACAGAATGCCGGCTCGCACCGCCTCGGCGATGTAGGCCGCCGCATAGATGACCAGGACGAATAGCAGTCCCCAGAATTCCAGGGAAAGCGTAGCGCCGCCGCGAATATTGAAGCCCTTGAGCGCCGGCTTAGTGATCTCCAGCGGATCCGGCAGGATCACATACCCGAGCAAGGTCACAACCAGCAAAATAACTGCGAACCATAAGCTGACCAGCGGCATGCGCCCAGTGCGTTTTCCATGCTGGCGCAACCGGTAAGCCACGAACACTGCCAGCACAAATCCTGCCAGCAGAATCCACCTGTAGGTACTCCAGGATTCGGTCGGCGTGCCCCAGGGGAAGAACAAGCCTCGATTGGCGATATAAATGGGGAACACGGGATCGAAGAACACAATGGCTTCTTGTACCCGTGGCAGCTTGAGGAAGACGGCGCGGTACCAGAAGATCAGAAGTAGCAAGGGCGGTATGTTGCGGAAGACGTTGATATAAGCCCAGGCGATTTTGCTGACCAGAAAGTTGGTCGACAAGCGCATCACGCCGATGAATGTGCCCAGCAGCGTTGCTAGCGCGATACCGGTGATCGACACTTTGAAGGTGTTCAGCAGGCCGACCAGCATGGCCCGGTGAATCGGATCGGTGCACGTGAATGCTATTGCGGACTCGCCCAGATTGAATCCCGCCGTATCATGCAGGAAATCATAGCTGATCGGCACCTCTTTTTGCGTGCGCAGGGCCGTCACCATGTTGCTGTATAGAAAAAACCAGGACAACCGCGACCAGAGCCACCACGACGACCTGATTGATGATCCGTAGAAAGCGCTCATCTCTGTAAAGCGGCGTACTCGTCTGTTCTGCGTAAGCCATGACCCATACCTGGCCAAGCCTGCGATGCTATAGGAATGTTACCGGATGACAGAAGCGGCTCGACATCAACCATCGGGCCAGTCGCGCCTCAACATTTCCGGGCAACTGCTGCCAGAGTTTAGCTTCATTATCATTGAAAAAGATAAAAGAGAGTGACGCGCTTGCGCCACTCTCCACTCTGTTCTAACGGAAGGGGGGAGCGTAGATAAGTCCACCGTCCGTCCACAGGGCATTGGGACCGCGCGGCAGATTGAGCGGCGAACCGGCGCCCAGGTTGCGATCGAACATTTCGCCGTAGTTGCCGACCTGTTTGATCATCTGATAGACCCAGTCGCTTGGCAGGCCGAGCTTGCCGCCAAAATCGTCTTCCGTGCCCAGCATGCGACGGACGACCGGATCTTCGGAATCGAGGAAGTCATCGACATTCTCCGAGGTGATGCCGTATTCCTCGGCATTGATCAGCGCGAAGGTGACCCACTGGATGATATCCAACCATTGATCATCGCCATTGCGCACGACATGGGCCAACGGCTCCTTGGAAATGGTAATGTCCAGCACCATATGTTCTTCCGGATTCGGGAAGGCTGTTGAAGCGTAAGACGCCAGATAGCTTCTATCCGTCGTTCTAACATCACAGCGGCCTTCCAGGTAGGTATTCCAGGCTTCTTCATCGTCCTCGATCGGCAAGGGCGTGTATTCCAGTCCGCGGGCGGCGAAAGCATCAGCGATATTCAATTCGCTGGTCGTGCCCGGGTCGGTGCAGATCGTGGCGCCATCCAATTCCTCAATAGTCGAGATACCCAAGGAGGTCGGTACCATCAGGCCTTGTCCATCATAGAAGTAAATGACGGCATATTGGGCGTTGTTGTCGGTATCGCGAGAAAGCGTCCAGGTGGTGGTCCGGTAGATGACATCACCTTCGCCCGTGGCCAGGAAAGTGAAGCGATCGGCAGAGCTGGCGGGAAGGATCTCGTGCGCATCGGCATCCCCGAAAATCGCGGCCGCCGTGGCTCGGCAGAAGTCAGTATCGAATCCGGAGAAATTGCCTTCCTCGTCGAGGAAGCCGAAACCCGGATATCCGGAATGGCTGATACAAATGATGTGTCCGCGCTCTTGCACCAACGCCAATGTCGACGTATCTTGGGCATGAACCGACAATGTGAGCGCAAGTAAAACGAAGATACAAATACAGAGTGCACGGAATTTCTTGCTCATTTTCTTCCTCCAATCATCAGTTGGTTTTACATTTGCGATCTTCACTAAGCTCCTCCAAGGACTTTGTATGCGATCAACGACTGCGCGCCCGGCAAGGTCGTGGGCCGGGGAGTTGATTCAAGCGAGTACCGCTTCCGGATAGACTGGCGCCAGCGCTCGCAGCAGCACGTCGTATTCTTCATCCGTGAAGGGTTCAACCGGCGAGCGACATTCGCCAAAATCAAGCCCGCGAGCGCGCAGTGTGGCTTTGTTCACGGCGACCCAATGTGGCTTGGATTCGGCGAAATTGTAGTAGTAGACGTAGGGCGCCATGCGCTTCCAGATTTGCGTGCCTAGCTCGAAATCCCGATTGTCATGGATAGCTTCATACAGTTGCACGATCAGATCCGGAATGACGCCCGGGATCGCCGCCAACCAACCATCCGCGCCCGCCATCAGCGCTTCCCAGCCGGCGAAGTCGTGACCGTACAAGACGCTTAATCTGTCGCCACAGAGGTATTTCAGATAGGTCACGCGCGATGGATCGCCGTGGGCGGCCTTAATGCCGTTGACCACACCATCATCTACCAGTTCTTTGACCTGTTCATTTGTCAATTCATAGCCGGCTGCATAGGGATTGTTGTAGAGGATGAATGGCTGGCCGATGCCATCCGCGATTTTGCGCAGGTGCGTCATGGCGGATGAAACGGGCAACTCGGCTTGTGATAGCGGCAAGAGCACCAAGTGCCCTGCGGCGCCAACATCCATAGCCGCTTTACAGAGATCAATCTGCATTTGCGTTCCATAGTGCGTGGCGCCGGCATATACCGGCACGCGGCCGGCGGCTTGATCGACCGTCGCTTTGATGACTTGCATCCGCTCTTCTTCAGTAATTGACATTGGTTCGGCAGTACTTCCGTTTGGCACCAGACCATGCACGCCCTCTTGAATCAACCATTCCGCGTAGGCCTTGGTCTTTTCTATGTCCAGGCTGCCATCGCTGTTGAACGCGGTAATTGTCGCGGGAATGACTCCCTTCGGTTTTTGCATTGCATTCGGTCCTTTGTAAATTTTCGTAAATCAATTCTCGTGCGATATGGACTCCGTGAAGTATTGTCTTGGCTGTTCTCCTTTCACACGGGCTCCGCACTTATGTCCGGATAAACTTGCGTCAAGTACGAATGCAGCAGATCCCGCTCGCTCATCGACATGCTGTAAGTTGGTCGTCGCGGCAAGCCGATGTCCATACCCATCATGCGCAGCGCTTCCTTGAAAACCTGTAACCAGTGCGGCGCCGGATTATCGCCCGGTCGCTCATACATGAAGTAGTAAGCGATCGGCGCCATCTTCCGCCATACATCTTGCGCGCGCCGCAGGTCTTTCTCCGCGGAAACAGCCTCAAAGAGTTCGACCGACAGTTTCGGGATGATATTGGGAATACCGGACAGCCAGCCGCCAGCGCCCGCTACAAACGCCTCCAGCGGCGCATAGTCATGCCCGTACAAGACGGACAGCGAATCACCGCACAGATACTTGAGATAGTTCACGCGCATGGGATCGCCGTGGGCGGACTTCACGTGATGAACGACACCCTCTTCAACCAGGGACTTTATCTGTACGGGGGACAATTCGTATCCGGCAAACCAGGGATTGTTGTATACCATGATCGGCTGGCCGATTGCCGCTGATATGTCCCGCAGATAATCGATAGCGTCGTTGATGGTCGGCTGATAATAGAACGGCAGCAAAACCATTAGACCATCCGCGCCAGCATCAATGGCCGCTTTGCTCAGGGCGATGGCTTGCTGGGTGGCATAGTGAATAATGCCGGCAAAGACCGGTACACGCCCGGCAGCCTGTTCGACAACAGCTTTGATCACTTGGGCGCGCTCCACGTCGGTCATAGCGGCGCCTTCCCCAGTGCTGCCACAAAGCGCCAAGCCATGCACACCTCGTTCGATCAGCCACTCGGCAAAGGCCTTGGTGCCCCCGATATCGAGGGTCTCGTCCCTGTTGAAGGCGGTCAGCATCGCGGGGATGACACCGCGGGGAACCAATGCACTCATCTTACGAACTTCAATCTAGCCAATTGCCGGCAAGTTACTAGCGTCTTCACCTAAAACATAGTGCTTGCGAACAGACTCCAGAATCGTCCACGTGCAGGATAGCCCCTCTTCAAATGTGACCAGGTCGCCTGCGCCAAAGCTGACGGGCTCCCCGCCATCCGGCGTCACTTGCACTTTGCCCTGCAGCAAATAGCAAACTTCTTTTTCGTCATAAAGCCAATGATATTCAGATGCTTCTTTCTCCCATATGGTCCAGGACGATACGCCCAGCTGGGAAAGCTGTTCATCTGAAGGATTATGAAGGACTGTAATCTGATCGCTCATCGGTCAACTCGATTTCTATCTAATATGTAACATATTACATGCAATATATTATAATGATCATAGTGGTCATTTTGGGAATGTCAAGCAATTGCTTTTGACCGAGATGTCTCGCGCATTAGACGGATTACGTAAACCGCGTCGTTCAAGCGACGAGACCGCCTGCGATTTTGCGTGAGCGGGGCAGGCATTTTCGCTGTCGCCGAGCGGCTCGTTGCGCTTGCATGACTGTCGATACCTAGTCGACAAGAGTTGTACTGTGCGCATCAAGTGTGTGCGCAACCAAAGCGGCTGGCCAGCTCGGGGCTCTCGCAGAGGGCAGCTTCCGCTTGCTGATTGATCGGCAAAAGGTCACAATTGCTGCTGGAGGTTATGGCAATGTCGACAAGCGAGAAGATCCAAATAGGGTCCTTAACAACGGAATGTTACACGCGCATCAAGGACGACATTCTCAACAAGCGGATTCGTTGGGGACAGAAGCTCAATGTGCCAGAATTGACGGCGCGATTTGGAATCAGCCGCTCGCCCGTCGTCAAAGCCATTGAGCGACTCTCACACGAGGGATTGGTCCAGATCATTCCCAACCGCGGCAGTTTTGTATCAGCCCCCACCAAGCGCGACATAGTGGAAATTGCACAGGTTCGCATTGCCTTCGAAACGATGGCTTGCGAGTTGGCCTTTCGCCGCGACAAAAGCGCTCTCTTGGCCAACCAGGAACAAAATGAAGCGCCAATCACCGACTGCGAACGACAACAACTGCGGATTCCCGAAGACGTCTGGTTCACGTACGACAGAGATTTCCACAGGATTTTCGCTGAGGTCGCGGGCAACAATCGACTGCTCGATATCTATGAACAGGTTCGCAATCAAATCGAGCTCTTTCGCGTGTTTTATGGCGAAGACGACGCCTTGCGCGCGCTCAAATTGCACCGCGAAATCCTCGCATTACTTCGACAAGATCAGCTTAGTGATGCGCTAAAAGTCCTGCGGCTCCACATAGAAGAGGTTTGTGAGCAAACCATAGATGAGTTTCAGCGGGCGATGACCGAAATGGACCAATGATCCTGGCTGTGGATTGTTCGCTCGGCTTCGCCTTGAATACCAGCGGTACTGGCTCGCGCAAAAGTTTGCACAATCGAGAGAATCCCAGGCCGTCCCGAGCCTGTTCGCGGGTGACGGTGGCATACTGTGGCGCTCGCAGCGCAGCCTTCTCAAAATAATCATCGCTGTGATTATTTGGCTTGCAAGGTATCTGAGTACCCTGTTATTTGGCTGGTTTGGGCGCGTTCGGCGTCCGGAGTGACTGTTGGCTAGCCCGATTGAAAGCGAGATTGAGGGGCATTAATGCGAGCCGCCAAACAACTCGTCTACGCACGGAATCGCCGACAACTGTACAGGCAAAAGTATCGCAACTATTCGGTTCGTCTCATCCAGTTCTGATGTTTGACAGTCCCTATCAGAGAGACAGCTGTCACTCGCTTTTAGTCACCGAAAGCACATCGCTTTCTATGAAAGATGTGCTCTTGTCCCGGATTCAGGTTACTGTCAATCATAGAGGTGGCAAGCGACCCAATGCCCTGGTTCAGCTTGTTTGAATTCAGGTTCAACTTGACTGCAGTCTATTTGCTTCTTGTCCATAACGCGGGTTTTGGCGGGGCAACGCGTACAGAAGTTGCAGCCTTTAGGCGGATTGTCCGGGCTCGGTACGTCACCCTCTAAGATGACACGGTTCTTGAATCGCTCACGCTCGGCGATGGGATTGGGAATGGGTACTGCCGACAGTAGAGCTTGCGTGTAAGGATGCAAGGGGGTCTTATACAACCGCTCTCTATCAGTTAGCTCCGCGAGCTTGCCCAGATACATCACCGCCACTCTGTCACTAATGTGCCGAACGACTGCCAAATCATGAGCGATGAACAGATACGTTAGCCGAAACTCGGCCTGCAAATTCTCCAGCAGGTTGATTATTTGTGCTTGAATAGACACATCCAAGGCCGAGACAGGTTCGTCGAAAATAATAAAATCGGGCCGCAGCGCCAACGCGCGGGCTATACCGATGCGCTGGCGCTGACCACCTGAGAATTCATGTGGGTAACGAGTGACAAAATTGGGATTTAACCCAACGATATTCAGCAGTTCCCTTACTTGGTTCGTGAGAGTCTTGTCACTGGCAATTTTATGAACCTTTAGTGGATCGCCAACAATATCTCTCACTCTCAGCCTGGGGTTGAGCGAGGCGTATGGGTCCTGGAAAATCATCTGAATTCTGCGACGGGTTTTACGAAGGCTTTCTCCTTCAAGGGAGGTCATCTCAACGCCCTGGAATTCAACTTTGCCGGCGGTGGGCTTTTCCAATAGCACAATAGCGCGGCCGGTTGTGCTCTTGCCGCAACCGCTTTCACCGACTAAGCCCAGCGTTTCGCCCCGCTTTACCTCAAACGATACACCGTCAACAGCTTTGATATCCCCAACGTGTCGCGGAAAAATAGTGCCGCGGTTGATAGGGAAATACACTTTCAGATTGTTTACGCGAAGGAGAACTTCATCCGTATCATTGCCGTTTCTCCTTGCTTCCATTGTTCATCTCCTCTGATGCCTATGCTCATATGCTCTTCTTCTAAGAGATGCCAGAGGTTGGCAGTGTGCTAGAGGTTACGTCAACGATGCACGCTGCTTTGTGCCCGGGTCCTACCTCCCTAAGATCGGGTGGTGACTCAAGGCATCTGTCTATTCTGAATGTGCAGCGAGCATAAAATGGGCACCCGCTAGGATAGTCAATCATGTCGGGTGGCATTCCTTCGATTGATGTCAGTTTTTCGGGCCTTTCTTCGTCAAGGCGAGGAACAGATCCCAATAGTCCGATCGTATAAGGGTGACGCGGGTTCTCATATAGTTCCTCAACCGGCGCTTCTTCAACAATGCGCCCTGCGTACATCACAATCACCCGATCGGTTAATCCTGCTACGACACCCAAGTCATGAGTGATCCAAATGACCGCCATTCCAATCTCTTCTCTCAGACGATTGACCAGATCCGTGATTTGAGCTTGAATTGTTACATCAAGAGCAGTGGTCGGCTCATCAGCGATGAGGATTTGTGGGTTGCAAGACAGCGCCATCGCTATCATGACGCGCTGGCGCATCCCCCCTGAAAACTGTATGGGATAATCGTCAATGCGGTCGGCAGCAGAGGGAATACGAACCATTTCCAACAGTTCGATGGCTTTAGCTCTGGCTGCTTTCTTTGTCATCTTCAGATGTAGTTCGAGTGACTCACTGATCTGGCGTCCAATGGGCATCATAGGATTGAGTGACGTCATCGGATCTTGAAAAATCATCGCAATTCTGTTGCCGCGTATCCTCTCGATTTCGCTTTCGTGGACTTTCAGGAGGTCAATGCCATCAAAGAGGATTTCGCCAGCCACGATTTTCCCCGGTGGCGACGGAATGAGGCGCAAAAGCGACAATGCTCCAACACTCTTGCCGCATCCGCTTTCGCCAACAATACCTAGAGTCTCTCCTGTGTTCAATTCGTAGCTAATGTTGTTTACGGCTCTGACAATACCCTCTTTGGTAACAAACTGTGTTTGCAGGTTTTTTACTTCAAGCAAGGGTCCCATTTGTCTTCCCTCATCAAGCCAAGTTTTCGCGATCGACCTGCAAATGCCGTATTCAAATCGTTACCCAGACAGGCAAGATTACGGCGGCGCTAATTGCCATCCATTTGGCTCACATACGACCACGCTGAACGGGATCAGTGGCTTTCCGAAGCCAGGTGGCGAATACATTAATGCTCAGTGTGGTGATCATCACCATCAGTCCTGGAAATGTGCTTAACCAATTGGCGGTCGAGATATAGTCATGGCCTTCGGCCACCATCAGACCCCAGGCCGAGTTCGGTGGTTGGACGCCAAGTCCCAAGAAACTCAGACCAGCTTCGGTAAGGATTGCGCGCGAGAGTTCCAAGGTGGCCAATGTCACGATAGTCGAGGTGAGATTAGGTAAAGCATGCCGCACCAAAATCCAGTATTCGCTGCCCCCGGTCACGCGAGCAGCCTCAATATAGACCGCATGGCGAATAGATAGCATCGTGCCCCGGGCCAGGCGGGCAAAGATTACCCAACTTCCCAGGCTGAGTACGATTATCAGGTTCCGCGCTCCGGGACCTATAGCAGCCATTATCGTCATCGCCAGCAAAAAGTAAGGAATCGCAGTCTGGAAATCGATGAAGCGCATCGCGATAGCGTCAAAGCGACCGCCGAGGTACCCGGCAAGCATCCCGATAATGGTTCCGATAATGCCAGCTATGACGACAACTACCACGCCAATCATTAAGGACATGCGCGTGCCGTAGATAATACGACTGAGCATATCGCGGCCCAGCAAATCCGTACCCAGTAGATTTGCTTCAGAGCCACCTTCTACCCAGGCCGGTGGTGTGAGCCGCCGCAGCAGAGACTGAGCCGTAGGATCAAACGGGGAGAGAACCGGCGCGGCAATAGCGACTATCACCAAAACAATCAGGATGATGGCAGCCGTCGTCGAAAAAGGATCATGAAAAAGTGTCCGTAACAGTCTATACAGGTCCTTGTCGCGGAAGTTCACAGATCTGGCTTGCGTAACATCATCAGCAGTGAGTTCTGTGGTCATAAGATACCTCTAACCGTGTGTCATCATTATCCACTCATAAGAATTGAACTATTCGTATCGAATCAAGGGATTCACGATGATATAGAGAATATCAATAGCGAAATTGATCGCAACAACCACGACCGCGATCACAAATGCGGTTGCAGCCAATAAGGGCACATCGCGGATTCGTATCGCGCTAAAGAGCATCCAACCGACACCCGGCCAGCCAAACACGGCCTCAACGATGATTGTGTAGCCAGAGACAACCAAAACAAATTCCCATCCGGAAACGGTAATGACTGGAAGCAAGGCATTCCTGAGTACGTGCTGAACCAGGACGCGGCGATACGGCAGCCCTTTGGCGCGGGCTGTTGTGACGTACTGCTTGACCAGTTCGTCTATGATTGAGGCTCGCGTGATCTGCACAATGCGTCCCAATGGTAAAGCGGCCAGGGCAATAGTTGGGAGGACCATATGCTGCCAGGATCCGTATCCCGCCGTGGGCAATAATCCCAACGTAACCGCAAAAATAAACGCCAACATCGGACAGAGCCAAATCAGTGGCATTGACACACCCAATAATGAGGTCACGGTCGCCAAACGGTCTGCCCAAGAGCCGGGCTTCATCCCGGCATACACGCCAATCGGAATCCCCAGCGAAGTTGCAAGGGTCATGGCAAGAATACCAAGCTGGAATGTTGCCGGGAGTGGGCGCAACGCGATGGGCAATGCCGGCGTTCGTTGCCACCAGCTGTCACCAAAGTCACCAACGAAGGCATGGCTCATATAATCTATGTATTGAACGAGAACCGGTCTGTTGAAGCCTCTCTCTTCCCGATACTTTTCAACGATTTCTTCGGGTGTCTCTGCCGGAAGTAAAGCGCGTACTGGATCACCAATGACAAACGTGGTCAGGAACACAACGCTCACGACTGCGGTAATCAAAAAGAAGGAGTGCACCGCCCGCTTTAGGAGTAGTCGCAGCATCAGTATTTCCTTTCCTAATTCACAGACGATGCTTTCGCGAAGCGCGCTTAAGGAGGACCGTATCGCAGCCCTCCCAAGCGTTTTGTGTTTACAGCGACATGGTGCGGATTATGAAGCGACCATCGGCACGCGGTTTGAACTGGGTTCGTTCAGTCAAGGCCCAGAGATCAACGAGTTGCAACATGAAGATAGCCGGAGGATCCTCACGCCCTAACTCGAATACCCGATGGTAAATCTTCTCACGTTCGGCAACATCCAATTCTACACGCCCCGCTTCGAACAATGTACGAATCTCATCATTGTGATACGCCGAGAACGGACTCTCATCAGTATAGTAACTAGAAACGGTCCGATCCGCGTCGAAGAGGCTGTTAGAGTGCACGAGGTACCAGCATGAGGGCGGAACCGGGGTTTGGTTTCGGTCGCCAAATCGTACCCATGATTGCGGGTCAAGGAGGTTCAGATTGACCTTCAAACCAGCTTGTTCCAGCATTTCCGCGATGGCTTGGTTCAATATGGCATCACCGGCATACCTGCCTTTTGGACCAACATAGTCTACCTCTAACCCTTCGGCGCCAGCCTCCGCGAGCAAGGATTTGGCTCGATCCAGGTCATAGGGATAAGGCGCCAGGTTGGGGTTATATCCAAACATCCCCGGGGCCGAAAGCTGACCCGGCGAGACTGTGCCCAAGCCAGCATGCAGCTGTTGGAGGATCAGTTCTTTGTCGACAGCATAGTTCATCGCCTGACGAACGCGCGGATCGCCAATCCTTGAGCCTTCCAAGTTGCTGAGCCGAACCATGGAGAATTCCTGCGCTAACGGAGCCTCGAACTTAGGCAACTCTGGCAAGTGATCGGGCAAAGGACCAAGGTATATGTCAATTTCGCCGGTCTTGACAGATTGGAAACGCGTAGAATCTTCACCAATAATGCGTATTGTGGCTGACTTGATGCTCGGAGCGCCTCCCCAATAGTCCTCATTGGATTCCAATTCCACCTGAACATTACGGTGCCAGTTGCTTAGCTTGTACGCTCCTGTGCCATTGGTCGTCGAGGAAACCTCATCACCAACCTCCTCCGTCCACCCAGGCGCCATCATTGCCAGCGCGGTCAAGCGTCCAAGCAAGATTGGGTCCACATCATGCGTCTCGATGTCTATGGTCATGTCATCGACCTTGCTGGCATTCTTGATGGTGCCGACGACTCCGATCCACTGAGAAGCCAGTTCCGGGTCAACAATGCGATTCACACTGTAGACAGCAGCATCTGCATTAAAAGCTTCGCCATTGTGGAACGAGATACCCTCGCGCAACTTGAGACGCATCGTCGTGTCATCGATTTGTTCCCAGGATTCTGCCAACCATGGTATAGGCAGTCCCTGCTCGTCACGATCGATAAGCGGCTCATAGATATTCCAAGTAATCATCTGAGGAATCCGTTGTTCAATGGCCTGCGGATCCAGGCTCGGCGGCTCGGCGCCTACAGCCGCTACCAAATTCGTATTTCCTTGGGCAAAGACCGGGGCAGATCTAGCAAGCAGAATACCACCGAGTCCCGATGAGACTGCCAGCGAACCACCGCCGGCAGCTGAAAGTTTGAGGAATTGCCGCCGACTCAGAGCTGCTTTCTTTTTGAACTCTCTTTTTGAAACCATTGTATATTTCTCCTTCATTCGCTTTCCCTGGCTGGGGGAATCGGACAATCAGTCGTTTTAGTCCATACATCGCTCCTTGTTCTAAATCAGTCATTTGTGCCACCGGCAACCGAAATCGTTCACGCCTTTTGTCGTGCTGTAGCGGTGGCTTTTGTGAAAACCTCTCGGATTGACGCAGCAGCCTCGCGCACGTCGTCGGTCGAAACGTCTAGATTCATACACATACGCACCAGTTGTGGTCCCATAACGCTAACGCGAATCCCATATTCATCCAGCAGATGCTTTTGAAATGCGGCGGCTGATATATTGGGATCGGTTATTTCGAAGAAGACGATATCAGTTGTGACGGACTCCGGCTCAATTTTAATGCCTGGAGTACCTCGCAATAACTCGGCAAGAAGCCTGGCGTTTTCCAGTAATTCAGGGATACGCTCAACGTTATGCTGGAGGGCGTAGACACCAGCAGCCGCGATTATGCCAGGTTGCCGCCAACTGCCCCCAACTCGCAATTTCCAAAACAATGTGTCTTCAATAAACGCCTTGGAACCGGCCATAACAGCCCCTACCGGCGCCGCAATGGCTTTGTCAAGGCTTATCCAGACGGAATCAAATGGAGCAGCATAGGCAGCAGCAGGTACGCCAGTGGCTGCGGAGGCAATCAGGAGGCGAGCGCCATCAAGATGTGTTGCAAGTCCGGACTCGCGCGCAACATCTGTAACGGCATGGATCTGTTCTAAGGACCAAATCCTACCCCCGCCAAGCATACTGAATTGCTCGACAGAAACTAAGGACGGACGCGGGAAGAAACGGCTTGGCGGGCGGATTGCGGACCTTAACTGATCAGCCGAGAAGATGCCATTGTCCCCGTCCAGCGTCTGGATTGACACACCCGCTAGAGCCGCAGGCCCTCCGCCCTCATAGTGGAGCGGATGGGCGGTTTTATCCATGAAGATTTCATCGCCGGGACGACAGTGGACTGCAAAGGCAATCTCATTGCACATCGTCCCGGTTGGCATAAACACAGCGGCTTCTTTGCCCAGCAAATCAATCGCCATATCAAGCAGGAGATTGACGGTTGGATCTTCATGTTTCGTTTCGTCACCTACCGGAGCCTCACACATAAACCGCCGCATTTCTGGTGTTGGCTTGGCGAGGTTGTCGCTGAATAGATCAATGCGCACAGTTGGCAACACAGTAACTCCTTGGTGATCTCCATGTATTGCATCTGACTTATATGAGCCAATCCCGATACTACACATTCACCATCCCAATTCTGCTCATCGCGACCGGCAACGAAGTCCATTTGATCGCTGATCGAGCGCTATGATTATCGCTCCTTACCAGAATCAAGGTCGTCATGTATCTCGTTGGATTTTTTTACACTATATTCCCGAATTCTGTATGTCGTCTCGCATGTTTCGGACAAGTATTTGTTCCAAACGGTCAGTTGGTGTATATTCTGGCAAAGTATTAAGCATGATAGCGAGACGGTAGATGGGCTTTCCTGATCCTGAAATCGATAGGTCGCAAGCGCCAGCCTTTTGCTATGCTATCGACTCTGAAAAACGAACGCACGGCTTACATAGTCATTTGCGTCACAACTTGGTTTACGCTATTCGCGGCATACTGCACATCAAGGTGGAGTCAACACAAATTCTCTTGCCACCGCTTCGGGCGGTCTGGATGCCAAGCGGCATACCGCACTCGACCGACTTTATGACACCAGTTTCGCTGCGGACGATCTGCTTTGACCCCGATTTTCCAGGCGTGCCGAAAAGTAAGTGCCGGATCTTTTCAGTGCCACCTCTGCTTCGAGAAATGATTCTACACAGTGTGCGTTGGGGCGTTGACCGGGATCCTAACGACAGCACTGCCAACCTCTTTTTTCAAACTATGGCCACACTTTGTCATCAGTGGATGGCTAAGGAGCATCCCTTTCGCCTGCCTCTTGCAAAGTCACCGGCACTCGCGACGGCTATGGATTACACACTGGCAAATTTGCGTGAAGTGCGTCTAAAGGATGTAGCGGAAGTCGCCAATTTGTCAGCGCGCACCCTACGCCGCCGCATGAATCAGGAGACCGGTCAGTCTTGGTACCAGTTCTTGCATAAAGCACGAATGATGCGTGCTATGGAGCTGCTAGCTGCCAACTCCGGCGTGACTGAAACAGCTCTGGATGTTGGCTACAATAGTCTTAGCGGATTTACCCAGGCATTTACACGCTTCACCGGCGAAACCCCCAGTAGATACCGCCAAAATGCGCTTACAAAAGTGTAATCTCGAAATCATTAATGACTAGATTGGCCAACCGCGAGGGAGGCTTTTGTAATCGTCTTCGGGTGGTGAACCTTATTTCTAATAATGAAAAGCGTAACACCGACAAGATTACGGTAGTCTAATTGATCAACGTCAGTTTCATTATCTGACCACATGGCATTTCTCCTCCATGCGGATTGTACGGCGCCGCATAGGTTATTCCGGGAACAGAGTCTCGCCGATCATATCCACTGCCACCTCGAAGATGCGACGAAGCGAGCGCAATTGCATCATGACCCCGCTGATGGACGGCATAAAGGTCTCGTGCATCCCGGCCGGCGCCAAGACGCGCTGACAAGCGAGCAAGGCATTGTCACTGACCGCGCCCGTGGCTTGACCGGCAACAGCAGGCAGATTCCGCCACGTGGTTTGATATGCCATCTTTGCGCGGCCTATCAATCTGTCAAAGCGCGGATCAATGTTACCGGTCGGACTCCCACTGCGCTGGTGAACAGACTGTGCTGTCGCTGGATGTGTGCAATGGCTCAATCATCATCGCCCAGGAGTTCTCGATCGTGTGAGCTCACTTCAAAGAAAAGTGGACATACGGCTTCGCGCGCCAAAGTTCGATGCCTCTTTGATTGCACGATCCGCGATTCCGTCGTAGCTTTCAGGGGCATTAAGAAGCAAAAAAGCCTCGCTTTTGGACAGGCAGGCTCTTTTACTCAGACTTATATGACACGCGTTGCGCTGACCGCCACACCGTGCTATGTCTAACATGGTACCCCATAGTTTAATTTGGAGCTTATGTAGTTAAGTAGCCAAACCCGCGTTAGTCTTGGTTCTCGATCTGTTTGGGTTTTGTTGTGATTATGATCCGCGCTGATTAGTCATATTCTTCGTTGTCTTTTCTCGATGTCCTCGGTAGTTAAGACACGTACTTCAACGCCGCCGCGATTCCACAAAGTCGATTGCGGTCAGCAGTTTCTGCAAACCCAAGCTGCGGTCGCCGGTCAAGTGCAAGCGGATAGCCCGCCGTTCGTGATTATGCAGGGCTTGCAGATCGCCGGCGGCCTGCGCGGCGAAGAGTGTGCCGAAGTTGAAATTGAAGCCGGGTATATCCAAATCGGGCGCGGCATCGGCCGTCAACTGCCAAAAGACGCCGTTGTTGCCCCCGCCTTTGTGATACTGGCCCGTGCTATGCAGGTATCGCGGACCGTAGCCGATGGTGACCGCGCGCTTGGTGACATGGCGCAGCCGGCGCTGAATGTGATGGAGTAAACGCCTCTCTTGCGAATCGGGACTGAAATAGACCAGAAATGCGAAATAGTCCCCGGCATGCGTGCCAGCCATCTGCGCGGCAATCACCTGCACAAGGTCACCGCCGTCATAGCCGTGCTGTTGGCAAAGTTCGCGCAGCGGCTCGAGCGTGGCCTCGTCGGCGAACATCTGCAGGCCTTCGCGCGTCATGATTGGCTCATCAGAGGGAAGGCTCCCGGTATCGCTGTAGATATTCAGCAGCGCCTTGGTCGCCTCTTTGGCTTCGGTGACATTGGGTTCATCGAAGGGGTTCACGCCCAGCAAGCTGCCGGCGATGGCGGTGGCATATTCCCAGCGGAAGAATTCCCCGGCGATGCCGTTTTTGTCCGGTACGCGGATGGTCACACGGGGGTGTCCCGCTTCGCGCAGCGCTCGTATCGCCGCGTCCTTTTCGGCGACATCGCTGTCGTTATCGACGCGCAGGTAGACAAAGAGCCGGTCGCTGACATAATCATGCGGCCGGCCGATAGTCGCGCCGACAACCGGCAATGCGCCCAGCCCTTCTTTGCCCAGGCTTTCCGCCAGGAGTTGCTCCGCCCAGTTGCCAAAGCTCGTCAAGGACTCCGAGGTATAGATGCTGACCTTGTCGCGTCCTTCTTTGGCCAGCGCGCCGATGACCGCGCCTAACAGGATGCTGGGGTGATAATGCGCGGGGATCGACTCGCGATTGCTGGCCATCATGGTATCGGCGCTCTCCCAGAGTCCGTCCAGATCCAGCCCCAGCAGAGCCGCCGGTACCAGACCGAAGTAACTCAGCGCGCTATAACGCCCGCCGATATCAGCCGGATTGAGAAAGATCTCGCGGACGCCGGCTTCCTCGGCGATATGCTGCAAGCGCGATCCGGCATCGGTGATGACGATGAATTGCTCGCCCGCGCCGCCGGTCCGTTCCCAGAAATAGTGGTCCAGCGCCAGGGTCTCGATGGTGCCGCCCGATTTGCTGGCGACGATGAAGAGCGTGTCGTCGAGCGAAATCTCAGCCTCGACCTGTCGGATGCGAGCGGGGTCGGTGCTGTCGAGCACGATCAGGGTCGGGAAGCCCGCTTGCGGCCCAAAGGTATCGGCAAGCACTTCCGGCGCCAGCGAACTGCCGCCCATGCCCAGCAGCACGACGTGCTTGAGGCCGCTGCCACGGACGCTTTCCCGCAGGGCGCGCAACCGCTCGCGGTCGATGGTCCTGTCGGTATCGAGCCAGCCCAGCCGGTCCACGATCTTCTCCATCGTCGGCCCGTGGTTCTTCCAGAGACTGCCATCCTTGTTCCAAAGCCGTTGATTGGCGAAATCACTGTCCAGCCGCGCGACCGCGTTGTCCACTGCGCCGTGATAAATGCCCAGCGCCAGTTTGCTGCGTTCCATGATGCCGCTTCGTAGCAGTGTGCGCTTGGCCGCCACTTGCGAGATTAAGGTTTCGAAGGCTTCGATGAAGGCGTCGACGCCATCGTCCTGCAAGCGCGAGGTCACCTGACCCAAATCGATCCCGACCTCGGCCAGGCGATCCATGACCTCGTCCGGCGGCAGGAAGTTGCCAGCCTGCTGCGACAACGTCTCGGCGACTGCGCCGTGGTCCTTGAAGGCCGCCAATGTCGCGGGTGGCAGCGTGTTGACCGTATGTGCTCCGATCAGATTGTCGACGTACATGGTATCGGGATAGGCCGGGTTCTTGGCGCCGGTCGAGGCCCAGAGCGGACGCTGGGCCAGCGCGCCGGCCGCGCGCAGATCGGCGAAGCGTTCGCCGTCGAAGATGCGCTGGAAGGAGCGATAAGCCCGCTTGGCGCTGGCGATGGCGGCCTGGCCCAGCAGCTTGCTGTTCGAGGCGATGCGGGCCGTATCCCCGCGCAGTTGCGCCGCGCGGATGTTGTTTTCCAGGATGTGATCGACCATGACGTCAATGCGGCTGAGGAAAAAGCTGGCGACCGAGGCCACGCGCGCGATGTCTTCGCCGGCTGCCAGGCGTCGCTCCAGACCGCGGATGAAGGCCTCGGCGACCGCTTCGTAATTCTCGATAGCAAAAATCAGCGTGACATTAACGTTGATGCCGGCGGCGATCGCCGCTTCGATGGCCGGCAGACCCTCGGGCGTAGCCGGAATCTTGATCATCAGATTGGGCCGGTCGACGGTTTGGAAGAGGCGCTTGGCTTCATCGATCGTGCCCTGAGTATCACGCGCCAACAGCGGCGACACTTCCAGGCTGACAAAACCATCGCCGCCATTGCTGCGCTCATAGATCGGGCGAAAGAGGTCGGTCGCGTTTTGGATATCTTCGATAGCCAGAGACTCGTAGATGTCTTCCGCTTCTAGATCAAGCATGGTCAAGATGGCTTCGTCATAGGTATCGGAATCGCCGATGGCCTTTTGAAATATCGATGGATTCGAGGTGACGCCGAGTATGCCTTCTTCATCGATTCGACGTTGAAGGTCCCCGTTTTCCAGGTCTTGGCGGTGGATATAGTCCAGCCAGGCGCTTTGCCCGTGTCTCTGTATGTCCAGCAGGGGGTTGCTCATGATCCTCATGTCTCCCGAACTCCGCTCCGGCGAAAGTTTCGACATTGTATCAGGCATGGCTGGCGCTCGCTAGGTTGCGCGCTAAAGCCCCTCTCCCACAAAGGGCTGAGGAGCGGACATGTTTGAAGTAACGCGGTACGATGGCGACGGGTCAGCTATTAGCTGACCCCTACAAGGTTCATTTGTGGCGAAAATTGTATGGGCGACCTATCAGGTCGCCCGAAAATCGCCACAAAAATACAGATTTATTGGCGATATTGAGCTTGATGAAAAGATGTCCCCTCCTCAGCCTTTATGAGAGAGGAATCTGGGGCGAGGACGGCTCAAGCGAATCCAAAGCGTGGTCCGCTCTTCTCCACACCGTGCCATGCCAAGGCTGTCGCCATCACAGTGTCATCGTGCATGCCCAGTGGCGCGCCATAGCGATAGCCCCCGCCCCCAGGTAAGCGCTGCAGTGTATAGCTGGCCAGTTCCGCCAGCAGCACCGGATGATCAAGCAAGCTGATAAATCGGCGTTCAATCGCCAGCGCAAGGGATTCGATCAGGGGCGATTTGCTCTTTGAGGTGGTCGTGAAGCTGCGCATCGGCAGTCCTTCTTCCAACAAGGCTTCGATATTGGGCGATCCGAAGCTGTTGGCTTCCGCCCAGATCTGTTGAGCTGCCAGCGATCACAGATTGCTCGCAGCCGTCCCCGCTGCAAGCCCCA
Organism: Chloroflexota bacterium; assembly: GCA_026708115.1. GTDB lineage: Bacteria > Chloroflexota > Anaerolineae > Aggregatilineales > Phototrophicaceae > UBA6055. The sequence continues at coordinate 414,375 of JAPOVL010000046.1, forward strand.
GCCGATCTGGTTGAAGCGATCCAAGGCGACCATGCGCCGCTCATCCGCGTCAATGATAACGATGACGGTGTAATCGCGATCGCGTCCCCAATCCACGCCCGCTACGTAAAGACGCCCGGCGATAGCCTGCGGATAGGGATCCCTGGCGAGGGCGGCGCGGATTCCCCGAAAGACCTGACCGCTGTCGTCATCAAAGCGCGCTCGATATTCTGCGCCCCAGATATGCTCGGTCGTCATGCGGCGGATGCTTTCCAACTCTTCGGCGGCGATATTGGGATTTCTATCCGTCGGGAACCAGAAGGCCTGCCACTACGGCTGATACCGAGCATTGATGCCCTTTTGAAACAGATCGTAGAACCAGTTGCGTCCAAAAGGCGTGCTCAGAAACAGGGCGTTGCCCCGGGTCGTCGTCAACATCGGCCGAACGATTTCCGGCCAGACGCGCGGTTCCATATAAGCGGCTTCGTCCAGCACGGCCAGATCTAGGCCCTCGCCGCGCAAATTGTCCGGATAATGCGTGCTGCGTACCGCGATCATGCCTCCGCCGGGCGCGTCAATACGGCGTTCGCTCTCACTGGTCGCCAGATCGGGGAAGCGCCTCGTGCTCGCTTTCAAGTTGCGTCATACCTGGCTCGCCATCAGATGAGTCGGCGCCAGCCACCATGTGCGCTTCTTCTCCCATAGCGCCTGATGCAGCAGTATCGTCTTGCCAAGCTCGGTCTTGCCCCAGCGCCTCCCACACGCCACTACTTTGAAGCGAGCGGTCAAATCCCTCACTTGCGCCTGTCCATGGTGGCACCTCCTGAACGGCACCATCATAATAGTATTCGAATTGGATGACTTTTTCTTCTTCTCGCTCATCAGTTTCTTCTATCGCTCCCTCCAGTTTCAACGCGTGATTGACCAGCGCGCCCAGCGCCGACGCCAACTGATTCAACGGCGCCTTGGCCAGGGTTTCGCCGTTCATCTGTTGCAGGATCGCCTGACCGTGTTCCAGCATCCCCAACTGCAAATCAACCGTCAGCCTGTCCCGCTGGCGACGCTGCCGCTTTCGCTGTCTGCTGCGCAGATCGTCCTCGACTCCCTGCCAGCCACGCAGCGTGCGCTCCGGGATCTCCAGCAGGTCGCTGATCTTGGCCACATCGCCATCGTTTTGGTCGATCTGGTTCAGCGCGTCAATCTTGGTATCGAGTGAGTACTTTCGCGACGTCTGAGGTCCAACCTCCTTCTCCAAACGGAAAAAAGAAAAGAAAAGTTTCCCACAACTCGCCCTCCGGCTGATAACGGGAACGGTAAAAGGAGGCCGTCCGCGCATGGGAGTCTTTTCTAATCTGGCACAATATTAGCACAAATGTTCTGACGATTGGCGACAAGATGTTCACACGTTCAGGTTTTCTAACGATTGCTTGTCGCATGAGCGCCGCAGTTTACATAAACAGTGCGCCGAAATAGCGAGTCAGCCAATGGCGTAGGGCTGTGTCGGCGCTAAGGCTCAAGCCCTGACTTGCGCGAGACTTTGTTTAGCATTTATATTTGGAACTCGACCAAAGGAGTCAACAGCTTGAGCGCGCGCTATCCGGACAAGTACCTGATCGGGCTGACCGGCAATATTGCGGTTGGAAAGAGTCTCGTCCGACAGTTCCTGGTTGATCTGGGTGCGGCAGCCGTTGATGCCGACCGAGTCGCGCATCAAGTGATATTGCGTGGCGGCCCGGCATTCGACGACGTGGTTAAAGAATTCGGCTTGGACGTCATCGGCGCAGATGGCGAGATCAACCGCGCCGCCCTAGGCAAAATCGTATTTGCGAATCAAATGGAATTGCGAGCGCTGGAAGCAATCACGCATCCCCCCATCCGGGAACGGATTCACCAACTCATTCGAAGCGCCAAGCAGCGGGTAGTGGTCATTGAAGCGATCAAGCTGCTCGAGGGAGATCTGCGACAGGTCGTCGACGCCGTTTGGGTGGTCAATGCCGCGCCACAGACGCGCTTAAAGCGCCTGATGAGCGAGCGAGGCTTGAGCGAGGACATTGCCAGGCAGCGCATCGCGTCACAGAACAAGCAAGAAGACAAACTGCGCCAGGCCGATGTGATTATCGAAAACGATGGGGACGTCGCAGAAACGCGCGATCAGGTGCAGCGGCACTGGCGGGATATTCACCACAGCGAAGCAGACTAGTCGTTTTTTACCACGGCCGCCGAGCGGCTGTGGTGAATCCCCGTTGTGCTATACTCGTGCTCCGTGCCGACGGACCCGAAAGCTTAGGCGGAACAAATGACAGATCTCACTGCTTTGACTATCACAGAGGCACTGGAAGGGCTGCGAGAGCGCGAGATCAGTTCGCTCGAGTTGACCGAGGCTCATTTGCGGCGGATTGAAGCGCTGGACCCGCGCGTCCGCGCCTACCTTTGCCTCACTGCCGATCTGGCGCTGGGGGGAGCAAAAGCGGCCGATCAAGCGCGAGCGGCTGGCGACGACAGACCACTGCTCGGCATTCCCCTCGCGCTGAAAGACGTGCTTTCCACCAAGGGTATTGAAACGACCTGCGGTTCCAAGATCCTCAAAGGGTACCTGCCGATATTTGACGCCACCTCCGTAGCGCGCCTCCACGAGGCGGGCGCGGTCCTGCTTGGCAAACTCAACATGGACGAATTCGCCATGGGCTCGACCACTGAAAACAGCGGCTACTTTCCCACGCGCAATCCCTGGAACCGCGAGCGAGTGCCCGGCGGCAGCAGCGGGGGCAGCGCGGCGGCTGTTTCAGCGGAGATGGCGATGGGGACACTGGGAACGGATACCGGCGGCAGCATCCGCCAGCCGGCCTCTTTCTGCGGCGTCAGCGCTATCAAACCCAGTTACGGACGTGTCTCGCGCTATGGTCTGATCGCCTACGGATCGTCCTTCGATCAGGCCGGTCCTTTCGCGCGCACGGTGGAAGATGTCGCGCGTGTGCTGGCTGTTATCGCCGGACATGATCCGCTCGATTCGACCAGTATGCCGGTTGACGTGCCGGACTATGTCGCCGAGCTGTCTCGCGATGTACGTGGCTTGAAGATCGGCTTGCCGCGGGAATACTTCGCGGAAGGACTGCAGCCTGAGGTCGAAAAAGCTGTGCTTGCAGCGGCCGCGCTGCTTGAGGACATGGGCGCCCATGTGCAAGAGGTCAGTCTCGCGCACGCCGAATACTGCCTGCCCGCCTACTACATCATCGCCATGGCGGAAGCCAGCGCCAACCTGGCCCGTTACGACGGCGTCCGTTTCGGCGCACGCGTCGAAGGGACGGACCTGATTGATACCTACAAGCTGACGCGCGGCCGCGGATTCGGCGAAGAGGTAAAGCGGCGCATCATGCTTGGCACGTATACGCTTTCGGCCGGATACTACGACGCCTATTATGGCAAGGCGCAAGCCGTGCGTACGCTCATCCGGGCTGAATTTGACGCCATCTTTGCAAAGGTAGACGCCCTGGTGGCGCCGGTCGCGCCCACAACCGCCTTCAAGTTTGGCGAAATGACTCAGGATCCGCTACAGATGATCCTGGCGGATGTGCTGACGATATCAGCGAATTTGGCGGGATTATGCGGGTTGAGCGTTCCTTGCGGCTTCGACAGCGCGGGTTTGCCCATCGGCTTGCAAATCCTGGGCGCGCCCTATACCGAGCCTACAGCGCTGCGACTGGGCCACGCCTATCAAATGGCGACCGACTGGCACTTGCGCCGGCCAGAAATAGCCTAGCTGTATGCGTCGGTAAACGCGCTCATTCTGGATTGCGAACAGTTTCCCAGATTGCGACAAGTTCCGCTTCGGTAGCTCCGCCGTTAGTATGGGCAACGATCATCAGATTGGCGAGCGCGTCGAACTTATTGTCGAGGCGCGCAACTTCAACTGTAATCCGATTGTCTAGTCGCGATATTTCGCCAGTTAGCCTGCTGTCCAGCGCCGCAATTTCGCCAGATAGCTTGATGTCCAGTGCCGCTATAGCTTCGCGATTCTCTGCGATGTCATCCCGATTCTCAATTATTAGTGCCCTCAATTCGGCAAATTGAGGGTTTATCAATGCGACAAGCGCCAGCAGCGCCAGGATAACTGGAATGCTTATAGAAGCGATTACTTGGAGCCACAGTGGCATTTTCATCTTGTTAGCACCGTCGTCAGTCACAGGAACTTGCTCCACGTTAGACCCCGCAATCGTAGCTGTAGAACGCTGGTAACGCGCCGGTGGCTTGTCACTTATCTCGTGTTTCATGAACCCTTTTGCTCATGCAAGGAACGGGTCTGTTATATTGTGCAAGCGCGGCAGACCTTTTTGCTGCCGCCGGGGGTCTACATATGCGGGATCAACGATGCCATTCACGTCAACAGAGTAGTGACAGCACCATTCAAACATCAAACTGGGATCCTGCTGACCAGGAACGAAATAACGCTCGAAAGAATGGCTACCACCACCGCGATCTGCCAAGTCAGATTCTTGATGTCGCCGCGCAACCTCTTAATTTCGCCGCGGATCTCCGCCATCATCACCTTGATATCGCCAATTTCTCGTTCATGTTTGTCTTGAGTGACATATGTCTCCATCCGCGTCTCAATCACCGCTAACCGTTTGTTGTCTACATTGGATTTTGCGTCCGCTACCATGTATGCTTCCTTGATTCTTGTTGTTAGAATAACGCAAGTTCACAGTTTGGTCTAGCCGCGAAGTTCACAACATGCTCGCGTTTGAGCCATTTGCGAAACCTCCCAGAAAACCCAAGCATAGCGAGCGATTGCGCTGCTATCACCTTGGTAAGCCTAGCTGCTTTGACCACAACCTAGCTATCGCATTGTATGTAGGATAGTACAAACCAATGTGCTTGACCACGCGCTGTCAGATGCCGCAGTTAAGCGGTAGACGCACGATGCCTGTAAATGGTGATAGAATGACGGCATTCATCAAGAGGGCATCCAGCCATGTGCGGCATTTGCGGCGTCATCCATTTCGATGGCAAACCGGTAAGCGAGGAATTGCTGCGCGCTATGAACGACCGCTTGCTGCATCGCGGTCCGGACGGCGCCGGTTACTTCATCGACGGTAATGCCGGCCTGGCCATGCGCCGCTTGAGCATCATTGACATCCCCGGCAGCGATCAACCGCTCACCAACGAAGATGAGTCGGTCGCCCTCGTCTTCAATGGCGAAATTTATAATTACCGCGAGTTGCGCCAGCACCTGGGCGGAAGGGGCCACCGCTTCCGCACCGATGGCGATGGCGAGCCGATCGCCCATCTCTACGAAGCGTACGGGGATGACTGCTGGAAGCGCCTACGCGGGATGTACGCCATCGCTCTCTGGGACAAGCGGCGAAAGCATCTGCTCTTGGCGCGCGATCGCATGGGACAGAAGCCGCTCTATTATTACCATGACCGCGACGTTTTTGTCTTCGCCAGTGAGATCAAAGCCCTGCTCGCGCACCCGTCTGTGCCACGTCTTTCCGCCTTCGCGGCCACAGAGGGCAGCGCCCTGGCGCAATATCTCAGTTATGGATACCTGCCAGCGCCGGATACGGCATTCCAGAATATCTTCGCGCTGCCGCCGGCCACCAGTCTGCGCGTCACCTCCGCGGGACCACGACGGGAAGCGCGCTACTGGTCGCTGCCGCCGGTGGCCCCTTCCGATGCGCGGGCCAGGGCCGCCGACTATATTCAGCCGCTGCGCCAAAAACTGGACGAAGCGGTCAAGCTGCGTTTGATGAGCGATGTGCCCTTGGGTGCCTTCCTCAGCGGCGGCCTGGATAGCAGCCTCATCGTCGCTCTGATGCGCCGTCATAGCAGCGCCGCCGTCAAGACCTTCAGCATCGGCTTTGAAGGCGACGACAGCTTCGACGAGACCCCCTATGCCGCGGAGGTCGCGAAGGTCTTGGGCGCCGATCACCATACCTTTCGCGTCCGGCCCGAGGCGATGAACCTGCTCGCCGAATTGGTCCGGCATCACGACCAGCCCTTCGCCGACAGCAGCGCCATTCCCACTTACCTTGTGAGCAAACTGACGCGGGAGCAGGTCACGGTGGCGCTGACCGGCGACGGCGGCGACGAACTCTTCGCGGGCTACGAACGCTTTTATGCCGCCGCGCTCTTTCAGCGGCTGTCAGTTCTGCCGAAGCCATTCTGGCCTGGCATCGCCGGTCTGCTTGCGCTGTTGCCGGAGGGGACGGCTTATGACGACAAAGTCAAGCGGGCGCGGCGCTTCGTGAAGGCGGCTGGCATGTCCGTCCCGGACGGTTATTTCGACTTGGCGCGTGTCTTCAGTGCCGATCTAATCCGCGAGATCTGCGCGACGGATGGACCTGATTCAGCCGATTTCTCACGCTATCTCGAGGCATCGGATGAACCGGTCGCGGGCTTGCTCAATGCCAATATGCGCAGTTATTTGCCCGATGATCTGCTGATCAAAGCCGATCGCTGCAGTATGGCCGCCTCGCTTGAAGCGCGAGCGCCTTTCCTCGATCATGAATTGGTCGAACATGCCGCCAGGATTCCCTTCAATCTCAAGCTCAAGGGCGTGCGGACCAAGTTCATCCTCAAAGAGGCAGCTCGGGGCATCTTGCCAGACGCGATCATCAATCGCCGCAAACACGGCTTCGGCATCCCGCTGGGCGCCTGGCTGCGGCGGGATATGACGCCGGTGCGGGACATCCTGCTCAGCCGGCGCGCGCGGGAGCGCGGTCTGTGGCGCAGCGCTGTGGTCGAGCGCTTGATCAACGAACATCATTCCGGCAGGCGCGACAGCAACCGGCAGCTTTGGGCGCTGCTTACGCTCGAGGAATGGCACCGGCAGTTTATTGACTAGCGGGGGGACAATCCATATTCCGCGGCGCCGTCCGCCGCTTGCGCTACAAGAACTCAACTCCCTTGGCGCTGAATATCGCTCTGCATATCGTCGCGCAAGCGCTTGATATCGGATCGCGTGTCGCCGCGCAACTGCTGCATTTCCTCCCGCAAGCTGATGATGTCACTGCGCAGCCAACAGATCATCAAACCTCCTGTTGCCGCGAGGACTACTACAATGGTGAAGATGGTTTCTGTCCAGTCCATAGTTCAGCGCTCAGTTTGTTTTTGCATCCTGCTCATTGTAGCAGGGAAGTACAGCAAGTCCTAAGTTTTGCTGCCCGGCCCGCTTGGGTAGTGTATCCTTTTCGGTTGAAATACTTTTACAATTCTAAACATGAGATCCTAAACCCAAAATACTTACGACTAGGTAGGGGCGACTCGGTGAGTCGCCCGATACTCATTCAGTTTCTACGCGTCGGGCGATCCAGCGGATCGCCCCTACCGACTGTTAGGTGGTGGTTGAGCTTTATCTCAACCGAATTCGATACACAACCCCGCTTGCTTTACCGGGCTGATTCATCGGCTGGCAGCAGTGACAGATATTCCACAAAATCGTCATCGAGCCCGCAGATGAAATGCGCCAGCAGGCGTCCGCAGCGTTCAATGTCCTTGAGATCCAGCGTTTCTACCGGCGAGTGCATATTGCGCAGCGGGATGCTCAAAAGCGCTGTGGGCACACCAGCACGCGAGACCTGGATCGCCCAGGCGTCGGTGCCCGTGCGCGCGGGCATGATGTCGCTTTGCCATTTGATTTCGTAATAAGCGGCGACTTCCTGCAAGCGCGAAACCATTTTGGGGTGGAAGTTGGCGCCGATGCCAAGTTGCGGGCCTCCGCCCAGCTTACCCGCGCCGGTAGACAGTCCCGGCTGTTCGGCAAAACCGACATCGAGGGCGATGGCGCAATCCGGCTCAATGTGATTGGCTGCGGTAGTAGCGCCCCGCAAGCCGACCTCCTCCTGCACGGTGGCGGCGGCATGGACCTCCCAGCTATGGCGCATATCGCTCAGCAGGCGCAGGCAGGTTGTGATCACGGCTATACAGGCGCGGTCGTCCATCGCCTTGGACGCCAGCAACCGACCCTTGAGCTCAATCATGGGCGCGTCGATCGTCACCAGGTCGCCGACATTCACCAAGGCTTCTACCTCAGTGGCGGGCAGTCCCACATCGACCACCAGCGAGTCGATGGGGGGGTACTGCGCCCGGTCGGCGGCGCGCAGCATATGCGGCGGCACCGTCGCCACTAGGCCGGGCAGGGCGCGTTTGCCGTGCACCAGCACTGGTTGCGCCATCATCACGCGCGGATCGACGCCGCTGATGCGATGCACATAGATAAAGCCATCTTTGATCTCGCGCACCATCAAGCCGATCTCGTCCATGTGCGCCGCCAGCATGATCTTGCGCCTCTGTTCTGCCGGGCGGGTGGCGCGTTTGATGCCGATAAGACTGCCCAGCCCGTCGCTGTCGAAATCATCGACAAGGTCCGCCCAATCCTCGCGCAGGATCTCGGCGATCGGCGCTTCGTAGCCGCTGGGCGCGTGAACTTCCACGAGTCGTTTGAGATGTTCTTTGGGGTTGTACACGAGCGGCGCTCCTGTCAGGGGCGAATGCATTTGATTCTACCACCGAGAGCGCGCAGGTTACAGTCGCTCGGCGCGTAACCGACGAAAAGATCCCAAGGATGTCGCGCTCGCGTAAAATAATGTACCGACAATCTATCAGCGTCGCAATACGCTGGACATGTAGACACACGCGCGACAATGCCGCCGCCCACGCAAAATACCTTGCATCCCGCGATGTTTAGCTCCCCCTCCCTGATGCCTCGGTGATCTGATCTTCACCCGTGAGGCGGGGGACCGAGGGGGCGCTGGGCCGGGGGATGGGGGTAGAAAAAGCGGCATTTGGTCGGAGTACCGGACAAGCGTTACAGATTTCGATACGATTGTAGATGGAGTTAACGGGTAAATGAAAAACAAGCGGATCCACTCTACGCCGCCTTCGAAACGCGCCAGCCCCTATCCTACGCTTGATCAACGCTTCGAGACCAGGCGCTTGCGAGCGCCCGATGCACGCTCTACATTGGTTGTATCGATACGACTCTCTTTCTGGCCAGGGAATCAATGTAATGAGTTTACTGTCTCTCTTGGGGAAAATGCTCTGCCCTCTTGTCTTCATTTTGCTCTTCGCGCTCTCGCCAACTGCGGGAATGAGCGAAATCACCGTCGATGAAGATTGCAGCCTCCACGATGCGATCAAGGCGGCAAACAGCGATAGCGCGGTGGCGGGTTGCTCTGCTGGCAAAGGCGTTGATCGGATCAGATTGACGGGAGACATCAAACTTATAGCCGAATTGCCCCCGATAAGCTCGGACATATTCATCGAAGGACAGGGCCATATTGTAAGGGGCGACCGGACATATCCGATTTTCTATATCGAAGCGGGCGATGTTACCATCAATAATCTGACCTTGCTCGAGGGAAGCGGTCACTACGGCGGCGCGATACGGGTGCGGCCTGGCGCTTCGCTGATCGTCAACAAGAGCGCCTTCATCGATAATTCAGCTTCTGACAGCGGCGGCGCGATCATGAGTGGAGGACGCTTGTTCATCAAGGACAGCGCCTTCAAGGGAAATACAGCGCACCAAAGCGGCGGCGCCATTTATGTTTGGGGCGAAAACGGCACACTCCTGCTGATCAATACCTTGATCAGCGGTAATTCGGTCAGCCTTTGGGGCGGCGGGATTGCAATCAATCGCGCGGAAAGCACTATCGCTGGCAGTATCATCCGCGCCAATCGCGCATACGAAGGCGGAGCGATCTATAGCGCGGGATCGCAGCTCAATATTATGAACAGTACACTCGGTGACAATTGGGCGCTGCAAAGTGGGGGCGCGCTTAGCAAAAGCGCGGGTCAAGCGGAGATCAGCGCCAGCGCGTTGCTCAACAACAAAGCGGAAGTGGATGGGGGAGCGATCATCAGCGATAGCGGCTGGACGCGCATTGTCAACAGCACGATAGGCGGCAACACCGCGGTCCGGCATGGCGGCGCCTTGCACGTGTCGGACATGGTATTCCTCACTCATGTGACTCTGGCGAACAATGAAGCCGCGGTCGGCGGCGGCGTTTACGGAGCTGGCGACGCGATCAATCTCGTTAACAGCATTATTGCCGGCAGCCAGGGCGGCGATTGCGTTGGCCCGCTGTATACCAACAGCGCCAATTTAATCCAGGACGGCTCGTGTGATCCTGCGCTGAGCGGGGATCCTATGCTCAAGTCCCTGTGGGGCTCTCCCGCGACCTATCTGCTGGCGGAAAATAGCCCGGCGATCGATGCGGGCGATAGCGCCGACTGCGAGCCGAAAGACCAGACGGGAACGGCAAGACCTCAGGGGCGGCAATGCGACATCGGCGCATTCGAATACATACACGGCGCGCGATTGCCTACCCCAACCAGGGCCGCCGAGCAAAACGCCCCGCCTCTCCAGGATCCGCAAGCGGGCATTATCGTTAACGAATCTTGCAGCCTGGCCTTTGCCATCATTGCGGCCAACACGGACTGGGCAGTTGGCGGATGCCCGGCGGGCAAAGGCGCGGATACGATCACGCTCACGGAGGACATCACATTAACAGCGGCCTTGCCATCCATAACCTCCGAGATCACCATAGAGGGCGCGGGCAAAACGATCAGCGGCGGCAAGCGTTTTCGCATCCTCAGTGTTGCAGGCGGCAAGCTCACGTTGAATCGGGCGCGGCTGACGGAAGGCAGAAGCCGGTCGGGCGCGGCGATTCACAGTTATGATGGCACGATCATCATCAACCACAGTAAGATAGAAGACAATATGGCCTGGTCTACAATACTCTCTTTTGGCGGCGGAATCCTCTGTTGGCCCTGCAACCTCAGCATCAACCACAGCATCATCCGCGACAATACGGCTGCAGACGACGGAGGCGGGATCTATTTTGCAAGTACCTCGGCTGGCGAATCCTTACAGATTCGCCACAGCGTTATCGACAGCAACCAGGCCCGCAATGGCGCGGGGCTTTTCTATGGCGCTGGAGCGGATTCACCAACTTCAATGATAACAGGCAGCAGCTTTTCCAATAATTGGGCGCTGGACGATGGCGGCGGCATAGCTGTTGCGGGCGGGGACCTCAGAAGGGAGTTGGTCCTCGAGGACAGCACCTTGCACCATAACGAGGCCTCGAATGGCGCTGGTCTATACGTTGACAATGGATCGGTCGCCACCTTGCGTCACGTCACCCTTGCTTATAACAGCGCGTCTTATGGCAGCAGCATCTATATAGCTCCTAAGGGCACGGCGAATCTTTACAACAGCCTGGCGGCGGGTCAGGATCGCAACGAAGAATGCTATGGGCCATTGCATGGAAATAGCGGCAATCTCATCGCGGATGGTTCATGCGATCCCGCTTTGGCAATGGCCGCCTGGCTCGACCAACTCGCCCGGCCGGACGACGGCGGGCCAGCCTATTTCCCGCCCCGACCGGGCAGCCCGGCCATCGACACCGCGATCGACGAACATTGCACGGGCGTCGACCAGATCGGCAGGCAACGCTCGCAAGGCGCCGCTTGCGACATCGGCGCGATCGAATACATCGCCGAAACAAGCGTTAACGAATAAGTGCGTTTGTCAATTAACATGCCATGACTTAGACTTTGCACAAAAGCGTATTGATGAGCGGACAGAACTGATGAAAGTAAGCGGACACGCAGTTGCAATACTGATAGCCCTCTTGACGATGGCCTCGGCAGCAAGCCCGGCTCGTGCCGCGGATATCATCGTCGACGGGGGTTGCAGCTTGGCGGCCGCCATTAATGCCGCCAACCTGGACCGCGAATTCGGGGGCTGCCCGGCCGGGGACGGAGCCGATGTCATCAGTCTGAGCGGCGATGTCGAAGTTGATAGTCTCACCTCTCCCATCTTTGCCGATATCACCGTTGAGGGCAACGGCCACACGATTTCCGGCAAGGGGATTTTGCGCATCTTTAACATATACGGCGCCGAGCTTGTATTAAGCGATGTCACCCTGACAAACGAATCGGATTCTTCCGGCGGCGCTATTCTCAACGAAGGGGGCACGCTGAACGTCTATAGCAGCCGGATCATCGGCAACTCGGCGCAGGAATCCGGCGGCGCAATCGTGAATAATGGCGGCACGGTCCTCATCAACGAAAGCGAGATCAGCGACAATCATTCTCAGGCCGCCGGCGGCGCGATTTACAGCAGCGGCGGACACCTCAGCATTATGAACAGTTCGATCGAGCGCAACCGGTCCAGGCAGGGCGGCGGCGCCATTCTGGTGGAGGGATCGGCGGCAGTCATCCTCTTTTCGAATACGATCAGCGATAACCGGGACGAAGGCTTGTTGAGCATTGGCGGCGCCATCTTGAGCCGGGGCGGCGCGATCAACATCGTCGACAGCGCATTCCAGCGCAATTCGGCCCATACCGGCATGGCCCTGGCGTCTGAGGGCGGCACGGTTCAGATCATGGGCAGCAGCTTCGAGGACCACGAATCGGACGGATACGGCACGGTATCCATGGACGAGGGCCGGTTGACAGTCAGCGAAAGCGCATTCAGCAACAACCGTGCCGGCGGCGGCGGCGGCGCGCTGGTTAGCGAGGGCGCGAAGCTGTCCATCGACAAGAGCGAATTCAGCGGCAATTACGGCGGCTTTGGCGGCGCGATCTACGTCAAGGACTCGGGCGAATGGACGATCAGCAATAGCGACTTTGCCGGGAACGCTTCCTACATCGGCGGGGCGATCTCGGCAGAATCTGGCGCTTTGCGGATCGAAGACAGCAGCTTTGACGGCAACGAGGGTTCGATAGCCGGCGGCGCGGTGCGGATCGAAGACGGCGACTTGACCGTATCCCAAAGCAGCTTCAGCAACAACGCCTCCGACCTCGGCGGGGCGATCGTTTTTGATACGGGCGAGCTGACGGTATACGGCAGCGCCTTTACCCATAACGCCGGCCAATTCGGGGGCGCGCTGCGCATCAAGGCGGCAGAGGCCTTCATCAGCTACAGCGATTTCGCCCAGAACAGCGCCGAAAGCGGCGGGGCGATTGTGGTCAATGGAGGATCGCTCTCGATCCACCGCAGCAAGCTGCGCGAGAACAGCGCCTCATCCATTGCCGGGGCGATCTCGGCGGATAGCAGCGCCTTGACGATCACGCAGAGCAGCATCAGCGACAATACCGGGGCGGTGGGCGGCGCCATCCGGGCCGAGGGGCGCGCGCTGGATATCCGCAACAGCACGCTGAGCGGCAACCGGGCGACAATACTTGGCGCCGGCGCGCTTGACCTGCGCGGTCCCGGGACGGCGACTTTGACGCATGTCAGCATCCTGCACAACGCTGGCCCCCAGAGCGGCGGCATCTATCATGGGCAGGGCGCCGATGTGCATCTGCACAACAGCGTCATCGCCGGCAGCGAGGGCGGCGATTGTTCCGGCCGCCTGACTGTCGTTGTCGGCAGCTTGATCGAAGACGGTTCCTGCCTGGGCAACTTGAGCGGCGATCCCATGCTTGCCGGCCCGGTCGAGCCTGAGCATGGGTCGTCGATCTATTATTCGCCGCTGCCGGGCAGCCCGCTCATCAATGCCGCCGAGGGCGCCTACTGCACTGCCGCCGACCAGATCGGCACGCGGCGCCCGCAAGGGACCGCCTGCGATATCGGCGCGATTGAGAGCCGCTAGGGACCTGAAGAGAGCGTCCGCGCGTCCAAATGGGTCTTCCCGGCAAAAAATATCTATGCCCTCTGTGCTGTCCCTGCGATCTGGGGTCAAATGAACCGCGGCAAGTCCCCTAGCTAGAGAAGGAAAAGGCAAATGTTCAAGCAATCCGAAATCGAACAATTCCGGGAAGAAGGCTGGGTCGCCAAAGCGGAGTTCTGGACAGCGCGCGAAGCGCGCGCCATGCGCGTCGAGCTCGAGCGCCTGAAAGCCGACGGCTTGCTGCGCAACGTCGCCGTCGCCGGCGACAGCCGGACCGCATCCCGCGACAAGATCAACTTGCAGCTGTGCCCGATGTTCCCGCATAGCGACTTCTACCGCGCCATGCCCTTCGCCGAGAAAGCCATCGCCGCCGTCTCGGCTTTGATCGGCGATCCGGTGGTGCTGCACCTGGACCAGGTTTTCCTGAAGCCGGGCAGGCAGGGCATGGGCACCAACTGGCACCAGGACAATGCCTACTTCGAGATTGAAGATCCGCTGCAGGGCACGGCGATGTGGACGGCGGTGCACGACGCCACTGTCGCCAACGGGACCATTCACGTCATCCCGGGCAGCTTCCGCCACAGCTACCCGCACAGCCGCGATCCCTACAGCGATCATCATATCCGCTGCTACCCGCCGGAAGACGAAGCCCTGGCCATCGAGCTGCCCGCGGGCGGCGTCGCTTTCTTCGCCTATGGCGTGGCGCATTGCACGCTGGGCAACAAGAGCGACCGCGAGCGCGCCGGCGTGGCCCTGCACTTCATCAACGGCGCCATGGACGCGACCGCCAAGAGCGGTTTCGCGCTGGGCAAACGCCCCTACCTGACCGGCGAGCGCGCCAGCGGCGGCCTCAACGAGCACGGGACGCTGGTGGCGGGCACCTGGGAACGCGAGGTCGAGGCGGTCCTGGCGCGATTCTAAGCCATCCCCTGGCCTGGCCTGCGCGATCCCTCGCCTCACGGGGGAAGTATCCCGAGGCATGAGCTGAGGAGCGATCAATGGAGGGCAATTGTTTCTCAAATGCCCGGAAGTTGCCCTGATATTGCCTCCTTTTTGCGTAACAGTATAGATACAGTATGTATACGGGGGGGGGGGGGGGATACCCCTCGGCCCCCCTCACCCCCCGGCCCCCTCTCCCACAACTGAGGACATGACAGGTTTTAACTTGGCGGAATACCGCTGCAAAACCTGTAATTTCTGTGGCGATTTCGGGCGACTCACAGAGTCGCCCCTACAATTTTCGCCCAATAAGATGCTTGTGATCTTTGTCCGGTCGCTTTCATAGCCAATCGGATCAAAGCTGTCATGTCCTCAGTCTCCCACAAGGGGAGAGGGGGAGCTAAGCTTGGCGGATATCGTAATGATTTCTTGATTTTCGCAATGATTGGCTCCGTTTTGTATTGTTTCGGCGCTGTATCCGTTATCTATGCGTATGATTTGCAGTAGCGGACAAGCCTTACAAGGCTTGTCTGGTACTGGGGAATAGAGTTCCAGCTATACATTATCAATGCGGTAATCCAAACATGCGAAGGTAGGGAAGGCGGGCGACCTGATAGGTCGCCCCTACAAGGCTTGTCTGGTACTGGGGAATAGAGTTCCAGCTATACATTATCAATGCGGTAATCCAACCATGCGAAGGTATGGAAGGCGGGCGACCTGATAGGTCGCCCGTACAAGGCTTGTCCGGTACTGGGGAATAGAGTTCCAGCTATACATTATCAATGCGGCAATCCAAACATGCGAAGGTAGGGAACGCGGGCGACCTGATAGGTCGCCCCTACAAGGCTTGTCTGGTACTGGGGAATAGAGTTCCAGCTATACATTATCAATGCGGTAATCCAACCATGCGAAGGTATGGAAGGCGGGCGACCTGATAGGTCGCCCGTACAAGGCTTGTCCGGTACTGGGGAATAGAGTTCCAGCTATACATTATCAATGCGGCAATCCAAACATGCGAAGGTAGGGAACGCGGGCGACCTGATAGGTCGCCCCTACGGCCGACTATTATTTTGGAGTCCGTCGGGGCGCGGCTGGTTGGGATTATGGGCGCCCGGGATGGCGATCGGGCTAGCTTTTGGCAGATCGACGGGCCTTGCGGTTTTGTCGA
>JAPOVL010000016.1 GCA_026708115.1 Chloroflexota bacterium
GCGGTGGCTGTTGCTGTCGCCGTTCGCTTCACCAGAGCCGTGCGGCTGGCGCGGACAGCACGCTCCACGCTTATCACTGTCTCCACGATCTCGTCAGTCGCTGTCGAGCTTGGAGCATCCGTCGCGGTAGATGTGGCCGTTGCCGTTGCCGTCCGCTTCACGAGAGCCGTTTGACTGGCGCGGATATCAAGCTCTATGCTCGTTGCTGTCTCCGCGATTCTATCAGTCGCCGTCGCGCTTGGCACATCCGTCGTTCTTGGCATAGCGGTTGCAGCTGCGGTCGCCGTCCGCTTCACCAGAGCCGTGCGGCTGGCGCGGACAGCAAGCGCTACACTTGTCGCTGTCTCCGCGATCTCGTCAGTCGCCGTGTGACTTGGAACATCCGTCGTGGTTGGCGTAGCGGTGGCAGTTGCCGTCTCGGTCCGCTTAACCAGAGCGGTTTGACTGGCGGGGATATCGCGCTCATTTGTCGCCGTCTCCGCGATCCCGTCAGTCGCCGTGTGACTTGGAACATCCGTCGTGGTTGGCGTAGCGGTGGCAGTTGCCGTCTCGGTCCGCTTAACCAGAGCGGTTTGACTGGCGGGGATATCGCGCTCGTTTGTCGCCGTCTCCGCGATCCCGTCAGTCGCCGTCGAGCTTGGCACATCCGTCACGGTAGACGTGACCGTTGCAGTTGCCGTTCGCTTCACGAAAGCCGTTTGACTGGCGCGGATAGCACGCTCTTCGCTTGTCCCTGTCTCCGCCATCTCGTCAGTCGCCGTGCGACTTGGCACATCCGTCGCGGTAGAAGTGGCGGTTGCCGTCGCCGTCCGCTTCACAAGAGCCGTACGACTGGCGCGGACAGCAAGCGCTACACTTGTCGCTGTCTCCGCGATCTCGTCAGTCGCCGTGTGACTTGGAACATCCGTCGTGGTCGCGGTGGCGGTTGCCGTCCCCTTCACTAGAGCCGTGCGGCTGGCGCGGATAGCACGCTCTTCGCTTGTCGCTGTCTCCGCGACCGCGTCAGTCGCCGTCGGACTCGGAATATCCGTCGTGGTAGATGTGGCGGTTGCCGTCGCCGTCGGGCTTGGAACGTCCGTCGCCGTAGACGTGACGGTTGCAGTTGCCGTCCGCTTCACAAGAGCCGTACGACTGGCGCGGATATCAAGCTCCACGCTTGTCGCTGTCTCCGCGATCTCGTCAGTCGCCGTGTGACTTGGAACATCCGTCGTGGTCGCGGTGGCGGTTGCCGTCCCCTTCACTAGAGCCGTGCGGCTGGCGCGGATAGCACGCTCTTCGCTTGTCGCTGTCTCCGCGACCGCGTCAGTCGCCGTCGAGCTGGGAACATCCGTCATGGTAGCAGTGCCGGTAGCGGTTGCAGTTGCCGTCGCCGTCCGCTTCACTAGAGCGGTGCGACTGGCGCGGATATCGCGCTGAATGCTAGCCTCTGTCTCCGTAATCCTGTCAGTCGCCGTCGGGCTCGGAACATCCGTCGTTGTTGGCGCAGCGGTTTCAGTTGCCGTCCGCTTAACCAGAGCCGTGCGGCTGGCGCGGATGGCGCGCTCTTCGCTTGTCGCTGACTCCGCCATCCTGTCAGTCGCCGTCGCGCTTGGCACATCCGTCCTTGTTGGCGCAGCGGTTTCAGTTGCCGTCGCCATCCGCTTCACCAAGGCCGTACGACTGGCGCGGATATCAAGCTCCACGCTTGTCGCTGTCTCCGCGATCTCGTCAGTCGCTGTCGGACTCGGAATATCCGTCGTGGTAGATGTGGCGGTTGCCGTCGCCGTCGGGCTTGGAACGTCCGTCGCCGTAGACGTGACGGTTGCAGTTGCCGTCCGCTTCACAAGAGCCGTACGACTGGCGCGGATGGCACGCTCTTCGCTTGTCGCTGTCTCCACGATCCTGTCAGTCGCCGTCGGACTGGGAATATCCGTCATGGTAGCAGTGCCGGTAGCGGTTGCCGTTCGCTTCACCAAGGCCGTGCGACTGGCGCGGATATCGCGCTGAATGCTAGCCTCTGTCTCCGTGATCTTGTCAGTCGCCGTCGGGCTCGGAATATCCGTCGTTGTTGGCGTAGCGGTTGCCGTCAGCCTTGGAATATCCGTCGCGGTCGACGTGGCGGTGGCTGTTGCTGTCGCCGTTCGCTTCACCAGAGCCGTGCGGCTGGCGCGGA
>JAPOVL010000039.1 GCA_026708115.1 Chloroflexota bacterium
TGAGCAGGTTGAGGGCTTCGATTTTGGTATCGAGGGTGTGGGTTGCTGGCATGGTGTGTCCTCCTTTTGTTTGCGTTGTAGGAGTAGGGTAGCACATATGTTCTATGCAAGTCAAGTCTATTTGGGTTTTTTCAGCACAAAGGCACAAAGGTCACGAAGAAGCGCAGAGGCAGGTAGGATTTTAAGCACCGAGAACACCGAGGGGCGAGCTGCGGAGGCAGTAGTTTGTTTCAACTGAACGGGATGCGCTAGCGGTGACTCAGTTGTCTTGCGCCTGTCAAATGCAGAGGTTACACTCCCGTAGATTATCGATCGGGGCGCAAGGGCAAGCGCTTGACCCACATCATTCAAGCCGAATCGCTGCGCGGCCTGTGTCGCGGCATTTTCCAGGCAGCCGGCACAGCGGAGGACATCGCGTCAGCGGTGGCAGAGTCGCTGGTACTGACCAACCTCTTCGGCCACGATTCGCACGGCGTATTGCGCGTCAAGCAATATGTCAGCATGATCAACGACGGCATGATCAAGCCGAGCGCGCGCCCAGGCGTCAAGCGCCACTTCGGCGCGACAGCCATGGTGACGGGCGGATACGGTTTCGGGCAGATCGGGGCGCGCTTCGCGGCGGAGTTGGCCATCGAATTAGGTAGGCAGCATGGCATCAGCGCGGTCTCGCTGGGACAGAACACGCACATTGGACGCTTGGGAGAATATACGCAGATGATCGCGGCGGCGGGTTTGATCGGCATCTGTTTCAGCAGCGGCACGATGTTCCGCGGCTGGGTGACGCCTTATGGCGGGCGCGAGCGCGTCTTCGGCACCAATCCGATGTCCTTCGCTGTCCCGTGCGAGGATGCAGGCACGTTATTGCTCGATTTTGCCACGGCTGGGGTGGCGCATGGCAAGGTGGTGCTGGCGCGGGCGAAAGGGACGCCGGTGCCAAGCGGCATGATGCTGGACAAGCAGGGCCGACCGACGACCGACGCCGCAATACTGGACGAAGGCGCTGTCTTGTTGCCGATGGGCGCGCACAAGGGTTCGGGCCTGGCGATGATGATGGAGATTATCCCGACGCTGCTGGCGGGACATCGCCCGATCACATCGGCCGCGTTTCACTTTGGCAATCCGAGCTTGATGATGGCGCTGGATCCGCGGGCATTTGATGAAGACACCGATTTCCGACGGCATGTCGGCGACTTGACGCAACGGGTGAAAGAGGCGCAGCCAGCAGAAGGATTCGATGAGGTGCTATTGCCCGGCGAGCCGGAGGCGAGGTCGTACCAGGATCGCGCCAAAAATGGCATTCCCCTGCCGGATGCCGTTTGGGGCGATCTGCGAGGGATGGCGCTGGATCTGGGCCTGGGGTTCGGGGGCGAGAATTAGCCGGCCGAATTCGCGGGAAAGTTCGTTCAGTAGGATCAACAAAGTCATGCAAGTCCAAAATAATAGTCGGCGGTAGGGGCGACCCGGCGGGTCGCCCGCAATACATAGCCGAACGGTGGGCGAGCCAAGGCTCGCCCCTACATTGACCTTGCAATTTGTTGCATTATTTTGTTGGCATTACATCTGTCCGCCGCTAGTGGAAAGGAATTTCAGATGCATCAACCAAAAGCGACCAAGGGCAACACTGAGTGGTTCGTGCGCGACCGTTTTGGCATGTTCATTCACTGGGGTTTGTACGCCCTTCCGGCGCGCCATGAATGGGTCAAACAACGCGAGGAACTGACCGACGAGCAGTACGCGCCCTACTTCCAGCACTTCAATCCCGTCCGTTTCGATCCGGGCAAGTGGGCGGACCTGGCGCGGGACGCCGGCATGAAATACATGGTGATCACCTCGAAGCACCATGAAGGCTTCTGCCTCTGGGATACCCAACATAGCGATTACAAAGCGACCAATACGCCTTGGGGAAAGGACCTGCTGGCGGAAGTGGTCGAGGCCTTCCGCAGTCGGGGCTTGAAAGTCGGGTTCTACTACTCGCTGATCGACTGGCATCATCCTGATTTCACGGTAGATCGCATTCATGCGCAGCGCAATCATCCCGACCGCGCCGGGTTAAACCGCGGCCGGGATATGAGCAAGTACCGCGACTACATGAAGAATCAGGTGCGTGAGCTGCTGAGCAATTACGGCAAAATCGATGTCATCTGGTACGATTTTTCCTACCCGGGCGAAGACGGCAAGGGGCGCGAAGACTGGGACAGCGAAGGTCTTGAAGCCCTGTCGCGTAGCTTGCAGCCGGAGATCATCATCAACAACCGGCTTGATCTGCCGTCGTCGGTCGATTTTCACACGCCGGAGCAGTTTCAGCCGCGCGAATGGGTGCGGGTGGATGGCGAACCGGTGGTCTGGGAAACCTGCCAAACTTTCAGCGGATCCTGGGGATATCACCGCGATGAGGCCAGCTGGAAAAGCCCCGGTCAGTTGATCCGCATGTTGGTCAATACCGTTGCCACGGGCGGGAACCTGCTGATGAATGTGGGACCGACCGCCGCCGGCGAGTTGGATTACCGCGCGGTAGAGGCCTTGCGGGTCTACCGCGACTGGATGGCGCAACACAGCGAAGCCATTTACGGCTGTAGCGCCAGCGCCTTTGCCGCGCCGCAGGATTGCCGGCTGACACAGAATGGCGACTTGCTCTATGTGCACATCTTCGCCTATCCCTTCCGGCATCTTTACGTGGACGGGATCGGCGATCGCCTGGCCTGGGCTGAATTCTTGCACGATGGCAGCGAAATCGCGTTCACCGTCGGCGACGACAATGCCGCGCAACTGCAATTGCCGGTGGTGGGGCCAAAAACCGAGGCGCCTGTGATCAAGCTTTATCTCAAGTCATGAGGCGCGTGGCCAGGACAGATTAGCCAGACGCGCGCTGGACCGTTGGGGGAGCGGATTTACATTTCAAGGGGTGGCGCGATGTCAGCCGGCGTAGTTCACTTCCAGGAACTGGTTGACATCGACATGGCTCAGCGATGATTCTGCGCCGTTGGGCCAGCGCAGTCGCAGTTCGCGAATGGTTTCGTCGCCCAGGCCGAAATGCAGGGCGGTATCGTTGCCGGCGCCCAGGCTGGAGCCAGTTTTGACCTCTTGCATCAGCGTTCGGCCGCCGTCAGTGGTGAGGTATACGCGGGCGCCGATGGCGTCGCGGTTGATATCGCCGCCGCCGCGCAGGCGCACATTGATCCAATTGCGGTCGTGACTGAGGCCGCCGGTGTTTCGGTACAAGACGTAACCCTGGTTCCAGTTTCCCAGCACAAAATCCAGCCAGCCGTCCTTGTCATAATCGGCGTAGGCCAAGCCCATGCTGGGCACAGCATCATCAATCCACTTTTGGGGCGTGGCGTCGGCGAAGGTGCCGTCTCCCCGATTGTGGAAGAGGAATTCACGGTATTCGAACATCATGCCTTCGGGACCGGTTTCGATATCGAACTGAATGAATTCGGTGGCGGTGAGGTAGAGATCGAGCCAACTGTCGTTGTCATAATCGAAAAAGATGGTGCCCCAGCCGACCGCACTGCTGGGGCCGACGACGACGCCGGCCTGCTCGGCAACATCATCAAATGTGCCGTCGCCCTGGTTTTGCAAGAGGACCATGCCGTTGACCATGTCTGAAAAGTAAAAGTCGAGGTCGAGATCGTTGTCGTAGTCGCCGACGGCCAAGCCCATGCCGTGGATGAAGGTGCGGGCGCCAGCTTCGACCGAGGCGTCGCTCCAGCACCAGCCCCCGCAACCTTCACCGTCGTTGCGCCAGAGGATATTGCCCAGCATGTTTTTGAATTGGTCGTTAACGACGTAGACATCGGGGTCGCCGTCATTGTCGTAGTCGGTGAAACTGGCGGTGAATCCCGCGCCGAGCAGCAGATCATGTTCCAGCAGGTAGCTGACATCGACGAACGTGCCGTCGCCCTGGTTGTGATAGAGGGTGTCGCGGGCGGCGTCGTGGTCCAAGGTGATATTGGGATCGCCGCATTCGGGGAAGCAGGACCAGTTGACGACGTAGAGATCGAGGTAGCTGTCGCCGTCATAGTCGCCCCAGGTGGCGGTGGCGCCCTTGCCAGCGTCGCCCACACCCGCTACTTCCGTGACATCGCTGAAGCCCGCGCCGCCCTCATTGTGAAAGAGGGTGTTGGGTCCATGATTCACGACATAAAGGTCCTGCCAGCCGTCGTTGTCATAGTCGACCCAGACGGCGCCGCCGGTGTCGGAGTCCGTCAGCGCGACTTGGGGCGCCAGGGCCGAGACTGCGAAAGTACCATCGCCATTATTGCGGTAGAGCACGCTGGGATCTCGGTTGCCGGTGACATAGAGATCGAGCCAGCCGTCGTTGTCGTAGTCGCCCCAGGCTTGCCCGATGCCCAGATAGCCGGTGGCAAAGTCTTTCTCGAAGAGTTCCCAATGGCCGCGGTGGGTAGCGGTTATGCCAGCGCTTGCGCTGACATCGACGAAGGGATCAAGCTTGCCGATGGCGGTGAGGAACAGTACGCAAAAGAGCAGGAGAACGTAGCTGCCGGCTTTACGCATTTCCCAAGATCCAAATTCGTTGCGACGCTGGAGCCTTAGCCCTTCACGCCCGAGGTCGCGATGCCTTCGACGAAGTAGCGCTGGCCGAAGATGAAGATCAGCAAGACGGGAATGACCGCGATGGTCGCTACCGCCATCATCAGGTGCCATTCGGTATTGCCGTAGGCGCCTTGATATTGGACCAGGCAAACGGGCAGCGTCTGCACATTTGGCGTCCGCAGGTAGAGCAAGGGACCGAAGAAATTATTCCAGTTGCCGATGAAAGCGAAGATGGCCAGGGTCGCCAGGGCCGGTTTGGACAGGGGGATGAAGATTTGCATCAAGATGCGCGCGTGGCCGGCGCCGTCGATCTTGGCGGCGTCGATCAGTTCTTCCGGTATCGTGAGGAAGAATTGCCGCAGCAGGAAGATGAAGAAGGGCCAACCAAACCAAGGCGGCACCATCAGCGGCAAGTGGGTATCCAGCCAGCCGAACCTGCTGAAAAGGACATATTGAGGGACCACAAGCGCCTCATTGGGCAGCAGCATGGTGGCCAGCACGATGGCGAAGAAGAAGTTCTTGCCACGGGCTTTCAAGCGGGCGAAGGCATAAGCGGCCAGCGTGCAGGATACGAGATTGCCGATGATATTGTTGAGGGTGATTTTGAGAGAATTCCAGGTGCAAGTGGTGAAATCGACATAGCCGTAACCGTACCAGCCATCAGGAAAGTTCTGCCATTGAAGGGTTTCGGGGATGAGCCGGGGCGGAAAAGCGAAAACCTGATTGAGTGGTTTCAGCGCTGTCGAAACCATGACGATGAATGGCAGGACAAAGGCGATGCCGAGCGGGACAAGCAAGGCGAAGGTGATGGCAATGCCGATAGCGCGGCGTCCCTTGACCGACTTGCGCCAGGAGACTGTTTTCTTGGGTTTGACAGTCGTCATCGCGCTTCACCCTCGTAGTAGACCCAGCGCCTGCCCAGCCGGAATTGGATGCCGGTCAGCGCCATGAGAATAACGAACATGATCCAGGCGACGGCGGCGGCGACGCCCAATTGCAAGAATATAAAGGCGTTCTCCCACAGATACCAGATCATGACATTGGATGATTCGCCGGGCCCCCCTTCAGTCATGACGCGGATTTCGGTGAAATTCTGGAAGGAACTGACAACGGAAATAATGATCACGAAGAAGAGTACTGGGGACAGCATGGGCAAGGTGACGTTGCGGAACTTGGCCCAATTGCCGGCGCCGTCAATTTCGGCCGATTCGTAGAGTTCTTTGGGGACGCCCTGCAAGCCGGCCAGCAGGATAATCATATTGGG
The DNA here is from genome assembly GCA_026708115.1 of Chloroflexota bacterium. Lineage (GTDB taxonomy): Bacteria > Chloroflexota > Anaerolineae > Aggregatilineales > Phototrophicaceae > UBA6055. Next base: position 5,819 of record JAPOVL010000039.1, read on the forward strand.
GCCAACCGAGAACATGCTCATGAGGATAAGCGAGGGTTTGACCCAATCCTTGCTGAATATCCAGGGCGGACCTTGGATGCCGAGCTGCTTCAGCGTGTAATTCAGAATGCCCAGGCGCGGATTGAAGATCCAGATCCAGACCAGGGCCACCGCTACGCCGGCGGTAACCGTGGGCAGATAATAAACGGCGCGAAAGAAAGGGATGCCGGGCACTTTTTGATTGAGCAAGATCGCCAGGAGCAGAGCGAATGAGGTGCCAAAAACCACTCTGCCGACGACGATATAAAGCGTGTTGCCCACTGATATCCGGAATATCGGGTCGGCAAATAAGGTCCGATAGTTTTCCAAGCCGACGAACTGAAGGTTATCCAGCGAGATGCGCCAGTCAGTGAAGCTCAATCCCAGCATGCCGAAGACCGGACCGACATTAAAGAGGACCAAGCCAATCAGCCAGGGTAAGATGAACAAATAAAAGATGCGCTCTTCGCGCTTGGCGCTGGGTGATATGGGCCGCATTAGCCGTCGAAACATGCGCTATGCACTCGTCATTTAGCGAACAGAATTGAGGGAGATCTGTACTTGATCTCCCTCAATGGCATTTAGTCTACAACATTGAACTACATATCGGCAACGGAGTCGAGTGCGGCGTTCCCCTCTTCCGTGATGGTGGCGATGGCTTCGTCGACCGAAGTTTCGCCCAGGCGCAGCAGGTCGGCCTCGCGGCTGAGAATGTTGCTGACCTGCGCGGCAGCCAGGGACTGGAAGGGAGGCCCTGTGACCGCGTAGTCGAACATGGCTTCCAGGAAGTAGCGACCGCTGGGGGGCGCCGGGTCGGATGTCAGCCAGGCTTCCAAGCCCTCCGGGCGGGCCGGTGAGCCACGGCCCGAGAGGCTCCACATGAAGATCATGCCCTCGAGTGAGAGGTATTCGCGCAAGTAGGTCCAGGCGGTATCGGGCTTGTCGCTGGTGGGCGTGATGCCATAGCCGCTGCCGAAAGCGCCGGTATAGCGCGAGCCGTCGGCGCCCATAGGCGTAGGCGCGACATCCCATTCGAAGTTGGCCAGGGCGCGCATGCTGGGCGTGCTCCAGGTGGCGATGTGGCCCATGGCGGCGACGCCGGCCCGGAAGGGCTGCGAATTGGGGAAGGCTTCCATTTCGGTGCCGCTGGCGCCGGCATTTTCCACGTGGGTGAGGTTGTACCAGTGGTTGAGGGCGGCGCGGATTTCGGGCGTATCGACGGTCATGGCGGATTCGTCGGCGTTCATGGTGGTACCGCCCCAGGCGCCGGTGAAGAAACCGCCGCCGCCGTTGCCCAGATCCAGTCGGCCGTCCCAGCCCCAGATGCCGGCATTGGGATCGGTCAACTCGATGGCGGCAGCAGCCATGTCTTCCATGGTCCAGTCTTCGCTGGGATAGTCCATGCCGGCGGCATCAAAGAGGTCCTTGTTGTAGCCGAGGATGATCGGACCGTGGTCGTAGGGCAGCGCGTGGATGCGACCGTTCACGCGGTAGAGGCGCACCGATTCTTCCCACATGCCGTCGACGTTGAACTCTTCGTCGGCGACGACAATGTCGTGGATGTCGATGATGATGCCCTCATGCGCCCAGGGTGTGGCGCGGCTGCCGTGCACGTAGATGACGTCGGGCAGGGTACCGGCAGCGGCCCAGGCTGGCACCACGTTGTTGTGGTCTGCCCAGGTATTGTAGGTGATGCTAATCTTGATATCCGGATGCCGTTCCATGAAGCCTTCATCGTACTCGGCCTGGCGGGGACGGAAGGCAGCTTCCCAGTGACGCCCGAAAGTCAATTCGACCGTGTCCTGGGCGCTAGCGATATTGCTCAAGGGCCCCAGATAACCGACCACAGCGCCGGTACTCGACGCGGCCGCCAGCCTAAGGAAATTGCGCCGTGACAACTGTTTGGTGCTCATGACACTTCCTTTCTCTAGTAAAAGACTCTACTCAGAACTGGATAAGGTTATGACATTTCTCCCAGTTGCACCTCCTCGCGCTGCTAGTTTGACTTTGATGATTATCGATAAAGTTGCATTCGACATCTATAAGGTACGTGTGCCATATCTTAAATGAATATGGGGACTTTGTCAAAATCGGGTTTGGAAGTGTAGCGAAGTCGGTTGAAACAGACAATTTTGACCACAGAGGACACAGGGTAGTTGCAGGTAAGTTATGCAAGAAAATCTGAGCGCAGAAGTAGTTCCAAGTAAGTAATGAGAATGCGAAAATGCTTTTATTCAACCCCACCCCCCGGCCCTTGCCCCCCTCGGTCCCCCCGCTAAGCGGGGGGCGGAAACCCCGAAGCATCAGGGAGGGGGAGCGCATTCGGCGGGACAAGGATTACATCCAGGACTTTCGCTACAAATGAGATTTTTTCGCATTATTTTATTGGTAGTACTGAGGACACAGAGTGCATAGAAGTGAGTGCAAGAAAGTCATGCAACAAATCGCAGGGTGATGTAGGGGCGACTCTTATTTTGGAGTTGCGTGACTTTGTTGGATTTACTGAGGTAGTTGCAGGTAAGTTATGCAAATTTCGCTAAAGCAGCGATCTGTAGGGGCGACATACCATGTCGCCCGAAACCACATGTCGCGGCGGCAGCGGGCGACTCACAGAGTCGCCCCTACGGCCGACTCTTATTTTGGAGTTGCGTGACTTTGTTGGTCCTGCTGAGGTAGTTGCAGGTAAGTTACGCACGAAAATTAACCACATAGGCACAGAGCACACAGAGAAAAACCAACAAAGGAAACTATTTTGCGGGCGGCCTGGCGCCGCGCGTAGGTCGCGCCGACACTGACCGGCGGCAGCGGGCGACCCGGCGGGTCGCCCCTACGGCCGACTCTTATTTTGGAGTTGCGTGACTTTGCTGGATTTACTGAGGTAGTTGCAGGTAAGTTATGCAAATTTCGCTAAAGCAGCGATCTGTAGGGGCGACATACCATGTCGCCCGAAACCACATGTCGCGGCGGCAGCGGGCGACTCACAGAGTCGCCCCTACGGCCGACTCTTATTTTGGAGTTGCGTGACTTTGTTGGTCCTGCTGAGGTAGTTGCAGGTAAGTTACGCAACGAAAATTAACCACATAGGCACAGAGCACACAGAGAAAAACCAACAGAGGAAACTATTTTGCGGGCGGCCTGGCGCCGCGCGCAGGTCGCGCCGACACTGACCGGCGGCAGCGGGCGACTCACAGAGTCGCCCCTACGACCGACTTTTATTTTGGAGTTGCATGACTTTGTTGGTCCTAGGGCGCAGAGGGTTTATTGGCCACAGAGGCACAGAGGGCGCAGAGCGTTATGTTTCGGGCGACTCACAGGGTCGCGCAGGTCGTGTAGACACAGCCAGTCGACATAGATCTTCGGGAATGGGGTGCTTTGGCAGGCGAAATCAAGTGTGGTATGCTTACCAGCGTTCGCTTGCCGACGGGCATTCCGCGAAAGCCGAATCACGTTGCTCGCGCGTCTGAGGAAGCGACCGGACTTAGCCAATCGGAATTCACGCGGAATCCATGCCCGTTCCAAAAGTCATACACGAGCCAGGGACGCAAGAAGCGATTCGCCGCGGCGTAGCCGTCTTGGGCAATGCCATTCGTCCGACGCTGGGTCCCCTGCCCCGACGCCTGGTTGCGCAAAACCAGGCGAAGTTCGAGTTGCTGGATGACGGCGGCATCATCGCCAGGCGCATTATCGCGCTGGCAGACAGAGAAGATGACGTCGGCGCCATGCTCTTGCGGCAGGTATTGTGGCAGGTGCATCAGCAGGTCGGCGACGGCGCGGCCACAACCGCCGTTCTCTATGAGCGCATATACAAGGAGGGTCTGCGCTTCATCGCCGCCGGCGCCGACGCCATGCGGCTGCGCGCGAGCCTAGGGGACCTGCTGCCGCAGTTGAGCGATTCCCTGCTCTCCCAGGCGCGGATCCTGAGCGATGCCAAAGAACTCGAGGGGATCGCCTTTTCTGTCTGTTACGACGAGGAAATGGCGGCTGCCCTGGGCGAGGTGATCGACACAGTGGGTCAATACGGACAGGTCGACATCCGCGCCGGTCACGGACGCGGTATGGAAGTCAACTATGTCGATGGCGTCTATTGGAAGGGCGGCGCCCAATCCAAAGAGATGCTGCGCGGTACGGCGCGGCTGGTGGCCGAGATGGCGGACGCGGCGATTCTGGTCACGGACATGGACATTGAAGAACCCCGCGAACTGGTGCCGCTGATGCAATTGGCGCTGCGCAGCAAAATCTCCAAGCTGCTGTTGATCGTGAAATCCATATCGGAAACGGGCATATCGGTGGTGCTCGATGATCGTTTGCGCAGCAAGATTCAGACGGTCGTGGTCAAGATTGACAGCTATCTGCAAGACGAAATGCTCCAGGCTTGCCAAGATGTCGCACTGCTGACCGGCGGCAGACCCGTATTAGGCGCCGCGGGGCAATCGCTGGAGGAAGTCACTGATGGAGACTTCGGCCATGCCCGCTGGGTTTGGGCGGACGACAAGAACTTCGGCTTCGCCAGCGGCGAGGGCGATCCGATCCAGATTCGGCGCCAGGCGCGCAGGCTGCGGCAAGCTCACGCGGAGGCAGAAGACGACGATGATCGCGAGCGCCTGCTCAGGCGATTGGGAAAACTGAACGGCGGCGTGGCCACGGTGCAAGTCGGCGGCATCGCCGATGATGAGATCAAAGGGCGCAAGGAACTGGCGGAACGCACCGTGCGCGCTCTGCGGCTGGCGCTGGCGCAGGGCGTGATACCGGGTGGCGGCCTGTCGCTATTGAATTGCGGACGCAGCTTGCTGGAGGCCGCCGGCGAGCAAGAGAGCCCCGAAGCGCGAGCGGCGCGGCAGATCATGGCGGCGGCGCTGGAAGCGCCAATACGTTGCCTGCTAGATAACGGCGGTTACGACGCCAGCGAGATCCTGGCGCAGCTGGCATCATACGACGGGCGAACTGGCTTCGACCTTATGCACGGCAAATTCGTCGATATGGCGGAGGCTGGCGTTTTTGACGTGGCGCAAGTGCAGGTCGAAGCGCTGCAACGCGCGGTTACAAGCGCGGCGCTGGCCTTGACAATTGATGTGCTGGTTTTGCATCGCGATCCGGAAACGATGACGGAGCCCTAGGATGAGCGAAGAGCGCGAGCCGGCGATGGCAGACCGGACTTATGCGGTAGCCGAAGTTGAGGGCGCTTATTTTGTAGGGCGACAGAGCGGATTGTATCGCCTGGCGCCGTCAAATGGCGGGGCGCGCAATCTTTATCGAGGCTGGCAGCCCGAGGCTGAAATCGCGACGCTTGACATCGCCACCTCGCCGCGTTACGGCAAAGATGGTTTGATAATGACCGGCATCAACGGAGGCGTGGCCCGCAGCGAAGATGGCGGCGCAAGCTGGACAGCGCTGGCGATGCGCATGCCGGCGCCACTTGTGACTTGTCTGGCGCTTTCGCCGAGTTTTGCCAGCGACCGCCGGGTATTGGCGGGCAGCTATGAGGACGGCATGTTTCTCTCCGACGATGCCGGGGAGAGCTGGGCGCCTTTCAACTTTGGTTTGTTCGATCATAACATTTTTTGTCTGGCGCTTTCGCCGGACTTCCCCGTCGATGGCCTAGTCATGGCGGGCACGAGCAGCGGCGTTTACCGCAGCGCCAATGGCGGGCGGCTGTGGGCGGATCTGACCATGCCGTCCGGTGACGAGGCGGTGCTTAGCCTGGCGTTCTCGCCCGAGTATGCCGACGACCGTACGATCCTGGCCGGTACCGAGTCGCAGGGATTGTTGCGCTCGGACGATGAGGGCTTGACCTGGGAACCGTTTCACCGGTGCGAAGGCGCGGTCAATTCGATCGTGTGCCTGCCGACCGTGGCTGGGCTGGCGATCCAGGTCGACGATTCGGTCTTGGCCTATGAGACCGGCGACGGCAGGTGGCGGCAGGTGGCGGCGGCGGGGGTGCATGTGGCCGCAAAAAGCGAAGACGGGCGAGCCTTGCTGCTGGGCATGGCGGATGGCAGCGTGCGACGAATCTTGATGGAAGCTGAGGAATAAGAGCATGACATTTGAACCCACAATCGAATCGGTTCGCGAGCATCAAGTACCGGATTGGTTTATGAAGGCCAAGCTGGGCATCTTCGTTCACTGGGGCTTGTATTCGGTACCGGCCTGGGCGCCGCATGGCGGCGACATCGGCGAGGTATTCGAGAGCGGCGACATGAGCGACTGGTTCCGAAACAATTCCTACGCCGAATGGTACCTGAACACGCTCAAATTCCCTGACAGCCCGACGCGCGCATATCACGACCGGCATTACGGCAGCGGCTTTTCCTACGACGATTTTGCCGCCGGTTTCAATTCGGTGCTGAGGCGCTGGCAACCGGAGGAGATGGCGGGGCTCTTCAGCGAGGTCAAGGCCCGCTATGTCGTGCTGACCTCGAAGCATCACGATGGCTTCACCTTGTGGCCGAGCGCGTATCCCTGCCCGCACAAGACGGATTACCGGACGCGGCGCGATGTCGTCGGCGAGTTGACCGAGGCCGTACGAAATCACGGGATGCGTATGGCGATCTATTATTCGGGCGGCTTGGACTGGGCGTTCAACGATGCGCGCATCGAGCAGGTGCAAGATGTTTGGGGCACGATCGTACAGAGTCCGGAGTTTGTGGAATACTCGGTGGCACATTGGAAGGAATTGATTGACCGCTACCAGCCATCAATCATGTGGAACGACATCGGTTATCCGAAGGCCGCAGATCTGGGCGAGCTTTTCGCCTACTACTACAACAGCGTGCCCGAGGGCGTGATCAACGACAGATTCACGCAAGCCCGCAATCAGACGCCGGCTGCCGGCGAACCGCTGACGCCGCCGCGCGGACCTCACTACGACTACATCACGCCCGAATACGCCACATTTGACGAGATTCAGGAAGTGAAGTGGGAGTGCTGCCGCGGGATCGGGCACTCCTTCGGCTATAACCGCGACGAAGGCGACGAGCGGCTGCTGGCCGAAGACGAGTTGATCCACATGTTCGTCGATATCGTCAGCAAGAATGGCAATCTGCTGCTGAACGTGGGACCGAGAGCCGATGGCAGCATCCCGGAAAACCAGGCGTCCCGCCTGCGCGCCCTGGGCGCCTGGCTGGACCGCAACGGCGAAGCGATCTTCGATACGCGTCCCTGGCGCCGCGCGGATGGCAAGACAAGTCAGGGCTTGGACCTGCGCTTCACGGCAACCGATGAGGCGCTCTATGCGACGCTGCTGGGCAGTCCCAGCGAGAGTGAAGTCAGCATTGAGGGGCTGGAAGCGCCGCCCGGAGCGCGCGTTCAATTGCTGGGCCATGACGCCGATTTGACCTGGCGCCAGAGCGGGGCTGACCTGGCGATCCAACTGCCGCAGGACTTGCCGCTGGCGCAGGCGCATTCGCTGAAGATCTCGGGCACAGGCGCGTAGCGTGGCCAGGAAAATCGACGCCTTTGTCGCCAGGAACTTCCGTTGGAATTTCTCTGTCAATCTAATCGACATCACCTTTATCACGCTGGCCTTCAGCGTGATCTCGCGCGAGACGATCACGCCCCTGCTGGTCAGCAACTTGACCGATTCCAAGATCGCCATTGGTCTGGTGCCGGCGATTTACAGCATTTCGTTTTATTTGCCCCAGTTGTTCGCGGCCAATCACGCGGAACGCCTGAAGCGCAAGCTGCCCTTTGTGATGTTGATTGGGGGCGTGCTGGAGCGCGTGCCTTATCTCTTTGCAGGTTTTGCTATTCTGCTCTTTGCCAAGAGCGCGCCGCTGCTTGCCCTGCTCTGCCTGTATCTGGTGGTCGGCTTAGGGGCCTTCGGCGCCGGCGTGGCCACGCCAGCCTGGTTCAGCATGATTGGCAAGGTCTTGCCCGTGAATCGGCGGGGGATATTCTTCGGGCTGAGCGCGGGCTTGGGCACGCTGATGGGCATCATGGGCGCTTATTTCGTCGGCATCATCCTGGATGACTTCGACTATCCGCAAAACTTCGCCACCCTGTTTTTGATCGCCGCCGTCTTCATGGGCATTTCCTGGATCGGCTTGTCGCTCAACCGCGAGCCGGAAAGCCCGGTGGTCAAAAAACAGATTTCGCAGCGGCGCTATTTCAAGCAGTTGCCCGGCATCCTGCGAGGAAACCACAATTATCGTCGCTTTCTGGTCAGTTACTGCATCAGTCGTCTGAGCTTGATGGGCACCAGTTTTTTCATCGTTTACGGCAATGACAACTTTAGCTTGAGCGGCGCCGATGTGGCCTTGCTGACCGCAGTTCTGATCGGCAGCGAGGCGGTCATGCAATTGGCATTGGGCTGGCTGGGCGACCGCCGCGGGCACAAACTGAATTTGATGATCTCCGGCTTCGCTATCGCGCTGGCGGCGCTGGTGGCGATCACCGCGGGCGATCTCTTGAGCCTGATACCGGCTTTTGTCCTGCTGGGGGCGGCGCTGGCCAGCGACCGCATATCCCACTTGAACATCGTGCTGGAATTTGCCGTGCCGGAAGATCAACCGACCTTTATCGGCTTGACCAATACGCTGCTGGCGCCCGTCACGTTTTTTGCGCCGATTTTGGGCGGCTGGGTGGCGACGAGCTTTGGTTACAACAGCTTGTTCAACTTGACGCTGCTTTGCGGCGTCGCGGGTGGGGCGCTGCTGGCGCTTTGGGTCAAGGAGCCGCGCCATATCGCGCCGAAACCGATGTCTGTACTCGAGGATGACGCAGCTGGTGGCAAAAGAAAAAAATAAGGCGGCAGCGTCCCAGGCAGATGGCCTCGCCGAGAAAAACCTCAACTGGAATTTCACGGTCAATGTGCTGGACAACATGTTTTATGCCCTGGCGATCAGCCTGGTTTCCAAGGAAACCATTATGCCGCTGCTGGTCAGCCGCCTCACCGATTCGCCGCTGGCCGTCGGTCTGATCCCGGCCATATTCAGTTTGTCCTTTTTGCTGCCGCAGCTCTTCGTGGCCAACCACGCCGAGGGACTCAAGCGAAAACTGCCCTTCGTCCTCTTATTGAGCGGCTTGCTGCAGCGCTTGCCCTATCCCTTGATCGGCTTGGCGCTGCTGTTCTTCGCTGTCGGCGCGCCCGAGCTAGCTTTGGCGCTGTTCTTCATCGGGATTGCGACAGCGGCATTTGGCGGGGGCGTGGTCACGCCGGCCTGGTTCACCATGATCGGCAAGGTCGTGCCCGTGCGGCGGCGGGGCATTTTCTTTGGGCTGGCCGATGGCGGCGGCATGTTCATGGGGATCATCGGCGCGTATTTTGTGGGCCTGATTCTAGATCAAGTCGCATACCCGGGCAATTTCTCGCTGCTGTTTATGATTGCGGGCGTCGTGATGGCGATAAGCTGGGCGTGGCTGGCTCTAACGCGCGAACCGGAAAGCGACGAAGTCAAGCCGGCGATTCCCTTGCGACATTATTTCAAGAAACTGCCGAGTGTGCTGCGGCGCCATGACAATTATCGCCGCTTCCTCATCGCCTATGCGCTGGTTCACCTGAGCATGATGGCAGTGAGCTTTTACATCGTGTTCGCGGATACGGCCTTCGATCTGGGCGGCGCGGATGTGGGATTGCTGAATGCGGTTTTCATCGGCAGCCAAGCCGTGATGCGCCTGGCATTTGGCTGGCTGGGCGATCGCTGGGGGCACAAACGAAATCTGGCGCTTTCGGCGGCGGGCATGGCGCTGGCCGCGTTGCTGGCGCTAATGTCGGAAAACGTGATTGGGCTGCTGCCCGCCTTCGTCTGCCTGGCCTGCGCCATTGCTGCCGACGGCGTGTCTCATTTCAATATCGTGCTGGAATTCGCGTCGCCGGCCGAGCAACCGACTTTCATCGGTTTGACCAATACCTTGATCGCGCCGGTCACATTCGTGGGACCGGTCTTGGGCGGATGGATCGCCGCGACCTTCAATATCGAGGCGCTATTTGTCATATCGCTAATTTGCGGTATCGTCGGCGCTGCTTTGCTCCGGTGGTGGGTAAGAGAGCCAAGAACGGCGCAAAGGTCCATGGCATAGCCGGATGATGACTCCAAGCACGTCCGGGACATTATCTACGCACAGCAATAAGTGCAAGTTAGTCATGCAAAAACCACTGAACACAGAGGACGCAGAGAATACCAAGGGAGAAGACTGTTTTGCGGGCGACCTGATAGGTCGCCCCTACCGCCGACTTATATTTTGGAGTTGCATGGCTGTGATGGTCCCACTGAGGATACAGAAGAAAGCGAAAGTAAGTTGCGAGAATTCTGCGCCTGTATACCCCAGCGCGGACCCCCTCCCCAACGCACTGGGTAGGGGCAGCGCATTCGGTAATTCTACGATTAGATCCGGATCCTTCGCTACAATTGAGAATTTCTGGCATTCCTATATTGGCGCTACTGAGAACAAGAGACCGATGCTCAAAAGGGCAAGGGGGCAATTGAGAATGAGACAGGAGTCAACATGAGCGGGACGTATGAAGCGAATTGGGATTCGCTCACGCAGCACCGAGTGCCGGATTGGTTCAGTGATGGCAAATTCGGCCTGTACGCGCATTGGGGGATTTATGCCGTGCCCGGTTTCGGCAACGAATGGTACGGCAAATGGATGTACGATCCCTCGCAGGAGATTCATCGCGAGCACGTGCGACGCTTCGGTTCGCCGGCGCAATTCGGTTACAAGGATTTCATCCCGGCATTCAGCGCTGAAGATTATGACGCCGATGAATGGGCGGAACTATTCGCGGCCAGCGGCGCCGGCTACGCTGGTTTTTCGCTGGCGCACCATGACGGATTCGGCTTATGGGACAGCGATGTCTATCGCTGGAACGTTGGCAAGATGGGACCCAAGCGCGATCTCTACGGCGAGCTGGCGGCGGCGCTGCGGCGGCGCGGCTTGCGCCTGGTGGCGCCCTTCCATATCGTGCGCGGCTTCAATTGGTTTTTGGCCGGCTGGAACCAATGGGACCAGACCTTTGACGCGGATGCCGTCGAGCGCGGGATAGCGGAAGGCTGGGACCTTTTCGATCCGGCATACGCCGATTTTTACTGGGTACAGCAGACCAGCCAATTCGCCGACTTCTTCCAGCAATGGCGGCGCAAAGTGCTTGAAGTCATCGACAAATATCAGCCGGACCTGATGTGGTTCGACGGCGGCAAATTCCGCGAGGATGGCATTGAATCAAGCGCGCTGGAAATCTTGGCGCATTATCTCAACCAAGGCTTGCGCTGGAAGAAAGAAGTCCTGGTGCTCAATAAGCTGCCGGTGCGCATGCAATACAATTTCCATCCCGATTTTGGCGTGATCAATTTCGAAAAAGGGCGGGACCGCCCGGCGAACTACGAGCGGCCCTGGAACGACGACATGCGTATCGGCGATCAGTCCTGGGGCTGGGTGGAAAACCAGGTCTACGCCGACGGGCATACGCTGTTGAGCAAGCTGATCGACTGCACTGCCCGCGGCGGCACTATGATGCTGTCGCTGTCGCCGAAAGCGGACGGCAGCATTCCCGAGGGTCAGCGGGGTCCTTTGCTGGAAATGGGCGCCTGGCTGCAACTGAATGGCGAGGCGATCTACAGCACCGTGCCCTGGACGACACATGCCGAAGGCGATACGGAGAAGCTATTTGAATACCGCAACAATCACAGATTCTGGGTCTATGACAAATGCAATGCCGACGACCGCCGCTACACACAATCCAAAGACGGCAAGACTGTCTACGCGATGACATTGGGCATACCAGGTCAGTCCGTCACCTTCGAGGCGCTGCACGACGAGGTGGCGATCGCATCGGTTTCGCTGCTGGAATCCGACCAGCCGGTTGCCTGGAGTCAATCGGAGGCGGGGCTGACAATTGACACCTCGAGCAGCGAATTCGCGACGGATTTAGCGGCGGCTTGGAAGGTGAGCTTAAGTTGACGAACTCGACATCGCAACTGTCAAAGGAAACGATCGTCGCGGTATTGGAGGCGCTTGGTCAGGCTGGCGCAGCCTATGGCGTCGAGCCGCTGCCCGGCAGCTATTCCAACTTCGCGCAACTGCTCCGCATCGAGCGGGAAGGCGCCGAGCCGCGGCAGATCGTGGTGCGCCGATACAACCCGGAAAACTATGAGGCGGGGCACGACAAGCCGGCCTGCGAATATCAGGCGCTGCGTTTGCTGCGCGCGCATGGGATTCCCGTACCGCCGCCGCTGCTGCTAGATGCTGATGGGGGCCTTTTGGGCTTGCCCGGCATTGTGACCGAGTTCGTACCGGGCCGGCAGATTGAGCCGCCGACGGAGGCGGCGCGCTGGGGCCAAATGGCGGCGACCAACGCGCGCATGCTGGCGCGGATTCATCAGACGCCCATCAGCGATGCCGACAAGCCTTTCCTGATGAACGACGATGTGGAAGTCGCCTGGTTCATCAAGGATGGAAATATCCCGGACTACATGCGCGAGGATGCGGACGGCGAGATGATCTGGCACCTGGTCAATGACCATTGGCAGCGACGCCAATTGGCCGGGCCGCGCTTCCAGCACACGGATTATTGGTCGGGAAATATCTTGTGGCTGGGCGACGAGATCTCGGCCGTGGTGGATTGGGAGGAAGCCGGCTACGGCGACCCGGCTGGTGATGTCGCTTACGCGCGCATGGAGTATTTCCTGGAAGGATTGCCGGGGGCGGCGGACAGGTTCTTGCAGGTGTACAAGGCGGAGACCGGCTGGCAACTGCCAAACCTGGCGATTAGCGAACTGGCTGCCAGCGCCCGACCCATGACTGACCCGGCTGGTTGGTTCACGCGGCCCCAGATGGAAACGCGCTATCGCCAGTTCATCGCCGCTGCCAAGCGGGCGCTGCTTGGGGGCGGCTAATCCAGATCGAGGTGATAGCGTTCGTCGCCGACTTCGGCTTGCAGGCGATGCATTTCATCTTTGAGTTCGCTGACCAGCGCCGCGTAGGCTGGATCGTCAACCCGGTTGCTCAATTCGTAGGGATCCTTTTCGAGGTCAAAGAGTTCCCATTCCGGCTGGTAACTCTCGTCGATAGCGCCCGTTTGCCCCAGGGCATCGGCATAGTAGTAGATCAACTTGTAGCGATGGGTGCGGATGCCGTAATGCGCGTAGACATTGTGATGCGTCTTGTGCATCCAATAGCGATAGTACATGGCGTCTCGCCAATCGCCCGGCGTCTCGCCGGTCAACATGGGCGCGAAACTGCGACCCTGATAATGAGCGGGCGCGGGCAATCCCGCCAATTCGAGATAGCTGGGCGCGAAATCAACATTGAGGATCATGTCCTCGTTCGCGCCGCCCGCTTCGATCAGGCGCGGATAGCGCATGATATATGGCATCCTTAGCGATTCCTCGTACATGAATCGTTTGTCGTACCAGCCGTGGTCGCCCAGGAAAAAGCCCTGATCCGAGGTGTAGACCACAACGGTGTTTTCGGTCAAGCCTGCTTCATCGAGGTAGTCCAGCAAGCGGCCGACATTGTCGTCAATGCTGGCGACGACGCGCAGGTAGTCCTTGATATAGCGCTGATAGGCCCACTTGCGCAATTCCATTTCCGGCAAGTCGCGCGGGATCTCGGTTTTGGTATCGAGCGGGACCATGTGGGTACCCAGGCGCATTTCGGCGGCTGCCGCGGCCGAGGCGCGATTGCTGTAGTCGTCATAGAGCGTGTCCGGCTCCGGCACATCTTCATTGAGGAACATGTGAGCGTGTTTATCGTCCGGTTCCCAGTGCCGGTGCGGCGCCTTGTGATGACACATGACGAAAAAGGGCCGCTGGCGATCCCGACCATGCAAGAAGTCAAGCGTCATATCGGTGATGAGATCGGTGACATATCCCTGTACTGGCCGCCGCTGTGATCCGTCTGCTGTCTTGAAGATGAAGGTCGGATTGTGATACAGCCCTTGCCCGGGCAGCACGGCCCAATCGTCGAAGCCAGTCGGTTCATGGGCGGGACCCTGCCCCAGGTGCCATTTGCCGAACATGCCGGTCTGGTAGCCGCTGGCCTGCAAGTCTTTGACGAAGGTCGGCAGCGTATTGTCCATATGCGTGTCCAGCGTGGTCACTTCGTTGATGTGATTGTAGGTGCCGGTCAAGATGGCGGCGCGGCTGGGCGTACAAATGGAATTGGTGCAGAAGCAGTTGTCGAAGCGCATGCCTTCGTCCGCAATGCGATCGAGATTGGGCGTCTGATTGATGCGGCTGCCATAGCAGGTCATGGCGTGGGAGGCATGATCGTCGGACATGATGAAGAGGATGTTAGGTCTTTGGTCGGACATGGATGCTGATTCCTTCCGAGCGATTGGTCAGGCAGGGAAATTGTACATAGAAAAATGGACTGCTCCAAGCAATCCATTTTTCGGTAGAGTATCCTTTACGGTTGAAGCAAAATTTTAACCACCGAGAGCAGCGAGAATTGCTTGCGAAATTGCCCTTTAATTTGTGTCCTTCGTGTCTTTGTGGTGAAACTGAATGCGGCTCATTTGATATTCAACCACATTCGATGCAAAATCGATTTTTCACTTGATGATCAATCGTGGTTTGAATCTGGTGGCTAAAGCTGGATGAGGCCAATACTCACGGCCCCGACAAATGCGTTGATGGCGGCAACGAGAACAGACAGCGTGACGGCAACAACGGTGAAAATCGCCGTCACGCGGGTACGGAATTGGCGGTTCTTTTGGATCTCATTCTGAATACCGTTGGTCTGCTTCTGAATGTCACTGGTCTGTTTGTCGATTTTTTCCGTAATGTCCTTCAGGAGAGCGGCAATTTCCTTGCGCACAAAGTCTTTCGTAGCGAGGGCGTCCAGTTTTCCCCGCAATTCGCCAATTTCGGCGGCATGTCTGGTGACTTGTTCTTGCAGATCCACGATGTTCCGCTTCCACTAGCGCGTAAGGTGCTTGCCAGTAATCTTCAACGCTATTATAGCAGGCGGACGGGTTCTGTCAAACCGTTCATTAATGTGAAATATACGGATGGTCCGCCGCCAGAAGGCCCTCATCCTTCAGCAAATCCCAGAAGGCCTTCGGCACTTCAACGGACATGGCGTCGACGTTGGTCTTGACCCGGTGCGGTCTGCTGGTGCTGAGGGCCAGGGCGACGATGCCCGGGTGGGATTTGCCGAACTGGATGCAAACTTCCGACGGTGTCTGGCCGTGTTGTTCACAGAGCGCGAAGAACTTCTCGCGCCAGGCGAATTTCTCGGCATGGTCCGGGTTGGCGGGATCCAGTTTGACGTAATTGAAGAATTCGCCGCCGGTGAGGAAGCCGGCGTTAAATACCGCCGAATTGATGATGGCGACGCCCTTGGCGTGCAGGGAATCCATGAATGCCAGCAGATCGGCGGGATGCGAATAGAGCGTGTAGCTGTTGGCGAACATCACCCAGTCGAGTTCGACCTGGGCGTCGATCTCGGCGATGGATTGCCAGTTCTTGGCGCCGACGCCGATGCCCGCCGCCTTGCCAGCCGCCTTCAACTCGTTGAGCGCGCGATAGGCGCCCAGGATGTCGTCAAAGCGGCGTGCCCGATCATCGGGCGAAGTCGCGGCATCGAGGTATTCGTCGGGGTCGTGAACGGAAACGAGTTGCGTCTGGTACTGGCCACCGAGCAGTTCCAGCCCTTGCTCGAAGCACTTGAAGATGCCGTCGTAGCTGATGTCCTGGACGGCGTCGTGCGCAAGGCCGAACCAAGCGCCGGGCTCGAAAGTAGGCTCGGGCGTCCGCAATGGCGCGCGCAGCCAGGCCAGCTTGTTGCTGATGATGACATCGCCGGGCGGGATGCCCAGATCACGCAGGCAGTCGCCCATCACCTCCAGCGCCAGTCCGGCGCCGTACTTGCCGGCGGAGTCGATCACGACCGGATTGGGCAGATGCTCGAAGATGGCGCGCATGGTCTCCAGCTTCGATTCGTAAGAGAACTCGCGAAATAGATTGCCGAGCGCGGTCGAGCCGAAGACCACGGGCGGCGTTGTCAATCCGGTTCTGCCAAAGGGGACATGTTGCATTTTTTCACTCCTGGTAGTTCAACTCGATCATCTGATGTCCGTTGATCTCGGCGACGGTGAAGTTGATGCGGCCGTTGACATCCTCGAAATCAATCGCAGCGCCGGAGGGCGCCAGCTTGACGCTTGCGATGCGCTTGTCCGCGCGGACAGAGACGGGAATGTTGTAGATGGGTATGACATCTTCAATGATGTCAATCTGGCTGCGGCGGATGGGAATGTAATGCAGCAGGTGCAGCACGTTGCGGCTTTGCGCCGGCTGTTGATTGTAGGCCAATTCCAGCGTTGTCGGTCCACCGTGCCGGACCGCCGGCTGCGGCAGGAGCATCTCCAGCGCATTGAGGAAGAGCGTGCGGCACCACTTCGGCGCCAGGTGATAGTATTGCGTGAAGATGGGACTGGAGAAATAGATAGCATTGCCGGCCCGCACGATGGCCGCGCCGGCGCTCCCGCCCGAGGACGGCGTCTGCCGATGCGAGCAGAAGCGCTCGTAGGTGCGGTCGAAGAGCGAGGGCGTGATCCTGGCAAGCACAGTGGCGTCCGGATCGGCCGCGACCGCCGTGCCCCGAATGTAGATCACATGCTCCGTCGCCGGCAGACCCTGCCCGATGTCGCCCGTCGGTACGATATATTCACAGTAGTCGCCGCGTTCATAGACGCGACCGCGGGCGAGCTGGCCAAAGCGATCGCGGGGTCCCTCGTCGGTCAAGGTCAGGCCCAGCGCATCCAGCGAGAAAGCGGTCTTTTCGGCATTCATGCCGGATTCGAAGGAGGCGATCAGCCCGCCGCCCGCGGCCAGGTAGGCGTCGATCTTGCGTTTGAGGGCGGCGTCGACCGGGATGTCGTCAGGGAGGATCAGCACGCTGTAAGCGGAAAAGTCGGCCGCGGAATCGACGATGTCGAATTGATGGCCGGCTTCTTGCAACATGCTGTGCGCGCCGCAGATTGAAGGCTGCATGCCGCGGTTATCAAGGGGTTCGAACTCTTCCGGCGTCATCACCGCGATATCGCTGATCGCCCGGGCGCCGATGCACCAATCTTCTTTTGCTTCGACCTGTGTATAGACCGCCCCGATGAGATCGTAAACGTGCTCTTCAATCTTGCCGTGCGGCGGCAACTGATCGCCCACGAAGGGGCCAGCGCCATGCGCCATCATGCGGAAAGTTTCATATTCCAAGGCTTCCTGGTTCTTGAAGGAATGAAAATCGCCCCAGGCTGTGTGGAACTTGCCGGTATGCGCCAGGCAGGGCAGACCCAGGGTACGGGCATAGCGCGCCGTCAGCGGGAAGTGGATATAGCCCCAGTGCCCGCTGGGCAAGGATTCCAGCTCCCAGTGCGTGAAAGCGGAGGCATTGCCCCGGCTGTGGGGGCCGACATGGCCGCGGTTATAGAAGATGGTGGCGTCCTGGCTAAATTGCCGCACCCAGGCTGTCATCTCGCTGCGGAAGTTGTCGATGACGACCTGGCCGTATGCCAGACGGGCCTCGGCGTCACTGGGGTCGAGACCGGCTTCCAGCATGGCGCGCGTCGTCCAAACCGAGCTGTCGTCAAGCGCGTGCACGATATCAAAAAAGAAGCCGTCGACGGGCAGAGAGTCGCAAATGTCCTTGACGTGAGCCTTGAGATAATCTAGATAGGGCGAGTTGACGGCGAGCCGTCGATAGAAGCCGGCTTCGTACATGCCATTGCCCTGGTAGCTGCCGTCTTCGTGTAAGGCCAGCCATTCGGGATGTTGGGTCGCGGACAGATGGTCCCATTGGACCGTGGTGTAGATCGGCGCGCGTATGCCGCGGACGTGACAGGCTTCTATTTGCTCCTTGAGCAGGTTCCGGCTCAGATGCGGGTGAACATGTTCGGGATGGGCTTGCGAATCGTAATAGATCCAGCCATGATGGCAGCGCGCGAAACAGGTGATGGAATTGACGCGCGCTTTCAAGAGCGTGTCGCCAAATTCGTCGGGATCGAAATTGGAGCCGATACCTTCGATCGCTTCCGAGGTATGGAAGTCGAGGTGGATCTGACGCATTCGCATGGGAAAATCGGACATGGATGCTCCTCTGCGCCAAGCATTTGATTTGCTTGACAGGGTTATGCTGGTCAATTACACTCAGTTACCGCTATGGTTGCCGTAGCACGCGGCATAGTATATTGCATTGCCAGATCGGTCGCAAACAATCAAAGTCGCCCGCGCCGACTCGAAATTGGAACAGGCGCCTTCAAGGCTAGAGATTGCGCCAAGATCAGGTATTGTCTAGGGACGCTCGGCCCATACCGCGTTGCCCGGTTGCTGGAATTGTGGCTGGTTTCCGCATAGACGTCCAGCGCCGCGACAATTGAGAGCAAGACAAAAATCGAGAACCGCGAAGATTGGAGTTTTTGCATGGCGGGGAAAAGCGAAAAATACGAAGCGACCTGGGAGTCCCTGAAGCAATACCGGATTCCCGACTGGTATATTGATGCCAAATTCGGCATCTTCATCCATTGGGGACCCTACTGCGTGCCGGCTTTTGGCAATGAGTGGTACCCGCGACGCATGTACTTGCAAGACGACCCGGCCTTCGAACATCATCGGGCGACCTGGGGCGATCATACTGAATTCGGTTATAAGGACTTCATCCCCATGCTGACAGCGGAGAAATATGACGCTGAGGAATGGGCGCAGTTATTCAAGGACGCGGGCGCGAAGTTTGTCATGCCGGTGGCCGAGCATCACGACGGCTTCGCGATGTACGACAGCGACTTGACCGACTGGTGCGCGGCCAAGATGGGACCGAAGCGCGATGTCGTGGGCGAATTGGCCGCGGCCGTGCGGGCGCGGGACATGGTCTTCGCGGTATCGAGCCACCGCGCCGAGCATTGGTGGTACTTCGACGGCGGGCGCAGCTTCCCTTCCGATGTGAGTGACCCCGCCAATGACGGCTTGTATGGCCCGGCCGTCGAGGCCTCCAAAGACAAGACCAATCGCGACGAGTGGAAAGAGAAAAACTGGCAGCCGGCGCCCGATGCCAAATTCCTGGAAGATTGGCTGGCGCGCTGCTGTGAGTTGGTCGACAAGTACCAGCCGCAGGTTGTCTGGTTCGACTGGTGGATTGAGCAAATCGTCTTCGCGCCGTATCTGCAGCGCTTTGCCGCGTATTATTACAACCGCGGCGAGGAATGGGGCAAGGGCGTCGCCATCAACCACAAGTACGATTCCTATCCCGAAGGCGTGGCCGTCTTCGACATTGAACGGGGCCAACTCAACCATATCCGCGACTTTTTCTGGCAGAACGACACCTCGGTTTCCAAGAATTCCTGGGGATACATCGACAATCACGATTACAAGACGGCGGGCGATATCATCGCAGACCTGGTCGATGTGGTGAGCAAGAACGGCGCGCTGCTGCTCAACGTGGGTCCGCGCGCGGACGGCACGATCCCGGAAATCGAGGCGGACATGCTGCGCGAGATCGGCCGCTGGCTGGCGGTCAATGGCGAGGGCATCTATGGCAGTCGCGTTTGGAATGTCTATGGCGAAGGGCCAACCGAAATACCGGAAGGCGCCTTCACCGATACCAAGCGCAACCCCTTCACATCGGCTGATATCCGCTTCACACAGAAGGGCGATACGCTCTATGCCTTCGTGCTGGACTACCCAACGGGCGAGGCGCTGGTCTCGTCGCTGGGCAGCGGCACAGTGGAAATTGCCGGCGCGCGCATGCTGGGTTCGCAGGAAAGCATCAGTTGGTCGCAAGACGGATCCGGACTGCGCCTCTCGGTGCCGGCCGCGAAACCATGTGATCATGTGGTGGCCTACGCCATTGATTTGAAACGCTAAGCCGCTCGGCGCATAACCGGCGAAAAAGTCCGCCGCGCTCAGAGAAAATGGCAATCTTACACTCGTGTGAGCAAGAGGGTTAATAAGAAAGAGAAAGCGAGAGATTATGCCGGCAGAACCCTATTTCAAACCGGAACGCGGTCAGCGGCCGGGCGCCAATCAAGACCCGCGGCTGGATTGGTGGCGCCAGGCCAAGTTTGGCATGTTCATCCATTGGGGCGTATACAGCATTCCCGCCGGCGTCTGGAACGGCGAGCATATCCCCGGCATCGGCGAATGGATCATGCTGCGTGCCGAGATTCCTATCAAGGAATACGAACAACTGGCGCTGGACTTCAACCCGGTCAAGTATGACGCCGAGCAGATCGTGCAACTGGCGAAGGCAGCCGGCCAAAAGTACATCGTCTTCACGTCCAAGCACCACGACGGCTTCTGCATGTATGGCACGGCACAGACACCTTACAATATCGTCAACGCTACCCCTTATGGTGAAGACATCTTGAAGGCGCTTTCGGAAGCTTGCGAACGGGAAGGCATCAAGCTGGGTCTCTATTACTCGCAGACGCAGGACTGGCACCACCCCAATGGCTACGGCAATACCTGGGACTACGATGAATCGGAACAAGACTTCAACGACTACGTAGAGACTTTCGTCAAGCCGCAGGTGGCGGAAATCCTGTCAAACTATGGACCGATCGCCATCGTCTGGTTCGACACGCCAAGGATTATTTCGCCGCGGCAGAGCCAGGAATTGCTCGATCTGGTGCGGGAATTGCAACCGGAATGCCTGGTCTGTGGCAGATTGGGCAACCAATTGGGCGACTACGCCACGGCGCAAGACAACGCCATTCCTCCCGAATTGCGCGCCGAAGTTGACTGGGAGACGCCCGCCACCATCAACGATACCTGGGGCTACAAGACCCATGACCACAATTGGAAATCGACCACGCAACTGATACGCAATCTGGTCGACATCGTCAGCAAAGGCGGCAACTACCTGCTGAACATCGGACCCGATTCCGAAGGCGCAATACCCGAACCGAGCATCGAGCGCTTGCAGGAGATGGGACAGTGGATGGAGGCCAACGGCGAATCCATCTACGGCGCGAATCCGGGACCTTTGCAGGGCTTGGCCTGGTGCCGCAGCACGCAAGAACCCGGCGCGGTCTACTTGCATATTTTCGATTGGAGCCGCTCGGGTCGATTCGTCCTGCCCGATATTGGCGCCGGCACAGCCAGTTGGGTGGATCAATCGCTGGAGGCGCCGCTGAGCTTGATGCGCAAAGGCGGTCAATTGATCTTGCAAGGTCCGCGCGAAGCGCCGAACGAGCATGTCTCGGTCATCCGGCTGACGAAATAAGCGCAAAGCCTGAATTCATTTTGGTGATTTTCGGGCGACCTGATAGGTCGCCCCTACATGGCTCATCTGTATGTTGTGGTTTGGGGCGCCAAATGGTGTTATTTTCTTGCTGTCGGACACGTATTTGCGTTCATTTAGATCAGCAAAATTGAGTAGCGGACAAGCCTTACAGATTTCGCGATGAACCTTGTGGGGGGCAGGGCGATAAGGTGGCGATCTGTGATTTGATTTTGTCGGCCGTGAAGGGGATCTCGCGCAGGCGGATGCCCAGCGCATCGTAGATAGCATTGGCGATGGCGGCAGGCGTGGGATTCTGCGCCGCCTCACCGGCGCCGAGCATGGGCATGTCCGGTCGATTCAAGATGACCGTTTCGATCACCGGCGCGGACTCAAATGTCATGATGGGATAGCTCTCCCAGTCGAGGCTGGTGATGCCGTCCGCGTCAAACTGAACCGACTCGAACAAGGTCCAGCTAGCCGCTTGGACAAAACCGCCTTCCAATTGATTGCTCAAGCCGTCTGGATTCACTACTTGCCCGGCATCGGCAGCGATGATGACACGCCGGAAGCGGAGGTCGCCACTGCCGCGCTCAACCTGCACATTGACGATGATCGTGCAATACGTTTGCAGGTTCTTGTATTGCGCCAGCGCCATTCCCCAGCCCTGTCCCCAGCCCTGCTCAGAGAAGCGCTCTTCGTTTCTTGCATTCCAACCGGCCTTTTCCGCCGCGGCGAGCAAGACAGCGCGAGCGCGGGCGTCGGTCAAGTGGCGCAAGCGAAAGGCCAGCGGGTCGCTGCCGGCAGCGAGAGCCAGCTCGTCCATGAAGGACTCGATAGCGAAGACATTGGCGTATGCGCCCAAGCTGCGCAGGGCAGATACCCGCAAGGGACTATCGGCCACCGCATGACGCAGGATGCGCTTGTCGGGCAGGCTGTAGATCGGATCGGCATTGCGATGGGCGCCGGAATGGTAGCCGCCCATGGGCCGGGGCTGCTGCGGCGCGAAGGGCTTTGCTAGATGCCAGGAGGCCAGCAAACCAGAGGTCTCCAAACCGACGGCGGGGCGCGTCGAATGCGCGTAGCTCCAGATATCGCCCCGCCAGCTGGCGATGTCTCCACTTGGCGCCAAGTCGGCCCCCAGTTTCATCACCATGGCCGAGCCATAGGGTTCCCAGGCATGTTCATCGGCGCGCGTCCATTTCATCAAGACCGGCCGGCCCGGAACAGCCCGCGCGCTCAAAGCTGCGTCCAGAGCGGCGTCGTCCGCGCCGTTGTGTCCATAGCAGCCAGCTCCTTCGGCATGGATAACGCGGATCGCCTCGCTGTCCAAGCCCAGCACCTGGGCGAGCGCGTCGCGCAAAAGGAATGGCGCTTGTGAATGGGACCAGACGGTAAGCTCATCATCTTGCCAAAGCGCCAGGGCGGCGGAAGGTCCCATGGAGGCATGCATGTGAAAGGGTCGATAGTAGGTGGCCTGATGCGCGGGCGCCGGTTCCGCCCCCATATCGGGCTTCAGGTAGAGGTCATCTTGGGCGACGCCATCCAGGACTTCGTTGGTCTGCGCCGGTTTGGCGAGCAAATCCTCATATATGCGCTCCGGAGGCGGCAGCGACCCGGCGGCGCGCCAAGCCGCGATTTCGCGCGCTTTGTCATGCGCTCGCAGCGCAGCCTGCTCACTCTCGGCTATCAGGGCGAGGAATCGTCCGTCGGCAAGGACTGCCTCGACGCCGGGCATGGCTTGAATCTCCGCGATATCAATGCTTGCAAGCTGAGCATGGTAATTGGGCGGGCGAAGGACGCGCGCGTGCAGCATGCCCGGCAATGCCAGATCGTGCAAGTAAGGCGCGCCGCCTGTCACTTTGGCAAGGAGATCAACGCGCCCCGTTGAGGCGCCGACATGCTGATACTGCGTATGCGCTTTGCTCGAAGCTCCTCTATTGATCTGCTTGGCAAAGCGCTTGCCTGCCATCAACACCCAATAGCTCGTCTGGCGGCCGCTGCGCTGATCGGTGATGATGCCGTCACAAACAGACAGGTCCTCCGCCGGCGTCAGCGACTCCAGGTCTTCGAAGGCGAGCGACAGCATGTGTGAGCGCGCTTCCGCGGCGGCCAGTCGAATCGCCAGCCCGCTGGTTTCGAGGGAGCGGCTGCCGGTGGTTCCGCCTTCGTCTGGCGTGCGCGCGGTATCGGCCGTGACGACGCGTATCCGCTCCATCGCGAGGTCCAGTTCATCAGCGGCGATTTGCGCCAGGGCTGTCTTGATGCCCTGCCCCAATTCGACTTTGCCGCTGAATACTGTGACAGTCTCGTCATCGTTGACGCGCAGCCAGGCATCAAGATCTGGCTGCGAGCGCAATGACGGCGACGCTTCACTGTCCGTCGCCGCTTCCGGCAACGGAGGCGCCGCAACCGTTTGATAGATCGGTTCTGGCTCGGGACGTCCAATGCGCAGTTTGATCGCGCGGCGCACGCGATCATAGACGCCGCAGCGGCACAGGTTATCCGCGAGCGCGGCGCGGATCTCCGCATCGCCCGGGTAGCGGACGCGATTGAGCAATCCCTGGGCGGCGACGATCATGCCGGCGGTGCAGAAGCCACACTGGGCCGCACCCTCTTCAATGAAAGCCTCTTGCAGCGGATGAAGCCGCTCGGCGTTGCCCAAGCCTTCTACGGTGGTGATGCGCAAGCCGGCAACGCGGCCCACGGGCAGTTGGCAGGAAGGCACGTCAGCGCCATCCACCAGGACTTTGCACGCGCCGCACTGTTCCAGGCCACAGCCGTATTTCGGTCCCTTCAAGCCCAGGTCTTCGCGCAAGACGTAGAGCAAGGGGGTAGCTGGATCAAGGTCGAGATAATGCGACTCGCCGTTGACGAGCAATTCGACGCTTTCTATTGAGGTCATCGCAATCTCCTGGCAACTGGCAGGTGTACGGCGCGAAAAGCCGCTCGTCGGCAGCGATTAGGACTGACGCGCCCACATAAAATAATAGACCTTCCGCCATAGCGAGCAAGGGGAGTTTGTAAAAACAAAAAAGAACACGGCGTGTTCTTTTAGTCTCTAGCGGAGAAGGTGGGATTCGAACCCACGTACGGTTTCCCGTATCCGCTTTCCAAGCGGACGCACTAGGCCTCTATGCGACTTCTCCATACAAAAGGGCGCGGGTCACGCCACTTGTACTTCAATTATAACGCCGGGGGGCGCATTTTCCAAGAAGCAATGACGCCTAGGGCACAGATCGCGCGGCGCTCTCGTCAAAACCATGACCCCCTCGAAGGCTGCTGTACTACCGCGTCCATTCGGGGGTCGGGGTTTCCAGGAGCGGCACAAGGTAGCGGCTGTCTGAGCGAAGCGGCGACAGACCCGAGACACTGCCAGAGACGCCCAGATAGCAATAGATGCCATTGGTGATGGCTTGCGCAAGCAATTCCGGTTCGTTTTCCAAGACATCGCGATCGGCCAGCATATAGCCCATTTCGAGAATCACGGCCGGCGTCAAGGGATGAATCGTTCGGAAGACGTGGTAATTGGTCATATCAAGCGTGAGTACAAAGCTGCGTTCCAGCGGGACCAGGGCGCCGAAGTTGAGGGCGACGCATTCGCGCAGCAGGGTATCGTTGCCGAAATCTGGCCTGGCCTCGGCCTTGGCGACAATATAACCGCTGACAAACTCGCCGAAATCGTAACAGGTATTGGCATGAATCGATACCAGCGCAACTCCCTGGTAGTTGTCCAGCCGCGGGTCATTCTCATCCAACAGATCGACGGTGAAGTTCTCGGCTTTCAACTTCGCGACTACGCGCTGGGCGACAGAGAAATTGATATCAACTTCCTGCAACTCCGGATATCCGAACTCGTCTGTACAGACGGCGCCCGAGTCCTGGCCGCGATGTCCGGAAATAATGCCAATTCGGTAATGCCAATTTGGGGTCGCAACCGGCGTCGGCGTCGCGCCGGAGCCAGCTATGTTTGCCATCAGCATCGGATCGTTCAATTGCAGGCCTTTGACGACAGCCGGATTAAGGAATTGCGGATCGGTGAACCAGGTCAAAACCGTGGCGACCAATCCGGCGCTGATACCGACGACAAAGATGGTACGAAGGAATCCCCCAGCGAGGCCAGAACCGACCCGACTCTGATGTACACCCGCGCGAGAGATACGACGAAACCGTTGCGGCTCCGCCGGTCCTGCTGTCTCTTCATTGTCGTCGACAGGTTCTGCAGGATTTGGCTCAGCTTCCGCAGATGGCTCGGCTGTCGCCTGTGATGGGCGAGGCGACGGGGTCGCCCGTTCGCTGGAGAATTTGGCGCCCTTTGGCCTCGCCTTTTCGGCTGCTTCGCGCATAATCGCGGCGAAAATTGCCGAGGCGGAATCCCCGGTTTTGCCGTTTTCCGGCGACGGATTGTCGTTGATCTCGTCCGACATGGTTGCCACCCCCCTGAGCGCTCATGCCAGGCTTCAAAAGCTAAATGTAAACGAACAAAAAGTCGGTGGCTCGCGTGCAGCCCCCTGGCTGCCGAATGCGGATGCCAGCCCGCTGCTACTCACATGTTAGACGAAAGGACTCGCGCTCGGCGCAAGTCAACTCGCGGATATAGCGATTGTCCCGGGCCCAGGCGATCAGGTCATCGGCCGTGCGCCTGATCCGCCAACGACGCAAGGTTAAGTCTTGCCCTGCTGATACCGCGAAGGATTCATCCGGGCTGAACACGATCTCTTGAATCCAATCGGTATGCTGATCGAAGCGATTGAGTTCTTCGCCGGTGGCGATGTCCCACATGCGTACCGTGGTATCGGATGAGGTGGTCAAGAGCGTCATGTTATCGCTGCTGATGTCGATGCCAAAGGTATTGCCAGTGTGCCCGACAAACTGGCGAACTTCCTGGCCAGTTTCGATATCCCACATGCGCACGGTATCATCCCAGGAGGTGCTGATGATGAATTGCTTATTGGGCGCGATGCGCGCGTAATTGACAATTGCCGTATGCCCTTCATAGGTGCCCAGCAAGTCGCCGCTTTCGGCATCCCACAAGCGCACAGTATGGTCTTCGCCAGCCCAGTTGCCGGCGGCGCTAGCGATGAGCGCGCCATCGTCGCTGATATGCACGCCATTGACAGCGGCAGTATGCCCAATGAATTCTCTCACTACCTGAGCGCTTTCGATATGCCACATGCGAATCATGCCATCGCTCGATGCCGAGACGAAATGCTCGCCGTCCGGATGCAGGTCGATCATATAGACCCTCGCCTCCGGCACGTTATAGCGGGCGACTTCGGCGCCGTCGGCCAAATCCCAGCGGCGGATGTCGCCATCCCAACCGGCGGAGAGCAAATAGTTCCCATCCAGCGTAAACCGGACCGAATCAACGGTATTGCTGTGTCCTGACAAAGCGATGAACTGCTGACCGCTGGCTGCGTCCCAGACGCGCGCGGTGGCGTCCAAATCGTCCAGAGAAGCGGGCAGAGACAGCGGTCCGGAACCGGATGCGACCAGGGCGCCGTCCGGGCTGATATCGGCAGCCCAGGTCCAATTGCTGTGGCCCGCGTAAACCTGAGCTTGGGTACGATTCCGCAGATCCCACAAATAGGCCGAGCCATCAACCGGGTTGTCGCTGCCGTCCGGGAAATCGCCGGCATTGCCCAGGCCGATCATCATATATTCGCCGTCCGGCGAGTACTCAATGTCATGGACGCGCTCGGGAAAACCGACGTAGCTGGTGACTTCGACGCCTTGCTCGATATTCCAGATCTTGACCGAGCCATCTCGCGAGCCGGTAGCCAGCATCTTGCCATCAGGAGAGAATTCGACATTGGATATAGTTGTTCGATGGGCATAGAGGCGATGCAACTCGGCGCCGCTTTCGGCGTCATAGATGCGCGCCGTGCCGCCCAGCGCCGAACTCCAGGTGGTAGCGGCGATAGTCAAACCATCGGGAGAGAATTCGACATCGCGAATGTAACCGATGCCATCGGGCGGGATCGTCAAGAGGTTTTCGCCGCTGGCGACATCCCAGACCTGAATGGTGTTATGTTCCGGCGTCCGCTCACTTTCGCTGACGCCGATGGAGGCGGAGGAACTGGCGAGCCGGGCGCCGTCGCTGCTGAAGCTGAGCTTGATGACGTAGTCAAGGTGCTTTTGCAAGGTATGGCGCGCAGCGCCGGACTCGACATCCCAAAGCCGGACCGAAGCGTCGGCACTGGACGATGCCAGGGTCGCGCCATCGGGGCTAAACTCGACATCGGTGACCATCATCTCGTGGTCCGTCAAACGGTAGAGCTCGGCGCCGCTTTCCAATTGCCAGACGCCGACGGTGTTGTCAGCCAGGCCGGCGGCGATCAAGCGATCGTCGGGGCTGATGGACATGCCGATGACCGGGCTGCCGGTTTCTATCGCGCTCAGCAACTCGCCTGTGACGGTGCTGACGAGACGGATGACGCCTTCCGACCCGGCGAAAGCGCCGATGCTGCCATCGGAGTTAGTCCCGACAGCCAGCGTGGATTGAGGCGAATCGGTAAAGCGGAATCTGGGACCCGGGGAGAAAGCGGTTTTGCCCAGGATACGCAGGACTTCCGCTTCGGGAGGATCAGAAACATGGCGCGCTTCGATCGCCAAAGGCAGGGCCAGGGCCGGGTCGTGTTCGCTCAATGAGCCGCGGGCATTGGCTGCCAGCGCCAGGCTCAGGTTCTTGCGTTCGTTGATTTCAGCAACGTGCAAGGCGTCTTCAGCAATCGCGCGCTGTTCCTCGGCGATGTTCATCTGCTCCTCGGCAATTTCCCGCTGGTCTTCCGCTATCATGCGTTGCGCGTCCGCGCGTTCGCGTTCGGTCTCGGCTATTGCCCGCTGTTGGAATGCCACCAAGCTCAGGATGATGGCGACCATAGCAGCGACGCCGAAGACAATCGCGGCGATGCGCATATTGCGCGCCTTTTGGCGCTCAAGTTCCCGTTCTCGTTCCTGGCGCGCTCTTTCGATCGCCTCTTGCTCTTGACGAACGGCCAGGCTGGCTTCCAGGTACTCCAGCTCCAATTCGTTGAGTTGCAGCGTGGTCGTTTGGGCCCATTCCTCAAACTGGCGCAGGCGCGTGCCGCCGATGACGTAACTCTTCTCTCTTCCGGCCTCATCCCATACTTCCGCGGAATGCAAGAGTTGCCGCTCGAGCCGGACATCTTCACGGCTTTCGAGCAACCACTCGCGCAGGCGTTCCCACTGTCGGATCAGCGCTTCGTGCGCCACCTCCACCGTAGAACTGCGTGTGGCTTCGTCGCGGTCAAATGTCAGCAGGCGATAGCGCCCGAAATGATCGAGCACATTTTCTACAACATCGCGATCGCCCAGCGTCAACAATTCTGTTTGCAAGATGCGGCGCCGGGTATCTTCCTGGCCCTCTCCAAGCGTAACCAAACGGAGAAACATTTGACGGGCCATTTCTTTGCCGTCGTCTTGGAAGCGCAGGTAAACTTCTTCCGCTCGCTTGGCCAAGGCCCCCAAAGTGCCGCCGATATCCGAATAGGCAGCCTTCGTCAAAAGGGCGCCGTCGCGCCGTTCAAAGAGTTCGGTCAAGGCGTATTGCAAGAGCGGCAATGCGCCGGGCTGTTCGCGCACGTCCTCTATGATCGTTTCGACAAGTCCTTCTTCCAAAACGGCGCCGACGCGATAGGCGGGGCCGGTAATGGTCTCTTCCAATTCTTCGTCATTCAAAGGCAAAACCAGCTCAGTGCGTTTGCGGATCAATTCGCCGAAGCCCTGATAGAGCAGCGGCCGGTCATAGAAATCGGCGCGCAAGGTCGCGATGATGATGACCGGGCTGTTTTCCGCCGCAACCGCGTTAAGTATGAGGTCGAGAAACTGCTGGCGATCGCTCTCTTGCTCGACCTGGGTGAAGACCTCTTCAAACTGATCGATCATGAGCACCAGGCGGCTATCCTCTGAAGGCAGCGCCCATGTGACACCTTCGGCTAGTCCCTGTTGGCTATCGCGCAGGAGATCGACGATGCCGGGCAATGGGGAGGTGGAAACGCTCAAGAGCGCCGCCGCCAGTTCCTCCAAGGGCACCTCGCCGGGCACCATCTCGGCATAGAACCAATGTTCCGAACCCGGGATACGGCCTTGGCGCAGCGCTGGCAGCACGCCCGCTTTAACCAGACTGGATTTTCCACTGCCGCTGGGGCCGATCACGGCAAGGAAATTATTCTCAACGACCTGTTCCTGCAAGCGATCAAGCACTTGCTGGATCATAGATGTTCGGCCGAAGAAGTCCGCCGCATCGGCTTGCTGGAAGGCGCGCAGACCCTTGTAGGGATTCTTCGTCTCTAGCAACTCAAAGTCGGAAAGATCCAATTCTTCCAGCGACAACTCGACTGTTGCCGCGCCGTGGCGCAAGGTTTGATGGAACTCTCTCACCAGCGACTGGGCGTCGGGATAGCGCTCTTCCGGGTCTTTGGCGGTGGCCTTCTGTATGATCGAATTGAAAGCAGGTGGCAGATTGAGCTCGTCATGGTCGATCATCGGCAGCGGTTCATTGAGGTGTTTGTATACTAGCGTTGCCAGTGTCAACTCGGCGAAGGGACGGCGTCCGGAAAGCATTTCGTAGAGCATAATCCCAAAGGCGTAGACATCGCTATGCGGCCCGACATCACCGCCACGGATTTGCTCCGGCGCCAGATAGGCCGGCGTGCCGACGATATCGCCCTGTCCGCCGCCGCCATCGCTGCCAACTTCCTTGGCAATGCCGAAGTCACCCAGGTAGGCATTGCCGTCTTCGTCCATCAAGATGTTATCGGCCTTGACATCACGATGGACAACGCCATTGCGATGGGCAAAGGTCAAGGCAGAGCCGACCTGCTCTAGCACTTTGCCAGTGGCGTCAACGTCCAACTGACCCTGCTCATCTATCTTGTCTCGCAGGCTGCCGCCGCGCAAATAGCGCATGACCAGGTAAGCGCTGTCTGGCTCTCGCCAATAATCATATAAGGGGACAATATGAGGATGTTCAAGGCGGGCGACTACTTGCGCCTCGCTTTCAAAACGGCGGATGAACTCGGGCGAGTTCGCGTATTTTGGCAAAATGACCTTAATGGCCACTTCGCGCAAGACCGCGCTCTGATTAGCGCGGTAGACAACACCGTAGCCGCCTTGTCCCAGGAGATCTTCGATTTCGTAGGACTTAACGGCCTTGCCGGTCAACTCCAAGATTTCCATAAGTTTACCTTACCTAGAACATCAAATAACTGGGCTGGATTCTTTGGCACAGTATAGCATACAAGCCAGTCTTTGACATGAAGGCGCGCAAGAATCCGTAACTCTCCTGCGTTTTCCAAGAGCGCCTCGGCGCGACCGTGTAGCAGGCCTGTTTATCCCAAAATATCCCAAATTGGGAAATCTCCGGATGATCTGTCAAGGAACCCTGTTGCAGTCCAGCATAGGGGATTCTCGAAAGAAAAATGCTCCGCGAAAATCCGGGGCCACCTCTTTTTTCTTCGCGGACCAGTTTTCTATCGAGATGCGGAATACCGATGTACGGGAGAGTTCTTCCTGCACTGGCGGTCGATAATCGTTGCCGGCCTCCAGATGCGGCGCGTACTTGTCCAGCAGTGCTTGAAGCGCTGATGTGGCTTCCGCCTCGTCGTCGACGACCGTAATCCTCCCAAAAATCACCAGACCGGCGTATTCGACGCTGAATTCCAGCGCTTCGGCCGCTGGCAAAAGCCGGCCCATTTCCATAATACTGAAGCATACACGGTCATCTGCCTCGGCGTTGGCGCGCGTGCGCCCGACCCGCGCGGTGTGCAGGTAAATGCAATGCGCGGTTTCGTCATAGACAAACAAGTTGGTATTGGCGTAGGGCTGCCCGGCATGCACCGTGGCCAGCGTCCCAACCGGGGCGGTATTGAGAAATTGTTTCATCCATGTTTCGTCGACAACCTCGCGGTCGCCCCGACGGATGCAAGTAGGCGGGGCGTTTAGATAATCTTTGGGCATTTTACAATTCCTCGCGTTGCGGATCGGTAAACCGAAGGCAATTGTGGGCCAACACCGCAAAATGGAGTATGACCAATGAATGCCATTTCAAAAGATGACGCAGATTGCGGTTGACGGCGCTGCATTTCAGATAATTGGCGCATCAAGCCTTATCTCTCAAAAGGCGGAAATTCGGCAGTGGCGCTCCGATGGATCGCCCGACAAGTAGCAACTGAATAGATGTCGGGCGACTCGCCGCTGCGCTTAGACACCGCACCTAGCAAATCGTTGGTATTTTGCGCTAAAGATTTCATGTCGAGGGCTGGCTACGTAGTACTTCAATCGTAAAGGATATACTACTCATTCGTAGGCTATAGCTTGCGCGAAAGGGATGTATTTGACACAATGGGTGGGCATTCCCGGTGGAGCAAGGATTGAAGGTCGCCAGCGTGCCCGACACACTGGACTACTTGATGGCGGGTTACGAGGAAGACGATGCGCTTGTCGTGCTTGCGCGCAGCGAGGATTTCCCCGTCGACGATGCCGACCAATGTCGCAGTCAACTCTCTTTAGAACCGATGACCTTAGGCGACAAGAACAATGCGCCTGCTTTGGCTATTGCGAAGTTGGACGACGAACGAGCAATGCTCGTCTATGCCTGGTCGCCGGATAGACAAGGCGGAAGCCCCTGTTACCAATATGCTTCGATTCCTTATGACGTGTTGAGGCCGAAAAACGGCGGGCTCCAGCGTCTGCTCGAAAACCTGCCGCTGGATGTGGCGCGGGATGACAACAGCGGCGCTGCTTTTGTTCTGCCCGACAATGCGGATGCTGTCGCAAAAACCTGTGAGAATCGCTTTGGCAGGGTCGTGAACGAACTTTTGGACAAGGACTTCGATCTGGCGATGACCCTCGCGGGGGCGCTCTTGCACGAGCGAAAACTGTTGATTCACAATTTTTCGGCAGATTTCGAGCAACGTCTTGACCTGATTGCTGGTCTGCGAGGGCTGTTGCCGGAGGCTGCAACCGTCAATTTGACATTTTCAACGAAGGACCTCCAGACCGATCTGGAACCTCCCCGCGTCGTATTTTCCGAGGGCGACGACGATACGCGCTACTGGGCCCTGGATTGGAACAATCCCGAAGCGACAGCCGCAGTCCGGGAACATCCCTACGTCCAATTGCTCAGCGGTTGGTGGCGGCAGGACAGCGATGCATTCGCCAAGCGCATCGACAGCCTGGAGGCTCTGGCAGTCGCAGCCATGGGAGAGGGAGATCTTTCCGCCCAACTGGCAGCCGTCGCCGAACGCCATTTGCTGGACCAACGGACATTGACAGAGGACGCGCTTGAAACCAGCGCCATGATCGGCGCTTTGTCCGGCTCCGCGCCGCCAATGGGCGAATTGCGCGTCCGATATATGAGGAAGCTGCTCGAAAATGCATTGCATAACCGCGATGTCGTGGCGGGGAAGCGCGTTGCCGAAGAGTTGGAAAAAGACGGGCGGCTCGAAGCGGAACTTGCCGACCTCTTCGACGAAATGCTGGAGTCGCAGCCGGATACTGTCTACGTCTTCGCCCGCAATCGACTGAATCATTTGGGCATCGATGACAAATGGATACCGCGCTTGCAGGCTGCCGCGCGCGATTCGCTTGAAGTTGCCATCGAAGAAGGCGATGCGCCGACCTTGATCAGTTGGCTGGAATTGATCGCGCATGAGCCGCTTTCTTATCAATTGCAAGACATTCTTCGCGATGGGGTCTTGTCGTCGATCGAGCGCGCGCACGGCAACGGCGAATTAGGCATCCATCTCATACTGATCGCCGCGCGCCGCTTGCCGGATATCGCCGATACGCTTTATGAGGATGAATCCCTGATTGCCGCCCTGCCGGCCAAAATGAGCCGCGCGCTGCGCGACAACTCGGCGGGGGCCTTGGAACCGCTTATTGAAGAGACAGCCGAATACTTTCTGCTCGCGCTCTTCCACGGCATCGAGACCTCCGACGTGCAATTGGTCACGATTGCATCGGTAGAGTATCTCTGGACGCTTTTCGCGTCCGAGAAGCGAGTCGATCTGCCGGTGATTTATCGGCCACCGGCGATGATTCGATTGTTGGCCACGCAAGCAAGCCATCAGCTTACCGACGACGCGCTTGATCTGCACCTGCGTCATGTCCTGATCAGCGATGATCGGGAATTGCTCGTGGAAGCGGCAGGTCACCTTGCCAAGCGCGATGTGCTTTTCCCAAGGTTGAGCACATTGCTCGAGGAAGATGATTTCACGCTGGACCGGGTCTTGTCGATCTTGAACGCGGTATCCGGCATCGACGATTTGGCGCCCCGCGATGTGATTGACGCCTATTTCGGCATGCTTGATTTCTACGATTGGGAACCGGCGACGCAGCCGCTGATGGAAGCGTTAGCACGTGTGATGGCCAAGAACCAGGCCCTGCATGTCTCTTATCGACATCTTTGGAAATGTTTCGATAGCTGCAGCGGTCTGCAACTGGAAACCGCGACCCGCACCACCGTCACGCATCTTTTTCAGCAATTTGAAGATGAAGCGGATATTCCGCAGACCGTCGACGGCATCGCGCGCATATGGAGGCAAGGCAGTTGGAGCCGAACGCTGCTGAACACCTTGTACGACTGGTGGCGGGAACACACTCACCGCTGCTCCTTGACACAATTGCAACGGCTTGAGCGGGAGTTGGAGGCGCACCGTCACCTCGAACCGTTGAAGCAAATCTTGCGCACGGCGCTAGCCATGCGCCGCTGGATGCCGGACCGCGATCCCGCAAATTTCGCCCAAGCGATCAATGCGGCCTGCACCTTGGTCGAACATATCACCGACGCCTTCGACCATGCGCATTTGACCCATATTGACCCACAGACCGTGCGCCGCGAATTGGCGCCCGTGCGCGACGTTCTTTCGGCGGACGAGCGGCATATTTTGGCGAATAACCTGCGCAATTTGGCCCATCTGATGATCGAAATGGCGGAAAACCGTAGCAAACCCTCGCTCATCCGGAGCGATGACAGTATCGATCGTCAACTGAATCTTGGGGAGGCGCACCCGCATGGGTCTATTGATATGATGAAATGGGTGGCGGGATATCTCGACGGCGCGCATAACCCAGGCGACGAATGATAGCCGCTCGGCGCCTACGCCGGCGAATTTGGGCTAGCGCGCTCGCACAGAAAAATAGACCTGCTCGGCTAGCGCAGATCGCGGTTTATCAAATAAGGAGAGCCAAGCCGGGCGCAGAGCCCGAACTGCGAGATTAACAGGAAGACGAAGGCGTATGGAAAAACTCTTCACCTATGGCACCTTGCAGAATCCGGAAACACAGCAACAGCTGCTCGGCCGCACGCTGGGTGAGGGCCGGCCGGATTCCCTGCTTGGCTATCGTGTGGCCAGGCTCAATGGCATTCATTATGTCTACAGTATATTGCAACCGCACAGCGGATCTCGGGTGGAAGGCTTGCTCTTTGAAGTGAGCAGCGAGGAACTCCAGAAACTGGACGACTATGAAGGGGACGCTTATGTGCGGGTCAGCGCGCGGCTGGTCAGCAAGACGCGGGCCTGGGTCTATATCGAGAATCCCAAGTCGGAATTCCGCAGCCACATCGAAGCGATTGAGGGCTGATGGCTGCCATATCCTATCGCTGTGAGTACAATGCCGGCGCTTCCAATTGCAGCTGAACCACATGACACAGGGCGGTCGAAGATGACGACACTTGGCATCGGCGTGATCGGCATGGGCTGGATGGGACAGGTGCATAGCCGCTCCTACGGCTTGGTGTCGCAGCGCTTTCCCGACAGCGGTCTGGAAGCGAAGCTTGTCATTTGTTCCGACAATGTAGCAGAACGGGCGAACCGGGCGCGGAGGCTTCTCGGCTTTGAAGCGGCGACCTCGGACTGGCGCGAAGTGATCGCGCATCCTCTAGTACAGATTGTAAATATCGCTACACCCAATAATCTCCATGTCGAAATCGTTGACGCGGCTGCAGCGGCCGGCAAGCATATCTTCTGTGAAAAGCCGGTCGGGCGCAGTCCCTCGGAAACGGCGCAGATCGAATCCATTGCGCGGCGAGCCGGCGTCCTGACCTTTGTCGGCTTCAATTACCGCTGGGCGCCGCTGGTGATGCACGCCAAGAAACTGATCAGCGAGGGCAAGCTGGGAGAATTGACCCAGTACCGCGGTCGTTTCTTCAGCATGTACGGCAGCAATCCTTACGGCTTGCTGTCCTGGCGCTTTGACAAGAGCGTGGCCGGTTACGGCGCGCTGGGCGACATCATGGCGCATGTCACCGATATGGCGCTCTACCTGGCGGGACCGATCAAGCGGCTGGCCAGCAATGCGCACACCTTTATCGCCGAGCGGCCCAAGCCGATCCCTGGCAAGGGTACGCACTATTCGATGGGCGCGCCGGGCGATCCCACAGGACCGGTTAGCAACGAGGACTATGTTGGCGCGCTGGTGGAATTCGCCAACGGCGCGCGCGGCAGCTTTGAAGCGTCGCGCACGATCTTTGGGCCGAAGAATCAATTCGGTTTCGAAATCAACGGAAGCGAGGGCGCGATGAATTGGGACTTCGAGCGGATGAACGAATTGCAGCTTTACCTGCCGGGCGACGATGGCCTGCGAGACGGTTTCTTGCGCCTGGTGGGCGGAGACAAATATCCCTACCACGGCAATTTCAATCCGGGCGAAGGCAGCGGCATCGGCTATGAAGACATGAAGGTGATCGAAGCTTATCAGTTCTTGAAATCAGTCGCTGAGGGCGCGCAAGCTTCGCCCGGTTTTGGCGAGGCGCTGGCCGTGGCCGAGGCGCACGCGGCGATGATTCGCTCCTGGCGGAGCGGCGCCTGGGAAGACGTGGGGCCCTTGCATGGTGACGGATAAGCCTGTTCCCGTGCCCGGGGCCGACTGCAGACAGAATGGTCTAATGAGGTCAGCCCAATGAGCAAGGTTGCCCTGCGCGGCTCGTTGTTCTATGTGAGGGACGATCCCTTTCTGAACCCGCCGGAAGACTGCGCGGTATACGAATCGGACGGGATCATCGCCATCGAGGGCGGCAAGATCGCCGCAGTCGGAAGTGCCTCCGAGATCCTGCCTGCCTTGGCCGACGATGTTGAAGTGCGGCGCCATGCGCGCTCGATCCTGATGCCCGGTTTCGTCGACGCGCATATCCATTACCCGCAGGTTGAGATCATCGGCTCCTACGGCGCGCAACTGCTGGAATGGCTGCACAAATACACCTTCCCGACCGAAGCCAAATTCAATGATGCCGGGCACGCTGGGCGCATCGCCGAGTTCTTCGTCGCCGAGCTATTTCGCAACGGCACGACTTCCGCCTCGGTGTTCTGTACGTCAGCGCCAGGTTCGGTTGACGCCATATTCGAGGCGGCGCAAGCGCGCAACATGCTGATCCTGGCGGGCAAGATGATGATGGACAGCCACGCCCCGCCCGCCATCCTCGATACGGCGCAATCGAGCTATGACGATTCCAAAGCTTTGATCGAGCGCTGGCACGGTCGCGGTCGCTGTCTGTACACGGTGACGCCGCGCTTCGCGCTCACCAGCAGCCCGCGGCAACTGGAGTTGGCCGGCGCGCTGATGCGCGAATTCGATGACGTGCGGCTGCAATCGCATATTTCGGAGAACCTGGCGGAAATCGCGCGGGCGAAGGAATTGTATCCGCAGCGGGAGCACTATACCGACATCTACGAATATTACGGATTGCTGGATGAACGAGCGTTATACGGCCATGGCGTTCATCTGTCGGAAGAGGAATTGCGTCGCTTCCACGAGACCGGCGCCAATATCGCCCACTGCCCCACCTCGAATTTTTTCATCGGCAGCGGGCTATTCGATATCGCCAAAAGCAAAGCCGAGCGCCGGCCGGTCACGGTGGGATTGGGAACGGATGTCGGAGGCGGCACCAGTTTCTCGATGCTGCAAACGATGAACGAAGCTTACAAAATGGCGCAGCTGCGCAAGATCTCGGTTACGGCGATTCAGAGCTTTTATCTGGCGACGCTGGGCAGCGCCGAAGCACTTGGCATTGCCGATCGCGTCGGCACGTTTGGGGTCGGGCAGGACGCGGATATCATCGCGCTTGATCCGCGCGCGACGCCGCTGCTGGCGCTGCGCAGCGAGGTGGCGGAGAGCTTTGAGGAGCTCTTGTTTGCGCTGATGATTTGCGCCGACGATCGCGCTATCGAGGCGACTTATGTTGCCGGCGAAGCAGTATATCTACGCGATTCCGCCTAGCTGACGCGGATCCGCGCCAGCTCCAGGTAATCAGCCTCCCCGACTGGCAGACGCGCGGTCGCATCATTGATATCGTAAAGGCCGGCGATCAGCCTGTAGCCGCCCGGGGACAAGTCATTCGGCAGGGAGAGCGCGTGATTATCCAGCACCGGCACGCCCGGCTGCCAATTAATGGTCTTCGCCAGCCCCCCGCCCGGTTCGCTGTCCCGCTGCGCCACCAGGAAGCCGTCAGCGTCAAGCAGTTGCAGGAAGACCTTGTAGCGCGTTTCGACCGCCGCATCGGCTATCCAGGTAAATTGAACCTGCAGGACAGCGCCGGGCAGCGCCTCTTGCGCGCTTAAGGCCGCTGATTGCAGCACGATGTCTTTTCCGAAGCGCGCGTCCAGCGGCTGCGGCTGAGCGAAATCCGCCGGGCTGACGTATTGCGCGTAGCGCAGGTCACCTACCCAGACGTCGCTGATTTCGAAGGCATTTCGATTGAGCGCCGCTTCGACAATGCCCTCCGGGTCTTGTTCCGCCGCGCCATAAAAGATGACGTGCAAGCGCTCGTGCGCCGCGATTATGTCGCTCACTTGGGCGCGCGTCGATTCGACATCCGCGGTCACGGGCAAGCCGTAGACGGGCGCCTCCGCGCGATAGTAGTAGCGCAGCACCTCCGCTAGTCCAGCTGCGCTGACGATCAGCGCGTCTCCCTCGTTTAGTTCGCCCTCGATATGCCGGACCAGGCCGCGCATGTCATCACGTTGAAAATCGCTATGATGATAGAGAATCGGCAAGCCCTTAAATTGCGCCAGCAGCAAGCCCGCCGAAGCGACCAGCGCCGCCAGCTTGGGGATGTGACGCAGCGCCCCGCACCGATCCCGGGTCCGGCGCGTCCAAAGGATCCAAGCGCCGCGCCCCATCCAGAGCGCGAAAGCCAATTGCGCCGGCAGCAAGAAGCGCATGTAGCGCGCGCCCAAGTTCATGGACAGGTAGACCCCAACCGAGATCAAGACCCAGGCCAGCGGCAACAGCATATGCCAAAGCGCGCGACCCCGCGTTTCGGGCAAGATCAAGCCGAAGAGCAGGAAGAAATAGACGACGAGGCCC
Organism: Chloroflexota bacterium; assembly: GCA_026708115.1. GTDB lineage: Bacteria > Chloroflexota > Anaerolineae > Aggregatilineales > Phototrophicaceae > UBA6055. Next base: position 44,312 of record JAPOVL010000039.1, read on the forward strand.
ATGTCGCCCATGCTGAACTCGAAAGTGCTGCCGAAGGCCAAATAGCCCTGTATCTCGCGCAGCAAGCGATCAAGGGCGACCGGCGCCGCAATATTCGGCTGAGCGAAGACTTGCCGAACAGCGGTTGAGACCCAGGGGGAGAAGAGCAAGAGCGTAAGTATATTCGCAGTAGAATACGCGAGAAGCGCCCGCTTGGTGATCGAGGCGGTGCCGGTCGCTTGCCGTTCGGTCCGCCAGGACCCGCCAAAGCAAACCAGCGCCAGGACCGATTGCGTGAGCAAGATCAAGGCGTATACCACATGGGTATAAAGACCGAGCGCGTTGATCAATCCCAGCGCAATAATGTAGCGATTGCGGGAACGTGATGGAAGCGGCCGACAGAGGTCGCCCAGAAAAACGACAAAGAGCAACATGCTGCCGGCTGCGATTGCCGTCAACATGGCGTACATGCGCGCCTCGGCCGCGTAATAAATGCTGAAAGTGTTAAGCGCCACAAAAGCGGAGGCCGCCAAACCGGCCGCTGGATGGAAAAGACGAGCGCCCAACGCGAAGGTCAAAGCGACGCTCAGAAGGCTGAAAAAGGCGGAAAGCGAGCGCAAGGCGAATTCGGAGGCGCCGGCGACATCTTCCCAGAGCCCGAGCAGCGTGAAATAGGCCGGCACGTGCACATTGCGCTGCAGGAGCGGGATCAATTCCGGCAATGTGCGCAGCGCATGGTTGTATGCGACTCCTTCGTCGTACCAGAGAGATTGCTCGCCCAAACGATGAAAGCGAACGGCGCTGGCCAGGACGAGCAAGGCCAGCATCAGAAGCAGCGGCAGCGCAGGCCCGGTTCGTTGCAAGGCGCGGGCGTTCATTTCAGGCGTTCCCGCAAGGCGATAACAATGGCGGCCAGCAGCAGAATCACCAGCGCCAGACCGGCCGAAACAAGCGGAAACAGGTGATTGAGACTGAGGTCATATACGGTGATTTCGTCAACAATTACCGGGCCGGCACCCAAGTCGATCCAGTCGCTGCGGGCCGCGGTCGCCGAAAGATGAAAGCGGCTGACGCGCCAGTCAGCGCCGTCGCTATCGGCCGGGCGCCAGCGGATCTCGACGGCTGTACCGCGCGCGCGAAAGGCGATGCCGGTTTCGAACAGTTTCGCCCGCCCGAAGCGCGCGCTTTCATCGGTCAGGAGCGTACCCGCGCTAGCCACTTGCCAGGTTTCCGCCTGGTGTCTGCCTCGATACAAGACCGGCTCTTGATCGACGATGTAGTCGCGTACGCTTTCATAGACCGGCAGCGGCGTGAAGGTCGGTTTTTCCGGCTGATAATCCGGCTCGACCATGCGGAAATAGTATTTGGATTGATTGGCTTCGAAGGGATCTTTGCGGGTGAAGAACCAATACATCACATTGCCGATCCAGGGCCACTCTTGCTGGGCTCGATCGTAGAGCAGCGGCATATAACGGGCCGCCTGTTCCCCCGTGACATTGCCGTAGCGGCTAAAGGCGTCGATTTGTTCGCGCGGCAGTTCGGCATCAAGGGTGGCGTTCCAAGCCGCTTCGCTCAACCAGATTGGCTTGTGGGCGTCGCCATTGCGCACCATGATATCGCGATAATAGCTGTGTCGCGCCACGTTGACCGAGGTCGCGCGCAAACGGCGATCGGTCGGCCCGCTAAAGAGCCCGTAACCCTGCGCCGAGAAGACATCAAAGCATTCGCCGCCGCCGAGATCGTAAATCTCTTGCAAGAAGATCAAATCGCTGAAGCCAAAATAACCGTCCAGCGAGACGGTGGGCGCGATCGCGGCGCTGACAACCACGATCTCCGGATCAACCGCCTTGAGCGCCTCGTGCGTGCGGCAAAGCATTTCCACATAGCGCGGCGGATCGACGAAGGCGTTGCCCCACTCCGGGTAGATGTTGGGTTCGTTCCAAACCTGATAGTGGCTGATACGCCCTCGATAGCGTTGAGCGATGGCGGCGGCGTAGTTCACGAAGTCTTGCAGATCATCGGGCGGCGCGAAGGGGCCGGCCGCGGGATCCGCGCGCGACCAATCGGGCGGATTGCTCAAGCGCACCAGCAAGCGCAGGCCAAAGGCTTCGGTCAAGTCAACGATTTGGTCGTATTTGGCCCAGCTGTCAACCGTATCGACGACGCCGTCGCCGTCGTGATCTTGCCTTGAGTCCTTGAATTGTCCGCGTCCGTCCACCTCCAGGTCTTCCCAGGGGAATTCCTGCCGCAGCCAGAGGAAGCCGGCGTCGCGAATCATCGCCAGCATCGCTTCGATCTTGGGACGCTCGACCTCTTGCTGCAAAAACGTGTTGACGCCGTAGGGGATATCGCTCTTGTGCGTGACGGGCGCGAGCGGCTCTGTCGCCAGCGGTTGCCGGACCAGATTGCCCGCCACTTCGACCAGGCCGCGTATTTGCGCCAGGGGCGATTCTTCGCCGGTCTGCGACCACATCAATTGCCAGGCCAGGCCGCGGTTCTTCAGGTCCAAGCCGAGCATCGCGATCAGGATCAGCAGAACCGCGAGCGTCGCAATCAGATATCGGCGTCGACGTCTCGGACGGGAGTTAGGCGATTCGCTCATATCGCGCATTATAATAGCAGGCCGGTCTGATGGGATAGCGTACAGGGCGCGCAAAGATCTTGCCCCTGTAGCAGACCCGCGCCATCAATTCATCGCGGCGCAAAAGCGCATCGGATTGGAAGCGCCATCAAGCAGAGCTCGTAACACGCTGGAATGTTACACTAGCCTAACATCTACAATATTTTGATTTGACGCGCGATATGTGATTAACTTGATACAGGTATGTGACAAATACTGGTTATGATCAAGTTACCGTTCGCCTGGCTCTTTCTGATCTTGGTTCCCGCCTTGAGCGCAAACGCCCAGGGCGTGCTCGAGTCCGCCGAATGCGTGGCGGAGCCCCACGGTTATGTCTCGCGCTGCGGCTACGTCACCTTGCCGCAAGATTACGATAATCCGGCCGCGGGCAAGGTGGAGATATTCTATACATTGATCAAGAGCAAGATCCCGCAAGCGAAACCGGATCCCCTGGTTTATTTGGTTGGCGGACCCGGCAGCAGCGGAACGCAACTATTGGAGACCTCTTTTCGTCTTTACTTGCGCGCATTTGCCCATGATCGCGACATCATCGTCATTGACCAGCGGGGCACGGGACTGTCCAATCCGCCGCTTTATTGCCGCGAAGTCCTGTATCGTATAGATGAAATCTTGCAAAGCAATTACGCCGAGCACGCCGAATTAGTGCTGGAAATCTTGCGGGAGTGTCACCGCCGCCTTTCCGGCAAGAATATCCATTTCGAGACCTTCCACAGTGAAAACAACGCGCGCGATATTGTCAACGTGCTGCTCTCCCTGGGATACGAGCAGTGGAACCTGGTCGGCGTGAGCTATGGATCGCGCCTGGCACTGGCCATAATGCGCGATCATCCACAGTATCTGCGCAGCGTGATACTCGATTCCGTCTATCCGCCACAGGCGGACATTTATCTCGATTCCTTTTACAGCGGCGAACGGGCACTGCAAGAAGTCTTTGCGGCCTGTTCAGTGTCAGCGACTTGCAGCGAACGCTACCCGGACCTGGAGTCGGTGTTTTACAGGCTTTACCATCACCTGAACAGGGAGCCGGAGACCGCGACTTATTCGCCGCCACGGTACGAGACGCTGGAAATTGAAATCAGCGGTTATCGACTCTACGACTGGGTTTTCAGTTGGCTCTACGATGTGCAGTTCATCGAGCGCATACCCAATCTGATATACGATTTGTACCTGGGCCGAATGCAGGATGTTGTCAGCATTGGCGTCGCGCACGAAGCGCTGATAAGAAACACCTCGCTGGGCATGCACTATACTGTGCAATGCCAGGAGGAACATATATCCTCCAATTACCGCGACTATGCGGGATTAATCGCCGCCCACCCCCACCTCAGCGGGTACCTGGATTACCCGGTGGAGGGAAGCGCCACCTTGCAGCGCCTCTGTGAAATGTGGGGGGCGCAAGCGCGGCCGGATTCCGCCAACAGTCCGGTTGAAAGCGATATCCCCGCTCTCTTGCTTTCAGGAAATTTCGATCCCATTACGCCGCCGTCTTATGCCGATATGGCGCATGAAACCTTGAGCATCGCCTACAACTATGTCCTCCCGCACGTCGGGCATGGCGTCTTGCGCTCGGAGCGCTGCGCGGTAGAGATCGCGCTGGAATTTGTGGACAATCCAGTTAGTGAACCCGATAGCAGTTGCATCGCCGAGACGCTGGCGATCGACTTTGAATGAGCCGGGCGCTTGTTTCCGGGCGCATCCATGTTAAAGTCTTGGGCGATGACCGGATAGCAAATCGAAAGCAGGCCATGATCACACTGGAAGACGTACACAGCGCTCTTGCATATGAAGAACAATTCTACCGCCGCACGCCGCAATGGACATCGACAACGCTCAGCCAGCGACTTGGCAGCAATGTGCATTTGAAGCTGGAGCTGTTCCAGCACAGCGGCTCTTTCAAGACGCGCGGCTGCTTTCATCAGATGCTGTCTTTGGGCCAAGCCGCGCTGGACCAGGGCGTGGTGGCGGTCAGCGGGGGCAATTTCGCCCGCGCAGTCGGTTATTGCAGCGGCGTCCTGGGCGCCGATGCTATCGTCTGCATGCCGGAAAACGCGCCGGTTGGATCGATTGACGCCACCCGCGATTATGGGGCCGAGGTCGAATTGCTGCCGGATGCCGTCGCGGCATTCGCCCGCGCAGATGAATGGGTTGTGCAGGGACGAACCTCCCTGCATCCCTTTGACAATCCCGCGCAGATGGCGGGCAACGGCACGGTTGGGTTGGAAATCCTGGAAGATTGCCCGCAAATGACCGATATCATCGTCAGCATCGGCGGCGGCGGCTTGATCGCCGGCATCATTTGCGCGATCAAGTCCGTCAAACCCGCGGCGCGCATCTGGGGCGTGGAACCGGAAAAAGCGCCGACTATGGCGCGGGCCCTGGCGGCCGGCAAGATCGTCAACATCAGGCCGACCTCGCTCTCGAAAACGCTGGGCGGTCCCTTCGTCGGACAGACCGGCCTGGAACTGTGTCAAGCGCATCTGGAGGACGTGATCATCGTCAGCGATCTCGACATGATTGCCGCGCAGCAAGTCATGCTGGAAAGCGAGAAAGTCTTTGCCGAGCTCGCGGCTGCCAGCACGCTGGCCGCTGCCGAAAAGATCAAGGACCGACTGACTGGCGAGGATCATCTCGCGCTGCTGATCTGCGGCGGCAACGACTCGGTCGCGGATGTCGCCGCATACGCCCGGATGCTTTAGGTCAGGGAGCCTCAGCCATAAAGCCGCTGATACAAGTCAACCTGTCGCGCCCGCGCCGCTTCATAAATTGGCGCATGTTCGGGATTGGGTTGCAGGACGCGGCTGATCCGCGGCGGATCGGCGTCGAGCGCTGTGCCGTCCAGCCGGTTGCGCAACAGCAGCGCCACGCCACGGGCGGTGATTTCGTCCTCGGCCAGCAGTTGAATGGGCGCATTGAAGGCATCGGCGATCATCTGTGGCCAGGCGGGGGATGACCCCAAGGCGCCTCCCCCGGCGATAACCGCGCTTCCCTCTGATTTGAGTTGGTCGAAGATCATGGACAGGCGGATCGCTACCGCTTCCAGTTGCGCCTGCATGATATCAAGCTTGCTGGTACTGCGACGAATTCCGTGAATGGTGCCTGATGCGTCCGCCTGCCAGCCCGGGCTGCGTTCGCCCGCGATCAAGGGCAAAACGGTCAATCGGTGTTGATCGGGGCGGGCTGCACGTAAATGCGCGTCGAGCGAAGCCCGGTCAAGGCCGAGTTCTTCTACCGCCCACTGATACACGTTGCCGCCCTCGCTGGTGGCGCCGCCAACCAGAGGCATGCCCCGGCAGACGAGGTATCGCCATAGCCCATCGGGCAGCGTGCCCTCCCGCGTAACAACTCTCAGCGCAGACGTGGTGCCGATGGTCAAGGCGATATGACGCGCATCGACGGCGCCCGAGCCCAGGTTGGCGACGGCGCCATCGCCCAAAGCCAGGAAAAATGGCGCGCTGCTCAATTGTGGCCAGCGCTCGGCGTAATGGTCCGTCAATCCGATCTGGCAGGCATCGAAGTCTCGCAGGTCGGGCAAGCGTTCCAAGAGCTCATCGCCGAGCAACTGTCGGACGAAACCTGCGTGCCAGCTGGTGCGCTCTGTCGCTAGCATACCGGACCAACTTGCCAGAGAATAGCTGATTGGCGCTCCGCGCCCAAACCATTGTCGATAGAGATAACCGCCCATGTCGCTGATCCGCCGAATCTGTCGCAGAGATTGGGGATGGGCCTCTTTCATGAATGCATATTGCGCGGGGAAATAGGCGGGATGTATGAAACAGCCGGTGGCTTGATGATAGGCGTCCGGCGCGCCTCCCAGCTTTCCCGTCAAGCCCGTTATCGCGCTGCGGCCGCGGGTATCGGCATAAGTCAGGACGGGTGTACAGGCGCGTCCATTGGCATCGACGCCCAGCCAGTTGCCGGCAAAGCTGGCCATCCCGACCGCAGTGATGGACTTCGCCGCCGGATGCGTCAGCATGTCGTCCAGACAGGCTTCGGTCAGCGCTCGCAAGTGATCGGCATTGGCTTCCGCCTTGCCATCATGATCCGTTTCGAAGTCATGCTTGCGGCTGCAAATCGCTCCTTCGATCAAGCGCGCGCCATCATCGAATAGCAGCGTGCGGACAGACGAGCTTCCCAGGTCAATGACGAGGAGGGTCATCGGCGTCCTATTCGTTTAAGATCGCCTCGATCCGCGCCAGTTCATCGTCGCTGAATTCGAGGTTTTTCAGGGCGACGACCGCGTCTTCAATCTGTGAGGGTTTGCTCGCGCCGATCAGGGCCGAAGTCATCTCCGGCAGCCGCAGCGTCCAGGCCAGCGCCATTTGCGCCATGTTTTGGCCGCGCTCGCGCGCGATGGCATTCAGTTTGATGACCTTATGGACCTTGTCTTGGGACAGGCGATCGCCCCATTGCAGCTTGATGGCGCGTGAATCTTCCGGTGTGGATCCGATGTACTTGTTGGTCAATATACCCTGATCGAGGGGCGAGAAGGCGATACAACCGATGCCTTCGTCGCCCAGGACATCGAGCAGGCCGTCTTCGATCCAGCGGTCAAACATGTTGTAGCGCGGCTGATGAATCAGGCAGGGTGTGCCCAAGTCGCGCAGAATGCGCGCCGCTTCGCGCGCCATGGCCGGGCGATAACTCGAGATGCCGGCGTAGAGGGCGCGTCCGCTGCGCACGATGTAGTCCAGAGCCGTCATGGTTTCTTCGAGCGGCGTGTCGGGATCGGGACGATGGCTGTAAAAGATGTCAAAATAGTCGAGACCGGTGCGCTTGAGGCTCTGGTCGCAACTGGCGACGAGAGACTTGCGCGAGCCCCATTCGCCGTAGGGTCCCTCCCACATGCGATAGCCCGCCTTGTTGGAAACGATGAGTTCGTCGCGGTAGGGCGCCAGATCCTGGCGGAAGATCTGGGCGAAGGTCTCTTCCGCGGAGCCGGGCGGCGGACCATAGTTGTTGGCGATGTCGATATGCGTGATGCCCAGGTCGAATGCCGTCCGCAACATGTCGCGCGAGTTTTCGATCGTATCGACACCGCCGAAGTTCCACCAGATGCCGAGCGAAATTGCTGGCAGCAGCAAGCCACTGCGGCCAGATCGACGGTATTTCATCGTGTCGTAGCGCGTACTCGCGGCCTGATAAACCATAGTCTCTCTCCTCCAGGGCATGTTGGACAAACAATATTGGCACAAATATAACATAGGGCGTCATTTAATCCTTGTCTCATTTGCGCGCGCCAGCGGGACTTGATTCGCCCTTCGGCGACCCAAGATTGCAGCCATGACATGGCGCAAGGGCGTGATACAATAGGCAGCGCTTGCTGCCAGACACCTTGGGATTGCAATGTCTGTACGCTCTTCGCATTTACATCGGCTTATCCCTCTCCTCCTTCTGTTGCTGTTTCTGCCGGTCAGCGCCCAGCAGAACTTCCAGGATGTTATCGAAATGGAGGTCGAGGTCGGTTTCGATTCCTTCTTCCGTACCCGCCAGTGGACACCGGTGCGCGTTGAACTTGGCAACAACGGCGACTCCATCAAGGGTCGTCTGGTGATACGTCCGGAGACCTCGGGCACGGTAGTGGGCAATGCCTTCAGCAGCCCGATCGACTTGCCAAATGGCGCGCGGAAATCCGCCACCCTTTACATACAAGCGCGATCTTTCCCCGATTCGATTCGCGTGGAACTAATCGACGAAGAGGGCGCCATTCATGCCACACGAGAAGCCCGGCTGCACGACTTGCGGCCTGGCGATCAACTCTACGCCGTGGTTAGCGGTCCCAACGTCATCGCGCCGAATCTGTCGGGCGTCCACATCGGGGGCGCGGCGGCGGAGCAGGCGCTTTGGCTGATTCACGAAATCCCAGAAAAAGCAATGGCTTTGCAGTCGCTGGACGCGATGCTCTTGATCAATGTCAACAGTGAAAGTCTATCCAGCCCGCAACGGACAGCGATACGGCGCTGGGTGCAGGGGGGAGGGCATCTGATCGTGATTGGCGGTCCCGCGGCGCAAGCCAGCGCGCTGGGGCTGGGCGAGATACTGCCATTGCTGCCAGAAGACAGCCGCACACTTGATGATATCAGCGCGCTCGCGCGTTTTAGCGGCGACAACACCAGTCAGCTACGGGAGCGGACAATCGTCGCGGTCGGCTCTTTGCATGAAGACGCGCAGGTACTCGTCGAGCAAGAGGGCCTGCCCATTCTGGCGCGGCGCGAGATTGGCGTCGGACTGGTGGATTTTCTGGCGATTGACCCGACCTTGGAACCGCTGGCAAGTTGGGAGCAAATCAGCCGCCTGTGGATGACGATACTGGCGTCTCGGGCGCCGCATCCGACTTGGGTCTCGGGCTTCACGCGGCCGGAATCGGGAGCCGAAGCGGTGGCGAATCTGCCCGGCGTAGACCTGTTGCCGCCTTTGCAAACACTATGTCTGTTCCTGGCCTTATACATCGCATTAGTCGGACCGGTCAATTATTACATACTATCGCGGATCAAGCGCAGCGGATGGGGTTGGGTCACCATTCCCCTGGTAATTGTCGTCTTCACCGGCATCGCCTGGACAGTCGGCTTCAGCTTGCGCGGCGCCGAGATTATTGTCAGCCGGCTCAGCGTCGTGCAATCCTTCCCGGATAGCGACGAGGCGCGGCTGGAGCAGGTCATCGGCTTGCTGTCGCCCCGGCGCGCCACTTATTCGCTGGAGGCGCCGGGCGATCACTTCCTGGCGGTAGCCGGCGCGACTACGCCAAGTACGCTCTTCGCCAGCAATACTATCCAGACGTCGACTGAAATCCGGCAGGGATCGCGCTTTGGCGCGAGGGACTTCACCATCGACGGCGGCATCTTCGCCAATTTCGCCATCGCGGGCCACTTACCGCGGCCGGCGATCGGCGGCAGTTTCCTGCTCGACTTTGAAATTCTCGAAAGCGGACGGATGACGGGGGCCTATCAAGGGGTCATCCGCAACGATAGCGACATCACCTTGCGAGATGCGGTCATCCTGGGTCAAGGGCTGGACTATCCCTTGGTCGGCGACTTTGCGCCCGGCGATATTCTGGCGTTGGACAGCCAGACCTTGCATGCCGATATCGCCGACTACCCGACACAGCCCAATCAACTGGAACTCACCCTCACGGCGCTGGACTACAGCGCGTCGCCGTTTTCGGGCAGCAGAAACAACATGTCGCTGAAAGAAATCCAGGGCGAACGATTCCTGCGCACGCGGGCATTTCTCAACGTACAATCGATCGCTGAAAAACAGGCGGCGCGGGAACAATCCTTCCTGGCGAGTTTCGCGCTCGATCAATTCAGTTCAACAGCGCGCGGGACGAAGCTGTACCTTGCCGGATGGGATGATAGCTGGCCGCGCGATCTGGAAATCGAGGGCGCGGCATGGAATTCCATCGATTCCACGCTCTATTTGATCGAACTCGATGTCGAAATCAACTTGCCCAGGGCGCGGGCCACGCTGCCATCCGAGTACTTCACCTGGATCACCTTGAGCCGGGATGGCATTGTGGGCAACGGCACCGAGAATTTCAGCCTGTATGAAGGACAGTCGGTGGAATTCCTGCTCCGACCACAACCTGGCTTGGCCATGAACAAAGTAGAGCGGATGCACCTCGAGATTGATCGTGGCGGCGGCTATGCGCAATCGCTGGACATCGAGCTGTTCAACACCACGACAAACGAATACGATGCCTTCGGCTACCGCGAAGGCGACGAATTGGACCTTGTCAATCCACAGGCCTACCTCGCCGCCAACAACGAAGTCCAGGTTCGCCTGAAATTCGACGAAGGGGTTGGCACAGCGCGCGTTCGGAAAATCCGCATCGAGCAGACCGGCACATACAATTGAGAGAGCGAGCCCCTCAATGGAAGAAGCAATCATCAAAACACAAGCGCTAAAGAAGTCATTCGGGGAGTTTGAGGCTTTGCGCGGGATCTCACTGGAAGTCCCGGCCGGTTCTATCTATGGATTTGTCGGTCCTAATGGCGCCGGCAAAACCACCACCATGCGCATATTGACCACGCTGACCCGTCCCAACGACGGACAAGCCTGGGTCGCGGGTCATTCGGTGCTGGAAGACCGTCGCGCCGTGCGGCGCGCCATCGGTTACATGCCCGACGAATTCGGCGTTTATGAAGACTTGCGCGTTTGGGAATACCTGGACTTTTTCGCCGCCTGCTACGACATATCCGAGAACGAGCGCAAGGTGCTGGTGGCGGACTTGCTGGAACTGGTTGATTTGCAGCATCGCCGCGAAGATATGGTGGACAAGCTCAGCCGAGGCATGAAGCAGCGGCTTTCCCTGGCCCGAACGCTGGCGCATGATCCGCAAGTGTTGATCCTGGATGAGCCGGCCTCGGGGCTGGACCCGCGCGCGCGGGTCGAGATCCGCGAATTGCTGGGCGAGCTGGCCAATATGGGCAAAACGATCTTTTTCTCGTCCCATATTCTGGCGGATGTCGAAGACATTTGCTCGCACATCGGCATCGTCGAAGCGGGCGAGTTGATTATGCAAGGCAGCATCGATGAACTGAAGTTGCAGTTGATGGCGCACCGAGAAATCATCATCACGGTGATGGATCACGAGAACGCCCAAGCTGTATTGAGATTGGTCGGCAGCATGCGCAATGTCGCGGCCGCGGAAGAGATCTTCCCCAAGAACGGCCGCGCCCGCGTGCGCGTTGACTTCTCGGGCAATGACGAGGACTTGTCGAAACTGAGCCGTGATTTGTTCGAGGGCGAGATCGCCATGCTGGGATTCAACGAAGAGGAAAAAGATCTTGAGCATATGTTCATGCGCGTCACGCGCGGACTGGTAACCTAGTTGTATGTCTAATAGCGGAGCTTAGCCATGTCGGCATTCACAGCGGATAGGCTGCATATCCAAGCGAATGACAGCGGCAGAGCCGGCGCCTTTGCCGCGCTCGATGCCAAGCGAGCCGGCTGGGATACGATGAACTTCGCGGCGGTGCGCTTGAGCGCCGGCAGAACCTTCGAGATCGCCATCGACGCCTTCGAGTACGTAGCCGTCATTCTCAGCGGCCAGTGCAATATCCGCACCAACAAGGGCGATTTTTCACAAGTGGGCCGGCGCGAGAATGTCTTTGCAGGCATGCCCTATGCCCTCTACCTGCCACCCCAGACCGAATTTGAAATTGAAGCCATCAGCGACGATTTTGAGTTCGCCTCGTGCTGGGTACCAACGGAAAGAGACAGTCAGGCGCGCTTGATCTCACCAGGCGATGTGGAAGTGCAATTGCTGGGAGGCGGCAATGCCTCGCGGCAAATGTGCCGCGTGATCGGATCGGGATTCCCGGCCGACCGAATTCTCGTTTACGAGTTGTATACGCCGGGTGGCAACTGGTCGAGTTACCCTCCGCGCAAACACGATACGCACAAGACTGACGAAAAAGGCAATGTGCTGGAAGCTCAGTTGAACCGCTTTAGCTTCTTCAAGTTCGATCGTCCCACGGGATACGCTTACCAGCGTGTCTACAGCGCGGACAAAGGCTCGAGCGCCGTGATAATGGCACGGCAGCATGATATCGTCACGGTGCCCTCCGGTTACTATACCTTGGTTAGCGCTTCGGCCACGACAACCTATACGCTCAACTTCCTCGCCGGCTCCAGCAGAGCCTTCGCCGCCACGACCGACCCAGACTACGCTTGGGTGGCGGATACCCTCATAGCCAGCGATCCGCGCCTGCCGGTCGTGGATCTGGGGATGGAAATCGGACGCTAGCGCAAGTTCCGCAATTACAGATCTATTAAGCCCGCTGAAGCCCGAAAAGTCTAGCAATCTTGCCCGCTTGCCGTCAGCAGCATTTTTTGACCCATGCTAGAATGACTTTGCGTTTGTCAAAATTGTGTTGCGAAACTAATGGCAAGGAGCGGATATGCGCCGTCTAATTCTATTTTTTGGTACAATGATCGTCTTGACGACGGTCGGAACGTCTGCGGTTCTGGCACAACGGGTCCATATCGTTCAAGTCGGGGAGACCTTGTTTCGGATCGCCTTGAACTATGGCATTTCGCTGGCTGAACTGGCAGATGCAAATGGCGTGAGCGCGCCATACTTGATTCACGCGGGCAACGAGATAATCATCCCTGGGCCAAATGCGCCTGCCCCTAATCCCGCCGCGCCGGCAGGAAGCCCTCAGGCGCCTGCGTCGTTCACAACGCATACCGTTCGACCGGGTGAAAGCCTGGCGACTATCGCCGCGAGATACGGCCTGACATATCTACAATTGGCGAGCATGAATTCGCTGGCCAATCCGGACGTGCTCTTTGTGGGTCAAGTATTGCGAGTTCCTGCTCCTGCCCCGGCCCCGGCGCCAGTCAGCCAACCTCCCAGCCAACCTGTCAGCCCGCCGCCCACCAGTCCTCAGCCAGCGCAACAAACTGGCACTTATACGGTACGAGGGGGCGATTCGCTGGCCAAAATTGCGGCGCGATTCAACATCAATTACTTTGAGCTGGCGAAGATGAACGGGATCGTCAATCCGGATATCTTGTCGGTAGGCATGGTGTTGCGGGTACCCGGTGCGCCGCCGCCACCGCCACAACCGGCCCAACCACCAGCTCCGGCTCCCCATGAGAGCACCGGTCCACCTGTCACCGTTGCGCCACCGCCTGTGAGCACAGCAAATACGGGCGGCTTTGAATTGGGCGGGCAGGCATTGAGCTTCTCGCATCCTGGCCACATGCACAACGCGCGCATGACTTGGGTCAAGCGCCAAGTCAAGTGGCATGGCGAGCCCGCAGGCAGCTTCCAGAACGTGATCGATAGCGCCCATGCCAACGGATTCAAAGTACTGCTGAGCGTCATCGGCGAACCGGGCGCGATCGCGGCCAATCCGGGCGGCTATTACCAGAATTTCGCCGGCTTCCTGGGTGGTCTGGCGCGCGGAGGCGCGGACGCTATTGAAGTCTGGAACGAGATGAATATCGACCGCGAATGGCCGTCAGGCTTGATCAGCGGGGCCAACTACACGCAAATGCTAAGCGCCGCGTATCACGCGATCAAGTCCGCAAATCCAGGAACACTGGTCATAAGCGGAGCGCCGGCCCCGACCGGCTTCTTCCAGGGTTGCTCCACCAACGGCGGCGATGACGACTGTTACATGCGGCAAATGGCCGCAGCAGGCGCGGCTAACGTACTCGATTGCGTAGGCATTCACTACAATGCGGGCATCGTGCCGCCGGATGCGTCAAGCGGCGCGCCTGTCGGCAGTTCCGGCCACTACTCCTGGTACTTGCCGCGCATGATGAATCTCTATCGCAGCTTCTTCCCGACGAAGCCGCTCTGCTTCACCGAGTTGGGTTATCTGACCGGCGAAGGCATCGGTGCGCTGCCAGGCGGCTTTGCCTGGGCTTCGGGCAATACCCTGGCCGAGCAGGCTTCCTGGCTAGCGGGCGCGGTGCATCGCCTGCGCGGTTCCGGCTTCGTCCGCTTGTACATCGTATGGAACGTGGACTCCAGGCATTGGAGTTCCGATCCACAATCGGGCTACGCGATCGTTCGCCCGGATGGCAGATGCCCGGCTTGCGACTCGCTGCGCGCCGCTATGGGCGGGTAGAAGAGCGCGACAAGTCAATTAAGAAAGAGTGAGGCTGTCAGCCTCACTCTTTTTGCTTTCGTTATTCGACGCACGAACCCAAGGTCGAGCGCAGTTGCCAACTTGTAGCCTTAGAGCTGGTAGTCCCCGGTGACGCGAACGATTTTGTGGCTGTAGTTCTCCACGTATTCCATCAGCTTGGCCTGCAACTCCGCCCAGTCCGCGCTAGTGATGATCCGGCGCATGGATTCGTCGTCTTCGGCGATAGCGCCCGCCATGATTTTAGGCATATCGGAATCGGTATAAACGCTGTACCAAGCTTCAATCGGCGTCAGGCCCAACTTGGTCGTATTGGGGACCCATTCACGCATCACGAATTCAAAATACTCTTGATCAAGCCCGGGTTTGATGTCCCAGTTCATCAGCAGCTTGACATTTCCGTTTGGCATGGGTTTGCGCTCGCTTTTGGCGGGTCGTGGCCACCACTATAACGCATAATCGCTTCGGGCGTCCAAAGAAGGTTTCAAATCAGAGCCGAGGACGCTCGCAATAGCGCCACCTGCGTTTGTTCCGGCAGAAGGCTCATCGTCACTCGCAGCGTATCCACCGGTTTTATCTGCCCGACGCCCATGGCTTTAAGGAAGCCATCGACGATCGGTCCACCGTCGGCGCTGCCGTTCTTGCCACGGTACATAGGAATGACGAGATTGGGTTCGATCAGGCTGATCAATTCCGTCAGTTGTTCATTGGGCAAGCCGGCGCCGCCATTCACGGGCATCAATAAGACATTGACTTCATCAAGTTGCTCGATCATGGATTGATCGGGCACCTGCCGCAGCTTTCCCAGATGCAATACACTTAGATTGTTGGAAAACTCGAAAAGGTAAGCGATATTGTCCAATACACGGTCTTTTGCGGGATCGTGAATATGAAGCTGTATGCCGGTGACAAACAGGTCGCCCACTTCATATTCCCCCGGGCCGGAAATCACATAGTCATGGTCTTTAACTTGATTGACATTGTGTCGAGACAATTCGTGGCTGACAGTGACAAGATCGGCGCGCAGCTTCAGTTCTGGGACGCCTTTTGTCGGCTTGTGGGGATCGGTCACCACAGACGTATGGCCGCGCTCGATAATGCGAAAGCAGTTTCTACCAAACCAGGTGATATCCAAGATGACACTCCTTCATCGTCAGCTTAGCAAGCATGTTCTAATTGTAGCGCGAGAATGGTGTTTAGGAAAGTCCGAAGTAGCGGGGAGCAAGTTTGCAATTCAGGACATTGAGGTATTTCATATCCTGGGAATTTCCTACTTTCATTCTGAGCAGCGAGCGTGACCCAGCGGGGGTCATGTTGTTGTCTCCTCTTCGGCGGCACTGTGATCATCATCCCCGTCGTCGCTTGCGATGATGGGGCGCGGCGGTTGATAGACGGGATGGGATTCGGGCAGATAGCTTTCGAGGGAGCGGAGCGGTCCCTCTTCTGTTGAAGCGCCGTTCCAGGGAGGAAGCATTTGCGGAGCGCCGTCATAGTAGTACTCGAAGCGGATCGTCTGTTCAGGTTGCTCGGACGGATCGGTCGGTTGCTCCAGCGTTGGCGCGGCGGGCAGGATTTCGTCCAGGGCGAGGATGCGATCGAGCAGGCGGGTGATGGCCTGAACGCGCTGGTTAACCGAGCCATCATGAAGCGGCAGGTTATCGGCGAGGGCGGTGACGTGTTCCATCAATGTTTGGCGCAATTGCGCGAATTGCGCCATAGAATCGGATGATTGCGCCAGTGGGGAAAGGGGCTGGGTGATTGGGATTGAGAGCTGTTGGGCGGCAAGGTTGGCGTTGGCGCGCCAAGGGTCATTTTGCGCCAATCTGTTGTTATAGAGTTGGTAGTCGTCGTCCCAACGCGCACGCCAGCGTTCAATGGTGCGGCGTGGGAAACCAACGAGTTCTGTAACGACGGCCACGTCACCGCCGTGCAGGAGCAAGAGGCGGCGGACGAGTTTTTTTTCTTCGGGCGAGTAGACGCGTTTCTTGGGCATGATGGACTTTGGGCTAGTAGATTTTGGTAGCAGGTTAACACGGGTTGCGCGCGAGGTGGCGTCTATATGTTCGCGGTTTTGGATTTGCCGCAGAAGTCGTTCGAAGTACGTTATGGAGTATTTGCGGGCGACCAGATTGGTCGCCCCTACATTTTCACCACAAATGAACCCTGTAGGGGTCAGGGCGGTCAAGAAATATGGTGCGATTGCTCTGAGTGAGTTCCGCGTTGGTCAATCGGCGAATTCGCCCCACTCATCCAGCGCGACATCCAATGCCGCCTGGGTCTTTGTATAAGCCTGGCCGAGGGCCCGCACGCTCTCGGCGTCTCCCGCCAAACTGGCGTTATGCAGCTGTCGGTCAATCTCGCTCAAGTCCGTTTCCAATTCGTCAATCTCGGCTTCGAGCTCGGCTGCGCGTTTGGCAGCTTCGAAGGGATTCAATCCACGAATTTTGACGCTGACGTTTGCGCCTTTAGCCCGCGAAGCGGCGCCTTTGGCCTTGGCTTTTGCTGCCGCTTCGCGGGCCCCCCCGCTGCGATCCCGGAGAAACCCCTGATAATCGCCATCGTATATTGTCAACTTGCCCGCCGTCATCTCCCAGATCTGAGTCGCGAGCGCGTCGACGAGGTAGCGATCGTGGCTGACCAAGAGGATAGTACCGGTGAAACCTTCCAGCACCGCCTGCAAGACCTCCTGGCTGTCGATATCCAGGTGATTGGTTGGTTCATCCAGCAAAAGCAGATTAGCGCCGAGCAAGGTCAGCTTGGCCAGAGCCACGCGACCGCGTTCACCGCCGGACAGGCTCGCTATCGGTCGAAAGACGTCCTCGTTGCTGAACATGAAACGACCTAAATAGTCGCGTGCCGCGGATATCGGCATTTTCTTGGTCTGGCGGATCTCGTCGAGAATTGAGTTATCGCGGTTGAGCTTTTCATGCGCTTGCGCGAAATAGCCTAGTTTCACCTTGGCGCCCAGCGTGACTCCCCCGCCCAGTGGCGCCAGGTCGCCGGCAAGCGTTTTGAGCAAGGTTGATTTGCCGACGCCGTTAGGACCAATGAGCGCGACAGTTTCGCCGCGAAGCACCAAAGCATCGGGCACCGTCATCAAGGGACCGTCGGCCTCATATCCGATGCGCAGATCTTCGGTCATGAGCACTTGATCACCACTGCGCAGATGATCGCCCATTTCCAAAAACATTTTGCGGCGATGCCGCGGGCCGCTTTCCAGGATTTTCCCGCGCTTACGCATGGTTTCGAGCTTTTTCAGACGCCCTTTTGCTTGCGCGGTGCGGCGGCTGCCCATGTGCCGGCGGACAAACTCCAACTCTTTTTCGATGAATTGCTGCTGCCAATAATACTCGTGCCGCAGGCTTTCTCGCTGCAAATCCCGCTGCTGGAGGTATGCGCTGTAATTGCCGCGGTAGGTCAACAGGCGCTTGTATTCCAACTCCCAGATTGTCGCGGCGAAGCTATCGAGAAAATAGCGGTCGTGGCTGACCGCCAGGACCGCGCCCGGGAAAGATTTGAGGTAATTCTCCAGCCATTCCACGGCCTGGATGTCCAAATGGTTGGTGGGCTCGTCCAGCAGCAGCAAGTCCGGTTCTTCGAGCAGCAAGCGGCAGAGCAGGGCTCTGGTTTTTTGCCCGCCTGACAACTGTGGCAATGGCATTCCATATTCGTCGCCGGTGAAACCCAGCCCGCTCAGGACCATCTTGATGCGCGTCTCGTACTCATAACCGCCGCGCCGCTCAAATTCGGCCTGCAAACTGCCGTAGCGCTCCAGCGCTTCATCGTAGCCATCCGGGCCAGCTAGTTGGTCTTCCAGCGCCTTCAACTGGTTTTCCATCCGGCCTTCCATGTCGCGCAGATCGGCAAAGGCCTTCAACTGTTCTTCCCAGAGGCTATGCGCGCCCGCCAATTCCGGACGCTGCGGCAGATAGGCCAGCCGTATTTTTCCGGCGACAGTCATTTTGCCCGACGTTGGCAGGTCCAGACCAGCCAAGATGTCGATCAGCGATGTTTTGCCGGCGCCATTCGGACCGACCAAGCCAATGCGAGCGCCAGCGGCTATTTCCAGGTCAATATCGCTGAAGACTTCATCCGCGCCGTAGAATCTGCCCAAGTTAGTGGCGACGAGCAGGGACATGCTGTTTCTCTAAGGAAATGTGGACAAAACGCCAGGAATTATATCACGCGCGTCGTGTTGATTTAACGGTGGCTTGTTGGGGTGCGTATCCATTATGGTTGAATAATCGCTCAGACCCCCACCCCAAGCCCCTCCCCCATAAAGAGGAAGGGGCTTTAACGGCTCAATACAGGTCACAAGACTCCCCTTCTCACGTTGTGGGCTGGGGAGCGGACAACTTTTCATCAAGCGTGATATCGCTATAAAATCTGTATTTGTTGCACTGATTTTCGGGCGACCTGATAGGTCGCCCCTACGATTCTCGCCATAAATGAAGCTTGGAGGGGGGAAGGCCGTAGGGCGCGTAGACACTGCCCTTCAACACTGACCGCCGGTCACAGCATTATGAGAAGGGGAGCCGACACCCGTTCATCGGTCAAGAAATCGCCGTAAAATCCGTATGTTTGGAGCTTGTTTCGGGCGACCTGATAGGTCGCCCCTACCAGATCGCTGGTAATTTGTGTTAGGGATCTCATGTCGAGGGCCGTCCAAAAGACTTCAACCGAAGTGGATACACTGCCAAATTCGCTGGATTGGCGAGGAAAAACAGGATATAGTCCGGCCAGGTCATAGCGCGTCAGCGCCGAAGCAGCAGGGACGATTCGCGATCAGGCTTCATGAAGCGTCACAGCAAACAGTTGATACCGGTCCTTATTATCGGCGTGATGGCCTTGGCCGCTGCGCTCGTGTCGCAATTTACGTCGCCCCCGAGTCCCATTCCTCCTCTTAAAGGCGAAGGCGCATCAGCGACAGCAGCGCCTTTTATCACCGTGAAATACAGGTTCGGTCGAGGTTATATCGGCGACAATTGGCAAGTGTATTTTAACGAGCCGGACGCCAGCGCGGACAGGGCCGACTATGTCGATGGCATAGACGCGCCACTTGCCAGCGCGATTGACGCCGCCGAGCGCTCGCTGGACATCGCGGCCTTCGAGTTGAACAGCAAGCTCCTCTATGAGGCCATCCTCGCGGCGCAGCGACGGGGCGTGGTGGCGCGTATCGTGACTGACGACAGACATGGGCTGGAAGACGACTCGGATACGGCGCTGCGAGACCTAAGAGCGGCGGGAGTGCCAATCGTAGCGGACAATCGCAGCGGATTGATGCACAATAAATTCATAATCGTCGACGAGCGCGCTGTATGGACCGGCTCCTGGAATTACACGCTCAACGGCACCTATCGCAATAACAACAATGTGCTGGTATTGGAAAGCGCCGGTGCGGCTGCGGCCTACAAGACCGAGTTCGAGGAAATGTTCGAGCGAGGAGAATTTGGAGCGCGCTCATCCAATGACGGCGTCATCAGCATGGGGGAAGAGGCCGGCGAGATCAGCATCATCTTCGCCCCGGAAGCTGATGAAATCGCCGCGCTGAGGGCGTCGATAGGAGTGGCGCAGTCGTCCATTCGCTTCATGAGCTTCGTGTTCTCGCTCGATGAATTGGCGAGTGCGATGATCGAAAAGATGACAGATCCGGACTTTGTCTTGCGCGGCGTCTTTGAAGAGCGCAACAGCAGGGCGAGCTGGAGCCAATTGCCCGCCCTGTATTGCGCCGGCGCTCAGGTGCGCCAGGATGGCAATCGATACATCTTGCACCATAAAATCATCATCATCGACGACGATACTGTCATCACGGGTTCATTCAATTTTTCCAAGAGCGCCACGCAAAACAATGATGAAAACATCGTAATCATTCGCAACCCGGTCATCGCCAGTCTTTACCTGGAGGAATGGCGGCGGGTCTGGGATAGCGCGCAGGAAGTGCCGCTGGGCGAAGTCAATTGCGATTAGCCGCTCGGCGGCGAAAAGGTCTGTCGCGCTCAGGCACAACTGTAATGCTTCTCGTCGCATGAGCGACGCGGTCTTCACAAGCCAGGGCGATCCTCGCGACAGCGCCGCAGGCGCAGGGGCGATTTTTTGGGCTGGCGTTCGATTTCGCCGCGCGCTTCCAAGTCCAGTTGTACCGCCTTGCAATACCAGCGCACGGAACCCGGCTTGGGAAAGAGCGATTTTGGCAGATCTTTTTCTACCAGATAAGCGCGGACACGTTCCTCCAACGTGGAAAAAGGCATCCACTCTTCAAGCGGCAGCGTGCTCAGCATGGCTTCGCGGATGATATGGTATTTGTCTGCTTTGAGGTTCTCTCGATGCTCCGGGTGATTGACGTTTCGCGCTCTTATGCTTGTCATATTGCATTCTCCAACCTTTGGTCATGGTTTAACGATCGTTGTAAGTAGTGCCATGTTTGTGATTTTCGGGCGACTTGATAGAGTCTATTGAAATTCTACCGCGTCCGCCGCCTGCGCCCCTTGATTTTCTGGGCTGCGGCGGGCGATCTGATAGATCGCCCCTACAAGGCTTGTCCGGTACTGCCGAAAAAGAGTTCCGTCTGTCCTTTTCAGCGTGATAATCCGATCGTTCGTAGCCGGAACGCGGGCGACCTGATAGGTCGCCCCTACATCGCTGGTCAGTATGTTGTGATTTGGGTCGCCACATGGTGTTGTTTTCTTGCAGTCGGACACATATTTGCGTCCATTTGGATCAGCAAAATCGAGTAGCGGACAAGCCTTACAAGGCTCGCCAAGAATAAACATTCTAGGGGGCAGGTCGCGTAGGCGCTGTCCTTTCCGCGGAATTCATGCCGAATTGGAAATCCGGCTGTATAGCTTGAAGGCATCGTCTTTGTGACACAATTGCGTGCCCGGGGTCATCACGGCGGCGCTGCCCGCGGCAATGCCCAGGCACAGAGTCTCTCGCAGGTCCCGGCCCTGGGCCAAGCCCATGACCAGACCCGCCACCATGCTATCGCCGGCGCCGACTTTGCTCTGCACTTTGACGATTGGCGCGCGCTGGTGCAGATATTCGTCGGCGGTGATCAGGGCCGCGCCGGCCGCGCCCATGGAAACGACGATGACCTCTGACAAGCCTTCGGCAATCAGGCGACGGGCGACGGTTTTAATCTGGGCTTCGTCATGCAGTTTTTCGCCGGCGAACAGTTCCAGTTCGCGCAGATTCGGTTTCATCAGATAAACACCTTTGCCAAAGGCGCGATGCAGCGGCTCGCCCGCCGTATCGACGACTACGCGGATTCCGTATTCGGCAGCGTAGCGCGTGATCTCGCCGTAGAATTCGGCGGGGACGCCGGCCGGCAAGCTGCCGCTGGCGACGATGATATCCGGTTCTTGATTGAAAAGCGCTTCCAGGCAAGCGATCCATTCCTCCGCGCTCAGTTCGGGGCCCGGCATGGTGAAACGATACTGCAGGGTCGAACTCTCTTCGTAGACCACAAAGCTTTCGCGCGTGATGCCGGCGACAGGCACGGCGCGGCACTTAACGCCCTCGGCTTCCAGCAGTTGGGCGAGCATGGCGCCGGTATGCCCGCCGGCCGCATAAACGGCTGTGGATTCGCCACCGAGAAAGCGAATGGCGCGCGAAACGTTGATGCCGCCGCCGCCCGGATGAAACCGTGGCGCGGCGCAGCGCAATTTGATTTCCGGCGCGACAGAGGCGATGCGCGTGCCAATGTCCAGGGCCGGATTCATGGTGAGGGTTACAATCTTGTCCACAATTGCGCAGGTCTCTCCGTTTGCGGCGCAAACAAGTTTAGCGACTGAAAACTTGATAAGCCAGTCTTTAATGGGCGCGCGAAGCGCGGACCCGTTTGCAGGGATTCCAGGCTAAGCGGCGCGGCTCGGGTATCATTCAGACAAATTTGGCTTATAATTCGATTATCTGTCCGGCAAGACGAGACACTCTCGATGCAGGTTTATCTCATACGGCACGCGCAATCGCAAAACAATGCTCTCACCGAAAATACAGCCCACCGTCGCAAGGCGGATCCGGATCTAACCGAGCTGGGTTATCGCCAGCGCGATATCCTCGCGGATTTTCTGGCAAGCGCGACAGACGTGATGAACGAGCGATTCAAAATCACGCATTTATACAGCAGCGCCATGTACCGCTCGCTATTGACAGCGCAGCCCTTGGGCGCCGGGCTTAATCTTCGGCCGCAAGTCTGGCCGGATCTTCACGAAAAAGGCGGTTTGTGGCAGC
This sequence comes from Chloroflexota bacterium, assembly GCA_026708115.1. GTDB lineage: Bacteria > Chloroflexota > Anaerolineae > Aggregatilineales > Phototrophicaceae > UBA6055. The sequence goes on from JAPOVL010000039.1 coordinate 66,761, forward strand.
GGCGGAATGGCCGTACCAGCGGTTTCAATGGCATGAGCCGATCATCGATGCAGAACGAGTTTCCCGATTTCGATCTGCCGGATACCATCACCGAAACGGGCTGGTATGATGCCGAATTGGGTATAGAGCCAGAGGCACACAGCAACTTCCGCGCGATCAAGGTGGCCATGGCGCTACGAGAACGCGGACAAGGGGATGATGTGATCGCCTTGATTTCGCACGCCGGCTTTCTCGATATCTTGCTCAAGGCGATTTTTGATCAACTGCCGTCCCGTCCCAACACTTGGCGTTACTACCACGACAACACGGCGATCACGCGGATCAATTACAAGGGATCGCGACCGATCTTGCATTACATGAACCGCGCCGAGCACTTGTCGCCGGATTTGCGCAGTTTTTGACAGATCGAGACCGGGGACGTTGCGAATGAAACCGAGGACGCTTGAAGGACAAGTCGCGCTGGTAACCGGTGGCGGCGGCGGGATCGGCAGCGCGATCTGCCGGCGTTTGGTCGCGGAAGGGGCCCGGGTAGTCATCACATACCGCAGCGACGAAGCCAAGGCGCTCGCGGCGGCGGCGAGCCTGGCGGGCGACGATCACCTGGCGCTGCATGCGCCTGTGGAAGATGGCGAGGCTTTAGAGCGCCTGGCGGAAACTGTCCAGGCGCGTTACGGACGGCTCGATATCCTGGTGAACAACGCCGGGGTCACAGAGCCGGTGCCGCATGAGGATCTCGATGGCCTCGACGACGCGCTTATCGACCACATCTTTCGGGTCAACTGGCGCGGGGCTTTCGCTTCGATCCGAGCGCTGAAAGCGCTGTTGATGGCGGGAGATGGCGGGGTCGTGATCAATATCTCTTCGATTGCCGGGCGGACCGGCGTCGGCAGCAATGTGGCCTATTGCGCCAGCAAAGCCGCCATGGACAGCATGACGCGGTCGCTGGCGCGGGCCTTGGCGCCGCAGATTCGCGTGCTGTCGGTATCGCCGGGCTGGGTGAATGGCGAATATGCGCAGCGGATGCCGCGCGCGCTGCTGGCCGAGCAGGAAGCCAAGACGCCTTTGGCGCGGATCGCCGAGGCGGAAGATGTTGCGGAGGCGGTTTATGCGGCTATCGCCCATCTGCGCTTCAGCACCGGCGACATCATTCCGGTCGATGGCGGGCGGCCGCTGGGTTGATCAACCCGAGTCGTTCGCGTTTTCCAAATGCATGGTCGCCAATGTGAAGGCATTTGAGCCGGATGCCGTCGGAATGGTGACCAGTTGGCCGGCTTCAAAAAAGTACAGTTCAATGACGATGCGGTATTCGCCGCTCCTCCAGTTCCGCGACGATTCCAGTTCATGAGGCGAGAAAACTGTCTCGTCGATATGCCAGCCGCTCGTCGGCCTCAGATTCACCTGTGGTTGGCTATCGTGCTGCGCGACCATCAAGTCATTTTCATCCAAGAGCTTGACCGACACTGTAAAATCGCGATGCAGTTCTTCCCCGGTTTGCCAAAGCAGATCAACCCTTAGGGGCTTTTCCACGATCTGAGCGGTTTTCAGCGCCATGCCATTGTTGAATTGAACCAGTGGCGGGTCTTCAGCAAAGCGATCATAGCGATAGACGTGCATGTCAATGGCGCCAGAGGCGCCGCCGTCGTGCGCATGAAGGAAATCCGCCGTGCGCGCGAACCCCAGTTCGCGCAACCAGTTGAAGGCGCTGGGGTCATTCGACCAATGCATCAGCCAGATTGTATCGAAGCGATCCAGCAATTGCGGCAACCAGCTTTCATAAGTTTCCGGGTAGAAATCGCGCTGGATCTTCAAGGACTCGTATCGGATGCCATCCGGCAGCAGCTTCCCGCCCGGCAGATCGCGCTGCAAATAATAGCCAAGCTGGTAGTCGCCGCCGGCGATATCTGTCAGAACCAGATCGCCGGAGACGGCATAGCGCGTCGTCAGTTCAGCAACCGCGCGCCATTGCGGCTTGACGCGATAGAAATCTACCTGGAAAACCCCATAGACCAGGAGGGCGATGATTAGCAGGTTGCGAATGGGCGGACGGACATTGCTCAGTCCCAGGGCAAGCAGCAAGGCGATGGCCGGCGTCCACAGCGTCAAGCGGCGCGGCTGCAAAAAAGGCAGGAACTCGTTGGCGATTAGGGTCAAGGAGAAAGGAAGGATCAGCCAGAGCAATAGCAGCCAACTTGCGGGTTCCCAGCGCAAGCGGTAGAGTTGGTCGCGACCGTAGACCACGGTGAAGAGACCCAAGAGCATGAGGGCAAGCACAAACGCCCACTGCTCGGTAAAGAACTTGACCTGAATGTCACGGATGACGGCCGGGGACAAATGGACCGACCAATTGGCGCCGCTGTTGCCGACCTGCTTCGTCCCAACCAAGAGCAGCCAGGGCGACAGCGCCAGCGCGGCAAGGACGAGACCGGACAAGGCCCGCTTTCGCTGCAGACCGCGAAGACAGATCAGCGCGTAGAGCCCCTGGGCGACACCGGCAAAGGCGGTGATGTAGTGCGTGTAAACCATGAGCGCGGCAGCAAGAATCCAGGACAGGTGGGCGGATCTCCGCGATTGGCGTATCCAGCGCAGGAAGAAAAGCATGCTGCAGGTCACGAGAAAGACCAGCCAGGTGTAGTGCCGCGCTTCAGCCGCCAGGAAGTTTTCGGCATCGGCCAGCACCAGCATCAACATGGCAAGATAGGGTGCGCTATGCTTCTGTCCGCGCGAGGCCCCAGTTCTTCGCGCTATCAGCTCACGCGCCAATTGAAAAATCAGGGCCAGACTGAGCATGGACGGCAGCAGGGAGAACCAGCGCAGCGCCAACTCACTGTGACCGGCGAGTTCGCTCCACAAACGCAGGGCCGCGAAATAGAGCGGCGGATGCGTATCACGCGCCAGCGATGTCAGGAGATCCGGGGATTGGGCGTGATAAAAGGCGTAACCTTCGTCAACCCAAAAGCTCTGCTCGCTGATATGCAGGGTTCGACCTAGAGCGCCCAATAGCAGAATGAGCGTGATGATTGCCCAGCGCCTGTCGGAAAACATCTTTTTGGAAGCGTCCCGCGATTCGTCAATGGAAATATTCTAGCAAGGATTGCGCAGGCGTGGTGAAAATCGCGGATATCGACCTGCGCGGGTTCGGCACTGCGGATTCATTACAGCCGCTCGGCGCGTAACCGGCGAAAAGGGCACGGGAATGCCCCGCTCAGGCAAAATCGTTGGCATTCTCGTCACATGAGCAGCGTGGTTCGCGTAAACAGGGGCGACTCTGTGGGACGCATAGGTCGCGTAGACACTGACCTTCGATCGCCCCTTACCGACTACTAGGAGTTTGTTGCTCTTTATTTCAACCAAATTCGATACACAGCCCACCCACCAGAATATTGCCCATGGCCACATCTGACCTATAATCAGTTTAATAGTCTGCAATTCTGTAATCGATAGGGATTTAGAGGCGAAGCCATGAAATATATTGTCCTTGTTCTAATTGTCCTGTTTGGCGCTCTTGCGGCATGGGCGCATGGCGACAAGACACATGACGAAGACGAAGCCGAGGCGACTGACTTCAGCGCTGTCGCCGTGCCGGAGAATCCCAGCTATCACGAGCATGTGCGTCCGATAATCGAAGCAAGCTGCGTCGCTTGTCATGCCGAGGGGCAGATCGCCGCATACGCGCCGCTCACTAATCAGGATGACGTGATATTCTTCGCCGATGATATCGCATTCCACGTTTCGGCTCGCCTGATGCCGCCCTGGATGCCATCTGCATCGAACATTCCCTTGAAAAAGGACCGAAGCCTTTCGGACGAGGAGATCGCTATCATCATCGCCTGGGCCGATGGTGGCGCTCAAAGCGGCGACGAGGACAGCTATCAGCCGCCGACGGCGACGTATGCCATGGCCGAGGTTCGCGCCGATCTGACGCTGCGACTCAACGAGCCCTATGTGCCGGACGAGGATGCGCAAGACGACTATCGCTGTTTCGCCTTCCCGCTGGAGATCGATTCGCCGCAGTTCATCACCGCCTACGCGTTCATCCCCGAGGTGGCGGAGATGGCGCACCATGGCATCGTCTATCTGCTCGACGAATCATTGGCGCCGGAAATCGCCGCGCGCGATTACGAAGACGGGCGCCCCGGCTGGTCCTGCTACGGAAGCGCCGGTCTGTCGAAAGGCGGGGATATCATCGCGACCTGGACGCCGGGCACGTTCGGCGTCCGCTACCCCGAGGGCACGGGTTATCGCATCAAACCCGGGGAGAACATTGTCGTACAGATGCACTACAATCTGTGGACGACGCGCGCGCCCGATCGCACGCGGGTCCATCTGGAACTGGAATCGGGCGATAGCGGACTTGATGAGTTGATGACGCTGCCTCTCAGCGCGCCGGTGGAGATTCCCTGCCCCAGCGATGTCGAGGGCCCGCAGTGCCAGCGTGAAAACGCCATTAGGCGCATCGCTGAGCTATACGGCGACGAACTGTCAAGACTGCCGGACAAGCGCTTGAAGGATTGCCGGCAGACGCTGGACGATTATGCCGAAAACACCGGCGAGCACGCCGTCACATATTGCGATTTCCCGTCGCCCTTCCCCTTTACCTTGACGCTCTACGGCGTATTGGGCCACATGCACGAACTGGGTCGCAGCTTCCGTATGGAACTCAACCCGGAGGGCGACGATCCCATCATGTTGCTGCACATCCCGCGTTGGGATTTCCACTGGCAGGATCGTTATCAGTTCGTCGAGCCGGTAAAGGTCAACTTCGGGTCGGTCTTGCGCATGAGTTGCAGCTGGGACAACAGGCTGTCGGACGATCCGCGTTATGTGGTTTGGGGCGAGGGCACTGCGGACGAGATGTGCTTTGGCACGGTGATGATCAAGAAGCCGTAGTGCTCGCAGCGCTAGTTCCCGAAGAGGTTCATCATATAATCGGTGGAGATGCCCTGGTTTTCCAAGTGGGTTTTGAGCTTGCGCCGGGCGTCGTGGATCAGCTTGTAGAGCGCGTTGCGATTGCTGCCCATGCGCTCGGCCAGGACGTCCATGGGAATGCCCTTGAGCGCGACGGCGACCAGGGCTTGGTACTGCCGCTCGGTCAAGGATTCTTTCAGCGCCAATTCGATTTTCTCGAGCACATCGTCGCGCTCGGCGACTTTTTCCGGAGTGGGTGGCGGCGGCGACGCCAAGCGGCTCGCCGATGGCAGCAGTTCGCCATCGGCCGTCAATTCGTCCAGGCTGAAGTCCTTGTAGCGCGCGCGGCGCAAATCGCTGATGGCCAGGCGCACGGCGATTTTGTTGGCCCAGGTTGTGAAGCGGCTCTCACCGCGGAAATTGTCGAGGTTGTCCATCACGCGCAGGGTGGCGTCTTGCGCCAGGTCTTCGGCCATTTGCGCCAATTCCTGCGCCGCCAGCCCGCGCAGGTCGCTGCGGTCCTGGCTGAGGTAAAAGTAGATGCTGCGCTGCAGACGTTTGCGCAATTCTGCCAGGGCGTCGGTTTGCGCGCCATCGCCTTCTCCGCGCAGCGCCGCGATCCATTGCTCGTTTGTGCGACCCGTCATATAATTCCGTCTGCTGGCTGTCTTTATTAACCCGCTCATGATAACGGATTATCGTTGATTATTCACCGGCAGACCAAGGAAAATCGCGCGATTCAAAATCGTCAATGGCAGCTATCTGAAATGAGTCAGCTAGCAAAGCGAAGCAATTTATCACCTTTTGCCCCCCGAGTGGGTCTATAGTATTAGTAAAGAGGCGCAATCTAGGCGAGCAGCTATCGAGAACGGAGTCTCAACCATGAGCAATCGACCCGATCCGCCACGTCATGTGACCGAGGGCGGCAGGGATAACAAGAAGAATCAAGACGGCAACAAATCGCCCTTTGGCAACCCCAATGCGCAACGCATGTGGATCATCCTCGGCGTAATCGTGCTGGCGATGTTTTTGCTCTTTTTCAATGGGCGCGGGGGTCCCAACTTCACCAACAGCTTGCCCATAAACGAGTTGGCCTCGCATATTCGACAGGGGCGCGTCGAACGCATCGTTGAGCGAGGCGGGCATGACCTTTTTGTCACCTACACCGATGGCACGACGCAAACCGCCTATAAGGATTCGTCGTCCAGCTTCTACGAATTGATGGAGGCCCTGGACGTATCGGGCGCAGCCCTGGAAAACTTGACCTTTGTCGCGCAACCGGGTGATAACTCGCAGCAGATCATCTTCCAGATTCTGCTCGGTGTGGTGCCGATTCTGATCATCGTCTGGTTCTTGTGGCGGATGATGCGTTCAATGCGCGCCGGACAAGACCAGGCGATGAGTTTTGGGCGGAGCAAGCCCCGGGTCTCGCGCGATATGGAACGCCCGCAAGTAACCTTCACTGATGTGGCGGGCGCGGAAGAAGCCAAGGAAGACTTGCAAGAGATTGTCGAGTTTTTGAAGGAACCGGAGAAGTTCATTCGCCTGGGCGCGCGCGTTCCTAAGGGTGTGCTGATGGTGGGCCCGCCCGGCACGGGCAAGACCTTGATGGCGCGCGCCGTGGCCGGGGAAGCGGGCGTACCATTTTTCAGCATATCCGGCTCGGAATTCGTCGAGATGTTCGTTGGCGTGGGCGCCAGCCGCGTGCGCGACCTGTTCGAGCGCGCCAAAGCCGAGGCGCCCGCGATCGTCTTCGTCGACGAGATAGACGCCGTCGGCCGGCACCGTGGCGCTGGCTTGGGCGGCGGGCACGACGAGCGCGAACAGACCTTGAACCAGATTCTGGTCGAGATGGACGGCTTCGACAACGACACGAATATCATCATCATCGCCGCCACCAACCGCCCCGATATCCTGGATCCGGCTCTGCTGCGCCCGGGCCGCTTCGATCGCAAGGTGGTCATGGACAATCCCGATGTCCGGGGTCGCCAGGATATTTTGAAAGTGCATTCGCGCGGCAAGCCGCTGGGGGCGGATGTCGATGTGGAAGCGCTGGCCAAGATCACGGCCGGCTTCTCGGGCGCGGATCTGGAGAATCTGGTGAACGAGGCGGCGATCCTGGCCGCCCGGCGCAACAAAAAGTCGATCGGCATGGGCGAGTTGCAAGAATCAATGGAGCGCGTGGTCATGGGACCGGAACGCCGCAGCCGCGTCATCACGCCGGAAGAGAAAGAAAAAGTCGCCTATCACGAAGCGGGGCACGCCTTGCTCTTCCACCTTTTGGAGAATACCAGCCCGGTGCACAAGATTACGATCGTTTCGCGCGGTCGCGCCGGGGGCTATGTGATGCCCCTGCCCTCCGGCGACGATATGCTGGTGACGCGGGAGAAATTCGAGGACGACATCGTAGCCGCCATGGGCGGGCGGGCCGCGGAAGAGATCATCTTCAACCAGTTCACCACCGGCGCCAGCAACGACCTGCAGCAAGCCACGCGCATGGCGCGGGCCATGGTGACACAGTTCGGCATGAGCGACTTGCTGGGTCCGCGTTCTTATGGCAATGGGCAGGGCGCTGTTTTCCTGGGGCGCGAGATCGCCGAGCAGCGCGATTACAGCGAGCACTACGCGCAGCAGATCGACGATGAGGTCAAGCGCATATTGCAGACGGCCTATCAGCGAGCGAAGGACATTTTGCTCGACCAGCGCGACAAGATGGAAGAACTGGTCGAGATTCTGATCGAGCGCGAGACGCTCAACGCGGATGAGTTCGTCGAGATTGTGGATGGTCCGGCTGTTGCGTAGGTGTAAGCGCCAGTTGCCAGTATTTCTGGGCGGCCTTAGAGGCCGCCCTGTCTGTGTATCAAGTTGCGCTGATTAAGGGGAAAACAAGATTGTCCGAGAGAATCTTGCATGTTGGAGATTACAAATATGATGTATTTCTATCCCATGCTTCGGAAGACAAAGATGATATAGCGCGACCGCTTGCGATAGAATTGCGGCGGCGCGGGATGCGAGTATGGTTCGACGAGTTTGAACTGCGCATTGGCGATAATCTAGTCGCTAAGCTCAACGCGGGCATTAGTTCAAGTCGATTTGGCATTCTCGTATTGTCAAAAGACTTCTTTGGAAAGGATTGGACCGAATTTGAATTGAACACGCTAGAGTCCTTGGCAATAACTGAAGATTACATCTTATTCCCGATTTGGCACAATATCTCGTTGGAGGAATTGAGAGCTTACCGCGCGTCATTAGCTAACATCTTTGCTCGAAGCACAGCAACCCATACAATTGAAGAGATTGCTATCGAAATCCATGAAATCATTCTCGAATCAAGTATGATATAATAGGCTCGTAAACAGACAACATTGAGGCTATATCGGTGAAGTTTGTAAAGCATGATTTAGGGCAGCGGTCAGGCGGCGAAATTGTCGAGGTCATACTGAAAGGCAATGCCGCTAACGTGCGGCTCATGGATAGCTCCAATTTCCAGTATTTTCGTAGCGGGCGCCGCCATCAGTACATCGGCGGGCACGCCAAGCGATCTCCTGTACGGCTGCAGATACCAAGGCCAGGGCATTGGTACGTAACAGTTGACTTGGGCGGATACAAGGGCGAAGTCAGTTCCAACGTACGCATGCTTCCTGGCAAGCTGCGTCCACTCGTTGACAGACCGCTTTCGACAGTTCCATCTCTGGTTAGGACCGAAAACAATATGCAGTACGATGTATTCATCTCATATGCATCGGAAGACAAACAGGACGTCGTTACACCGCTAGCGGAAGCTCTACGGGCAGGCGGCTTGTCCGTATGGTATGACGAATTTGAACTCAGAATCGGCGATAGCCTGCGCCGCAATATCGACCGAGGAATAGCTGTCAGTCGATTCGGAATAGTAGTTCTGTCAAAAGCCTTCTTTGGCAAGGGATGGACCAACTACGAACTTGATGGGCTGGTAACCAAGTCTGTTGACGGAGAGCAAGATCTGTTGCCGATCTGGCACAGCATTACAAAGGATGAGGTCGTTTCCTACAGCCCGTCTCTCGCCGACAAGCTTGCCCGCAATACGACGATGCAAACTGTCGAGGAGATAGCCGAAGAAATAATCGAAGTCGTGCTTGGTGAACCGGTTGAGATCTGAGACTGTTTAGCAACACGATTGAACCCTCAGTCCGGATGCCGAGACGGTTAAACAGGAAGAAAGAGTAGCTTGCTACGTTACCCGATGGCAGAATAATGAGATCGTTTTCCGATGCAATTCATAAAACATGACTTGGGACATCGGACAGGCGGAGATATGATTGAGGTAACTCTTACAGTTGCCGCCAACGTTCGCTTGCTGGACAGTGCAAATTTGCGGATGTACCGCTATGGGCAAAAATTCAAGTATATCGGCGGCCACTACGAGCATTCGCCTGTTCAGTTCGAGATTCCGCGTCCGGGGCATTGGTATGTCGTTGTGGACTTGGGCGGTTATGCAGGAGAAGTAGGTTCGTCGATTCGCGTTCTGTCTGGAGAAGCTCTGACGGGCTGAGAAGACAAGCTGGCATCCGCGCAAAGGCAAAATAGGCGCTGGCTGAATTTCCTCCATTAATACCCGCGTTTGGCCCTAGCTTCTATGACAGCTTCCATAAGTTCTTCGCGATCGAAATAGCGAACTGAGAGTCGCTCCTATATTTCCATTATGATTTCCGCAAAACACTTCGCGTTTCCTTAGGCCTCCGGTGATGGCGTCCTGTTTGTAAAACCCATGCCTTCCAGCAAGCCTGCCATCCTCGCTTGTTCTTTCTCGACTGTGCGCAGGCGCTCGTCCATGTCTTTTCGAAGCTGCTGTATGTCGTTCCGCAGCCACAAGAATAAGCCAGCTTGAGTAGCGATGATTATCGCTATATTGGCGATTTCTCCTGATTCCATATTTCCTCGATGAGAACTTGATTGCGAGCAGTAACGTCGGTCAACGAATTGTGACAGTCCATAGTATACCAGAAACTAACGCTTATGTCACCCGGTGGCAACTGACATAGTGATTCGGCCGGGCCGCGATTAACGCCGCAGCAGCTTTTCCAGCGAGCGTCCGCGCCCGTGAGCGTGCAGCATATTTCCGGTAAAGGCGATCAATCCCGCGCAGCCGCCATGCGACAGGACCGCATTCAAAACTTGCTCCCATTCCCTCACTGAAAATGGCGCGCTATTGCTGGAAAATGGGTCAACCTGTACAAATGGGACGAGCGGTCTATCCGTCTGCGCCGCCAACTCATCCAGGATTTCCCTCAACCAGCCGGGAGAGAAACCCAGAACATGATGATACAGCATGGGCGAGAAGCAGTCGGCATGCGGGGACAATGCGTTCAGCCGTTGACCAAGCAGATGTTCTCGCTGTGGAGATCTGGCCGGCACGATATCCAATCCTAAAGGCTTGCCCTGCAAATATGTATCGACAACTGTTTTCGCTTGAGCGACAAAGTCGGTGATGATCCAGCATTTGAAATCAATCCACTTGTCCCTATGCGTCCGCAAAATCCAATCGGCTTGTTGCCTTGTCGCGCCGACGGGAATCTCAACATTCACGTAATCCGCAAATCGCTTCAGCGTATGCTCGTCAAAACTTGACTCAAGGGGGCTGGTGTATCATTGCGCAATTCTTGTTCCCAATGCAGGGGCCAACGGATAAAATCCAGCCATATCCCATCCAATTGATAGGTTTGGGCCAACCTTCTGAGGACATTAAGTCGTGACTGGGCATACGTTTGGCAAGTTGGCGTAACGCCAATATACCAATTCATCTGCGGACGCAGCCGCCCATCTCGGCAGACGGGATGAAGCTTGGAATTATGCGTCAGCGCATCGTTGTTGCTAAAGCAGTTCAGGCCACCGAAGAAGAGCAAGTCATTGTCATGCGCGATTTGAATAAATTCGTGGGGATAATGATCCGCTTCCGCAAAGATCGCGTTGACGCCATAGCGCTTGTAACGCTTCAGTTCGGCTTCCGCTAGTTTTGAACTCCGGAGCCGCCAATCAGGGGAACCTAAATAGGCGCCGATCATGGTCGTTTCGTGGCTCCGCGAAGAAGACGCGGTCGCGCCAGGATTGCCTTCCGGTAGCGAATCCGCTAAGGCTACGTCACCCGGTGGCAACTGACGTAGTGGTTCGGCCGCACCTCGATCAGGGGCGGATCCGGCTCTTGGAAACAGAGGTCGAAGACGACCGGACAGCGGGTATTGAAGTTGCAGCCGGTGGGCGGATTGGCCGGGTTGGGCAGGTCGCCGGAGATAATGATGCGCTGGCGGTCTTCCTCCACCTGCGGATCGGGCACCGGCACAGCAGATAGCAGCGCTTGTGTATAGGGATGCTGCGGGTTCTCGTATACTTCATCAACAGGGCCCAACTCGACGATCTTGCCCAGGTACATCACCGCTACGCGGTCGCAGATATGCCGCACCATGCTCAAGTCGTGCGCGATGAAGAGATAGGTCAAGCCGAGCTCGTCTTGCAACTCTTCCATCAAGTTGACTACCTGCGCCTGGATCGACACATCCAGAGCCGAGATCGGCTCGTCAGCGACGATAAAGCTGGGCTCCAGCGCCAGCGCGCGGGCGATACCGATGCGCTGGCGCTGCCCGCCGGAGAACTCGTGCGGGTAGCGGTTGATGAAATAAGGATTCAGACCCACCTTCTCCATCAATTCTTCGACGTATTGCTGACGTTCTTTCTTGTTGTTGTAAATCTTGTGGATCTGCAGGGGTTCGCTGACAATGCTGCCGACGGTCATGCGCGGATTCAGAGAGGCGAAGGGATCCTGAAAGATGATCTGCATCTTGCGGCGCATCTGGCGCAATTCGTTGCCGGTCATGGTGGACAGTTCTTGGCCCTCGAATTTGACGCTTCCTTCGGTTGGGCGATACAACTGCAAGATCGTCCGTCCGGTAGTGCTCTTGCCGCAGCCGGATTCACCGACTAATCCGAGCGTTTCCCCGCGAACGACATTGAAGCTGATGCCATCCACCGCGCGCACCGCCCCAACCTGCCGTTGAAATACGATGCCGGCGGAAATCGGGAAGTACTTCTTGAGGTTGTTGACCTCGAGGATATAGTCGTCGTCCCGTTTTTCCTTGTCCATTGTCATGGTCATTGCTTCACTAGACATTTTGCGCTACCCCCTCGCGGATGTCGGCCCAACAAGACATAACGTGTGTGCCATCGCCATTGGAATCGGGCACCGTCTCAAGCGGCGGTCGCTCTTCCCAACATCTTTCCAGCTCGAATTGCTCACGAACGTCGCAACGCGCGGCGAAGGGACAACCAGCCGGTTCATTGCGCATATCGGGTGGGGAGCCTTCGATTTGGATCAGTTTTTCTTCGCCGCTGGAATCCAAACGCGGCAGCGAACCCAATAGCCCTACCGTATAGGGATGACGCGAATCGCCAAAAACTTCGTGCGAGGAGCCGGATTCCATAATGCGGCCGCCGTACATTACCTGGATGCGATCGGCAATGCCGGCGACCACCCCCAGATCATGCGTGATCCAGATCATCGCCATATTGAATTCGTCTTTCAGTTGTTTGACCAACTCAATTATTTGCGCCTGAATAGTGACATCCAGGGCGGTGGTTGGCTCGTCAGCGATCAGCAGCTTGGGATTGCAGGATAGTCCCATGGCGATCATCACGCGCTGACGCATCCCGCCGGAGAATTGATGTGGATAGTCATCAAGGCGGCGATAGGCATCGGGAATTCCAACCATATCCAGCAAGTCGGCGGCGCGCTTGCGCGACTGTGAGGTATTCATGCCCTCGTGCAGTTTCAGTGATTCGGTGATCTGTGTGCCGATGGTCAGCACCGGGTTGAGCGAAGTCATCGGATCCTGGAAGATCATGGCAATTTCCTTGCCACGTATGAGGCGCATTTGATCGGGTTTCAACTGCAGCAAATCTCGTCCCTCAAAGTTGACCGTGCCGGATTCAACTTTGCCTGGCGGGCTGGGGATCAAACCCATCAAAGCGAGGGAACTGACGCTTTTGCCGCTCCCGCTCTCGCCGACGATGCCAAGCGTTTCGCCTTCTTCCAGGTCGAAGGATACGCCATTGACCGCGTAGACCGTTCCTTCTTGCGTATAAAACCGGACAACGAGGTCCTTGACTTCAAGTATGACGCTCAATGTCTCACCCTCCTCCCGCAACAAAATCTCTATGAAATAATTTCAGGTCAAGAGAGTTTGTCGAACAAAAGCCATCCCGTCACAAGGATACCTTGTAACGATTGCTACAATCATACCAAAGATGTATTGGATTTACCAACAAATCAAAAATAGGCGCGGGCGGTTGAAGCTTAGCCTTGTGATCGGTACCAATTGATGGTTTCGCGCAAGCCGGCCTGGAAGTCGGTCGTCGCGACAAATCCGAATTCGCGCTCGGCGCGGGAAACATCGAGCTTGCGGCGGGGTTGCCCATTGGGCTTGCTGGTATCCCAGCGCAATTCGCCGGCGTAACCTACTTCGTCAGCGATGATCCGCACCAGATCGCGGATGCTAATCTCGTAAGCGCTGCCGAGGTTGACAGGTTCTGGACTATTGTAATGTTCGGCGGCCAGAACGATGCCGCGCGCAGCGTCCCGAACGAACAAGAATTCACGAGTCGGGGAGCCGTCGCCGAATAGCGTTACCATGTCCTCGCCTTGCTCCAGCGCGTCCACCATTTTTCGGATTACATCGGGTATGACATGCGCCGATTTGGGGTCGAACTTATCGTGCGGACCGTAGAGGTTAACGGGCAGCAGGTGAATGGCATTGTAGCCGTATTCCTGTCGATAGGCCTGGCTTTGAACCAGCAACATTTTCTTCGCCAAGCCGTAGGGCGCGTTGGTCTCTTCCGGGTAGCCCTCCCAAAGATCGTCTTCTTTGAAGGGGATTGGCGCATACTTGGGATAGCTGCAAACGGTACCGACGCCGACGAATTTGTCCACGCGCGCGCGCCGCGCGCCTTCCAGCAAGAGCGTACCCATCATGATATTGTCGTAATAGAACAGCCCGGGGTGCGCGCTATTGATACCGATGCCGCCGGCAGTCGCCGCCAAATGAATCACCATGGTCGTCGCCGGATGATCGGCATACAAGCGCTCGACGTCACCTGCCAGGCGCAGGTCGTATTGGGCGCTGCGCGGCACGATGACATCGCCAGCCTCGTTCGCGCGCAGTGCCTCGACCACATGCCGGCCGAGGAAGCCGGCGCCGCCCGTCACAATCACAACCTGTTCGCGCCAAAACGTCTTAGTCATGCCAAGCTCTCTCAGAAAATGGACTTGATAGCCACTGCGGCTACGCCAGTATATCATCAGAATACAGCTTTACATGGCCATATTCTCAGCGTGTTGGCGCACGCAGTTTCTTTCCCTTCCCGTCGTTGCATACACATTTGAGCCGAGCAATTGTAAGATGACGGACATTAACCAGCTGAAGAATTCACAAGAAAGGCAATCCCTTGGAACGCACACTGATAATCATAAAACCGGATGCGATGCAGCGCGGCCTGGCCGGCGAAATCATCAAACGCTTCGAGCAGCGCGGCTTGAAGATCATCGGCATGAAGTTGCTGCAGCTCGGCAGAGAACTGGCGGAAAAGCACTATGATGTGCACCGCGAACGTCCGTTTTTCGGTAGTCTGGTGACATACATCATCTCGGCGCCGGTGATCGTGATGGCGCTGGAAGGCAGCGACGCGGTTCTGGCCGCGCGCGCGACCATCGGCGCGACCAAGCCGGCGGAAGCGGCGGCGGGCACAATCCGCGGCGACTACGCGCTGGAGATCGGTCGCAACCTGGTGCATGGCTCGGACAGCGTCGAGAACGGGATGATCGAAGTCGCCAATTTTTTCTGCGAGGACGAGCTGCACGGCGGCTGGACGCGGGATGTGGATGGCTGGGTGTTTGAGTAGTTCGCGGGGTGCATGAGAATGGCGATTGAACGTATGCCAATTACGCCTGAGGTTTTGACCTGGGCGCGCGAGCGGGCGGGTTACAAGCTGGAGGACCTCGCGGCAAAAGCTAAGTTTCGCAAGATTGCCGAGTGGGAAAGCGGCGAGCTAGGACCAACCTACCGTCAGTTGGAGGATATCTCCAAGACGCTGGAGATACCGATGGCGATGTTCTTCTTCCCCAAACCACCGGATCTGCCACCTATTGAAGAGACATTCCGCACTTTGGGTTCAACGCAGTTCAATGAGATTCCACCACCGATAAGGCTACTCCTGTACAAGGCGCGCGGCTTTCAAAGTGGATTGAGCGAGTTAAACCAAGGTCGAAATCCAGCCGAAAGGCAAATCGTCCGCGATATCAGCGTCAACTACAACGAGCCGATAGAGTCAGTGGCCGCTGGTGTCCGTGATTATTTGGGCTTGTCGCTGGATGAGCAATTTGCGTGGAAAGACGACGACACGGCATTAAAAGCTTGGCGCAGCGCGTTTTACCGTGTCGGTGTAACGGTATTCAAAGACGCGTTTGGCGCGGATGAATTCTGTGGATTCAGCCTGTACGATGCAGAATTTCCCGTCATTTACGTGAACAACTCGAACATGAGAACGCGGCAAATCTTCACACTTTTTCATGAAATGGCACATCTGCTACACCATACCAGTGGCGTAGACCGACTTGGCTATTTTGAGCATGATTTGGCACCCGACATGGCACAAATTGAGCGGCGCTGTAATGCTTTGGCGAATGCGATCCTCGTCCCAGCCGCCGCATTGGAAAGGGAAGTCCACGCTGCAAGCCGGTCACGATCTGAGGCCGAAAGACTCGCCAAGCGATTCAGTGTGAGTCGTGAAGTCATTTATCGTAATTTTCTTGACCGCGGATGGATAGAGCAAACCGAATATGAAGCCGCTGCGACTGAATGGACGGCACAAATAAGAAAAAGCCAGAGTACAGGAGGCAATTATTATCGCACCAAGATTCGATACCTTGGGGAGGATTATATTTCGCTGGTGCTAAGGCGCTATTATCAGGGGCAATTTGAAGAGGAGGAACTGGCCAATTATTTGGATACAAAGCCCGGCAACATTGATCGCCTTGAGGAGTACTTTTTTGGAGAGCGCGGCTAATGTACGTCTTTGACACTAACAGTTTCTCAAAACTTTTCGGCTGTTATCCGATTGACAGCTTTCCAAGCCTTTGGAGACGATTCGATTCCTTGAGTTCGGTCGGCGGGATACTCTCCACTCGCGAAGTCTTGCTAGAGCTAGAGGCTGGAAAACGAAGAACTGAGAATGCCTACAATTGGGCGAAGGAGAATCGTGAATTGTTCACGCCATTGATCGGCGACGAGGCTGCTGCGGTAGCAGAGATATTCCGCGTAGAGCATTTCCAACAAATAATGCGCCGGAAGGAAGGCGTAGTTAACACGAGCGCCGACCCTTTCATTATAGCACGCGCAAGTTTCCGCAACGGTACAGTTGTGACAGAAGAAAGCAAGCCACCACATGGCGCTCGGATCCCAAACATCTGCGAGCGATTCAATATACCCTGTATTAAATTGAATGGTTTCATGCAGCAGGAAAACTGGACTTTCTAAGATACAAGACCATGCAAACCGAAAAGAGCCAGTCACCCGCCCTGCTACTCTTCCTGATCCTGCCGCTTTTGGGCATATTCGTCGCCCTGCTGATGGTCTTCCTGGAAGACCGCAAGGCGCCCGCTGCCCAGCCCACGTTCCAGCCCGCGCCGCCGCGTACGGTCATCAACTTCCAAGCGCCCGACTTCGAGCTGCCGTTGCTGGACGGCCTGACGCTGGTATCGCCGTCGGATTACGCCGGGCAACCGCTATTCCTCAATTTCTGGGCGACTTGGTGCGCGCCCTGCGTCCGTGAACTGCCGGCATTTGAGGAGTTTGTCGCGGTACACGGGGCGGACGAGAAGGGGCCGGCACTGCTCACGATCAACCTGGGCGAGACCGCCGAGGAAATCACCGGCTTCTTGAAGGAAATTGGCGTGCGCAACTTGCCGGTAGCGATGGACATTAACCAGGTGGTCAAGCGCGACTACGGCGTACAGAACTTGCCCACGACCTATGTGATTGATGGGGCCGGCATGGTCCGCCATATGAAGCTGGGCGAGATGAAATACGAAGAAATGGGTCTTTACTTGCAGCAACTTGCGGATGAGTCGTGATGGACAGGCGCGCCCCTATGCCTGAAAGAACGAGAGCAAATCTGGAAACCAATGACGGGAGCGGCACATGCGCGTTGAACTGAACGACAAGGTCGCTCTCGTTACCGGTTCGGCGCGCCGGATCGGCCGCGCCATTGCGCTGGAACTGGCGGAGCATGGCGTGAACATACTTGTGCATTACCACCGCAGTGATCCGTCTCAAGTGCGGGATACCCTGCAGGAGATTAAATCGCTCGGTGTGGACGCATTTGCTGCTGGCGCGGATCTCAGCCAGCCCGAAGGTGTCCAGCAACTCTTCAGCGAGTTTCAGACCTATTATGATCGGCTAGACATTGTGGTGAACAACGCCGCGGTTTTTCAGCAGCGAGCGTTTCTCGACGTATCCCTGGAAGATTGGGATTTGACCATGGCGCTTAACTTGCGAGCGCCTTTTCTGATTACCCAGCGCGCGGCCCGCATCATGCAAGAAAATCCCATACCGGGCGGGACGATCATCAACATCTGCGATGCCGGGGTTGATGGACCCTGGAGCAAATACCCCCATCATGGCATCAGCAAATCCAGCTTGTGGATGCTGACGCAGGTCAGCGCGCTCTCACTCGCCCCCACAATTCGTGTCAACGCTGTCGTTCCCGGCCCGGTGCTGAAGACGGACAGGCAGGATCTAACGGACGATGCCTGGGCGAAGGTCGCCGAGCGCATTCCGCTGAAACGCACGGGCTCGGCCGGCGATGTGGCGCGGGCTGTCCTCTACTTGTGCCAGGAAGACCATACCAGTGGCGTTCTGCTTCACCTGACCGGCGGCGAGCACCTGACTTAAAGCGCTTTGCGCCGCACACGCCGGAAGCCGGCGCCGTAAGCGGCATGACCCATGCCAATTACTATGAAGGCGTTGGGGTCAACGTTGCTAACATGTTCCTTCAGTTCGCGCACTTGTGATCGTCCAATTGTTACATAAAGCATTGTGCGTTCCGCCCCCGTGTACCTGCCCCGGATCGTCCAGCTGGTGACGCCGCGCTGCAAATTGGCAAAGACCAACGCCGAAATCTCGTCCGGCTTGTCGGTGATGATCATGGCGGTGCGGATCACGCTGGGTCCTTCCATGACATAATCGGTCGCCGTACCGGCGATGAAAAGGGCGATCGCGGCGTACAAGGCGCCTTCCCAGCCGTAGACCAGTCCCGCTCCAATGATGATGATGGCATCGGTGCACAGGAACGTGGTGCTCATGGGAAAGCCGAATCGCCGCTGCAAGACCAGCGCCAGGGTCGACGTGCCACCGAGCGTCGCGCCGGCGCGGAAGACCAAGCCGACTCCGACGCCGCCCAGCAAGCCGCCGAACAAGGCGTTCAACATGCGGTCTCCGCTGATGCCTTCCCGCGGCACCAAGGGTCCGAGCAAGTCAATCATCAGCGACAAAATTGCAATGATCGCCACCGTGCGCAGGATCACGCGCGAGCCATCGGGCAACATTTTGTAGGCCAGGGCCTGTATTGGGATGTTCAAGACGAATATCGTCAATCCGATTGGCGTATCGAATAACTCGTTGAGAAGCGTCGACGCGCCCGCGAGGCCTGCCGGCGCGATATCCAGCGGCTGCAAGAAAACGATCAGCGATAGCGCGGCGGCAACGACGCCGACGAAGATCAGGACATAGCGAAAGACAAGATCGCGAAGCATTGCCAACATGGCGGCTCTCCTAATTCAGAACGCGCGAACCAACGAAGGGAATTTTGATCTTTCTTATAGTATAACCCTGTGCCGCGTTCCGCAGGCCGCCCCAGGCGATTCCAATAGGAGCGCCCCATTGAGCTATGCTATACTGATGGCTCGAATCTATTCCATAATTTGCCTGAATTGGAGTTGATCGACTATGCCATTAGTTGCTCACACGCCGCTGCCGAGCTTTGACCGTCTAAAACAGCGTGGCCAAGAAGTGCTGACGCTGGACCGCGCATTGACGCAAGACATCCGCGAGTTGCATATCGGCCTGCTCAACATGATGCCGGATGCCGCGTTAGAGATTACCGAGCGGCAGTTCATGCGCCTGGTTGGCAACAGCAACCAGATTGCTCAGTTTTATGTGCACGTCTTTTCCGTGCCCGGGTTGGATCGCAGCCCGCAAACCGAAGCCTATATCGAGCAGTACTATACGAGTTTCGAGCAAGTCAAGAAGGATGGTCTGGACGCCCTGATTATCACGGGCGCCAACGTCGCCAATCCCAGCCTCGACCAAGAGAACTTCTGGCAACCCTTGACCGAGGTCATCGAATGGGCGCGCCGAAACGTCACCTCCACCATGTGTTCGTGCCTGTCGACCCACGCCCTGATGAAGTACTTTTATCAGATTGAGCGCGTCAAACGAGATAGCAAAAAATGGGGCGTCTTCGAGCATCGCGTCACAGCGCCTGCGCATCCGCTGCTGCGGGAGATCAACACGCGCTTTGATGTGCCGCATTCGCGCTGGAATTCCATCACGCGGGAGCAAATCGAGCGGGCCGGCTTGACCCTGCTTATCCAGAGCTTTGACGGCGAATTCCATATGGCCGTCAGCCCGGACCAACTGCGGATCGTCTATTTCCAGGGACATCCCGAATATGACATCAACAGCCTGCTGAAAGAGTACAAGCGCGACCTCGCGCTCTACTTCGCCGGCAAGAACGAACAGCCACCGTACCCGGAGAACTACTTCCCGCTGGAAGCGCGCGATATCGCCGAGCGCTACCTGCGACAAGCGCATCTGGCGCTGGAACGGGGCGCTGAACTGCCGGAATTCCCCGAGGACGACATGCTGCCCTACCTCGACAATACCTGGGGCGATACCGCCCGCGCGATCTTCAATAACTGGTTGGGCTCGGTATACCAGGTAACCAACGTCGTACGCCACATTCCTTTTGATGACGGGATTGATCCCGACAATCCTTTGGGCATCTTATGAACGAGACAGAAACGACTCTGCTGACAGCCGAAGACTATATCCGATTTCCCGTCGTCGAGCCCGATTATCGCTACAGTTACGGAAAGGACGCCCAGCAATTTGGCGAACTTTATCTACCCGCCTCGGCCCCGCCACACCCAGCGATCGTTTTGATCCACGGCGGCGGCTACCAGGAGAGGTACGATCTGAAACCGATGGGGTCAGTGGCGCGAGCGCTGGCGGACGATGGCTTTGCCGTTTGGAATATCGAGTATCGTCGGGCTGGCAATGGCGGCGATTTTCCGCACATGTTTCTGGATGTAGGTGGCGCCGCCGATCACTTGAGGCGGCTTGCCGACCGGCACAGTCTCGATCTGGATTCGGTTCTCAGCGTTGGGCATTCGGCTGGCGGCCATTTGGCGTTGTGGTTGGCGGGAAGGCACAAGGCGCCCGCGGCTAGTCCGCTATATGCGGCTGACAGTTTGCCAATCGCGGGCGTAGTCGCTTTGGCCCCCATCGCCGACGTACGCTTTGCAGTTGAGAAAAAGCTAAGCAGCGATGCCTTGTTGCTGGTAATGGGCGGAATTCCGGAGGATGTCCCCGCAAACTACGACGCCGGTTCGCCGCGCGATTTGCTGCCGGTGGGTAGGCCACAGGCGCATATCGTCGGGACGGAAGACGTTGCGATCATGAAAAATGTCAAAGTTTACCTGGCAGCGGCTGTATCGGCCGGCGACAAAGCCCAATTGATCGAAGCGCCGCGGGGCGGACACTTCGAGATCGTCTCAACCGCCGCGCCGGCATTCCGTATAGTACGCGAGACAATTCGTAACATGCGCGCCTTGATCAAAACTGGGGGCGACAAATAGCGTCGAGTTTGTAGGAGACAAACAAGTCCCGATTAGCGAAACGAGAGAAAGCTCATGATTAAGCGACTTGCGCACGTCTGTATCGGCGCGGCCGACCTGGAGCGAAGCGAGCAATTCTATGTCGATCTGCTCGGTATGGAAATCGCATTTGAATTCATGCGCGGCGGCGAGCGCATCGGCTTCTATCTGCGAGCGGGCGCGACGACTTATATCGAGGTTTTCGCCGAGCGCGAAAGACGCAATGATGATGCGGCAGGTTTGAAGCACTTCTGCCTGGAGGTCGACGACATTGATGCCCTTATCGCAAAACTGACCGCGCAAGGCATCGACGTATCGACGAAAAAACTCGGCGCCGACAATGCCTGGCAAGCCTGGATCACCGACCCCAGTGGTGTAGGAATCGAACTCATGCAATACACGGAAGGCAGCGCTCAGTTCACGGGCGAGGCAGTCTTGCTGGACTAGCCGCCAGACTGCCTTCGGTCGAATTCCGCTCTCAAGATCGCGTCAAAGGCCGCGTTATCATGCGGCAGCCAGGCTTCGCTGATGTGCGACCCGGCATCAACCAGCAACTGCACGCAAGCGGCATGATCGCCGCCGCTGAGCCAGGTGTGCTGGCTGCCATAGAAGCAAGTTGTCAGCGGCGTGCCGCCGTAGCCATTGAGCGATTCCAGCGGCGGGTTGTCATCCTCATTTAGCAAGAGCGCGACAACTTCGTGATAGCCGTGGAAAGCCGCCCAATGCAAGGGCATCATGGCGTCGTCGTCACGGATGTGCAAGTTGAAACCCAGCGACACCATCAGCTTGACAACTTCAAGCTTGCCGGTCCAGGCGGCATGCAGCAATTGCCGCTGATCCGATTCTCCGAGTTGCGACACGATTTCGGGATTCGCGGCGACAATCTCTCGCGCCGCCTCCGCCTGCCCGGCCGCGCAGAACGCCAGCAATCTCACCTCCAGCGGACTCTGTTCTACTAGGTAGTCAAATATCTCGGCGCGTCCGTACTCCAGCGCAACTTGATGCGGGGACAAGCCCGCGCCGGAAAAGGCGTAGACGTATTGGTGCGAACCATCGGCCGTCGGCGTCAACTCGTAGCCGGCATGATTGACCCGCGCGCGGATGGCATGGGGATGCCGCTCCAGGGCCTCCTTGACCAAATCGAGTTCGCCAAGCACGACCGCGGCAAAGATATCGACTGTCGCGCCGCGTTTGATTAATTTCCGCGCGGCAGCGTGATTGCCCTCGCCCATTTGCCATTGCAAGGCGGTGCTTTCGTGATCGTGATCGCGGGCTTCCAGATCCGCACCGCGTTCCAATAGCCAATCCATGACCGCCGGGTCCTGGGCATAGTGCAGAGGCACCTTGCCGTCGCCGCCGCGCCGGTTCACAATTGCCGGATCTTTTTCGTAGGTGTCATTCAGCCAATCGAGCCAGCCCTGCTCGGCCGCCGCGTGGGCGGTCACGGTAGAGCCACGTTCGATCAAGGCCCTCGCAAGCTCCGCCGACGCCACTTCCAGCACGTGAAAATCACCGGCCCACCATTGCGACATGGCGTTGATGTCGGCGCCGTGCCTGAGCAGCACATCGACCACGTCCAGGTCGCTTTTGGCGATGATGACGGCTGTTGATCCGAAATCGAAATGCGGATCGTCCAGGGTCTGGCGCAGTTCAGGATGTGCGACCAGCAAGCTATCGAGCCCGGCCGCGTCGCGCGCGTATACCAATTGTTTGAACTGCTCCAAAGCATCTCCGTAGTCGACATTCTTCAGCTTGATCGCCAGGCGCAATGCGCCCCAGCTTTTCAGGCCGTATTCGCGGGCGATGACCGTCTGCGCGTCCTTAAGCGAAAGGGGGTATGCGGGCAGCTCGGTACTCTCAAGATGCTGGACCTGCGGCAGATGTTGACGGACGCGGTCGATCGCTTCGTCGTCTCCCGCGCGGAACGATCTAAGCAGCTGCGCTGCTTTTTCCTCTTGCTGGGTTAGAATGAAATTTTGCAGTAATGTTTTGTTCATGGCTTTATCCTGTAAATCGCCTCATATCGGTCTCGGAAGACCAATTTGTTCCGTCGGGAAGTATGGTGTTTTGGTCAAATATTGCGTCTGTTAAGTTCGCGCCCTTTAATACCGCCTCCGACAAATCCGCCCCCAAAAAATATACCCCCGTCAAATTCACTCGTGAAAAATTCGCATATGCCAACTTGGCATAGGTCAGAACTACCCCCGACAGATCGGAGGCTGTCAGGTCTGTACCCACAAGAAAGATGCCCCACATATTCGCGCCGGAACAGGCTGCGCCGGTTAGCTTGGCTTCAATGACCTTTGCGCCCGATAAATTCGCATTGCTCAAGTTGGCGCCGGTCAGATCCGAATCTTCCAGAGCCACGCCAGATAGTTCTGCGCCAGATAAGTCCGCGTTGCTCAGGTTCGCGTATTGCATATATGCGCCGGACAATCTGGTTTTCCGCAAGATAGCGCCCGACAGATTAGCCCACGGCAAGTCAGCCTCGCGCAAGTCCGCACCGGACAAAATCGAACCCGAGAAATCGGCCCTCGATAGATTCTCGGCTCGCAGTTTTAGGCGTCGCATATTGACGCCGCTAAGCTCAGGGTACTGATTCAGCACTTCCTCGCGCGTCAGTTTCTTAAGTCTGATTGCTATCTTCCTTTCATGTAAATTGGCAAGCGATTGCTTCCAAGCTTAGTCCGGTTATCTTGTTAGTGAAATCCTCCCAGCACGCGCCGCAGCACATCGCCATCGACATTGCCGCCGCTGACCAGGACCGCGGTCACAGCACGGTCGCGCGGCAGAATATCATGGAGCAGCGCCGCCACGCCGACCGACCCTCCGCCTTCGACCACCCAACCTTGCGTTTCGATCAAATAGCGCATGGCAGCGGCAATCTGTCGCTCGCTCACCAGGGCCACATCATCGACCAATCGCCGCGAGATGGGCACGGTGATTGAACCCGCTTCAATATCGCCGGAAAGCGCTTCCGCCAGCGTCTCCCAGATTTGCGGCTTATTGCTGCCATAGAAGAGGTTATACATAGCCGGCGCCGATTCGGCATTGACGCCGATGACCTTGATATCGGGCTTCAGGCCCTTGACTGCCGTAGCGACGCCCGCGATCAGTCCACCGCCGCTCACGGGCACAATCACACGCTCGACATTTGGCAATTGCTCCAGAATCTCCAGGCCGATGGTGCCGGCGCCCGCGATCACTTGCCGGTCGTTATATGGAGATATCCAGGTGCGGCCGTCGGCTACCCGGCGCAGCGCTTCGGCTTCGGCTTCGTCATAATTGTCGCCATAGAGTACCGCCTCGGCCCCATATTGACGAACATTGTCGATTTTTTTCCCGGGCGTGTTCGCGGGCATCAAGATCTGTGCCGAGGCGCCGGCCAGATGGGCGGCATAGGCAAGCGCGCCGGCGTGATTGCCCGATGATGCCGCGATGATACCCTTGTCGCGCGCGGCCTGATCGAGCGTCAGAATGGCGTTGAGCGCGCCGCGGATCTTGAAGGAATGCGTCTTGTTGGCGTTTTCCAGCTTGAGCCAGGCCTTTTCACCCAGCTTGGGCGCGGCTTCCAGCGGCGTCGGCGGCAGGTGCGCCCCCAGGCGCTGCCTGGCGCGCAGGATGTCGCCCAGGGTGACAGGTTCGGGCATGGCTCACAAACCGATTTGCCGCAGGTAGTTGCGATTGCGCGCCGCCGATTCCAGCGGCGTGCCCAAGCCGGGCAATACATCCTGCTCAACCACGATCCAGCCGTCGTAAGCGATGGTATCCAGTTTATGCAAGACGCCCGGAAAATCGACATCGCCCCTTCCCAATTCGGGGAAGATACCTTGTCCAACCGAAGCCGGGCCGTCCCAGCCGTATTGACGCGATTGCGCGGCCACGTCCGGGTCATGATCCTTGAAATGCACCAGCCAAATCCGGTCGGCGAAGGCTTCGATGTCGGCCAGGGGATCGCCGCCGCCAAAAGCCCAGTGCCCGGTATCAAAGACCAGGCCCAGCGTCTCGCTATCCGTCATTTCCATCAGACGCGCGGTTTCGGCCGGCGTTTCCACCCATGTGCCAATGTGATGATGAAAGACGGTGCGCAAGCCGGTCTCGTCCATGACGCGCCGCGCAACGGTGTCTGCGCCACGAGCAAAGACTTGCCAACCCGCTTCGTCCAGACCCAACTCTGGGGTAATGCGACCGGCGTTCAGAGTGCGTGTCGGATCAGCATAGGGATCGTTCCCGAGCACGATTTTGCATGTCTCGCCGCCAACCGCAGCCAGCAGTTGCGCGGTACGCACGCAATCGTCCGCGCTCTCTTGATGGCGATCGGCGTCATGAAGATAAACGCTCACCCAGGACGCCAGCAGCGCCAAGCTCCGGCGCGCCAGCTCTTCACTCAACTGAGCTGGGTCGGTGGGCATAAATCCCCAATCGCCCAATTCGGTACCGGCATAGCCGCTGGTTTCAATTTCATTGAGCACGCGCACATAATCGTATCGTTCGCCTTCGATGTTCTCGATGACGCCCCAGGAACAGGGCGCATTCGCCACCTTTAGCATTGTCGCCTCCGGAAACTTGCCCCAAAACTGTTCTAAATGGTTTTGCCATTTGCGATCGTATATCCTGCCCGATCCAGCGCCGCGTCAAGTCGATAGCGGGGCGCCAATCCGCGCTTGAGTATAACAGCTTTTGGGCTACAATGCGGCTGATTGTGCGGTTTTTCACGGACCTGTACCGGTCCTGAGATTGAAAGGAAGGGGGCTCCCGGCAAGATGCGCCAATTTGATCATAAACGCTTGTTCCTTCCCGGACCCGTGGAGGTGCGCGAGGAAATCCTGCATGCGCAAAGTGCCTGGATGATCGGGCATCGAAGCGCCGAATTCGCGGATCTGTTCGCGCGCCTGCAAAGCAAGCTGCGCCAGGCCTTTTTCACGGAAAGCCGCGTCTATATCGGCGGATCCTCGGGCAGCGGCTTTTGGGAAGGCGCCTGCCGCAACGGCATCCGCGATGACCGGAAAGCGCTGCACCTGACCGGCGGCGCCTTCAGCGAGCGCTGGGCGCAGATTAGCAGGTCCAACGGCAAGTCCGTCGATTGCATCGACGTCCCCTGGGGACGCGCGCATACACCGGAGATGGTGGCCGAAGCGCTGGAGGAAGACAGTTACGACGCCGTCTGCGTCGTGCACAACGAAACCAGCACCGGTGTTACCAATCCCCTGCGGGCAATTGGGGACGTCATTCGTCGCTATCCCGATACCTTGTATTTTGTGGACACCGTCAGCGGATTCCTGGGAACGGAACTGCGCGCCGACGAATGGGGCATCGATATCGCGCTGACCTCGAGCCAGAAAGCCTTTGCCCTGCCGCCCGGGATTGCTTTCGCAGCGGTCAGCGATCGCGTGCTGGAACGCGCCAAAAGTATCCCCAACCGGGGCTACTATTTCGATTTCCTGACGCTGGAAAAATCCTTGCTCAAGAACAATACGCCTTCAACGCCGCCGGTGGCGCTGATGTTCGCGGCGGACTTGCAAATGGATCAGATCCTGACCGAGGGAATTGAGTCGCGCTGGCAACGTCACCAAGACATGCGCGACGCCACGCATCGCTGGGCGCTCGACCGGGGTTTTGGTCTGTTCGCCCAGGAGGGCTATCGCAGCAATACCGTTACCACCGTGGAAAACCTGCTCAGCATCGACGTGGACGCAATGGATCGATTCATGCAGAAGGAAATTGGCTTTGCCATGGACAAGGGCTATGGGCAGATCAAAGGTACGACCTTTCGCTTGCCCCACATGGGCGATGTGACGATGGACATGCTGCGGGAAGTCCTGGACGGGATCGACGCTTTCATGACCCTTGACGAATCTGGAGCGCCGCGAACATGAATTACCAGGTTCTGGTTCCTGACAATGTCAATCAGAGAGCCATCGACATCCTGCGTAACTGCGACGGGATTCGCGTATCCGCGCCGGGCAAGCTGGAACGGCCTGCCCTGCTCGATGCTATAGTCGACGCCCATGCCATCATAATCCGCAGCGGCGTCAGGGCCGATGCCGAGCTGATCGAAGGCGCGGCAGATCTTAAAGCCATCGCGCGCGCGGGCGTCGGCGTCGACAATGTCGATCTTGCAGCGGCCAGCGCCAAGGGCATTGTGGTCATGAACACGCCCGGCGGCAACACGATCTCAACGGCCGAGCACAGCTTTGGCCTGATGATCGCCTTGTCCCGGCATATCGCGCAAGGGCACCAATCGCTCTTGGAAGGGCGCTGGGATCGAGCATCATTCGCCGGCGTCGAGCTCAAGGGCAAGACCCTGGGCATCATTGGGCTGGGGCGGATCGGCCAGGAGATCGCTACCCGCGCGCAGGCATTCGCAATGCGGGTCATCGCGCATGATCCTTACCTGCCGCCGCAGGTCGCCGCGCAGATCAACGTGCCGCTGCTTGGACTCAACGAGGTCTATGCGGCGTCTGACTACCTGACGCTGCACGCGCTGGTGACGGATGAAACGCGCGGCATGATCAATGCCGAATCGATCGCCACGATGAAAAACGGCATTCGCATCATTAACGCGGCGCGCGGCGCGCTGATCAATTCGGCGGATTTGGCTGCGGCGCTGTCAAGCGAAAAGGTCGCGGGCGCCGCGCTGGATGTCTTCGAACAGGAACCCCCGCCGAGCGATCATCCCCTGATCGGCCATCCCAAGGTGATCCACACGCCGCACTTGGCTGCCAGCACCTCCGACGCCCAGGTGACCGTCGCGGTTGAAGCGGCGCAGTTGATCCGGGATTTTCTGCTCGAGGGCAAAACGGCGAACGTCTGCAATCCCGAAGTTTTGTCTTAATTTAGCCCTACCCCAAGCTCCTCCCTGAATTAATTTTCGTGCGACCGAATCGGTCGCTCACAATTGTCGCAAGTGGCCTAGGGCCGCGCCGGACTGCCGTCGGGCAGGCGCGTCTGCGTCCAGTCCTCGATGATGTCCGCGGGAGGATACTTCGCCGCCAATTCTTCGTCGATATCGATTCCGAGCCCGGGCTTGTCATTCGGATACAGGTAGCCGTCCTCGACAACGGGCAAACCGGGGAAGATCGCGTAGTCAAGCTCGGAAGGGCGATACCATTCCTGGATACCAAAATTGGGATGCCACAAATCGAGCTGCAGGTTGGCCGCGTGACCAACCGGCGAGGTATCGCTCGGACCATGCCAGGCGGTGCGAACGCCGTACATATCCGCGAAGATCGCCACATTGCGGGCCGGCGTGATGCCGCCCATCTGACTGATATGCATGCGAATGAAATCAATCAGGCGCTCTTGAATCAGCAATTGCCATTCATGGGGATTGTTGAACAACTCACCCATGGCCAGCGGCGTGGCGGATTGCGCGCGTATCATACGGAACCAGGCGATGTCTTCTGGCGCCAAAGCGTCTTCCAGGAAAAACAGCTTGAAGGGCTCGACGTCTTTGGCGAATTGCACGGCTTGTATTGGCGCCAGGCGTTCGTGAATATCGTGCAGCAACTCAATCTGATCGCCGACCTGTCCTCGCACATGCTCGATCATTTCCAGCGTGCGGCGCGCGTAGTCGCGCGGGTCAAAATAGGCGCCCGGCGGCGCGTTCTTCGGTTTGCTCATGGGGCTGCCTTTGCCGCCGTATCCGCCCAGCTGAATACGAACGTAGCGAAAGCCCGCCTCCATGTAGGCGCGGACGTTATCGGCGACTTCTTCTTTGGAGTCGCCGTCGGCATGCACATAAACATGCGCCGCCCCGCGCGATTTGCCGCCCAGCAAATCGTAAACCGGCATGCCGGCTCGCTTGCCCTTGATATCCCACAAGGCTTGATCGACGCCGGAAATCGCGTTGTTCAGCACGGGACCGTTGCGCCAATAGCCGTGCACCATCGACATGTTCCAGATCTCTTCGATGCGGTCGACATCGCGACCAAGCAAGAAGGGTTTCAAATGACGCTCGATGGCTGCCGCTACCGCGAAAATGCGCTGCGTGAAGGTGGCGCATCCGAGGCCATACAAGCCCGGCTCGGACGTCGTGACTTTGACTATCGCCTGCCGCGACTTGCCCGGCTGGGTCAAGATGACTTGGACATCCGCAATCGTTACTGGTTTTGGCATGACTGTCTCCCCATCACTCAGTCCCTGCGCCCGTTGATTCCGCGCCACTCATTTGCTCTATATCCTGTGCGAACTTAATGATGGTAGTCAGCGGACGTGGGTCGCGCCCCAAGTAGTCAAGCGCCTCGGCGTCCTGGTCGCTCCATTTCCAGATATCGACAAAGGATTCGACGGGTTTGTGGGTCTTGTCTTTACCTTCGAAGGGCAGATTGTACTTGGAGTTGGAGGGCGGGTCCAGATAGATGAGATCGACAGATTCGTCGGGCGGCGCCACCGGGTCATTGAGGATATCCAGGCGGTCCGCGGCAAAGAGGATGCGGTTCATGAGGGGATTGAATTCAATGCGGCCAATGGTACTATCGCGCGTAATTCAGGAACAAAGCAACGGCAATTCCAAACAGCGTTATCATCATGCCGACAACCGCAAGCTGAGTCGCTATCACCCACATCACAATAAGGCGTGTATGACGCTCCAGATCCGCCTTGGTTGCAAAGTGCGGTAGTTCCTTTTCTAAAGTAGTTTCCACCTTTGTTACCCGCTCCAGCATCGGCGATTCCTGATGCATTGTATTCCCCGCGCTCGCCATCAATTGTCCCTCATCATTTGGCCTGAGCCAATTATAACACCCGGCAGCGATTGGTCAATTTGCCGATGCCCGCGATCGCGACACTGACAACGTCGCTATCGCCCAGGAACTGCGGTGGATCCGCCGCCTTGCCCACACCGGAAGGCGTGCCGGTCAGGATCATGTCGCCCGGATTCAGCGTGAAGGCGCGGGACAAGAATTCTATTAATAGGCGCACGGTGAAAATCATGTTCGCCGTTGAGCCGTTTTGCTTCTCTACGCCGTTGACTGTTGTCATGATGGTCAGGTCTTGCGGATCGGCGATCTCATCCGCCGTGACGATACATGGACCGATCGGGCAAAAGGTGTCCAAGCCCTTGGCCCGCGTCCATTGCTTGTCGCGGGTTTGCAAATCGCGCGCCGAGACGTCATTGGCGACGGTGTAACCAAACACGTAATCAAGCGCGTCTTCCCGCGAGACGCGGCGCGCAGTCTTGCCTATGATGACCGCCAGCTCGCCTTCCCAATCCACTTGCGAAGTCAAGTCGCCTTCCCATTCGATCTGATCGCCATCGCCGATGACCGCGCTCGGCATAATCGCGAAGACCAGCGGCTCGGATGGCACCTCGTTATTTAACTCGCGCGCGTGCTCCACATAGTTGCGCCCGATCGCCAGGATCTTGCCCGGCCGCAACGGCGGCCCGATCCGAACCTCGGCCAGTGCGTCGCGCTCGCCCTTTGGAGCCGCGCGGCTGCCGGCTTTGATCAAGGACATTATGTCTGGCGCATCTAGGCGCAGGATGTCTTCGCCATCGAGGATTCCGACCCGGCTTCGTCCCCGCGCAATGTAGCTAAGCAGTTTCATTCGCACCCCCGTCACTGTGCACTTGAAGTCTGGCAAGTCTAACAAAGCCGATGAGTTCCGACTAGTTAGGCGCCGATTTCGCAACTGTGAGAGTCCCCTGTCACGTATAATCTGATAGAATAACCGCGTACGATACTCGTACGCGATATTTGGGGGCAATCTCTTGACGACGATCAGGCTCGCCTGCGCGCTGATGCTGATCTTGACAATCGTCGCGGCTTGCAGCGACACCGGCAATACATCCACGGACGCACTGTCCGCGCAGCGCCTTTTGCCCAATCTGGCCGACTACACCGCGACCGATGTCGATACCACCATCGACGGCGCGTTCGCCGCAGTGGGCGGCGCTGCCCTGGTGGGCGGGCAAATCGGCATCACGGCTTTCGTCGCCAAAGCGGAACAGATATTGCAGTGCTTCCAGGATCGGGGGGCCCTCGCCGCCAAATTCTATTCCAAATCCCAGCCCGGTAACACAATTCCACAGGTAGGCGCTGTTCTGGTCATAAACCAGTCGCGCATCAATCAAGAGATGATTAACTGCGCGCTGGGCGGGCAGGAAGAATCCCTGTCGGCGCAAAGCCTGAATATCGAGCCTTGCGCCAGCGCGGGCACCATCACCTACGAAGGCGACACCATCAGCTTTGTCTACGCTGGTTCGCATCCTGATGTCTGCGCCTTGTACCAGTTGCATTTTGAAAATCTGGCGGAGCAATCGAGCGCGGGAACCGAGGCGCCGGGCAGCTAAGTAGAACCAAGACAGTAATGAAAATCTTGAGGAAAAGATTTCGGGCGACATGTTTTTCACGACTAACTCGGAATTACTGGGGCGTTATGCGTAACTGACGGGAGGTAATTGTGAGCGAATTCAACGGTTTGGGATTGCATCTGGGCAATCTGTCGCGTCTGTCGTCGGCAAAATCGCGCTCGATCAGCGCCGAGAACTTTGCTGGCGCCAAAGGCAAAGGCGGCATGGCGGACGAAGGGACAGGCAGCCAGGCCGCGCGCGACCTGGGCCATGGCTGGAAAGTCTCGCCATCCGTGCGCATCAAGGCCGGCGATACCTTCACCGTCGCCGACATCGACGGGCCGGGCGCCATCCAGCAAATCTGGATGACACCCACTGGCAATTGGCGCTATTCGATTTTGCGCATCTACTGGGATGGCAACGAACAGCCCTCGGTAGAATGCCCGGTGGGCGACTTTTTCGCTGTTGGCTGGGGCGAGTACGCGCAGGTGACTTCGCTGCCGATCTGTGTTAATCCGGGCAGCGCCTTCAATTCATACTGGGAGATGCCCTTCCGCCGGCATTGCCGCATCACGATGAGCAATATCGCCGAGGAGGACATGACGCTCTATTATCAGGTCAACTATACCTTGACCGATGTGCCCGAGGACGCCGCCTATTTTCACGCGCAGTTCCGCCGCAGGAATCCCTTGCCATACAAGGATGTCTACACCATCGTCGACGGCGTCCGCGGACGCGGACATTATGTCGGAACATACGTGGCCTGGGGCTCCAACAATAACGGCTGGTGGGGAGAGGGCGAAGTGAAGTTCTACCTCGACGGCGACGAATATCCCACGATCTGTGGCACCGGCACCGAAGATTATTTCTGCGGCTCCTATAATTTTGATCCCAGCCCGCGCCATGACCAGGGGTACATCACCTACAGCACGCCCTACGCCGGTTTTCACCAGGTGATCCGATCCGATAACGATTACAGGTCGCAGCTAAGAATGGGCATGTACCGCTGGCACATCATGGACCCGATCCGTTTTGACCAAGACTTGCGCGTCACCATGCAAGCGCTGGGATGGGGTTACAATCGCCGCTATCTGCCCTTGCAGGACGACATCGCGTCGGTCGCATATTGGTATCAGACCTTGCCGCAAGCGCCATTCCCGCCCTTGCCCGAGCGCGACAAGCTGATGGTGATCTAAGCCTCAAGATTTCCGCGTCAGTTCGTCGTATAGTCGCTCATAACTTGCAGCTGTTTTCCCCCAGGTGTATTCGGCTTCGACCAATTCCCTCCCGCGGAGGGACAAGCGCTGACGCAGTTCCTCATCGCTTAGGACATGAAGCGCGGCAGCGGCAATGTCCCGCGCTTCGGCGATGATCGCCGACTGGCCATGTTCAACTGCGATACCGTCAAGACTTAGGGGCGTGGCCACAAGCGGTATGCCCATCGCCAGCGCTTCCAGCGCTTTGTTCTTCTGTCCGGCGCCCACGCGCAAGGGACAGATAAATGCCGTCGCGCGCGCCAGGAATGGTTGCACTTCGGGAACGCGCCCGGTAACAAGGACACGGTTGTCAGCCAGGTTGAGCATCCACTCGGGGGGATTGTTGCCGACCAGTTGCAGTTGCGCGCCCGGCATCTGCCGCCAGATCTCGGGCATGATTCGCTCAGTTAGCAGGCGCGCCGCGTCCTGATTTGGTCGATAGTCGAAGTTGCCTACGAAGAGCAGGGTCCCCCCGTCACGATTCTCGCCGTTCCAGGCGAACCGTCCCAGTTCGATGCCATTGGGAATGACATCGACCGGCAGCCGGGGCCGCAGCGAAAGCAGCATATCCCGGTCTCTTTCGGCGATCACCACGGTGCGGTCGTAAGGGGCGTACATGAAGCCTTCGAAGCGGCGAACGACCGGCAGGCGCAACCTGGCGCTGAGTTGGCCCTGCTCCGCGGCGCTCTGCAAAAAGAGCGCGTGCGATTCGTAAGGTGTAATCAAGTTGGGCTTGTCTGCGAAAATCGGATGGTATTCGTAAACGCTGACCGATCCAAAACAGTGCACTATGTCGTAATCAAATCCCCGCACATATCGCTCGATCGCTCGCCACATTTCGGGGCTGAAACTGATGTCGGGGCTACTGGCGAAGCGCAGCGACGGATTGAGCAGACGCCGCAGGTAGGCTTGGCCGCTGCGGCGCGTTTCTCTTACCAGCTCAATATGCCGGAAGAAGTCGCGATATTCCGTGATCCATTGGGGGTCGTCGTCGCGGTCGTAAAGCGCAAGCAAGTCGATGATATGGCCACGACGGGACAGTTCCCGCGCCATGTGCCAGATAATGAGGCGGTCGCCAAAATGCAGCGGATAGGGCGGGCAGCGGGAAATCAGCAGAATCGTCTTCATAAGGCAGGCGTCGGACTGTCCATGACTCCCCTATCCTACCAATCACGAAATCCTCTTGAAAGCCTCCGCCATTCTTGCGAAAAGAAAAACTCATCGCGAGGATGAGTCCTAAGGTGCCGAGACCCAGACTTGAACTGGGGACATCAGCATTTTCAGTGCCGCGCTCTACCAACTGAGCTATCTCGGCATCTCATCGTGAAATGAGAAGCTGAAGTGTAGTAGTCCGGACGCTGGATGTCAAGGACAAAGTGAGAATGGAGGAGCGGGGATTCAGTTCCCGTCATTGGGAAAGGACCGCGCGCAGCCAGGACCGGATCAACGCGCCGGTTTCGTCTGGCGCCGACTGCGGGAAAAGGTGCCCCTGCCCTTCAATCACCCTTATAGTCGCCGACGGCACAAGGCGCCGTACAGCCTCTTGATCCGATTGCTCGAAGGTATCACTCGCGCCGCCACGGACGATCAACGTTGGCAACAGGCCCTCCAGCGCCGGCAAATCCTCCCAGATTCGCTGATAAACCGTGGAATAGTAGTAGACTTCCCATTCAACAGACCAGGCCAGTTCGTAGCCGCCCTTGTTCGAGCGTTCCCTTAAGCCATGGTCAACGTACAAACGCAGCGCTTCATCCGACCAATCAGCAAAATGAGGCCGGTTTCGAAAACGGGTGAAAGCCAGATCCCTGCTCTCGAAGAGGCGTCGACGCCGCAAGGCGCCCTTTACCAGCGGCGTTTGATCAAGCGCATCATGTTCCGTCGCCATTTTCAGCCAATCCAGCCGTTCCTGCGACAAAATCGTGGGATCGAGCATGACCAGCGCTCGGAAGCGATCAGGTTCTTTGATGGCGGCCAGCAGCGAAGCGGTACCACCGAAAGAATGCCCGATCAGTACAATATCGCGCATATTCCACGCGTCAAATGCGCTCAGCAGGTCATCCGCCAGATCACCCCATTCTCGCAATTCCCGCGGCGGCGTCTGATCGCCCCAGAGCGCGCGCGGCGGGAAACAGACCGCGCGATAGCGATCCGTCAAAGCACGCAGCATAGGCCCGTAAGTTTGTGGAGGAAAGCTATTGGCGGGGGCGATGTGTATGAGGGCTGCGTCCGCCGGCCCGCCCAATTCGAGCAGTCTCTGTGGCACGTTTTACACCTTTGTAAGCGCAAAATTGTAAGCTACATTTTGAATTGCTCAAGTGAGCTGAAGGGGAGACAGAACATGATTGACCGCTCCATATTGTTTGCAGTCGGCGCCTCGCTGGTCGCGCTCGTTGTGGTACTGGAACTGGTGCGGCGGCGGCGCTTGCGCGAGGAATACTCGCTTTTGTGGCTGGCGACAGCCATCGTGATGCTCGTCGTCGGCGTCTGGCGCGATCTCTTGCATAGCCTGGCCGACCTGGTCAATATCGAATACCCGCCGAACCTGCTTTTCTTGCTGGCGGCCTTGTTCCTGCTTTTCATCCAGCTCTATTTCTCTACAGTTATCACCAAGCTGACACAAGAAAACAAAGAGATCGCGCAACAGCTCGCGCTGCTACGGTACGAGGTTGGGCATATGCGCAGGGAGCGCGCTGATGGCGGCGACGATGACTCCGATTAAGACAAAAACATAGATGACCAGTTCCGGCAGACGCAAGCGGGTGGGATTGGTATCGGAACGCGCGAACTCCCTCATGCTGCGCGGCGGAATCGCCGGTCGGCTCAGGCGCGGCGCGATCCGCCAGGCGAGCGCGAACCCGCCAATAACCCCGCCGATATGCCCCCAATTGTCAATGCGCGATCCCGGAAAAAAGCCGATGACGAGGTTCATGCCGATCAAAAAGAGCATATGGCGCAAGCGCCCTTTCACATTGGCATAGACGCCCCGGTGCTGATAAAGATGAACCGCTTCGGCCGCGAATAGCGCGAAGACCGCGCCCGATGCCCCAACCGATGGCGAGAGCGGATCCCCCAGAGCCAGGCTCAAGGCCGACCCCGTTAAGCCGCCAAGGAAATAGATCAACGAAAAGCGCAACCGGCCAAAGATCGGTTCTACGGTACTGCCGACGATGTACAAGGCATACATGTTAAAGAGCACGTGGGCCAGCCCGCCGTGCAAGAACATGGCGGTGAACAGGCGATAGACCTGCCCTTGATAGACGACAAGCGGCGGGAACAAAGCGCCGTGTATCATGAACTGGCGTTCGATCTCGGCGGATAGCATCATGGCGGCGAAGATCAGGACATTAATCGCCACCAATACCAGCGTCAGCCTTGGCTGATCTTCGGGCGGGCGGCGGACGCGCTTTCTACCGCCGCTTGTCGCGGAAACCGGAAGGCGCTCTTGCCCTTTTGGTTTTTCGTACAAGGGATGTTCGTTATCGGGAGGAGCGGACATGAGACGGTCTCACTTTTGTATGAACAGCCCTATGATATGCCAAAAGCTTTATTTGTATATTGGCATTCCAGCCATTAGATTCGACGCACCCGCACAGCGATCGGCAAAACATTGTGATAAACATGAAAAAACTGCAACATTTTGTGATATGCTTATTCTATATTCACGTCTTTGACCATATAATGGTTTAGGCGTAGGTATGAGACAGGATATATGGGCAGATGTTGAAGAACAAAATTGCGGACATGATGATCGTCCCGGACCGGACCTACTGCGAGATGCACGAAGAGGGCGACGCCTGTGACGTGATAGTGCAGATGGAAGATGGCGCCATGTACACGGCGCTGTTTGCCACGATATCCTATATCCACCGCCAGATGGATTTGACCTTGATGGTGACGGAGTCCATTCCAGAGACGCCGCCCGTCCGTTACGCCGTGGTCGATACGCCGCATATCATCGTTGACGAGCTGGAGCGCTCCATTATTGAGGACACCATCGACAACCTGGTGGCCCAAGACGTCTTCGAGAGTCTTTTCACGCGCGTCACCAGAGACGCCGACGCCGACAACCAGCGAACTAGCAGCGACGGTGAGCGCGCCACGCAAGAAATAGCGGCCGCCGTCATTGAAGAAGTGCTGGTGGTGGTCGGCGACTAGGCTGATCCGTCGTCCCTAGCCCGCCAACACCGCCGCCCCGAACAGGCCTGCCCGTTTAGGTTTTCCACTTTCTCCGCTATAATTTTCCGCGGCTCACCGTCCAAAGCCTCGACAGGCTCTTGACGCCAATCCGCTTGGCGGAAGAGCGCATTCGACTCCAGAGCGCGACAAGATACAAATGACCGAGGAATATCCATGTCCGACCAACGTTATGAAGACAGTCAACTCTACAAGATTCGCCATTCGGCTGCCCATGTGATGGCAGAGGCCATGCTGGAACGTTTCCCCGAAGCCAAGATCGCCATCGGCCCGCCTATAGAAGACGGCTTCTACTACGATTTCGATCTGCCGACCGCCATCAATGATGAGGATATCAAATGGGTCGAGAAGCGCATGAAAAAGCTGCTGGCGCAAAGTCACAGATTTACCCTCCACGAGGTCACGCCGGCGCAAGCGCGCGAAATCTTCCACGACCAGCCCTACAAGCTGGAACTGATCGATGATCTGGTCAATGGCCGGCTGGACGACAACGGCGGTCCGATTGCCGCTCCGGCGGAGAAACTGACAATTTACACGCAGAGCAACTTCACCGATCTCTGCCGCGGCCCCCACGTCGAAAGTACCAAAGAGATCAATCCCAAAGCCGTCAGCATATCGCTGCGGCGGCCCGCCGGTGCCTACTGGCGCGGGGACGAGAAGCGACAGCAACTGACGCGGATCTACGGCACCGCCTGGCAGACGCCGGAGGAACTGCGCGACTATCGCGCGCGGCTGGAAGAAGCCATCAAGCGCGATCACCGCGTCCTGGGCGAAAAGCTTGATCTCTTCGTGATCGACCCCATGGTCGGCAAGGGTCTGCCGCTATGGCTGCCCAATGGCGCGGTCCTGCGCGACACGCTGGAGCGCTGGCTGCGCGAGATTCAGATTGAGCGCGGCTATCTGCCGGTGGTCACGCCGCACCTGGGCAATATCGAGCTATACAAGACCTCCGGGCATTACCCCTATTACGCCGACAGCCAGTACAGTCCCATTGATGTCGACGGAGACGAGTTCCTGCTGCGACCGATGAATTGCCCGCATCATTGCCGCATTTACAGCAGCCAGCCACGTTCCTATCGGGATTTGCCGCTGCGCTATGCCGAATTCGGCACGGTGTATCGCTATGAGCAGTCGGGCGAGTTGCGCGGCCTGACCCGCGTTCGCGGCTTCACCGTGGATGACGCGCATCTTTTCGTCCGTCCCGATCAATTGCTGGGCGAATTCATGGCCGTCGTCAAGCTGATCCAGCACGTCTTCGGCTCCTTGGGCATGACAGATTTCCGCGCGCGCATTGGCACGCGCGACGCCGACAGCGACAAATATGTCGGGGACAACCAATTGTGGGAAGAGGCGACCGCGGCGATCGTCTCGGCATGCGAGACGCTGGGACTCGATTACCACATTGAAGAGGGAGAGGCCGCCTTCTATGGACCCAAGCTCGATTTCATCGTGCGCGATGTCTTGAAGCGCGAGTGGCAATTGGGCACCGTGCAGGTCGATTACAATCTGCCGGACCGCTTCGACCTGGAATATGTCGACAGCGACAACGAACGCAAGCGCCCGGTCATGATCCATCGCGCGCCCTTCGGCAGCCTGGAGCGCTTCATCGGCATCTTGATCGAGCATTTCGCCGGGGCCTTCCCGGCCTGGCTGGCGCCGGTTCAAGCGGTCATCATCCCGATCCGCGAGAGCCACAACGACTACGCGGTCGAGGTTGAAGACCTGCTCAAGACACGTGGCATGCGCGTAAAGGCCGATTTGCAAAACCGCAATATGCGCTCCAAGATCAAGCAGCACCGGCGGATGAACATTCCCTGGCTGCTGATCGTCGGCGACCGCGATATCGAGAACCGCACCGTCAGCGTGCGTTTGCGGGGCGATGAAGATTTGGGGGCGATGGCACTGGCGGAATTTGTCGGGGGCGCGCGGGAGCGGATCGACAGTTATTCGCAGGAGCTTGGGCTGTAGGATTTTCTCTGTTTCCAACGACAACAAATCGGGACAACGGATTTCGCGAAGTCGACGCAGGTTTCTCAGTTGCCTGAGAGTCGACGTTCTACATCCTTTAGAAGTTCGGCAATTTCACTGTCGCTGATGTTTTCTTGTTCCGTCTTCGCGTAGACAGAAATCATGGTCGCTTGATCGGGCGGGTGGATGCAATAAATGAAACGATAACCCTTTCGTGCCCCGCCGGGTACTGCTCTGTTTTGTCGTCTAGCCTTGTAAACAACACCTTCAAAGCCCGGTATCGCATTGCCGGGCATTTCACCTCGTTTGATGTCCTCGGTAAGCAAATAGGACTGCTCCAAAGCAGTCCGGTATTTCTTTTCCAATCGTTTAAGCTGTCGTTTGTATCGTTGAAGGCTATGGACGGATATCCGCATTTTGCGCTAATTCTTCACGCGCCAATTCGTCGGCGATTTCGCGATGCAATTCATCAATTGGCTGACCCTTGCCCCCGGACTTAACAAAACGATAACCTTCGCTGATATCCTCAAGGATATCTGCTTTCGTCGGCACTTCGTCGCTGTCGATATCCGTGATCTGATTGATTTCGCGCAGTTCAGCGGATGGCTTTGATTTAGGTTCGGGGGGCATAGCTTATCTCCTCTGCAAATCAAGAATAAACGTTTCAAATGCAAAAGTCAAACGTCGTTGATCGCAGAATAGGCGCTTGCCCGATTGCACAGCGCTCCAGGCAGGACTCGAACCTGCGACACTTGGTTTAGGAAACCAATGCTCTATCCACTGAGCTACTGGAGCAATGCTGAAATTATAGCAGGATTACGCTAGCGCTCAAGCGGCGGGCGTCTTGAATGCCTCGACGCCGCTGGCAGGCAGTTGGGCGTTTTGAAGCGCCAAACACCCAATTTTTGATGCTTAAAAGCCTTGAAAATCGTGGTATAAACCTTACAGTTACGCTAGCAGAGGGACGCAAAATACGCTACCATAACCGAAGTTCGCAATCGTTCCGCCAATTATCGGCTGGGAAGCCGACAAGCTTTGGCTCGAGACACGTTCAAGGAGAGTCCAAATGACCCATATCATCACCAGCCTGTGCCTGCGGGATGGCGCTTGCGTGGAGGTCTGCCCGGTCGAATGCATCATCGCCGGCAAACCGGAAAACGAATGGCCCTGGTACTTCATCGACCCTGATACCTGCATTGATTGCGGCGCCTGCATTCCGGAATGCCCCTTCGAAGCCATCTTCGTCGAAGAAGAGGTATCTTCCGAGTACGAAATGATGGACGGTCAAGAGCGTGTGCCCTTCGATACCAAAGTCATCATCGAACATGAAGAGGGCGACATTGTCGATCTCACCCCGGACATTCAGCCCAATTACGATTTCTTCACCAGCGGACCTGGCTACGACGCCCTGAACATGTAAGCGCTGCGGACAGGTCCGGCACACTTCGTCGACCCGCCGAGCGGCCTCCGCAAAAGCATCTCAAGTCCCTTAGGGGCGCTGGATTGCGTTAACACCAGCGTTGTAAATAGGTTGCCCTCGGCGACAAGGCGCGGCGATAAGGCAAGATATTGGGCGCTCTGCTTGTGATAGCAGAGCGCGTTTGTGATATGGAGGCCACGCGCCGCCGCATGGGACCGTCCGGCGTGCAGAACGAGAAAATGAGAAAGAAATACGCAGCCAATGTCCTGATTGTCATCTGTTCTTTCAGCATAGCGCTTATTTTTCTGGAAGCCTTCGTGCGCATGGCCGGGGAAACAGACGCCGATGGACAATTCACTTTTCTAGGCTACACCTTGCAGCCCTATGTCCTGCCGGTCAATCAGTTGCGCGTGAGAATCGATGACTATGTCGAGAATCAGGAATATGCCACCATCATCGCTGACGAATGGCTGGGCTGGACGTATCATCCCAACTGGTCTTGGAATGACGGCGAGTTCACGATTAACGGCGCCGGCTTGCGGGCGCGACGCGAATACAGTTCGGCGCCCCTGCCCGATACCCTGCGCATCGCGGTCTTTGGCGATTCCTTCACCGCCGGGGAAGAAATCAAAGACGAAGAGACCTGGCCGCGGCAACTGGAACTGGGGCTGAATCAAGCAGGGATCCGCGCGGAAGTCATGAACTTCGGCGTCGGCGCGTACGGGATGGGACAGGCATTCCTGCGTTGGCAGCGCTTGGGCAGGCAATTTCAGCCGGATATCGTTATCTTTGGCTTGCAGCCGGAAAACCTCAAGCGAAATGTCAATGTCTTCAGGCAGATGCTGAATACGGCTGGCATGCCATTTTCCAAGCCGCGTTTCGCCCTGATCGATCAAGAACTGACACTGCTTAACGCGCCGGCGCTGCCGCCGGAGCAACTGATGGCCGTCTTCGAGGACTTCCCGAATCATCCACTGGCAACTTGGGAATTCCACTACCGTAGCCGCCAAGTGGCATCGAAATGGTGGTCTTGGTCTCGGCTGGCGGGTTTTCTGTACGAAGCGCTGAAGACCGGTGAAGAAAATCAAGACGTCTATCTGCCGGATAGCGAAGGGGGCATGCTGGGCCAGGCGATCCTCACCGCCTTTGGGGAGGATGTCTCGGCGCAGGGCAGCGTATTTGTTGTGCTGCATCTGCCATTGCGAAGCCACCTCATACGCCGCTATGAAGGCAGGGACCCGCCCTACAAGTTCCTACTCGACTATGCAAGAGAGAATCATCACTACATTGCTATGGAAGAACATTTTGATCCACATCATACGGAGTATGAATATTGGGGGGCGCAGTTTCATTATGGAGCGGAGATAGCAGCCCTGGTCGGCCGAATCGTCGCCGACCGGATAGAAACCTGTGTCCGAGACCTGTCTTGCCAGCTCTCCCGATTCGAGGATCCCTCTCCCCTGTTCAGCGAGGCTTGACCCCGGGCGCCGTGCAGCGCTCTGGCGCTGTACGAGCGTCGGCGTGACCAGCCATCTAGCTAATGAATCAGGTCCTCCGCAGTAGACGCCGCCTTGGCGAGACCATGCCGGTCACCAATC
Source organism: Chloroflexota bacterium (assembly GCA_026708115.1). Taxonomy (GTDB): domain Bacteria; phylum Chloroflexota; class Anaerolineae; order Aggregatilineales; family Phototrophicaceae; genus UBA6055. The sequence goes on from JAPOVL010000039.1 coordinate 108,354, forward strand.
CAACGCTAAACAGAACGATCAGCAGACCTAATAACATGCCCGGGCTGATGCTCTCACCCAGCCAAAGGGCGCCCCAAATCACACCAAAAATCGGCACCAGCAAGGTCACTGTCAGCGCCTGGATCGGTCCCGCGCTGATGATGAGATAGTAGTAGAGTTGATACGCGAAGGCTGTGCAAACGACAACCAGGATCAGCAGGGTCAGGATTGCGACGGTTGGCGGGATTTCGGGCGGCAGATCGAAGAGTGATAGCGGCGCCAGTATGCAGGCGGCAGCGATCAGTTGTCCGCTCGACATTGACAGATTGTTAACGCCCTGGAAGGTGCGCTTGGCATATACGCCGCCCAGGGCATAACTGAGCGCCGCGCCCAACAAGGCCAAAGCTGCCAGCAAGAAACGCGCATCCAGCGTCATTGGACTGCCGCCGACGACGATCGACACGCCAACAATGCCCAGGACCGCGCCTATCAACTTGTAAACGGTTAGCCTTTCCCCCAGGCCGGGAACCGCCAGCAAGGTCGTGAATAGCGGCGTGGCTGAGGTTAGGATCGCAGCCATTGATCCGGATACGGTTAATTCCGCCCAGCCAATCAGCGTGAATGGCAGCGCGGAGCCCAAAAAACCCAGCACCAGAAACTGGCGCCAATGGCCGCGGATATTCAAATCGATGGCGCGTAGGCGGGCGTATCCGACCAGGATCGGCGCAGTCAGCGCCACGCGCGCAAACATCAAAAAGACCGGCCCAAACGGTTCGACAGCGACGCGAATGAAAATGTAAGACGCCCCCCAAATCGCACCTAGAAGGAATAGCGCGCCAAGCTGTGCGATTGACAATGCCGCCGCCTTCAACTGCCTCGATAAACTGCGGTCATTCTAGCAGAATGCTCGCCCCGGACTATCCGAAACATGCGCTCCTGGAGGACATTCCTATCCAAAAGCATAGGCTGAGCCTCGCCATTGGTTGAATGCCGGACGAGGCAAAGCCAGCGCATAATGTGTTTATCGAATACAAAAAAGGAGACACATGTGACGAAGGCATTGCAACAATTATCAGACGATATGGCAGACTTGATCGAGCGCGCCGCGCCGAGTGTGCTGCGCGTCGACGCCCGCCGCCGCCTGCCGGCCACCGGCATCGCCTGGTCGGAAGAACTGGTCGTGACAGCCCATCATGTCGTTGAAAGCGAAGATCATATCAGCATCGGTCTGCCGGACGGGGGCCGAATCGACGCCAGTCTGCTCGGTCGCGACCCGCATAACGACCTCGCGCTGCTTCGCGCTGAGGGCGGCCTGACCCCGGCTAACTGGGCGGCGGACGATGCCTTGCGCGTCGGCAATCTGGCGCTGGCGCTGGGCCGTCCGGGGCAGAAAGTCAAAGCGACGGGCGGAATCGCCAGTGGGCTGGTCAGCCCGGCCGATATCAAGCGGCGACGCGAGAAGTTCAAATCCATGACAGGCCGGCATCGGCGCGGGCGGGGCCGTCGGCGCCAGGTCCGCATCCGAATGGAAGGTCTGGGAGATGTCTTTGAACGAGGCGACTGGCTGCGCGGCCTCACCGACGGATTCATTCAGACCGATGTCACCATGTATCCCGGCTTCTCGGGCGGTCCCTTGCTGGGCGCCGAGGGAGCCGTCCACGGCATGAACACGTCGGGATTCTCCCAGGGCGTCAGTATCGCGATTCCGGTTGCGACAATCCGCCGGTCCGTCGGCGCCTTGCTGGCGGATGGTAAAATACAGCGCGGCTATTTGGGTATTGGCGTACAGGAAGCGCGTTTGCCGGATAAAGTCGCCGAGACCCTGGAGCAGGACACCGGCTTGCTGATCGTGTCAGTCGATGCGGACAGTCCCGCTGCCCGAGCAGATCTGATGGTGGGCGACATTCTGACCGCGCTGGACCAAACGGGAGTCGAACATGTAGACGAATTGCAACTCCTGTTGACGAAACTCGCAGTTGGCAGTGAGGTCTCGGTAGGTTACGTGCGCGGCGGCGAGTACCGCGACGGCAGCGTCCAAGTCGGGGAGAAGTAAGATTCCCCTCGCGGAATGAATTGAATGGGCGACCTATTCGGTCGCCCACTTCCGGCACACATGAACAGCCTGCCCTAGGCGTCCGGCGCGAAGACCCGGCGCTCCAGCGCGATTTCGCTGACCGTGTGATCATCGGCCGCGACCACCGGCACCAGATAGACGACCGTCTCTATGTAGCAGAGTCCTTCCGCGCCTTCTCGGCAGTAATACAAAGTCAGCTCCGCGTTGAACTCATCCTCGCCCGCCGCGAAGGTCACCGGAATGTCCACTTGCTGCTCGAGGATGGTCACGCTGCCCGCGACCGACACCACCTGCGGATTAGCCACAATGCTCAGCTTGCTGTCGATGAGCGGATTGATCTTGAAGTCTTCCGGCAGGCTCAAGCTTAAGCTGATTGTGCCCTCCCCGGTCGCGACATGCTGGGTATCGAGTTGGACGGTATTGTTGTCGGCGCTGTTTCCGCCGAGGATCGTCACCGCTTCCGGATCAATGACCAGGGCTTCGGGATTGCTGAATTCCAGCGTATCCACAACCCCAGCCTCGAGATCAATTGCGCGGATGACATGATTGTTGGTATCAGCCACATATAGAATACCGTCCGCGTAGCTCAAGCCGCCCGGTTCATCGAACTCCGCGACCGATGCGTCGCCATCGGCGTAGCCGCTTAATCCACCGAGACCGAAGGCCGCATGCGTGGCCGTTTCGCCGGCGCGGATCACCTTAATGCGACTGTTGTAGGTGTCGGCGATATAGAGGTCGCCATTGGGCAGGCCTTGCACGTCAAGGGCGTGCTGCAGCAGATTGACGCCCAATTCGCCATCTACATCGCCATATCGAAACAGATGATTCTCGGTGGTACCGGAAACGACTGTTACGACATCATTGGCGAAGTCCGCCAGTCGAATCGTGCTCGATTCGCTATCGGCAAAATAGAGCTTGCCCTCGCCGGCGTAATACAAGCCGCTGGGCTGCGCCAACTCGCTTGCGGCAAGGCTGACGTTGTTCAGATTGGCTTCCCGTCCATTGCCCACCGAGGGATAAAGTTGACCGCTATCGGGTTCGTAGATGTAAAGCTGATGCGTGCCCGCCATCGCGACGTGAAGCCTGCCCGCATCATCAAATTCGAGATCCCAGGGGCTGCGCAGCGATACAGCGAGCGGATCGGCCACGGGAACGCCAAAGGGGATACGCTGACGGCCCATGATGCCATTGCCCGCAATCGTAGAAACGGTCCTGGCCGCCAAATCCGCGGCGCGGATAGCGTGATTGTTGACATCGGCGATGTAAAGCAGATCGCCCTGCAGCGCCAGGCCTTGCGGCTTGTCGAAGGTAGCGCTATCGAAGTCGCCATCGTTCCAGCCACGCCCTGAAGTGCCGATGATATCCAGCACTTCTCGGCTGCCCAGGTCGGCGATGACGATGCGATTGTGGCTGCTATCGGCGATGAACAGGCGATTGCCCCCCTCGTCCGCCAAAACCTTGCCGGGATAGAGCAGCGCCGTGCCGGGATCGCCCGCGCCTTCCAGCGCCAGTGCCAGCGGCGTACGATCGATTATGTCTTCTTCCAGGCTGTCGAAATAGCTGATCATCCCGGAGAGATAGGCGTCAAAGGTTTCGAAGGGTATCTCGCCAGACTGTCGGATCAGCCAGTTGCCGCGTGGATTGACGATGGCGATGGTAGGCCAGGCGCGCGCGCCATAATCGCCCCAGACCTGGAAGTCCTTGTCGTTGATGACCGGATGGTGGATGCCGTAGCGCTGCACGATCTGCCGCAGGTTTTCCGTTTGGCCTTCGTTCTCGAATTTGGCCGAATGCACGCCAATGACCACAACTTCGTCCGCGAATTTCTTCTCCACTTGCTCTAAAACCGGGATCACGTGAAGGCAGTTGATGCAGCCGTAGGTCCAAAAGTCAAAGATGACGATCTTGCCCAGCAAGCCCTGCATCGTCAGCGGCTTGTCGATGTTTATCCAATCAAGCCCGGCGGGAAACTCCGGCGGGACGAGCTCGCCTTCAAAGATGTCTTTCGGTTCACGCTGGCCCTGCGCCAAAACGCCGCCGGCCAGCAAGAACAGCAGGAGTAAAACTGTGAGCCTTTTCATTGTCATTGCTCCCCAAAATTAGCAAGAGGAGCATCTTACGGTGCTCCTCTTATCATCGTCATGTTCACGTTAGGACTAATATATAGCCGAACTGTGACAGATATCTTGCGATTTGATAACGAAAGCGCTTGTCGAATACTAACCGTCGCGCATTCGCCGCATCAAGGCGTCGCGATTGGGCCGGGCGCAGGCATCGACCGGGTCCTGCGCCAGCACAATATCAAATTGCCGCAGCGCGGCGCGTTCATCGCCAAGCTCTTGGTAGACCATGCCCAATTCGCAGCGAATATCTACGCGATTGGCATCCAACTCCAGGGCTTGCTCGAACCTGATGCGCGCCCGGGCCCAATCCAGATTGCGCACAAAAATGCGCGCATTTTTGACAAAATCGTCGGCGGAGCTGAGATCTTCGTCCCTAGCGACAGGACCATTCTTGGTGGTCGCGTAAAGTCGTTGTACCAGCCAGGCTCCCCTATTGCCGGAAGCGTAAAATAGCCACAGCGTTTCCCCGCTTCGCCCAATTGAGATTGACAGCCGGGCCTCGGCGAAAGCCGCTGAGCGCGGCAACCGCTGGCTGGGGAGGGACTCCGCGACGATCAAATCCTCGAAATCTTGATCGCGGTTCGGGCGCTGACGCTCGCCCCAGGTAGAGAGCGGCGGCAGATCCAGGATTTCCGCCGTGGTTGGGGAAGCAGCGGAGGACCAGGCTCGGCCGGCATTGGCGATATCCTCGTGAAGGTTGGCGATGAGGAGCGGGATCACCGCGTCATCGAGATCTTCTTCCAGCGCGCAGTGATAGTGCCGCAAGGCGGCATCGTAATCGCCCATATCATGCAGTTGAACGGCGCGGGCATAGTTGGAATAGCTAAAGTCGCAGTCGGAACTGGCGACCGCAAGCGGACAAATGGCGAGGATCAAGAAAACTATCAGAAAAGAGATGTGAATACGCTTGCACATAACAACTTTTCCTTAACTTTCCAGCGGTTACTCAATTTTAACCGACTGACGGTGACTGACGCAAACTGCGCTGATGGGGGTAGTGTATCGATTTCGGTTGAAATAGAGAACAAGCGAATGCGATACACTAGCAAATCCACAGCCGCGATATCGGCGAAATGGCGAGAACTGCGCCAAGCAATTCCAGGATTGCGCCAATGCCGAATCGCAGCCTCGGCGAGGGTTTGAGGGGGTATGAGAGCGATCATGGCGTTGGCGCGCGCCATAAAACTATTTTGCGCCAAGACGCCAATGGCAAATTGCGCTGAAAGCAAGCGCGCGCGAGCGTTAGAGAGGACGACGCCTTGGCGTAATTTAGGCCAGCCCATGGCGCAAATTGGCTCCCGATGGCGCAGTGTGCGCCGGTCTATTATTAATTCATATTGCATTGTCTGTTTCTCGGACAAAGAAAAGTTTTTTTCGGACAAAGCAGCCGCTTTCGGACAAAGTTGAGATGTGATCGCGTTGTAGGCGGAGGCGGTCATACGCTTAGGGTAGCAGAGGCGCTTGGGCAGCAGGCGACTATATGGTCGCGCATTTTGGGATTCATTACACAGCTCAAGGTCTGCGAAGTATCGGGCTGACGCGGGAACAGCTTTTCGTCGGGCGACCCGGGAGCGCGCAGGTCGCGTAGACACAGCCCTCCGATGCTGACCGCCGGCCGCCCCTACCAGCAGCATTTTGGCGGTATTTTGGGTTAAGGGTCTCATATCGAGGACTGGCTACGAAGTATTTCAACCGAAAAGGAACCACTACCCTGACGGGTAGGGTGCATTTCAGATTATTGGCACGGCAAGCGATTTTGCCCGGTCGAAAGCATGACCAAGCACAAACACAAAGGACACCAAGTAAATGAGGAATTTCTCTGCGCCCCTGCGGTGAATCTCCGTCGCGCGATACTCACCGGCGGGCGAGCAGATTGCTCGCCCCTACAGGCCTCATTGATGTCGAGAACCGTAGGGGCGACAAACCTTGTCGCCCGAAATATACGCTCTGTGCTTCTGTGGTGAGTTTTCAGTTTGTTTTAGCATCATTCTACTAGATACCATTTTGAAGCGATTATCCTGTGGACATCTGCCAAAATATTGAAATGCACCCTGATGGGTACAAGTAGGACCAACAAAGTTGTACAAGTCCAAAATAGTAGTCTGCGGTAGGGGCGACCCTACGCGCGGCGCCGGGTCGCCCGCAAAACCTAGACGAAACGGTGGGCGAGCTAAGGTTCGCCCCTACATTGACCTTGCAATTTGTTGCATTGTTTTATTGACACTACACTGTATCGAAGTCGGTTGAAATAAAACATTTTCATATAAACACAAATGCGCAAAGACCAGGGAGAGCAACTATACTCTAAGATTATTCTCGGTGTTCTCGGTGGTTGTATAACTCAGGACGACAGAAAGCGCTCGGTCAAGGGTGGGCGCGGATTGCCTTGCCGGTCCACAATGCCGTAGCCGTTGTGCATGCCCTCGGCCCAGGCATACCAAATGATGGCAGCGAATTTACCGGGGTAATTCACTTTTAGGTGGCGGACCATATCAGTGGCGTACTTGGTGATGTGGTTGATGTCATCGCCCGGACGATCCAGCACGCCCCATTCAGTCATCCACAAAGGTTTGTTCGGCAAGACCGAGCTATATGCCCAGACAGACTCGTCGATATGGCCCCAGATGGCGTATTTGGGCTGGTCGTTCAAGCCGCGGCCATAGGGATGGAAAGCGATGCCGTCGGGCTCGACATCGTCGGGCAAGTCCCGCAGCAGCCGCCGGGCATAGGCGCCCCCGCGTTGGGGGCCGCCGGTGAAGCCACCGGTGACAATGTGGACGTCGCTATCGGCGCTGCGGATTGCGCGATAGGCCTGCGCGAACATCTTAGTGTAGTTTTCAGAGGACATCGGCACGGAGGCGACGGCGCTGATGGGCGCGTCCTGTTCGTTCCAGATCTGCCAAGCGGAGACCAAATCGCGCGCTGCCCATTGCGCGGCAATATCGCCCATCATCTCGGCGAAGCGCTCGATCAAGCGATCCCATTTGGCGTCGGTCATTTGTGGCCAGGGCCAAAACTGCGTCTGCCCTTCACCGTAAGTCTGGTGGCTGGTGGTAAAGACGATGCGGTAGCCCGCTTCGCGATAAGATTCGACCAAGGGCAAGTAGCGCTCCAGGGCGGCGGCGATGTCTTCGGAACCTCTGAAGTTGGAAACGTTGTAACCGAAGCGCAGCCAACCCAAGCCGCCCAGACGGGACGCCCCCGGCTTGCCGATATCATGATAGGCGTCGAGGTTCACGCCAACGGGATTGACACCGGGCAAAGCCTCCAGGCCTTCGCTGGCGGTGGTCGCAGCCAGGTACCAAGCCGCGGTATAGCCTTGAATGCCACTGACCGAGCGGACCTTGATCCATTTGTCGGCGACGCCGATCTTTTCGATGGCGCGGCCATGATGCTCCAAGGGCTCCAGGAGATCCCAGCTATATACTTTGCCCAGGATCTTGCCACGCCTGCTGGGGACGGTGCGCACGCGCAAGTTGTCGGTGGTCGGCCGCACCTTGAACTCGGGAATATAGATATAATCACGCGGATTGACAACATTGTCGAGATGGGGAAAGTTCAGGCCCGCGTCGGGCGGATTCTGCAATATGAGGCGCAAACGATCGTCCTGTGACTTTGCCAGGACTTGTCCCTGGCGGACTTGATCGCCCAGTTTCACCCGCAGCAGCTTGAGGCCTTCATAGGTCGTGATGAAACGCTCTTCGTCCACAAGCGACTCGACCTGCAAATAGCTGCGATATCCATAATTGTTGCCGGCGCCGGCAAGGCTGACGACTTCCCCGGGGGCCCCGCAAATCACGTCGGCATCCGCCTTGCTGCGGAAATCGATACCCTCGCGCAGGTCGCCAAGGCTCTCATTGCTATTGAAGGTTTCGGCGACGGCCATGGGACGGGCGCTGGTCGGCCAGGCCAGCGCAAAGCGCCTGAAGATATGCGGCACTTCCATTTCCAGCTCGCCGTAGCGATCGTTTCGCTGGATGCGGCCGTGAACGATGGTACGCAACTGCGCTGGCGTGGCCGCGTTAATCACATCGACCATCACGACGCGGGGATACACGCGGCGGATGTGGGTCAGCGCCGAGTCCCTCATCCAGGTCAAGGGCACTTCCACGGCGCTCACATTGCGAAAGCGATTCAGGTCGTTGCCCGCGGGCGAACGCACGATCACCAGGCCCCCGAAATGCGCCTGGTAAGGGAGAGCGACCTCAAGCCATTCATAAAAGTTGTGGTCGGGCAAAACGAGGGCGTGGGAGATGACTTCCTCGGCTGGCATGGCCTGTCCTTGGCTTGCCTATTGGACTGGATGCTTTCACAACTGTAGACCTTTATAGCACAATATCGCATGCCAAGAGCGAGTATACGGTCGCAGCCAACCGCGCTTGTCTGGGGAGGCGCACTGGATTCCGCGCAGATGACGTATAATAATAGCCGGACGCCGCCATGATCGGCCTCGAGGGGGGGCCGACCTGGCAAACTCAGGAGCGAGATCGATGGAAATCGACCGCAACAAAGCCTTCAAACTGGTCATCGTCATTTTGGCCACATTGGCTGCGCTGGCGGTGATGAGCACCATGGTGCAGTTGATCCAGACGGTGCTGCCCTTCCTGATCATAGGGACAGGCATCTACGTCGGTTATCGCTGGGCTTTGAGCGATGCCGAAGCGCCCAGCGCCGATGAAGTACAGGAACAGGCGCGGGGCTGGTTTGACCGTTTCCGCCGGAGCAAAGAAGCTGTCGAGACAACAGTAAAAGTTGGCGCGGCGCTGCAAGAGATGGGCGAAAAAGCCGAGCAAGTCCGCGAAACCGCGGACGCTGTCGTCGCTGGCCAAGCGAGCAAAGCCGGGGAGGCGAAGGCGTCGGCGGAGGAAACGGCGGCTCAAGACGAAGCGAAGGAATCGCCGCGGGCCGCGCGAGCCCGCCGCCGGGCGAAAGCGGCGCTGAAGAGCGACCCGGGCGGCGCGATCGAATTCAAAGACCAGGATGTCGTGATCAACAAAGATGATGTCGTACAGCCCGATATCTCTCGGCTGGAAGAGAAGGAAAAAGAGGAACCGCAAGTCAACGACAACGTTATGGCGCAGATTGAAGAGCGCCGGCGCCGCTTGCACGGCGGCGAATGAGCAAACCCCCGCTTCGCGATTTACTCAGATTGAGCCATCGCCCGGTAGATGGGCTTCAAGGCCTGATACAGTTCATTGAAAATCGTCAGTTGTCGTCGGTAGTGCCGCGCCCGATCAGGACGCGGGAAGAAGGTTTTGTGGACCTTGATCAACTGGCTGGTCGCTTCCTCGAGACTGTTGTAAACGCCGGTCGCGCAGCCGGCTAGCATTGCCACGCCCAGGCTGGCCGCTTCCGATGTATGGATGATCGAGATGGGCAAATTGGTGATATCGGACTTGATCTGCATCCAGCGTTGGGAGCGCGAACCGCCCCCGATAGCGGTTATGCGATTGATCTCGACGCCGATTTCGTTCAAGCCGCGTATGCAGAGCGCCTGCTCGTAGGTCAAGCCCTCGAGGATGGCGCGGACGATGTCCTTGCGCTTGCTGTCGAAGCTCAAGCCAAGTATCGCGCCGGTCGCCGACGGATCGTTGTGCAGGGCGCCGCTGCCGACGAAATAGGGCAGCAAGAGCATGTCGCCCGGCGCATCATCGATCTGCTCGACGATGACATCATAGACATCGCGTCCCGTCTCTTCGGCGATGGCGCGTTCAGCCGCTCCCAGCTCATCGCGATACCAGCGCAGCAAGCGGCCGCCCGTCTGGTTGCCGCTGAGCGCGATGAAATAGCCCGGCGCCGCATGCGGATAGCAGGACACGTTGTATGCCAGCATTTGCTGCCGCGGCTCGTCGGTAACCGCCACCAGCGCCTCGGTGGTGCCGATAGCGTACATGGCTGTGCCGGGCTGCAGCACGCCGGCACCCAGCGCCCCGGCCGGCTGATCGTGCCCGCCCGTGACAACCTTTACCCGGCCCGTGAATCCCAGACTCTCGGCTAGTTGGGCGGGTATCTCGCCGATGATTTCGCCGCTGGGCAGCGCCTTGGCCATGTGATCACGGCGCAGGCCAGCCGCGGCCAGCAGCTCGTCCGACCAATCCAGCGTATTGACATCAAAAGCCAAGGTGCGCGCCGCCATGCTGTAGTCAACGACCGGCTCGACGCCCAGCTTGTAGGCTACAAAGTCTACATAGCAGAGGAACTTCCAGGTCCGCTCGATGACCTCCGGCGCGTTGTCGCGCCACCACAGCACTTTCGGCAGGGTATAAATCGTGCTCATCGGCTGCCCGGTGAGGGCGAAAATGCGCTCCATGCCCAGAGCCGCTTCCATCTCGGCTGTCTGCTTCGCATTGCGCCGGTCGGAGCTGACCGGGCTGTTCGCCAGCACTTGGCCATCGGCTGTGACCGGTATCATCGCCTCGCCCTGGGACGAGATCGCCAAGGCGGTTACGGGATCAGCCCGCAGCCCGGCATTAACCTCGCGCAGGCAGGCGCAGACATGGGACCAGACTTGCTCGGGATCGAGTTCGTACCAGCCGGGATTGGGACTGAGCAGCGGATACTCGCGCCCGGCGCCCGCCAAAACAGCGCCCGTCTCGTCAAAGGCGACGACTTTGCATCCGGTCGTGCCGACATCAATGCCCATCAAGCTCATAATTTTCCTTATCCCCGGACGGCGCCAGATGTCAAACCGGAAACCATAAAGCGCATATCCTACCCCCTCTAAATCTCCCCCATTGCAATGGGGTTTATATCTCTAATCGCCCATCTGTCGTTTCAGGGTGTGCCGAGTGAACCGAGGATAAGTGGGTAGGACAAGCCGGCCGCGGCGCCAAGGATGAACAGTGTGAGGAGCAGCGCGAGTTTGATTATGAGGTTGTCGCGTAGCACGGGGCGGCACAATCTAATCTCCCGCGCAGTTCTCACGTTGGCCCGCTTTCGTCCTCTCGACCATGCCATGCATCCAATTCAGCACGTCGGGTGGGCTCTCCAATTCGATGGCGACCGCCAACTCTAGCTCCCGGCAGATCACTTCCTCTTTGAAATGGTCGCACACCGCATTCGACGCGTCTTGAAAAAAGCGCGAGGGTGTATAATGGTGGGCGTGGCAGGCTTCGTGCACAATTACCGCGGATTCGCGCTTATCCCAGCCGTTTACATCGGGGCCATTCCAACACCGAAAAAACATGCCAACGGATGAGTGCGCGAAGCCGGAAATGCAGCCTTCCCCCTCCCACGTGATCTGCTGGATTTTGTCAAGGCTGGTGAGCACGTAATCATAGCGATGTGGCAACTTTTTCAATTCATCGAGCCGTTGCATGTAATACGCGATAAAATCCGGTTCGCCCACGATGCTAAGAACGCGCCCTGGGAGTTGGCAGTTTGGGAAGGTCGCCCGCCCGGCCGCCCAATCCGAGTCGCTGTTGCACTGCCAGTTGCCCTCACAGCAATTGCTGAATGAGCCGGTAGCCGAATCTAATGTGTAGACGGTAGACGGCAGGATTTTGAGCGCGCTGGTGTCGCCGATGATAATCCCCGTGGGCGTCCGGATCACGCGCCCGCTCTCGGGCTGGGACGATGCCGCCGCGCCGCACTCGTTGTTCTGGAATGCATGATAGCCCGCGGCCCATTCTAGGTCGCTGCCGCATTGCCGATCAACGAAACAGCAATTGTCGATCTCAGCGGGCGGCGCACTGACCGGCTGGGATGATGTTTGCGCCTGCGAACCCGCCGCCGCGCATTGACCGTTTTGGTATGCCCAATAGCCCGCGGTCCACTCCTCGTCGGTACTGCACTGGCGATCCACGAAACAGCAATTGTCGACTGGGCCCGTTGTCTGTGTTTGCGCCTGCTGGGTGGTCTCGACGCGGCTGTGATTTACCCAGCTCGCCATCCAGAGCTCTCGACCGTTCCGGCTGATTCGCAGCCAGCGGTTGACTTCGCCCAGCACGGACAGCGTTGTGCCGCCCGACACGGTTTCCACGATGCTCGCGCTGAGGCTGTTTGATGCGCGCAAGTTCGTGCTGGAGGCGACGCGTATCGACCAGCCCTGCGCCGATACAATTGCACAGCCGAGGAATAGCAACGCCAATGTGAAACACGAGTTTATCTTCATAAGCAACACTCCTTTTTAACGGGGAGAGACTATTCACATGGTCTAATTGTCAACTTGAGCAATCCCGTCTTTTAGTGTTTCGAAAAGGTAGCCAAAGGCAGGATTGAAATCTACCCGCGCACTGCGCCCGATGTCAAACCGGAAACCATGAAGCGTTGCATAAGATAGTAGACCACGATGACCGGCAGCGTGATCAGCGTGAGGATGGCGAACATGGGACCGGGCCGCATCATGAATTGTCCGCTGTAGACCAGCGGCACCAGCGTCAAGGGCTTGACCTGGTTGGTATTCATGGTCACCAGCGCCAGGATGAATTCGTTCCAGGAAGTCATGAATTGCCAGATGATGACGACGGCGATGGCGGGCCAGCTCACCGGCATCATGATGCGCCAATAGATGCCAAATGGCGTACAGCCGTCGAGGATCGCCGCTTCTTCAATTTCTTTCAGGAAGCCGGCGAAAAAGCTGCGCAAGATGACGATGGCGAAGGGCACGCCCAAAGCCGTATAAGGTAGGATAAGCCCGAGATACTTGTCATTGAGCCCCAAGGCTTTGTTGATCTGAAAGATCGGCACGACAAGGGTTGGGATCGGCAACATCAAGGTCATGATGAGCAGATAGAACCAGATATCGCGCGCGAAGAACTTCAAGCGCGCCAGGGCGAAGGCCGCCAGTGAACTGATCGCCACCACCAGGAAAACCGAGGGCACGGTCACCGCCATGCTGTTGATGAAATGCTGGACGATCTCGGCATCTTCAAAGACGGTGACGTAGTTTTTCAGGCTGACGCCGCTGATGAGCATGCCGCCGAAACGCGGCGCGCGTTGGTCGGGCGGCATCAACGACACCACCAGCATCATGATGATGGGCACCAGCCAGACCAGCGCCAGGATCGTGACAAAGACAAAAGCTAAAGTCTTGCCCAAACGGCGCGGTGATCGTGGATGCCTGCTCTTCTTCGCTTTCATCCGCCTGCCAAGCCGGCTCTAATTTCCATCTCTAATTACCAATCGTGAAGCGCGAACCGAGGACGCGCACCTGGAAGACGCTGGCGCTTAGGGCGATCACCAGCAGCACCACAGCCACGGCCGAGGCATAGCCCATGCTCTGCAGCGGAAATGCTTTCAGGAAAATATAAGTTGGGAGCATCTCCGTTGCGTGGTTGGGCCCGCCTTTGGTCAACATGTAGACCAGGGCAAAGGTCTGCAACGTGCCGATGACGCCCAGCAGGATCAAAGTCAGGTGTACGTGGCGCAGCATGGGCCAGATGATATGTTGAACGCGCTGCCGGATGCTGGCGCCATCGACTTCGGCGGCGCTGAGCACTTCTTCGGGCAAGCCTTGCAAACCTGCCACGTACATCAGCATGGAAAAGCCGGTCCATTGCCAAACGTTGACGAAAATGGTGGAAAAAATGGCGATTTTGGGATCGGACAAATAGGGCTGGACCAGAAAGCGCGCGCCGGTTTCAAAGCCGATATCGGCCAGCAAGCCGCCGAAGGGCGCGTATATGCGTTGCCAGATAATGCCCAGCACGACCGGCGAAATAATCGCCGGCATGAAGAAGATAATGCGAAAGATGTTCTGAAAGGGGATTCCCGAGGTCAAGATGCTCGCGAGGGCAAAGCCCAGGAACATCTGCGGGAAGATGGTCAGGAATGTCCAGTAGAGCGAATTGCGGATCGCCAAAGCGAAAGACCGGTCGTCGGTGAACATCTCGACATAGTTCTGCACGCCGACGTAGGCCGCCTCGTTGATGCCGTCCCAATCATACAAGCTGGCGCCAAAGATATAAAAGATGGGATAGAGCACAAAGACGACAAACAAGATCATGGCCGGCGCCATGAAAAACAGACCTTGATTGTCGATGAGCCATTTGCGAGACATTGTCGCGAAGTTCAACCCCCCTCTAAATCTCCCCCCATTGCAATGGGGGGAGACTTTGATCACGTTAGGCGACCTTTCCCCTTACAGCGAGACCGTGAGATTCCCGACAGAAGCCCCCTCTCCATTGCGATGGCGCACGTAGACACTGCGCAACGGGAGGGGGGCTTGGGGGGGAGGGGTTAGACCACCCTAATCCAACTACATGCTGTTGGCGTCTTGCACCAATTGCATGCCTTCGGCCGGCGTCATTTCGCCCGCGGCGACGGCAGCCAGCGCGTCTTCCAGCGCTTGCTTGACATCGGGGCTCTTCAATTGACGCGCGTACTGCACGCTCGCCAGCCACTCTTCGGTGAACAGATCCCAGACAGCTTCTTGGTTCTCCGAACCGAAGGAAGCGGGACGCAAGCCGATATAAGCCGGCAGATCGTTGTAGGTATTGATCAGCGCCTGCGCGCCGGCGCCGCTGATCCAGTCGGTGATGACCTTGCAAGCCGCATCCGGATTGGCCGAATCGCGCGTCACGCCCAGCATGACATCAATGCCGCCCAGCAGATCTTCCGGCGCGCCCATGCCCGTGACATCGGGGAACTTGAAGGGCGCGTAACCGGCCAGGTTCTGGTCCAGCGGCGGCGGGTTGGGGTTGGCGGCTTGCTGCTGCCACCAGGCACCCATCGGGAACATAGCGGCGCGTCCGCCTTGAATCTGCTCGACAGCGGCCGGATAGTGCGACATGCCCAAGGCGCCCATCTGGAAGATGCCATCATCGAACAAGCGCTTCCACCAGGTCATCGCCTCGACGAAAGGCTCGTCGGTGAAGCTGGCCATGCCGTCCTCGGCTTGATAGATCAAGCCCGGCGCGACATTGTGGATCAACTGCATGTAAACATCGCGGCGGATCCAGCCGTCGCCCGCGCCGATCATGACCGGGGCGATACCCTGCGCATTGAACATATCCGCCAGTTCCTTGAGTTCGTCATAGGTGGTCGGCGGCTCGACGCCGGCTTCTTCGAAGATCGGCACCGTGTACCACATATTGATCGTCTGCACCAGCACAGGCAAGCCGTAGATATTGTCATCGCCTTCCGGGTTGCCCAGGCGCGCCTGCTCGATGCCGACCGGGAAGAATTGATCTTCCCAATCTTCGCCCCAGGTAGCAACGGCGCAATCCTGCATCGGCATCAGGTGGTCGCGATACTGCTGCGTCAATGCGCCCGGTTCCAGGCCGATCAAATCGGGCAGGGTCCCGCCGGCGGCCATCGTCTGCAAGTCGACCAGGTATTCAGGATAGTTGGTGATATCGGGCTCAATTGTGATGCCCGGGTTCTCGGCATTGAAGGCTTCGATCATGGCTTCGGTAGTGGCGATCACCGGGCTCCAGGAACGGAAGCGCACCACAACATCGTCTTGGGCCACGACAGGCAAGCTCAAGGTCAGAATGAGCGCGACCATCAGGGCGAGCATAAACTTCTTGTACATCTCATTTCTCCTTATCAATTGTCTCTCGCGTATACAAAGCGCTGGTCTTTTTTTGTACTCAATCGCCCTCCTTTCAACGATTCATCCCTGGACAACCCGAGTGTCTAGCCAAGCAATCTGTCGCTGAACTCGGGCGGAATCAGATGCGGCTGTCCATGCTGCAGGGCCATGTGATAGAGCTGCGCCGAGATCTCGACCATGACCGTGCAGTGGATCGCTTTGCTCAGCGACTCCCCCAGCGCCAGCATGCCGTGATTGGCCCAGACCACCGCCCGCTTGTCGCCCATGACCGCCAGCATGTCGTAGCCGAACTGACGCGAGCCGCTGGGCGCGAAGGGCATGACCGGCACCTCGCCGCCGACATCAATCAGCGTGTTGACGTGCAGGGGTGCGATGGGCATGTGCAAAACACCGAAGACGTTGGTATAGATCGGCTCGGCATGCACGATGCCCAGCGCTTCCGGCCGCCGCTCATAGACCGCCAGATGCACCGGCGATTCATGCGATGGCTCGCGGAATCCCTCGATTACATCGCCATCAAGGTCGAGGACAACGACGTCGTCAACTGTCAGTTGGTCATAGGGATAATCGTGCGGGGTGATGAGGATGTGTCCGCTCTGCGGATCGCGCAGGCTGAGGTTGCCTTGCGTTAAGGGCACCAGTCCGATACTCGCCACCAAGGCCGCGCCAGCGATCAATTCTTCTTTCAGTGATGCTATCGCGTCTGTGCCATAGACGGCTTTTGTCATAGTTGCCTCATGACCATCAATTGTCGACAATGATTTATTGGATTTCCGGAAATTGTACTGTTGCCGCCCTTGCTTGTCAAAAAATGCTGTCAGGAGGAGGGCTTGGACCGTTCACAGACTTGGCAGCGGGCAAGGTCATCGATTGCGCAAATAAGGATCCATGGCGTCGCGCAAGCCATCGCCAAGCAGATTGACGCTCATGACTGTCAGGAATATGGCCGTGCCCGGCACCAGAGAAATCCAGGGCGCCGTCTGGATGTAGCGATTGCCAACGGCGACCATGCTGCCCCAGCTGGGATTGGGCGGCTGGATGCCGAGTCCCAGAAAACTCAAGGTGGCTTCCGCCAGGATGATGCCGCCGATATCCAAGGAGACGGTCACGATTATCGCCGCGGTGATATTGGGCAAGATGTGAGACATCATGATGCGCCAATTCGACGAGCCCAGCGCGCGGGCCGCCAGCACGTAATCTTCCTGGCTGGCGGACAGGGTCAAGCCCCGCGTCAGGCGCGCCAGCGGCGCCACGCCCACAACGCCAATGGCTATCAGCGCGTTTAGCAGGCTGGGACCCAGAATGCCGGCGATAGCGATGATGAGAACGATGCGCGGAAAAGCCAGCAGCGCGTCCAAAACGCGCATGATAATGTCGTCCGTCCAGCCCTTGAGCAAGCCGGAAATCAAGCCCAGCGGGACGCCAATGCTGATCGAAATCGACAAGGGAATCAGGGCGGCCAGCAAGGAGACGCGCGCGCCGTAGAGGATGCGCGACAAGACGTCGCGCCCAATGTCGTCCGTTCCCAAAGGGTGATCGGCGCTGGGCGCTTGGCGGGCGGCGGCAAAATCCGGCTTGATGGGATCGTAAGGACTGATGTGCGGCGCGAACAGGGCCCCCAGCAGCACGAGGATCAGCACGGCAAATGCGAAGCGCGGCAAGGGACGCGCGAACAAGCGCCCGCAAAACAGCATGAGCGCGTGTTGGGTCGGCTCGCCCGCCATCGGCCAAGAGGCGGATTCCGCATCGGATGCGCCCTTGCGCGGGCTAACGTCGGGTTGTGCCACAGGCTCCCTCATGAAGCATATCGAATGCGCGGATCGATTGAAGCGTAGGTTAAATCGACAAGCAGATTGATGCTCATAAAGACCAGGGTGATCAACAATACCGATCCCTGAACGACCGGGAAATCACGACCGAAAATGGCATCCAATAACAGCTTGCCCATACCCGGCAAGGAGAAGATGATTTCAATGACGATCGTGCCGCCCAGGATACGGCCGATCTGCAAGCCCACAGTTGTGACAACCGGTATCAGAGCATTTTTCAAGGCATGGACAAAGACGATGCGCCGCTGCCCCAGCCCTTTGCTCCTGGCCGTGCGCACATAATCTTCATTCAGTACTTCGAGCATGCTCGAGCGGGTCAAGCGCATGGTCACCGCCATCAGCGCCGTACTCAAGGTTATGACCGGCAGAATCATGCGCTCGACATGTCTGACAGGATCATCGGCTATGCGGACAAATCCGCCAGCCGGCAACCATTTCAGGTGTACCGAAAAGACAACGATTAGCAGCAATGCCACCCAAAAATTCGGCGCCGATACACCCATCAGGGCCACGATATTGCCCAGAAAGTCGCCGATGCCCCCGGGCCGGACGGCAGTATAGATGCCGATGGGAATGGCGACGGTCGACGCCAGAAAGACGCTCAATAGCGCGAGCTCCAGCGTGACCGGAAAGCGGGCCGCCAGCAAGTCAAGGACCGGGCGACGCTGGTGTATTGAGCGCCCCAGGTCACCGCGCAAGACATCAAAGAGCCAATCGGCATATTGCACGTAAATGGGGCGGTCCAACCCCAGTTTCCGCCGCAGCTGATCCATTTCTTCATCGGTCATCTGCGCGACTTCGTCGATGGGAACGAGCATCAAAACGGGATCGCCGGGACTAAGAAAGAGCAGCAGGAATACCAGGAAGGTGACAATAAGCAGGGTTGGCGCCATCAAGAGGATGCGCCTGATCAGATAGCGACCCATGTCCGCGCTCCGGGCGATAAGTGAGGAATAGCGGGGTTGCGCCCAGGCGCAACCCCATTCGTTCAGTCGTGATTAGCCGCCGACAACGGTGAAGTTCGTCCAGTCCAGCAAGCCGTAGCCGTTGAGGGCGAAATCGCCGATGATGTCTCCGCGATAGACGTAGGGAATCTGGGGATACAGGTAGGGCACGGAGATCGTGTCGCGCCAGGCGACTTCGTTCATCTCCCGGATATGGGCGACGCGTTCGGCGCTGTCAAAGATCCCCGGCAGTGCCGCCACCAGCGCTTCGTATTCGTCCGTGCAATAGCCGACTATTTTTATATTGGCGCCGCAGCCGGCGAAGCGGCCCAGGTAGGCTTCTGGAGCGCTCAGCGCCGCCAGGATTTGAACAAAGCCGGCTTCGGCAATATCGGTATCCTCGCGCAAGGCGGCAATATGCCGCGCGCGCTCATTGGCTTGAATAACCAGGCCAATGCCAACTTCGGCAAGGCTGGCCTGCATGATCTCCAATACCTGGATGCGAAATGGCTGGGCAACAACCGATACCTCAAATTCAAAGGCGTCCGGGTTGCCCGCCGCCGCCAACTCCGCGCGAGCTGCATCCAGATCGCGCGCGAGGCGCGGCGGCGACTCGTCGCTGTAGGCGAAGGAATTGGGCGGCGTGATGCCACGCGCCGGTTGCGCCAAACCGCCATAAACCAGGGCGATGACCGGTTCGACATCAATCGCATACATTACGGCGCGCCGATTGTGGATATTGTCGAAGGGCGGACGGTGCTGGTTTAGCGCCAGGACATTGACGCCGCGGGCAACCGCCCCGGATACGGTTCCGGAAACGGCTTCCAGCAGTGGCAGCTCGGGCGCCGATATCGAGAACATGGCGTGTACATCGCCGCTCTGATAATTCAGCGTGGCGGCCGATGCATCGAGGATGACCCTAAAGGCGACGCGATCTGCGTTGCCGCTGCTTTCGCCCCAATAGGCTTGGTTGCGCTCCAGGACCAACTCGACGCCCGGCTCCCAACTGGCTAATTTGAAGGGTCCGGTGCCCGAGGGATTGAAGGCGTACTCGTCCGCGCCCAAAGCCTCAAAGGCCGCCCGCGACATGATCAGCGCTCGCGAGTCGCTGCCGGCCGCAAGCGCGGGCAGAATGTTGGCGTCAGGCGCCGACATCGTGATCTGGACCGTCAGATCATCGAGGGCTTCAACCGAGGCGATCCGGCCATAATCCGGCAGCGCGCCATCGCCGAACTCCGGATCACGGGCGCTGTTGATATTCCAGACGACAGTATCGGCGTCCAATGGCGAGCCATCATGGAAGGCGACGCCTTCCCGCAAGTTGAGCGTGATGGTCAGCCGGTCCTCGGACATGGTCCAATCGCTGGCCAGCGCGGGATTGATCGAGCCATCGGTTCCCAGGCGCAGCAGGGGCTCGTAGATGGCGTAGCTGACCTGCTTATGCGCCAGCGACGGGCTGCGCACGCCCATATCAAGCGTCACGACAGTTTCGCTAACGCCGATGACGAATTCGTTCATGGCATCTTGCGCGGCGACCGGCATCGTCAGCAGCAATAGCAGCGCAAGCAGCGCCAAGAATCCTTTTACTGATCGTTTTCGATTAAACATTTGCTCTCTCCTTTTGGCCGTCATGACCTGTATATAAAACTATATCATCAAAGCGCTATGGCATATTGAAACTCGGTCAAAGCGACCCGGCGCCCTTTGCCAGTCTGCCGCCGCGCCGGTTCGCGTCCTTGCCAGGATTCTACACATGACCCGGCTCATCCCGCAACAAAAAACGCTCGAGCCGATCGCGCAGGGCGGCAACCCGGGCCGGGTTCTCAGCGGCGATGTTGTGACTTTCCTCGGGATCGTTGAGCAGATCATACAATTCAGCCCGGTCATGGCCGTTGTCGACAAACTTGTAGCTGTCCGTTCGCAGGCAACGGAACTCCTTCAACACCGAAATGATTTCTCGGCGATGCTCCCGCTGCTGGCCGAACAAGATGGGATCGAATGAGCGGGCGTCCAGATCCGGCGCGGGCGTCACAGCAGCCAGGGCGCAGATGGTCGGATTGAGATCAAACATATCGACCAGCGCGTCGGATACCAGGCCGCGCTCAATACCGGGGCCGGAAACGATCAGCGGAATGTGAATAGACGGCTCGTAAGGCAGCTGCTTTTGGAACAAACCGTGATCGCCGAGCATTTCGCCGTGATCGCTGGTGAAAACGATATAGGTATTGTCCAGCATGTCACGCGCTTCAAGCGCATCCAGGAGGGCGCCAACCTGATCATCTATCAACTTGATCAAGGCGCAGTACTGTCGGCGAATGCGCGCCAACTCCCCGGCGCTGAAATCCTTCTGGCGATCCAGCACCCACTGCGGTTTCCCGCGCAGATGCTTCGGGATGGCGGCGGGCATGACGGCGTCGCGGAACTGTTCGGCATATTCCCTAGGCGGATCAAAGGGATCGTGCGGCCCGACAAAGCTGACGAAGAGATGCCAGGGAAAATCATCGGGGATATTCTCGATCCAACGCGCAGCCCGTCGACCGATGTATCTGTCTTGAAAGTCTTCCGTCGGCAAGACTGAATCGTGTGACTGGCCGACAATCCATCCGCGCCTGGCGCGCGCCCGGTAGTCATGCCAAAACGATTCCAGGCGCCCCTGCTGGCGCAGGTAGTGCGTGTAGGGACCGTGCGGAGCGCTCGGCTCCCCCTGCGCCGCGTGCATCTTGCCTTCGACTTCCTCGGGATGGGTGAAGCCCCAGCGATAAACCTGCGGACGATCGCCATGACGCCCGTTGTAGGGGTCGGGTTTGGCCAAATCGAGCTTGCCGACGCAGCCGACGCGGTAGCCGCTGTCGCGCAGGCGCTGATAATAAGTGGGAAGATGTGGTGGAAGAAAACTGCCGTTGTCGAGCGTGCCGATGCGCGCCGGGTGCCTGCCGGTGGCCAGGCCGATGCGCGCCGGGGCGCAGACGGGCGCGTTAGTGAAGGCATTTGTAAAGCGCGCTCCCGATGCCGCCAAGCGGTCGATGTTTGGCGTGTCTAGGAAGTCCGCGCCGGCGCAGCCCAGGTAATCCCAGCGATGCTGGTCGGTCATAATGAGCAGTACGTTGGGCGGATTTTCAGTCGGCATATCGGATTTGCCTTTGCATGCTAGTTGTTCATGCGATCTCTAGTCGTATCGCTCTGTTCCGTTCTGTCTCGCCCCCGCGAGTTTACCATTGCGGCAATGGCAGCGACAAATAGCCCGGAGTATACTCAAGCGCCCAGCCAACAGGAGAAAACAGCGCGATGAAACCACTTGTGATTCTGGCGGGACAATCGAATATGGTTGGTCACGGCCAGTTGAGCGAGCTTGGTGGAAGGGACTTGCCGGAAGGCGCGCGGCTCTTCGACCTCAATCCGCGCGATGGTTGTTTCGGTCCGGAAATCGGGTTCGCGCGGCGATTGCTTGAACTAATGCCGCTCGACGAACTCTGGCTGGTCAAATATGCCGTCGGCGGCAGTTCGCTGCTGGCATGGGAAGCGGACTGGTCAGCCGAGCGCGCGGCCATCGCTGGCGATGCGGACAAGGGTCCGCTTTATGAGCGCTTGCTGCGTCATTACGAGCGCGTTACCCGGGGCGAAGAGGTAGAAGTCCTCGCCTGCCTGTGGATGCAAGGCGAGAGCGACAGTCGCTTCCAACAGGCAGCAGCGGATTATCAGGCGAACTTGAAGCGCTTGATCGCGCGAATCCGGGCTGACCTGGATCAAGCCGAGATGCAGTTCGTCATCGGTTTGGTGAACCCCTGCGGCGCCAGATTCACTCATCTTTCAACAGTGCGCGCGGCGCAAAGGTTGGTCGCCGAGACCGTGCCGAATGTTTCGCTTGTCGATACGGCAGGACTGAGCAAACACGACGACGCGCTCCATTATGATAGTGCCGGGCAACTCGAATTGGGCCGGCGCTTCGCAGAGCGTCTCTACCAGCATCTCGGCAAAACCAGCTAAATTCTGCGAAAAACTGAACACTGAAGCAAGCACAAGCAAGTCATGTAACGATTCGCAAAGCCACTGCAAGGCTTGTCCGCTACTGCACATGTTACTCATAGATAACAGGAACAATACCGAAACAATGCAAAATCGGTGGCGGTCCTTGCGAAAATCAACAGATTATTACGTAGTCCGCCAAGCTTAGCTCCCCTTCCCTGATGCTTCGGGATACTTCCCCCGTGAAGCGGGAGACCGAATCTGGCCCCCATCCCTCTTGTGCCCCGGCCAGTTCAAGTTCGCCAATTGCCTTGGACACGTTGAGGATCTGCCTTTCGCGCACTTGGCCATAGTTGCTAGCATTCACCACCACATCAATGCCGGTGGCTTCTTAAAACCGTATGATCACCTCGATCTGATCAACGGCGCGCCTCCGACACAGCTCACCAGTAGAATCAACAGGACTGCAACGACAGCGAGTTTTTCTTGTCAGTAGCTCCTTTTTCATCGCGTTAGCACTCGTTCCAAATGAGCCATTGACAAGTTTATTGAGACTTAGTATCAATAAGAAACGCAAGCTTGGCTGTCTCTTGCTCTGCAAAACAGTTACATGATCAGGAGAAAAACACGATGGAATTGCCAGTTGACTGGGGAAGTTTATGGCTTGGCGGCTTTTGCCCAGTGGGGGCGCTGGGCGGTTTGCCGGTGCGCGGCGCGGATTATGCCGTCCATCCAGCGCTGGACGATCTGCTGACCCTGCCGTCTGACACAACGTTACACACCGACGCGACTATTGAGATTGCCGAACGGGCCTGGTCGGAACGACTGGGCGGCGCAATGGTTGTCTTGGCGCGCGATGCCTACCGCGCTCGACGCTTGTTGCATCGGGCCGCGGAGATTCAGCCCGGCGAATGGGTCGGTATCCCGGCGAATGCCAGCCATGACCTGGCGGAGTCGATCAAACATCATAAGGCCCTGCCGCGCTTTCTGGACTTTGACGCGCAGCTGCGGCTGGCGACGTCCGGTACGCGTTTCACATGGACGCAAGTGCTACGCGGGTTGTGGCAGCCGCAGAAGGCTACCTGGCTCGACTGCGCCGACACCCTGCCCACTCCCGGCGCCGCAAAGCGCCCGGCGGTAACGCTCTATGGCTTGCATCTGCCTGACGCTAATAACCGACCCGGCGCGCTGCTGGCATTCAGTGATGAGGCGCTCTATGCAGAGGTGAAAGCATTGCGTCAACCGGCTGACTGCCCGAACGCTGCACAGGCTTTCGCGCAGTGTGAACGTCTGCCAGAACTTGCAGAGCGGCAAAGCGCGAATCTGGCGGAGGCGCGGCGCGGTCTGCGTGAAGCCGCCGGGCTGGCGACGCACGAGCCCAACAGTCTGGCGCTGGCGACCGCGGTCGCGGTACAGATTCCGCTGGAGTGCGATGTCGCCACGTTTTACGCCTACGTTGAGCAGGAGAATACGCCTGTGCGCTGGCTGCCACAGATTCAGCCTTTGCATTATGCCGCGCTCCGCGCTGACGGCGCGCCAGATCACCGGGCAACGGCGGCGAACCTCGCCCGCTGGTTGTACGTCCCGGTGGGGCCAGATTACAGCTTTGAGGAAATCAAACACGGTGTGCTGGGCATCGTCAAAGCAGCGGAATATCTCGGTGTGCGCTGGCGCAGCAATCCAGCTCACGCTGCCGAGTACGCTGACTTGATGGATCGCACTTATGGCGACGGGCATGATGCCTACCGCCCGCTGTTTGCGCTGGATGGAGCCTTGACAGCGGGAGATTAGCCATGCGCTTGATCGCCATCACCGGGATGCTGCATCAGCCAAAAGCCAGGTTCACGCAGGCGCTCATTGAGTTGTTGTCTGCCGAAACTGACCGCCTCGCGCTGATGGACAATAGCGATATGCCGCCGGCGATAGATGGGGTAACGCGCCAACGGCTGGCGGGCGGCTGTGTCTGTTGTTCGCTGGCTGCGGCGTTGATCTGGCATCTCGGGCGACTGGATGCCGATTACGCGCTGCTGCCTGTCTCAGCGCTGGCAGACCCGGGGGCGCTGGCGTCGATCCTGAATAGTTTACGGAGTGAACGCGTTCAGATAACAACAGTGTCCCTCATTGATACTCTGACTCAGACGCGTAACCCGTATCTGACGCGGAAACTAGAGTTTTATAGCGATTTTCAGGTTCATGAGCCATTTGATATGTCGGAGGCTGTTCATGCCGTTGTGAGGGTGCGCCACATGCTTTCAACAGCGGCGCTCGCTGGATGATGCCGTCGGCGCGGCAGTCTGCCCAGTCTGCTGGGACAGGGCTTATCGGCGCGGTTGCTCGAATTGAAAATGGTCGCAGTGATGGCGTGATGGTTCCAGGACCAATGGAAAAACACATCGTGCGGGCTGCGGATGTTGCATCTTTATACAAAAGCGCCAGATCAATTGAGGAGACAGAAACATGATGAATGCTGTTGAAACACGAGTACCCGTTACTGTGCTGACCGGCTTTCTGGGGTCCGGCAAAACCACACTGCTCAACCGCATCCTAACCGAAAATCACGGCAAAAAAATCGCGGTGATCGAGAATGAATTTGGTGAGGTCGGCATAGACAACGATCTGGTCATTGGCGCGGAAGAGGAAATCTTCGAAATGAACAACGGCTGTATCTGCTGCACCGTGCGGGGCGATTTGATTCGCATCCTCGGTCATCTCATGAAGCGCCGCGACAAGTTCGATTACATCATGGTCGAAACCACCGGCATGGCAGATCCCGGGCCTGTCGCGCAAACATTTTACGTCGATGACGACATGCAGCAGAAGCTCCACTTGGATGCGATCGTCACGCTGGTCGATGCCAAGCATATCTGGGAACACATTGACGACAGCGACGAAGCCAAAGAACAGGTCGCCTTTGCAGATGTAATTCTGCTCAACAAGATTGATCTGGTCGACCCGGAGGACCTCGAGAGACTCGAAGCCCGCATCAAAAGCATGAACAGCATGGCGAAAATCTACCGCAGCCGCGACGCGGTGGTGGAGATGGACAAGATCCTGAATGTAGGTGGTTTCAACCTGGACCGGGCGCTGGAAGTCGACCCGAAGTTCATGGAACCGGAATACCCGTTTGAATGGTCGGGTATCTATCAACTGAACGCTGGGACCTACGAATGGGTGATGGGTGAAGGCCCTGACCCGGCAATGGGGGCCGCGCTGTTGCCCCTGGCGAATACGGGATTAGCGGCGAAGGAAGCAATACTGATGGACGCGGTACTGACCTTCTCTGAAGATGAGCAGGCTTTAGAGGCAGGCAAAATGATGGGCCTTGGCAAAGGACAGTACAACCAGCTCGTGCTGAACGAAAACGGTGAGACCGTCTTCAATTTCGCGATCCAACAGCCGGGCTTATACATGCTGTTCACCGAACATCACCCGGATGAATTCGACGCGCGCTTGTGTGGCGCGGGCTCCGTGCGTGACCCGCTCGAGACCCGTGAGTACAAGCCCGATCATGAACACGACGAAGAAGTGACTTCCGTTGGCATCACCCTACATGGTGATCTCCAGTTAGATAAGCTCAATGGCTGGCTGAGCCAGCTCCTGCGCGAACAGGGACAAGACATCTTCCGCATGAAAGGCGTGTTGAGCGTGCGCGGTTGGGATGAGCGCTTTGTATTTCAGGGGGTGCATATGCTCTTTGACGGCCGCCCTGATCGCCCTTGGGAGAACGAGCTGCGTCAAAACAAGATGATCTTTATCGGGCGTAACTTGGATCGGGCTGCGCTGGAAAACGGCTTCCGCGAGTGCCTTGCATCGTGAGGCAGCGGAAGCGCAAGTCCAGACCGGCACGGCCACCGCTCAAGGCTATATGGCGTACCAACATTGACGATCACCCGATTGGTCTGGCATGGTCTCCGGATGGCAAAATCTTGGCGGTTGCGGGGGTGTCTGGCCCAATCACGCTGTTCAATGGCCTTGATGGCTCGATACGGTACAAGCTGCAGGGTCATGCCCTCGATACCATGGCAATTTCCTGGCACAAAGACAGCCGTCTGCTCGCTAGCGTCGGGCAAGACGGCAAGATACGACTCTGGGATGCCGAGACAGGAACGCAGCGATCGGAAATGGCAGGCGGGGCGAGCTGGGTAGAGCGCGTCGCTTTCAGCCCGGCCGGCGATTGGCTGGTATCAGCCGCCGGGCGCAAACTGCGACTGTGGAACAGCAGGGGGGAATTGATCCGCGAATATCCCGATGCGAAGAGCACGATTACGGACATCAAGTGGCGCTATGACGGCAAACAGTTCGCCATCTCCGCCTACAATGGAGTCGTGCTGTATGACCCTGCAGAGGCGGAACCGCTGCGCCGTTTCGAATGGCAGGGTTCGACGCTCACATTAGAGTGGAGTCCCGATGGCAAATACATTGCCACAGGCGACCAGGACTCGACGGTGCATTTCTGGATCACCGATACCGGGAATGATCTGCAGATGTGGGGCTACGAAACGAAGGTGCTGGAACTGGCATGGAGTTTCAACAGTCGCTATCTGGCGACCGGCGGCGGGACTCAGGTAGTGATCTGGGACTGTTCCGGGAAGGGGCCCGCAAATACGCGACCAATCATGGTAGAAGGACATCAGCACCTCATAAAGCATCTGAAATTTCAGCGACAGGGTATGTTGCTGGCATCTGGCGACAATGAAGGTCTGCTTGCGATCTGGAAAGTCAAGAAGAAGAAGAAACCCGCTTTGCTGGCGGATGCTGTGTTCAAGGCGCCGATTGCCAACTTGGCTTGGTCACCGGATGATCGCTGTATCGCGGTATCTGATGAGAGCGGTACCCTGTCGATAGCGGCAGTGATGCGATAATGGGCTTATTGAATTCGGATTGTCCCGGCTACAGACACACGCGTTTGTATCCATTCAAGGCATAGGTTGGACGCTGTATAGTACCACGTTGAGCTGGGTAAGCGCTTCGCGCATCAGCTTTCCAGCAAGCTGCGCGACACGCTGCCAAACTGGCGGGAGGCTAGGCAGCGTCAAGCCCCTGTGTTAGCATGGCGCGATTATGTCAGCGGCAGGCGAGCCTGACTTATGCTCGACAGGCGGCAATTCCTCATCATTCTCTCCATCATCTTTTCGGCCGGCGTCACGCCGATTGCCATTCGTATTACCCAAAGCGAAGGCATGCCGTCGCCGGTGATTGTCTTGATCCGTCTCTGGCTGATTTCCCTGGCCCTCGCCCCGTTGATTTGGACGCGCTACCGTGAAGACCTGCTGCAGGTAACAGCGCGGCAATGGCTGCTTTCCGGCATTGCCGGTTTTTGGCTTTCGCTGAATCTGCTGCTGCTATTCCTGTCCCTTGAATACACCAGCGTCTTGATGACCAGCGTGCTGCGCCGCACGTCGCCAATCTGGATCGTTCTGCCGGAAATCATGATATTCGGCGTCGTATTCTCGCGGCGCTTCTGGTTCAGCCTGGTAGCGACAATCGTCGGCGTCGCCATGGTCGGCTTGGGCGGCTTAAGCGCTATCGAGGCGGGCAGCAATCC
Source organism: Chloroflexota bacterium (assembly GCA_026708115.1). GTDB lineage: Bacteria > Chloroflexota > Anaerolineae > Aggregatilineales > Phototrophicaceae > UBA6055. The sequence goes on from JAPOVL010000039.1 coordinate 136,308, forward strand.
ACTTCTCGGCGCAGGCATGGCGCTATTTGGCTCGATATGCTTCGGCATTTATCTCTTGATCGGGCGGCAATTGAACAATGTCATCCCGCCCCTGCTCTACAGCTTTATGGTCTTCTTCAGCGCCGCTATTGTCACCTCCCTTTTCGTCGGCGCCACCGGAACGCCTGTCACAGGCTATCCTCTGAGCAGCTACCTCTGGGCGATTGTGGTGGCGGTCCTGGCGCAGGTCTTCGGGCATATCGCTATGAACCTGGCGCTGCAAACCTATACGGCAACCGCAATGGCTATCGTCCTGCAGATTGCCGTGGTCCTCAGCGCGCTAATCGCCCTGTTCATGTTCGGCGAGATCCCCTCGCTGGCACAGATTTTCGGCAGCGCGCTGGTCATTTATGGCGTGGTCGTCGCCACCATCGAGCAGACCCGAGCGCAATGGAAGCACAAGGTACAAGCATGATGAATTGAAATATATTGCCTCTTTTTCTAGGTTCGAAATGCGGTAAAGTGTTACGCGAAAAATTAAGTGTTAGGCCTAAATGAGGAGAGAGCGCATGAAGCTGGAAACGCAAGCCATCCACGCCGGATATGAACCTGAACCGACTACGCACGCGGTAGCAGTGCCGATTTATCAGACCGTCGCCTACGAATTTGACAACGCGCAGCATGGCGCCGACCTCTTCAACCTGGCGGTGCCGGGCAATATCTACACGCGCATCATGAACCCGACCAACGACGTGCTGGAACAGCGCGTGGCGGCGATGGAAGGCGGCGTCGCTTCGCTAGCGCTGGCTTCGGGCCAGGCGGCCATCCACTACTCGATCGTCAATCTGGCGGAAGCCGGCAACAATATCGTGACCGTGCCACAGCTCTATGGCGGCACCTGGACGCTCTTCCGGCACATGCTGCCCAAGCTCGGCATTGATGTGCGCTTCGCCGCAGGCGATAGCCCGGACGATCTGGCGGCGCTGATCGACGACAAGACTTCCGCCATCTTCTGCGAGTCAATCGGCAATCCCGCGGGCAATATCCCCGATATGGAAGCCATCGCCGACATGGCGCACGCGCACGGCGTACCGGTGATCGTGGACAATACCGTGCCCACGCCGGCGCTTTGCCGTCCCGTTGAATTTGGCTGCGATATCATTTTGCATTCGATGACCAAGTACATGGGCGGGCATGGCAACAGTATCGCTGGCATCCTGGTTGATGGCGGCATCTTCGACTGGGCGAAGCACGCCGAGCGTTTCTACATGTTCAGCACGCCAGAGCCGAGTTATCACGGCGTCGTCTTCACCGATGCCATGGGACCGGCCGCCTACATCGCCCGCGCCCGCGTCGTCGCCCTGCGCAATACCGGTTCCGCCCTCAGCCCCTTCAACGCTTTCCTGGTCATTCAAGGCTTGCAGACACTGTCGCTGCGCATGGAGCGCCATGTCGACAACGCCATGGCCGTGGCAAAATACCTGGAGAGCCACAGTCAAGTCGAGTGGGTTACTTACGCCGGCCTGGAAAGCTCGCCCTATTATGACCTGGCGCAGAAATATACCGGCGGTCGTCCCTCCGCCTTGCTGACATTTGGCATCAAGGGCGGCTTCGATGCCGGCGTCAAGTTTTACGACGCGCTGCAAGTCTTCACGCGCCTGGTCAACATCGGCGATGCCAAGTCGCTGGCGGCCCACCCGGCCTCGACGACCCATCGCCAGCTCACGCCGGAAGAACAAGAAGCGGCCGGCGTCACGCCGGAAACGATCCGCCTCTGCATTGGCATCGAGCATATCGACGACATCATTGAAGACATTGAGCAGGCGCTGGCAGCCGCGCGCTAGCCCCCGCCAGCCTGCCAACTATGGGCGGCCGCCTCAGCGCTAGGCCGGCCGCCCCTGCAAACTCAGGAGAACAAGGATTTATGCGCGCAGCGCGGCGTGGAGATGCCAGGCGGTTCGAGCGGCTCCGGTCAGGGCAAACGCGACAGAATTTCGTCCAGCTTCAAATTCTCCAAGTATGTCAGCACGATTATCATGACTGTCGCTACTGCGAGAATAAATCTCTGCAAACGCTTTTCTACTTGTTCAACATCCGCTTTCGTAGCAAGATATTGATACGCGCCTTTTAGTTCGGCGACATTTGCGGCGTTTTCGTTCACTCTGCCCTCGATGCGGTCGAGCCGGCTGTTGATCGCGTCAGATGCCATGGCGTCCCGCCCTTTCCATACCTATCAAGTGTAGCATATTGGAGTGCGCATCCAAAAGTCCCGGTGCGGAAGGGGTATTTCAGACTATTGGCAACTAGTCAGCGCGGACGCCTTTCCATTAGGCGCGATACCGTCGCAAAACCTGAAATATTTGGGTGATTTTCGGGCGACCTGATAGGTCGCCCCTACAATTCTCGCCATAAACGCAGCCTGTAGGGGTCAGCTATTAGCTGACCCGCCGCTATCGAACTTAATCGGCCACGTATTCCAACGTCTCCAATCCCATCGCCTCTAGCACTGCCCGCACCCGCTCCACGTCGTCCACATCACGCGCGTCGTAGGTGCGTACACAGAGCAAGCGCTCGTCTGGATCGGCCTGTCCCGCTGCCGGCCGCGTCGACACCTTCGATTTGTATCCCAGCTTCCCCGCAACCGTCGCGCGTTTCACCATTTCCCATACCGCGTCGACCGTCGCGACCGTCAGCCGCGCGCGCCATTCGCCGGCGTTTGACGTCGGCGCCGGATAATCGCCCGCCTTGCGTTTTGCCTCAATCCAGTAAACCGCCGCGTAATCGGACGGGCGCGCATCTTCGTCATGCATCATGCGGGCGCGCTGGACCATCTCGATCAAGTCGAGGTTCATTTGTTCTCGCCCTTTGTCATCGGCCATGGCATCCACTCCGCAAGTATCGTCATAAGCTAGCTTAGCAAATCGTCAGCAAAACAGCCACAGCCCGCGCTTTATCTGACCCGCTATCTACGGTATGTTTTCAAGCTGCGATTCTTGGTATGCTGATGCCGTTTGTGGATTGTCAGCAAAACGTTGCCATGCTACTCAAACAACGGCGATATTTGATCAGCGCGCTCCTGCTGATCCTGCTATCCTGCGCTTACAGCACGTGCGTCGCGGATGACAGCTTTGTCAGTGGCGATGGCGTTCGCTACCGCGTCGAGCGCTTTCTGCTGGCGGATTTCCCGGTTGGGCTGGCATTCACGCCAAAAGGGGAACTGCTCTATACCGAAAAATCGACCGGCAACGTCCGGCTTGTCGATCCCGACGGGCTGCGGCAACGCGCGCCAGTACTGAGTCTGGCGGTCAATGCTCTGCAAGAACGCGGCATGCAGAATATCACGCTTGATCCCGATTTCGAAAACAATGGATATGTTTGGGTCTTCTACACGGCGGCGGGTACCGCCAAAGCATATCCGGCCAACAAGGTTCTGCGATTCCGCCTGGAAGATGGCCGTGCTCACGACCCGACCGAGATGTATAGCGTGCCAATTGACAGCGGTTTTCTGGTGCACAATGGCGGCGGACTACAATTTGATGCCGACGGTTTCCTCTACATTGGCATCGGCGACTATGGCGACGCCGGCCGACCGCAGGACCTGACGATTCCGCATGGCAAAATCCATCGCTTTGCCGTCAGCGGCGACCGCCTGACAGTGCCCGACGACAATCCCATCGCGGGCAGCAGCATCTTCGCCTACGGATTGCGCAACCCCTTCGACTACGCCTTTGATCCTTTGAGCGGGCGCCTCTTCGCCACTGAAAATGGCGACAATTGCGATGACGAAATTAATCTGATCTTGCCGGGATTCAATTATGGCTATCGCGAGGAATACGAGTGTGTGGGCAGACAATATATCGCTGGCCTGGGCAAGTACTTGCCGCCGCTTGTCAGCTATACGCCGACCATTGCGCCGGTCGGCATCGTCTTCTATCAAGGCGATGCCTTTCCGCGCTGGCGCAACGACCTGTTCTTTTGCAGTTGGAACGATGGCCAGCTACATCGTTTGCGCTTGAGCGGGGGTCGCAACCGCGTTCTTTTTGATCGGCCACTGGACTTGGGAGCGGTCAATTGCCGCATCGACATCACAGTCAGTCCCGACGGCGCGATCTATTTTGGCACCATCGATGACGAGGGTGGCGCGATTTACCGCCTGGTTCCGGCCCCGGACTAGAGCGCGCTGACATCCTCGTCAAGGCTGTCGCTGAAGCCATAACGACCGATCAACGGTACGAAGCGGCAGCGCAGAAGCGTGCGCGTGCTGATGCCCTCTCCCTGCCGCGTGATCAACTTAAGTTCCTGCAATTGCTGATCGCCAACGGGCAATATCATGCGTCCGTTGTGGTAGGCAAGCTGTGTGCAGAGCACGCTGGGCAACTTGGGAACGGCCGCCGTGACAATGATGCGGTCGAAGCTCGCCTGGTCGGGCAAGCCCTGGCTGCCGTCGCCGACGTGAATGTCGATGTTGTTGTAGCCCAGCTCGCCCAGGCGTTGTCCCGCCAGCCCAGCCAGGCGACTGTAGCGCTCAATGCTGTAGACGTACTTTGTAAGATGACACAAAATGGCTGTCTGATAACCGGAACCCGTGCCGATCTCCAGCACCGTGTGTTCGGGCTTCAGACGCAGCCGCTCCGACATAAAGGCGACGATATAGGGCTGGGAGATCGTTTGCCCTTCCCCGATGGGCAGGGGCCGATCCTCATATGCATTTGCTTTGAATTCCTCGGTGACAAAATCATGGCGCGGCATGGCGCGCATGGTATCCAGCACACGACGGTCGTTTATACCTCGCTTCACCAGTTGCTCGTCCACCATGCGGGACCGCCTGCGCGCATACTCGCGTGACGTTGGCATCAAGGCACCCGTCCGCCCAAATTCGCAATCAACTTAAAGCTAACATATAGGTAAATCGCGGGCAACTCGCTTATAACGTCAGAAATGTTAGACAAGGGTTAGAGTGCGAGATTTGCGCCCGAAGAAGCGCGGGCTCTAGCGCTAGTCAGGCTAGCCGCATAGCGCAGGTCTGATAGAGTATGCGCTATTCTGTTGGTTTGTGACTAGCGCTTGCCCATGTCTGCCGCTGGGCGGCAAGGAAAAGGTCTAGCCACGCTCCCACAAAATTACAAGCCCGCTCCTGGCATGAGCAAGGAGGTTTGCAAAGAAGTGAACCGAGAGCCAACCGAGCTTGATATGCGGCGGGTCATTCCCATCTTCTTGATGGTATTCGTCGACGTGCTCGGCTTGACCGTTATCTTGCCGCTCTTGCACCTCTACGCGGCAGCTTACGGCGCGGGACCGCTCGAAGTCGGGATTGTGGTGGCAGCTTTCCCGCTGGCGCAGTTGCTTGGCGTTCCCATGATGGGCGGCCTGTCCGATCGCTACGGCAGGCGTCCTTTGCTGTTGATCAGCCAAATAACAACCTGCGTCAGTTTCATCATGCTGGGCTTGGCCAATTCACTGGCCTTGATCATCGTTTCACGGCTATTTGATGGTTTGTTCGGCGCCAATATCGCCACAGCTCAAGCCGCCCTGTCCGATATCACCGATGCGTCCAACCGAGCCCGTGGATTAGGCATTACCGGCGCGGCATTTGGATTAGGCTTCATCTTCGGCCCTGTCATCGCGATACTCACCTTTGAACTGACCGACTCGCTCGCCGCGCCCGCCTTTACAGCCGCCCTCTATTCCTTCCTGTCGATTGTGATCACAAGCTTCATGTTCAAGGAAACCCATCCCCCAGAACGCCGTGGCGGCGCTCCTAGCAGGGGCGCAACTCCTGTGACGCTCTTTCGCTATCTGGCACGACCCGTCGTGGGTTTCCTGCTCTTGCTGATGTTCGCGCAGCAATTCATTTTCTTCGGATTTGAGAGCTTGCTCGGCCTCTTCACATTGACGCGCCTGGGCTTGCTCGGGACTGGCAACGCCGCTCTGTTTCTATTCGTCGGCATCATCCTGGTGATCGTGCAGATGCGCGCCATCGGACCCTGGAGCAAGCGATTCGGCGAAGGCCGCCTGGTGATGGCCGCGCTCTTCCTGCTGGCGCTTGGGCTGCTGCTTGCCGGCACAACGCCGGAGCAGCCGCATCCCTTTTACGTGCGAGAACTGGTCGGGCGCGATGTGATGGCACAGGCGCCGACGCGCGCTCAAGCCCTGATAGGCGATCTGCGCATTCAGTTGCCGGCCAACGGAAACAATGGCCCCGCCGGCGTGCTCTGGCTGGCGCTGGCCTTGGTCCCAATCTCTGTTGGCGCGGCGCTGATCCGTCCCGCGCTCAACAGCTTGATCACGCGATCGGTCGGCGAAACCGAGTACGGGAGCGCGCTCGGCGTCAGCTCGGCGATGGTGAGCGCGGCCAACGCCAGCGCGCCGCTGCTGGCCGGATTCCTGTTTCAGCAATTGGGAGCGGGCGCGCCCTTCGCTATTGGCGGCGCGCTCATGGCGCTGCTGTGCGTCGCAAGCTTGTCGCTCTCACGGCGGGGTAGGGACGGCTGACCCGGGACGTCGCCAGTCAGTCGTCCGGCAGTCATTTACTTTCTATTCTGCAGGCGGTCCAACGGAGTCAAATGAGAAACAGCTAGTCCATCGTTTGAAAGATGCCAAACGCGCTATATTCTAGTCGCCGTAGCGCTCACATGGAGGAGACCATATGGAGTTGGAAGATACTCTGACCATAGGCGACATCGAGAACGCCACCTACAAAGACGCTTGGGCTATCAGCGCGCGACCCCAGATCCATCAGTTAATGGCCGGATCTCCGGATAATCATGTCGCGGCAATGACGCTCTTGATTCCGTGGATGGATCGGCTATACACGCTCGAATCTGGCGAATCAAGCAAGGGCAAGACCCGGCAAGTTGTAGCGCATTTTTTCCCGAGGATTGAGGGCTATGAATTGGGTCGTTTGACTGGATTTGTAATTGACCTCAAGCATATTGGTTACGCGGGGAAAAAGAGCGCCATATTGGATTCCGTACAAACGATAAACTTGATGGGCAATGTCGAAGTCAAACATGACCAGCGCTTTTCCAAGCCCTATACATTGGTAAACGACATTCTTTTTATACACCCTACGGCATTTGTAGATCAGGTCCGGGGGCAAATCGACGGAGCATTTGTCAATAGCGCCGCCGGGGACACTCAAGCGTGAACCCAGCCATTCCAGCCGCGGGCGCTCCAGGCTGAATAGAGCGCGATGGCGCCGGCTGTCGCGACATTCAGGCTGCCTACCTGGCCGCGCATCGGCAGCGTCAACAAGAGGTCGCAAGTGTCGCGCACCAAGCGGCGCAGGCCCTCGCCTTCGCTGCCCATCACCAGTCCCAGCGCCATGTTTAAGTCGGTCTTGTCCAACGGCGGGATGTTATGCCCCACGTCCAGCCCAACCATCCAGACATCTTGATCCTTGAGCTCTTTCATGGCGGACACCAGGTTGGTCACTTGCGCCACGTTGATATGCTCCACCGCGCCCGATGAGGCGTTTACCACGGCGGGCGTCACCGCCACGCTGCGCCGCTCCTGGATTACGATGCCATGCGCGCCGACAGCATCGCTGACGCGAATCAGGGAGCCGACATTCTGCGGATCCTTTAGCAGGTCCAGCAAAAGGATGAAGGGCGCTTCGTTGCGGCGGGCAGCCGTGCCCAAGATCTCTTCCACGTCGCAATAGGGATAGGGTCCCACGCGCAAGACCAAGCCCTGGTGATTGCCGTTAGTTGCCAAGTCGTCGAGAATGCGTCGCTGCACGCGTTGAATCGGCAGGTTTAGCTCTTCCGCCATGCTCATGGCGTCGCCGACAGCGCCGCGTTTTTCGGCGCGTTCATGGATCATTAGCGCGTCCAGCTTGCGCCGACCCGCGCGCATCGCCTCGATTACCGCCCAATGCCCGTAGAGGAATTCAGGCATCTCGACCGTCCCACTTCTTTAACGCTTCGTCGCTCAGCCCAGCTTCCATACCGTCCCGTCGGCGCGATCTTCCAAGACGACGCCCAAGCCGGCCAACTGATCACGTATCTGATCGCCCCGCGCGAAGTCGCGCTCGGCCCGGGCCTGCGCCCGCATATCGATCAAAATCTGGATCAAGCCCGCCTCCCGCTGTCCGTCGCCGCTTTCACCCGCTTCCATCGCGGGCACCAGACCGAGTACGCCGCCACCAAGCGACGCATAGGCCTCGTCGATAGCCGCCAGCGTATACAATCCCACGTCAGTATCGCTGTTCAGCAAGGTATTCACTTCCCGCGTCAAATCCTGCAAAACGGCAATGCCGCGCGGCGAGTTGAAGTCATCATCCATGACTTTGGCGAATTCCGCTTTGGCGCGGTCAATCCGCTCGCAGAATGCGCTGCCGGCATCATTTTCCGCCGCGCTGTTCATGCGCTGCCGCAGCAAGCGCACGACGTTCATCAGGCGCTCCCAACCGGACTTGGCCGATGCCAGCGCATCCTCGCTATAGACAACCGGATTGCTGTAATGCGAGGTCAGAATAAAATAGCGCAGTTCTTGGGGTCGATACGCGTTCAGCGCATCTTTGATCGTGACATAATTGCCCAGCGATTTGCTCATCTTGACTGGAATGCCTTCGTCGGGGTCAAGCACGTTCAGGCTGCCGGTCAGCATCCAGTAGTTGGCAAAGGGCTGGCCATTGGCGCATTCGCTTTGGGCGATTTCGTTTTCATTATGCGGGTAGATATTGTCGATGCCGCCGCCATGAATATCGAAGTTGGCCCCCAGATACTTCTGCGCCATGGCGGAACACTCGATGTGCCAACCTGGGAAGCCAACGCCCCAGGGACTGTTCCAGCGCAGGATGTGTTCCGGCTCCGCTTGCTTCCAGAGCGCGAAATCAGCCGGATGCCGCTTGTCGCGACCGACCAGGTCGCGCGATTCGTCCTGCTGCTCGTCCACGCGCCGGTTCGACAACTTGCCATAGTCCTCATCGCTGAGCACATCGAAATAGACGCTGCCGTCCGCGACATAAGCATTACCGTTGGCGATCAGCGTTTCGATCATCTCGATCTGTTCCGGCACATGACCGCTGGCGCGTGGCGAAATATCGGGACGTTGCACGCCCAGCGCGTCCATATCTTCAAAATAACTGCGCGCATAAGTCTCGACAATTTGCATGGGCTTGGCATTGAGCTGCGCCGCCCGTACCAAGATTCTGTCTTCTTCGTTGGCGCGCAAGTGACCGACATCGGTGATGTTCTGCACGTAGAGCAGGTCGAAGCCGCGATAGCGCAGGTAACGCGCCACCACGTCAAAAGATACGTAGGTCTTGGCATGTCCCAAATGCGAATGCTCGTAGACCGTGGGCCCACAGACATACATGCCCACACGCCCGTCTTGAATCGGATTGAAACCCTGTTTCTCGCGCCCTAGCACGTTGAAGATCTGCAAAGGCATATTCTCCGCTGCCCCTCGTTAATTGCTCCAAACATTTTGGGGCGTATTGTAACAGATTGTGGCGCGATGTGAACGAAGCCGCTCGCGCCAGGTTGTCGTAATCCCCCTGCCGGACCACCGCGCGCCGTTCTGCGCCCTAGTTCAAGGGTTTAACATATTCATAAATCTTGTGAAGCGCTTGAAAACCCACCGCTGCGTACAAGGCGCCCGACGCCGGGTTTTTATCCGCCGGCTCGTGGCAGACGTAAGCGCATACCAGGTCATGCTCCGCTTTCATGCGCTTGAGCACATAAGCCATCAAGGCCTTGCCGAGCCCGCGACGGCGATAATCCGAGTGTGTGCCCACCGGCTCGAACAGCAGCGAGCGATTCACCTCGTCGATCCAAACATTTGTGAAAGCCGCGAAGCGCCCATCCGGCGCCGCAACCACTATCTCGTATTCCAGGTGCGGCGAGCGAAAAACCTCGCCATAGGAATCGGCATGCCATTTGTTGGTGAAACTGTGATTGTGCACATCCGCGAGCGCCACGACATCGGCGGCGGAAGCGTCATGGAAATGGAAGCCGTCGGGCAGCGCGGCATCGGGAAAATGGTCGAGCTGGTGCCGCGTAAACGTAAACCAGTGCTTGCTGCGCGAGTAACCGGCCGCCGCCAGGAAGTCTCGCTGCCCCGCGTCGTATTCACAGACTTCGATCACCCACTCCTTGATGGTCTTGCCGTACTTTTGCCCGAGACGGAGCGTCTCCTCCTCACAATACTTGATCAAGTCGGCATGCGCGTCGCTGCGAGACAGGCTCGGCGCGACTTGCAGGTCAAACGATTCCCAATGCGGATAAAGCAGCGCGAATGCGGCAATCTCACCCGCGTCATCCATCCAATAGCGGAACACATCCGCTTTGTCGTATCCATAGCAGCCGTTGAACAAGCGATGCCCGATATCGCCCTTGTGCAAGTAGCCGCGCTGGCTCGTCTCGCGTACCCAGTTCATCAGAGACGTCTGCGCGCGTACCAGATCGCTCGCCTTTCGATAAGCGCAAAGCCGCAAATCATCCAGCCTCATGTAAGTCTCCTCAACGACCATCTCGATCGTTTTGCGCGCGCTCGTAAATGGCCAGCATTTGCTCTACCTGCTTGTCCAGCGTGAAGCGCTCGCGGATGCGCGCCCGTCCGCGGCCTCCCATCTCGCGGCTCAGGTCGCGGTCTACAAGCAGCCGCTCCAGACGCTCGGCCAAGGTTCCTGTCTCAAATGGATTGACGATGAAGCCGGTTTCGCCGTCAATGACAATCTCGGGAGAGCCGCCGAAACAGGTTGCGATGACCGGTTTGCCGACGGCCATCGCTTCCAGATTCACGGTGGGAAAGGAGTCGAAAATCACCGAAGGCACGGCGACCACGTCCGCCAGCTCATAAGCCGCGCGCAATTCCGCGCCGCCCAGCCAGCCACCGGCGCGGATCAAGGGGCGCAGATGAGAATATGCCGCCGGGATCTGCTCGTCGATGTCTCGATTGGTCAATGCCAAGACGCGCGTCTCTGGCAGCCTCTCCTTAAGCACGTCGACCGCCTTCAGCAATGGCACTGTGCCTTTGTCGGGCGTCAAGCGACCCGCGATCAGAACCACCTGTTTGCCATCCAGGTCGAAGCGGCGCCGCAGTGCCATGACCTTGTCGCGATCCGCATTTGCCCATTCCCGCAGGTCAATGCCATTGTGAACCACGTCGGCCGGCGGCAGGCCGTTAACCATGAAGGCCTCTGCCAATGCCTGACTTGGTACGGTGCGCCGATCGGCGCAATGGCTGAGATAGCGCCGGATGATTCGATTGCGCCAAGGATTGTAACGAAAGCGATTATTTATCAGGTTGTAAAGGCGTGGCAGACGATAGGCGTCGGGCAAGTTTATCTGTCGCGGATCCCCGCGCACAAAGTGGCGGAGTTTGGAATAGGCGAAGGGCATGACATCGTGGGCGCTAAAGACTGTGGCGGCGCCGGCGTCCCGCGCGATTTTCAGCGCGTGGTAACTGAGGTAAAGGTGAATATTGTGCGCGTTGACGATCTGGGGCCGCAAGCGCCGCAGCAGAGCCCGCAACTGGCCGACCGTTCCCGGGTTCCACAATGACAGCCAGGCTCGGAATCGCTCGGGATATACACTGTGGATATGATAGGTTGGGATGCCGTCGCGTATTTCTTCAAACGATTCGCCCCTGGTCGCGGCGACGACGTGAACATCGTGGCCCTTGTCCGCCAGGCCCTGCGCCAGTCGCCAGACGACCGCCTCTGCGCCGGCGCCTTCCGGGGGTATCTGATCGCTGAGCAGAGCAAGTCTCATCCGTCGCATTGGCTGTCATCGCTTGATCCCTGAGCCCGCGCGGAAACCGGTTCTTCCTGGTTGGCGGGGATTAGACTTGTCCTCTCCAACCGGACATTGTCGACCGCGGGGTATGTATCCGGCGAACAGGCTGGCAAGGATATCCAGAAACGCGATCCGCCATTTTCGGGGAATTCCGCGCCGACCGAACCGTTCTGGGCATACATCAATTGCTTGACGATCCACAAGCCCAAACCGCTGCTCGACTCGCCCCCGGTCGGCCGAGTGCTCAACCTGCCGTATTCCTTGAAGAGATTGTCGCGTTCGAATGAGGGGATACCGGGACCTTCGTCCGCCACGATGATGACGCCAGATCCGTTTTGATTCGCGGAGCTGACCGTCACTTTACTGTCAGTAAGACTGAATTTAATCGCGTTGCTGACCAGATTCGCCAGCGCTTGCACCAGACGCTGTGGATCCGCGAGCACCCATCCGTCCGTTGCGCCAAGTTCCAGGCGGATGTTCTTTTTCTTGGCCGCAAAGCGATATTGGTTCACGACGTTTGTCTGTACATCACGCAAGTTGACCGGCTTTATCGTCAGCTCCAGTTTCCCCGTCCGCACTTCCATCATGTCGAGAAAGTTGCTGATGATGTCGCTCATATTGTCCACCATCAGCCCAATCGTATCCAAGGCATGAGCAACCTCGCCGCTCTCTGCGGCAGCCAGCCGCAGGATGCCTTCCGCGATTCGTATATTGTTGATCGGGGACTTCAGATCGTGCGAAGCCATACGGAACAGACGCATGTGTAGTTCTTCCGTCTCGGTCAATTCGGCGATGCAGGTTTCCAGCGACTCGACCAGCGCCTTGGCTGCGAGACGGGAGCGAATTCGCGCGAGCAGCACCTCGTCGGTACAGGCTCCCGCAATGTAGTCGGCCGCGCCGGACTGCAGCGCTGAGGCGACTTGCTCGGGAGACGCGGCTTCAGCGACAAATATGACCGGCAAGGGGAAAATGGCAGGCGGCTGTTGTATCGCTCCCAGCAACTCGGATTCGATCATATCCTTCAAGGGACCGACAACTAACATCAGATCAATATCCGGCGATCGTCGCGCCATATCCAGCGCCGATACGACATTGGTAGAAATCGAAAGGGCGTATTCTGCGCCGAGTAGTTGCCTGATTCGGCTCCTGTCATTTCGACTCGCGGCAACGACCATAATTCGATTCGCTTTGCCGTCCACCGTCCTTCACCTTTCCATAACCGCCATGCCAACACCTTAGAATACACGAAGGTCGAGATTAAGGCGATAGCCCTGCGATTGGCGGGTGTATTTCAATATTTTGGCGGAATGGTATAAATTGCATGCGAATGAAGCGCAATTGGTCCTCAAATGCTCGGAAGTTGCCCT
>JAPOVL010000026.1 GCA_026708115.1 Chloroflexota bacterium
CGAGGCGACGCAGGACTCCGGCCTGTTCCGGTTCTTCGATGCGGACAACTGGGAGATCCTGATCAAGGTGCTGGACGGTTGCGCGGTCAACGGCAACTACTGGCTGTACGGCGCTTCCACCACGGATCTGGGCTACGTGATCCGGGTGGTGGACACGGTGACGGGCGATGTCAGGGAGTACCGGAACGATCCCGGCCAACCGGCCGCTGCGATCACGGATGCCCAGGCCTTCCCCGCCAGTTGCCAGCCGTAGCGACTCAGGGCCGTGGGCACGGTCGTCGCGATCCGCCGTTGCTATGATCCGCGCCGTGTTTGTTTACCGCACTTTCTTCGTGGCCTTGGTCTTCGTCGCCGGGACCGTGTCGGCGGCCGATGACGAGAAACTCCGCCTGGATGAGATCGAACTTCCAGCCGGTTTCAACGTGGATGTGTTCGCGTCGGGGATCGACCTCGCGCGGTCCCTGGCCCAAAGCCCCTCCGGCACCGTTTTCGTCGGCACGGGCGGGCTCCGGCAGAGCGACTCCGTCTACGCGGTCGTGGACGGGGACGGCGACGGCAGGGCGGACCGGCGCTACGAGCTCGCCTCGGGCCTGAACCGGCCGAACGGCGTCGCGTTTCATGACGGCGACCTCTACGTGGCCGAGATCAACCGCATCGTGCGCCTGGACGACATCGACAACCGCCTCGACTCGCCCCCGAAGCCGGTCGTGGTCACCGCCGATCTGCCGGACAGGAGACATCACGGCTGGAAGTTCATCCGCTTCGGGCCTGACGGGCGCCTCTACGTGCCGGTCGGCGCCCCGTGCAACATCTGTGACGAGGGCGATCCCTTCGCCACCATCCTGCGGCTGGACGATCGCGGCGCTTACGAGGTCGTGGCCCGCGGCGTGCGAAACACGGTCGGCTTCGACTGGCGTCCCGGCACGAACGAACTCTGGTTCACCGACAACGGTCGTGACCACCTGGGCGACGATGCTCCGCCCGACGAACTGAACGTCCTGACGGAGGACGGCCAGCACTTCGGCTACCCCTACTGCCACGGGCAGGACATCGCGGACCCGGAGTTCGGCGACGAGAGGCCCTGCGCGGACTTGGTGCCGCCGGCGCTCGACCTGGATCCGCACGTGGGCGCCATCGGCATGCGCTTCTACCGGGGCGACGCGTTCCCCGAGCGCTACCGGGGACAGATCTTCATCGCCGAGCACGGTTCCTGGAATCGCAGCGAACCGATCGGTTACCGGATCGTCGTGGTCCATCTCGACGGAGACGGCCGGCCCAGCGAGTACGAGAAGTTCGCGACCGGCTGGCTTCAGGGCGGCCAGGCGTGGGGTCGGCCTGCCGACGTGATGGAACGCGCCGACGGGTCGCTGCTCGTCTCCGATGACATGCGCGGAGTGATCTACCGGATCGTCTACGACGCGACGTCCGGCGCGGGAGAATAGGGGCGTTGGCGGCGGTCGATTCTGCCGTCGTCGAGGCGGCGCGCGACAGGTACGTCGCCGCCCGCGCCGCTGGTCTCGACCTCGACATGACGCGGGGCAAGCCGTCACCGGAGCAGCTTGCCCGTTCCCACGGTCTCCTGCGGGCAGTCGACCGGGAGGACGATCCGGCCGCCGACGGCACGGACTGCCGCAACTATGGCGGCGACCCGCGCGGGTTGCCGGAGATGCGCGCCATCTTCGCCGGGATTCTCGGCGTCGATCCGGAACTCGTCTTCGTCGGCGGCAATGCCAGCCTGCAGTGGATGCACGATCTCATCGTGCAGGCGATGCTGGTGGGCGTGCCGGGTGGCGACCCGTGGGGCGGGCCGAGACGCTCGACGCCGGTGAAGTTCCTCTGTCCCTGCCCGGGATACGACCGCCACTTCTCCGTGCTCGAGCGCTTCGGCATCGAGATGCTGCTGATCGGGATGGGCGACGACGGCCCCGACGTGGATGAGATCGCGCGCCTCGCGGGTGAGGATCCGAACGTCAAGGGGATGTTCTGCGTGCCTCGCTACAGCAACCCCACCGGCGTCACGTACTCCGACGACGTGGTGGAGGCGATTGCCGAAATGAAGACCGCTGCACCGGACTTTCGCGTGATCTGGGACGACGCGTACGCCCTGCACGCGTTCGAGGGCG
>JAPOVL010000041.1 GCA_026708115.1 Chloroflexota bacterium
ATGAGTTGCGTGCCAATTAGACAAAAACTGTGTCCACTTTTTCGGGTGAAGATCAAGTCTTGTGACCCGCATTGAGCCCTTTAAGCCCCTCTCCCTTTATGGGAGAGGGGTTTGGGGTGAGGGTCTAGGTGGTTCTTCAACAGACCCCGGTAGGTCGCCCCTACTGGATTCGACTTTGATGTCGCCCGCAAACTGAAGACATCGTCTAAGTCTTTCTCTCCGCTCTCCGCGACTCTGGTGAATTATCGCTTTATAACGTACTTCTCTGCCGCTATTGCGCGTCCACAGCGACCAACCCCGACGCCCGAAACCCGCTGGTTGCCATACTTGCCTTTCCCGGCTTTCTTGGCGTTGTTTCGGGATCGGCGCAAATTGTGGATATCACCCTTACAGCCCCTCTTAGTCTCGTGTATAATGGTCGGTCCTTGAACTATTGTTCTGGCCAGCAGATGTCATAGGAGTTCACATTGGTTCATAAAAGTGAGTTCACCATTGAAGGCTTGCGCGAATACAATCGCTCAAGCGCCGTTCGCTGGATCATGTCGCATTGCTTCGAGCACAAGCTCTATTTCTTCGTCGGACTGGTGGGCTTCGCCTTGACTTACATCGCCTTTTCGGGCGCGCGCGTCATGTTTGGCCGCGGCGCGGAGCTAATCATCGAGGGCGGGGACGCCGCAGCAGTGATCGCAGTCAGCCTCGCCGTCTTGGTTCTGTCGGTCTCGGACGGCCTGTTCTCGCTAATGGGATCGATGGCCATGGTCATCCTGTCGACGCGGGTCGAGCGCGATTCGCGCCACGAACTCTACGCCAGCCTGCTCGGCAAGAGCCAGACCTTCCACGACCAGCAGCGCGTGGGCGATATCATGGCCCGCGCCACCGATGACGTGCGCCAACTCAATTTTGTGATTCACCCCGGCATCATGTTCATGTTCGATATGGTGCTGGGTTTCGCCGTGCCCATGATTTACATCGCCGCCATCAATCTGGAATTGCTGCTGGTGCCGATCATCTTCGTCATCAGCTACGTCATCGTCGTCCGCCGATATATGCGCCGGCTGGAACCGGTGATGATGCAGCAGCGCATGCAATACGGCACCCTCAGCGCCCGCCTGGAAGAAACGATCAGCGGCATCGAGATCGTAAAGGTGGCGGCGCAGGAAATCGAAGAGCGCAAGAAGTTCAAGCGCAACGCCTGGAAATACCGCGACTTCTTCGTGCAGCAGGGCAAGATCGAAGCAGCTTATCTGCCCCTGCTGATGTTCGGCATCGCCTTCGGCTTCTTCTTCTTGCACGGCCTGAATATGTACGAGCGCGGCATCCTCGGCATCGGCGATATCATCGCCGTCGCCGGCTTGATGCAAGTGCTGTCCTTCCCGGTCTTCATTTCGCTCTTTTCGATCAGCATGATCCAGCTGGGCCTCGCCGGCGCCCGCCGCATCCTCGAGTTGATCGACCAGCGCTCCGATATTGATGAAAATCTGGCCGGGTACAGCGCCGCCGTGGAAGGCGCGATCGAGTTCGATAACGTTACCTTCAAATTCCACGGTTCCACCGTGCTGGAAAATGTCTCCTTCACGGTGGAGCCGGGGCAGACCGTCGCCATTGTCGGCCAGACCGGCTCGGGCAAGTCTACGCTGACGCAATTGGTCAGCCGCACCTACGATGTCGATGACGGGCGCGTCCTGATCGACGGCGTCGATGTGCGCGACTGGAATCTGGATCGGCTGCGCTCACAGATGGGCAAGATCGAGCAGGATATCTTCCTCTTCTCGCGTTCCATCGCCGAAAATATCTCCTTTGGCGTTGCCAACGCGCCCCAAGAGCAGATCGAAAACGCCGCCAAAGAAGCGCAGGCGCATGACTTTATCCTTTCCTTCAATGAGGGCTACCAAAGTGAAATCGGGGAACGCGGCGTGATGCTCTCCGGCGGACAGCGTCAGCGCCTGGCGCTGGCGCGCGCCTTCCTGCGCCAGCCGCGCATCCTCATCCTTGATGACTCGACCAGCGCCATCGACAGCGCCACCGAAGACGAGATCCAGCAAGCCATGCGGCGGGCGCAAGAAGGACGCACGACCATACTGATCACGCATCGCTTGTCGCAGATCCGCTGGGCCGACCGCATCATCGTCTTGGAAAACGGCCGGGCAATTGCCAATGGCTCGCACGAAGAATTGCTGCGCAGCTCCGAGCATTATCGGCGGATTTTCGCGCGCTATGGCGCTGTGGAAACCCCGCTTGGGCAGCTGGCAGCGGGAGGAGGAGCGTAATGGGCTTCATCATGGACGGCCTCGACGCCGAAGATTACGATCGCAAATACTCTGATTGGCAACTGGTCAAACGAATCCTGGGTTACTTCAAGCCGCATCTGTGGAAGATGACCGCTGTCGGCTTGGTGGTCTTCCTCAGCTCGGTCATGGACCTGATTTTGCCGGTCGTTGTCTCGCAAGCGCTCGATCAATTGCAATTCACGCCCGAAACCTTCGACCCAATCGGCACGGCCATCATTCTAGGCATTGCGGCCAGCGCCGGCTGGGTCGCCAATATGGTGCGTCAGTGGCTCTCGGCGGAGGCAGTCGGCGATGTCACCCTCGACTTGCGCGAAGACGCCTTCAACGCCGTGACCGAGCGCGATATGTCTTTCTATGATCAATACCCGACCGGCAAGATCGTCAGCCGCGTGCTCTCGGATACCCAAGCCTTCTCCGAGACCGTGCGCCTCAGCATCAACCTCATGAGCCGGCTGCTGCTGGTGGTGCTGCTGATCGCCTACTTGTTCACCGTCAATGTGAACATGACCTGGATTCTGATGGCGATCATCCCCTTCATCATGTATACGGCGCTGAAGTTCCGCACCGTCGCCCGGCGGACCGTCACCAATTCGCGTCGCCAGCTGGCCACAGTCAACGCGCATATCCAAGAGTCGATCAGCGGCATCGGCGTCGCCAAAGCCTTCCGCCGCGAGCAGATGATCTACGATGAGTTCAAGACCGTCAATCAGGAATCCTATGAGGTCGAAAAGATCAACGGCTTCGTCTTCGGCAGCATCTTCCCCATCCTGGTGACGATCGCCGGCCTTGGTGTAGCGGCGGTGGTCTGGTTTGGCATCAACATGGCCCAGCAGGGCGTTCTCACCGCCGGTGAATGGTTCCTTTTCATCCAGGGCATGGGCATGATTTGGTTCCCCCTGACGAGCATCTCGTCTTTCTGGAGCCAGTTTCAGTTGGGCTTGGCGGCGGGCGAGCGCGTCTTCGCCTTGATCGACGCCGAAGCAGTGGTCAAACAAAAGGCCGACGAACCGGTGCAGAACGTCGCCGGCGAGATCGAATTCGTCGACATGGACTTCCACTACATCACGGGCGAACCGGTGCTGCAAGGCTTCAGTCTCAAGATTCCTCCGGGCGAAACCTTGGCCCTGGTCGGCCATACCGGCTCGGGCAAGTCCAGCATCGCCAAGTTAATCAATCGCTTCTACGAGTACCAGAGCGGCGATCTGCTCATCGACGGGCAGGATATCCGCTACTTCAACTTGTCGAGCTATCGCTCCCAACTTGGCGTGGTGACCCAGACGCCCTTCCTCTTTGACGGCACGGTCATGGAGAACATCCGCTACGGCAAACCCGAGGCCAGCGATCAAGAAGTCACCGACATCGCCTACAAAGTGGGCCGCGGCGACTGGCTGGTCAGCCTGCAAGAAGGGCTCGACACCCAAGTCGGCGAACGCGGCGGCAACCTGTCCATGGGCCAGCGCCAACTGGTGGCCATCGCCCGCGTACTGCTGCAAGATCCCGCCATCTTCATCCTCGACGAAGCCACCGCCAGCGTCGATCCACTCACCGAAACGCTGATCCAGGAGGGCTTGGACACGCTGATGGGCAACCGCACCTCCATCGTCATCGCCCATCGCTTGTCAACCATCCGGCATGCCGACCGCATCATCGTGCTCGACCATGGCCAGATCATCGAATCCGGCACCCACGATCAACTCATGCTGGACGGCGGGCACTACGCCAATCTCTATGACAGCTACTTCCGGCACCAGAGCCTGGAGTACATTGAGCGCCTTGCGGGCTAGCGGCGCGCGCTGTGATTGCAATCGCCCGGACCAGCGTGTACACTTTGATCGAGTGACATGCACACTGTAATAGAGACAGAGGAATTTGTTCGCCGAGCAAAGAAGCTAGGGCTATCCGAACAGGAGATTGACCTGATCAAGCTCGTAGTGGCGAACAATCCCAGCGCTGGCAATGTTGTGCAAGGTACCGGAGGTGCCCGTAAAGTCAGAATTCCTGCCAGGGGCAGAGGCAAGAGTGGCGGTTATCGCGTGATTACTTTCTACACTGGGGTCAATATACCTGTCTTTTTGCTTAATGTTTATAGCAAGGGCAGTAAGGGTGACCTGACCCAGCGGGAGAAGAATTCTTTCAGGAATACGATTTCGACGATAATGCGAGACTACGGAGAGTGAACAGGATGAGTGAGTTTGGCAAAAGCCTCCTAAAGAGCGCGAAGCAAGCCGCGGATATTGCCGCCGGCGTCGCCAAGCCCGGCACCTATCGCATCACGACCTTTGATGACGATGGCAAGCCCCAGGTCGTCGCCGATTTCAGCGAGGAAGTCCTGGCTCAGATCGATGCCGAGATCGCCGCCGAGCGCGAAGCCGAAACACAACCGCCCAGCCAGGAACAACGCGCCCAGGCAAAGTCCGTCTAGCGCCATGCGATATGTTGTGCTGCCGCGCAAGAAAGCCTGTGCCTTAGCTAGCTTCTTCCCTTAACCATGTCGAGAGTTGGGGATCATGGACGAGAATATGACAGCGGGAATCACCAGAAAGCCAGGCGTCCGCGGCGGCAGGCCCTGTATTGCCGGGACCGGCATCCGCGTCACGGATATTGTCACCGCAGTTCAACTCGAGTACAGCCGCGACGAAATCGCGGAGGATTTTGACTTAAGCCTTGATCAGGTCAATGCCGCGCTCGACTATTACCAACGCAACAGCGCGGCGATAGACGCAGACATCAAACGCCAAGACGAAAACTTCGAATGGCTTGTCAAGGCCGGCTATGGAAGACCGCAGTCTCCGGTTCTACCTCGATGAGTTAATGCCTGTAGCGATTGCGGAGCAACTTAACCGAAGAGGAATAGACACAATAACGGTTCGAGATTTGAGCCTGCAAGGTTATCCAGACGCGCATCATCTACAATTGGCGCATGAACTTGGCCGCGTTTTGTGCACATTGGATGACGATTATTTCAGCCTCCTCAGTGATAACGCTGCTCATTCAGGTATTGTCTTTGGCTCTCGCAAAGACCGTCGAGAAATCGGAGCTTGGGTAAGGTTTCTTACCTGGATGCATCAAAAATATAAGCGCGAAGACATGCGTAATCGCGTCGAATATCTTAGAATCATTCAGGTGTAGAGTTCGCTCAGAACCTGTTCTACAATTAGGCCGGAACTAGCGCTTCGTCAGGAAAACACATGCCACTAACCACCCTAACCGACGCCAACTTCGGCTCGGCGACCCGCGACGTCGCCGCGCTTATCTTAATCACAACCGGCGGCGACAAACTGCGCGGCGACTTCAAGACCGCCTTTGGCAAAGCCGCTGACGAAGAGGAAGGCATCCTCTTCGCGCAAGTCGATCCCGACAGCAACCGCGACATCGCGCGCCGCTTCGACTACCAGAACAAATCGCTCTTGATCCTCTGGTATCGCGGCCAAGCCCTGGTGCGGCGTTCGCGCCCCTGGGCCAGCGACCTGCCCGATTTCATCCGCCAACTGCAAGACGCCCTGGCCGCTGACGCCCCGCCCGCTTCCGAAGACGAGCAAATTGACGCCGCGCAAGACGCCGCGCCTGTCCTGGACAAGCCGATGGACGTGACCGACGCCAGCTTCGAGGCCGAAGCCATCCTCGCCTCGCACGAGATGCCGGTCCTGGTCGATTTTTGGGCTGAATGGTGCGGTCCCTGCCGCATGGTGGCGCCGATCCTGGACAAGCTGGCCGCCGAATACGCCGGTCAG
The DNA here is from genome assembly GCA_026708115.1 of Chloroflexota bacterium. Taxonomy (GTDB): domain Bacteria; phylum Chloroflexota; class Anaerolineae; order Aggregatilineales; family Phototrophicaceae; genus UBA6055. The sequence goes on from JAPOVL010000041.1 coordinate 6,020, forward strand.
ATCCGCGTGGTCAAGGTCGATACCGACGCCAACCCCGCTCTCAGCCAGCTCTTCCAGATTCGCAGCATTCCCACCATCGCGGTCTTCAAAGCCGGCAAACTGATCTTCATGCAGCCCGGCGCCTTGCAAGAGCCGCACTTCCGCCAGCTGATCCAGCAAGCGATCGAGGTCGAAGTGCCCGCCGACGAGGCGACCGCCTAGGCGGCCATCTCCCACAGTGCTCTGTTTACGTATAGCGCGTCGCTCATGCGACGAGAACGCTTACGATTTTGCGTGAGCGCGACATTCCTGTGATCTTTTCGCTGCCGCCGAGCGGCTCTCAGGCGAGTTCCTTGCCGAGCAACAGTTGCAGACGCCGCTGATCATGCGGCGGGCTGAACATATTGGGCGGGTGACGATCCCGGCCATCCAGTTCGCCGATATAAGTCTGCGTGGTCCCCAAACTGTTATGCCCCAGGTTCTGCCGTATCCGCTCCAGGTCCATGCCGTAATCATAAGCGTTGCGCGCGTAGGTCCGCCGCAAGTCATGCGGCTTGACAGCGCGCAAAGCGCCGTCAATGCTGATGGCATAGTTATTCATAATATCGTTGACCGTCCAGGCGCCGATGCCCGTCGCGCGCACGGTTTTGCCGCCACGCCGGATGCCCCGGAAGACGAACCCGGCCTTGATCTCGGCGCGCCCCAGCCAGCCATCGACATACATAAGGCACCAATTGAGTGGGCCATAAGGGACGAGCCGCTGCTTCGCGCCCTTGCCCTCGCGCACCCGCAATGACAGCTCGCCGCCCAAATGCTGCCGCAGGTCCTCGACTTGCAACGCCGCCGCTTCCGCCGCGCGTATCCCCGTGCAGACCATCAACGTCATCAGCGCCGTGTCCCGCAGCCCGCGCAGATTCGCGATGCCCGGCTCTTGTATCAAGGCGCTGACCTGGTAGGGCTTCAGGCGCAGGTGCTCGCTGTCGGCAGTGTCCTGCTTAGCCACCAGCTTGACCGGCGCGGCCGCCGGATGTACGTCATTCATCATCCGGATGAAGTACTCGTCAACCATGGCGCGCTGCTCGGCTTCGCTGTCATCGGGATTGACCAATTCAAAAAGCAGGTCGCGCATCGCGTTGCTGCGCGTCAGCGCCGCATAGCGCCCGCGAACCGTCGCCAAATGCGCCAGCGCGGTTTGCGGCGACAACGTGGCGGATTTGCGCCTGCCCTTCTTGTCGACGCGCGTCCGTTCCAATAGCAGATAATCCCGATAGGCTTGCAGATCCGGCTGATACCAACTGCGCCTCGTTTCCGCCAGCCAGTCGATATAAAAGCCCAGTCGCGATTTTTCGTCCTTGCTCGGATTGCCCGGCATCAGCAAGGCATAATTGTCCCGCCACAGCCTCTGCTTGGCTTCGTCGCACATGACGGCCACTTGTCAATCCCCCCCCCCCCAATCTTTACAGTATAGCATGCCTATGCGCAGCGATTATTCCGCGCTCTCCAGAACAATAGCGCCAGATCCATTTACCTGTCGAATGTCACATCAGTCTACCGAGATCTAGGGGCGGCTTGCGAGCCGCCCGCGAATATAACCATTTAATCTGTGGCTGTCTACGCGCCCCTCGGTGTCCTCGGTGTCCTCAGTGCTTGAGAAAAATCTGCTGCGATTGCCCTGCGCTTGCCCCCAGAGCAATCGCACCAAAAAATTAAAGGTGAATAGAATGGGTTCATCAATATGGATGAGGAGTAAGCGAGATGAGCCTAAGTGGCATAGCGGAAGCCTTTGCCGGTTTAGAAGACCCGCGCCGTGAGCACGGCCAATTACACAAGCTGCTGGATATCATCATCATCGCTATCCGCGCGGTGATCAGCGGGGCGGAGACCTGGGTGGATATTGTTGATTTTGGCGAGGATAAACAGGAATGGCTAAAGGGATTTTTAGAGTTGCCCAACGGCATTCCTTCGCATGATACCTTTGCCCGGGTATTCCAACTATTAGACCCGCAGCAGGTACAACTGTGCTACCAAGATTGGATTCGTAGCATCAAGCCGGTTTTAGCTGAGGGCGATATTGTGGCAATAGACGGGAAGACGATGCGGCGCAGCCATGATCGCAGTCAAAGAAAGAGCGCTCTGCATCTGCTGCATGCCTGGTCAGTGGAAGCGGGCTTGGTCTTGGGAAAGCAGGCGGTGGATGAGAAAAGCAATGAGATACCTGAAATACCGCAACTGCTGAAATTGCTACTTTTGAAAGGCTGCATCGTGACCTTGGATGCGATGGGCTGTCAGAAAGACATCGCTGAGGCCATTGTCAGCGAGCACGGAGCGGATTATGTCATAGCCTTAAAGGAAAACCAGGGCAGTTTGTACGATACAGTTCAGTCCCTCTTCGCATATGCGGATGCCCACCATCCGCGCTTGATAGGGCGATATAGCCACACTGAAGAAATCAGCAAGCCGCGCGGTCAGGTCGAGCGCCGTGTCTGTGATGTGATGACCAATGTCGCTGTTTTGAATGATTTGAGCGAGCAAGAGGGATGGACGGGCTTGCAGACGATTGCCCGTGTCCAACATGCGCAATGACTAGATGGACAGTGGCAAGACACACAGACGCGCTATTTCATCTCCTCATTACAACAGCAGGATGCCACTCAATTCCTGCGAACGATTCGTTCGCACTGGCATATTGAAAACAAGCTCCATCGGGTCTTGGATGTGACCTTCCGACAAGACGACAGCCGTATCCGGATTGGACACAGCCCAGAAAACTTTGCGCTGATACAGCATATCGCCTTGGCATTGCTCAAAAAACATCCCAAAAAAATCAGTCTGCGGCGCAAACGATTACAGTCAGCACGGAACGATAAGCTCCGATGGCAAATCCTCAACGCCTTCTCCTAAATTCTGGTGCGATTGCTCTGGCTTGCCCCCTTCCAACCTTCGCAAAAGCCCTCGAGCGCGCTAAGATAAGCCTTCACTTGCAGCGCTCGCCAACGTCCATTCTTGCGGTACAGCCCATGCCCATGCGCTTGTTCATCGCACTGCTCTTGCTTTTCCCCCAATCGTCCGCCTTTGCCCAAGACGGCGTCACCGAGGCCATGCGCGCGCAACTCCTGGACATTCAGCGGCAGGTCATGGAACGGCGACAATTGGACCTGTTGGCGGATGCGCCCTTGACCTTTCCCTCCGGCAGCGAACTGAAGGCTTTCCTGAAGCGCCGTTTTCAAGAGGACTACCCGCCGGAGCAGCTTGAAACAGATCTGGTATTTTTGCGCGCTCTCGATCTCGCTCCGCCGGGGCTGGATCTGGAAGCTGCGCTGCAAGATTTCTGGTTGACCTGGATCGGTGGCTTTTACAATGTGATCGACGGCTCTGTCAACATCGTCCTCCGCGCCGAAGATGACGCCGACAAATTGACCATCCCGCAGCAGGTAATTTATGCCCACGAAATCGTTCATGCCCTGCAAGATCAGCACTTCGACCTGGAACGCATCATTGACGATGCCAATAAGGAAGGCGACCGCGATCGCCGCCTGGCAATGCACGCGCTGTTTGAAGGCGATGCCAATTACATCATGCTTGACTTCTTGCGCCGCCTGAACGACGCCGACCCAGACGCCGTGAACCGCGCCTATTCCGCGCTTCAGAGACCGAATTTCGATCCCGATATACCTCCCGTTATCATCGATGTGATTGAGTTCCCCTACCGGCAAGGTTATCACTTCATAGCGGAGCTGATCGCTGCGCTCGGCTGGGAAGGCGTCAACGAAGCCCTTCGCCGCAATCCGCCCCAGACGACCGAACAAATCTATCATCCGCAACGCTATCTGGCCGGGGAAGGCGCCATGCCCGTCAGCATGCCTGATCTGAGCGAGATTGTCGGCCTCGCATGGCGACAGGCCTATGACGGACCTGTCGGCGAATTCTTCTTGCGCCAGCATTTGCGGGTCCATCTCGCCGAATTCCAGGCCGATGATCTCGCCAGTGGATGGGGCGGCGACCGCATGACCGTCTTCACCAACGAGACCGATGATCAGCTGACATGGGTACTCTACCAGATATGGGATTCGCCCGAAGACGCCGGGGAATTCGCCCGGGGCTATCAGCATTTGCTGGAAAGGCGCTATCGTCAGATCTCCGATGACGGGCGCTGCTGGGTCGCCGAGACGACGCACTGTATAGCCCAGATCGGCGAGAAGGAAACGCGCATCAGCGCCGCGCCGCGGGCGGAACAAGCGCTGGTGCTGCTGGCCCTCGACGATTGAGCCCCCGGCGCCTGCGCAGCTTGTCACAAGCGGACTGCTAGACGCCGAAAATATATCCCTTGCGTCATTCTCAGAAGTGTCTCTGTGCCCTCAGTAGGACCAACAAAATAATGCGAAAGAATCTCATTTCTAGCGAAAGTTCTAGATCTAATCCGAGTCTCGCCGAACGCGCTCCCCCTCCCTGATGCCTCGGGGAGGGGGCCGGGGGGTGGGGTTGAATAAGGGCGCGTTAATACTCTCATTACTGTCGTGGAACGACTTCTGTGCTTAGATTTTCTTGCATGACCTTCTTGCACTTACCACGCTCGCCAGCAAACCCCACCTCACGAAAGACCGCCTTTTGGCTTATAATGCCTGCCACTGCCACCAACGAGCGATCGAGGCAAACATAAATGAGCCAGGCGAACGTAGCAGAAATCGGTTTGGAGAAATTTGGAGAAATCGCCCGCAACATTGAAGCGGAAGTAGGTAAGGTCATCGTCGGTCAGCACGAGGTTGTGCGCGGCGCCATCATCTGCGTCCTGGCGGGCGGGCACGCCTTGCTGGAAGGCGTGCCGGGTTTAGGCAAAACCATGCTGATCCGCACCCTGGGTGATGTGCTCGATCTCAAGTTCTCGCGCATCCAGTTTACCCCCGATCTCATGCCGGCCGATATCGTCGGCACCGACATTCTCGAGGAAACCGAAGACGGCCGTCGCGAGTTTCGCTTCCAGGCCGGCCCTATCTTTGCCAATCTGGTGCTGGCCGACGAGATCAACCGCGCCACGCCCAAGACGCAATCCGCCATGCTGGAAGCCATGCAAGAAAAAACCGTTACCGTCGCCGGGCGCCGCTACGACCTGCGCATGCCCTTCTTTGTCCTGGCAACACAGAATCCGCTGGAAATGGAAGGCACCTATCCCCTGCCAGAGGCGCAACTGGACCGCTTTCTCTTCAAGGTCGATGTCAAGTTCCCCAGCGTCGGCGACCTGGTCACGATCTTGGATCGCACCACCGGCGTTGACGTGCCCCAGGCGGACAAGGTCGCGGACGGCGAACAAGTGATTGGCATGGGGCAGCTTGCCCTCAGCGCGCCAATTCCCACCCACGTCAGCGAATACGTCGCCCGTATCATCGTCGCCACCCATCCCGAAAGCCCCGAAGCCACGCAAATGCTGCGTGACTACGCCCGTTACGGCGCCAGCCCGCGCGGCGCCCAAGCGCTCATAATCGGCGCCAAGATCAATGCCTTGCTGGAAGGACGCTATAACGTTTCCTTCGATGATGTCGGCGCGGTCGCCCCGGCCGCCCTGCGCCACCGCATCCTGCTCAACTTCGAAGGCCAAGCCGAAGGGCTGCGCACCGATGATCTCATTGCCGATGTGCTCAAGTCCGTGCCCAGGAAAGCGAGCTAGACCATGCCCAAGCTCTCCATTCAAGAAGGCTTGCTGCCGGGCATAACAGTCGAAGAACGCCTTGCCGCGGCCGCGCAGTTGAACATTGACGGCGTCGAATTCCCCGCTCAGGACCTCGATGCGCGTTTGCCGCGCATCGCCGCAGCGCTGGACGCCAATGGCATGGAAGCCAGCGGCATCAATATGGGACGCCAAGATGGCTGCCTGTCGGCGGACCCCGCGCGCCGCGCGGCTGCCGTCGACAGCCTGCGAGAGGCCCTCGCCTGCGCGCTTGACCTGGAAGCGGATTATGTCACCTTTGTCCCGCAGTGCGGCGAAACCGATCTGCCGGACCTGACGCCTTACGCTTCCCCAATGGAATTGCAAAAAGAGTTGCTGATCTGGCTGCTGCGCGGTGTCTCCGATCTTTGCGACGCCATGGACGTGCTACTGGCGCTGCAACCGCTCAACCATTACGAAACAGCCTTCATCACGCGGCTCGATCAAGCCGCCTACTTTAGGCGCCAGGTCGACGCTCATCCCAAGATCACCGTCGCCGCAAATCTTTATCACATGGCCCTGGAAGAAGAAAATCTGCTGACCGCGCTGCGGCAGCGCAATGACGACATCGGCCTTATCTACCTGTCGGAGAACAATCGGCGGCTGCCCGGGCAGGGCGTTCTGCCATTCCTAGCCATCGGCGAGGCTTTGGCCCAGATGGCATTCGACGGCTGGTTGGTCCTGGAAGGCCTTGCAACAACTGGCGACCCCGAACGCGTGCGGCAGACCTTTCAGGATTTGCCCGGCAGCATCCAGTTCTTGCGCGGCGCCGGCCTCCTATAGATCTTTATTCCCCGCTTATATTCTCCTGAGAACAAAAAATCGCTGAGGCTTCCCGGCGATCTATTACAGTAATAAGTATTTTCTATGGGGACACGCCCATGGCCTGTCCCCAAATAATTTCACGTTGTGCCTAATTCACTGCGTCAGAAAGGCCCGCCCCCGCTTTGAACTTCACGACCTTCTTGGCAGCAATCTGAATCTCTTCCCCGGTACGCGGATTGCGTCCGGTACGCGCATCACGTTGTTCAACAGACCACGAGCCAAAGCCAACCAGTGCAATCCGTTCCCCGCCTGACAAACCTTCTGTAACCGAATCTACGAAGGCATCCAGCGCTCTACCGGCGTCTGCCTTGCTCAGACCCGATTTCCCTGCGATTGAACCAATCAATTCAGCTTTGTTCATTTTAATTGCTCCTTAAAGTAAATGCTGATGCGGTAGTATAACACATTTTCGCCCTAAAACAGGCGTTAATTGCCAAAATCTATGCAATATACGTTGCCCTAGCAACTTTCTAAGACTTAGTCAACCCTTAACAATTCATTGTCGACTAATTATTGCCTTTCAATTAGCAAATTGTGTGAGAAACGTATCGACTTCAGGCCGCGTAGGCAAGGCCGCTCGGCCACCCACGGCGCGGCAATTTAGCGATCCGACCGCGGCCGCAAAGCGCGCCATCCGCGGCGCCTCCCAGTCTTCCAGCAGCACAGCCATGAACCCGCCATGATAAGCATCGCCCGCGCCCGTCGTATCCACGACATCGACTTCAAACGCGGGAATATGCCTCGTTCCACCCTCCCAGGCAACCACCGATCCGCGCGCGCCCAGCGTAACCGCGGCGATTGTGGCGCCCCCCTCGCAAAGGGCTTCCGCCACAGCCTCCGGGGCGCGGCCCGGCATCCAGGCCTCTGCCCACTGCTGGGGCACGATCGGCACATCGACATAGGGCAGGACTTCCTTGATGATCTCGTAGGGACGCGCCGGATCTAACACCACCTTCATGTTCGCTTCCCGCGCCCAGCGCGCCGCTTGCAGCGTCAACTCGCTGACATCGTCGATGAACAGCACTTTGGCGGTTGTTATGTCCGCCCGCGTGATCTCGCTCAATGCGATTGGCCTGCCCGTGGGCGGGCGCGTCATGATGCTGCGGTCGCCGCTCCTTTCATCAACCAGTATCAACGAGACATGCGACTCGCCCCCCGCGCGCGCGATCAGCTTCGAGGTGTCGACGCCCTCGCTTTCCAGCTCCTGACGAATGTATTGCCCGGCGTCATCGTCGCCGACCAGCGCGATGATCTTGGTCCGCGCCCCCAGGCGCGCCGCCGCCACCAAGGCGCATGACGCCAGACCGCCCGGCTGCATCAAGTACGCGCTCGCCTTCATATTGACATTGTTGCCCGGCATATGCGGCACAATCATCAAATGATCGACCGTGCACACGCCGATGCCGACGATATCAGGCACCTCCGACATCAAAAACCGCCCTCCGAAGATGAATCCGCGCCCACCTTTTTAACCCAAATCCTGGCTCGCCGCAATTCCAGATCTCGAAGCTTGCGGCTTGGGAAAAGCGCCCCCGCTCCGTTACAATGCCCAGACCGAGTCCAGTCTTCAATCAGGAGGAAATGACAATGGAAACACGAGCCGATATGATCGCCGCCGTCCGCAACCTGCCCGCGCAACTGCGCCAGAAAGTCAGCGGCTTGACCGTCGAGCAACTGACCACGCCCTACAACCAGGGCGAATGGACCATCGCCCAAAATGTCCATCACCTGGCGGATACGCACATGGTCTGCATCCGACGCTTCAAGCTCATCCTAACCAGCCCCGAATTCCACTTCACGCCCTACGATGTCGACGCCATCGCCGAATACCCCGATGCCAAAGACGCCGATATCGAGCATTCGCTCAAAATCCTCGACGGCTTGCAAGCCCGCTGGGCCATCTTGCTGGAAAACCTCAGCGATGAAGAATGGGCCAAGGTCGGTTTCTCCCAGCGCGGCGCTCTCAGCATCGAAGAAATAGCCCGCATCTACGCCCAGCACGGGCTCAACCATCTGGTTCAGATTCAGGACGTGGTCGACTGCATGCCCGCATGACAACGACCTCTTTTCGCATCGAGACCGCGCCCCAATTCGATTTCCGCAGCACAGTATTCAGCCACGGCTGGTACATGCTGGCGCCCTTCTCCTGGGACGCGGAAACAGGGGCCCTCTCCACCATCTACCAGACGAAGGCCGGCCCGGTCCGGTGCCTGGCGCTCAGCGCGACTGGGTCCGGCCTCCGCGTCGATTTGCCCGATTCCCCCGCGCTTGAAACTGACCTGCGCGCCGAACTGGAGTCGCGCGTCCGCCGCATCCTCAGCCTGGACTGGGACTTGCGCCCTTTCTACGCCGCCATGCGCGGCTTTCCTGGCTACCATTGGCTGGAAGCGGAAAAGCGCGGGCGCATCCTGGTCGGCGCCGACCTCTGGGAAGACCTGGCCAAGGTCCTGCTGACTACCAACACCACCTGGGCGCAAACCGTGCAATGCTGCGCGCGGCTCTGTCAACTGGGTCCGCCGCATCCCTCCCTCCCCGGCCGCTGCGCCTTCCCAAGCGCCGGGCAAATCGCCGCCCTGGATTTTGATGCTTTTGCGGATACCCTGCGCGCGGGCTATCGCAACGCCTATCTTTACGAACTGGCGGGCAGAATCGCCGACGGCGAACTGGATCTCGACGCCTGGCTGCAGCTCGATAGCGCCAACTTGTATGCAGCGGTCAAGTCCCTGAAGGGTTTCGGCGACTACGCCGCTGGCACCATCGCGCGTATGACAGGTCACTTTGACAGAATCGCCATCGACAGCGCCTGTCGCGAGATGTACGCGGAACGCCACAACAACGGCGTCAAAGGCAGCGACGCCGATATCGCTCGGCATTACGCCGCCTTCGGGCAGTGGCGGGGCCTGGTGATGTGGATGGACGTCATGCGACCTTATACAGAATAAGGGATAACAAGGAGTTGTTCGCTCATGCCGAAGTCAGCATTTGAAATAACCGATGATACCAAGAATGTCTTCTTTCGCCCTTCATCAAAACGAGTGTATTTCGACGACAAGAACGCGCCGCCACTAAGGAGGCGTACACCAAAGCCGACCAAGACGAAGCCAAAACCTGTTCAGTCGGACGAATAGCTGCTCAATAAATCAACTATCTCGAGTGGCTTGCGACGACGAATACTGTAACTCAGGTTCGGACGAATCTAGCCACGTCTCGCTTCAGCTTCGCCAGCGATGCCTCGTGCAAATACATCATGTGGCCCGCCTCGTATTCCTCGATGACCACATTGTCCCGCAAGCTGGCGTCCAAACCCATGTGGCTCAATGAGTAATACGCCGCCTGGAATGGCGTCGCCAGGTCATAATAGCCCTGTGCCACCAGCACCTTCATGAAAGGATTCTTGGCGAAGGCGGCCCGCAATCCCTCGCTGGTATCAGGAAACTGCCCGCCTTCATATTTCCAGTTTCGATGCACTTCGGAGTTCATGATCTCATAATTGAGATCGGTCTGGTAACCCAGCGCCTCCCGCACGTACTGGTTAAAGGTCGCGCTGTACGGCGGCGTGATGGCATGCGACGCCGGGTCGAAATCGTAAGTCTGCCCTTCCGCCGACGCCATGATGCCGACGAAGCGCGAATCCAGCCGCCCCACCGCCCGTTTCTCATTGCGCAGCAATTCCTTGCAAAAGCTCAAAATATTGATGCGCAGGTCAGCGCCCAGAACAAAGCGTTCGCTCAAGCCCGTGTAACGCGCCAACTGCGCCGCCACCGCGCCGCGCTCCCCTTCGCTTAGCCGGTCGCCTTTCGCCAGCGCCACCGTATAATCGCTCTCTGACCACTCCGCCACTTCGCTCAACAATTCCCGCAGCGCTCGCGCCTGCAATTCCTCAGCCAGCTTGCCGTGATAATGCGCCGTGGCGCAATAACTCGGCAGAAACAGCGTATAAGGCAAATCATTCGCCTTGGTGAATCGCGCTGTCTGGAAGTTCATGATCGTCGAGATCAAGACCACCCCGTTGAAGGCGATGCCGCGGTCGATCAAGTGCCCGGCCAGCCCCGCGGCCCGCGTGGTGCCATAACTCTCCCCCGCCAGGTAAAGCGGCGAGGTCCAGCGCCGGTTGCGCGACAAGTACAGGCGAATGAATTCGCCCACCGCCTCCAGGTCCGCTTCCAGGCCCCAGTACTTTTGATTGTCATCGGGATCGCTGGCCCGCGAATAGCCCGTGCCCACCGGGTCGATGAAGACCAAATCGCCCAGATCGAGCCAGGTATAGGCGTTGTCGATCAGCCGGTAAGGCGGCGGCGGCATGAAGCCCTCCTCGCCCATCTCCACCCGCCGCGGACCCAGCGCCCCCATGTGCAGCCAGATCGACGCCGAGCCCGGTCCCCCGTTGAAGACGAAGATCAGCGGCCGCTCCGCCGGATCAGCCTCGCCCTCCAGCGTATAAGCAACGTAAAACATCTGGGCGGCGATCTTGTCCCGCGCGTCCTTCAGCGGCATCTTGCCCGCCGTCGCGCTGTAAGACAGCGCCCCGCCCTCCACTTCCAGCCGGTGCGAACTCACCACCGGCGCTTCTTCCTTGATCTCGGGTTCAGATTTGGGCTTCTCGCTGCTGTCGGGCATGGACGGCCCTCCTTCCGATGTAAATGGGATTTGCTCACACTATAGCGCTCTGAGAGGTCTACGGCAACGCGCGGGATTTTCTCGTCTGCGGCGCCGCGTAGGGATACTGCAGTGTTTCCACCAGAGCTGCTCGGCAGCAGCGAATTGTCCTGGCTCCCCGTATGGCACTTTCGTATATGAGCCACTGTACTAAAAGAGAGAGACGCAGAAGTAGTAACAAATCAATTATACGTATTTGACACCATCTAAATCTTCCCCATTTCAATGGATCGTGCAGATACAGACCGTTGGGAAGGGACCGGGGGATGGGGTAAGCCGGTGCTAATGTCTCTTTAATCTCTTGCTATAACTTAGATTATGATGCAAACCTTCATAATGCAGTCAAGCAATCGGGCGCTAGTTCGTTAAAGAAGCGTGCAACATCACAAGCCTGCTTCTTCTGATATCGGTGTCTACGTCCAATATCTCTCTCAACTATCTTTTCCACCCATGCTTTATATCGGTTGCGTTCACCCTCATATTTTTCAGGTGAAGCAAAACTTTCCAAATCAGTAAATCGCCTAAGGATGTAGCAGACCAGATCAGCAACTTGCACCAATGGCACATGATGAGATTCTGCGTAGAATGGAACATCTATGATCTGGTCAAGTGCCTCTTGCTTATTACTCTTGCTGTAGTACGTTTCTGACCATGCGGGAGGATTCATGATTAATCCTATTAGGTTTTCGGGCGACTGGCCCTTGTCGAAGATGAACAATGTGTGGCCTTTGTTGTTTTTGCTTTTCTGGTGTGCACGTTGTATGGTCAGAACGACGTGGAAAGCGGCAACGTCCCATGCAGTTTTTAGGTCTGCTTTTCTGTGGTCATTTCTCAGGTTCTTTAGCTTCTCTTTGTCGACTGCGGCGAATGTAATCAAGTGTTTGCGTTCTGCGATCCAATCGAGAATTGTATCGACAGTCCGAACTCTAACTTCAGGGGCTACACCATACCAAGCATTCCGACCTGGAATAAGATCCTTAGCGTGTATCTCCTTAACTCGTTTCTTCGTCAAACTGGACAGATTTGTGAAGAGATCACCCCATTCGACTTTAGTACGATTCATTCGCTGTACATCAACGACAACGCCAACCGCAATAACGACAGTTGTATTCTCGTCCAGACCAGTCTCGTCCAAATAGCAAAACTTCATACGCCTTCCTCGGTTATGTTGCGAGCCATATCATACCATAGATAATAGATGCATAAGCATTGACATGAAGTTCGCTTATACCCATGCCCAAAGCCCCGCGCCAATTCCGCACCCAAGCCATCATCCTCAGCCGCCGCGACTTCGGCGAATCCGACCGCCTGCTCACCCTCTTCACGCCCGGGCGCGGCAAGATCCGCGCCATCGCCAAAGGCGCCCGCAAACCCAAGGCCAAACTCAGCGGGCACGTCGAACTCTTCGCCCGCAGCGACCTCATGATCCACCGCGGCCGCAACCTCGATATCATCACCCAGGCCGAACTGATCGACCCCTATCTCGGCCTGCGCGAGGACCTGCGCCGCGGCGCCTACGCCAACTACGTCGCCGAACTCCTCGATCGCTTCACCGCCGACGAAGACATCAGCCAAAGCGATTTGTTCGACTTGCTGCATCGGACCTTAGAGCGCGTCGCCGACACCGCCGATCCGCGCCTGGCGGCGCGCTACTACGAGCTGCGTCTGCTGGACCTAGTGGGCTTTCGACCTGAACTGACGGCTTGCGTCTTGACGCGCGCCGAGCTGCTGCCCGAAGCGCAATTCTTCAGCAACGAAGAGGGCGGCGTCGTCAGCCGCGCCGCCGCCGCCCAGACGGGCGCCGCCTTGGCGTCGCTTGAGGTCGAGACCTTGAAAATCCTGCGCCACCTGCAGCGCAGCGCCGGCGATTACGACCGGGTAGCCAGCTTGCGCCTTTCGCCAGAACAACACGCCGGGGTCGAGCGCATTCTGCTGGGCTATATCGCCCATTTGCTGGAGAGCAAACTCCAGAGCGTCGACTTCATCCGGCGCGTGCGCGAGACGGCCCCCGCTCCATAAGCCCTCGGTAGACAGCCACCGTTTCCCGCGCGATGCTGTCATTGGTGAAAGTCGACAAGAATCGCGCCCGTCCCCGCTCCGCCAGATCGGCGCGCAAGTCTGCCCGGTCCCTGACGTCCCGAATCGCGCGCGTCAGCGCAGCCGCGTCGCCCTCGGGCACGATCAAGCCGGCATCGCCGATCACGCCCGGGATCGCGCCGCTGTCGCTGCCGATCACCGCCACGCCGCTGGCCATCGCTTCCACCAGAACGCGGCCGAATTGCTCTTTCCAGTTGCCTTGCGTCAGCGAGGGCAAGACCAGAACATCGATCGCGCCGTATTGCGCCGGCAATTCGCTCGACGGCAATTGACCGACGAAGGCGGCGCGGTCGGCAATGCCCAGCGCCCCCGCCAGCGCCCGCATCTCGCCCAGCGCCGGTCCGCCGCCCACCAGACGCAGCCGCCATTCGCCATCCAGGTCCGCCAGGGCGCGCAGCAACAGATCCACGCCTTTCGCCGGCACCATGCGCCCGATATAGCCGACAGTGAAGGGCCGGTCCGGCCGGCATGGCGCCGGCTGAAAAAGCGCCTCATCGGCGCCGAATTGCGGGATCGTACTGAGCGGACCCGCATATCCCTTGGCCCGCAGCACCTCCGCGGCATCGTCTGTGCCCGCCAGGGCATAATCCGCCCGGCGATAGACCCAGGATTCGCCCCAGCTAAAAGGCGGCGGATAAGCCCGCTTGATATTCTGCCAGCTGAAAAACAGCGCCTTGGCGCCGACCCGCCGCGCCTGATACAGCGCCTGCCAGGTCGCCAGGTTATAAGGCTCCTCGTCGATATGAACGATCTGCGGCCGGAACGCGCCCATCTCTCGCCCCAGCGTCGGATAGTGATGAAAATGGAAATTGCCGTTGAAACGAATCGGGATCGACTGCAACTGATAACCGGCGGTGTGGGCCCGTTCAAGGACTTGTTCGCCCCGTTCGTCTTTCCAGGAAGACGGCGCCAGCACCTTCAGGTCAATGCCCCGCCGGGCCATCGCTTCCAGCTTGGGCTGATATATGCCGACCACGCAAGCTTTCGAGAGCATCAAAACGCGCATATCCTGCCCCTCGCTTCGCCCCCATACCTCGCCGCTTAGGTCGTCGGCGAACTGCCCAACTTGTAGCTGAAGGGGAACAGCGCCACCGGCACCAGCTTGAAATGTTGAATGGCGAAGGGAATGCCCAGCAGCGTGAAGGCCAGCATGATCCCGAATAGCAGATGCGTCAGCGCGATCGACCAGCCCACCGTCAACAGCCAGATGATATTGAACGCCATTGCCAAACAGCCCGTCCCCGACCCGCCACTGTCGATGACCTTGCCAAAAGGCATCAGTACCATCACGCCGAACTGTATCGCCTTGATGCCAAAGGGAATGCCCACAACCGTCAGGCAAAGCGCGCATCCGGCCAGGATATAGCTCAAGCCGGCTATCGCGCCCCCAAAGACCAACCAGATGACATTGCCCAGCAGGCTCATGATCGCCTCTTTCGCTCTTTATTGCTTATACGGGAAACCCGCGAGACAAGTATCAGAAGTAAATCCAGGTAACTCATGCAAAAAAACTGCAATACTCGGCGACTAAACGCCCCTCTCCAATGCTTTGGGGAGGGGTTGGGGGAGGGGTCAAAATAGCGGCATTCCGAATTCTCATTACATCCTTGGAACGACTGAATCGCCGCTCGCAATCAAAAGCGCCCCGCTCGCGCCCGCGCCTAGATGATTTCCATCGGCGCCTGGTCGCGGTCAGCCAGGGCATCATATACCCGGAAGCTCAGATCCGGCAAAGACAGCACACCGTAAGTAGAGGACGACGCCCGCGCGCATTTGAAGGTATACAGCGACCCCGGATTCACCAGACAGCCCCATCGCGTCTTCATGTGCAGCGGCAAATGCGTATGCCCCGTCACCAGCACATCGGCCTTCAGCGACCGCAAGACCATCTTCAAATACGTCGCCGACAAGTGATCCTTGTACATGCCCCACATATTGTTGCCGGGCTTGCCATGGCACATGTAGACCGTCTTGCCCGCCAACTCGCCCTGCCAATCGAGCGGCAAGCTCTTCAGATACTGCGTATTCTCGCGCCGCAGCCCATAGACCCATTCATCGTGGTTGCCCCGCGCCACCGGTATATCATGCGCGCGGATCAAGTCCACCACGCGATCCGGTTCCGGCCCGCGACCAACCAAATCGCCGGCGCACAATACCCGGTCTACCCGATGATGTCTCTCAAATCGACTCAGTACCTCTTGAAGCGTATTGTAGTCCGCATGTACATCCGAAATGATTCCAATTTGCATCCACACCAGACCTTAACCGTTCACTACAACAGTCATTATACGTCAGCTTTGCTCCTGTGTAGAGACGGGAAATCGCTCGGGCAATCTCTTGACTCGCTAACTTCAATGCCGGGATGGCTTCATCCTTGGCCCCCTGCCGGCGCTTTGACTTCGGATCGGCTCAGAAACGGCGCGATAGGATTACACCCTTAACGAATTCCAAATGAGCATAATACATTGTTATAGTTTATCTCTATAACATATTTTGAGATCATGTATCATTAGAATCAGGCTCGTCGACCGCAGTCCCGCTCCCCAGCGCACCGGACGAGAAAACGCGAGCGCAACCGGGCAGCAAATGCCAGCAGGCGAACTTGAGACAAAATTCCTTGCGGGGCGCTTGCGTTCTCTGGCCCTTTTGTGATACGCTATACAGAGAAAGCGCTCATCCTCAGCGCCTTGGCGCGCCTGCTAAATTTTGCAATCTCTAGTTTCACAATGCTCAACTCGTGTTGGGATGAGCGCAAACTAAGACTGCTCTATTATTATCAGCGCTTTCAGAGATACCAAATCAATTTGATTCTGGCTTGCGAATTCTAGACTCTAACAAAGGGACGACTACAAAAGGGGGGTACGGCAATGACGATGCTATTCTGGGTTTTGGCGGTGCTGCTGCTGGCGGTTTTGGTTCTGGTAATACCATCACTGGCCGGCCAGCCCGCTCTCTTCTGAATCAGCGCATCTGACAGGACGACATAACCGCGATCAATTGCACTCCTTTTAAAAGATCACGATCTGCGCTAGCCGAGCCGGTTTAGTATTTTCTGTGAGCGCGGCAGCCCAATTTCGCTGCCGCCGTGCGGCTGTTCGTAGGCTGAACAACATCTACCAGACCCCGCGCCTCTCGCGCGGGTCTTTACTTCCGCGCAACCCAGCAGCGCCCGGCCCCTTGCAGATCTCCGATCACAAAAAATTGCTCGATCCGCAATTCGCGCAGCGCTTCTCCGCGGCCTCAACGACCGCCTTGCAATCATCGCAGATGGTGATGCCGCCCTTTTTCAGGCTGTGGTCCACCGTCACGCGCTCATCGAAGACGAAGCACTCCCCTTGCCACAGCGACTCCGCTGGATCCACCTGCTCCAAATAGCGCAATACCCCCCCGCGCAAATGATATACCTCGCCGAATCCCCGCTCCAGCAAATACGCTGTCGCCTTTTCGCAGCGGATGCCGCCGGTGCAAAACATGGCTACCCGCTTGTGCCGCTCGGGGTCTAGGCGCGTCGATAAGAATTGCGGCAGTTCATTGAATGATTCGGTGCCGGGGTTCAGCGCGCCAGCGAAGCTGCCCATCTGCACTTCATAGTCATTGCGCGCGTCAATCACGGTAACATCCTCTTGCGCGATCAAGTCGTTCCAGTCCCGCGCCTCTACATAAGCGCCGGCCCGCTTCTTGGGATCAAGCCCCGGGACCTTCAATGCCACGATCTCGTGCTTCAAACGCACCTTCATGCGCTGGAATGGCATCTCATGATGATACGAGATCTTGATCTCCAAATCCGCCAGGCGCGCATCCCCCCGCAACATCTCCGTCACCTGCGCGACCGCCTCCCGCCTCCCGGCGATAGTGGCGTTGATGCCCTCTTCCGCCAGCAGTATCGTGCCCCGCAGCCCCGCCTCCCGGCAGCGCTCGCGCAATCGCCCTTGCCAGCCTCGGTAATCCGGCCAGTGAAAAAATTTGTAAAAGCTGGCAATCACTATCTCGTCGTGCATCGCGGGACTCTTTCCTCCTACCCTTCATTCTATTGGGGCTGGCAACCTCCGTGCAAGGCGAATCCGCCGCCCGCCCGACGGCCGCGCTCCCCGCCCCGCGACCTATGCTATAATTCACGGCATGAAAATAGGGCTCAACGCGCACCTGCTGTCGGATCACGCCAGTTATCGCTCGGCTGGCATCCACAGCTATATCGCCCATCTGCTCCAGCATCTGCCGGCGCAGGCCCCTGCTGACTGGCGCTTTCAAGCCATGGTAGGCGCGGCTAGCCGCGCTGCCTTCAACGGTGTCGCCATGTCGCGCGCCCGCTTCGATACAACCGCTGCCTGGCGGCGCATCTTCTGGGAGCAAGTCATTCAGCCTCGGCAATTGCGCCGCTTCGATCTCTATCATGCCCTGGCATTCGTCGCCCCGCTCTATTTGAAAGCGCCCATGGTGGTCACCGTCTACGACCTCAGTTTCCTGCTTTTCCCCGATCGCTTGAGCCCCGCAAGGCGCTGGTACCTGCGCAACTTTACCGCCTTGACCTGCCGCCGCGCGCTGCGCGTCCTGGCCATCAGCCGCAGCACAGCCACAGATCTGGCCAGGCTGCTCGGCGTAAATCCGGGCAAAATCGATGTCACGCCGCTCGGTTACGATAGATCGGTCTTTCGGCCCTTGCCCGCCGCCGCGGTCAAGCAGTTCCGCGCGCGCCAGGGTTTGCCCGATCGCTTCTGGCTCTTTGTCGGCACCCTGGAGCCGCGCAAGAACCTCGTCATGCTGCTGCGGGCCTATGCCCGCCTGCCGCGCGCGGGGCGCCTGCCCTTGATCCTGGTCGGGGGCAAAGGCTGGATGACGGATGACGTTTTCACGACAATCGAGCGCGACGGCTTGCAAGACAGTGTCCGGCATGTTGGTTTTGTCCCTGCCGCGGATCTGCCGCTTTGGTACAATAGTGCGGAGGCTTTCCTGTATCCTTCCATATATGAAGGGTTCGGACTTCCGGTGCTCGAAGCGATGGCTTGTGGCACGCCGGTCCTCACTGCGGACATATCATCCTTGCCCGAGGTCGTAGGCGACGCCGGGCTGTGCTTGCCGCCAGAGGACACCGAGCCTTGGACCGCCGCGCTGGTCAACATCAAGCAAGATCTTGACTGGCGGGAGGAAGCGCGTGAAAGGGGTTTGTATCGCGCCAAGCGCTTTTCCTGGGAGCGCACCGCGGCTTTGACGCTCGACAGTTATCGCAAAGCCCTGGCCGCCCACGGCCTGCCATTGAACAAACAAGAGCCCGACACAATTCCGCAGGCGCAACCCGAGGATCAAACCCTATCGTATGCAATGAGCGTAGAGCAAGAACTGCGTATATATGCTATGCAGATCACGCGACAATCGAGATACCCATCTTGCGAGCGCGCGGCAGATCATTTCGCTGCCGCCCAGCGGCTCTGACAACTAGCTTATGACTGCCAACCGCCCCCTTTCCGAGCGCCCTACGATTGAGCCACGCTGGTTCTTCCCGCTGCTCGACGGCATTCTGGCATTTCTGGTATTCGCCCTCGCCTATGTACTGCGCTACGAACTGCAAATTATCCGCCCCATCCTGGATCCGGCCCAGCGCGATTTCATGCCCTATGTCCCCTACGCCGGCGTCTACGCCGTCTTGATCTGGCTGAACTATCAGCGCAACGGGCTCTATCGCAATATCGTCGGGCGCTCCTGGCTGGAAGAAGTCTATCTCATCGCCAGCAGCGTCGCCGTATCCATCGTGATCGTGCTGGCGATGTTCTTCATCTTGCAGCCTACCGCAACCAGCCGCTTGATGCTCATTTACGTCGCCGCCTTGACCTTGATCATTGGCGCCCTGTCGCGCCTCTTGCGGCGCTGGGTATTGGCCTACTTCCGTCACCGTGGCATCGGCATTCGTCGCGTGCTCATCGTCGGCATGGGCGATATCGGTCAAGATATGCTCGGCACCATGCTGGCACGCCCCGACTTCGGTTACCGGCCCATCGGCTTCCTGGACGATGACGAGAGCAAATCCAGTGGCAGCGTCGGGCGCGTAGCCGCTTTGGGCCAGACCGATCAGCTTGAAGAGGTCATTCGCGCGCAGCGCGTCGATACCGTCGTCATCACCTTCCGCTGGAAGCACTACGATCGCATAGAGGAATTGTCGGAAATTTGCCGCGGGACCGGCACGGACTTGCGCATCGTGCCAGAACTCATGCAACTCAGCATCCGCCAGGTGCAGGTGGAAAACCTGGATGGGATACCGCTTTTGGGCTTCGGCGCGCAACGTCCCTTCACCTCTGCCGATCAAGTGCTGAAACGCGGCCTTGATCTGATCCTCGTCGCGCTCAGTTTCCCCTTGTGGGCGTCGATAAGTTTCTTGGTAACGATCGCGCTCAAACTGGAGGGAGAAGGTCCGGTCTTGTTCCGGCAAGAGCGGGTCGGCAAAGACGGACAAAAGTTCGAGATGCTTAAATTCCGCAGCATGGTGGCGGATGCCGAGGCAATGCACGAGGAGATGCTGCAAGCTTCCGGCGAGGACCCGCGCCATCCCAAGTTCGTCAACGACCCGCGCATCACCCGCGTCGGCAAGTTATTGCGCCGCACCAGCCTCGATGAGCTGCCTAACCTGTTGAATGTCTTGCGAGGAGAAATGAGTTTGGTTGGGCCGCGCCCGCCGACCCCCGATGAAGTGGCGCACTACGAAGCGCGGCATACGCGCCGCTTGCAGATCACGCCGGGCATGACCGGCTGGTGGCAAGTTCGCGGGCGCAGCAACGTGCCATTTGACGAAATGTGCGCCATGGACATCTACTATATCGACAACTGGTCACTCTCCATGGATATCGAGATTCTCATGTTGACTATTCCCCGCGTCGTCTTGCGCAGCGGCGCTTATTGAATCAGTTACGCGCTAGCGATCCGGCATGACAATCCGCGCCAATTTTGCCATCCCCTGCGGTACCATTGGCAAGAAGAACATCGGCCGCAGCAACTTGAACATCTCCTGGGCAAAACCCAGAAGTTTCTCCGTTGACGCTTGACCGGGCGACCGATCATAGAGCCAAAAGACAATCAGCAGCATGTGAAACATATAGAGGACGACCCCCAGGTCCGCCGCTGCGGGTTCGCGCAAGGCGTCGTCTGAATCCAGCACCAACTGGCGATAAGCGCTCGACAGGCGATATCCCGGCGGACTGTCCATCAACGAGGCTGCGGCATCGGAACGCATGGCGCCGGCGAATAACGCCGACATCGCCCCGCGCATGGGGCGCAAGCGACGCAGGTTCAATTCCAGCGCCTGACGATAGCGATCGGCGAGCTGCCCCGGCGGCAAGCTACCCATCGCCGCCGCCAGCGCTTCGACTTGCTCGATGTACCAGCATCGGGCGATATCCTCCTTCCCCCCAAAATAATGATAAATCAAGCCGACTGATACGTCGGCCTTCGCCGCAATCTCCCGCATGCTGACGGCATCATAACCGCTCTCGCTGAAGCATTCGCTAGCCATATTATAGATATGCTGACGCCTTTCATCGCTTCTGCTCACGGCCTTGGAGGACGGAGTCACATTCCCCTCGCTTTCAGTCGATACAGAAAGAGTATACTTAATTTGCGGAGCTGCATATGGCTGCGGAAGCCGTCAAGACCCGCGACTTCTGTTTACTGTATCGTCGGGGGAAGACGCCGCCGCTCATGTGATCGCGAGAAACGGACGATCAAGCGATGCTCTTGGCCGCGCAATTGCGTCCCCCCGCCTCAGAGGCGATAATGCGAAGACAGCCCGGGAGAAAGACGCGATCGCGGCCTGTATTCCTTAGAGAGGGAGTTCATCCCAAAGCGCGAGACATGACTGCCAGATCCCTGCTTTGCCCGCTCTTGATCAGCCTCTTCATACTGAGCGCCTGCGACTCGATCCTGCTCGAGCGGAACGCGCCCTTGACCGCCACCGCGCCCCCCGCTGTCCTGGAAACCAGCAGCGCCGACCCCGAAGCTGCCCTCCGCAACTTCATCGACGCCTGGAACAGCAAAGACTACGAGAGCATGTATCGCCTCATCGCCGGGCGCAGCCGCGAGCTCTATCCCAGGCAGGTCTTCATCAATCGCTATACCGAGGCCCACAGCGTCATCAGCTTCGCCGGCGTCACGCTCGCGCGCAGCCAGGTCGCCTACCAGGGCAGCACCGCCGTGCTCGACTACGACATCGTCATCGAATCCCCAACCTTCGGGCGCATCCGCGACCAAGGACGTACCATGCGCATGGTCGACGAGGGCGGCTGGAAGATCGCCTGGTCGCAGATGGATATCTTTGACGGCATGTCTGCCCGCGCCCGCCTGGAAGAAGAAACCAGCTATGCGGGTCGCGAAAATATCTACGATCGCGGCGGCCGCCACCTGGCGGAACAAGGCGGTTTGGTTGACAGTCTGTATGTCATCCAGCAAGACATGAACAATATCGACGATTGCCTCAACACGCTCGCCATTGTCACCCGACAGCAAGTCAATACCATGCGCAATATCTTCACCGGCTACCTGCAGGAAACCCTGTTCCATATCGCCGAGATTGATCCGGAACGCTACGACGCCTATCGCGACGCCCTGGAATTCGACTGTGGCGTCACCACCGTGTCCCGCTATCGCACCCGCCGCTACTACGGCCACGGCATCGCCACCCACGTCCTGGGCTATATCGGCCGTATCCCCAGTGAACTGCTGGACTTTTGGAAAGCGCGCGGACGCGAAGAGAGCGCCTTGGTCGGCCGCGCCGGCATCGAATTCAGCTATGAAAACGTCCTGGGGGGCGAGCCAAAACGCACTCTTCAAATCGTCGAGCGGGGCGTCACCGTCGTCCGCTCCCTCGGCGGGTCGCCCGGCGTCGCGCCACAGCCCGTCACGCTCACCATCGACCGCGATCTGCAAGAGTCAGCCGCGCAGGCCCTGTCGGACGCCGTGAATTACGCCCTGCTCAATTGGGGCGGCATCACGCTTGGCGGCGCCATCGTCGCCCTGGACGTCAATACCGGCGAGGTATTGGCCATGGCCAGCTATCCCAGCTTCGACCCCCACATCTTCAACCCCGATACGCAATACGACGTGCCCGATCGCACAGCGCGCCTCAACCGCGATACCCGCTCGCCCTTCACCAACAAAGCCATCGCCGAACAACATACCCCCGGCTCGGTCTACAAGATCGTCACCCTGCTCGCCGCCGCCTCGGAAGGCATCCTGCCGGATCCATATCCCTACTACTGCGATATCAAGTGGGAGGGGCAGCAGCGCTTTGGCGACGCCCGCCCCGTTCGCTACGATTGGCGCTTGCTGGAAAACAAGCCCGCCACCGGCGAGGTCGATATGAGCCGCGCCCTGGCCACCTCCTGCAATCCCTTCTTCTGGGAAGTCGGCGGGCTCATGTTCCAGCAAGACCCCGACTTGCAAGCGACCTACGCCGAGCGACTCGGCTTCGGCAGCGCAACCGGCATCAATGGCTTGGACAGGGAAGCCGCCGGCGCCGTCGCCTATCCCAACCCGCAAGAGCCCACCGAAGCCATCAACAACGCGATCGGACAAGGCAATGTCACCGTCACCGCCCTCCAGATGGCGGCCGCCACCGCCATCATCGCCAATGGCGGCAAACACTACCAACCCTATATCGTCAGCCATATCGGCACGCCCGGTACAGAAAACTATCGACAGGAAAACCAGCCCACGCTCTTGCCGGCTCAAGGCTTGGACGTCAACGCCCTCGAAATAGTCCGCGAGGGTATGTGCCAGGTCACGACCATACCGGAGGTAGGCACCGCCTGGTGGGTCTTCGAGGGCGCGCCCTACACCGTCTGCGGCAAGACCGGCACCGCCGAAACCGCCGGCCAGCCCAATGCCTGGTTCGTGGCCTACTACCCGGCCGACGAACCCCAAATCGCCTTCGCCGGCGTCATGGCCAATTCCCGCGAGGGCTCGGAAGTGGTCGCGCCCATGATCCGCCGCATCCTCGATGTCCGCGAAGGCGCGGTGGTCGCCCCCTGGCCAGAATTCTGGCTGGGTCCCTTCAATCCCCTGCCATCGCAAGAAGAAGCGCTCGCGGTGTATGATCCGGAAGCTTAATTGCCACAGCCGCCCGGCACGCTGCGGATCGGCGTCCAAACCGGCAATATATAGTCGATCTCCGGGGGCACCGGGGTCAGCAGGTAAACCTTGACATAGCGCCGCCAGGAAACCCAGTCTTCATCGCTGTAACCCAGGTCAATCCAATAGCGCGAACTGCGCGGCCCGCCCGTATCCGCCATGTAAGCGACGCCGTAGCCGGGCACAAAAACTTCGCTGCGATAGCGAATGAGCTTGGGGTCCGCGGCCACGATGCCCTTCTCCAGCGTCCAGCCTATCGCGGTCACATTGTCGCCGCCCAGCGCCGCCGGATGATAGCTGGTCGCCAACATGCACAGCACCCGCCAATACAGGCGCGGCCCGCCCGGCGTCTCAACCGTCCGCAGATCGATCTTCGTGCCGTAGTGGATGAGTTGATCTTGCGGCGGCTGCGTGACAACGCTCTCGGTGACGCTCCGGCTGACCTCGGCGCCATTCTCATAGCGCGCCAGGCTGCGGATTTCCCGCGTCCCGTTCTGCCCCGCCTGGGCAACGACCCTTTGATCGAGGCTCAGTCCCGCGTCAGCCACATAGCGCAGCTCATAGGCGATCGTCTCCTGCCGCGCGCTGACCTCTTCAGTGACGCGCACGATTTCGATCAGCATGTCGGTGACGATCTCGGTCTCGCCGCTCGGTATCACATAGTCCAGCCCGAAGAGCGGCGCGTTGAGCTCTTGCAGCGCCTCATCCACGCGCTGCGCTCGCGTGCGCACTTCAATCAGCACGCCATCCAGCCGCAAGGCTATCGGCGTCGCCCGCTCGACGACTATCGTCATGTCGCGGCTAACGGCGCTGTCCCGCGGCGGATTGATCGCGTCATTGGGGTGCAACTTAATGCCGGCCGCGGCCAAAACTGCGCCCACCGTTTCTGCTGTGGTCAAAATAGCCGATCGCTCGCCATTGTCGATGACGGTCAAGCTGAATGGTCGGCGCACTTCTATATGTTCGGCCGGGATTGTCCAGCCCGCCAAAGCGTCACGATGCGCCAGCGCGCCGTTCACCCGGATTCTGTCGGCCTCGCTGACGGCAATGCCGGCGCTGTTCAAGATCTCCAGGGGATTGTCCAGCGCGGTTCGCAATACCCGCGCCTCGTCGCCGACCTCAATCCTCACATCACGCGCCGCTTTGATCGTGATGGTCATGCCATCAGCTATCGCGCCATCAAGCTCATGAGATAGCCAGGCATCCAGCGGCACTGCTATCTCCGACTCGTTCAAGAGCTCAGCAATTGTCTCGGCCCGACTGTATACCTGATGAAGAAAACCATCCCGATTGATCGTAACCTGCCTCTCGGCGCCGATGCGCGAGGGCAAATCAAAGGGCAGGCTGCGGATAAAGAGTACACTGGTGACAGCCAGCGTGCAGCAGGTCACCGCCACAATCAAGAGCAGCGGCCAGCGCCGCCCCCGGCCCCGCCTGCCCCGTCGCGGCGCCGGACTGACCGGCTGCGTATCCTCCCCTCGGCCGCGAAAGGGCTGGGTATCCTCTGCTTGTAACGAATTAATACTCATAACGATGAGTTTACCGAGCGGGGACGCATCTGAACAGCGGCTTTGGACTTGTCAAAATTTAATGAGACTCAGTCTCAATTAGATCTTGCCTTTGGCTATTAAGCGTTATAGCATTCAGCTTGGACAATTCTCGTAATGCACCTAGATCTTGGAGGCAAGACAGATGCGAAGTAAAGCGGTAGGACTACTTATGATTTTCGTAGCGGCGCTAGCGATTTCCGTCTCAACCGGGGCGCAGGGGGCCATGCTGAACGTGGTGGCCTCGCAAAGTATCCTGACCGACGTCGCGCGCCAAGTCGCTGGCGATAAAGCCGATGTCCGTTCCTTGATTCCAGTGGGCTCCGATCCCCATGCCTTCACTCCCTCGCCCAGTGATCTCACAGCCGTCGCCGAGGCGGATCTGGTTTTCATAGTCGGCACTGGATATGAAGAAACGTTGCTGGAAGCGATTGAAAGCGCCGGTGAGATGGTCAACATCGTGACGGTGTCGGCCTGCGTCCGGATAATTCCGGCTGGCGCATCGATGCATCACGATGACGAGCACGCCGATGAGCATGACGACCACGCCCATGAGCATGACGATGACGACCATGCCGATGAACACGATGACGACCACGCCCATGAGCACGACGATGACGACCATGCCGATGAACATGACGACGACCACGCCCATGAGCACGACGATGACGACCATGCCGATGAGCACGATGACGACCATGCCGATGAGCACGATGACGACCACGCCCATGACCATGACGATGACGACCATGCCGATGAGCATGACGACGACGACCACGCCCATGAGCATGACGATGACCACGCCCATGACCATGATGATGACATGCGCGGGACAAGCGACTGTGATGCCCACGACGCCGAAGTTGCAGCCCTCATCGGCGAAGAAGCAGCTGAGCGCGGGCATGTCGAGACCTTGGGTCGCGAGGGGGATATTGACTGCGGCGGCGGTCACGGCCACGGACACGAAGACGAACACGGTCACGGTCACGGCATTTGCGACCCGCACCTGTGGATGGACCCGCATAATGTCATCTTCTGGGTGTTGCAGATCCGTGATGCGCTGGCGGCTCAGGACCCGGACAACGCCGCCGCCTATGCCGCCAATGCCGCCGCCTACAACCAGGAATTGCTCGCGCTGGAATCCGATTTCATCTTGCCCGCCCTGATGGACCTGCCTGTCGAAGAGCGCGTCCTTGTCACCAGCCACGAGGCCTTTGGTTATCTGGCGACGACCTACCGCTTCGAACTCATCTTTACCCTGGCAGGCATTTCAACCATGGTGGAGCCGAGCGCGCAAGATGTCGCGGCGCTGATTGACGTGGTCCGCGACGAAGGCATTTCGGCCCTATTCGGGGATCCCTTCGCGCCACAGCCCATCATGTCCGCGATCGTCGCCGAAACCGGCGCGGAACTAGCCAAGCTGTACAGCGATACCTTGAGCGACGCCGGGGGACCTGCCGGCACCTATCTCGACTATATGCGTTACAATGTCATGACTATCGTTGAAGCCCTCTCGGGTTAGGCATAGCTAGGAACCGTCGGATGGCGACTCTGAGATTACAGCAGCCCAGTCGCGAACGCGACCGCGAGCAGCCCGCCCTGCGCGTCGAGCGCCTGTCGGCGGGCTACCCAGGCAAACGACAGGCCATACATGACGTCAGTTTCACCGTCGATTCCGGCGAGCGCGTCGCTATCGTTGGTCCGAATGGTGCCGGCAAGAGCACCCTCTTCAAGGCAATTGTCGGCGTGCTGCCTTTCAGCGCCGGTCATATCTCGATCCATGGCGCAGACTGCTATAGCAGCCACATCCATGTCGGATATGTGCCACAGCAAAGCGCCATCGACTGGGCATTTCCAGCTTCCGTTTTTGATGTGGTGATGATGGGCCGCTGCCGGCATATCGGCTGGTTCCGCTGGCCCGGCAAGGATGATCGCGCCTTCGCGCGCGACATCCTTGACCGCCTTGGCCTGAGCGCGCTGGCGGACCGGCAAATCAGCCAACTCAGCGGTGGGCAGCAAAGGCGCGTCTTTATCGCCCGCGCCCTGGCCCAAGATACCAGCATCATGTTGCTGGACGAACCCTTCAACGGCGTCGACCAGACCGCCGAGCAGGATATTATCGAGACCCTCGATATCCTTACCAACCACGGCATTTCCATACTGCTCTCGACCCATCATCTGGAAAATGTCGCCCTGCACTTCGACAAGATTCTGATCCTCAATGGCAAAATATTGGCATACGGCGCTCCCGCCGATGTACTCACGCCAGAAAACCTGACCCGGGCATTTGGCGGCGCCATGCCGGTTTTCGCCCATGGCGACCAATTGCTGATGTTCAGCAAGGACAATGTCGGGGGAGCCCCGCGTGGACCTCGCTAGTTTCCTTTCCGAGCCGCTCAGCTATTCCTTCATTCAGCGAGGCATGCTCGCGCTGGTGCTCGTCGGCGGCATCAATGCCGTCGTCGGCTGCTTTGTGGTGGTGCGCGGTATGGCTTTCTTGGGCGACGCGCTGGCTCACGCCATCTTGCCCGGCATCGCGCTTTCCTATACCGCCAGCGGCGGCTACGTCGGCAGCAATCTCTTTGTCGGTGGCTTAGGCGCGGGCATCGTCTCCGCTTTGGTCATCGCCTGGTTAACCCGCAACCAGGAACTCAAAGAAGACAGCGCCATCGCTATCGTATTTGTCACCATGTTCGCGCTGGGCATCGCCATTGTCAGCACACAGGGCAGTTACACGGTCGATCTAACCCATATCCTCTTTGGCAGCATCAATGGCATCAGTAAGAACGACTTGCTGCTGATGGCGGCGATGGCGGCCGTTGTAGCCGTCGTCGTCCTCCTGCTCTATAAAGAGTTTCTGATTGTCAGCTTCGATCTCAGCCTGGCGCACAGCCTGCGGCTGCCGGTCGAAATCCTGCGCCTGACCTTGTTGATTCTGATCGCGGTTACCATCGTGGTTAGTCTGCAGGCGGTGGGCATCGCCCTGATGCTGGCGCTGCTGATCACGCCGGCTGCCACAGCGCGCCTGCTGGTCAAGCGCCTGCATCACATGATCCTCATCGCCTGCTTGATCGGCATCGTCAGCGGTCTTATGGGGTTCTACGCCTCCTACTACCTGGATATCCCCTCCGGCGCCTGCATCGTCCTGACGCTGAGCGCCCTCTTCGGCGCGGTCTTTGTGTTCAAATCCGCCTATTCGCTCCTGGGGGAACGCGGCTGAGGCTTGCACCAAGTTGACAGTCGGCCCAGCTTGTGTTAGATTCCCAAGGATAGGACAGCTTTGAAGTAACAAGGTAAGAAAACGACGGGTCAGTTGATAGCTGATCCCTACAAGGTTCATTTATGGTGAGATTTGTAGGGGCTACCTATCAGGTCGCCCGAAAACACCGAAATAACTTCAAGATTTGTAGAGATTTCATGCCCGATGTAAACCTGTCCTCAGCAGGGATAGGGGAGGCGCGCCATGACCAGTAATCTCAAAGAATTAATCGAAACGCAGGGTTACGCCATTGTCGAGGGCGTTCTGGACGATGCGGCTCTGGCAGCAATCATTGATGATTATCATCAGTTGCTCGATCGCATGGCGCCTCAATGGTACGCGAAGGGACTGATCTCCTCGGCCTACGAAGGGCTGCCCTTTGATGAGCGATTGACCGCGATCCTGGGCGAAGCGAAAAAAGACGTCTTCTCTCACATGGATATCGCTTTGTCCAACGAAACGGTGCATAGCGATGCCGGCATCAACGCCAGCCGCGCCGTTTATGACCTGATACGCAACGAACGCTTACTTGACAAAGTTGAAGAGGTCATTGGCAGCGAGATCCTGTCCAATCCGATCCAGCATGTGCGCATCAAACCGGCGGAATCGAAGGTCGCGGCTGGTATGGTAAACCTGACCACAGAGACCAAGTGGCATCAGGACCAGGGCGTACACAGGCCCAACGCCGACGACACCGAAATCCTCACCGTCTGGCTCGCCATCACCGATGCGACCATCGAAAATGGCTGCCTGCAGGTAGTGCCCTACAGTCACCTGAACGGCATAACCGAACACTGCCCTTTCGACCAGGTGCTGATCCCGCCTCATTTGCTGTCGGGCGAGGCGCTGCCCGTGCCCATAAAGGCGGGGGACGCCATTTTCATGCACCGGCTCACGCAGCATAGTTCCCTGGTCAACGTCAGCGATACCCTCCGCTGGAGCTTTGACCTGCGCTATCAACCCATCGGCGCGCCTACCGGACGCGATGAATTCCCCAGCTTGATCGTGCGCAGCCGCGAGAATCCGGCTCAAGTGCAGTCCTACGAAGAATGGCGCGATTCCTGGCACGCCGCCCGCGACTACCTGGCAGGGCTGACCGATCGCCCGGCCACGCACCGCTGGTCCGCCGACGCTCCCGTCTGCGCTTAAGCCGCCAGCACGAAGCAAAGCATTCATCCCAAACTACAATCAACATGCTGTGAAGCGACAGGCAGACATCGACGATGTGTTTTGAAGCGCTGGCGCAGTCGACTTACGTCTCCATCGAATCATATCGGCGGGACGGCAGAAGCGTGAGAACACCGGTCAACATCACGAGCGTCGACCACAAACTCTATTGCTTGACCTTCGGCCATAGTGGGAAGGTCAAGCGCATCCGCAACAATGAGGATGTCAAGCTGGCAAAATGTGACGCCAGGGGTAATCTGCAAGGAGAGTGGGTGCCTGCCAAGGCTCGCGTCATCGAGGATCGCGATGAGGCTCAAGTGTTGTCGAGGCGATTGGCGGACAAGCATGGGCTTACTTATATGATTGCGATGCCGCTGTTTCGCCTGTACTGCTTCTTACGTGGTGAACCTTGTCTCTGTATCGAGTTCAGCCTGGTTTGAGTTGAATCGCGGACATAAGAGGCCCGAATAGCCATACCAGAGTTTGGCCCTAACCTTCGCAAAGATGGATACTGTGTTTCCGGAATGCGCGGTGTTGCAATTGGGAATGGCGTCTTGTCAGCCGGGCTGACCAAACATTAAGTTGCCGACATGCAATTCGTTTTCGCTGTCACGTAACCTCAACCCACCTAACCGGATTGATGCCAGCCTTCCAGCCTTTTCAACTGGGCGCGCAACCACTCGATCGCTCCCGCTTGTTGCGCCTCGTCCATCATCTGGAATTCCGCCTCGGTGAGATGCCGCTCCAAGCGCTTCAAAGCGCCCGGGATTTTGGAACTGTCTTCGGGATTTTGCGAATCCGTTACTGCCGTAACACTTTTGCCCGGCGTCCACCCCCTTATCTCGAATTCCGAGATATCATGATCGTCGGCATAGGTCCATTGTTCGCGCGACAGATTCAGAAGGGCGCGATACTGTCGAATCCGCGAGGCGTTCTCGAATCCGCAAGCCAGGCATAGCTGCTCGGATTTACCGTAGGGAATCCGCCAGCGATCGGCATCCGCCACCTGCGCATAAAAGCCTTGCTCATGCCCAAAGGACTCGATAGGCGCGAACTTGTCCCAGCCATGCAGATCCATCAGCAGCAGGGCGATTTGCCGAGCGCGGGCGATCGCGTTAAGCGCGTCCCGCGCCGTGTTCTCGCTGGCTTGCCGCCACAAGTTGAGCTCCGCCATGCGCCGGGCCGGTATCGCCGCGTAGGCGTCGCCTTCGAAGATCCCATTCAACAGATGATAGGCCACCCAGCGACGCTCGCCGGTCTCGATCAGAAAATCGTCGCCCGATTTCACCACCGTGATCGGATTGGTCAATCCGTCCTGGTGGATGCTAGCCGCCAAGTCAGCTAAACGCAGCAGTGGTAGTTCTTCGGGAAAGGCGCTGAAATCCCCGTCGCCCTCCGCCGTCCGGAGTTCGACCTCGCCTTTAATCACGTCCATCAGCGGCAGGGCGCGCCCGGTCTCGCGCTCGACCGCCCCCAGCCAGCGCTTGATCTGTTCAAGGACAGCACCCTCACGATACTGCGAGGGTACCACGCGACGCGGTTGCATGGGGTTGGGTTTGATGCTGAAGATATCGATTGGCTTGGCGCGCAGGATCGCCTTGGTTTGTATGTCCACTGCGGAATAGCCCATATCGTGGCCGAAGCCTTCGCTCGCCGCGGCGCCGACATCAAACAGGTTCTCGTCATACTTGACACCGCGTTTGCGAGCCGCATCACTCATGATTGTCTATCCTTTCCGCAATGCACTTCACAATCTGCCAGGTGATCTGCGCGATCCGAGACTTGGGATGATAGGCGTAAATGCTGGCGGAATCGCTCTGTGACAGCTCGCCCCACAAGATCGTCAAAGGTATCGCCTCGGTGATCACTTTGGCGAAAGGCTTTTGCAAGAGCCGCAAGTTTTCCTTGTGCAGCGAGGTTGATTTCCGAAACATATTGGGGATCAAGGCGATCAACTCGATTTCGCTTAAGCCCATGGCCCGCCGCTGCCTGCTAAAGCGCTGCAAGCTCTGCATAGTCTGCTTGATGCCATCAAAGCTCATCGCTTCCAACTGCGTAGGGATGATGATTCTGTCGCTGGCAAGATATAACATGGCATGCAAGGTTGAACGCGTGGGGGCCGTATCAATGAAAACGAAGTCGAATACATCCTCGACTTCCTCCAGTTTGTTGTACAGAGCGAATGAATCCGCAATGTTACCCACGATGCCAGCCGTTTCCGGATTGCCGGGCACCAGGTGAAGCGCGCCTTTGGCCGCAAGATGGGGGAACTGAAAAAGGGCCGGATCAATCTGTCTCAAGCATTGCTTCCACGCGCCGCCGTCGATGTCATCTCGGACCAACAGATTGTAGAAATGAGGACGTTTATTCTCTTTCAAGGCTACAGTCAGATGCGCTTGGGGATCGGCGTCGATCATTAGCACTGTATATCCCAGGATTGCCAAGCCCGTGCCCATCTGCGCTGTCAGGGTGGTCTTGCCAACGCCACCCTTCTCGTTGTACACCATAACTGTCTGCATGAGCTGCGCCTCTTGCTTCCGCAGTCCCCGTAAAATGAAGGCTTCAATCTGAATTATCTCATTTTTAGTAAACCACGTCACTCATATGACGAGAAGGTTTATTATTTTCTGTGAACGCGGGAGTCCTTTGCGTCGGTTACGCGCCGAGCGGCGGAGGCGTATCCATTTCGGTTGAAATGCTTGCCTTCCTGCATCAAATCTCGCTAGCGTCATTTAGACAGGCGATTCCAGGCGCTTTGTCCTAAAACGCGACCAAATAGTCGCCACTCTGCCTCATACCTATGCTACCATGCCAGCAAATCCAGCGTCCCAAGGTCCATCATGCCAAAATACGCGCCTGCCCCGTCCGAAGAAAAGAACGTGCCCACTGCCTTTGCCGAAAATTCACCTTTGCCGGCAATGGCAAATCCCGCCCTCAATCAATCCGAAATCCCAATCAGGGCGGGGGATAAAGCCTTTGCCGAACCCGCCGATTCCTTTGCCGAATACACGGATTTTCGGCAAAACCGCTGGAGCGCGGCGTCACTCTGGCAAACGATTTCCTGTACGCTGACGGCTTGGTTGCGTCATTTTCTACTTCAATCGAAATCGATACACTGCCCGAGCGGCTGTTGCTGGCGCAATTGGCGCAAGGTCGGTTACAATCTCGTTTGTCAGGCCGACGAGGGAATCAAATCATGCGTTATAAAACTGAAGTCATAATCGATCTGCCACGCGAACGCGTCATTGAACTATTCGATAGCTTTGATAACCTGAAGAAGTGGCAGGAAGGGCTAGTCAGCATCGAGCATATCAGCGGCGAAGCGGGCCAGCCCGGCGCCAAAACACGCCTGCTCTACGATATGGGCAGGCGTCGCATGGAAATGATCGAGACGATTATCGAACGGGATTTACCGAATGAATTCTCCGGCACATACGACGCCTCTGGCGTGCACAATATTGTGCGCAATTACTTCTATGACGAGGGCGAGCAGACGCGCTGGGTGCTCGATTCCGAATTCCAGTTTCGAAGTTTCATGCGCATCATGTCCCTGTTCATCCCCGGCAGCAAATTTCGCGAGCAAACGCGCAGCAGCATGGAAGCATTTAAGCGCTTCGCCGAAAATGCGCCGATGGACGTCGCAGAGGAAAATAACTGAGCTAGCGCCGATCCAGCAGTTGACGCGTCATGCCGGCGTGACCCAAGTGCTCGGCTGTATGATCCAAGGCATGCAACAGCGCCCATCCACGCCTACAGTCGATCTCGCGATCCAGGAACTCGAAGGACACTTCCTCACTTAATCGCCCGACTGACTGCGAGGCGAAGGCAGTCCTGTAGAAGTCGATATTGGCGGTGAAGCGCGCCTTCAACTCGTCCAGCGAATGGCCCCTTGCCCGAAATTCGGCGGGACGATCGCGCTCGATCACATCGTCAATGGCGATGCCGATCCAAAAGCGTTCCGCCGCGGTCACATGCACCGCCAATACGCAGAGGGAGTTCATCTCGGGGCCCGGCGCCCAATCCAGTTGCTCGCTCGACAAACCATCGAGGTAGGTGAAGTAGTCCGCGTGCATCGCGTCCAGGCGACTGATGACATCGGCGTATAGCGCGTCCATGAGCGTTCCTCCAATCTCGGGTCAGCAAGTGAATATGAAAGCACGAGGGCATTTACTGGATACGCAGCATCACTTTGGAGGCGGCGTCCCAAAGCTCCTCCAACGCATAGTACTCGCGCTTGTCGGGGGAGAAGAAGTGGACCACGACATCGCCATAATCCATCACCACCCAGCCGTTTTCAGTCGTGCCTTCGTTGGTGAATGGAATCTGCTGGAAGCTGTCTTTTACATCCTGGCGGACCGTCTCTGTCAGGGCACGCAAATGCCTGTCATTGTCGCCGGTGCAAATGATGAAAAAGTCGGCGATGATATTGTCGGGACGTAAGTCGAGTAGCAGGATGTCCTCGGCTTTGCGGTCTTCAATCAAGTCTACGATATGGTGAGCGAAGTCTAATGACGGCAAATGATGCTTCTCCATATGTTCTTGTCGATCATATCACCTAGTGTAGCATAGCAGGTTTGTTTAGCCTACAGGTTGTGGCAGGCCAGAAGAATCGCAGCAAAAGCAATATGTCACATACATCTAGCGGGCGTTCGTCATTGGAAGTCATCGTTTATGATTTAGGATAGTCTAGCAAACGCTTTGGGCTAATTCTTCCGTTCATACCGGGTAATGGCGTCGAATACATGATAACTATTCAGCAATTTGAGACTACTTTATGACCTCAATTCGCATAACTGCGTTCAACCTGCATCTACTTCGTGTCCTTAGCCTCGCGCTCTTGATGTTTGCTTCATCTGCTACCGTCTTCGCGCAACAACCAGGCGCCCCCGGCTTGGGCGACCGCTTGTATCCGCGGCTTGGCAACGGCGGCTACGACGTACAGCATTACAGTATCAACTTGGTATTCACGCCGGAAAGCAACTACATCGCCGCAACCGCTATCCTCGAAGCCGTCGCATTGCTTGATCTCGCCTCGTTCAATCTGGACCTTTACGAATTGACCGTGGATAGCGTCCAGGTCAACGATATGAGGGCAACTTTCAGGCGTGAGGAAGAGGAACTCGTCATTAGGCCAGTGCAGACCATCCCCGCGGGAGCCGCGTTCCAAGTAGCGATAACTTACGCAGGTGTTCCCCAGCCGATAGCCGACCCGGCTGTGCCGTGGATCAAGTTGGGCTGGCAAGAATGGGCTGACGGCTACTTTGCCGCCGTCAGCCAGCCATCGGGCAGCATGAACTGGTTCCCGTGCAATAACCACCCGCTGGACAAAGCAAGCTACAGCTTCCGCATTACCGTGCCGCAAGGCTTGACCGCCGTGGCCAACGGCGTGCTGAGAGAGACAATAACCAACGACGATGGCACGCGCTCCTTCGTCTGGGAGATGGAACAGCCGATGGCCAGCTACCTGGCGCTTGTCGCTATCGGCGATTTCGTCGCGGCGCGCGATGATAGCGGCAGCGTGCCGATCCGAAACTTTTTCCCGGCCGGCGCTTCCGATAAGTCCATGGCCGGATACGATGTGACCGGAGATATGATGGCCTGGCTCAGTGATTTGCTGGGTCCCTATCCTTTTGCCGAATATGGGGTGGTTGCCGTACCGGGCTATCCAACAGCGCTGGAATCCCAGAGCTTGTCCATATTTGGCGCCTCGGGCGCCGCCGAATCAGTCGTGCTTCACGAATTGCTGCATCAATGGTTCGGCAATAGCGTCACGCTCGCTGACTGGCGCGATATCTGGCTGCACGAAGGCTTTGCCACCTATTTCATTGCCCTTTGGCGAGGCAAGCGTCATGGCGCTGATGCCTATAGCACTTTCATCGACGCGCTGCGGGCGTCTGGCATGGCGTTGAAGGCGCCCGGCAACCCTGAAAGAACAGAGTTGTTTGGATGGTCTGTTTACGCTCGCGGCGCTCTGGTCTTGCATGCCCTGCGGGGCGAAGTCGGGGACGAAACTTTCTTCGAGATATTGCGAACCTTCTACAGGGAAAACGCCTACGGCAACGTCGCGACGGCGGATTTCATCGCCGTTGCCGAAGGCCTCAGCGATTCCGAACTGGACGAGCTCTTTGCTGCCTGGCTATATGGCGAGCGATTGCCCGACCTGTCATAATTGCCAGCACAGCATCTTCAGACAAAGGGAAGGGCACAGCGCCGAATCGCCCACAGCTGAAGTTTCATATGTCGGGATCGTCAACCCTGCCTCAACACAGTATGCTCTCCAAAGTCGTGGACTGGGCTCGTCAAGAAGACGCGATTCGCGCGGTGGTTGTCACCGGCTCTCTGGCGCGCGGCGACGGGTCTACGGATCCATGGTCCGATGTCGATGTTCAAATAATCAGCAGAGATTATGCCTCGTACATCGCCGACGACACTTGGCTTGACGGGCTGGGGGACGTATGGATTCGCTTTCCGATTTATCAAGATCTGCCATACAAGCTGGTCTGGTTCGCTGGCGGCGTGAAAGTCGATTTTCAGTTCGTGGAAGTCGTTGCGATACGCGAGATGATTAGCAGCGGCGCCTTGTCCGATGAGTACCTGCGCGGATATGTCGTCGCCATCGACAAGGATGACCTTTTCCGCGAACTTCCGCCTTCGCCGCAGATCTTCCCGGGAGCCGATCCGCCGAGCGCTGAGCAAGTTGAAGCCGTCATCAACGAATTCTATTTCGAGGCGATCCATGTGGCGCAGTTTATCCGCCGCCGCGAATTCTGGGTGGTTAAGTTCCGCGACTGGACGATGAAATGCGATCTGCTGCAAATGCTGGAATGGCATGCCGGCGCCAGCAGCGATAGACCGTTGAATACCTGGCTGCTCGGCAAGCGCATCCGCGAATGGACGGACGGGGAAACCTACGCCGCGATCGAAGAGATCTGGAGCGGTTGGGATGTCGCGGCGCTTTGGCGGAGCCTCTTGCGGCAGATCAAGCTCTTCAGGCGTATCGCTGGCGAATTGAGCGATGCCCTGGGATATCCCCAGGACAGTGCCGTTCTTGATCAAATCGAAGCTTACATCCGCGCGCTGCGCGCATCCGACGATCTTAACTAGTCGAGATGAACGGACTCGCCGGGCGATAAGACAAGCGCCTTGGCGTCGGTCTCGCTCTCGACGCGCTGCGCCCAGGCTGCGGCGTCTTGCTCGATGGGCGGGAAGGTGTTGTAGTGCATCGGCACGACGGTAGCGGGGCGCAGCATCTGTATCGCCTTGATCGAATCGTCGATGCCCATGGTGAAAAGATCGCCGATCGGGATTAGCGCCAGATCCAGGCCTTCGTCGCCGATCAAGCGCATATCGCCGAAGAGACTGGTATCGCCGGCGTGATAGATAGTATGACCGCCGCCGCGGATGACAAAACCGTTGGGTTGCCCGCCATAGCTGCCATCGCCGAAGGATGAACTGTGATGGGCGACGGTCCATTTGGCGCTCATCCAGTCGTTGTGGAAGCTGCCGCCAGGATTGCCTTGAAAGACATTGTCTTGCCCTTGCGCCATGTACCAGTTGCCCATCTCGAAATTGCAAACGATGGTGGCGCCGGTGCGATTGGCGATGCCGGTCGCATCGGCGACATGGTCGTCGTGCGCGTGCGTGAGCAAAATGACTTCGGCATCAAGGTCAGCAGCCGCCGTTGTCGCGGCGGGATTGCCAGACAGCCAGGGATCAATCAAGAGCTTGTGTCCGTCGATATCCAATTGAAAACCAGAGTGGCCAAGGAATCTGATCGTAACTGCCATTTTCTCCTCCATTTCGCAATCACGCTAAAAGGGCGTCCCCGATTGTAACACCGTCCCCTGTTCCAGGCGAAGGCGGGGGCATGCGGGCAGATGACATAAAATATCATAACTTGCTCGGCGATTATCTACGCCAGTTGGCGCCCCGGGAAGCCTCGTTCAAGCTCTTCACGAAACTGTCGGAGAGAATGGAACCCGGCTCTTATTTCCCAAGACTTTCCCAAAATCTGGCCATTTTGGCCGATTTTATCCCAATAATTGTCGAAATTCTTGGGATATCTGGGATAAGTCATTTGCAGAGTTTGGCATTGCGATCAGATCCCGGTCTTGCGACTTCCTGTTCAAAAGCAGATTTATTACGATAGAAATTACGACATCGGCGGTATTCGGGTCCTGGCTGCGGCAGGACATGTTACAGGTCGAAATCATCAATGATCGCGCGGGACGAATCGCGATGACGGATTTGGGTTATTGGGATATTTTGCGCTTGAATTTGGGATAATCGCCTTTGCGCGCTTGCTGCCTGACCGATTGATACTGCCAATTGAACGACTTGTGGCTACAATGCTCTTCTGCGACAAAATATGAAGAGCCAATTGACTCGATTCTTGAAGCGTCATGCAATGTCGACTGTTTCGTAGTACAGGAGCCTAAACAGATAATGAGCAACAGCAACCGGAGCGGATTGTCCACCTCGACCGCATTGATGTTACTTGTCGTCGCCTTGGCTGTTGGCGCCGGCGCCGGTATTTTTGGCTGGATTTGGATCAGCGGCGGTTCCGGCGAAGCCAGCCTTTCCGCAGAGGCCGCCCTGGCCACGCGCACAGCGGAGGACGCCAAGCTGGCGGCGGCTGTCGGCACGGCAGTTGGCGCTGCCATCAGCAATACGCTGCCTGACGCGGTTAACGCCGCGGTGGCAAATGCGGTTGACCTTGCCGTCGGCGCTGCAATGGACACGATGATCACCGAGGTAGTCGATACCGTTGCGGCCGCGCAGGAAACGGTTGAGCCGGTGGCATTCAGCATCGTTGCCGCGGAAAGCCAGGCGAGTTTCACCCTCGAAGAAGATCTGCGCGGGGTCCGGACCACGGTGATTGGCGCCACGAATGAAGTCGCGGGGACGATCAATGTCGACCTTGCCAATCCAATGGCGTCGTCGATCGGCACGATCCTCATCAACGCCCGTACGCTGGAGACGGACAATAGCTTCCGCAACCGCGCCATACGGGGCCAGATACTGAAATCGGCGCAGGACGCCTACGAATTCATCGTCTTCGAGCCGCAGGAACTGAACAATTTTTCGGCGGATTCGATCGCGGTCGGCGAGACCATCGCATTCGATGTCAGTGGTGATCTGACGGTGGTTGATGTGACCCAGACTGTGACATTCCGTGCGGAAGTTACCTTAGACAGCGAGACACAGTTGAGCGGTCTGGCCACGGTCAACGTGCTGCATGGCGATTTCGGCTTGACCATTCCTGATGTGCCCTCCGTGGCGAATATCACCGACGACGTTGACCTGGCGCTGCAGTTTGTGGCGCGGGCGGGTGGCTAGATTTAGCGTGTTTTTCATCCACTCGGAATGGGGTTGAGCGACTGCCGGGCGGGTTTCTCGCGCAAACTGCTTATCCAAGGTCGGTAGCTGACCTGAAAGCGTATCGGGCGACTGACGGTCTGTGTCTACGCGACCCGCCGAGTCGCCCCTGCCAGACGGTTGGTATTTTGGGTTAAGGATCCCAATGTCGAGGACTGGCTACGAAGGATTTTAACCGAAAGGCGTACACTACCAGTTGACCTACCCCCTATCATGAAAGGCCCTCGTCTGCGATAATTCGACCGAAGGTCCTATCTATCACGGAATAGCCCCTGATGCCTAGACCCTTGTATATGACCGAGCCCAAGGTCATCAACCTCGTACGTTCGCGGAACAACGCCCATCCCTATGTCGAAGTCGCCACGACCAACCGCAACAAGCTGGAAGAATTCCGCCGCATCCTGCCCGATTACGAGATCGTCGGCGTGAAACTGGATATCGAAGAAATCCAAAGCCTCGATCCTTATAAAGTGGTCCGCCACAAGGCCATCGAGGCATTCAAAGCCAATGGCTACAATCCTATTCTGGTCGAAGAGACCTCGCTATCCTGTCGCGGTCTCAATGGCCGCCCCGGCACCTATATCAAGGATTTCTCGGAAGATATCGAAATGCGGCGCATGATCGCCGAAATCTGGTTGCAAGGGCGCGATCGTGGCGCGGTCGCCACAGTTTTGATCGCTGTCTTCGACGGGGGCGAGGTGCATATGCGCCAGGGCAACACAGCCGGCAGCATCGCCGAGACCCTGCGCGGGACCGACGGTTTCGGCTGGGATGATATGTTCGTGCCAGCGGGCCAGGCGCTGACCTTTGCCGAGATGGGCGCTGTGGACAAAGATCGTTATTCGATGCGTCGCAAGGCGCTTGAGGCATTGCGGGACGACCCCTTCTCCCTTGGCCAGGTCGCCTTCATGATTCCTGAGCCTTATCGTCAAGAGGTGGAACGCGTCAATTATGAGGCGCTGATCGATGAGCGCGCGCTGGCATTCGCCTACGCCCTGGAAGCCATCGAGCAGGACAATCCGCCTAATAAAGATTTCGTGGCGTCGAACTATCAGCCGATCCAATATGAAGAGAACATCTATTACAGTCGTTACCTGCCCAAAACCGATTCCAGCAGCATCGGACTGATACTCACCGATGTTGACCGCGGCACGCTGCACATGAACAAAAACGGCAGTCCGGTTATCTGGCAGTTCGGTCCGGAACGCCGCACGCTCTGCCTGGCGCAGCGCGCCGATTTTTTCTGCAGCAACCAGAACAGCCTGGTCCTGCGCAGCCTAGACGAGATCGAAAACGGCCATGCCATTCCCCAGCGCAGCAACAGGCGCTCGCGCACGGTCGAGCACGTGCTGGGCATGAACGATAATCCCTTCAGCACCAGCACCTATAGCTGGAAAGATCTCGGTTATCGCAAGATGTCATCGGAGCGCTATGTCTCCCGCACGGACAGCGCGGAACATGGTTTGTTCAACCGCATCGGCAAATACCCGCGTAGCATCCTCGGTTTCGGATCTATGCCGGCGATTTCCGGCTGGCGCGATGTGTTGGTGACCGCGGCCATCGGCCATCATCCCATATTCACGCATCGCAACAGCCTCTTCGCCGGTTATATCGATAGACAAGCGGCGGTCATCCGCGCGGCCAAGGACGTGCTGGCAAACATCGGATTGAGCGCGGCCGAGTACGGGCGCGCGGCGCGCAATATCGGCGCCGCTCTCGGTTGCAGCAATGTCAAGGAAGAAGTGGCGGCGGCGCGATTTCTCTATGAAGAAGCCAATGTGCGTCTCTTCCGCATCTATACCATCAACTCCGACCCACGCGTGACCGAGATCGCGGCGGCCATCCGCGCCGAATTCGGCGACGAGATTGAGCTCTTCGTGGGCCAGGTCAGCGACAAGGAGCAGTGCCTCAAGTTGATCGCGCCCGCAATCCGCGCCGACGGTCTCTTTTTTGGTCACGGCGGCGGCAGGCAGTGTACCTCGGCGACCAACGGCATGGCGGTGACCACGCTGGAAGAGGTCTACAGCATCACTACCGATCCGCGCTTCAATCATGTGACCATCGCTGTAGAGGGCGGCATCGGCAGCTCGATGGGGCATCTGTTGCTGCTCGGCGTCGATCTGATCTCTTACAACCAGCAACTGGCACACTGCGTCATCGAGCAGGGGGACATCTACTTCGAGCACAAGTCGGGTAAGGTCTGCATGCCCTATCACGGCAGCGCCTCGGCCCCGACCATGATCATTGAAAGCGCCAATCCGGTTCTGGCGCGCAAGCGGCTGCGCCCCGGCGGCCGCACGCGCAATGTCGAAGGCAAAGCCGGTTATCGCTTCTTCGAGGAAAAAGCCAATTCCATGGTCTTCTACATCAACACCTTCAAGCACTACGCCGCGCGCACCATGGCCGATGTCGGCGTTACTAACATGGCAGAATTGCGCGCCTTCGTCCGCGACAGCGAGCAGGAGCTGATCCGCGTGGTGAGTTCGCAAGCCAGCGCGGTGGGACGGGCTTACGGGAATCAGATGTGAGAATGGATTCCTGATTGGTTCTTCGCTCGGTAGTTTGTAATTCCCGGTGACGAGATGCTGCGACAACTATTCTCGTGGATGTTCATAGTTGCCTTGCCGTTTACCGCGCCACTTGCCAGGGCGGGGGACGGGAGCAACGACTTGCATATCAATTATGCGCTCGAACACGCCACACAGTGTACCTGAGAAGAGGCGAAGTGGTTCTACGATACGCTAGACAGTTTCTTCCAGCAGATCAAGGACATCGAAGGGATCAAAGACACCGTTGCGCTGCTGCACTGGCTGCGTGCGTTTGAGCAATGGGACTACGAGAATTGGAGACCGTCGCGAGGAGACACTTGTTTTGGCGTGGCATATCTGGAACCTGCGCTGATGGCGGCGGTGATGTCTAGCGCTCTAGAGCAGTTGTCCGGTGATATCGGGGAGATTCCGGCACAGAATACATTGCAAATTGTGCAAGAAATGGCGATCGTCGACCAATTGGCAATAGATCAGCCACAAGTTCCCATAAGCGACCTGCGAATTAATCTTGCGCAGAAAGACCTCCGGCATTGCAGCGGTGAACAGGCGATAGCGTTTTACGACACCATTGACGACTTCCAGAACCAGACGGACAAGTTATTGCGAGTGAACGACTGGATACCATTAAGCCTGCGCTTCCCGCTCTTTCAGATATGGCAACAAAAGGCCTGGGCGCCTTTCTACGAGCAGCCTTGCGGTAGCATACTTTCCTTAATCAATGTGCTAGAATTCATAGCTTATCGCGCCGCTCTGTTTAAGCTGACCGCAAGTGAACCTCCGGGCGAGTTACAACGACTTATCCGATTTCTACGCAACATCGGAGCAGCGGACAAGTCCACCATTGAAGCGCATCCGCGCGGTGAGTTCGCAAGCCAGCGCTGTCGGCCGCGTATACGGGAAACAGATGAAACATCGGGACTGGCAAGATTTCACCTGTCGAAAACCTTTAGATTAGGAGAAGCGGAATGCGAATCGTAACGGTATGGATATTGTTTGCTTTGCTATTCTTGAGCGGAGCATTCGCCCTCGCCGAGGACGAAATTGAACTTGAGTACGTGTATATCAACAACCCATTTAACGATAACTTCGTCTGCACGGTGGAAGAGGCGCTTGCTTTTTATGAGGAACTGGACGAATTTCCCGCGCTCGTTGACGCAATCGTAGATATTGACAGCGGTCCGCAGCTCTTCTTGTGGGCTGTCCGCTTTTCTCAATGGACCAATGCGGCCGAGCAAAACTGTTATGGCGCGGGGAACGCGACCGTCGCGCTTGAGCGCCATGCCTATTATATCGCAATACAACACATGATTGCTGAAGAAGCGATACTGCCTGAAGAGAGTGCATATACCCGCGCGCTGCACATGTCAACGATCGATCGCGAATCACTGGCAGCGGACAAGCCGTTATCCGAGAAGGAGTTGGCGATCAATCTTGCAGTCAGTGAAGTGCCTTTGTGTACAGTGGAGCAGGCGATGGCATTTTATGCGACCATTGATGAATTCTACGTGGAAAGCATCGATTTGGAATTAGTTACGGACGAGGAGTCCTTGGGGGACTGGGCTACACAATTCTATGCCTGGTTGGAGGAAAACTGGGTGCCGCTGCAAGAGGAACCCTGTGGTCAAATGAAATCCTTTAGCGACTTCCTGGAATCATTCACCTATGGTACCGCGCTTGCCCAACTAACCATTGCTGGCCAGCAGACACTGAATGCTTTTGACGATACCATGGAGATTCTATATGATTGGATCGGCGAAGAAATGGACTGGCTTGAAGAAACCGTCGACGCATGAGCCGCGTAGCAGGGCGCTGTACTGTTAATTGACACGATCAATTGGCTCGCCGTTTTGGCGCGCGATCATGATAAGCAGCGGATTCGGGCGGTCAGTTCATAGTCGAACGCGCTAAGGCAGGCCTAGTGGAATCAGATGTAGAGGGATT
Source organism: Chloroflexota bacterium (assembly GCA_026708115.1). Classification (GTDB taxonomy): domain Bacteria; phylum Chloroflexota; class Anaerolineae; order Aggregatilineales; family Phototrophicaceae; genus UBA6055. Next base: position 49,223 of record JAPOVL010000041.1, read on the forward strand.
CCGACAAAGGTGTTCACCGGACGTTTTTGACGCCGCAGCCCAGAAGGCAATCAATATGTCTCAGCTAGAATATTATAGCGAAGACATCAAGGTGAATAATCCCTTTGGGATTCATTGGCTGGATGCGTCGCCTCGGAAGCAGAATAAGACGATACATTACCCGGACATGTGTACGCGCGCTCAGGCCAAGGCTTTTTATGCGTCCCTGGGCGAATTCCAGCAAATGATGGATGACGTTCAAGCCGTGAAAGACGCCGAGGGTTTGAAAGCCTTGTCCGGGGGGGCGGATAGCTGGTATCAAAGGGTCAAGCCCGACAGCTATGTCTTGATTGCAGAGCTAGCCAAGCTTGATCGGCATTTGAAGCATAGTCTGATCGAACATATGACCGGGGGCACAGGCGACAGCCCAGAACCGGATGCCTTGCGCCGGGCGCGTGCGATGGCGGCGGACGATTTGAAGGCTATTCAAGACGAGGCAATCCCGGAGAGAGCGTTACGGATTAACCGGGCTCTTGTCGAAAAAACGCTGTGCTCGGACAGGCGAGCGCTGGAATTCTATGACACATGGGAAGATTTAATGTGGGACATAGTCGACAAAACGCCGGGGATCAGCGACCGGAGTTCACTCAAGGCCTGGGCGATTCAGTTCCATGCCTGGCGAAAAAAGGCTTGGGCGTCATTCTATGCGGAACCCTGCGGCGCGACGCCATACTTTATGGATGTTTTCGAATCTTGTGCCTATAACGCTGCCCTGGCGCATCTGACGGACTTAGGAGAAGCCGCGCTCGAGCCATTAGCACTTTCTTGGATGACATGGTCGATTACGCAATTGACGACAGTGTCGCCATTGAAGATTAGGACTGATGTCTATGTTGAGCGAATGTGTCTTTAAAACCTTCGCTCAAAACACAATCACGCCGCGCGTGACATCACCCGTCGCATTTCCGCGCAAGCCTCGTTTCGTTAAAAGTGGCATTTAGAGGGAAAATAAGCGCCTTAGTGGCAGCCTGAAACCGGGCAGGGCCGCGCCGCCATTCAATTGACCGTCCAGATCAATGCTCTCGCTTCTCGCTGCGCCATCGTCCGCGGCCGTCCAACTTTCCGCTGCATGGCGCTCCGGGTCTATGAGCCAGACCATTAACGCGCCATGGCGCAGGTAGACAGCGGCTTTGCGGCGCGTCTGCGCCAGCGTTTGCGAAGGGGATACCACCTCCACTGCCAGATCGGGCATGTAGGGGACGTAAGTCGGGAGGGGCGTGGGCTCTGCCCGCGCCCGGCTCTCGAAAGCGACATCGGGCAGCAGTACCGTGCGCCGATCCCCCGGCGGATGGCAGCCAACTTCGGTGGTAACCCAGCCCAATTCGCGCTCGACAACATGATTGCCCATTAGGCGCGCGATCTCGATCGCAATTCTGCCATGCGTCTGGTTCGGTGACATCTTGATACAGAGCTCCCCATCAATGAGATAGTATTTCTCCGCGATATTCAGGGGCTGGCGTTCGAGTTGCCAGACATCGTCTATTGTGTATTCGCGTTCTCGGGAAACCATGGCCACTATGCCTTCATTCCGTCACAACTGCAAACAGTATAACACACAGACAAGCGCATTCTCCTGGAGCGTTTTGGGTGGGGGTGCCTGCGGGCAGTCAAAATACGATGATGCCTCGGGCGACCTCGCCGGTGAGCATGTCTTGATAGGCTTCGTTGATGTCATCTAGACGGTAGCGGCGCGTTACCAACTCGTCGAGCATGAGCTTGCCGTTGCGATACAAATCCAGAAACAGGGGAAAATCGCGCTGGGGCAGCACGGAGCCGTAGAAGCTGCCGCGTATGACTTTTTCCGTGCGGGTGATGACGGAGCCGGGCAGGTTGGTGCCGCTGCCCACGGGCGTCAAGCCCACCAGGGTCAGGGTGCCGCCGGGGCGGGTGGCGTCAAAGGCGGCTTCTTGCAAGCTACTCAAGCCCACCGATTCGAAGACATGGTCTGCGCCGCGCCCGCTGGTGAGCGCCTGGACTTGCGCGATTGTTTCGTCGTCGGAATAGAGGGTATGGGTGGCGCCGAATTCGCGGGCGATTTCCATTTTGCTGCTGTTGGTATCGATGGCGATGACTGGATCGGCGCCGCAGAGCACGGCGCCCATGATGATGTTCAAGCCGACGCCGCCGGCGCCGTAGACGGCGACGCTCTGCCCGGGCCGCACGTCGGCGGTATACATGGCCGCGCCGACGCCGGTGGAGACAGCGCAGCCCACCAGCGCCGCCACTTCCAGCGGCACGTCCTCGCGCACGGGCACGCAGGCGTCCTCGGGAATGACCACGTATTCCGCGAAGCAGCCCAAGCCGGTCATGATGTGAATGGGCTCTCCATTTCTGCTGATGCGGCTGGAGCCATCTTTCAGCAGGCCCGATCGCAAGACGGGCGTATAAACTTCGCAGAGGTTGGGCTTGTTGTTCTGGCAGTAAAAGCAGCTGCCGCAATTGGCGCGGAAGCTGAGGGTGGCGTGATCGCCGGGTTTGACGCGCGTGACGCCGGCGCCGACGGCTTCCACCATACCGGCGCCTTCGTGGCCGCAGATGATGGGCATGGGAAAATAGGACAGGCCCTCGACCACGTGCCAATCGCTGTGGCAGACGCCGGCGGCCGCCATCTTGATCAGCACTTCGCCGTCCCGGGGCGGCTCCAGCTCCACCGTCTCGATACTGAAGGGCGTATTGGCTTCGTTCAAGATTGCGGCTTGCATTTGCATGTGATTTCCTTTCCGAAGCTCGCTGACAGGTATTGCCAATCAGAATTCAATGATACCCCGGGCCAGCGCGCCGCTCAACATATCGGCGTAGGCCTGGTTGATTTGGTCGAGGCGGTAAGTACGCGTGATCAACTCCTCCAGCTTGAGCGCACCGGAGGCATGCAGGTCGAGCAGCATCGGGATATCGCGCGGGGGATTGACCGAGCCGTAAAAGCTGCCGCGGACGACTTTCTCGGCGCGCGTCATGACGGCGCCGGGCAGGTTGGTCACAGTGTCGTCCGGGGCAGTGCCGACCAGGGTCAAGACGCCGCCGGGGCGCAGGGCGTGAAAAGCGCGTTCCTGCAAACTGGGCAGTCCCAGCGCTTCGAAGGCGAAGTCGGCGCCGCGGCCGGCGGTCAGCGCTTGAATCTCCGCCTGTGCGGATTCATCCGAGAAGAGGGCGTGCGTCGCGCCGAATTGGCGGGCGGTCTCCAGTTTGTGATCGTTGATGTCGAGGGCGATGATGGGGTCGGCGCCGCAGAGCCTGGCGCCCTGGATGATGTTGAGCCCGATGCCGCCGGCGCCAAAAACGGCCACGCTTTGTCCGGGGCGGACAGCGGCCGTGTAGATGGCGGCGCCGACGCCGGTGGCGACAGCGCAGCCCACCAAGGCCACGAGTGCCAGGGGCGCGTCGCGACGGACGGGCAGGCAGCTTTCCTGCCGCACCACGACGTATTCGGCGAAACTGCCCAGACCGGCCAAAATGTAAACCGGGCGGCCATTCCAGTGAATACGCGATTGCCCGTCGGCTTGCAGGCCCGACGCCAGCAACTGCGAAAAGCTGTCACAGAGGTTGGGTTTGTCGTTGTGGCAGTAAAAGCAGCCACCGCAGCCGGGCGCCCAACTCAGCGCGACATGATCGCCAACCGCGACGCGGGTGACGCCGGGTCCGACGGCTTCGACCCGTCCCGCGCCTTCGTGGCCGGCGATGATGGGCATGGGTTTGGGGGCGGTGCCGATGGCGACGCGCCAGTCGCTGCGGCAGACGCCGCTGGCAGCGATCTTGACCAGGACTTCGCCCTGGCGCGGCGGGTCGAGCGTGACGGTTTCGATGCGGAAGGGGGTGTTGGGCCGGGTGAGGATGGCCGCTTGCATCTGCATCAAGATTTCACCGCGCCCACCGTCAGCCCGGCCAGGAACTGCTTCTGCAAAGCCAGGAAGAGCAGCAGAATTGGTAGCGTCGACAGTAGCGAAGCCGCCATGACGACGCCGTACTCCATGCGATAGAGGCTGACCATGCCGGCCATCACAACGGGCAGCGTCTGCAGCTCGCGGCTGCGCAGAACCACCAGCGGCCAGACGAAATCATTCCAGGAGCCCATGAAGGCCAGCACCGCCAGCACCGCCAGCGCCGGCCGCACCAGGGGCAGGGCGATCTGCCAGTAGATGCGGAACTCGGAAGCGCCATCAATGCGGGCGGAATCGAGCAGCTCGCCGGGCACCGCTTCCATGCTCTGCTTCATGAAGAAAATGCCGAAGGCGCCGGCCACGCCCGGGATGATGACGCCGGCGTAGCTATTGACCAGGCCGAGGCGGATAACCAGGACGAAAAGCGGGATGAATATGGTATAGAGCGGCACCATCATCGAGCCGAGCAAGACCAGGAAGAGGAAATTCTTCAGCGGGAAATTGTATTTGGCGAAGGCGAAACCGGCCAATGATGCCAGAAAGAGATGAGAGAAGGTATGAACCACGGCGATAAAGGCGCTGTTGAGAAAATGTTTGTGGAAGTCAAAGTCGACGAAGAGGCTGACGTAATTGCGCAGATGAGGCTCTTCGGGGATCAGCGTCGGCTGCCGTTCAAAGATTTGGGACTGTTCCTTGAAGGTGTTGGAGATCATCCAGACGAAGGGCGTCGCCATCGAAATCAGGATGAAGAAGAGGAAGCCGTAGGCGATTGTGCGCTGGGCGCGGCGGCTGAGCGTATCGTCCATCGCCTCAGTCTTCCTTCCTAAAGGCGCCGAAGAGATAGAGTTGGATGAAGGACAAGCCGAAGATGATCAGCGCCAGCACCCAGCCGATAGCCGAGCCGTAGCCGAGCTTGGCGTTGGTGAAGCCCATGCGGTAGAGGTAGTTGGCGATGGTCAGGCTGGCGTCGTTGGGTCCGCCATTGGCCAGCAGCATCGGCTCGGCGAAGAGCTGGAAGGAGCCGATCATCGTCACCACGCCGACGAAGAGCGCGATCGGCCTCAACTGAGGGAGGGTGATGTAGCGGAATTGCGCCCAGGTTCCGGCGCCGTCCACCTGCGCCGCTTCGTAGAGCTCCGGCGGGATGCTCTGCAAGCCGGTGAGGAAATACAAGACGTTGATGCCGGTATAGCGCCAGGTCACCACCGCCAACACCGATATCTTGACCAGCTCTTCGTCGAGCCATTTCAGCGCCGGGATGCCCAGCGACGCCAAGCCTTGGTTAATCAAGCCGAATTCATTGTTGAAGATGAGCAGGAACATAATGGTGGCGGCCACCGTGCTGGTCAGAATCGGCAGAAAGTAGCCGATGCGGAAAAGGCTCTTGATACGAATCAGCGTCGAGTTGATCAGCAGCGCCAAAACGAGCGCCAGCGGCAAGATGAAGAGAAATGCGCCGACGGCGTAATAGACCGTGTTCCATAGGGACTTGAGGAAGACCGGGTCGCCCGCCAGGTAGGTATAGTTGCCCAAGCCGACATGACGCATGGGTCCGGTGCCGGGCCAGCGATGCAAGCTGAGGTAGAGGGCGTAAATCAGCGGACCCACCGAAAAGACGATGAACAGGATGTAGAAAGGCGAGATGAAGACGTAAGGCACGACCTTGCGCTCGGAACGGCTCCACCAGGCGCGCAGGCCGCGGTCTTCAACGATTGATTCGCTGCTCACGACTTAGGTCCTCATCCCGCCATAACCACTGTAGGAGCGACCGGCGGGCGGTGTCGGCGGTCAGTGTCTACGCGACCTACGCGCCCTATCAGTCGCCCGAAGCATCAGAACCATGACAGGCGGGCGACATAATATGTCGCCCCTACGTCTTCACATTTGTGATATGCGTTTGGCTCTAACCGAAATCGATCGCGCGCCGCAATTCGTCGGCCGCGTCTTTCAAAGCTTGCTCAGCCGTCTTCTCGCCTTGTGTCGCTTGGAATATGGCGTTCCCGACCAAGGTACTGGCTTCATCGAACCAGGGACCGCGAACTTGATGCGGCACTTCCGGCGCCAGCTCAAGGAAGAGCTCGCCCAGCGACTGATTGTCGAAGTAGGGGTCGGGACCCAGCAGCGCTTCGTTATCCAGATGCGAGAGCACAGGCGGCAGCAGGTTGTTAACCTCGAATTCGAAGATCTTGTTGTCCTCGTCGAACAGCGCGAATTCAATGAATGCCCAAGCCTCGTCCTTATTCTCGCTCTGCTGCGTTATCGAGTAGGCGGTGCCGCCGTGTGTGCTGGTGCGGGCGCCGCCTTCTTCAAACGCGGGCAGGGGCGCCGCGCGCCAAAGTCCCTCGGTATCGGCGACATTGTTCTTGATGAAGCCGCCGTACCAATCGGCGCCGGCTCTGGCCGCTATTTTGCCCTCCGCCATCAGCCCATAGGCGCTCTGCGAATCGCCCGGGGCAATCGCAACGCCGCTCTCGAGTAAGCCGAGATACCATTCCAGCAGGGCGATCGTCTCAGGGCTGTCGACAATGACATTGCCCTCGGCATCAAAGAAACCGGGGCTGCCTGATTGCAGCAGCAGGATGTAGAAGTCGCCCCAGCTGCGGTCGGACAGCGTAAGCGCCGCGATGTCCTGATCGGTCAGCGCTGCCGCCGCGTCGACAAATTCGTCCCAGGTGGCGATGGGCATTTCAATGCCGGCATCGGCGAAGATGTCGTGCCGATAGTAAAGCACGACCGGGCAAAGGCAGTGATCAATGCCGTAAATCGTCCCCTGATGCGCGTACAAGCCGGTCTTGGCCATGATGTAGTCGTCCTCGTAAGGCGCGATCAGGTCATTCAGCGCTATCAGACCGGGCTCGCCTTTGAGGAAGCGGCTAATGACGCCTTGCTCAACATCGACGATATCAGGCGCGCCAACGCCGGCAACGAAAGCGCCCGTCAAGTTGTCGTAGAGTTGGCCATAGGGGATCTCTTCGACCACGATGGTGACATGGGGCGCGATTTCTTTGTAGTCGGCTTCAATGCCTTCGTAGAAGTCGGTGAAGAAGGAGCCGAAAGTCCATATCGTCAGCGTGACATCGTCTTGCGCCGAAGCGCTTCCGGCGCCGACGAGCATGGTGACGAGCAACAGCAGGGCGATGAATAGATTGATATTCCGTTTCATGATTCTTTTTCCTTCCAAAGGCGTTTAATTGTGAGCTTGCGGGCGACCCAGTGGGTCGCCCCTACATTTCTAGACTCGGCGCGGTTCGTCTAGCGCTTTTGTTCGCTTGACTTGGCTGTAATTGGCTATCAATATGCGCTATAGGGGTCTCCTTCCCACTGGCTTGCCCAGCTTTCCCAAGTGGCCACTGAGGCTGGATCGGCTTCGCTGCGGGCGATGAAGCCTTTGTCGCGGCCGCCGATTTCGACATTGTATTCATGCACAAAGGCATCGGCGATGCTTTGATAGCGCAGGTCGATCGACCAGCGCACGGCATCGGATTTATTGGGCAGAGCGGCGTGCGGCGTCAACTGGGTGAAGCAGAGCGCGTCGCCGGCGTCCATCTCGATGGGGATGCCCGGAATCGCCGCCCGCTCTTCTTTTGAGATGCCGAGGAAACCGGTCTCTTCGTCTTCGGTGATGGCGTACATATCGCCGCGATGGTAGCCCTCGGCGACTTGCAGGCAACTGTTTTCGGTCGTGACGCGCTGCAGGGGCATCCAGATCGAGAGCGTGTGGACCTGGGCGATGGAGGGATAGTACTGCGAATCTTGATGCCAGGGCGTGCGCGTCCAGCGCTGATCGGGCAGCTTGGGCCGCAGATTGAAGACGCCGTGCATGAAGACCTCGGGACTGCCCAGCAGGTCTTCGGCGATGTCAATGACATTGGGTTCGCTCATGAATTGGAAGAGTTCCGGGCAGACAATTTGGCGGCGGGGACTGCGATGATACCTCGGCTTGCCGGCCTGGTTCCAGGCGGCGGTCAGACGACGCCCCAGGTCCAGATGTTCCAGCCCGTCTTCGAGCAGCCCTTCAGCGACCCAGCCTTGCACGGTGCGGTCGACCCAGTCGGCGCAGACTTTACGACCCAAGTCGATGCTGCGCTGCGGCAGGACCTGCTCGACTTTGACGTAGCCCTTTTCGTGGTAAAAGCTGAGCTGTTCGTCAGTTAGTATTTTAGGCATCTGTATTTCCATATTGGTTTCAGGATATGACTATAGCGGACTTTAGCACATATCGTACGATACACCAAATGATCACTGCTGAGTCGATTGGAGGTAGTGTGTCCTTTTCGGTTGCAACAGAAAATATTAACCACTGCCGCTCGGCGGCAGCGAAAAGGTCTGCCGCGCTCACACAAAATAACAGACCTCTTCGGCTACCGCAGATCGCGGTTTATCAAAAAAGAGGGCACAGAGGGCACAGAGAAAAACCCTAGGGAAGCGTATGTTTTGCGGGCGCCTTAAATTTTGGCGTTGCATGACTTCGTTGGTATTGGTTCTGCAGTTTCAGCTTTTGCGCAAATGCCGGATGCCATCGGCGCCGGCGACGATGACGTCGCGGGCCATGCCGATGAAGAGGCCGTGTTCGGCGATGCCGGCGCGGGACTTGAGGGTCTTATCCAGGGCGGCGGGGTCGGCGATGGGGCCGAAGTCACAGTCGAGGATGATGTTGCCCTGGTCGGTCTGGAAGGGGTCTCCGCCGCTGTTGCGCAGGGCGACGCCGGCGCCGAGATCGCGCAAGAAGCGGGCTTGGGAATGCCAGCCGAAGGGGAAGACCTCGACCGGCACCGCCCAGTTGACGCCGAGTTGACGCGAGCGTTTTGACTCGTCGACGACGATGACCAGGCGCTCCGTGGCCTGGGCGACGATTTTCTCGCGCAGGAGCGCGCCGCCGCCGCCTTTGATGAGGTTGAATGCGCGATCGACTTCATCGGCGCCGTCGATGGTCAGGTCGATGCGCGCATGGCGCTCGAGCGTGCTGAGGGAAATGCCCAGTTCGCGGGCGTCGGCTTGGGTGGCGCGCGAGGTGGGGATGGCGATGATATCGCGCAGGTCGCGGTCGTGAAGGCGCTGGGCGATGCGGCGGGTGGCGAAGATGGCGGTGCTGCCGGTGCCCAGGCCGATGACCATGCCCGATTTGACGAACTGGGCGGCGTATTCGCCCGCTTGTTGTTTAAGCGTCTGGGTGTTCATAGGCGTATTTTACGACGCAATACAAATTAATTCACCACAGCCGCTCGGCAGCAGCGAAATTGGGCTACCGCGCTCACACAAAATAATAAACCTGCTCGGCTACCGCAGATCGTGGTTCATTAAAGAGAGAGACACGGAGAAAATAGAGGGCGGCAATGGGATTCGGAATACGTTATAGTCTGCACGTTGATTTGAGCGTGGAGATTATGACCTGACAAGGAGTTGAGATGTACAAGACCTTGAGTCCCGGCGCCATCGGCATTCGCGGACAATCATTGCAGGATAACCTGAGTTTAGCCAAGCAGTCCGGTTTCGAGGGTCTGGACTTCAGCATTCAGGAAGCGGCGCAAATAGCAGAGGCAAAAGATGTCGGCGCCGTCAGAGCGCTATTTGAGGATGCAGATATCAAGTACGGCGCCTGGGGCGCGCCGGTGAACTGGCAAGGGGAGGGCTGGCGGGAGGACGTGGCGGCCTTGCCCAAGTTTGCTGAGTTGGCGGCGGAACTGGGGGCAGATCGCTGCTCGACCTGGTGCCCGCCGTCATCGACCGAACGCGCATTTGACGAGAACTTCGCTTGGCACGTTGAGCGTTTCCGCGCGATCGCCGAGGTCTTGAAGCGATTTGGCATTCGTTTTGGCATCGAATTCATTGGTCCGCAGAGTTTGCGCCCGGCGGATCAGCACGACTTTATCCACACCATGGAAGGCATGCTGGAGCTTGCTGCGGCGATCGGCACGGGCAATGTGGGCTTGCTGCTGGATGCCTGGCACCTGTACACGTCGGGCGGGGCGGTTGCTGACCTGGACAAGATCAGCAATGCGGACATCGTCAACGTGCATGTGAATGACGCGCCGCAGGGCTTGACCATGGCGACGTATAACGATCACGATCGGCGTTTGCCGACCGAGACGGGCGTGCTGCCGCTTGAAGCATTCATGAAGAAGTTGATTGAGTTGGGCTACGATGGCCCGGTGACGCCAGAGCCGTTCAGCAAGCGCCTGAATGCGATGGACGATCCGCTTGAGGCGGCGGGGGAGACTGCGGCTCATATGACACGCTTGTGGGAACTGGCGGGTTTGACTTAGACGAGAACATGGCCGGGTCGCTTTAGGGTTGGCCCCCGCAAGATTGACGCAGGACCAGCGAGACGGGCGTCGTGATTTTGAGGAAGAGATCGTTGGGGTTTTCGATGCGCTTGGCGATGCGCTCGGCGGCGATCTCTCCCATCCGCACTTTGTGGACATGTACGGTAGTCAGCGGCGGGTAGGTGAAGTCGGAATCGGGAATATTGTCGAAGCCGGTGACGGCGATATCATGCGGGACTTGATAGCCGTTGCTCTGCAACCAGCGCATGGCGCCGATGGCCAGACGATCGGAAGCGCAGACGATGGCATCCGGTTTGCGATCCAAAGCCATCAAGTTTAGCGCGCCGCGTTCGCCTAGGTCGGGCGTCCAGCCGGAGGGGCCCGGTTGCAGGATCTGGTGCAAGGACGGCGCTGAATCCAGTCCGCAAGCCGCCAGACCGTCCAGGAAGCCCTCATAACGTATGTCGTCGTAGCCCGCGATGAAGCCGAGGCGACGGTGTCCCAGACCCGCTAGGTGCTTAACCATCAAGCGCATGCCGCGCCGGCCGTCGAAGAGAACCAGGTCATCTTCAATATCGTGTTTGTCGGTCATGGTCACGATCGGCGAAAAGCGCCGCCTCAGATAGCGAATGCTGTCCGAGCCCGCCGTGCCCAGCAGGATGAGACCATTGAAGCTGTAGGCATCGAGCAGGTGACTGGCTTGCGCTGTGGTATCAATCTCGTGCAGGGTTTTGACAAAGGCGATCTGATAGCCGAGCCGTTCCAAAGCGCGGTCGACGCCTTCCAAGACCATGTTATAAAAGGGGTCGCGGTACTTGTCGATGCGAGAAACCAGCAAGACGCCGACATGTCCTCGGTTGGTCGCTTGGGGCGCCTGACTCTGGTAGGCGCCGCCATACTGCCGCCGGATCAAGCCGGCTTCCGCCATTTCTTGAAAGTCGCGCCGGATAGTCGTTTCGGAGACGGCGAAATGTTGTGCGAGATCGCGCGTGGACAGCAGTTCCTGGGGAGCGGTATCTTGCGCGCGCTCTAAAATCAGTGACTGTCTTTCATATTTTTTCATATTTGTTCGGGACATTAGCAGTCATTAAAAGTGCCGTGTTACAGCCGCTCGGCACGTAACCGGCGAAAAGGTCATAGGATGTCACGCTCACGGAAAACCGCAAACTCGCCCCATACATGAGCATGGGAGTTTACTAAAACAGGAGCAAGTATAACAGGTAATGCGCGTTTTATGCATGTTATTGTATGTTTATGCTTGACAAAAGCGCAAGCTGTCTGCTTAAATATGCAATGTATAGAAGGTAAATATTCATTCGATTAGACGGAATAGCCTCTTCATATGCGTATTTACGCGGCGCGCCCCACGATCTCTCACTACCCTTGCAAGTTTCAAAAGATGACCTATCCTGTAGCGGTTTGCCTTCTCGTCAATGGGAAACGGGAGATGACATGTCTTTGAAGATTGCCATGATCGGCGCGGGTTCGGTCGGCTTCACACGGCGGTTGATGATGGACTTGTTGACCGTGCCGGAATTCGCGGATACGCATTTTGCGCTGATGGACATTTCGCAGCGGAACCTGGGCATGGTTGCGCAATTGTGCGAGCGGGACATCCGCGCCAATGGCTTGCCGGCGACGATCAGCTCCACGCTGGACCGACGCGAAGCAATTGCTGATGCTGATTATATCATTTGCATGATTCGACAGGGCGGCCTGGATGCCTTCGCTTTAGATATTGATATTCCGCTGAAGTACGGTGTTGACCAGTGCGTGGGGGACACGATCTGCGCCGGCGGCATCATGTACGGTCAGCGGACGATCCCGGTCTTGCTGGGCATTTGCCAGGACATCCGCGATGTCGCCAAGCCAGGCGCGCGCTTCCTCAACTACTCCAATCCCATGGCGATGAATACCTGGGCTTGCAACCAATATGGCGGCGTACAGACCATTGGTCTTTGTCACGGCATTCAGCACGGCCACGGACAGATCGCCGAGTGCATTGAGCTATGGGCGCGGCGCGAAGGTCTGATTGCCGAGGACGAGCGCGTGGGAATGGGGGACGTGGATATCATCTGCGCCGGGATCAATCATCAGACCTGGTATATCCAGGTGCGCTGGCGGGGGATGGACATGGTTCCGCGCTTGCTGGCACTCTTCGAGGCGCATCCGCGCTTCCGCGAAGAAGAAAAAGTGCGAATCGATGTCTTGCGACGCTTCGGCTATTACTCAACTGAATCGAACGGGCACCTGAGCGAATATGTGCCCTGGTACCGCAAACGCCCTGACGAGATCCGAGACTGGATTGATCTGAGCCGCTGGATCCATGGCGAAACGGGCGGGTATTTGCGCGTTTGCACCGAGGGGCGCAACTGGTTTGAGACCGATTTCCCCAATTGGCTGGAAGAAGAACCGCCGAAGATCAGCGCTGACAAGCGCAGCCTGGAGCATGGCTCCTACATTATTGAAGGGTTGGAGACGGGCCGCGTCTATCGCGGGCATTTCAATGTGCCGAACCAAGGTTATATCAGGAATCTGCCGGATGGCTGCGTGGTCGAGATCCCGGGATACGTTGACAAGAACGGTATCAGCATGCCGGCCGTGGGCGACTTGCCGATGGCATGCGCCGCGACCTGCTCGGCGAGCGTGCGGGTGCAGGAGATGGCGATGGAAGCAGCTGTGCATGGCGATGTAAGCCTGCTCAAGCAAGCGATGCTGCACGATCCGCTGGTGGGCGCGGTTTGCAACCCGGAAGAAGTCTGGCAGATGACGGACGAGTTGCTGGTCGCGCAGGCCGAATGGCTTCCGAATTACGCGACTGCGGAGATCGAAGCGGCGCGTCAACGCCTGGCTGACCATGAGGCGCGCGGCACGCGGGTGAACCTGTTGGATACGCAGGGCGCCGCTCGCCTGCATACGCGCAGCGTGGAGGAATTGGCGAAAGACAAGGCGGCGCAGGAGACAGCGCGAACGTCAGATAAGGGCTAAGACGTCTGGTGATGGGGGAGCGCGTCAGGGACGAGTGGGGAAGACATTGGGCGCAAAAGGGAGCTTTGCGGTTGGTCCGCGCCCAAGACCGATCAAATAAGGCTTGTTTGAGCATCGGAAAGAACAAGGATGAGCGGGAGCAAGGGCGCGGAGCCGATTCTGGAAGTCCGCAATTTGAAGACGCATTTGGTCTACCCCACCCCCAGCCTGTCCCCCCTCGGTCCCCCCGCTAAGCAGGGGGCGGAAACCCCGAAGCATCAGGGAGGGGAGCGCAGGGCGGCGAGTTTGAATTGTAGAACGAATCGACGCCTGTTAATAGAGACTTGTAAACAGAAGCGGAAAGAACTTAATGTACGCTAGCAGTGGCGCGGAGCCGATCCTGGACGTCCGCAATTTGAAGACGCATTTCTTCACCGACAAGGGTGTGGTGAAGGCGGTTAAGGGTGTGAGCTTCAGCCTGGCGAATGGAAAGACGCTGGGCATCGTCGGCGAAAGCGGCTGTGGCAAGAGCGTCACGGCGCATTCGATCATGCAATTGATCAAGTCCCCGCCAGGCGAGATCGTCGAAGGCGAGATAGTCTTTCGCCGGCAAAAGCGCCGCGCCGAAACGATTGATATCGTCCAGCTCGACCCCAAGGGAGTGGAGATGCGCAGCATCCGCGGCGGCGAGATCTCGATGATCTTTCAAGAGCCGATGACCTCGTTGAATCCGCTGCATACGGTTGGCCGGCAGATCTCTGAAGTGGTGGAATTGCATCAGGGTCTCGGCAAAAAAGAGGCGCTGAAGGTGGCGATTGATATGCTAGACCGCGTGCGCATTGCGGATCCGCAGGAGCGGGTCAAACAGTATCCGCATCAATTAAGCGGTGGCATGCGCCAGCGCGTGATGATTGCCCTGGCGCTCTCGTGCAATCCCTCGATATTGATCGCGGACGAGCCGACAACTGCCTTGGACGTCACGATTCAGGCGCAGATTATCGATCTGATGGAGCAATTGCAAGAGGATTTCGGTTCGTCGATTATCATCATCACGCACAATTTGGGCGTGGTATCGCAAATGGCGGATTTTGTGGCGGTGATGTATTTCGGGCGCGTGGTCGAGTATGGCACGGCTGTCGATATATTCCGGAATCCGCAACATCCGTACACAGTTGGATTATTGCAGTCGATACCGGTTTTGGGACGGCGCAAGGATGTCTTGGTGCCGATCGAGGGGATTGTGCCCAATGCCATCGCAGATATCCCGGGCTGCGCCTTTGCCGACCGCTGCCCGCATGTGATGGAGAAATGTCGTCAGCATTTGCCGCCGGCCACGACCGTCGATGGCGCGCATCAGGTCGCGTGCTGGCTTCATGAGCCGGTCGGCGCGTAACCGACGAGACTGACGCTGCGGATTGCGCAACGCATTGAGATTGGCGCAAGGCGCGCAATCTGCGCTTAACAAGCCTGAGTGAATTAACCTGCCAGCAGCAAGGCCGGCGGGATAGTTCTTTAACGAACAATTATGGAGGAGGATCGATGAGATTTTCAGCACTAATTCGTCTGTTGCTGGTTTCAGCCCTGGCGCTGACAGCAGTGGGAGCCGGCTTCGCGCAGATGGGCGAAGTGGCCGACCCGGTACCGTATCCCGAGGGCGTGCAAATCGGCGAGAACCCGATAGTCACGTTTTCTTTGGATGAGATGCTTGTTTACAAGGCGCTGGATTCCTATAGCGAACCGGCCTGGGTGACGGCGCTGGTCGAAGCCGGGGAATTGCCGCCGGTTGAAGAGCGCCTGCCCGAGAATCCGCAGGTTATCCTGGAATCGGGCATGTCGACGGGTCCTGGCGTTTATGGCGGCGTATGGCGCGATTTCTCGGCGGTACCGACTGCCGGTTGGAACTTGTGCGCCCGTCAAACGCAAGGTTGGTTCGGCATCAACTATATCTATGGCGAGTCGCTGGTCAAGTCGGGCCCGATGTTCCTGCGCCACGACAACCTGGAGCCGCTGCCGAACCTGGCCACGGACTGGGCGTGGAGCGAAGATGGCACGCAGTTGGTCATGAACATCATTCGCGGCGCCAAATGGTCGGACGGCCATGCCTTCGGCGTTCATGACATCATGTTCACCTGGGAACACATCATCCTGGACGAGAACGTCAATTCCTGGACGAACCGGTCCACCTGGCAGATCAATGGCGAGGACATCATGCTGGAGCAGACGGGCGATGACCAGGTCACCTGGACCTTCCCGGAAGCCTATCCCGTTCAGTTGCTCTTCAAGATGGACTTCCTGGACTTCAACATTTGCGCCGAGCATATCTATGCGCCCATGCACCCGGCGGTTAATGAAGAATCCGACTATGACACCTTCGAGACCTTCCAGGTACAGGACGATTTGCCCGTCCCGACCATGGGTCCCTGGGTGGCTGTCGATTACCAGATTGACGAGTTCATGGTACACCGCCGGAACCCGTATTACTGGAAGGTCGACGAGCAGGGCCACCAACTGCCCTACATTGAAGAAGTAACGTTCGAAAAAGGACCGAGCGGCATCGGCCGTACCCTGGGTACGCTGGCGGGGTCGATCGATCACACCAACCTCGAGAACCCCAGCACCTATGTAGAAGCGATCACGCGTTCGCAAGAGGATGACGCGCACTTCTATATCGAGTGGGGTCCCGAGACCTTGGCATTCGATATCGAGTTCAATCTGTCGTCGTCGCTTGGCGTCCAGGATGAGCGCGATCAGGCCTTGCGCGATCTCTTCCGCGATCAGCGATTCCGCCGCGCGGTACAACACGCGGTTGACGGCGACGGCGTTGGCCAAGCGGTCATTCGCGGTCCCTTCATGCGCGCCTTCGCCAGTGGCTTGACGCCGGGCTCGCCTTACTTCGATATCAGCAGCGTGGTCTATTACCCGTACTCGCCCGATTCGGCGAGCGCGTTGCTGGCCGAGATCGGTTTTGAAGACAGCGATGGCGACGGCATCCTCAACTGGACCGACGGTCCGCTGGCAGGGGACAATTTGGTCGTCGTGCTGGATACCAGCGTAGCTGCCGAAGCGACGGGCCAGATCGGCGATGCCTTTGTGCTGCTGATGCAGGAAGTTGGCGTTCAGGTCAATCTGCGTCCGCTGCAGGGCCCGGCGTCGAACGACGCGATCACCACCGGCACTTGGGAAATGCGCGTTGACCGTATCGGTCAGGAGTACACCACGTCCTTCACGCGCTGCCAGGACCTGGGACCGGTCACCGATATCACGCCCGATTTCCACCGGGCCGATGGCGGCAGCCGCGACTTGCTGGACTTCGAGGCGGAGCTCATTGAGGTGGTCAACGCCTTCTGCCTGGAGCCGGATTTTGACGCGCGCAAGGAGTTGATGTTCCGTTACAACCAACTCTTCACCGAGAATGTCTACAAAGTCGGTGGCGTGGTAGGGCGTTACGGCTTGGCTTTGGCGAAGCGCTTCAACAACATTCCGGTTGGCGCGCCGCCCTTCTTCTATCAGTGGACCTGGGGCAATGTGATTCCGGAAGCTGTTTGGGTCAATCCGGATGAGCAGATCGCCGAGATCTTCCCGGGTACGCTGCCGGATTACGGCATGGATGGCATGTAGGCTGCTGACTTAGCAGGCATAAAGGTGGTCGGCGGGCTGGCGGCTTCGGCAACTGGTCTGCCCCACCCTCGGCCCCTCCTCATCACAATGGGGAGGGGTGACTTTCTTGGCGAGCAAGCGCGATAGGGCAGTTATTACAGGTATTGGAAGGTCCGCAGTTCGGCTTTTTTGCCTCTCGCGGCAAATAGATTTATACTTGGCAGCGTCATCTCGCAGCTCCAATGGTTGACTAGAGGGTCAACAGCCATGCTCCGATTCGTTGTACAGCGCCTTTTGTCTTCCATTCTCATTTTGATCATCATCACAATCGTGGCATTCACGATTATTCAGATTCCCCCAGGCGATTTTGCCGATGTCTACAAGCAAGAATTGATTGCCCTGGGCGGCGCTTCGGAAGAAGAGGCGGAAGAAGCGGCCAACCGATTGCGGGACAAATACGGCTTGCTCGATCCGCTGCCGATTCAGTACATCAAATGGCTGGGCGCGATCGTCTTGCGGGGCGATTTTGGCTGGTCGTTTTCGCAGCGGGTTGATGTGAGCCAGTTGCTGGCGCAGCGCCTGCCGCGCACGATCTGGATCGCGCTATCGGCGCATGCCATCTCGTCGCTGGTCGGGATTGCCTTGGGCATTTATGTGGCCAACCGGCAATATAGCTTTGCGGACAATACCGCCGCGACTTTCGCATTCTTCGCCACCTCGATACCGCGTTTTTCCCTGGCTTTGATCGTGGTGTATTTCTTGGCTTTTGGCCTGGGATGGGAGCACGTCTCGTCGCTGCAATCGCCTGAATATCGTTACGCGCCCTGGTCGATCGAGAAGGCCATCGATCTGCTCAAGCATGTGGGTCCGGTGATATTGATTGCCGGCTTGGGCGGGGTGGCGCGGAATATGCGGGTGATGCGCGGCAACCTGCTGGATGTGCTGAACCAGCAATACGTAACGACGGCGCGTTTGAAGGGATTGCAGGAAAGCCGCGTGATCAACCGGCACGCGGTACCCAATGCCTTGCATCCGATTATCGCTTATCAGGGCACGGTGCTGCCCTATATGTTTCAGGGCGAACTGGAAGCGGCGATCGTTTTCGGCTTGCCGACGATCGCGCCGATGTTCGCCGAGGCGCTGCTGAAACAGGATGTGTATTTGTCGGGCAGTGTGATGTTATTGTATGGCATTTTGCTGATCGCGGGCAATTTCATCGCCGATATGGCGTTGGGAATCCTGGATCCGCGGATCTCCTATAGCTAGACAATAAGGTTGGCGCGGTGCAAGAAAACAACGAAGACATCATAGCGGCGGAAGACGAAGACGCGGAAGAGAGCAGCGACTCGTATTCGGAGTTGGTCTGGCAGCGCTTCAGCCGCAGCAAGGCGGCCATTGTCGGCGGTCTGATGGTCATTATGCTGCTGGTACTGGCAATCTTCCCCGAGTTTTTCTCGCCTTACGATCTGTACCAGACGGCTTTGGGCGATTCGTATACGCCGCCGACGCAGATCCGCTTCTTCGATATCGACGGCAACTTCAAGCTCCGGCCATTTGTCTACAAACAAGAGCTTGAGATTGATCCGGTAACGTATCAGGCGAGACCCAAGATCGATACGGAAAGTCCGTTCCAGGTGCAATTCTTCGTGCGCAGCTGGGAGTACAAGCTTTTCGGCTTGATCGAGACCGATCTTCATCTGTTCGGCCTGGATACCGATGAGGTGCGCTTGCATCTTTTGGGCACGGACCGCTTTGGACGCGACCTTTGGGGGCGGATCTGCCTGGCTGGGCGGGTTTCGTTGTCGCTGAGCATCTTGGCGGCGATGATCGCGATCGTGGTCGGCTCCTCGCTGGGCGTCATCTCCGGGTACTATGGCGGCGGCATCGATAATGTGATTCAGCGCTTCGTAGAAGTGGTGATGTCCTTCCCGGAGTTGCCGCTGTGGATGGCGCTGGCGGCGGTGATCCCCACGACCTGGTCGGGAGAGCAAAAATTTTTGGTGATGGCCTTCATTTTTCCCTTCCTGCGCTGGGCGGTATTGGCGCGCGAGGTGCGGGGCAAGGTACTGTCCTTGCGCGAGACGGACTTTATCCTGGCGGCAAAGGAGCAGGGCGCGGGCGACTTCCGCATCATCTTCAAACATCTATATCCAAACGTGCTCAGCCACGTGATCGTGATTCTGACCCTGATGATCCCCGATATTATCTTGGCGGAAGCCTTCCTCAGCTTCCTGGGCATCGGCATCAATGAGCCGCTGACAAGCTGGGGCTTCTTGATGAAGAGCGCGCAGAGTCTGGAGACGCTGGGGCAGAATACCTGGATATTGACGCCCGTGATCTTCATTGTCGTGGCGGTGCTGGGTTTGAACTTCCTGGGCGACGGCTTGCGCGACGCCGCCGATCCCTACTCGAATCTGTGATTGGAGGCGGCAAGCTCCACTTCAAGCCCAGTGCCGAGTCAGGAGGGGCTAGAAGGCGGAGAGGCCAATAGTATGACCAGGGACACCATTCTCAAAGTCAAGGACCTGAAGATGCACTTCCCGCTGCGGCGGGGCATTTTGCAGCGGCAGGTGGGCACGATCAAAGCTGTTGATGGCGTCTCCTTCGAGCTGCGCGAACAGGAAGTGATGGGGCTGGTTGGTGAAAGCGGCTGCGGCAAGACGACCGTCGGCCGCACTTTGCTGCGCCTGTATGACCCAACGGACGGTGAGGTGCTCTTCCACAAGAGCGATGGCGATTGGGTTGATGTAGCAAAGCTCAACGGCAAGGAGATGAAAGAACTGCGCAAGGAAATGCGCATGATCTTTCAAGACCCTTTCAGCTCCTTGAATCCACGTTTAACCGTGCGGGATTTGATCGCTGAACCTTTAGTTATCCATGGCGTTGCCTCCGGCGACAAGATCACGGCGCGCGTGGCGGAGCTGATGAACGCGGTGGGCCTAAAGCCGGCTTATATGGGGCGCTACCCGCACGAGTTTTCCGGTGGGCAGCGGCAAAGGATTGGTGTTGCGCGCACGCTGGCCTTGAATCCGCGCCTGATCGTGGCCGACGAGCCGGTCTCGGCGCTGGACGTTTCGGTGCAGGCGCAAGTACTGAACCTGCTGCAGAACCTCAAAGACGATTACCGGCTGACCTTCATTTTCATCTCGCACGATTTGTCGGTCGTGGAGCATATCTGCGACAGGATCGCCGTGATGTACGTGGGCAACATCGTGGAAATAGCGCCGACGGACGAACTGCTGCGGAATCCCAGGCATCCCTACACCGAGGCGCTGGTTTCGGCTGTGCCGCCGGCTGATCCGCTGATCAAAATGGAGCGCGTCATCCTGGAGGGCGATGTTCCCAGCCCGGCCAACCCGCCATCCGGCTGCGTCTTCCATCCGCGCTGCCGCTACGCACAAGACATCTGCACGCGGGAGATTCCGCCACTGGTGGAGATCGCGCCCGGTCACAGCGCGCGCTGCCACTTCGCCGAGGAATTGGAATTGCAAGGAGTCGCGCATGTCTAGCCCCGCAGAATCCCCTGGCGCCCGTGTCCAGAACAATACCGATCCATCCGGTCGAGGAAGGCAACCTGAGGCCTTGGAGACAGTATCGAAAGCAGGACGCTTCTTCGCCGTTTTGGCGTATATCGTTCCCGTCCTGGGCGGCCTGGTCGGCCTAGCGCTTGACGGACGCAATCCGCTGACGCAGAATCACGCGCGGCAGAGCATCGCCGCTGTTGTGGCTTTGATCTTGAGTTTTTTGCTGTGGGCCGTGGTCGGATACCTGATCGGTCTGGTTCCCATCGCGGGTCCGATTGTTTCCATATCGCTGTTTTCGCTGGTGGTAGCGATGCTGATCTTTATGGCGATCAATTGGATTATCAGCCTGCTGGTGGCCTTGCGCGGTCAAGAACGGACGATTCCCTTCGCCAACCGGATCATCAACCGCGTCTTCGCGGACGATCGCAAGGCGACGTCCCGCAACACGACAGGTTAAAAGAACAACAGCGATGTTATTGCCGCAACTGCGCGAAGAAGTACACCGGCTGCATGCCGAATTGCCCAAGAACAATCTGGTAGCCTGGACCAGCGGTAATATCAGCGCCCGCGATCCCGACAGCGATCTGGTGGTGATCAAACCGAGCGGCCTGCTCTTCGAGGATTTAAGGCCGGAAAACATGGTGGTCACGGATTTACAGGGGCGCGTGGTTCAAGGCGATCTCAGTCCGTCGTCAGACACCGCGTCTCATTGCTTCATTTATCGACACATGCCGTCGGTCAATAGCGTGGCGCACACGCATTCGCGCTTTGCCACAGCCTTTTCGGTGGTTGGAGAGCCGATCCCCTGCGTGACGACAGCGATGGCGGACGAATTCGGGGGCGAGATTCCCTGCTGCGGCTTTTGCTTGATCGGCGGCGAGGAGATTGGCAAGCTGGTGGTAGACATGTTGACCGGACATCGCAGTCCGGCGGCGCTGCTGCAGAATCACGGCGTCTTCGCGATTGGCGACAGCGCCGAAGCGGCAGTCAAGGCGGCAGTGATGACCGAGGACAATGCCGCGATCGTGTGGACGGCGCGTCAACTGGGTAAGGTGATGACGATTCCGCAAGACGATATCGACAGACTTCATGAACGCTATCAGAATGTCTATGGACAGCGGTAAACAGTCACCTAAAGAGGCGCAGAGGATTAGGTTCGGCTAAAGGGAACGAGCAATGGCACTAAGCGATTATCAGATCTGGTTTTTGACCGGCAGTCAGCATTTGTATGGGTCGGAAGCGATAGAGCAGGTCGGCGAGCATTCGCGGGAGATCGCGGGATTCTTAAACACGGCAGCCGCCGTGCCTGTGGAAATCGTCTATAAGCCGGTGCTGACCACGGCGGAAGAGATCTACGCTATTTGCAGCGCGGCGGACAATGATGCAACTTGCGTCGGCGTGATCGCCTGGATGCACACATTTTCGCCAGCCAAGAACTGGATTGCTGGATTGACGGCGCTGCGTAAGCCGCTGCTACACTTGCACACGCAGTATAACCGCGATATCCCCTGGGCCGAGATCGATATGGACTTCATGAATCTCAACCAGGCGGCGCATGGCGACCGCGAATTCGGCCACATGATGAGCCGGCTGCGGATGCGGCGCAAGGTGGTTGTTGGGCATTGGCGCGACGGAGCCGTGCAGGGGCAAATCGGCATCTGGACGCGGGCAGCCGCGGCCTGGCAGGAAACGCGCTCGATGAAAGTGGCCAGGATTGGCGATAATATGCGCGCGGTGGCGGTGACCGAAGGGGACAAGGTTGCGGCGCAGACGCAATTCGGATATCAGGTAAACGGATACGGCGTCGGCGACCTGGCCGCGGTTGTCAATCAAGTGAGCGACGGGGAAATTGACGCGTTGGTCACAGAATACGAGATGGCCTATCGTATGAACGCCGATCTGCGAAAAGGCGGCGATCGTCACGAGCCAGTCAGGGAGGCGGCGCGGATCGAAATTGGCTTAGCACAGTTCCTGCAGGATAGCGGTTTTGACGCCTTCACGACGACCTTTGAAGATTTGCACGGTCTGGCGCAATTGCCGGGCTTGGCGGTGCAACGGCTGATGAAGGCGGGATATGGTTTCGGCGCCGAGGGCGATTGGAAGACGGCGGCGCTGCTGCGGTCGTTGAAGGTGATGGCGCAAGGGCTGGAAGGCGGCACCTCCTTCATGGAAGATTACACCTATCACCTCCATCCGGGCAATATGGCGGTGTTGGGCGCGCATATGCTGGAGATTTGTCCGACGATCGCGGCTGCTCAAGCGAGCCTTGAAGTGCATCCGCTGGGCATCGGCGGCAAAGCCGACCCGGCGCGACTGGTTTTCAATACGGCGGCCGGGACCGCACTAAACGCCTCGCTGATTGACCTGGGCGATCGCTTTCGCGTGATCGTCAACACGGTGGATGTGATCGAGCCTGAGGCGCCACTGCCCAAATTGCCGGTGGCGCGGGCGCTGTGGACGCCACATCCCAACTTGAAAGTCGGCGCGAGCGCCTGGATTTATGCCGGCGGCGCGCACCATACGGTTTTCAGCCAGGCTTTGAGCGCCGAACACATCTACGACTTCAGCGAGATGGCCGGCGTCGAGTACGTGCAGATCGACAAGACGACGGACTTGCGCGCATTGAAGAACGAATTGCGCTGGAATGACGCGGCCTACAAGTTAGCCTCTTTGTAATTGTTGGGCGCGCTGGAAAATTGATAGGCACATACACTCCCCAATAGTTTTGTCATGTATGCTATCTATAGCCCTTTTGGCGTCGTTATTGAGAGCCAAGGTCGTCGCCTTGGTGGATCTTAAAATTGTTCTCGGGACTGTTCAGAAGACGTTTTGATGCGGCTCATGTACTTGCCAAACGACGACGGTCTGTTATAAAGTGGAATTTAGCGTCAATTTGTCGGTGGCTTGGTTCCACGACTCAAGACCTGGTTGTACGCGCGCGTTTCACTAGTTGAGGATTAGACAAATGGCAGCCAACGAAGGATCGTCCCACGATGTCGGATTGGTACGAAACCTTGGATTATTCGACATAACGATGATCGGTGTCGGCGCGATGATCGGCGCCGGCATCTTTGTTTTGACGGGCATCGCCGCGGGCACGGCGGGGCCCGCGCTTATTCTGGCTTTCGCTATGAACGGCGTTATCACGGTGTTGACAGCGATGGTTTATGCCGAGTTGGGATCGGCAATTCCGGAAGCGGGCGGTGGCTATTTGTGGGTGAAAGAAGGCTTGCCGGGCCCCAACGGGTTTCTGGCGGGCTGGATGAGTTGGTTCGCGCATGCGGTCGCCGGCAGTCTCTACGGCGTTGGATTTGGCGGTTTTATTTATGAGCTGATACGGATTCTCTTTCTTGATCCGGAGGCGCACCATGCGGAGGGGGTGGGCGTCTTTCTTTCGGGTCCCTTGCACTTGCCTTTTGGTTTGGAATTGACCGAAGCCGAGTTGGTGCAAAAGGGCTTCGCCGTATTGATCATCTTGCTCTTTTTGTACATCAATTACAGAGGCACGTCCGAGACGGGCGCGGTTGGGAATATTGTTACGGTACTGAAGGTGATCATCATTATGATCTTCATCGTCAGCGGCCTGTTCGTCATCTTCGGCGATCCGATCCGCTTCGAAGCCTTCAATCCCTTCGCCCCGGGCGAGGGCATGCAGGGTATTATCGGCATTGTCAGCGCGATGGGCTTGACCTTCATTGCTTTTGAAGGTTACGAGATTATCGTGCAGGCGGGCGAGGAAGTACGGAATCCGCGCAAGAATATCCCCCGCGCCGTTTTCCTGTCACTGGCTATCGTCGTGCCGATTTATATGCTGGTGGCTTTTGTCATCATCGGCGCGGTGGATCCCCCGGAAGGCAGGCTCATCCATGAGTGGCTGGGCGATCTGGGCGAGATCGGCATCGCCCGCGCCGCCGCGCAGTTCATGCCATTTGGCACCTTTTTGATCATGCTTGGCGCCTTGCTTTCGACTATGAGCGCGCTCAACGCGACGACCTTTTCTTCGACGCGCGTTTCCTTCGCCATGGGGCGCGACCGCGCCTTGCCCGACAGCTTCTCCAATGTCAGTTCCAAAACACGCACGCCGAATATCGCCTTGGGCTGGTCTGGCGTGTTGATCTTGTTCGTGGCCTTGACGCTGCCGATCGAGGATGTCGCGGCTTCGGCGGATATCATGTTCATCTTGCTCTTCTTGCAGGTGAACCTGGCTGTGATCACCATACGCAGCAAATACGGCAAAAATCTCAAGTACGGCTTCCTGCTGCCGTTTTTCCCTATCTTGCCCATGATCGCCATTGGCATGCAATTCTTGCTGGTGCTGTCGCTCTTCGGGGTATCGGTGATTGCCTGGGTATACGCCGCGGTCTGGATCGGAGGCGGCTTCCTGATCTACTACTTCTACGCGCGGCCGCGGCAAGAACGCGCGCATAGGACGGCGGTATTGCAACAGACGGAATTGATGAAACCCACAGCGGACGCCCCCTATCGCGTGCTGGTGCCCGTTTCGAATCCTGAGACGCTTTCGACCTTGCTGCCGCCGGCGATCCACGCCGCGGAGCAGAATGACGGTAAGGTAACGCTGCTGCACATAGTCACGGTACCGTCGCCGACGCCCTTGTCCTCGGGCTATCGCTATTTGGAAGCAAGCGATTCGCTGCGCGAGAAAGCCATTTCGATGGTGCGCAACGAAGGCGTGGCGGTCGAGTACATCGTACGCGTCGCGCGGCGCGTTGCCCCTGCCATTATCGATACGGCGCATGAACAGCGCGCGGACCTGGTGGTGATCGGCTGGCAGGGCGTCCGCGACCGCCAGGGCAGGACGGTGGTCGGTTCCAATATCGACCAGGTTCTGGGCGAGATCAATTGCGATGTGATGATGTTGCAGCCCGGCAACACCAGCGAAGTCAAGCGCGTTCTGATGCCGATTGCGGATCCGCGGCAGGTGGGCTATTCCTTGCAACTCATTCAGTTGTTCGCCAGCACGCCGGATATGGTTTTGGACATGATGCATATCTTTTCCACCGATACGCCGGCGGCGGAGCGAGAGCGCTTCACCCGTACCTTGCAGCGGCAGATCGAAGCGATGAAAGTTGAAGGCCGGCAGGTCAATCTGCTCACCGATGTCAGTTCCGATCGGATTGACGCCATCGTGCGGGCTGCGCGCGACTATGATTATGTGGCGTTGGGCGAGACCCGCGATACGCGGGTCAAGCAGCGGCTCTTCGGCAATACGTCCATGCGAATCGCGGAACGGACGGGGGCGCCGGTTGTGCTGCTGCATCCGGAAAAAAGCCCGCTGCAATTTGGCATGCAACAAGCCTTCGATTATGTGCGTGGCGGTTATGCGGCGGTGGATCCGGAATCGCGCGAGCGCCTGGAAGAGCAGGGTTATATCGTGGAAGGCGAGCCGGAAGCGGATAGCAAGCTCAAGTCATCGGTGAGCCAACCGCTGATGTTGTTGATCGGCGCGCTGACATTGATTTCGGCGATTATGATGTTCGCTGGCGATGGCGGTACATTTACCTGGATCGGCGTTCTGATCTACTTCGGCAGCTTGCTGTCATTCACTTTTGTCTCGGTGAAAGCCGCGCGATCGACCGCCTAGCGTTGGCGAGAAACGCAAATATACAGGCCTTAGCGACCGTCGTCAGGTGGCGCCGCGGTGGATCCGCGCGCGATCAGTTCCACCGGCATCACTTCTTGCCGGGGCGCGGCATGGGGAGACGTGATCTGCCGGTGAACAAGATCCATTATTCGCTGGCCAATATAGTCAAAGGGCTGCGCCACGGTGCTGATATGCGGGATGGTCATAAAACCCGCGCGCAAACCATCGAAACCCATCACCGAAATGTCCTCCGGCACCTTCAGCCCCTTATCCTGGAAGACGCGTATCATATCGACCGCGACCAGATCATGAAAAGCGCGCACCGCCGTCGGAGGCTCGCGCAGTTCCAATAGCTGCTCCGCCGGTTTAATCCCGCTGCCGGGCTCCAAGCGAGTTTCCAGCATCAGTTCGTCGGCGGGCAGGATGCCGGCGTCTCTCAGCGCGTCGAGGTGCCCCTTTAGATGGGCATCGTTGGCTGTCGTCAGTTCGGGACGTGATGTAAAAGCAATGCGACGGTGCCCCAGGCTGATCAAATATTGTGTCGCGCGGTAGGAGCCGCCGTAATAATCAGGCACGAGGTAAGATACGCGTTTGTCAAGGATCTCTCGACCCAGAACCACGAAGGGAAATTGGTCGTCCAACAAGGTTTCGATAGTTTTGCCCTCGTAGTGTGTGGAAAAGAGAATGACGCCGTCGATCTCCCCGGCGCGGCAGACGTTCAGGAGATGGTCTTGGTCCTTGTCGACGATAGTATAGATAACCAGATTCTTGTTGAAGCCAGCCGCGGTTTGCACGGCGCCGGGCAGGAGGCCGGAGAGATAGTCGACCATGTACTCGAGCGCGGTATTCAAGAAGAGCCCGATCTTGTCCGTCTGGCCGCGGCGCAGGTTGCGGGCGCTGGCGCTGGGTTGGTAGCCCAGTTCCAGAGCCGTTTTCGCCACCAGTTCTCGGGTGGCAGGGGCGACATCGGCGTAGCCGTTCAGAGCCTTGGAAACGGTCGAGTTGGACAGGCTCAGGGTCTCGGCGATATCGCGAATTGATACGGACACGGTCAAGGATTCTCCGGAAAACAGATCCGATTGACGACAATAATAGTGCAGCCCGGACGATCCGACAAAGCTCATCTTTTGCGAAGCGGGAGCCCTCAAGCGCGGGCTGGTTGATCATCAAGTGCGTCGCGACACTGTTTCATGTTGTGCGTGTCGCTTCTCAGTAGTTCCAAGAAAGTAATGACGCTACCGTTGAACATTTTAGAATGCAGCTTTTAGGGCGACCCAAGGGTCGCCCCTACTCTCGTTTTGCGGTTTGCGTGACTAACTTGGAACTACTTCCGTTCTCCCTTGATTTTCAAGCTTGCGGAGGCGCCAGCTAGATCTCGCGCACCCAGAGTTGACCGCCATCCCTTGCGCCCTTGACTTTTGTCAAAGTCACGACTTGCCCCGGCGCTACGGTGAGACCACGCAAGGTTTCACGATAGTGATAGCCCAAAGGCAGTGTTTCGCGCTCATTGGTTCGCCAACTGTGAATGATCGCCATGATGCTCTGCTTAACCGCCGCAGGGCGGCCACCATACCCTTGTTACTTCCCAGGGACCGGCGCTCCAACATTCGCCGCCGCAACCGCATGTTATAGTCCACAGACGGCGCGACAGTGTTTCACGAACGGGACAAGTACCGGGGCCATTAGGCCGGTAATGATCCCGGCCATATTCATATTGCGTCCAAGGGCATTGTGGCTCTGGTTTTTCTGGAGGACGTGGCTCTGGGTTTGAGGGTCTCGGCGTTGCCGTCGGTACTGCTGTCGGCGTCGGCGTTGGCGGCGGCGGGCATAGCACAAGCGCGGTACTCCAGGCGCTTTGCGGCTCCTCCGCATGACCCTGCCGCACGGAGCTCACCTGAACGGCATGATTGATATGTTTCGCGTCTTCGGTCAGGCTATATGCGGCGTCCGTGACTGAAACTTCGTTCGGCGAAGCGTGACATTGATAGACCCTGACCGTGTAGCCGTTGGCGTTGTCAACCGGCGCCCAGCTTACTTGCTTTGTGCCCGGGTCGAAATCCAACGCCCTGGGCGCTCTTAATCTCAGCAACGGCAAAGTGATCGTGATCGATTCAGTCCAGGCGCTATCCGATTGCGGGCTGCCCGCCAGCGCCATAGAACGTATCTGCAATTCATAGGCGACATTACGATCCAGCCCGTCAAGCCGATATTTCGTCTCATATTCGGATACACCCTGCGTTGTCCACTCGCCCTCGCCCTGTCGCCAGCGCAGTTGATAACCGCTGGCGTAAGCTGCCGCATCCCAAACAGCCAAATCATTCACGACTGTCAAATTCTCCGGCGCGGACAGATCGCAATCCACAACATTCTCTTCCGGGGTCCAAGGTTTGAGGATTACCGGCGGCAGATGGATGTTCGAGTCTTCGCAATGCTTGGGGCGCGTTATCTGTTCATTGATGGTTTCGACACAAACGTCCTCCGGGTTCTCCGTGATAGATACTGTACGTTCGATGATCCGGTCGCCTGTCCAGTAGCAACCCTCGCCCGGCTCACGCGGGTTTATGGGATCGGGCGTGTTATCCGGCGGGGGAAGTTCGAGCAGTGGGTATTGTACCGGCGTCGCTGTTGCTGGCGCGGGCGCCGGCGCTTCTTCTGTCGGCTCTTCATCGGGCGGGTCCGGCACAACCAAATCATCCGCGCATAATATCAGCGGCTGGCTCCAGCGGCTGGCGGCTTCATATTCAGTCCCTTCGCTGGTCGCTCTGACTTGAATGAGATGTTTGATCCCCTGCGGATGGCCTGGGATATTATAATGCAGCGCGCCAAACTGATATGTCCGCTGGCCGGGCCCTGAACAATAGAGACTGCGCACAAAATATACTTGAACGCCTTCTATGTGTTCCCACTCCACCCTCTTGTTGCGGTACATCGGTACTGGCACTGCGAGAGGAACCGGCGGCACCGGCAACCGTGTCTGTATCTGTCGCCAAGGGCTATCTCCGTCCGTGTCATTATTCGCCTTGACCTGGATCGTGTAGTCCCGATCAAGCCGCAAAGCATCGAGTTCGTAGTGGGTTCTGTGGATGTGTATGTGCTGCGGCATCCATTCTTCGCCAACAGAAATCCAGCGCAACGTGTAACTCTCCGCGCCTTCAACCGCATCCCAGGAAGCGACAATCCCGTCAATGCGGAAGTTTTCCGGCGCTTCAACTGGTCCCTGCGCTAGTGGTGACGATATGAAAAGCGCGATGCATAGAATAGCAATCAGGTACTTCATGTGTTTCATGTGTTTCATGGTTTTCCTCATCCTGTCTACTTCGGTATATGAGATGCTTCGAAATCTGTACTTGGCAATCTTTGCTTGATCTTCTCCTCTCACTCACTGTGTTTTGCCATATTAGAATATTTGTTCTAAGAAAATGCGACCATTTAGTCGCGTTTCACTTATTCTTACTAAATCTTTACTATATCTGTACCTCATATAAATCATTAACTGTTAACAATTTCCATTTGACTCACATTGCAATGCCGACAAAGCACTATCTGGATCGCCCATCCGCAGGCGCGGTCAGCGCCCGGGGAGATTGCGGAAAGCTGATTTTTGGCGAAGCGGGGGCGGAACGGTCTGGTAGCTGGGGATGAAACTACGCTGGCTGGGCGAAGGTGACTCACGGTTGAATATTTGTCTTTGGCTTTCAGTCTGGTTATACTTTTGGCAGAGAGGGCTCGGTGAAAGCAGGGACAATCACAATCATTGTGAGCCTGTGGGCATTGGCGCGACTCTCGCAAAGGCAACGTGATCGAGAGCGAAAGGAGGAACTGATACGTTCTTGAGTACGAACACAAGCAAAATTAGATTTTCGGAGACAGAAAAATGTCGAAACGACTATTGATTTTTGGGTATCTTGCTGCTGAGTTTCGTGATGCTGGTCGTACCAGCCCAAACGCAGGACGCTAAAGAAGGCGGTACGCTGATCTTTATGAACAACACCGATGTGATTTCCTGGGACCAGTCCAGAACGACCTGGCCCAGCATCCGCGCCGTGCGGCCGCTGTATGACTCTCTGCTGACGGTGGATAACAACGAGAACTTGCTGCCGTATCTGGCCACCTCATGGGAGATTTCCGAGGACGGTCTGGAATATACCTTCCGTCTGCGCGAAGGCGTGATGTTCCATGACGGCACGCCCTGGAACGCCCATGCGGTGATCTTCAACATTCAGCGAATAATCGACGATCCCGATGCGCGCGGGAACGTGAGGATGAGCAAAGTGGTCGAGATGGAGGCGCTTGACGACTACACCGCCTGGATCAAAATTGGCGAACCCAACGGTGACTTCATCTATGATGTCGCGGTGGGAACAGATTCTTATCAGATCAGCCCGACGGCTTGGGGCGAGGACGGATCGGCCTTCCACGAGAATCCGGTCGGCACCGGCGCTTTCATGTTCGTGTCGCACGAACCGCAGAGCGAGATTCAATACGTAGCGAACCCGAATTACTGGCAGGGCGCGCCGCTGCTCGATGGCCTGACCATTCGCGTTCACGGGGATAACACGGTGCGCTTGATCGAAATTGAATCGGGCAATGTGCACTATATTGATGGTATCGACCCCGATGATATCTATCGCCTGCAGGCAGAAACCGACCTGGTCACGAACGCGCCCATCGGTCCCGGGGTGAGCATGATCAGCATTAACGTGTCGCGCTATCCTATGAGTGAGCTGTCGTTGCGGTATGCGCTCGCTCACGCGGTTGATTTCGATGCGCTCATCGAAGAGTTTCAGTACGGCTACGCGACGCGTTCGCGCGGCGGCGTATCGCCCAATTCGCCATACTGGACCGATGATCTGCCGCCGGTTGCGCCTTACGATCCAGAGCGGGCGGCTGAGATTCTCGAGGAAGCGGGCTGGGCGTTGGCAGATGATGGCTTCCGCTATCGCGATTGCAACGACAGGACCGTTGAATGCGTGGACGGGAAAGAGCGACTGGTCGTCCACATCATTTCCGCCGACGTCGCGCTATGGGGCTTGTACAACGAGATTTATCAGCAGTATTTGCTGGACATCGGTGTCGATGCCCCGATCAAGTCAGCGGAAATTAACGCCATGCTGGATGAATGGCGCGAGAATCAAGGCAACTGGACCTTCGGGCACCATTCGCAGGGGTCTTTCTTCGCCGTGACATCGGCGATCGAGGCCGCCTGGCAGCCGGATGCCTTCTGGTCGATTTATCAGATTGACGATGCGACCGATCCCTATCTGATCGAGGCGGCGGCGGAACTGCAGGAGATTGGCGATGCCTTTTCGGCGTCGACCGATCTGGAAGAGCGGATTAAGCTGTCGCACCGGGCGCAGACAATCTTCCTGGAACAGCAACTGACGATTTGGGGCTGGCACACGCCGCGGTTTAACGTTGTGAGTCCCATCGTAGAAGGCGTTGAGTTCGAGATGATGGGACGCATTCCGCTATTCCACCGGGCTTGGCTCAACGAGTAAGGTTGCATTCGTGCTGATTCCGTCAGCAAACGGGCGGCAGGCATCAAAAGGCGTTTGCCGCCCGATCCCTAAACTAGAAATGCACGAAACTTACGCTTGCGCGCGGTTGTTTGCCTACGAATATCCTGTTTGTTATCCTTATTCATGTTAGGTCGCGGGATTATTGTTTGAACACTCGCGGGGAATTTGGCGACTGTGTGAAAACGCATTTTTATTCCACGATATCGTTTCCCAAGCAGAAAGAGGTGTGATGAAAACTCTTGGAATCAAAGTGTTATGAAATGTTAGAGCTAAGGAGAGAAAAGATGTACAGACGTATCTTGGTCATTTCAGTTCTATTGATGGCGCTGCTGGTGATGGCACTTCCGGCTCAAACGCAGGACGCGGTCGAAGGCGGCGAGCTAATCATGATGCAGTCCGCCGATGTCATCGCCTGGGATCAGACCAGAACCACCTGGCCCAGCATTCGTAACGTACGGCCGCTCTATGACACGCTGCTGACAGTGGATGACAACGACAATCTGCTGCCCTTCCTGGCCACCGATTGGTCAATTTCCGACGATGGTCTGGAATACACCTTCCACTTGCGCGAAGGCATTATGTTCCACGATGGCACACCCTGGAACGCCGATGCGGTGATCTTTAATATTCAGCGCCAGTTGGATGATCCCGATGCGCGCGGTCACGTGCGCTTGAGCAAGATTCAGCGGATGGAAGCCGTCGATGACCACACGGTCAAGATCTGGATCGACAAACCGAATGGCGACTTCATTTATATCGTCGCGGTGGGCACGGACTCCTATCAGGTCAGCCCGACGGCCTGGGGCGAGGATGGATCGACCTTCCACGAGAATCCGGTCGGCACCGGCGCCTTCATGTTCGAGGCGCACGAGCCACAGAGCGAAATTCGCTATGTCGCCAATCCCAATTACTGGCAAGGCGCGCCGCTTTTGGATCGTCTGACCATTCGCATTCACGGCGATACCACCGTGCGCTTGATCGAGGTGGAATCGGAGAACGTGCATTATGTCGATGGCATTGAGCCGGAAGACGCGGTGCGTTTGCAGGGTGAAGGTCATTTCATGGTGAACACACCGGTCGGCCCGGGCGTGACCATGATCAGCATCAATACATCGCGCTATCCGATGACGGAGCTGTCTTTGCGGCAGGCGCTGGCGCACGCGATCGATTTCGAAGCGATCATCGAAGAGGTTCTCTTTGGCTTGCCGCAGCGCTCGCGCGGCGGTGTTTCTCCCAATTCGCCCTATTGGACCGATGATCTGCCGCCGGTAGCGCCCTACGATCCGGAGCGGGCGGCCGAGATTCTCGAGGAAGCGGGCTGGGCCTTGGCCGATGATGGCTTCCGCTATCGCGATTGCAACGATCGCACCGTCGAATGCGTGGATGGCAAAGAGCGACTGGTCGTCCACATCATCTCGGCCGATTTCGCGCTTTGGGGGCTGTTCAACGAGATTTACCAGCAGTATCTGACGGACATCGGCGTTGACGCCCCGATCAAGACGGCGGAATGGAACGCCATGCTGGATGAATGGCGGGAGAACCAGGGCAACTGGACCTTCGGCCACCATTCGCAGGGTTCCTTATTCGCCGTGACATCGGCCATCGAAGCGGCCTGGGCACCGGATTCATTCTGGTCGATCTACCAGATTGACGACGCGACCGATCCCTATCTGATTGAGGTGGCGGAGGAATTGCAGGCGATTTTCGATGCCTTCTCGGCTTCGACCGATCTGGAAGAGCGTACGCAGCTTTCACACCAGGCGCAGCGGATCTTCCTGGAGCAGCAGTTGACAATTTGGGGCTGGCATTCGCCCTGGATCAATGTCATCAACCCCGCGGTTGAGGACATCGTCTGGGAGTTGGGCGGGCGCATCCCGCTCTTCCACAAGGCCTGGCTCAACGAGTAAATCGCAACCCCAACACAAAGTCCCTCCCTCGTATTGCGGGAGGGACACTTCACCCCCTTCCTCATCTTGGAAGGGGATGGGGCGACAAGGAACACTAGCTGATGCGCAAATATATCGTACGGCGTCTGTTGCTGGCGATACCCACCATTCTGGGCGCGATTACGGCAGTGTGGTTCGCCATGCAATTGGCGCCGGGCGATCCAGCCTTGATGTTCGTGCCACCGGATTTTCAGGGCGAGGAGGCGGCAGAATACCTGGCGAAGGTCAACGAGTTATACGGCTTCAACGATCCGCTGCCGCAACAGTATTTGCGTTACATGCGCAATACACTGTCGGGTGATTTTGGCAACTCGCTGCGAACGCTGCGCCCGGTGTCTGAGGATCTGCTGCGCCGCATCCCCAATTCCTTGCGCCTGGGGGTGTCGGCTTTCCTGCTGTCAACGGCCATGGGCATTGCCTTGGGCGTATTGGCGGCGATCAAGCGCGGCACCTGGGTGGACAGCGCTTTGATGGTCTTCGCTTTGGTGGGCGTCTCCATGCCCAATTTCTGGTTTGCTTATGTGGTGATTCTGTTTTTCGGCTTGTATTTGCGTGTTTTGCCGCCATCGGGGCTGGGCGGCGTCAAGCACATGATCTTGCCCACCATCGTCCTGGGTTATACCAGCGCCGGTTATCTCACTCGCTATGTGCGTTCCAGCATGCTCGAGGTGATTAACCACGATTATGTGCGGACGGCGCGAGCCAAGGGCGTCCCCGAGCGCAACGTCATGATCAAGCACGCCTTGCGCAACGGGCTTCTGCCGGTCGTGAACGTGCTGGGCATAAACGTGGCTTTCATTCTGGCGGGTTCGGTCATCATTGAAACGGTTTTCGCCTGGCCGGGCGTCGGCTTGTATCTGATTGATGGCGTGGTCGGGCGCGATTTTCCGGTGGTGCAGGGAGCGGTAATGCTGATTGCCACATCGGTTGTTTTGGTCAATCTGCTCACCGATGTGATGCTCGTCTATGTGGATCCGCGTATACGATATGATTAGGGGCGCTTGCTCGGCAGGGAGCTGAAATAATGACGCTGCATCAGGGTGTTGGTGATGTCGCCAAGCTCGACAGTCAGGAATTCCGGCGTCTGTCTGGATCCAAGCGAGCCTGGCTGGAATTCCGCCGCAACCGTTTTGCCCTGGTTGGCGCGGCGTTCATGGTTTTCATCGCCTTCATGGCCGTGTTCGCGCCGATCGTGTCGACGCATGATCCTTACGCGCAATCGCTGCGCAAGCGCATGAAACCCCCGACAGCGGAGCATTGGCTGGGCACCGATGAAGTGGGACGAGATGTCTATTCGCGCCTGGTTTATGGCGCGCGCATTTCACTCTTTGTCGGCATCGTGGGCACGGCAGCCGGGGTCATATGCGGCACGATCGTTGGCTTGATTTCAGGGTTCTTTGGGGGTTGGGTCGACACACTCGTCATGCGCGTTATCGATATCATGTATTCCTTCCCCGGCATTGTGCTGGCTATCCTGCTAATTTCGGTGCTGGGACCGAGCATATTCAATTTGATCCTGGTGCTGGCGATCTGGGCGGTGCCGTCGCTGTCGCGGATTGTGCGGGGCAATGTCTTATCGCTAAAGGAACAAGATTATGCCGAAGCGGCGCGAGCTCTTGGTGCGGGTCGCGTACGCATCATGTTTGTGCATCTGCTGCCCAATTCGCTGGCGCCGATCATCGTCTACGCCACCCTCGGCGTCGCCGGCGCGATTTTGACGACAGCGGCGCTGGGCTTTCTGGGTTTAGGTGTACAGCCGCCGCAAGCGGAATGGGGCAATATGCTCAGCAATGGCCGCCAATATTTGCGCCGGGCGCCGCTGCTGATGGTCTTCCCGGGCGCCCTGATCTCCATGACCGTGATCTCGATCAATCTCATCGGCGATGCCCTGCGCGATGCGTTGGATCCCTACATTCAGTGATCCATTGCGCTTCATAATGCGACAATCTATTTATTTCGCCACTGTCACTTTGCTGCATCCGAAATCTGAATTCAATAGTTCAACCGAATAAGACCAATTCTTTGCGAGGGCAAAAGATGGAATCACAGATGAAGCTGGCGCGCGAGGGTAAGCCGCAGTCAGGGACAGGCATGTGGCAGCGATACGTGCGAGCGGAGCGGCTGCTGCCGGACAAGGCGGCCATGCTGACCTCCGATCTGACAATCAGACCCCGCTGGATCGAGGGGTCTGATCGCTTTTGGTATCGTTGGAAATCGCTTACCGGGGTCGAATTTGTGCTGGCGGACCCGGCCAGCGGCGAAGTAAAAGCCGCCTTCGATCATGAACGGCTGGCTGCCGCGCTCAGTCATGCGACCGGCAGGCCCTGCCAGGCCGGGCAATTGCCCTTTAGCGAAATCGAGTTTGGCAGCAATGGTCAGAGCGTCGTCTTTGACATTGATGTGGCGGGCGCCAGCGGACGGTGGTCCTGTGACTTGAGCACCTACGACTGTATGCGCCTGGGCGATGTGCCGAATCCGCCGCAGGACAAAGTGCTTTCGCCTGACGGACAGTGGGAAGCTTATACGCGCGACCATAACGTCTGGGTTCGCTCGGTATACAGCGGGGAGGAACGCGCGATCACCAACGACGGCGAAGCGAAAAATGACTATGGCGAGCAGCTGCTTTCACCGCTGACAACGGGTGGCATCGAAGATGCGCCGCCGCCGGCGATTCGCTGGTCGCCGGATAGCAGCCGGCTGCTCTTCTGCCGCGTCGATCAACGGGCAGCGCCGCAGTTTCATCTGGTGCAATCGGTGACCCCAGACGGCAGCATTCGGCCGCATTTGCATTCCTATGCTTATCCCTTGCCCGGCGACGAGGTCTTGCCTTTGGCTTCGCTGGTCTGCGCGGATTTGAACGCCGATGCGGCGACCAGGATTGACCTGGAATCGAAGGAGGTGCAGTATCACGGTCCGCCAATAAGTGACGACTGTTTGTGGTGGTCGCAAGACTCGAGCACGATCTATTTCCTGCGGCAGGGGCGCGGATATTTCCAAATGGATCTGATTATCATCGACGCGGAGACGGGCGCCGCGCGCATCGCCATTACTGAAGAGTGTAGCACCGGGATTGATCCCTCGATTTGGCGCGGCAATTCCAGCGTCCGCGTTTTTGCCAGCGGCACGCGCGTCATCTGGTATTCGCAGCGCGACGGCTGGGGGCATCTGTATTTGTATGACGCCGAAAGTGGTTCGCTGATTCGTCAACTCACGTCGGGCGCTTATGAAGTGAGCCAGGTGAAATATGTAGATGAAGACGGTGGCATGGTCTATTTTACGGCTGTCGGGCGCGAAGCCGATCGCGATCCCTATTTCAGCCATTTGTATCGCGTCAGTTTGGAAGGTGGCGAGCCGGAGTTGCTCACGCCGGAAGATGCCGACCACACAGTCGCCTTTGCGCCGGGCGGCAGTTGCTTTATCGATAATTATTCGATGGTTGATCAAGCGCCGGTGATCTTGTTGCGCCAGGCGAATGGCAAGCTGATACGTAAACTCCATGCCGCCGACACCAGCGAACTGGAAGCGACGGGTTGGCGGGCGCCCGAGCGATTCAAAGCCAAAGCGCGTGACGGCGTCACGGACGTATATGGCGTGATCTTCCGCCCCTCGGATTTGGACGAACAGGCGAAATACCCGGTGATTGATTTCATTTACGGGGGCCCGCAGTCGATCCAGGCGCCGGCGGCATTCGCCGATGCCGTTCGCGAGCGCGAAAGCAATTTTTGGCAGGCGCAGGCGCTGGCGGAATTGGGATTTGTGGTGGTGATGTTGGACGGCCTGGGCATGCCGGGCCGCTCTAAGGCACACCATGATCACAGTTATCGCAACTTGCCGGACAATGGTTTGCCCGATCATATCACCGCCATACGCCAGCTCGCCGATCGCTACGACTACCTCGATATCTCTCGCGTGGGCATCTTTGGGCATTCGGCCGGCGGTTACGCGTCATGCCGAGCGATGTTCGCCTATCCCGACTTTTACAAGGTTGCGGTGTCGTCGGCGGGCAATCATGATCACCGGCTGGACAAAGCCACCTGGGTCGAGCGCTATATGGGCTTGCCAGTGGCGGATCATTACATCTTTTCCGCAAACCAGAACCACGCCGAAAATCTCCAGGGCAAATTGCTGCTGATACATGGCGATATGGACGAGAATGTGCACGTTTCGTCGACCTTGGTGGTGGTGGACGCGCTGATCAAAGCCAACAAGGACTTCGATCTATTGATCATGCCCAATCAGCCGCATGCATGCACCACGCATCCTTACTTTGTGCGGCGGCGCTGGGATTATTTTGTGCAGCATCTGCTGGGCGTCGATCCGCCGGCGGGATATCAGATTCAGTAAAGGCGGGAATCTGATGCAAGTTGCGAAGGCGCAAGCGTATGCGCCTAGACCAGGAACGCGCAATATCTGAAAGGAATCACTCGTGTTTGGAAAACTGAATTATCCCGGTACCCGCCGGGTCGATGTTGTCGATGATTTCTTTGGCACTGAGGTTGAAGATCCCTATCGTTGGCTGGAGGACGCCGACGATCCCGCAGTGCTGGAATGGACCGCAGCGCAGCACGAGCTGGCGCTGGACGTGCTCGGCGGCCTGGAAGGGCGTGACAGCTTGGAGCGGCGACTGCGCGAAGTATGGGATTATCCCAAGCACGAGATTCCGCGCAAGCGCGGCAATCGGCTCTTTTACATGCGCAATGACGGCTTGCAGCAACAACCCGTCCTCTATGTGCAAGAGGGAGACGGGCCGGAGCGCGTTCTGGTGGACCCCAACACCTTGAGCGAAGATGGCACGGTAGCGATCTTTGATTGGCAGCCGACAGGTGACGGACGGCTGCTGATGTACGCCTTGTCGGATGGCGGGCTGGATTGGGTCAAGTTTCGCTTCCTGGATGTGGAAAGGGGCCAAGATCTGGATGACGATTTGCAAGAGTTGAAATTCTCATCTGTGGCCTGGCGCAAGGATGGCTCCGGCTTTTATTACAGCCGATATACAGACGGCGCGCCAGATGAAGGCCCTGACAATCCCGAGGTATCTTATCAGGTGTATTACCACAAACTTGGGACGCAACAAGCTGAGGACAAACTGATCTACGATGATCCACAGAGCAAAGGCATTCAGTTAAAGGCGCTGGTCAGCTCGGATGATCGTTTTCTGATTCTCAATATCGATTGGGAATCACGGATTGCCAACCGTCTGTATTATAGACCCCTTGACAGCGAGGGCGATTTCCTACGCTTGTTCGACGACCTGGATGCCGAATACAGCTTCATTGGCAACGATGGCGACATCTTCTACATCCTGACCACCAATGGCGCGTTGAACTGGCGTGTGATTGCCGTAGATATCAATAGTCCAGCCAGCGAAAACTGGCGGGATGTCGTCCCAGAAAGCGAGGAAGCTATCGCCGGCGTAGCGATCGTCAATCAGCAGTTTGTGGTGACCGCAATGCGCCTCTGCCGCCATGTGATCAAGATTTACAACAAAGATGGCTCGCTCGAGCGCGAGCTGCTGCCGCCCGGGTTGGGCGCTGTGATCCCGCGCGAGCCAGCCGGCGCCTATGGCGGGGCCAAGGATGACAGCATGTTCATCGCCTGGACCTCGTTCTTGCAACCGACGCAGATACTGCAATACGACTTCGCGACTGGCGAAACGCGGCCTTTTTTCGAGGCGGCGGTACCCTCATTTGAGCCCGACCGATATGAAACGAGACAAGCATACTGTCCGTCCAAAGACGGCACGAAGATTCCGATATTCATCACCTGCAAAAAGGGATTGGAACTGAATGGCGACAATCCGGCCATCATGTACGCCTACGGTGGCTATCACTTCAGTCAAACGCCGAGCTATCGCAGTTGGCTGCCGGTCTGGCTGGAAAATGGGGGGATCTTCGTCATTGCCAATATCCGGGGCGGGGGCGAATACGGCGAAGCCTGGCATCGCGCGGGCATGTTCGCGGGCCGGCAGAAGACTTACGATGACTTCCATGCGGCTGCGGAATGGCTGATCGAGAACAAGTATACATCGAACCGGAAGCTGGCGATTGAGGGCCGGAGCAATGGCGGCTTGCTGGTGGCGGTCTGCGTGACGCAGCGTCCGGACTTATACGGGGCGATTTTGTGTCATGTGCCGACCATCGATATGCTGCGCTTCAAGTATTTCACCTCGGGGCGCTATTGGACGACCGAATATGGCGATGCCGACAGCAGCAAAGAGGTCTTTGAGTTTTTGACCGCCTACGGTCCCTTGCACAACATAAAGGCCGGGCAAAAGTATCCGCCGATATTGATTCTCACGGCCGACCATGATGATCGCGTGGTGCCGATGCATTCCAAGAAACTGGCGGCGAGCTTGCAACACGCGAATGAAAGCGACAATGTCATCTTGTTGCGCGTCCTGACCAGAGCCGGACATGCCCTTGGCAAGTCGACCGAGAAGTTGATCGAAGAGCAGGTGGATATCTTCGCCTTTCTCAATCGTGTTTTCGACATGGGTGTGAAGTAGGCAAGAGTCAGATTTACGATGTTCAGCATCTTGTCGAATTTGAACGCCAAACCCCCTCTAAGTCTAAGCAGTTCCCGAAGTCGGTCGCAATTCTACACAGATGCGCTGCCCCGGGATCATAATTCGTCTACGACATCCTCAGCGTTGATAACTACACTGCGTTGGACGCGGTAAAATACCGGATTTAACTCAAAGCGGGAGGTGATAAAAGATGAATGAATCTTCTACAGACGCCACGCAGGCCATACGACAGCAGTTGCTCGATAATTTAGAATTTCGCTGTATTGGACCGCATCGCGGCGGGCGTGTGGTGGCGGTCGCGGGGGACGCGTCCGATCCCATGACCTTTTATTTCGGGGCTTGCGCCGGTGGCGTTTGGAAGACGACCGATGGCGGTCAATACTGGCGCAATGTCTCCGACGGTTATTTCAATACGGCCGCTATTGGCGCGCTGACAGTGTCGACGGCGGATCCTAACGTTATCTACGCCGGCACGGGAGAGACATCAATCCGCGGCAATGTGTCGCACGGGGACGGCATCTACAAGTCGGTGGACGCTGGCTTAAGCTGGCGGCACATGGGTTTGAGCGACACGCGGCATATTGGCAAGATTCAGGTTCATCCGCGCGATCCCGATATCGTCTATGCAGCAGCCTTGGGCCATGCCTTTGGACCGAATAGCGAACGCGGCGTGTTTCGCTCGCGGGATGGCGGCGAAAACTGGGAAAAGGTGCTCTACAAAAGCGACACCGCCGGCTCGCACGATGTGTCGATGGACGTCAACAACCCGCGGATACTCTTCGCGGCGATATGGCAGGCGCAGCGCTACCCGCATCGGCTGGAGAGTGGTGGTCCGGAGTGCGGATTGTGGCGCAGCATGGATGGCGGCGACAATTGGGAAGAGGTCTCGCGCAAGCCCGGTTTGCCGCAGGGCGTCCTGGGCAAGATCGGCGTGGCGATATCGCCGGCCCAGACCGGCCGCGTCTGGGCGGTGATCGAAGCGCATGACGGCGCGGTCTTCCGCTCGGATGACTATGGCGAGACCTGGATGCGCCTTAGCGAACAATCGCTGCTGCGGACCCGACCCTGGTATTACATGCATATCACAGCCGATACGCAAGATCCGGACACGGTCTACGTACAGAATTACAGTTTCTGGAAATCGATCGATGGCGGCGCCTCGTTTGAAGCTATTCCGATTCCACACGGCGACGATCACGCCCTGTGGATCGACCCAAACAATAACCGGCGCATGATTGACGGCAATGACGGCGGCGCTTGCGTTTCCTTCAACGGTGGCATGAGTTGGTCGTCAATTTACAATCAACCGACGGCGCAGTTATATCACGTATGTACGGATGATCAGTTTCCTTATCACGTCTATGGATCGCAGCAAGACAATACCGCCATTACCGTACCGAGCGCGACGATTGACGGCGCCATCCACGAACGGGACTGGTACGCGCCGGGCGGCGGGGAGAGCGGCTATATCGCCATCAAGCCGGATGATCCAGCTTTTGTTGTGGCCTCGGGACCGCAGGGTCAGCGCGCGTACAACGACATCATGTCGCTATATAACCATCGCACCGGTCAAGTGTGGGACATCACCGTTTGGCCCGAGCTGTATGGCTGGGGCGTGGGCAGCGAAGGCTTGAAGTATCGTTTTCAATGGACCTTTCCCATCATGTTTTCGCGGCACAATCCCGATCTGCTTTATGTCGCGAGCAATCGCCTGCATCTTTCGACAGATTTGGGCACCAGCTTCGAAGCGCTCAGTCCCGATCTGACGCGCGACGATCCCGACAAGCTACGGGCATCCGGCGGTCCGATCACGCGGGATAATACCGGCGCCGAAGTCTATTGCACCATTTTCGCATTGGCGGAATCTCAACACGAAGCCGGCGTGCTTTGGGCGGGCACGGATGATGGTTTGGTGCATATATCGGAAGATGGCGGGCGCGAATGGGAAGAAATCACGCCACCGGATCTGCCGGAATGGGCGTTGATCAGCATCATTGACGCCTCGCCGCACGAAGCGGGCGCGGCGTACCTGGCCGCCACGCGCTACAAGCTGGACGACACGCGGCCTTATTTGTACAAGACGGCCGATTATGGCAAAACCTGGACGCCGATCACGAATGGCATCCCGGATGACGAATTCACGCGGGTCATTCGCGAGGATCCCAATCGCCGCGGATTGCTTTACGCCGGCACGGAAACGGGTTTGTACGTCTCTTTTGATGATGGCGAAAACTGGCAGCCCATGGGGGGCAATTTGCCGGTTTGTCCGATCCACGACCTGGTGATCAAAGATCAGGACTTGGTGGTGGCGACGCATGGCCGCTCGTTCTGGATACTTGATGATCTGGCGCCCTTGCATCAAGCGACGGCTGATTTGACGGCCGAGGGCGCGCGCCTGTTCGCGCCGGCGCCGAAAGTGCGCATGCGCGATTATGGCAAGTTCGGCAGTTGGTATGGAGTGCAGGACAGCAACAAGTTGAATTTCGGGCGTATCGGCACGAGTGTGGCGGCGCTGGAATATCGCGACGATTCGGACTTGCCGCAATTCTTGAACGCGGGACAAAATCCACGACCCGGTGTAGTCTTCTGTTACCACCTAGCGGAGTCGGGCGACCAGCTCGTCGAATTGATTATCCGCGATACGGATGACGCATTGATCCGTTCTTACAGTAGTGCTTCCGAGGCGGATGGCTTGCCCGCAGCAGCCGGGCTGAACCGTTTTCACTGGAATCTGCGCTATCCGGGCGCGGTTGACGTAGATAAGTCGCTGGCGTCCTGGGAGCGGCCTGACGGTCCCTTGGTCGTGCCGGGCGAATATGTCGCGGAGCTTGTCGTTGGCGCGCAGCGTAGCCGACAGACATTTGAAGTGCGCGCCGATCCACGACTGGAGACGACCGCGGAAGCCTTCAAGGCGCAGAAGGACCTGCTACTGAGGATCCGCGATCGGCTGTCACAGAACAATGAGTTGCTCAACAAGCTGGTGGCGCTTAAGGGGCAGGTGGAGGTTTGGAGAGCGCGCTGCGATGACGAGGCTGTTTCGG
The DNA here is from genome assembly GCA_026708115.1 of Chloroflexota bacterium. Classification (GTDB taxonomy): domain Bacteria; phylum Chloroflexota; class Anaerolineae; order Aggregatilineales; family Phototrophicaceae; genus UBA6055. Next base: position 92,122 of record JAPOVL010000041.1, read on the forward strand.
CGGGGGTCGCTGCGATCCTTGCGGACGTGGACGCGCTTTTGCCCTTGTTGATTAATACCGGCATCAGCGAGTCACAGTTGTATCCCAGCGGCTTGCACGAGAAGTTCAACGCCCTGTTTGAATCGGTGGATAGCGCCGATTATGCGCCGCCGCGTCAGGCGCTTGAGGTATTTGAGCAGCTTTCGGCGCAACTGGATGGTCATGTCGAGCGGGTGAATACGGATCTGGGCGGGAAGGTCGCGGCCTTTAATGAGACGATCCGCGGGCTGGGGCTGGGCGCGCTGGATGCGATGTGATCCGAGGCGTTTTCCTGAATTGACTCCTGGGCAGGAATGGCGCGTGGGAGCCCCCATGTGAGGGCTCCTTGCGTGTGAAGGTACAGGCTAGATCTCCCGCACCCAGAATTGGGCGCCGGCGAATAATCTTACACCCACAGTCTGTTTCTCGATTTTCCATTGAAGTTTGAAGTTATGAGATCCGGCGCTTAAGTTCCGGATCAAGTGGGTAAAACTTACAGCCTTGTCATGCGCGTCAATGTGAGCTCTTGATATACCGAATTCTGCACCTTGGCGCGTACCATCAATATCGATGTCACAATATAGCATCGTGTTATAGGGGTCAACATTTTCCATTGAACCGTGAAAATGAACGAGCACATCTCCCCCTGTGGTGGCTAATGCCAATCTCATGTTGCTATCAACATCTGCAAACGTCTCGGTGCGACCTATTATCTCCGCTGTCGTTGTGTAGACTGCTTTTGCCGGGTTTTTCAGCGCCACCAAGTTAGCGCCGATGGCATTCAGGTCGGCAGCAGCAACCAGTTCTCCGGTACTCCAGTCGGTTTTTGGCGTTGTCCAAGCCATTTCATGTTCTCCTTTTTTGGATTTCTTCAATTGATCGTGTAATCTCGAATGGTCCTGCCAGGAGCAGGTTGACGAATCTGTCGTGCAAGCTCGGTCTGTTACAAGCAAATTAATACAACAGGACGATTTTACTGCGCACTTTGGAATCGGTTATCAGTAATCTGTTCTTGATCTTATCCTTTCATTTGCTGGCATACAATCAAATTAGCATTTGTGTTCTAACAGGGTGCGACTAAATAGTCGCGTTATCAGGATACGAACGAAATCTGTATGAGTTTTATACTTACTCTAAATAATTAATTACATCGAAGGCATATTGTATTGCCGAGGAAGCACGATCTGGATCGCCCACTGGGGTGAGTTCAGTACGGGGCGAGAGAACGCCGCCCACTACGGCTGGAAAACACTGCTACAGACGCGCGATTTTTATGTTCAGATTTTTGGGATTGCTATACGTGATTACAACTGAAGCGAAGGGATCGTCAACCCAGGAGTATTTGTTGAGTTCAGCGCGCTGCTGATAAGGGGTTTGGGAGAAGCCAGCGTGAAAATGCTGGGTCGACTTAGCGACCGGGAGGCGTTTGGACTTGGGATCAATACCGATTTTGGCGTCCGTTCTCGGATGGCGGGTGAGATTTGAGCGGGCCCTGGGGCGGGGATTGCAAGTAGCGAGCCCTCAAGCGAAGGCTGGTTGATCATGTCGCTGGCGCGACGGGGTTTCTTGCCGCGTGAGTCGAGGCGCCGGGAACGGTTGAAGTCTCGCTCGCCGGCGCCTCGCTCAGCTTTAGATTTGGTTCATCGTACGGATGGGCAGGCTAGAGCTCGCGCACCCAGTAGTGAGCGCCGGCTCTCATAGAGAACCTGAACGAACTTTTCCATTGGAACTTGAAGGTGTGAGAACCCGCGCTTAGGTTTTGAATCAGACGAGTGAAACTCACGATGTTATCCGCATACGCGACGCCGCTTACCCGGACCATCTGGTGCGACAGGATGCCGTTGGCTCCACCGAGACGGGTTCCATCAACCTCAACATCGAGATAGACGAATTGAGCGTCGCCGACGTTTAGCGTTCCGTCAAAGTGAACCAGAACATCTCCACCACTTGTTGTGAGTGACAGATTCAGGTTATCACTGTCAATATCAATGAATTCGGGAATATTCGAACTGATACTGATATCCGCCGTCGTCGTGTAAGATTCGGCCGTTGAAACTCCCCTCAAGGACGCCAGGTTTTCACCAATGGCGTTCATATCGTCAGCGGTAATCAGTTCTCCGGTACTCCAGTCGGTTTTTGGCGCTGTCCAAGTCATTGTGTTTTCCTTTTTTGGATTTGTTGGATTGATCGTACAATCGCGAATGGTCCTGCCAGGGGCAGGTTGGCGAATCTGCCGCGCGAACTCGCTCTGAGACAAGCAGGTTGACACGACGGAAAGACTTCACTGCGTAAGTTGATATATGATCAGGAATCTTCCTTTGATCTTCTCCTTTCATTTGCTGAGACGGCGGGATATTAGCACATATGTTCTGAACACGCGACCCTTTAGTCGCGTTTTTGGGATTCGAATCAAAGATTTATGAGATTCGTACTTGCTACAAATTGTTGAGGAGTAGGAGCCCTCATGCGAGGGCTCGTTAATCATGTCGCTGGCCGCGGCCGGGCGCCGGGAGGTGCTTGACGCGCGCTCTCCGGCGTCCTGGTCAGCTTGAGATTTGGTTCAGCGCGCGGACGGGCAGGCTAGATCTCGCGCACCCAGAATTGGGCGCCGGCTCTCAGCTGTGCTGCCCCTTTCCACTGAAGAACAAAGGTGTGAGATCCGGCGCTTAAACCCTGAATTAGACGAGTGAAGCTCACACATCCAATCAAATAGGCTTGGTTATTGCCGACTTGTATGAGGCCCTGGTTACCTCCTTGGCGTGTAAGCTGCAACCGACGTCTGCAGGTTTTTTAGCGCTGCAAAATTCTCGCCGATGGCATTCATGTCAGCAGCAGTCACCAATTCCCCGGTATTCCAGTCGGTTTTTGGCGTTGTCCAAGCCATTGTAGATTCTCCTTTTTCGAATTCGGTCACGTTCTTGCATTTACTCGAATTGTCCTACCAGGGGCAGGTTGGCGAAACTGTCGCGCGGACTTGTCCTTTCACAGGCACTTGGCACGACGGAACGGCTTAACTGCGTACTCTGAAATCCGCCGTCAGGAATCTGTGCTTGATCTTCTCCTTTCATTTGCTGAGATGACGGGATATTAGCACATATGTTCTCATTACGCGACCCTTTAGTCGCGTTTTCGGGATTCGAATCAAAGCTTTATGAGATTCGTACTTGTTACAAATAATTGAGCTGGTCGTTTCTTGAAGTCTCGCAAAAAACAGCGCAGTCGGCGCAACTGGTTTTCGGGGAAGCAGGAGCCCTCAAGCCAGGGCTCGTTGATCATGTTGCTGGCGCGGCCGGGCGCCGGGAGGCACTTGGCGCGTACCCACCGGCGTCCCGGTCAGCTGAGGCCTTGGGTTATCGCGAACGAACGGGCGGGCTAGATCTCACGCACCCAAAACTGGGCGCCGGCATATAGCTTTACGCGTTTCCAATTTCGCCACTGAAGTTTGAAGGCGTGGGAGCCGGCGCTCAGATTCTGGATCAAACGAGTAAAACTTTGTGCACGGCGACGGCCGTATACTCCGAATCGCATGAAACCATTCTCATCATCGCCTTGCCGGTTTCCGTCGAGCACAATATCAAGACAGTTGTCCGTGTCATCACCTGATCCACGTATGAACACACCGTGAAAATGAACCAATACATCTCCACCAGCGGTGACAAGCGTTAGATTCAAGTTATGGCTGTCAATATCGGCGAATTGGGGAACATACGGCGTAGTGATGTCCGCTGTCGTTGTGTGGCTTGCGATCGTTGTTGAAAGACGTCGCAACTCCACTAGATTCCCGCCGATGGCGTTGATATCGGCGGCAGTAACCAGTTCGCCGGTACTCCAGTCGGTTTTTGGTGTTGTCCAAGCCATTGTGTTTCTCCTTTTTTGGATTTCTTCAATTGATCGTGTAATCTCGAATGGTCCTGCCAGGAGCAGGTTGGCGAATCTGTCATTCAGGCTTGTTCTGTCACAAGTCAGCTAACACGACAGAACGATTTTACTGCGTACTTTGGAATCGGTCCTCAGCAATAGATGCTTGATCTTATCCTTTCATTTGCTGGCATGATGACAAATTAGCATGTCTGTTCTAGGAAAATGCGACTAAATAGTCGCGTTATTGGAATACGAACTGAATTCGTATTGAATTTATACTTATTACTAATAGTATATTGCTTTTCGCTGAGCGCTTCCCTTAAGACCCATGACATTGCCGAGGGATTACTCATCCGCGCTGAGATCAACGCGAGGCAAGATCCCGTATGGGTGTGTTTCCCGGCTGCGAGCCTGCGGAATGCCAGCTATTGCAGCTGGAAAGGCAATCTCACAGATGCGCGAATTTTCTGTTCAGATTTTTGGGATCAGTGTGATTACAGCTCAGGCGAAGGGATCGTCCACCCAGGGATATTTATTGAGGTCAACGCGCTGATAGGGGATTTCCGTGAAGAGCGGCGGAATGGCGCCGGGACCGGCCATATAGATGATCTCGTCGGCGATGGGCGAGAAGCCGGCGTAGAAATGCTGGGTTGATTTGACTACCAGCAGCCGTTTCGAACCCGGATCAATGCCGAAGTTCGAAAAGACCGTGGGACTGAGGACTTGCCCGCGACTGCTATTGACGATGATGTCGATGCCTTGGCAATGCAGAGCGACGGAATCCCCGCAGTCAATGGCTACCGGTCCCTCGGTCTGCGTCCACTGCTGTTTCATATCGGGGATGATGCCGGCGACGGTCACGCGCAGATCGAGTGGATCGCCCGACATGGGACCCATCTTGCCGCCGAGGCGCAGATCCAGCACCGCGCCCTCACCGGCGGACATGGCCACCTGGACGGCGACCGGATCCCAGATCATGCCCAGCGCGACATCGGCCGCGCCGCGCTCGAGCAGCGCCCGCAGTGCAAAGGTGGAATCGCTGGGCGCGCCGCCGCCGGCATTGTCCGATTGGTCGGCGATGACAACCAAGCCCGATTCACGCGCCAGAGCGCGATCGAGCGCTTCCCCCAATGGCAGTGATTTGGGAGCAAGCTGGCGCCGCATGTCGAAGAGTCTTTTGCCGAATTCACCCGCCAGTTGCGCCGCCAAAGCGGGATCGTTGTCGGTGATCGCCAGCATTTGCGTTCCACAGGTGGGCACATCGCCCCAGGGGAAACAGTGCGCCAGCGAAAGCGAGAGCACAGCCGGGTCCTTTTCGCGCGCTTTCATGGCCTCGACGAAAGCGCGCATCGGCTCGAAGGGCGTTAGGTAGAGGCCGATCATCTTGGGGTCGAAGAGGGCCATGGTCGGTTTAGTTCTCCCCTCTGCGGCATCGGCGATGATGCTGAAGAGCTCCTCGGCGCGATCGTTGATGTCGACATGCGGATACTCCTTGAAGATGACGACGGCGTCTGTCATATCGATCAGCGTCTGCGTGAGATCGCAGTGCAGGTCAAGTTCGACGCCGATCTTGGCATCAGGACCGACAATCTGCCGGACGCGGGTGACGATGTCGGTTTCGCAGTCGTCATAGCCTTCCGCCACCATAGCGCCATGCAGCGGGAGCAGGACGATATCGACCGGCAGGGCCGCTTCCAGCGCAATCAGCAACTCATCGCGCAGACTTTCGTAGACCGAGCGCACGGTTGTGCCCGCCGGTTGAGCAAAGGCGTAGAGACTGAATATGTAGTCCCAGCCGCGTTCCTGGCAGCGACGGCGGAAAATATTGAAGGGCCCGCCAAAGCCGCCGAGATCCATAGTTTCGTCCAAGTCGGCGGCGCGGATAACCTCGAAGTCAGCCATGCCGGTCGGCATAGGGGAAAATGTGTTAGTCTCTGTTTCGATTCCGCCCGCGAAAACTTTCATTAGGGACCGTCCCTTCGCTTGAATGCTGTCAAATATAGACTTTCGCCGGGCGATGTGCAAATTATTCTGCGCCGAGTTTTACAAGAGCAAGTCAGCTTGCTATAATTGATGGACTTTGCTCATACGCTGCTGCCGCTAACGAGCGCCACGCCTTTGTCTTTCCGAGGCATATCCGCGGCGGAAAGGACGATAATTTGAAGCCGATAACGATAAAGTCCATTCAGTTGCACACGGTGCTACTCCCCTATTTGCGACCATTTGAGACGAGCTTCGGCGCAGAAACGCACAAGGTAGCGGTGTTGGTAGAGTTGACCACGGAGACCGGCGTACGAGGCTGGGGCGAATGCTCGATTGAGTTGTGGCCCGGCTATGGACACGAGACCGTCGAGACGGCGACGCACATCCTGTCACAGTTCTTGGCGCCGGCGGTGATTGGCGAGACGCTGGATCACCCGACCGATTTTCCAGCGCTGATTCGGCGTTTCCGCGGCAATCATCACGCGCGGGCCGGGCTGGAAGCGGCGGTTTGGGACGCCTTCGCCAAGCAAAACGATCTGCGGCTGACCGACTGTTTCGCCCACTATGCTCCCGACAGCCACACATCGGAGGGGCGAGCGACGGTGGGCGTCAGCATCGGCATACAAGATTCGCTGGACGCGACGGTGTCCGCAGTATCGGCGCGCCTGGATCAGGGTTATTGTCGCATCAAGCTGAAGATCAAGCGCGGCTGGGATATCGAGGTAGCGCGGGCGGTGCGAGCGCGTTTTCCCGATATCCTGCTGATGCTGGATGCCAACAGCGACTATAACATCGGCGACGCCGCGCATTTGGCAACTTTGGATCAGTTCAACTTGCTGATGATAGAGCAGCCGCTATCGCATGATGACATTTATCAGCACGGCATTTTGCAAGCGCAAATGCAAACGCCTGTCTGCCTCGACGAGAGCGTCAAGTCCGCCAGTGATTTGCTTGTGGCGCTGCAAGTGGGCGCGATAGGCATCCTGAACTTGAAGCCGGCGCGCGTGGGCGGCTTCAGCGAATGCCTCGAAATTTACCGCATCTGCGCCGAGAATGATCTGCCGCTTTGGATTGGCGGCATGTTGGAATGCGGCATTGGTCGCTCGGCGAACGTGTCTTTTGCGGCTTTGCCCGCGGTCAACTTGCCGTCGGATATTTCGGCGACCGACCGTTATTTCGATCCCGACCTGACGGAACCGCCATTTGTGTTGGGTGAGGAAAGCACACTGGCGGTGGCGGATGGAACAGGCATCGGCATCGACGTGCAAAGAGATCGCCTTGAAGTCGCGAAGCAAGCCTGGCGCGACAACTATCCCTACGGGGGCGGAGCTAGACCATGAACCTGGCCGAGACAATCGCGGGCACTGCAGAGGCGGCCGACATCCACGTCGGCGTGGCGGTCTGGCATATTGAATCGGGCCATCAAGTTGACGTTAATGGCGACGAGCCCTTCCCGATGGCGAGTACTTTCAAAATTCCCATACTTGCGACGGCCTGCCGACAGCTCGCTGAGGGCGAGATAAGCCTCGACGCGCGCCTTCCACTCAGCGACGAGGACAAGAGCCTGGGCAGTGGCATCTTGCCTTATTTCGAGAGCGGTTTGCAGCCGACCGTGCGCGATCTGCTGACTTTGATGATCATCATCAGCGACAATACCGCCACCGATATGATGGTGGAGTTCCTGGGCGGCGCGGCGGTCATCGAAGGGATCATGCGCGAGATCGGGCTGAGCGAGATTTATTTCAAGCACAATTGCAAGGACCTGCTGCGCTACTTGTTCCCCGACGATGTTGTGGATTTGCCGCTGGAGGAGCTGGTGGCCTGGAGCGCGCAGCATGATATTTTGCGCGATGGCCTGGCATTCAGCCGGGGACCGCAGAACAACGTTTGCACAGCCAATGCCATGAACAAGCTGCTGCATAAGATCTATAACGGGGAACTCTTCGATGGCGATGTGAGAGAGATCGCCATCGATATTCTGCTCAAGCAACAGTTCAATCTGCGCTTGTCGCGCTTCTTGCCGCCGGGCGTAAAAGTCGCGCACAAAACGGGCACCATCGGCGGCATTCGCAATGACAGCGGCATCATCTTTATTGGCGATACGAATCACGTCATTGTGACGATCTTCACGGAATGGGACGAGGCGCCTTACTGGAACAAGCCGGCGGCGCATCATCAGCGCGTGTTTGAAGTTGAGACCGCAATGGGCGAGATTGGCCGCGCCGCCTATGACGCTTTTCTGACGAGAGACTGAGCTGGATGAAGCCGATTATAGGCTGCGAGGATCTCTGTCTCGTTTGGGCTCCGCGCCAAGACGCGCGGTCTATAGGCAGTTCGCTTGTTCAGAAAAGGGGGCCGTATCGGTAGAGATGTCGCGCAAGTTGCTTTTGATCACATTGTCCACTTTAGGAGGAAGTAAACGTGTTTAATTCAAGAATCGCTATTTTCGTTCTGCTGCTGGCGGCATTCCTGCTGCTGGGTGGCGCAGTCCTTGCGCAAGATATTATGGAAGGCAAGGGCGGGACTTTGGTCGTGGCCGATGCCAATTCCAATACCTCGCTTGATCCCTTTGTATCGTCCTGGCATAGCTGGCCGCATTACGCCATTTATCCAACCCTGTTCGCGCGCGCCGAGGACATGAGTTATATCGGCTTCCTGGCGGACACTTGGGAAGTATCGGAAGATTCCAAGGCTTTGACTATCAACCTGATCGACTTCGCTACATTTACCGATGGCACGCCGATCGACGCGGAAGCGATCAAATGGAATCTGGATCGCTATGCCAATCCCGACACCGGCGCCTCGCAGGGTCGCGACCTGATCGGCCTGTTGGAAGCGGTCGAAATTAACGACGACTACAGCTTTACCATGCACCTGTCCTCGCCCTATGCGCCGCTGTTCTTCGTGCTATCGGGTTTGGAGATCGTTTCGCCAACGGCCTATGAAGCCCTGGGACCCGACGACTTTGGCACCAGCCCGGTGGGCGGCGGTCCCTTCGTCTTCAAGGAACTGGTCACGGACAACTATGTGCTCTTCGAGCGCAATCCCGATTTCACCTGGGCGCCGGAAGAACTGTACGATCATCCGGGACCGGTCTTCCTGGACGCTTTGCAGATTCTGTTCATCGGCGAAGAGCAGACCGTCCTGGCTGCTTTGGAGACCGGCGAAGTGTCGCTGGCGGGCATCCCGACGCAGAATCTGGCGGATGCGCAGGCCAATCCCGATATTGACGTTGACATCGCTCAGTTGAACCAGATTCGCTATGTCGGCTTCAATACCTCGAAGGATCCCTGGACCAATCCGGATTTGCGCCGCGCCTTCGCTTATGCGACCAACCGCGAAGAATTTGTCACCCTGGCCTGGGAAGATTTGGCGCAACCGCTGTATCAGCCGCTGCCGCCCACCATCTGGGGCCACAATCCGGAGTTGGACGCCATCGCCCCGAGCTTTGACCCGGAAAAGGCGAGTGAACTGCTCGACGGGCTGGGTTATGTCGATGTCGATGGTGATGGCCTGCGCGAAGACCCCGAAGGCAATGCCTGGTCGGTTCCGCTAGCCACCGCCTCGCCCGACGAATGGCGCCGCCAGTCGGAGGTGCTGGAAGCGCAGTGGCGGGATGTGGGCATTCCGATTGAGATCCAGCTGCTGGAATTCTCGGCTTTGATCGACTTGACCACGACCGGCGAGCACGATCTATTCCTGTTGCTCTATGGTTACAGCGATCCCAGCATCTTGACTTACTTCTTCGATCCGGCGCGTAAGGGCGGCAGCAACCGCGCCTGGTTCTCCACTGACGAGCTCACGGCATTGCTGAACGCCGCGGACACGCAACTGGATCCGGACTTGCGTTACCAAGCGGTGACCGCTGTCAGCGAATACATCATTGAGGCGTCGCCCTGGGTCTATCTGGCTGTGCCACCGGCCTTGACGGGCGTGCGCGCCGAACTGGAAAACTGGCGCATCCATCCGGATTTGAGCTTCCTATACTGGAACGCCTATTTCGAGACGGAGTAAGACCTCCACCCTACGCTCCCTCCCCCACAAAGGGGGAGGGACTTTCATGGCTGCTTCATTGCATTCGCATCTCCTCCTCTTCAATGAGGTCGCGTAGACACTGCCTGCCGACGCTGACCATCAGAGAGGGACTAAAGCGGGGCAATTGTTCTAGAATGCGTTAGGCTTGAGCAAATACATCCTGCGCCGCATCTTGATCGCCTTTCCTCTGATCCTGGGTGTGACCACGGTCGTATTTGTCATGCTGCGGGTGGCCTTGCCCGGCGACCCGGCCAAGGTGATGGCGGGCGACCGCGCTACGCCGGAATTGATCGAGCAGATCCGCCATAACCTGGGCCTGGATCGCCCGCTCATCGAGCAGTATTTGATCTTTCTGCGCAACTTCTTGCAAGGCGATCTGGGGCGTTCGGTCAAGTTTCGCGAGCCGGTAGCGGGCGTGATCGCCAAAGCCTTTCCATTTACGGCCACCTTGACCTTGCTGTGCGTCGCCATCGGCACGAGTTTGGGTTTGGTCATCGGTGTCGTGACAGCGGTGTACCAACGCACCTGGATTGATAATTTCGGCATTGTTTTGGCAGTGCTGTTCTATTCCATCCCGACCTTCTGGTTGGGCCTGATGTTGATTCTGATATTCTCTGTAGGCCTGCGCATATTGCCGGTGCAGGGCATCGGTACCTGGAAGCACTTCGTGCTGCCGGTCACGACCTTGGGCGTGGGTCAGAGCGCCTTGATCGCGAGATTGACGCGCTCGAGCATGATCGAGGTATTGAGTACCGACTATGTGCGAACGGCGCGCGCCAAAGGATTGGCGCAGCGCCGCGTGCTGATCCGCCATGCGCTGCAAAACACCTTGATACCGGTAATCACCGTGGTCGGCCTTTCGGTCGGCGGCCTGCTGGGCGGCGCGGTGATCACGGAGAGCATTTTTCATCTTCCGGGCGTCGGCAGTTTGGCGATTGACGCCATTTCCAATCGGGATTATCCGATGATCCAGGGCGCAGTGATCTTGGTCGCCGCATCCTTTGTTTTTGTGAACCTGCTGGTGGATATCATCTATGCCTTTGTCGATCCGCGCATCCGCTATGAATAGGCATCGGCCATGAACCGGCTGCCCGCCGCCGAGCGCCCAACCGGCCTATACGAGTTGGCCATCCGGAAGTTCGTCAGGAATCGCGTGGCGGCGCTAGGCCTCGTTTGCCTGGCGCTTATCGTGCTGGCGGTGCTTTTCGCGCCACAGGTCACACCCTACGATCCGATAGAGCGCAATACGCCCGAGCGCAACCTGGGACCGTCGCTGGCGCATCCCTTTGGCACGGACAAATTGGGGCGCGATATCATGAGCCGCGTTCTGTATGGCGGGCGCGTGTCCTTGCAGGTCGGCTTCTTGTCCATCGCGCTGGCTACCCTGGTCAGCGTGCCGCTGGGACTGATCGGTGGTTTCATCGGCGGCCTGGTCGACGACTTTATCATGCGCGTGATGGACCTGATCCTGGCCTTCCCCGGGCTGATTTTGGCGATCTGGCTGGTGAGCCTGCTGGGCTCGAACATGCTGAACGTCATATTCGCCATCGCCTTCTTTTCCGTGCCGACCTATGCCCGTCTTATCCGTGGCATTACTTTGTCCATCCGCGAAATGGAATATGTCATGGCTGCGCGCAGCATGGGGGCGGGCGCGCCCCGCATCATGTTCTTCCACGTTTTGCCCGGCGTGCTGGGACCCTTGATTGTCTTGACGACCCTGGGCGTTTCCGGCGCCATCGTTACGGGCGCCAGTTTGAGCTTCCTGGGTCTCGGCGTCAGCCCGCCGACGCCAGAATGGGGCGCGATGCTGGCCGACGGCCGCAACTATATGCGCACGCAATGGTGGATCGCGGTTTTCCCGGGCATCACCATCACCCTGGTTGTGCTGATCCTGAATATCATCGGCGACGCCTTGCGCGATGCGCTTGATCCCAACGTACGCGCTTGATCTCAACCGTCGTCGCTGGTCAAAAGGTTAAACTGCTCGTAGAGGTCTTCAAGGCTGTCGAGGCGGGCGCGCGTCTTTTCCGGATAGCGCAGGGAAAGCGCGCCCAGGATGGCGTCAATCAAGGCGAAGAGCGCGACCGTATTGCTGTAGAGGCGCAGGCGGAAGGGTACGATCAGCGCCAGATCGGCGCGTTTGGCGGCCGGCGATACATGGCTGTCGGTGACAGTGACGACGGAGGCGCCGCGCTGCCTGCCGACCTCCATCACGGTCAAGGTCTCGCGTGTATAACGTGCGAAGCAGAGCGAAAAGATCAGATCGTCTTCCTTGAGCGGCGTCAATTGCGCGGCGATCGGATCAATGCCCGGCGTGAGTACCGTGGTCTGCGGACGGATATAGCGCAATACGATGCCGAAGTTCAGCGCCAGCGGAAAGGAGGCGCCCAAACCTATAATGTAAACGTGTTTGGCGCGGTCCACCATGTCGACGGCGCGGTCAAAAATATGGGTGGGCACATGCTGTGGCAGATCGAGCAGCGTCTGAACCTCATCGCGCAGCACTGTATTCAGCAGATGCTGATTCTCGGGTTCGCCGGCAGAGAGGTCTTCGATTAGCTTTTGCGATCCAATCTGCATGCGCTGCGCGATCTTGGCCTGGTTGAGGAATTGGCTGCGCAAGACCGACTGCAACTCCGGAAAGCCGTCAAAACCGAGCGCCTGCGCTGTCCGCACGACTGTCGACGAATTGACGCCGACGGCGCTGGCGATCTCGGTAATGGTCAAGTGAATGACGTTGATGCCGCCTTTCAGCAGGAACTCGGCAACTTTCTGCTGGCTAGGGGAGAGGGATTCGTGGTTGCTGCGGATCCAGCGGACGATATCGTCGCGCGATTCATTTGTATTCATCATCTTCGTCCCAAAGATCTGTGCTGAGGTATTTCAAACCAGAGTCGCAGAGCAAGATCGCGATCCGTTGACCCCGGTGCGCTGCCCGCAGCAGCTGCAGCGCCGCGGCCAGGTTGGCGCCGGAGGAGAAACCTGCGAACAGGCCCTCTTCGCGCGCCAGGCGCCGCGACATGCGGGCGGCTTCGTCGTCGCTTACGCGCAGGCAGCCGTCGACCAGATCGCGATCGATCATAGGCAGTTGCGCCCTGGCGTAGCCGCCGCCCTGGATCTTGTGATCGGGATGGGTGACTGGCTCCCCGGCAAAGGCGGCCGCGGCTTGCGGTTCCACAACATAACATTGAACGGCCGGATCGCGCTGCTTAAAGTAGCCCGCGCAGCCGGCGAAGGATCCGCCGCTGCCGATAAAATCGCAAAAGGCGTCGATGCCGCCGGTCTGCCGCCAGATTTCGGGCGCGGTGTGCAGATAGTGGGCGCGGCGGTTGCCTTCGAGTTCGAATTGGTCGGCGCGAAAAGCGCCACGCTCGCCGACAATTTCGCGCGTTTTTTCTTCGACGCGGGCCAGGTCCGCGCCGGAGACCTGGCCCGGCTGCGAACCCGGACATTGATCGACCAAAACAACTTCTGCGCCCAGCGCAGCCATCATGCGGGCGCGTTCCGGGGAGTTGCCGCGCGACATCACCGCCACGAAGCGATAGCCCTTGGCGGCGCAAACGATGGCCAGGCCGGTGCCGGTATTGCCGCTGGTCAATTCGACGACAGTATCGCCGGGGCGGAGCTCGCCCTTCGCCTCCGCGTCTTTGATCATTTGCCGGGCGATGCGGTCCTTCTTGGAATAACCGGGATTGAGATACTCTAGTTTGGCGAAGACGCGGCCGTCGAGCGCGCCGGTGATGCGCGACAATTCCACCAGAGGCGTATTGCCAATCGTATCGAGCACCGATGCGGCCAGATGCGGTTCAGCGGACATCCATCGTCTCTGTCTTGGCGAGCAATGCACTGATTATAGGGCGACGCCGGTGGATTGCAAATTGATCGCACGGTAGAGTCAGAGCAATCTCATCAAAATCTAGCGCCCAATAATTTGGCGATTGCCTTGAGTCAATCTCTCAATGCGCGACTGTATAGTCGCCATCCCATCCTTCTTCCATGCTACCATCACAGCAAAGTCAACCATTGCCAGGGACTACCATGACTAAACGCGCCGACTCGCCTCATAAAAAGATACCCCTCCGCCGATTGCTGCTCATCCGCGCTCTAGCCATCGCCCACTGTCTCACCGGCTTTCCCGGCCGCGCCATGCAAGGCCGGCGCCCCCGTCGGCGCGGCCACTGCCAATTCAACAACAACACATTGGCGCAAAATGATCCTTGGCGCGCCAGCGCCAATCGTCCCCTCCAAACCCCCTCAATCCCAGTCTCGCCGACAGTTTTGCCCTTGGCGCAATCGCCGGATGTCATGGCGGGATTCGCCCATTTGCGCCAAAACTTGCCCCGCCCGCGCCAAGGACCTTTCGGGCGGCGCTGGCTTGGGTCACCAGCGCCCTCAGGGCATGGCCTCCCCTGCTTGACTGCCGAGCGGCTCTGTCTGGCATTAAGTTTTCCATATCATATTTTGCGCGGGCTGATTTTGATGCGATTGCCCCGGCGGTAGAGTATCCATTTCGGTTGAAATGCTCTGAGACAGCCCTCGACATGAGATCCTTAACCCAAAATACGAACGATCTGGCAGGTGGCTGTTGTTCTTTATTTCAACCAACATCGATACACTTACCGGCTGCGCCGTGTTTTGCCTTTTGCCGGGCGACTTGCTATCATTGCAGGCGTCCTGCCGCTAGCAATAGATGAGCCATGTCCAGAGACTTCGTCATCAGGGAACTCCATGCCATGCGAGATTTGATGGCTTTGGTCGACTTGCAAAAGCAGGTCTGGGGCATGCACGATCACGAATGTACCTCGCCCCATACCATGAAGGCGGCAACGGTGGCCGGTGGCGGCGTGCTGGGCGCCGAAGTCGACGGACGACTGAGCGGCTTCTGCTTTGGCATAGCGGCGAAGCGGAGCGGCGATGTCTGGTTGTGGTCGCATATGACAGCGGTGCATCCCGACGATCAGAATAAAGGCATCGGCTTCGCGCTCAAGCAAGCGCAGCGGGCCTGGGCGCTGGCGAATGGCTATCGGGTGATGGCATGGACCTTCGACCCGATGCAAGCGGGAAACGCCAATTTCAATCTCAGTCGGCTGGGGGCGACGGCGCGCATTTATTATGTCAATCACTACGGGTCGATGCAAGACGACCTGAATGCCGGGCTGGCCAGCGATCGCCTGGAAGCGCAGTGGCATCTCGATGATCCGCGTGTGACTGCCTTGGCGCGGGGTGGTGAGAGACAGGGGCGGATCGCCATCTCGGAAACGACCAGGCTGGTGTTTGTGGACAGCCGCGGCGCCCTTCGGTGCAAAGTGCCGGCATCGTTGGACAAGGCGCAGTATGCGATCGAGATCCCCCACAGCATCGCGGCACTGAAGGACGACGACATCAAGCGCGCCCAGACCTGGCAGCTTCACGTGCGCGATGCGATTACCTCGCTGCTGGAAGCGGGGTATCACGTCAGCGATTTTGTGCGCGCGGACGGGTCGAGTTGGTATCTGATGAGCCGCGCGCTCCCGGAAATAGCGGAGGGATGACTGCGCAGCCGCTTAAACCGGCACGGTTTCGCCCGCGGCGCAGAACTGCAGCAATTGCATGATATTCTCATACGATTCCAGGTTCATACAGCGCTGGTAAATCTCGTCGACATGACCGTCAGCGAAGAGTTCGCGCGTCAGGACGGCGAATTTCTCGCGCATCTCGTCCCGGCTCATGCGAAATTCCGGCTCGCCTTTCATATTGGGCAGGTAAGCTTGGCGGACCTCGCCGGTATCAAGGGTGATGCGCAGACGGCAACCGTTGAGCCTCGGGTAATCGGCTTCGATCTCGTTATCAACCTGGACATCAATCAGATTGCGCAAGCGCCGCACTTCGGGGTCATCCCAGGCAGCGAAGTCATGGGGCCAGGCGCTGCCTTGCTGCAGGGCTACCCCGGTTGAAACGCGAATGCTCAAGCCGGCGACCTCGCGCGAAGGCGGGTTGGGATCGACGCGGAAGATGGGGCGGGTGGCGTAGCCGTAAGTGCCGAGCTCGATCGACTCAATCGCCGAAATGTCAAGCGGACCGTCTTGCAGGATCGCTTGCACGGCGTCAATGGCTTGATGGGTGTGTCGGCAACCGCCGTGGGGCTTGAAACCGGTGCCGAGGATGGCGAAATTGTGGCCTAGATCGGCGAAGAGGTCGGGCTCATAGCCATCGCCAAAAGCCTGGAAGAAACCATATTCCCCGTCCAGGGCGCCGCGAGGACCGTAGAAGCCGGAGTCCGAAAGGCGCAAAGCGAATACGGCATTGCGCGCGGCAAAACCGGCGATCAAGTCCTTGGTGTCGCAGAGCCCGCTTTCGTAGACATATTGCTCGGTGCCGGAAGCAAGGTCGGCCGCCAGCGCGACGCAATTGATCATCGTTTCGCGATCGAGGCGCGCGCAGCGCGCCAGCGCCAGCGCGGAAGTAATGGCGCCCAGGGTGCCTTTGAGATCGAGCCCGCGCTCCCGCTGCATGGGGCGGACCAGCCTACCAACGCGGACGGCAAAGTCGTAGGCGGCGACGATGGCGACGATCATCTCTCTGCCCGTGCTTTGATAGGCTTCGCCGACAGCCAGCACAGCTGGCACCAATTGCGAGGCGATATGCCCGGCGGAGCGATGTGAATCATCCATGCCCAGAATCTTGACCATGACGCCATTGGCGAAGGCCGCACCTTCGACCGATACGCGCCGCCCGTTGCCGAGCAGCGTGGCCTCATCGCCCGCCATCATGCTTTCGGCATAAGCTACGGCTTTGGACCCCAATTCGCGCTGGTACCCGCCGAGCCCGGTGCCAATGGAATCGAAGACGATGGTCTTGGCCAGTTCAAGGGCTTCCGCCGGGATGTCTTCGTAACGCAGGTTGATGGCGTAGTCGACGATTTGTTCCAAAAGGTTTCTTGAATCGGACATTTTTGCGTTCTCCTGCAATCTCATTTATCGTGGGTGGTCCCCATTTATCCATCGTTTAAAAGTCTTCGCGTCACTTCGATCATGTAATCAACATCGTCGCTTGTCAACTCGGGCGTGACCGGCAGATTGACGATCTCGGCGGCCAGGCGCCCGGTTGTCGTCAAGCCAGCGCGCTCCGGGAACATGCCAGCGTAGACGTCATATTCATAAATTGGCGGCGCATAGTGAATCACGGCTTCAATGCCAGCGGCGCGCAGTCCCAGATGGAGCTCTTGCTGGCGGTCGACGGCAATGGCGTAGGAGCGAAAGGTCGGCAGCGATTCGGGGCGGAAGCGCGGCAAGGTGGCCGCGGTATCAGCGAGACCGGCTTCCAGCCTGCTGACAATGGCGCGGCGTTGCCTGGTCCATTCACCCAGGTACGGCAGCTTCACCAGCAGCAAGGCCGCTTGCAAGCCATCGAGCGGCACATTGTAACCTTCGGCGATGTAGTTTTGGTAACCGGGAGGCAGTTTGTCGTCATGCGGATCGTGGCCATATGCGACAAGCAGACGCAGTTGTTCCGCGAGCGAGTCGTCGCCGGTGACCAGCATAGCGCCGTTGCCGGCGCTGCCCAGGGGCTTAAAGGGCGCGAAGCTGAACATGGCCACATCGGCGAAAGCGCCTACGGGGGCCCCGTGGTCGCAGGCGCCGGTGGCCAGGGCGGCGTCTTCCACGATTTTCAGGTTGTGGCGGTCGGCTAGCGGACGCAGCGCTCGTACATTCGCCGGATGACCGTGCAGGTCCACCGGAAGGATGGCGCGGGTCTTGCTGGTAATCAGAGCTTCGACTTGATCGACATCAATTGTGTAGTCGCTCCAGGTGACGTCGCAGAGAACGGGAAGCGCGCCGCACTGGCTGATGGCGCCGGTGGTTGAGATATCGGAATTGCCGACGGTAATCACTTCGTCGTCGGGTCCGACGCCGCAGGCGCGCAGCGCCAGCAAGAGGGCGATCGTGCCGGAGTGCGCTGCGACGGCATGGCGCTGACGCATTTCGGAAGCGAATTCGGCTTCGAATTCAGCGCGAATCGTGTAGCTGCTGCGGTAGTCGTCGAAGAGGACGGGCTCAAGCGCTGCCATGATCTCGTCACGCAGCGTTTTATGGGTTTCTGTGGCGCGGGAACGTGGGACGCGGAAGGGCTGGGACATCAGGCGCGGCCGCGGACATTGGGATCGAGGAAGTCGCGCAGCCAATCGCCTAGGAAGACGACGCCGAGCACGGTGATGGTGATGGCGATGCCGGGGAAGGCGGTCATCCACCAGGCGCTGTTGATGTACTGCCTGCCATCGGAGAGCATCAAGCCCCAGGTAACTGTGGGCGGCTTCACGCCCAAGCCCAGGAAGCTGAGCGAGGACTCGGCGAGGATGGTCACGCCGACCTGCACCGCCGCCAGGACGATGGCGGAGGCGACGACATTGGGCAGGATGTGCAGGAACATGACCTTGAGGCGGCTCTGCCCCAAGGCGTAGGCGGCGAGGACATACTCCATTTCGCGAACTTTGAGCACCTCGCCGCGGATGACCCGGGCATAGGTGATCCAGCCCGTGAAGCCGAGGATGAGAATGAGTGTGGACAATCCGGCGCCGACGACGCCGGATATGGCGATGACGAGAATAATGAAGGGGATGGCGAGCAAGCCGTCGACGATGCGCATGAGGACGCTGTCGACGGGACCGCCGATGAAGCCGCTGATGAGGCCATAAATGACGCCGAGCGTGCCGGAAATGAGGACGGAAACGACGCCGACAAGCACGGAAACGCGGCTGCCGGCGATGATGCGGCTCAGAATGTCACGGCCCAGTTGGTCGTTGCCAAGCAAATATGAGTTCCCGCTTTCGTCAACAAAACCCGGTGGCTTGAAGCGGGCGCGAATGTTCCTGCTCAAGGGGTCTTGAGGCGAAATCACGGGTCCGATAAAAGCGAGTACCACTACGACTGTCACGATCAGGCTGCCGGCGATGCCGACCGGACTCTTGGCCAAGATGGCCAACAGGCGCAAGGGCAACCTGCGGCGAACGGGGATGTCGGCGATTGCGCGCTTATTGGATTGATTAGTGCTTTGCGTGTCCATCGTCAGTTGTTATTGGAACTTTATGCGCGGGTCAAGGATGATGTAGATCACATCAATCAAGTAGTTGATTAGAATAAAGGACAGGGCAAAAAATAACAGACCGGCTTGAACAACGGTATTATCGCGGACGCTGATCGAGTCGATCATGAGCCGGCCCAGCCCGGGCCAGGAGAAGACGCTTTCGACCACGACCGAGCCGCCCAGGAGCCAGCCGAGTTGCAAGCCAAATACGGTGACAATTGGGATGAGGGCGTTGCGCAAGGCATGTCGCATCACGACCGTTTTTTGCATCAATCCTTTGCTGTGGGCGGTGCGGACATAATCTTGATTCAGCACCTCCAGCATGGCCGAGCGGGTCATGCGCGAAAGGCGCGCCGCCATGCCGACGCCGAGAGTCACTGAGGGCAAGATGATGGATTCTGGTTGCAAGGCGCCATAGGCCGGGAGGATGCGCAGGTGCACCGAAAATATGATAATGAGCATGAGACCGAGCCAGAAGCTGGGCATGGCTGTGCCCAAGGAAGACATCAAGGTAATGATCAGGTCAAGCAAGCTATTGCGCTTGAGCGCGGACAGGATACCGAGGGGCACGGCGACGGTCAAGCCGATGGCGGCGGAAGCCGCGGCCAAGATCCAGGAGTAGCCCAGGCGTTCCAAGATTAACTCCATGGCAGGACGTTTGGCCAAATAAGATTTGCCGAAATCGCCAGTAATGGCTTTGCGCACAAAGGTGAGGTATTGCTCGCCCAGGGGTCGGTCAAAGCCCCAGAATTTGCGCATCTGGTCGATTTGCTCTTGGCTGAAGAAATCGGGCGCCACCACCAGGATGGGATCGCCGCTCAAGCGCAGGATGAAGAAGACGACCACGGAGATGATGAACATGGTCACGACCAACTGCAGCATTCGGCTGATGAAGAATCCGCGCATGACTAGGCGTTTGTCCATTGCGAGCGATCCACCGCCGCGCATAAACGCCGCAGGTCGATCGCCCGTATTGATATTCCAGCGAAACCTGTAGGGGCGGCATGCCATGCCGCCCGCCGCCGCGAAAACCGTCTGTTAAAGGCGGAGCGTGCGTCTCGTCGAGACGCCCCTACAGAGCCGCGCGTTAGCGGGGCAGGCTATTCCTACATACCCGCCAGCTTGACGTCGCGGAAGGTCATCCAACCATCTTTGCGTGGCGTGAAATCGAACTCGGCTGAATTCAACGCCATCACGTCAGTGATCTCGAAGAGCGTGATTGTCTGGGTTAAGTCGATGTAGTATTCCCACCACTGTTCCCAGAGCGCGAGGCGCTCGTCGCGATCGATCGTCACCTGGATCGCCTCTGCAATCGCGTCCCAGTCTTCGTCGCAAACGCTGTAGGCAACCGCCGTCCAATCGCACTGGTAGAAAAGC
Organism: Chloroflexota bacterium; assembly: GCA_026708115.1. GTDB lineage: Bacteria > Chloroflexota > Anaerolineae > Aggregatilineales > Phototrophicaceae > UBA6055. Next base: position 112,456 of record JAPOVL010000041.1, read on the forward strand.
GGCAGCAGGGCAGGCCCACAGCCGAGGGCTGCCAGCATCAGTTCACGGTTGTTGCCGCTGCGTTGTACTTCGACGGCGAAGGCGGAGGCGTCGCGAACGGTCAAATCTACGGTGAAGCCGACTTCCTCGAGCAAGGCGGCGGCGACTTCAGCCACTTCCTTGGCGCTGCCGCCACGACCAACGACAGGCGAATCCAGGTGAAGGGTGGGACCTTCGCCCTCGGCATAGCCAGCTTTAGCCAGGTATTCCTTCGCCAGGTCAGGATCGTACCATTCGGCGATGACATCGGGATCGGCGTATTTGTCAGCCATGCCTTCCGGATAGTAGGAGCAGACGCGAGCCAGGCGGGCGCTGGCCGAGCCGTGCACTTCCGCCAGCAGATGCCGGTCGAGCGCGTGGGTGATGGCTTTGCGCACGTTGATGTCCAGCGTGGCTGGCTGATAATCCGGGAAGGTTTCCGGGAAGGCGCCGCTCTCGGTATCGACGCGGGCATAGTAGTGGTACATTCTGTTCCCGCTTTCGGTGAGCAGGCTGATGCCGTCGGTGGCTTCGAGCGTGGCTCGGTCGGGCACGGGCACGCCTCTCATCAAGTCGATCTGGCCGGCGAGCAAGGCGGCGACCTGCGCCGACGGCTCGGGGATGACCTGGTAGACCACACGATCAACCGCTGGGCGGCCGCTGTGATAGTCGTCCCAAGCCTCAAAGACATAGCGATCGTTCTCGCTGAGTTCGGCCAGCACGTAAGGACCGGAGCCGACGGGATTGCGGTTGAACTCTTCCTGGCCGACTTCCTCGAAGTAAGCGGGCGGGATCAACTCGCAGCCGTTATAGCTGACGTCATTCTCGAAGTAGGCGTGGGGCTCGTTCGTGTGGATATCAACAGTCAGGTCATCCACAACTTCGACTTCTTTGACGAAAGCCCACTGCTGATAGAGCGGGATGTCGCCGATGGGATGGCGGACGCGGTCGATATTCCATTTGACGGCTGCGGCATCAACCGGCTCGCCATTGTGGAAGGTGGCGCCCTCGCGCAGGTGGAAGCGCCAGGTGGTGTCGCCGACCGTCTCCCAGCTATGGGCGGCTTGCGGGACATATCCGCTGCCATCGGCGGCGCGCCAGATCAGGCAATCGTAGTACAAGTTGAGCAAATGGTGCGTGGAGCCGTACCAGTGCGAGTGCGGATCCATGGGACGTATAGGACCGCTATGGGCGTAGACGAATTCGGACATATCGTCTTGCGCCGCGGCGGGCGCAAATGTCAAAGCGCCGATCATGGCGATCAGGCTAAGCAGTACAAAAAGTCTTGCTGTATTCACGATTCACTCCTTTTGTGAATGTTCAATCCGATAGTAACTGATGAGTCGTTTGTTGGCATTGGCGATATTCACCTCCTTTGTTGCCTTGTTCCTGTGGTAACCCCCCAAACATCTCACTCCAATGAGGCGTAGTATGCCAGTTTATCTTCATCTATGGCAACGCCCAAGCCTACGCCCGGCGGCGGCTTCAGGATTTGACCATCCGGCTGGTAAGGCTCGGCCAGGATGGAATCGGTCATATCGGAGAAGCCGGCGGGCCATTTCGCAATCGGCGTGGCGACTGCCAGGTGCGCAGCGGCCGCGGCGATGATATCAAAGTAAGGCGCGATCGAAATCTCTAATCCGGCCGCCTCCGCGACAGCGGACATGCGCTGCGCGGGCAGTAAGCCGCCGTATCGATGCAATTTGTAATGTAAGACATGCGCTGCGCGGCGCTCGGCAATTTCGTAAACGCTGCGCGAGTCGGCTGTCGATTCGTCAGCCTGCAAGGGCGTACGCAAGCGCGTAGCCAGCACTGCCATCTCGTCCAGGTAGCGCACGGGCTGCTCGAACAAAGCGACACGGCCCAGCGCTTCCAAAGATGTCAAGGCCTTGACAGCATCGCCCAGAGTATAACCCGTATTGCCGTCCAATTGAAAACGAATCCCCTCGTCGACCCGGTTTAGCAATTCGCCGTACCACGCCAGGTCTTCCTCGACGCTGAAGCCGATCTTGGTTTTGAACCAGGTCCAGCCATCGGCAGCGAGTTCTTCAATGCGCGCCGCCATATGATCCGGTTCTTCCCGTTCGACGAAGCCATGACAGAGCACGCCGGGCATGACGGCCCCGCCGAGCAGTTGATACACCGGCAGGCCCAGCGCCTTGCCCTTGATATCCCAGAGCGCGAAGTCGATGGCGGTGTAGGCGTTGACCGCCTTGCGCAAGGCTTGTCGCATGCGCAGGTGCAGGCGCTCGATGTTGAAGGGATCCTGGCCTAGGAGCGCTGGCTGCAGGTAGCGCTCGATTTGCAGCTTGATCACTTCGACCGGGTCGCCGCCCCAAGGCGCAGGACCGACTGTCTGACCGATGCCGGTGATGCCTTCGTCAGTATGCACTTGCGCCACCACCGTGTTGGTGTCGGTGGAGACGCCGTAAGCCGTCGCCAGATCGCGGCTGCGCGAGATCCTGACGATGGTCGTGTCAATCTTTGTGATTTTCATATTTTTACCCCCTCCCCAAACTCAGTGCCCCCTCGGTCCCCCGCCTCTACGGAGGATGTGTCCCACAAAAAAGGGAGAAGCTTTTATCTCTCCTTGCTATGCTTCGGCAAGGGTCGTCATTGGCTGCGGCACGGTCAATCGCAGGAGTTCGCTCACATCGTCAAGATGCTCCAAGCGATTGCAGCAGTCCAGCAGGTGGCCTATCTGCTCGTCCGACAACATATCGCCGACCAGATAGCGGAATTTGCTCTCGAATTCGGCCTCGGTTAGCATGTTCTCGGGCTCGCCCTTGGCATGTTCGACGCGCCCTTTGTATTGTGTCCCGTCTTCGGTCGCGATGCGCACTTCGCAGCCGTTTTTCAGCGGATGTTCGGCCTGAATCGCTTCGTCCAGGCCGACCTTGACCAACTGACGGAGACGGCGCGCTTCGGGGTTATCGTAGGTTTCGATGTCTTCGCGGAACCAGGCGCCGCGCGTCAAAATGACGGATGCCGTCACAGGCAAACTGAAGCCGGCCTGACCGACAGTCTGCGGCTCGTAGTTGACGCGAAATGCGGGCGTGATCGCTTCGTGATAGGTGTCGATTTCGATGCTGGTGATGGTGTCGAGATCTGGTTGACCGGATTTTAGCAATTCTTGTGTGGCATCGACGCAGGAATGCACGTGGCGACAACCGGCATGCGGTTTGAAGCCGGTGCGCGCCAGAGCCTGACTGTCTAGCCGATCGAGTATCGATCCGTCGTAGCCGGGACCAAAGGCATGGAAATAGCCGTAGGGACCGTCAAGGGCGCCGGGCGGTCCGCGGAAGCCGAAGTCCGCCATTGCAGCGCTATAGATGCCGTTGCGGGCGCCGTAACCCGCGAGCAAGTCTTTGGTATCGCAGCTGCCTGCATCCCAGACGTATTGCTCCGTGCCGCAAGCAAGGTCCATCGATAGCGCCAGCGCATGTGTGATTTTCTCCGCGGGCAAGCCCATGGCGACGGCTGCGGTGGCGGCGCTGGCCAGCGTGCCAGCTTGACTCTTGTGGTCGAGCCCGCGTTCGCGCTGCCAGGTGTCGACGGCGGAATGCACCATGTCCATCACATCGTAGCCGACTGCCAGCGCCGTGATAACTTGCTCCCCATTTAGTCGCAGTCTTTCGCCCAGGGTCAGCGCGACCGGCACTAGCTGGCTGGCGACGTGCCCAGCGGTGCTGTGCGAATCGTCCATACCGAGGAATTTGCCCATCACGGCGTTGGCCCAGGCGGCGCCTTCGGCTGTGCTGCGGCGGCCGTCGCCGACGATTGAGGCGTCGTCGCCCGGTAGCATCTGCGCGGCATAATCAGAAGCGAGTTGCCCGAGCGCCGTCTGATAGCCGCCGAGCATGGTGCCGATGAAGTCGAGCACGACTTGCCGGGCGCGCGTGACTGTTAGCTCGGACAGATCTTGGTATGTGCGTGCGGCAGCGTATTCGCCTATGAAGGAAACGGCGGTTTGCTCTGTCATGGTGGAACTCCTTTCACTGGCGGGCGACCCAATGATCGCCCCTTGAGATTACTGGTGGCCGGCAGGGCTTATGTGTCCAACTGCATATAGTAGCGGTCGGCATGATGCGGCGAGAGACGGACGGCCCCTTCAGAGGTGACGAGGAAATTGTCCGAGATCAAGAAGCCGCGGTCGTTTTCCAGCACAGTGCCGGGATGATATGAGAGTACCATATTGGGCTGCAGCACAAAATCGGGCGCGCCGAGCGAATTGGGACCGTCGCTGCCATCCAGGCCGGTGCTGTGACAATCGGGGGTGTGCTTGCCAGCGACCGGGAAGCCACGATCGCTCAACGCCTTATCGTTGGCGTCGGAAATATCACGGAAGGTATTGCCGGCTTTTGCCACTGCCGAAGACGCCTCCACCGCCGCCAGATAGCCGTCCAGAAGCGCTTGAACATCTGCCGGAAGCGGATCGAAGGAAAAGACGGCGGTCATCTCCAGCCAGTAGCCGTAAGGCGATTCGTAGACGATTTCGAAGTTGATGATGTCATCGCGATTCATGCGCAGGTCTTTGGGCGTCGGCACAGTGTAGGGCGTGCCGTCAAGCGCGAGTTTGGTCCGTCCCCAGAAGGCGCCGTAGGACTTGATATAGCCTTCGACGGCTGCGCAGGCATCCCAATAGCGCGTGCCGACGCCGGCCATGTCGTTGAAGACATCCATGGCGGAATCGAGTATGGCGCCATTCTGCTGAATGGCTTCCAGCTCAAAGGGCGATTTGATCTGGCGGATGGCGTTGAAGGCGTCGGTCACCTCGACCATTTCGTAGCCTTCGAGTTGGGCGGCGAAGGCATTATAGGTGCCCAGGCTCATGAGCTTGCTCATATTGACCATGCCGATGCGCTTGCTGCCGGTGGCGTATTCCTTGGCGGTATCGGCGGTTGCCCGGACGATATCTTCGTTGGGCGAAAGCACCCGCTCTGGCAGGGTGGTGGTCTCGTTTCGGCTCCAAACCGCTTGGTAGGAACTCCAAACCTGCAGCCAGGGATGGGGATCGTCAGCGCCGAGGATGGCGTAGGCAACGCCACCCCACAAATGGGCATGGGTGATGTAACGTATGGCCCCCATGCCGCCCGGCATTGCCTGCCCGGTGATAATCATGGCATCGAGATCATTTTCCTTCATCATCGCTTGCAGGCGCTTGACCCGCCGCGCTGTGTCCCGCTTGAGTGCGTCGTGAGTTAACATGTATCTTCCGCTCCTTATAGCTCATATTCATATGGTTGGTTAAAAGCAAATTGTGTACCAATGCCGCGTTTGATCGCGCTATCGTAGAGCCGCCTGGCCACGGATACGTCTTCGACGCCGGTACCGCCGGAAAGAAATAGCGTCCATTTGCTGTCGGGCAAGCGCGCCGGGATCTTCCCCGTGACGAGGTCGCCTAGGTCGCCGGCGACCTGAGATTCGTCGATCAAGCCCGCTTCCATGGGAATGCGGAGTTCGCCATTTTCGGCCAAGCCTTGCTGCCATTCGTCGACGACGATACGGCTGCCGAGTACGGTGTGATCGTCCACCTCGCGCACCCAGGGATAGTGAGCGCCGAGGGCATTGATATGGACGGGTTTGTCTGGCAGGTCGACGCCCTGGAATACCGGCGTGGGCGATGTTGTGATCGTGGTGACAATGTCGGCGTTATCCAGGGCGGCTTGCGGAGAATCGACTGGGATCACCGCAATGCCGAGTTCGGCGGACATCTTCCGGCAGAAGGCGCGCCGTTTGTCGGCGTCCCGGCTGTAAGCCTGCACACGCTTGATAGCCGCCACTTCCCTGATCGCGTAAAGCTGGGAACGGGCGTGTCGTCCGGTGCCAAACAAGGCCAGGATCGAGCTATCCGCCGGCGCCAAATATTTGGTTGCCAGTGCGGAAACGGCTGCGGTCTTAAGCCAGTCGAAATAAAGCACCTCCATGACGGATGCCAGAGCGCCGGTGTTGGTATCGAAAAGAAACATAAGGGTCTCTAGGCCGCTGGGCAAACCGGCGGTGTAGGCGTTTAGGCCGGCACCGCCGAGGCCGGGCAAAAGCGCCCCTTTGAACTTGAAAGAGGCTTTGCTGCCTTGCGGCAGATGACCGGCGCGGTGACCCTCGGTTTTGTCGCCTTTGATCCAGAGGTTTTCGCGCGGGAAGGCGACGCCCGCGCCAACTCCGATTTCACGATAGCCGTCTTCCACGGCGTCGATGTAATCAGAAAGGTTCATCAGTCCGCGGATTTCGTGATTGCGCAATAAGAGAACCATAATGCCCTATAACTCGAATTCGTAGGGAAGGTTGAAATGGAACTCTGTCCCGACGCCGCGCTCCAGCGCTTTCTTGTAAAGGCGAGTGGCCACGGAGATATCATCAATGCCGGTGCCGCCGGAGAGAAAGACAGTCCAATTGCTATCGGACAGGCGACCGGTTACAGCGCCCGCCGCCAGCGCGCCCAGATCGCCTTTGACATGGTTTTCGCCGATGAGTCCTTCCGCTATCGGAATGGCAAGCTCGCCGTTCTCACTGATGCCCTGTTGCAAGACATCGACGAAGACGCGGCTATTGAGCACGGTATATTCGTCGAGCTCCCGCACCCAGGGATAATGCGCGCCCAGACCGTTTATGTGCAGCGGTTTGTCCGGCAGGTCCCTGCCGTCAAAGACGGGGGTTGCCGCGTTGGTGATGGCGGTGACAATATCGGCGTCGTGCAGCGCTTCTTTTGATGAGTCGACAGGCACTACCTCGATGCCGAGTTCGGCGCTCATCTTCTCGCAGAAGGCGCGACGCTTGTCGGCGCGTCGGCTGTATGCTTGCACACGTCGAATATCAATCACTTTGCTCAGGCCGTAGAGCTGGGAGCGGGCATGGCGCCCGGTACCGAAGAGGGCCAGGACGGCACTGTCGGGCGGGGCCAGATAGCGGGTGGCCAATGCCGAGACAGCGGCAGTTTTGAGCCAACTCAGGTACATGACTTCCATGATCGCAACCAGCGCGCCGCTGTCGGTGTCGAAGAGGAACATGAAGGTCTCGAGCCCGCCGGGCAAGCCGGCGGTGTAGGCATTGACGCCGGCACCGCTCAAGCCTGGCAGCAGCCCTGCTTTGAACTTGAAGGAGGCTTTGCTGCCCGCGGGCAGGTGACCGCCGCCGCGACTGTCTTTCTTGTCGCCTTTGATCCAGAGGTTCTTGCGCGGGAAGGCGACGCCGGCGCCGCTTCCGTATTGGCGGTAGCCAGCTTCGACAGCGCTGATGTACTCGGAGAGGTCCATCAGTCTGCGGATTTCGTGATTGTGCAAGAGCAGAACCATCAGTCTCCGTTCCTTACAGATCGAGCAGCGGTGAACGCCGCGCCCACAAGGTGATACAAGTCGCGCTGACGCAGGCGCCGGCGACCGCCAGTACCACGGAGATGTTCCAGAATTCGGCGACCGTGCCTGCCACCAGCGTCGTCAAAGGAATCAGACCCCAGACCATGCCCCAGAGGCTCATCATGCGCCCACGCAGTTCGTCGGGCAATTGTGTCAAGAGCAGCGCGTTGATCAATGTGAGGAACAAGCCGGAAGCGACGCCGACCAGGAAAATCCAGCCAAGCGCGAACACCGGCTGCCGTATGAAGGCGAAGATAATCATACCCAGCCCAAAAAAGCTGGAAAAGACGAGAATCGCTTTGCCTTTTGGATAAACATCGCCGACGACAACGACGGCGAAGCCGGAAAGGGCCGAACCCAGGCTGGCGCTGCCCACCAGCAATCCGAGCAATGCCGGACCTTCGTTTAGCGCCTGGGCTACGAAAATGGGCATCAGTTTCTGGTAGGGCATGCCAACAGGCACGAAGACCAAACTCAATACCAGCAACGCCAGCAGCGCCCGGTTGCCGCGAAAGTAAGCGCTGATTTCGCCGAATCCTTGTAGAAAACTGTTTTGCTTACCTGTCTTTCTTTTTGGTCTGGGCAAAAAATGAGTCGCCTTGAGATAGAGCGACGCGCCCAACGCGAAGAGAGCGGTTTGTACGCAGAAGGTGGCAAAGATGTCGGTGAACTGCAAGAGATAACCGGCGAGCACCGGACCGAAAAAACCCATTAAGCGCGTTCCCGAATAACTCAGCGTCGTCGCGTTGAAGACCATGGCATCGGGAACCAGGTTCGGCAGCAGGGCCATGCGCGCCGGCGCGTAGAAGGCGAAGGTCCCGCCCAGCATGCAGGAAGCCAGCAGAAAGGCAATCGGCTCGGTGGTGCCCAATTTCACCAGCAGCGCTAGCGCGGCCGATGTCAGCACAGCGACAGCCATGGCCGCTTGTACCACCCATTGCCGTTTCATACGGTCCGCAACCAGTCCGGAAAAGGGCGCGACGACGAGCAAGGGCAGGCCGTAAGCAAAGGCGACCAAGCCAACTTGAAATGGCGAACCGGTCATCTCCAGCATGTGCCAGCCAAGCGCCACCGCTTGCAGCAGATAGGTGATATGCACGAGGACATTGGCCGCCCAATACCAACGGTACACGCTGACGCGAAAGCTGCTGCGGTTCCAGATCGTGAGGATCATTACAACGTCGCCTGATTGAAATGCGGGCGACCCGGCGGGCCGCCTCTACCCATTGTATTGCTTGTCGGTCACTAGCCTATATCAACTTCCTCGACCAGGTCGCCCAGAATGGCCAGGATGGTGTCTTCGGGCGGGACGGGCCAGGAAGCGCCGGCATCAATCATGACACCGGCGCGCGGGGCCGTGATCTCTTCCAGGACTTCGCCCGAGAAGGGATGCCGCACATAGCCGAGCTTGTCGCCGGCATTAACGTGTTTGCCCCGGAGGCCTTTGTCCATGAAAGTGAATCCGCGTTCGCCCGTTGGCGTGAGCAAGGTATGCTCCTGGATGACAGATACCTTATCTACTTCACTTTCGGGCGCGCCATCCAGCATGCCCAGGTGGCGCATGGCATTGAGAACGGCGTTGCGCATGCGGCCCTGATCTTGATCGCGATAATCGCGCAAGCCCGGTCCGCCACCGATAAATGCCACTGCAACAGCTTTGCCATCGCGCGCTGCTTCCAGCGCGATCGAGTTGTCTTCGTCTTTACCCAGCACCACCTGGGGCAGTCCCAGCGCAATCGCCAGCGCTTTTGAAGCATCGACATCGCCCTCGTTGTTGACGCCGACGAAGTGGTGATAACTCCATTGCGAGCCGGTGCGGATGTCAACCACGGCATCCGCTTTGGCAATAACATCTTGATAGTAATGGTGGATCAACTGATCGCTGACGCTGCCGTTGGGATTGCCGCGTCCCAGGCGGTTGAGATGTTTGTCGTCCCAGGCGCTGTTGATCTGCGCGAATTCAAATCCGGATGTGTTCATCAGCGGCACGAGAACCAGCGTTCCTTTGATCTGTGCCGGATCCAGTTCATTAACGACGTGAGGCAGGATGAGCGCGGGTTCGATTTCCAAGCCGCTCGTTCCCGCTTGAACTACCAGCATGGGACCGTCACTGGCGCCGGCAACCAGATGCAGCGGAATGTGCACCGGGAAGCGCCCATGCGTCTCGCCGGTTTTGAAGAATCCGTAGGTCTTTTCGCCTCGCGCCGCTTCAATATTTCCTATTCTCATTTGTGTGCTTTCTCCTTAGTGGCTGGCGATCCACAGGCTCGCCTACATGTGTCAATCGAACGAGACGGACAGGTCCATCGCGCGGCGATCTTCGACGCGGTCAATGGAACCAAGAATGCCGATGGAGGTGGCGCCGACGGTGGGCCACTCTTGCCCGCTGGGTATCACGATGCCATCTTTGGGCGTTGGCATTTCCGCCAGCAGTTCACCGGTGTAGGGGTCAACCAGCCTGCCGTAAACATCGCCGGCCTTGAGTTCGTCGCGGAATTTGCTGTCGCGGATGAAGAGCCCATCCACGGCCGGTTTCCAGATGACGACGCCGGCTTCGTAGACGGTGCAGAGGGGACCGTCGGCTTCGAGCTCGCCGTCGATCATGCCCATGGCTTTCATGATGTTCCAGATGCCGCGTTCGGCATCGCGCACGTTATCTTCGCCGTTCCTGAACCAGCCGGTGCCGCCGCCGAATTCGAGCGTGATCTGCAGGGTATTGACCTCCTCGATGGCGATCTTGGACGCGCCGCTGCCGAAGGTGCCCGGCGGGAAGAAGGCCGCTTGATCGAGCCCGAAGGCCACCACCAGCTTGCGCCGACGCTGCTCCATCAAGCTTAGATTGTCCGGGTCCTCTTCGGCTGTAAACAAGACATAGCGCTCATAGGCGGTGCGGGCGCCAGCGTGGAAGTCGATCAAAACGTCGGCCTGGGTGATGGTTTCCTGAAAGTATATGTGCGCAGTCTGGTCGGAGACGCTGCCGTTCTTATTGCCCGGGAAAAGGCGGCTGATGTCCTTGTCGTCGACATTGGAGCCGCGCGTACCCAGTTCGAAGCCGGCGCGGTTGACGACGGGCACGGCGATGACATTGCCGCGGATGGCCGCGGGATCGGCTTTGGCGACGAAATCGAGAATGGCGATGGAGCCGATGATTTCGGCGCCGTGGATCGCGCCTTGCAGCATAAGCGTGGGTCCCGGCTCAGCCCCGGCGATTAAGTGGACCGGGATATCAAGCCGGATGCCGGAGCGCGATGCCGCCGTCTCCAGATAGCCGAAGGTTTTCTCACCGGCTTGGGCGCCTAGATTGCCTACTTGTAACATGTAGTTTCTCCTTTTCGGGCGACCTGATAGGTGGCCCCTGTCTTTTCGATCATTTTGCGGGCGACCTGACAGGTCGCTCTACACTGTTCGCATTTTTTGCGGGCGACCCACCAGGTCGCCCCTGCATGCTTACGCTTTGACGGGATGTGTTCCCAGATATTTCTTGAACCAGCCCAGGATGCGATGCTGCCGTTCGATGCGATTGCCCGGACGTCCGCCGCGGGACAAGTCGTGATTTTCGCCTTCGAAAATGACCAGCTCGACCGGCTTGCCACGCCAGCGCAGGGCGGCGAACATCTGCTCGGCTTGTTCCAGGGCGCAGCGATGATCCTGGTCGCTGTGGATGATGAGCAGCGGCGTATTGACATTGTCGATATAGGCGACGGGCGATTGCGCCCAACTGCTTTGCAAATCGCGCCAGGGATCGGTGCGCGTCTCGCCGCCGGTGCATTCGGGACCGATGTCCGAGGTGCCGAAGAAGCTGATCTGGTTGGTGATCGAGCGTTGCGTGACCGCTGCGGCAAAGCGATCGGTATGACCCACGACCCAGTTGGTCATGAAGCCGCCGCAACTGCCGCCAGTGACACCCATGCGGTCGCCGTCTATGTAGGGACGCGCGACCAGTTCATCGACGCCGAGCATGATCTCCTCGTAGTCTTTGCCGCCTTGGTCGCCTTCGCTGGCTTTGGTCCAGGCTTGCCCATAGCCGGCGGTGGTGCCGCGTTGATTGAAATAGGCCACGGCATAGCCAGCGTTGGCATAGATCTGGAACTCGTGATTGAAGTCCCAGGAGAACATCGAGCAATGCACATAGAGCACGAGCGGGTATTTCTTGCCCTGCTCGAAGTTGAGCGGTTTGATCGACCAGGCGTGAACTTTGGCGCCATCGACGCCGTCGTACCAGTAGCTTTCGGGCCTGGCCAAGTCATGATCGCGCAGCCAGGGGTTGAGATTGCTCAGCTTGCGCGCGCTGCCATTCTGCCAAAAGTAGAGTTCGCCCGGGTTGGAGGGATCGGCCTGCCCGTAAGCTGCCATGCCGCCTTTGGCTGGACTGTAGTCGAAGGTGGTGCTGTCGCCGCCCACCAGTTTCTCGTATTCGCCGTCGGTGTTGATGCGATAGAGATTGCTGGCGCCTTGTTCGGTCATCAGGAAGTAGATCCATTCGTCGCCGACGGCCCACTTCATGGTCACGTTGGTTAATCCCTTGCGCTGGTCGGAAACGCCGTAATTGCCGACTTCTTCGTCGATGTCGGCGCCGAGTTTGATAGCGGTTCCGGCGGCGACGTCGGCCAGGTGCGGCTGCCAGAAGTTGCGCCGATTGACCGGCGGCGCCAGGTTGTGGCCGGCGAAAGCGATATGACGATCGTTGTCGCCCCAGACCGGGCTGAATGCCGTGCCTTGCCATTCTGGCAGCAGCAAGCGCGGTTCGCTTTCGGGATAGTCGCAGATGAGGATCTGCCCATAGCCGAGCGGCGTGTTCTGCTCGCGGGCCATGCCGACAAAAGCGAGCCGATCGCCGCGGTTGCTCCAACTGGGTGAGGAGTAATCGCATTCGCTATGGGTAACTTGAACCAGGTCGCCGGTTTCCAGTTCCAGCACCCAGATCTGCAGGAATCGATCATGCACCCAGCCGACGCCGTCTTGTTTGTAACGCAAGCGGCGCACCACTTTGACGGTCGGCTTGGGAATGCCCTCGACGGGACCGCGATCATCGGCGCTGCGCATGGCTGTCCAGCGTGCGCCGACCAGCTTGCCCCCGTCGGCGGACCAATCGAGGCCGGTCATGGGCGCGCCCTCCGTCGGGTAGACATCTTCGAAGTCATCCTGCACGTTGATCACGCGTACGGAAGCGCCTTCGCTGTCGCCGTAGCTGTAGGCGATGCGGCTGCTGTCGCGGCTCCAGGCGATCGAAGATGCCTGGCCGTCGCCCTCGGTCAGGCGCGTAGCTGAATCCGTGCCCAGGTCGTGCAAGTAAAGGTGAGAAATGTAGCCGTTGGAGGCGGCATCGGGACGGCGAATCGTGTAGGCGATCTGCATGCCGGAGGGCGAGAGGGCCAGCTCGGCCAGCCAGCGAAACTTCATCAGGTCTTCAGGGATAAGGCCGCGCCTGCGCGCCACGTTGATTTGTGAGCTATCGTCCATAAAGTTTGTCCTCAAATCATCTTAAATCAGCTGATCAGGTTCGTTACTGTCTCCTCCACCTTGCGCTGGACAACTCATAAAGTGAAGGCCAGGCCAAGGTCGCTCGCCAGATCCCGCAGACCGGCGACGGTTTCGCGCGAGACCGGGATGCCGTTCTGTTGCCGCTGGCCCATGCGCCGGAACTCAACCTCGCCCGGCAGCAGGACGGGACGGTCTTCATCGATGGCCGGGGCGTTCTTGACCTGGGCGACCAGTTGCGCCAGCCGCCGGTCATAATCCTCGCGGCTCATCAGCGCTGCCGGGTCAATGGCGATCATCATATGGCCGACATCGAAATTCTGATCGTCCTGGAAGACATTCAAGCCGAAGCGCGCGCCGGTCATGACGCCTGCCAGCACATCGGTGAAGAGGCTCAAGCCATAACCTTTGTATTCGCCGATGGGCAGCATGGGTCCCTCCCGGGCGGCGGCGGGATCGGTGGTGCTTTGACCATCAGGCGTCAGCGCCCAATTGTCCGGCATCGAGCGCCCTTCCTGCTCGTACCAGCGCATCATGCCTTTGCCGGACATGGTCAAGGCCATGTCCAAGACGATGGCCTGATGGTCGCTGCGGGGGATGGCGATGCCCCAGGGATTGGTGCCCAGGACGGGCTTGGCCGAGCCCCAGGGCGCCATTTCCGCTTTGGCATTGGTGAAGGACCAGCCGATCAATCCGGCTTTGGCGGCCTGTAGCGCGTGATAGCCGGCGATGCCAAAGTGGTTGCTGTGCTGGACGCCGACCATGGCGATGCCGGTCGTTGCGGCTTTTTCCACCGCACGGCTCATGGCGCGGTGGGCGGCGACGTAGCCGAAGCCTTTGGCGGCGTCGAGCAGGGCAAAAGCCGGCGTGTCTTGCAGCCAGCGCATGGGGGCGTCCGGCTGGATGCCGCCGTTCTTGACCCGCCGATGATAGCGGAAGAGCTTCTCCAGACCTTGGCCCTGGCCCGGGTGCCACCATTGCGACGCAGTCATCAGACCGTCGCTGATGATTGCGGCTTCTTCGGCCGTGGCGCCCAGCGCGCGCAGGAAGCGACAGGCGAAGTCCTTCAGCGTCGAAAGCGCGTAGAGGTTGACGAGCGATGCTTCTTGAACTTCGTATGCCATAAATGAGACCTTACAGGTAGGGATGATCCAGGGGATTCAGCACAGCTTCGTTGACCACGAATTCAAGTGGCGACGTGACAATATGCCCGATCATGTTGGCGATGACAGCCGGGTCCATGGTTTCGCTGCGCGGCTGGACGCCGATGGGCGCGCCCCGCCAGCCGGTGTCGATGCCGCCCGGGTAGAGTATGGTGGCGCGGATCCGATGTTCGACGCCGGCCCCCGCGATGGCGTGGTTCAAGCCGGTCAAACCGAACTTGGCCGCGCCATAAGCCGGGCTGCCGCCGCCTCGCAGACCGGCAGTGCCCGAAATGGTAATCACGCAGGCGCCATCAGCGGCGACCAGCGCCTCCCATAGCGCGCGCGTCAGATAAAAGACGCCCGACAGGTTTGTGCCGATGACCGCGTCCCAAGCGCTGAAATCAGTGTCGTCCAAGGTGCGGGGCGCGGGAATGCCCGCATTGTTGACCAGAATGTGCACCTGCCCCAATGCCCCCTGGATGGCGGCGGCCGTGGCTTGAACCTGAGCCGGGTCGGAGACATCGCAAGGGAAGACGCTGGCTGCGCCGCCGGCGCTTCTGATGGCTTCGGCCGCCTCTTGCAAGGGGCCCATGCACCGCGCCAGCAGGCAGACATGCGCGCCCAAAGCCGCCAGGTGTTCCGCGGTGGATTGTCCCAATCCGTGGCTCGCGCCGCTGACGACCGCTACTTTATCAGCCAAGGGCTTATTCATCGCTCATTCCACCTGTCGGTCGAGATTGATTTGCGTCGATGCACTTGTCATTTCTTTTCCGCCATGATGTTGTCCATGGCGACTTTCATGCGCTCCAGACCTTCCAGCAATTGATCTTCCGGTTGCAGGAAGGTCATGCGCAGGTAATCTTTGCGATCTTTGGAAAAGGCCGATCCCGGATAGGCCAGGACGTGCTGTTCGGTCAGCATGCGCTGCGCGACTTCGGCGCTGTCCAGGCCGGTGAAGCCGATATCGGCGAAGACGAACTGGCCGCCCTGGGGCATGCCGTATTGCATGCCCATCTCGTCGAGCGCGTCGAGGACCATGCGCCGACGCCTGCGATAGGCCTCCGCCATCATGTCGACGGCGTCCTGCGGTCCCGTGAGGGCGGCGATGCCGGCGTGCTGCGAGATGACCGATGCGCCGCCGCTGACGGCGGCCTTGAGTTCAGTGACGCGCGCCATCAGATCGGCGGGTCCGACGATCCAGCCCAGACGCCAGCCGGTCATGGAATAGGCCTTTGACAAGGCGTTGAGCGTGAGCGTGCGCTCCTTGCCGCCGGGCAAGGAGGCCGGGCTGACGTGCTGAAAATCGTCGTAAACAAAGAGGTCGTAGATATCATCGGCCAGGATCATCAGGTCCTGTTCGATCGCGATGTCCAGCATCTCGCGCATATCGGCCGGCGCGATGACGCTGGCGGCGGGATTGTTGGGGGAAACCAGCAGCAGCGAGCGCGTTTTGTCCGTGATAGCCGCCCGCACGTCCTGGGGATCGGCGCGGAAGTCGGTCTCGGCGTAGGTTTGCACCTCGATCTTGACGCCGCCGGCGAAAGCCAGCGAATCGGCGTAGGTATTATAGTTGGGTTCGGGCACGATCATTTCATCGTCTGGGGATGTGACGGCAAGCACCATCAGGAAAAGCGCTTCCTGTCCGCCGTTGGTAACGACGACCTCGGTATCGGGATCGACATCGATATTGTTGACGCGCTTGACGCGCTCGGCGATGGCTTGGCGCAAGGGCAGCAGTCCCTGCGGCGGTGTATAGTCGTTGTGGTGATGGATCATGGCTTCCTTGGCGGCGGCGACGATATGCGGCGGCGTATCGAAATCGGGATCGCCGCGTCCCATGATGATGACATCATCATAGCCGCGCGCTTCGCCGATCAATTGATAGAGCAGACTGGTGCCTGTTTTTTTCTTCTTGCTCATGTTGATGGATTCCTCGGTTTCTGATCAGCTGAGCGCGCTGAGCGCGGCAGCGGTTGAACGGTTGACATTGAGGCGGATCACATCCGGCGCGCCGAAGAGGCGCCCAGCAGCAAAGTCGATACCAGCGCGGCGCAGTTTGTTGGCATTGTCTTCCGACAGTCGCAGGGCAATCACGTTGACCGTTTCGCCTCCGACGACGCTCAAGCCGGCTTGGCCCGCTGCGCTCAGTAAATCGGCGCGCAATCCGCCGAGCCTGGACAATTGTCGTGCTCGCGCTTCAGTGTAGAGTTGGTCCGCTTCCAGCGCGGCGTATTGCGACGCGGTGCTGGTGCAGATCGCCATGATCTGCTTCTGCGATTGCATGGCCGGCACCCAGGCTTCCGGCGCGGCGATATAGCCGACGAACCAGCTTGCCAAACCCATGCCGCTATAGGCCTCGCCGATGGCGGCTGTGCGGGCGCAGTCGCTGTCCAGCGCGGCGAGGGAGGCATAAGCGCCTTCGACCCAGGGCGCCAGCCCCTGGTCCCAGATCACAGCGGCATCCTTGTCAGCGACGATTTGACTGATGGCGGCGACTTCGTCGGCGGCGTAGGCGGCGCCGCTCAAACGAGAAGGTGATTCAAGGTAAAAGAGGCGGCATCCATCGGCGGCGGCCTGGGCGATCGCGTCAAGCGGCGCCAGGTATCCTTGCGCAGGGTCGGCGGGCATCGTCTTGGGATTGCGGCTGCGCACGCCCAATGCCTTGCGAACGCCCGGATGGACGACAGCGGGCAGGGCGATGCTGTCATATTGTTCGCCGATCATCTGGATGCTCAAAAAGCGCGCTTCTTGCAGGCCGGCTGTGATAACGACATTGCCGGCCCGATAGTGCGCCCCGACAGCGCCGTTAAGATATTCGGCGACAGCGTCGCGCAGGGGTCCGATGCCCGGCACGTCGACATAGTGGGTCTGCCCGTCTTCCAGCGCGGCCGAGGCTGCGGCGATGATCCGTTCGTCGAGCGGAGCGCGCATGCCGTCGGCCTCCAGGTCGCTGTCAGCCCGCGCTACCTGCGGCAAGAGGGGCGTGTTCAAATCGTCATTTGCCCGATGTTGCGCCAAGATCACGCTCTTGGTATGTGATGCCAAACTGAACTCTCCTTTATGTGATACGCAGACAGCAGTAGCCCCGCAAAATCAGGCTAATCTGTTGTCCGCGATATGTGAAATCGGAAATGCGAGCCGTATAATATTCAAGAATGTCGACAATTGTCAAAGGATTATATGCCCGCGAAAATCGCCTGTCAAGAATTTGGGCTTTGGCAAGGCTGCGGCTGGATTCTGCGCCGGGCATGTCCTGATAGAAAACGGTGTTGCCGGACGATGGTCAGGTTGGGAAAACGGACAAGGTTTTGATTGCGAGTATGCGCATACGGCGTTTGCCCGGTTTGAACCGACAAGTGCTGCTGTTTTTGTGCCACAGCCTGTTTTTCCACATCGGCTTGCTGGGCATTGCCGACATTCTTTTGAACTTCTACCTGGTGAGCATCGGCACCGATGCGGAAACGATCGGCTTGCTGCAGTCCTTGCCGCGCTTGAGCGGCTTTCTGATCGGTTTGCCGATTGGCTGGGTCGCCAACCGCGCCGGCAATCGACGGCTGATCGCGCTTTCCACAGCCGGCCTCGCCTTGAGCGTCGCGGCGACTGCCTTCACGCAGGCGCTGCCGCTGCTGATGATAAGCCGCTTTTGCTGGGGCGCCTGCTTTGGCGCGAACCAGGTGGTCAAACCGCCATTCATGGTAACCCTCACCGACCGCAGCGAGCATACGGCGCAGTTTTCTTATCACAACCTGGTCAGTATGTTGGCGGTGTCAATCGGCAGCGCATTGGGGGGCTTTCTGCCAATGCTTGTCAGTGAGCTGGTCGCAATAAAGGGCGTTGCTGGACTTCGCCCGGAGGAGATGCCGCTGGCATATCAAGGCGGCATCATCATTGCGGCGCTGGTGATCATGCTCAGTGTTTTGCCAGTGCTGGCCTTGCGCGGCGATTCCACGTCAAGCCTTGCGACAGAGGCGAGGAAGAGACTGGCTTTGCGCGCTGTGCCCTGGCGGACGATCCTGCGGCTGACCTTTCCTCTGTTCGTCTTTGGCATTTCTGGCGGGTTGACCTTTCCTTTTTTCAATCTGTTTTTCCGTGATGTCTTCGGGATAACGGACAGCGCCGTCGGCAGCATCATCGGCCTGGGTTGGCTGGTGATGGGTATCATGCCTATGCTCAATCCTTTCTGGGAGGCGCGGATGGGCCGGGCGATGGCGCTCTCTGCTTTGATGGTCGCGAGCGCAATCGCCTTTGTCGGGCTCAGTTTCTCGGCGGCTTTGCTGGTGGCGGTGATATTTTACGTCTTGGCGATTGGCATTCGAAACACCATGCAGCCGCTGTTCCAGCCCTTGCTGATGGATTCCTTGAACGAAGACTTTCACAATATCGCGAGCAGCGTGGGACTGGTGTTATGGAATCTGGGCTGGTTTGGCTCCACGCTCAGCTTCGGGTTCTTGCAGGCGACAGTGGGTTACCGGAATATCATGCTGCTGGTGGCGGTCTTCGTATTGATGAACGGGCTGAGCATCCGCTGGAGTTCACGAGGGCGGGCATAAAAGGAGACTGGACGGCCAGGCGACCGTCCATCAGTTTTCAATGGGGACGTGAGATGCGCAAGTACTGGTATTCGAACAATCGATAGCGATGCAAATCGAAGCGAGGTGTCATGAGCGATCATCAAGCACAATTCGAGAAGATCAGAGAGCAGGTGGAGGCTTGGCGCGAGGAATTGGCTGTGCCGGGCGTCACTTTTGGCGTCTCTGTCTCGGGAGAGAGCTATAGCGCGGGCGCTGGCATAACGAGCGTCGACAACCCCTTGCCGGTAACGGACGAGACGCTATTCCAGATCGGATCCATCACGAAAACGGTCACAGCCACGGCGATGCTGCGCCTGGTGGAGCAAGGCGCCCTGGATCTGCGCGCGCCGGTTCGGGATTATTTGCCCGGCTTCCGCGTGCGCGATGAAGAAGCTTCGGCGCGAGTAACGTCATGGCATTTGCTGACGCATAGAGCCGGATGGACGGGTGACGTTTTCACAGATACTGGCGGCGGCGATGACGCGGCGGCGAAGTATGTGGACGGCATGGCGGAATTTGAGCAGCTCGCGCCGTTGGGCCGGCACTTCTCATACAACAATGCCGGCTTCTGCGTCGCCGGGCGGATCATCGAGGCGCTGACGGGCGCGAGCTACGAGGAGGCGATTCAGGAGTTGATCTTTGAGCCGCTGGGCATGCCGCGCAGCTTTTTCTTTCCGCAGCAGGTGATGCTGCATCGCTTCGCGGTGGGGCATCAAACGGCTGAGGAAGGGGACCGAGTATTGAGCCCCTGGGCGATTCCGCGCGGGATGAATGCCGCTGGCGGGATCAGCTGTCATATCCGCGATCTGCTGCGTTACGGCGCGTATCACTTGGGAGATGGGTCGCCGCTGCTGCGCCCGGAGAGTTTGGCGGAAATGCAAAAGCGCCAAACGCCCAGCCTGCCTTACATGGGATGGTGCGGGCTGGCCTGGATGATAAGCGGGGAGGCCGGAGACACGCGTCTCTGGCATACGGGCGGCACCAATGGACAGAACGCGATTTTAACCCTGGTGCCGGAACATCAGCTGGCGCTGGGCATGATGACAAATGGGGACAAAGGGACGGCGCTGTATGATCGCTTCAACAAGGCGGTTTTGCGGGAGTTTTGTGACATCGCGATAGTGGAACCGCGGGTCATCGAGTCTTCGGTTGACGAGCTGGCGCAATATGCCGGACGCTACCGAGGCACGATGTGGGAAATCGATTTGCGGATGGATGAGGGGCGGTTGCTCGCCGATTTTCGATACCACGGCGGATTTCCGAGCGACGAGGAATTGACCGAGATGCCGCCGGCTGAAGTGGCGCGCTGCGGGGCGGACCAATTGCTGGTGCTTGATGGCGCCTTCGAGGGTACGCGCGCTGACATTCTGCGAGACGAGGCGGGCGGGATAGGGTATCTGCGATTCGGATCGCGCCTTAACCCGCGGCTGGATTAAGCCAGCATCTCGCCGAGCAGCGTCCAGCAGAGCCACAGGGCGCGTGGCGTGTGAAAAAAGCCTTTCCACATGCCGCCTTTGAGCGGCGTTGACACAGTGCCGTCGCGACGGAGATAGCCGTACCAGCCACCGTTTTCCGGATCGGGAAAGCGCGCGAATGTATAGGCGTGCATTTCTTCGAACCAGCGCGCGTATTTTTGGTCGCGGCTGAGGTGATAGGCCAGCAGCAGGGCATAAAGCGCCTCGGCGTGGGGCCACCACAGCTTCATATCCCATTCGAGGCGGGTGGGCGGTTTGCCGTCGCTGTCGACGAAATAGAGCAGACCGCCATAGGTTTCGTCCCAACCGCGTTTCATCGAATAGTCGATCATCTTCAGCGCCGGCGGAATCAAATCGTCGTTCTGGCGCGCGATTGCCTCGTGCATGACGAAGGCCGCGGATTCCAGCGCGTGGCCGGGTGTGATGCGACGTCCGTCATCGGTGTCGAGGCGCTGGTTGTCGGCCCCCAGAACTTCGTATACCGCTTCGGTTCGTTCATCCAGGAAGTGATTCAGAATCTGATCCAGCGCCTCATCGACAACCTGCTGATAAAGCGGATCGGGCGGCGCTGCGAGGCGCAGTTCTTGTGTGGTAGCCAGCATGATCATCGATACGTTGTGCGCTTTGGCGCGGCGCGTCTGCGGGAAGACCTTGGGTTCAAGCAGCGTCGGGTTGCGCAACTGATCGACGACCAGTCGATAGGTATCGATGGCGCGGTTGAGAGCGGCGGCATCGCCGGTAGCGCGGGCGTATTCCGCCAAGCCAATGATGGCGAAGGTCTCGGTGAAGAGGTAGCGCCGCTTGCGCAATGGACGGCCGTCGGCCGTGACGGAAAAGAACATGCGGCCGTCACTGTCGAAGCCGAAGCGCATGATGAAGTCGTAGATGTGGCGGGCGGCATCCAGCCATTCCGGGCGACGCTCGACTTCGTTATAGAGCTTGGCGAACATCCAAAGGGCGCGGCCTTGCAGCCACATGGATTTGTCGGTATCGAATACCGAGCCGTCGCGATCGAGCGAGTTGAACTGTCCGCCGCCCTGATGGTCAAGCGAGTGATCCAGCCAGAAGGGAATTACGGAGTCGAATAATTCGCGGCGATAGATTTCGCGCAGTTCGGCTATTCGTTCCGGCTTCATCCCTTGATGCCGGAGACCATCATGCCCTCGATGAAGTAGCGCTGGAAGAAGACGAAGAGCAGTATGACAGGGATAGTTGCCATTGTGGAGACAGCCATAGCGACGGCCCATAAGGGCTCGCGGTCGAGCGACTGCGAGAAGTAGGTGAGACCGACCGGCAAGGTGACCAGGTCACGATCCTGTGCGATCACCAGGGGCCAAAGGAAACTGTTCCAACTGAAGAGGAAAGTGATGATCGCCAGGCTGGCGGCGGCCGGCTTCAGCATTGGCATGACGATGCGCCTGAAAATGGAGAACTCGCTAGCGCCGTCAATTCGGGCCGCGTCCAGCAATTCATCGGGGACGCTATAGGCAAACTGGCGCATCATGAAGACACCGAAGGCGCTGATGAGCCCGGGCATGATGAGCCCCTGGTAGGAATTGTGCCAGCCCAATTGATGGACCAGAACAAACATGGGAATCACCAGGATCTGGAAGGGCACCGTCATGATGCTCAAGATAAACAGGAACAAAATGTTGCGCGCGGGAAAGCGAAACTTGGCGAAACCGTAACCGGCCAGCGCGCCGAAGAAAACCGTCGCAATAGTCTGGACAGCGGCGATGAACAGGCTGTTTATGTACCAGCGCTCGATCCGCGTATTCTCGAAGGCAAACTCATACTGACGAAAACCCTGAAACTCGTGTGGTATCCAGTGCATGGGAATGGAGAATATCTCGCCCTCAGCCTTAAAACTGGAACTGACCATCAAGTAGACCGGGAAGAAGAAAAGCAGTGAGATCAGTAGGGCGACCGAGACGAGGATCAGGTTCCGGATGCGCCGGCGCAGGCGCGCCTCAAAAGCCCAGTCGTTTTCGTATGCTTTAGCGGAGGCCATGCTGCCGCCCCTGGCCGTTGGCAATGCCAGCCAAATCAACTGAGAGAGAAGTCATCGCTGCGTCCCAGGCGCAATTGGAACAAGGTGAAGATAAGAATAAAGGCGAAGAGCACGACGGAAATGGCGGCGGCGTCGCCCATGCGGAAGAATTGAAAGCCATATTTCCAGATGACGATGCCCAGCGTCGTATTGACATCGAGGGGGCCGCCTTGAGACGGCGAAAGCACAAACTGAATGGAAAAGCCCTGAAAGGCGCGGATGGTGGAAATAGCAGCCACGAAGACGGCGGTGGGCTTCAGCAAGGGAAGCTCGACGCGCAGGAAGGATTGCAGCGCGTTGGCGCCGTCCACCCGCGCCGCGTCGCGCAATTCGGGCGGGATGGACGTCAAGCCGGAGAGCCAGATGATCATATAGAAGGGCGCGATGTGCCAGTCATGCACTACGACAGACATGATTGGCGACAGCTGCAGATCGAAAAGCCATTTGATTGGCATCTGCCCAACTATGGGGCCGATCACGCTGGAAAGGATGCCAGACGGGTGCAGCAGCAGTTTCCATATCACCGAAACGACTACGACAGAAGGCAGCAGCGGCGTGAAGAAGAGCACCTTCATCAATTCGCGCCCGGGGAAACGCTGGAAAAAGAGTACCGCCATAGCCAGCGAGATGAACCAGACAGGTACGGTGCTGCCCAGTACGAAGCCAATTGTCACGTTCAGCGATTTAAGAAAGAGGCGGTCGTTCAGCAGGTCCTGGTAATTCTGCAAGCCGACCCAGACCGGCGGTTTCAGCAGCGTAAAATCCGTCAGGCTGAGGCCGAAGCCGATGACGATGGGATAGAGAAAGAAGATCGCGAAAAAGATGACGGCGGGAGCGACAAAAAGAAGCCCGTAGTATTGGCGCTTCTGCACCAAACCCATCGTCCGCCAAGCGGTGAAAAGCCGTGTAATACGCATGTTCTTCGTCAAGATGGTTTACGATACGCCACCGCCCCGGCAGTCTTATGCCAGGGCGGGAGATTCATGAATCGACGGAAGCGGGCGCCTTAGAATTCGGTCTTGGCGCGCTGCAGGATGGCGTTGACTTCGTCTTCGGTTTCCGCCAGCACGGTATCGATGTCTTCACCGCCGATGACGACGCGATCGCGCATGCGTATGAGGGCGTCAATCACCTCGCTGAAGCCGGCGAAACGCGGATGGAAGTAGTTGACCGCAATCTCGTCAAGGAAGACCTTCATGACCTCATTGTTCTTGAATTCTTCGCTCTCAATGTATTCGATTTTCGGCTGGAACAAGCCCCCTTCGTTGAGGTAGCGATCGGGCCGGCTGGACAGCCAGGCGATCAGCTTCCAAGCCGCGGCTTGTTTCGCCTCGGAAGCAGTGGCGTTGACCATCCAGTAGAAGCCATAGTTGGCGAAGCCGTTGGGGTTGACCGCGTCTTCCCAGCGCAACTGCGGATAGAGGGCCCAGTTGGGTATAAAGCTCTCTGCGCGTTCAAGCAGCGGCACCGCCCAATTGCCCATCGAGCACTCCATCCCCATTCGCTCCTCGCTGCGGATACCAGTGCGCGAGGTGACATATTCGGGACCGCCCAGGTTCCATTCGTTGGCCCAGTTGTTCCAGTATTCAAGCACGCGCTTCACCTCGGGCGTGTTGATATGCGCGACGTAGTTGACCTCGTCGATCATATCGCCGCCGAGCTGCTGCACCATCGGGTTGAAGTGCAGCATCATGAAGATAGCCGCCGACCAGTTGAAATCAAATCCGCGCCGGGTGATGACGCCGTTTTCATCGCGGATGGTCATCTTCTCGGCGACAGCGGGCAAGGCTTCATAGGTATAGGGGAAGTCTTCTGCCGGGTCGAGGCCCGCCTCGGCCCAGACGTCAAGGTTGAGATAACAGGCGTAGGCGCTCATTTCGGTGGGGATGCCATAGAGCGTGCCATCGTAGGTGGCGCCGGTGAGCATGCCCTCAGCCATGTCGCCGCTGCCGTAGAGCGCCCTCACTTCGTCAATGGTCCCTAAGCCCCAGGCGGTCGGGTCCACCGGAGCAAGCATGCCCTGGAGGTAGTACTCGACGTGATGAGACGTGGCCTGGTTGAACATGTCGGGTCCAGCGCCGGATGCCATCGCGGTATTCAGCGTTGCGTAGAAGTCCGACGGCACGGGATTGTACTCAACCGTGATATGGGGATTGTCCTCCATGAAGGCGGCGATCATTTCTTGATCGAGGGCGACGCGCGGCAGATAATTGTGACCCCAGGCGGTGATCGTCACCGGTTCGTCCTGCGCCTGCGCGAATGGCACAAGCAGGCCCACAATCAAGAGAATAAGCAATACTTTGACTTTCATGGTAAATCCTTTCTTTAATCTATTTCGTTTGAGGGTATTTTTCTCAAGAGCGAATGTAACACATCAGCGCGTAATCTGCAAACAACGCACCATTCGGCGGACATTTAGGTGACTGAGCTCGGCGTCTCGCAGAAGCTGTCGCCGATGACGAGCAGATCAATGTGCGTGCGCAGGAAGCAGTCGATGGCTTCTTCGGGAGAGCAGACGATGGGATAGAGAAAGAATATCAGGAAGAAGATGGTGGCTGGGGCGACGAAAAGCAGCCCATAGTATTGGCGCTTCTGCACCAGCCCATGGTCCGCCAAGCGGTGGTTAGCCGACCAATACCGATATTTTCCTCTTGGACGCTTCGCGTTAGACCCCGGTCACGACAGTCTGTGCCGCGACCGGGGACGCAGGATTCGTTTCCAAATACCTGCCCGCTTAGCTCGTCGGATTACTAATCCAAGCGAGCGCTCGACGAGCGCGGGCAGGCTTCGGCACAATTGGAAGAGTTAGAATTCGGTCTTAACCCGCTGCAGGATGGCGTTGACTTCCTCGTCGGTCTCCGCCAGCACGGTATCGATGTCTTCGCCGGCGATGACGACGCGATCGCGCATGCGCATGATGGCGTCAATCACCTCGTTGAACCCGGCGAAACGCGGGTGGAAGTAGCTGGACGCGATTTCGTCCAGGAAGACCGGCATGATCTCATTGTTCTTGAATTCTTCGCTCTCCAGGTAGGCGGCTTTCGGCTGGAACAAGCCCGCTTCGTTGAGGTAGCGATCGGGCCGGCTCGATAGCCAGGCGATCAGCTTCCAGGCGGCTGCCTGCTCCGCCTCGGAAGCGTTGGCGTTGACCATCCAGTAGAAGCCATAGTTGGCGAAGCCGTTGGGGTTAACCGCGTCTGCAAAGCGCAGCTGCGGATAGATGGCGTAGTTGGGCGCGAAGCTGTCTTCAGCTTCCAGGCCCGGCACCGCCCAATTGCCCATCGTGCATTCAGTCGCCATCCGCTCCTCGCCGCGGAAACCAGTACGAGAGACGACGTATTCCGGACCGCCCAGGTTCCATTCGTTCGCCCAGTTGTTCCAATATTCAAGCACGCGCTTCACCTCGGGCGTGTTGATGTCCGCGACGTAGTTGACCTCGTCGATCATTTCGCCGCCGAGCTGCTGCACCATCGGGACGAAGTGCAGCATCATGTAGATAGCCGCCGACCAATTGAAGTCGAAACCGCGCCGGGTGATGACGCCGTTTTCATCGCGGATGGTCAACTTCTCGGCGACCTCGACCATGCCTTCATAGGTATAGGGCCAGTCCTCGGCCGGGTCCAGGCCCGCATCAGCCCAGGAGTCCAGGTTGACATAGCAGGCGTAGGCGCTCATTTCCGTGGGAATGCCGTAAAGCGTGCCATCGTAGGTGGCGCCAGCGAGCATGCCCTCGGCCATGTCGCCGCTGCCATATAGCGCCTTTATATCATCAACGGACTCCAAGCCCCAGCCAGCCGGGTCAACCGGGTCAAGGATACCCTGGAGGAAGAACTGGGCGCTGAAAGGCGTGAATTGGTTGAAGGCGGTGGGTCCAGCGCCGGATGCGAGCGCGGTATTCAGCACGGCATAGTAGTCCGACGGCACGGGCTCGTACTCAACCGTGATATGCGGATTGGCCTCCATGAAGGCGGCGATCATTTCTTGATCGAGTTCGACGCGCGGCAGGTGATTGTGACCCCAGGCGGTGATCGTCACCGGTTCGTCCTGCGCCCCCGCGAATGGAACAAGCAGGCCCGCAATCAAGAGAACAAGCAGCACTTTGACTTTCATGGTAAGTCCTTTCCTAAACTTTTTTCGACTGATAGTAATGCGTTTGATGCCTCTGTTGTAACAGAACTAATGGGAATATGCAAACAATGTGCTATATTCCTATCGAGGTGAAGAGCCGATGCCCAAGCCACTAATGATCATTGATACAGACCTGCATCCCGTGCCCATCCACGAGCAGGTAGCCGAATACCTTGACGAGCCCTGGCGCAGCCGCTATCTGCGTGGCGATCACGGCGCCGGGCATCCCAATCTATACAATCCCAACGGCGTGATGAAATCGGATGCCGTAACCGAGGACGGACGGCGCATTGAAAAATCGCCCGAGACGATGGCCAGCCACTTCCTTGATGTCTACGACATCGACTACGCCGTGCTGAACCCGATGGAGTCGATGGAGCACTGCGTCTCTCCGGATGCCCATTATTCGGCGGCGGCGCTGTCGGCGGTCAACAGGCACTTTGTGGAAGACTGGCTGCCGGCCGACGAGCGCTATCTGGCGTCGATTATGGTCGCGTTCAGCAATATCGAGCTGGCCGTGCAGGAGATTCATCGCTGGGGCGCGCATCCGCGGGTGGTGCAAGTATTGGGCGTCAGCGGATCGCCTTTTCCCCTGGGCCACAGCTATTTTCATCCTATATATGAAGCCGCCGTTGCATATGATCTGCCCTTCGCGATTCATCCGGGCCTGGAAGGGGTGGGCATCGCTGGATCAGGCGGCACGGCCGGGTTTGTCGCCAACTATTTGGAATGGCATACCTTGCTCGCGACGTCTTACATGACCCAACTGGTCAGCATGGTGGTCGAGGGCGTCTTTCAAAAGTTCCCGACATTGAAGTTCGTGCTCGTTGAAGGGGGCGTCGCCTGGCTGCCGCCGATCATGTGGCGGCTGGACAAGAACTGGAAGGCGCTGCGCTCCACCACGCCCTGGTTGACGCGCCGACCCAGCGAGATCATTCAAGATCACGTTTATCTGACCACGCAACCGATAGAGGAGCCAGAAAACCCAAGGCACTTCCACCAGGTGCTGGAGATGTTCGACGCCGAAAAGATGCTGATGTTTTCCAGCGACTACCCGCATTGGGACGGGGATACGCCCGATTTTGCCCTGCGCAATCTGAGCCCGGCGCTGCGCGACGCGGTGATGTATCGCAATGCGCTGGAAGTATTCAAGCTGGAGGCGCCCCAGCATGTCCACTAAGCAGGAAGTGCGAGTTGCGTCGCTCGACGACTTGCCGGTTGGCGAGAGTCGCATGATTCAAGCAAATGACAAGTCTATCGGCGTATTCAACACCGGGCGCCAGATCGTGGCCGTGTTGAATATCTGTCCACATGCCTTCGCGCCGGTCTGCCGGGGCAAGGTGGGCGGGACGACCTTGCCGTCCAAAGCAGGTGAATTTGTCTGGGGGCGGGAGAACGAGATATTGCGCTGTCCCTGGCACGGCTGGGAATTCGACCTGCACAGCGGCCAGTGCTTGACCGATCGCCGCCGACTCAAGCGCTTCCCGGTCTTCATCCGCGATGACGACATCTATGTCGAAGTGTAACCCCTAGTTGTTGACTTGAAAGAGTTCGACCACTTCGCCGCCGGGTCCCTTGAAAAAAGCGATGCTGACATTGAGCGGTCCCAGATCGACGGTTTTCAGCTCGACCGTGATTTCCATGCCGGCGGCGCGCACGCGTTCCAGCGCCGGCTCGATATCGGTGGTCGTCAGGGCAAAGTGAAAAACGACATTGTCGGTCGCATCGCCGGAGGGGCTTGAACCCGGGAGGGGCTCAAAGAGTTCCAGGTGGCTGCCGTCGCCGATGTCAAGCAGCGAAATGCGGCGCCCACCGGCGCTGAACTCCACGGCGCGCTCCATGCCCATCACCTCGGTGTAGAAGGCGATGGAGCTGTCGTAGTCTTGCGTTTGTACAGCGATGTGATGCGTACCCAAGCCGGCGATCTTGCTGTTCTTGTTTCCGACTGGCATTTAGACACTCCTCGTCTTTAGGCGGATTTATCAAGTTTATGACTGAATCGGCTAGTCTGCCGGCGCGCGCCGCTCGTTCCACAACTCGGCGCGACCCGTGAAAACCGCTGGGTCCGCGACCCATTCGCTAAAACCGATGCGGCGGTCATCCGTCAGCCAGTTGATTTTTTCATCAAGGCAGGCGGCCAAGTCGGGGTTATCGATATCGACGGTGAAGCCGCCATACTCGATTTTGTCATCGCGGGCAGCCACGACCAGGGATCCGTCGGAAGCGTGAGCGGCGGCCTGATTGCCGAGATCGCCCCTGGCAAAGGCGTCTATCGTCTTGGCGTGCAGAGCCGCAATCAACTCGTTTTCGCCGCCATCGTGGCCCAGGTAGATGACTTGCGGCATCCGGTCAGCCGGCGGGTGGAGCGCGCTGCGCTCCGCAAGGCTTGGCGACTCGCCGGCGGGCGTGATCACATAATCATCGCTGCCATCGGCGATCACCGTGCCCAGCGGCGTATCGACCTGGGCACCGGCTGCCAGGACGCCCGTTTCATCGACCAGCCCAGTCAATTCCAGCAGGCGGAACTCGCCCGTGGTGCCGGAAAGCGCGCCAACCCGCCAGTCGCTGCTCAGCTTGTCGTAGCTGTTCATACGCTCGGCATCTTCGGCGCGCATCAGCAACGATTGGCGAAAGATGATATGCCCCGATGTGAAAATGACCCTTTCTTGGCCTGTCGCGTCGCGCGTGCGGGAGTCGAGAATGGTGATGCCGCCGCCGACGATATCATATTCCGGAGTGGCGGATTGCAGCCAGATGTCATCAAAGACCGGGATGGGATGGCGGAAGAAGGTCAATCCGGCGCCTCCCATGGCTTCCAGGGCGGTCAGCAAATCGGCCTCGTAACCGAGATGCCTGTGAAATCCTTCCGACTCCGTGTCTTCGTCGGCGCTGTAGCTCACCGGATCAAAGAAGGCATAAAATCCGAAGTCGAGCGTATCATCGGCGCATGAGCCCGATTCTTCGCCGCCAGCAGCGTTTAGAACCGAGCACAGGCACAATGTCCCGAGCAGCAGCATTCTGATAAAGGCGCTTAGAGAGGTTGCCGTGATCATGATTTCAAAAGTCTCGTCCGATCAGCCCGAATCAATCCGCGAGAGAGAGCGGAATGACCATAACATAATCCGCCGCCCGCAAGAAGGGAAAAGCTCAATGCCAGCCGACGCCACGCGGACGCATTTCAATATTTCGGCAGAATGACATAAATTGCATGCGAATGAAGCGCAATTGGTCCTCAAATGCTCGGAAGTTGCCCTGATTTTGCCCCCTTTTGCGTAACAGTATAGATACCGTATGTATACTGGGGGGGGGGGGGGGTACCCCCCTTCCAGATCTGAGGACAGGACAGTTTTCCTTGGGCAGACAGCCGCGACAATACCTGCCAATTTTGGCTTGTATTCGGGCGACCCAAGGGTCCGGT
>JAPOVL010000022.1 GCA_026708115.1 Chloroflexota bacterium
GAGCGTTCCATGTATACAAAGCGAATCCAGCTAGTCAACTACGGACCTCTCGAGAAACTCGATATCGAGTTGCCCTTTGAGGGTGAGACTCCTAAACCAGTTATCCTAGTGGGTGAGAATGGTTCTGGGAAGAGCATCCTACTGTCTCATATTGTAAACGGACTCATTGAAGCTAAAGGAGTTGCTTTTCCTGAGTCCCCTGAAGTTGAACCGGGCAAAGTATACAAACTGCGAAGTGGTACTTACATCAAGCCAGGCGGCGAGTACTACTTCGCCAGGGTTGACTATGATAGCTCGTTCTATACCAGTGAAATAAGAACGTCGCGTAGCAAGCAGGAGTATCTTGACGTTCCTACGGGAATTTCAGGGACTGCCGCCCAGACCTTGTGGGACAAATTAAGATCAGAGGCTAACGACTACTATGACTCAAACTTCGCCAAGGATCGTAACACGCCCAAGAAAGTCGAAGAGATATTTGCGAAAAACTGTGTCCTATATTTCCCATTCAACCGGTTTGAGGAACCGGCTTGGCTGAATGAGGAGAACTTAAGAGCCCAAGCTCAATATATGGATGCACGCCATATAGCTGGACACACTAGTCGTAAGGTTATTGCATCCTCGCCGCTCCACGAAAACCAAAACTGGCTGTTCGAGGTGGTTTATGATAGGGCTGCCTTGGAACTTCAGACACAGCATCTCCCTGTCAATTTAGGCAGCAATACGATTCCACTTCCCGTGTTCTTAGGTTACTCAGGAGATGCAGCAAGCACATACGAAGCCGCACTACAAATAGTTAGAATCCTGTTCGGGAGGCACGATGTCAGATTTGGCATAGGTAAACGGCACAATAGAGTTGTTTCCATCATGGCAGACATGGACTCAGGGTCAAAACAGGTGGTACCGAATATCTTCCAGATGTCCAGTGGGGAAACCTCTCTACTGAATCTGTTCCTTTCAATCCTACGCGACTTTGACTTGTGCCGTACTCCCTTTGCTAGCACGAGTGACATACGCGGCATTGTCGTGGTGGATGAAATAGACCTACACCTTCACGCAGTTCACCAGCATGGCGTTCTCCCAGAGCTAGTCAAACTGTTTCCGAAAGTCCAATTCGTGGTTGCAACACACTCCCCGCTTTTCGTTCTGGGGATGCATAGAGTATTTGGAGAAGATGGCTTCGCTTTGTACCGACTACCCGAAGGACAACGAATCAGTCCCGAAGAGTTTAGTGAATTTGGGGATGCTTATCAGGCCTTCACCGAAACGGTTAGGTTTTCGAATGACATGCGCGCGGCCATTGAAAATGCACAGAAGCCCATTGTCTATGTGGAGGGATCGATCGATCAGACGTACATCGAGCGAGCTTCCCAGTTGCTAGGTAAAGAGGCAATACTTCAAAGGGTCGAAATGCGGGATGGTGGAGGCATGGGGAATTTGGACAAAATCTGGAAGCTTAGAAACTATCCAGACTCTATAGTCCGCAAAGGCGTAGTGCTTCTGTATGACTGTGATAGGGAAATATCGCTTCAAGAGAATGGAAACTTCGTCAGGCAGGCCATTCCAAGACAGGATGATCACCCAATCAAGAAGGGTATCGAGAATTTGTTGAGTAAAGAGACTTTGGAAAAGGCGCGACAACACAAACCTGCCTTTATCGATGTTGATCCGGAACGCACGAAAACAGTGCGTGGCGAATCTCAAATTGTTCATGAGGAGTGGTCCATCAACAAGGATGAAAAAAAGAACCTTTGCGATTGGCTCTGCGCAAATGGCACACAAGAGGACTTTCAGCAGTTCCGCGTGATTTTTGAACTCCTTGGGAACATGCTAGACCTGCAGTCAGTCCAAGTTGAAGAAGTCGCAGCCAGCGAACATGTTGACGCCGAAAGCCTTCTTGATGGGAACGGCACGACCGTGTCTGAAGAATCCCCGTGACCACCATCACCGATGCCGATGTCGAGCAGGCCGCCCTTGACTGGCTATCCAGCCTTGGTTGGGCTGTGGCTCACGGGCCGGACATC
>JAPOVL010000045.1 GCA_026708115.1 Chloroflexota bacterium
CACCCCTCACCCCCCGGCCCCCTCTCCCACAAGGGGAGAGGGGGAGCTAAGCTTGACGGATTTCGTAATAATCTGTTGATTTTCGCAAGGATCGTCACCTGTTTTGTATTATTTCAGTATTGTTCCTGTTATCTATGAGTAATATGTGCAGTAGCGGACAAGCCTTACAGCCGACTATTATTTGGCGTTGCATGACTTACTTGGACTTACTTCTGTGCCCTTTTTGTCCTCCGCGGTTAAGCTCAATGAAGCGATCGCCCTGGGTCCGTATCGAACGGCAAGGACAGGCTGCCGCGGATATGATACAATCAATGCGTTTTAGCCAGCGTTTGACTTGAGCCGACAATTTGGGAGAAGACATGAGCATCGCGCAGGACATCAAAGACGTGGAGTTGGCGACGGGGGGCCGTTACCGTATCGAGTGGGCGGGCCAGGAGATGCCCGTACTCAAACAGATCCGCGAGCGATTCGCCAAAGAGAAACCGTTAGCCGGCGTGCGCGTATCGGCTTGCTTGCACGTCACCACAGAAACAGCGAACTTGATGCAGACGCTGCAAGCGGGCGGCGCCGACGTGGTGCTGACAGCCTCGAATCCCTTGTCCACGCAAGACGATGTGGCGGCTTCGCTGGTGGCGAACAACGAGATCCCGGTCTATGCGATCAAGGGCGAGGACAACGAGACCTATTACCGGCACATTCACGCCGCGCTCGATCACCGTCCGCATATCACGATGGACGACGGGGCCGACCTGGTGGGAACGATTCACAAGGATCGCCGCGAGGCCCTTGATGAGATTGTCGGCGGCACGGAAGAGACGACGACCGGCGTAATAAGGCTGCGCGCCATGGCAAATGACGGCGCGCTCGAGTTCCCCGTCATTGCCGTCAACGACAGCGCGACCAAACACCTGTTTGACAATCGTTATGGCACTGGCCAGAGCACACTGGACGGGATTATACGCGCGACGAATATATTGCTTGCCGGGAGGGTGGTCGTGGTGGCAGGTTATGGCTGGTGCAGCCGCGGGATTGCCATGCGAGCGGCCGGGCTGGGCGCGAATGTGATTGTCACCGAGGTCAATCCGCTGCGCGGGCTGGAAGCTGTGATGGACGGTTACCGCGTGATGCCTATGGCCGAGGCGGCAAAGGTCGGCGACATATTCGTCACGGCAACCGGCGACATCAATGTGATCGACAGCCAACACTTCGAAGTAATGAAAGCGGGCGCAATCGTCTGCAACTCGGGCCATTTCAATGTCGAGATCAATCTTAAGGGACTTGCGGAGATGGCTTGCGGTCCCCCGAACCTGGTTCGTCCATTCGTTGAAGAGTACAGGCTGGACGGTCGCTCGATCTATGTGCTGGGCGAGGGGCGCTTGATTAACCTGGCCGCCGCCGAGGGGCACCCGGCCTCTGTGATGGACATGAGCTTTGCCAACCAGGCGCTGGCTGCCGAGTACATGATCAACAACGTCAAGAGCCTGGACAATCATGTGCATACGATACCAGCGGACGTGGATGCGGAGATCGCGCGGCTCAAGTTGAGCGCCATGGGCGTTGAAATCGACAGCCTGACGGCGCAACAGGAAGCGTATCTCAACCAGTGGGAAGAAGGCACCTGACACAAATGCCCGCGGAGGCGTCAGTTCGACCAATGCGCCGATTCGTTGTATAGTTTAAGTAGTCAGGCTTTATCAGCAGCGCCAAGAAGAGGAACGGGAGATCATGAGAAATAGATTAAGTCGTTTCGTCCTATTAGTTTTTTGTCTTGCCCTCCTGTTAATCGCTGCAGCGTCGATGGCACAAGAGGGCGCCAGGGCGCGCTTCGTCAATGTCGCGCCCGGCACGCCGCCGCTCGACATCCTGGTGAATGGCAAGTTGCTCGAATCCGATCTGGCCTATGGCGAGTCGACCGCCTATGTGAGCGTCCCTGCAGGGACTATTGATTTGCTCGGCCTTGTCTCGGGCACGTCTGTGGTCCAGCTTGGGCACAGCGCCGATGTTGCGGCCGGCTCGGCGACATCTTTCTTGATTTCGTCGACGGATTCGCCGCGATTCCAGGCTATTCCAGAGATCCTGGGCGCCCTGGACTTTGGCGCAACGCGGCTGTCGATCGTCTACGCTATTGACGATGGATCGCCGGTCGACATTGTCTTCCGGGAAAACGGCGAGGTCTTGGGCGAAGGCATTCGACCCGGCGCAATGGTCGGTCCCTACGAATTGAGAGCCGATGTTTATGAGTTGGATCTGGTAGTGGCGGGGGACGCCAGCGGCGCGTCCATACTCGATTTAAGTATGCCGGTAGCGGCCGGGACCAGCCAACTCGTGATCGTCTATGGCAACGCAAGCGATCCACAAGTGTTGACGACGGCCGCCCCCGCGGCGCCGACAGCTGACAGTGGTCTGGTGCGATTTCTTCACGCAGTGCAAGGCGCGACGCCCTTCGCGTTAAGCGTCGACGGCGCGCCGATCGTCCCGTCTCTGGCCTATGCAATGCCGTCGGAGCATATTGCCTTGCCGAGCGGGTCGCATCAAGTTGCGCTAAGCATCGGTGGCGCAGAAATCACTTCAATGACACTGAACGTGACTGCGGGCGAGGCTCAAACCGCTGTTGTCATGGGGTCGCCGGCGAATTTGAGCATGTCAGCTTACAGCGACGACCTGAGCGGTATCGACAGGTCTTCGGCCTTGGTGAGTTTGATCAACGCCATTCCAGGCAGCAGCGTCGATCGTCTGACCCTGTCGAGCGGCGCAACAGCCGCGACGGATGTGGCATATGGAAGCGCGAGCGGCGCGGCGAAAATCGTCACTGGCAAGCAAGGGCTGTCGCTGGATTTAACAATTGGCGACGATAGCGGAACAGTCCAGCTGCCGGCCAGCGAGTTCAACGGCGGCTCTTATTACAATCTGTTCGCCCTGCCAGGCAGCGCATTCTCTGGCCCGCAATTGCTGATTGCGGAAACGAGCATTCTGCGCGGTCTCGACGGCGGAGCTATGATGATGGAGCCAGAAACGGCGGTGGATGCGCCGCCGGAGGAACAGGTTGCGGAAGTAGAAGTAGAAGAATTGCAACCTGTCGTCATCGCCGCGGCTGATATTGACGGCCCCAGCGCGCGCGTGAACCTCAACCGCGGCGCCAACTTGCATTTGCGCCAATATCCTGACAGCAGCGCGCTATCGCTTGGGCTGGCGCCGGCCGGCACGACCTTGATCGTATTAGGCAGACGCGGCATTACAGAATACTACGGGGCAGAGCCCGCGGACGAACCGGTCGATCTGAGCGACTTTGATGCCGATCCTGCGGAAGGATTGGAACGCTGGGAAGATCTGGATGCCGCTGAAACCTGGCTTTTCGTAAGCTATTTGACGCCCGATGGCGGCACAATTGAGGCCTGGGTCAATGCCTTGTACCTAGTGGTCGAAGACGAAGAGGGCGCAGCGCAGCGGCTGGCCGATCTGGAAATGATACGTCAGAACCAAGCGGGATCGTCCGTAGGCACGTCCATTGGCCCGCCGCAGCCTCTGGAGCGGGTCAGCGCATATGCATTTAACCTGAACGCGGGCGTGCATCTTAACATCCGGATGGCGAACGACAGCGGTACCGAGAACCTGGGTCAAGTCGCAAATGGCGATCCATTGCGCCTGATCGGACTGGACGAAGCTGACGAATGGGCCTTCATCGAGTATGACGCGATAGACAACGTGATCATCAGCGGCTGGGTAAGCGCTAACTACGTTCAAATCCTGCTGGACGGGAGACCGATATCTCCAGAGGACTTGCGCGAGATCGACGCTTCATTGATATCAGTGGTGGACGATTCAGTTCGCGGCGGCATCAATTTAGCGGGCGATGCCGAAGCCCCGCCCGTGCCGACCAAGGATCCCTTCCTGGGCGCCGTTGTCGCTACGGTCAACTTGAACCCCGACGCCAATCTTCACCTGCGGATGCGGCCCAATGCGGCCAGCGAATCGCTGGATCTCATTCCCTCCCACACGAGCGTGATCGTTGACGGCGTCACCGAAAGCGAGGAATGGTATCGGGTCAGCTATGAAGGCGCCACAGGCTGGATATCGGCCGGTTACGTCGTTATGTCGTTCAACGATCGTTATATGCCTTTGGAAGAGATGCTTGGACGTCTCATGCTCTATGATGACTTTGGCAACGCGCTGCCGGAGGAAGAGATGGATGAGATGTCGGGCGACATGTCAGACGAGATGTCGGATCAATAGGGCGCTCCGGACATCGCCTATAGGGCTCGTCCGGTCCCCCGAGCAAATGCCGCTTATTTACCCCTCACCCCCCAGCCCCCTCTCCCACAAGGGGAGAGGGGGAGCTAAGCTTGGTGTAATATGTAATAATTTGTTGATTTTCGAATGATCGTCTCCTTTTTTGTATTGTTTCGGCGTTGTTTTCGTTATCTATGCGTATGATTTGCAGTAGCGGACAAGCCTTACATTTTGCCAGATTCATGCGACATTCGACAGTTACTGGTTTTGATGCGATTGCTCTGTGCTATGGGCCCTTAGACTAGAAGATCAAAGCTGATCGGCTATAATGTCGCTGGATTCAACAATCCAGCGCTTTCGGGAACAGCCATTGCGGATCCTAATCACCGGCGCCGGCGGATTCGTCGGCCACCATTTGGCGAACCATCTGGGCAGTTCGCAGCCGACTGCGACGCTTTGCGGCACGACGCTATTTCCAGAAGAAACCGTCAGTCCGGCAATCGCGATTGCCCGGCAGATTGACCTCAAGGAAGCGCGACAAGCGCGGGATCTGTTGGGGGACTTTGCGCCGGACGTGATATTTCATTTGGCCGCGCAAGCATTTGTTCCGCGATCTTTTGAGGATCCCTGGGAGACGCTGGAGAACAACATACGCGCCCAACTCAACATCATTCAAGCCTGCCTCGAACTTGATCTGCGCCCGCGCACGGTGATCATCAGCTCGGCCGAGATCTATGGGGCAGTGTCGCCGGCCCAATTGCCCCTGGACGAGCGGACAGAGATACGCCCCACCAATCCCTATAGCGTCAGCAAAGTGGCGCAAGATATGCTGGCGCTGCAATATCACCTCAGTCACGGATTGCCGATCATGCGGGCGCGGCCATTTAATCACATTGGGCCGGGACAGAACGCGCGCTTCGTGGCGCCGGCATTTGCGATCCAGATCGCCAAGATTGAGGCGAATATGCAAGAGCCGTTTATATATGTTGGAAACCTGGACGCAAAACGGGATTTCACCGACGTGCGCGACATTGCCCGGGCGTACAAGTTGATTGCCGAAAAAGGCAGGGCTGGCGAAGCTTACAATGTCGCTTCTGGCAGGGGAAACAGCGTGCGGCATATCCTGAACAGCTTGCTGGGGCTGACTGACATTGAGATTGAAGTACGGGTCGACCAGGCTCGCTTGCGGCCGGTTGACATCCCCGAGATTCGCGGTGACGCCGGCAAGCTGCGAGGCGACACGGGCTGGGCGCCGAGATTCAGTTTGCAAGAAACCTTGAGAGATGTGCTGGCGGATTGCCGCCGGCGGGTCAACAGCGCATAAGGAGTTCCCTTATATGACGAAGAGAGCGCTCATCACCGGCGTCACTGGTCAAGACGGCTCCTACCTTGCTGAGTTTTTGCTGGGCAAGGGCTACGAAGTCTATGGCATGGTTCGCCGCACCAGCACGGTTCGCTATGAGCGAATTGAGCAGTTTCAGAGTCAAATCCAGATTGTGCAGGGGGATATGGGGGATCATGCCAGTTTGATCACCGCGATCAGCACGATTCAGCCGGACGAGGTATACAACCTGGCGGCGCAGAGCTTCGTGCCGACTTCCTGGAATCAGCCGGTCTTCACGGGGGACATCACGGGATTGGGGGTGACGCGCATACTTGACGCCATTCGCTCGGTCAATCCACAGATCAAGTATTATCAGGCTTCTTCCAGCGAGATGTTTGGCAAGGTACGCGAGGTGCCGCAAAAGGAAACAACGCCATTTTATCCGCGCAGCCCGTATGGCGTAGCGAAAGTCTATGGCCACTGGATCACAGTGAATTACCGTGAGAGCTACGACCTGTTCACTTGCAGCGGGATACTTTTCAACCATGAATCGCCGCGTCGCGGGCTGGAGTTTGTCACGCGCAAGGTGACCCACCATGCGGCCATGATCAAGCTGGAATTGGCCAAGGAGATTCGGATTGGCAATCTGGAATCGCAACGGGACTGGGGTTACGCGGGAGATTATGTCCGTGCCATGTGGTTGATGCTGCAGCAGGACGAGCCGGACGATTACGTGATCGCCACCGGGAAGACGCATTCCGTGGAACGCCTGCTGGAGGTTGCCTTCGGTCATGTCGGGCTCAATTGGCGCGACTATACCGTGCAGGATCCGCAATTCATGCGACCGGCGGAAGTCGACCTGCTGGTGGGCGACGCGAGCAAAGCCAAGCGAATACTGGGCTGGCAGCCGGAGGTCAGTTTTGAAGAGTTGATCGGCATGATGGTTGACTCCGATCTCAAGAAGCTGCGCGACAATCCAGCGCTAGCGTTCTGATGCCCGTGCCCGGCTTGGTCGATACGCACTGCCATCTTAATTTTCGCGCCTATGCGGATGACCTGGAAGCGGTCTTGCAGCGCGCTTGCGAGGCCGGCGTGCATCGGATTGTCGTGCCAGCGATCGACCTCGACAGTTGCGGCGAGGCGCTCGCGCTGGCCCGAGCGTATGCGGGCATTTGCTGCGCGCTGGGCGTGCATCCGAATAGCAGCAAGGAGGCTGATCCTGCCTGCATCGAGCGCATTCGAGATTGGTCTCGGCGAGAGAAAGTGATCGCGATAGGCGAAATCGGCCTCGACTATTATTGGGACAGGAGCCCGAAGCACGTTCAAATCGCGTGGTTCGAAAGGCAACTTGAGCTAGCGGCGGAAATTGGGCTGCCCGTCATCATCCATAATCGTGAAGCCAGCGAGGACCTGCTGGACGTACTTGCGTCCTGGGCGCCCAGCCTGAACCCGGAACTGCGAAAGCGCCCGGGCGTCCTGCATTCGTTCTCGGGCGATAGAGCGCAAGCCGAGCGCGCCTTGGCGCTGGGGTTCTATCTGGGATTCACCGGTCCGCTGACCTTCAAGAAGGCGCATGAGTTGCGCGAGGTCGCGAAGTCGGCGCCGCGCGAGAGATTGCTCATCGAGACAGACGGTCCCTTCCTGACGCCGCAGCCCTATCGCGGGAAACGCAACGAACCCGGGTACCTGCCACAGATCAACGACAAGTTGGCTGAACTGCATGACGTTTCCCCGATTGAGATGGCGCGTCAAACGTCAGCAAACGCCGACGCGCTATTTTCGCTGCCAGACAAGACAGCCGTCAATTAAGCTCGGATTCCGCAAAACATTGGTAAACTGTGATCATGTGGATGATTGACGGAGTCTGACTTGGCGGAGATCTCGGTAATCATCGTCAATTGGAATGTGCGCGATTTGTTGGACAAATGCCTGGCCAGCTTGTTTGCGGCGCAGGACGCGACCGATGCGCGGGACGGGAAAAGGCCCCCGCTGGAAATCATCGTTGTCGATTGCGACAGTCAGGACGGCAGCGTTGCGATGGTCCGCGAGCGATACCCGGGGGTCAAGCTGCTGGCGCAAGGCGAGAACGTCGGCTTCACCCGCGGGAACAACCTGGGTATGGAAGCGGCGACGGCTGATACGCTTTTGCTGCTCAATCCCGACACGGAAGTCTGCCAAGGCAGCCTGAATACGATGCTGGGTTACTTGCAGCGGCAGCCCGGCACAGGCATAGTGGGGCCGCATACGCTCAATACGGACGGCAGCCACCAGTCCACGCGCCGGCGCTTTCCGACGCTGATGACGGGCATATTCGAGAGCAGCTGGCTGGCCGCTTTGGCGCCCCGCAGCGTATTCGACAGCTACTTCATGCGCGATACGAGCGACGACGACATATTGGAAGTGGACTGGGTGCAAGGATCGGCCTTGATGATGCGGCGAGCGGTGTTGCAGGACATCGGCGGCCTCGACGAAGGATTTGTCATGTACTCCGAAGAGCTGGACTTTTGCAAGCGCGCCAAGGACGCGGGCTGGAGTGTGACCTATCACGGCGGCGCCAAGATAAGGCATCATGGGGGAAAGAGCAGCGAGCAAGTTGCCGCTTTCAAGCAGATTCAGTTTCATAGCAGCAAGCTGCGTTACTTCCGCAAGCATCACGGCTATGCGCATTATGCATTGCTGCGGGCGATGCTGCTGGCGCAATTCTGTTGGCAACTGGTTTTGGAACTCGGCAAAGCCTTGATCGGGCACAAGCGGGCGCTACGGCAGCAGCGCATCAAGACTTACTGGCAAGTTCTGCGCCATGGCTTAAAAGCGGAAATATGAAAATTGGGCTAATCAGCGGCGAATTCCCGCCGATGCCCGGGGGCGTCGGGCATTTTTCACGGATACTAGCAGAACGGATGCAGGCGCAGGGTCATACTGTGCGGGTGCTGAGCAGAAGCGGATGCAATTGCGATAATTTGGACATCACGGGCGTAACCGGCTGGGGATTGAAGCATGCCCCGCAGATCAGGGCCTGGGCTGACAAGCACGCGCTGGACGTCGTCAATGTGCAGTTCCAGACCGCGGCTTATGATATGTCGCCCTGGATCCACTTTCTGCCATCTTTACTTGATCAGCCAATCGTAACGACCTTTCACGATCTGCGTCATCCCTATCTGTTTCCGAAGGCGGGTCGCCTGCGCGACTGGGCCGTGATGCACTTGGCGCGGAGCGCTGACGGCGTGATAGCCACAAATCCCGAAGATGAGAACAAGCTGGCTCACCTGCCCTTGCGCTCGCTCATTCCCATCGGCAGCAATATCATGCGCGAAGCCGCGTCCGCCGAGTTGACAGCGCGCTGGCGCGAGGAACTGTCCCTCAGCGATTCAAGTACTTTGATCGGTCATTTTGGATTTGTCCAGGCGATCAAGGGCATTGACTTGCTGGTTGAGGCCTTGGCGGAACTGCGCGGGAATGGCCACGATGTGCGGCTGCTTTTCATCGGCGGGGGGCGCAATGCGGTCAATGCCGACAGGGGCGAAAGCTACCGCGAGGGTCTTGAAGATCGAATCCGGGAATATGGGCTGGAGGATGTTGTGGGCTGGACCGGTTACTTGCCGGAGGCCGAGGTGGCTGCTTGCCTGCAGGGGGTCGATATAGTGACATTGCCCTATCTCGATGGCGCTTCTTACCGGCGCGGCAGCCTGATGGCGGCCATCAACTATGGCTGCGCGATTGTGACAACGCGACCGAGGGTCGCGCACGAGACTTTCATTCACGGTGAAAACATGTGGTTGATTGATCGGGAATCGGCAGGGGCAATTGGCGATGCGATCACGCACTTGATTGAGAATCCACAGGAAGTCGACCATTTGCGCGACGGAGCGCGAAAACTGCGGCTGCGCTTCGATTGGGATGTCATCGCGCGCGATACGCTGGCCTTCTTTGAAGAAGTGCTGCGCGGGGCAGGACGCCACATCGTGCGAGAGCCGCTCGGCGCGTAACCGGCGAAGAGAAGAAGTTGCAGGTAAGTTATGCAACAAAAATTAACCACAGAAGCAATTCCAAGTAAGTAATGAGAATGCGAAAACGCCTTCATTCAACCCCAGCCCCGGCCTGTTCCCCCCTCAGTCGCCCCGCTCAACGCTGAGGAGGCGACGGGTTTGATCCGATTGGCTATGAAAGCGACAGGACAACGATCACAAGCATCTTGTTGGGCGAAAACTGTAGGGCTTGTCCGCTACTGGGTCATTCTAACGCGCTTTTTTCACCCCTCACCCCCCAGCCCCCTCTCCCACAAGGGGAGAGGGGGAGCTAAGCTTGACGGAATATGTAATAATTTGCTGATTTTCGCAATGATCGGCTCCCTTTTTGTATTGTTTCGGCACTGTTTTCGTTATCTATGTGTATGATTCTTAGTAGCGGACAAGCCTTGTAAGGGCGACTCTGTGAGTCGCTCACCGTTACTGCTAGAGATTTCGGGCGACTATTATTTTGGAGTTGCATGACTTTGTTGGCGTTACTGAGGGTCGCGTAGACACTGACCGTCAAAGGCCGCTACGGCCGTCTTATTTCCAGGAGTTGCATGACTTACTCGCACTTACTGATTTGCCGCGCTCAGGCAAAATTGCAAGCTTGTTTGTCGCGTGAGCGCCGCAGCTTAGGTAAACAGGAAGATTGACTTCATGCGCCTGCTTTGGCGTTGTTTGCGCGATCCAGACGCGCTGGCGGTGACTTGCCTGGCGATGCTATGGCTGCTGTTCTTTTGGCGCTTGTTCACGCCTATTGCCAGCGACCAGGTCTCGCTTGCCCAAGGCGACTTTTCCGCTCAGTTTGTCGCCTTTGCCGGATACCAGTATCAGCGCCTCTCGCAAGGGGAAATACCGCTTTGGAACCCTTACAACAACGGCGGCTTGCCTTTTATCGGGGATACGCAAGCGGCGGTCTTTTATCCGCCGCGCTGGATAACGATCGCGCTCAGCTCGCTGGCGGGCGGATGGACTTATAACGCGCTGCAACTGGAAATGACCGCCCATGTGCTGGTTTACAGCCTGCTGATGTACCTTTTTGTGCGGCGACTCAGCCTGCGACGCGAGTTTAGTTCGCTGGCGGCCCTGGCAGCCGCGATAGTCATCGCCTACGGCGGCTACACGGGCAGCTATCCGCCCTTGCAACTGGCGATCCTGGAGGCGGCAATCTGGTTTCCCCTGGCAGGTCTCGGGATTCTGGAAGCGACGAGGACAAAAGAATTATCATATCCCTATGTCGCGCTGGCCGGCTCCGCGCTAGGCCTGTCCTGGCTTGCGGGTCATCCGCAAACGAGCTGGTTCATGACCTACGTTCTTTGCGCCTATTTCGCCTATCGCAGCTATCAACAGAAAATCGGCCGGCGAGCCTTCCTGCTTGGCGGCATCGGTTTTGGACTGGTCGCCTTTTGCGTTAGCGCGGTCACACTGCTTCCCGGCATCGAGTATCTGCTGCATACGTCGCGCGCGGGCCTTGGTTTCGAGCAGAAGGGAAACGGATTCCCTATCCAAGACCTGGCGCAAATTGTCTTTCCCGGCTCGGTCAGCCTGTGGTCTCCGCTTTACATAGGCTTGCCCGCTCTATTCTTCATCGCCGTAGCCGCCTGCCGCAATGCCGGGGAGAGCCGCTTCTGGCTCGCTGCCGCGTCGGTTGGGCTGATTCTGAGTTTTGGAGCTAACAGTCCCTTCTATCACCTCGCTTACAACCTGGTTCCAGGTTTGCGATTCTTCCGCGGGCAAGAACGGGCCGCCTTCGTGGTCGCTAACAGTCTGGCAATTGCGGTCGCTTATGGCGTGGTCGCCGCCGGCAATTGGTCCAATCATTTGCATCGGCAGCGCGCCCTGCGCTGGTGGCGAAACGCTGCCGCCCTTGTCATTGCGGTCGCCTTGGGCGCATTTGTCTTGTGGATGGGCGATTCACTACGCTGGAGCCCCTTCTTCAACATCGCGTCTCGCAGCGCCGCGATCATGGCTCTGGGCGCGCCGGTGCTATTTGCTTTCGCAGGACGGCGGCATCAGTCGATTGCGGGAATCGCGTTGATCGTGCTGATCGCCTTCGACCTGTTTTCCGTAAGCCAGGACCATCCGGGCACTTACGAACCAATACCCTCCCCCAGCCAAATGGCTATGGCGCCGCCTCCGCTCGTGCAAGCAGTGTTGGACGAGCCGGACGGCGGACAACCTTTCCGGGTCGATGGATTCCGTGGATTGGAGGGGAATTTCGGCAGTCTGTACGGCTTGATGGATATGCGCGGGATTAGTCCGCTCTTTTTGGAGGGTCCATACCATATCATCCACCGTGATTATGTGAACAATCCTTTGGCCTGGGAATTGTTCGCGGTCAAGTTCGTCTACAGCGGATCGGAGACCCTGTCAGTCCCTTCGACCATCGTGGCTAGTGGGAAGGACAGCGACGGCGTGGTCCACGCGCATCGGCTGGATGACCCGCGCCCCTTCGCCCATCTGGTCAGCCATGCCGACGTAGTCGACAGCGACAGCTTCGCCCGGGCCTTGATGGACGACCCGCGCTACGACCCACGCAGCAAAGTCGTTTTGCAGAGCGCGCCCAAGCTGAATCTTCCCAATCATCAGACGAGCGGAAGCGCCATAGTCCAATCTTACCGAGAGGAAGAAATCGTCATCGAAGTGGAGGCCGCCGACAACGCGATTCTTAGCATTGCCCAGCCCCATTACGTGGGATGGGCCGCGCAACTGGACGGCCGGC
The DNA here is from genome assembly GCA_026708115.1 of Chloroflexota bacterium. Taxonomy (GTDB): domain Bacteria; phylum Chloroflexota; class Anaerolineae; order Aggregatilineales; family Phototrophicaceae; genus UBA6055. Next base: position 12,284 of record JAPOVL010000045.1, read on the forward strand.
CGGTCGAGATCCTGCGCGCCTACGGCGGTTTGAGCGCTGTGGAGATCCCGGCAGGTCACCATGCGCTGCAATTGCGCTATAATCCGCTGAGTTATGCAATTGGCTTCGTCCTGAGCGGGTTCGCCTGGCTGGGCTTCGCCTTGCTCGCCGTCGTCAAATTGCTCCGGAGGTAAACATTGGCGCGGGTCAACGCTCTGCAAATCTGGATCGGTCGGGTCAAGAGCCGCCACTACTGGATGGCGGTGGGATTCGCCGTCGGCGCGCTGGCGACATTGATCGGCTTCGTGATCGCTCTTGCGGGGCCCTTCCTGGCGCTGGCAGCCATATTTGGCGTATTGGCGGGTCTATATGTCATCACCGATATCCGCGTCGCGCTCTACGCCATCATTGTGACATTGCTGCTGCTGCCGTTTGGCGTATTCCCGGTCAAGATCGCAATTACGCCCACGCTGCTGGATTTAGCCATGGGCGGATTCTTACTGGTTTATTTGCTGCAGTGGATGACTGGCCGGCGGGGAGGCCTGCGCCTGACGCCCGTGCATGCCTTGGTTGCTGTATACGTCATGTGGCTGATATTCACTTTTGCCCTGGGCTTGCGACATGCCATGCCCACGCCGGCAAATATCCGGCAGTTTGCGGAGACCCTGTTGAGCATCGGCATGGTTTTCATCCTCTCGGACCTGCTGCGCGATCCCAAGACGCTCAGGCGCCTGGTCTTGGTGATTGTGCTGGCGATCGGCTTGCAGGCGCTGATCGCCATCGCGCTCTTGGTCGCGCCCGATACCTTCGCCGAAGCCTTGTTGGTCCGGCTCTCGCGAATCGGCTATCCGGATGGCGGCGTCATCCGATACATCGAGGACAACCCAGCTTTCGGCGAAAGGGCCATCGGCACCTGGGTCGATCCCAACGCGCTGGGGGGCATCCTGGCGGCTGCGTCGCTCATCATTGCCCCTCAAATCGTCTCAAGAGCGCCGGTCATTTCAAAGCGATGGTTGACTTTGGCCATCTTTGGGGCTGTGACGCTGGCATTGTACTTGACCTCGTCGCGGGCATCGCTGCTGGCTTTGGCTTGCGGTCTGCTATTCATCGCGATAATTCGCTATCGCCGGATGCTGCCTGTTCTGCTCATCGGCGCGATCGCCTTTGTCCTGCTGCCTCAAACACAAGGTTACCTGGATCGATTGCTGCAGGCCTTCCAGGGCGCTGATTTGGCTACGCAGATGCGGATTGGCGAATGGACTGATTCGCTGACGCTAATCGGTCGCTACCCCCTGGTTGGCGTTGGCTTTACCGGAACACCTGAAATCGATATCTATACCGATGTCGCCAACATGTACTTGATCATGGCAAACCAAATCGGGCTCACAGGCGTGGCGATCTTTCTGTCTGCCATGGCCGCCGTTTTTGCCTATGGCCATGTGGCTTGGCGCCAGGCCAGGAAGCAGCCGGACTTGACGGCGATTCACCTTGGTTACCACGCCGCCCTGCTCACTGCGCTGGTCAATGCCGTTGCCGACCTGTACTTTTTTCGACTCGACTTCCAGTCTTCAATTACTTGGTTCTGGCTCGTCGTCGCCCTGTGCCTGGCGAGTTCTCGACTGGTATTGGAACGGAACTCGGCAGCAATTAAACAGGCGGATTAAGCAATCTGCCATTGCATTAAGCGGCCTGGTGCAATAAAATGCCGGACGACAATTGAATGATAGCTTTCCGCTTCGCGCAAATATTGTCGCGAGGCTGCGATCCGAGGAAAGGAACCTGCATGAGAGACTATGAACTCACGTTCATTGTACGTACCCTCGCCACTGACGAAGAAGTCAACCAGGCCATTGATCAAGTCATAAGTTATATCGAACAGGGCAATAACGGCACTGTTAACAGCGTCGATCGCAAGCTCTTTGGGCGTCGGCGCCTTGCCTATGAAATTGACGGCCAGCGAGAGGGGCACTACGTCGTGGTGAAAGCCGCCATCAAGGCCGAACATATCCACGAATTGGAAACCGAACTCAAGCTCTTTGATCCGGTGCTGCGCTATTTGCTGGTCCGCGACGAGAGCAAAAAAGCGCCAGCGAAGCCGTAATAGCCATGACGGCTGAAGATCCGGTCTTGAGATCGTAGCGACCAAGGCTTGATCAAGCAATTGAAACGAAATGTAGCGAAAGAGACATAGAATTGTGAGCGAGCAGCCATCATTCAACAGAAGCGCAGGTAGTGGCGGTCGAGATCAGCAGCGACGCGGCGGTGGACCGCGGCGCGGCGGTTTTTCGCGCGGTCGGCCCAGGGGGAGACGGCGCCGGGGCAAGACCAGCTATTGCCCGAAAGGCAAGTGCTTCGACTACAAGGACCTGGACACCATTTCGCGCTATGTTAGCGAAAGCGGCAAAATCAAGCCGCGGCGCCAGACCGGCAATTGTTCGCGCTGCCAACGGGAGTTGGCGCGAGAGATAAAACGCGCTCGCCACCTGGCCTTGCTGCCTTATGTGGTGGCCGACTAGCTGGCGGTTTGGAGCACGGAGCCGCTCGTCGCCCAAGCGGCGAAAAGGTTCCAGGAATGTCGCACTGGCGCAAGATAGTAAGCTGCTGGTCGCATGAGCGCCGCAGTTTACATGAACGGAGCAGCGCCAAGACGTCAATTGCCAAATGGACAGCAGCTTGAGGAGTTAGCACTGGAATGTCGAAGAAGACACAGACGACGGGCGCGCCGAAGCGTCGGCGACGCCGGGCGGCCGCTACAGCCGCCATCGACGGCGATGCCGCGCAAAACCGGGCCGATTCCGACTACAAGAGTCGAGCTGAAAGAGAAGAGCAACTGCAACGGCTCGCCATCCGTGTCGTCGCCGGCGTCGTCGCGATCCTTGCTGTTGTAGTTGCCATTGCTTTTGCGGTGGAGCAACTCTTCATCCCCAATCAAGCGGTCGCGGTCGTGAATGGCGAAAACATCACCGTGCGGCAGTTCCGCGAAGAGTACAACCTGGAACGCACCCGCTTGCGCCTGCAACTCAATCAGATCCAGAATGCCGGATTCGATTTGCAGCAGCTATCGCAGCAGGAGCCGTACAGAACCTGGATCAGCGAATTCAATGTCCCGGATCAGCTGGGACTGCGCGTGATCAACGATATGGTGGACGATCGCCTGGTCGCTCAGGAAGCATCGGCCCGCAACATCACGGTCAGTGACGAAGCCGTAGAAAAGGAAATCCAGGATTTCTTTGGCTTCGACCCGACCGCAGTGGCATTGATCGGCGCAGATCCAACCGAAACGCCCGAACCGACCATCACGCCAACGCCCTTCGTTTCGCCGACGCCAACCGCCATTCCGACGATTACCCCCACGCCTACCCCGGGTGAAGCCGATGAGGCCGCGGCAGAAAGCGACCCAACCGTGACACCGCAGCCCACCGTTGTTGAAGCGACATTGAGCGCCGAGGAAGTGCGGGAAAACTTCCAGGAAAGCCAGCAGGACTATCGTTCGTTCCTGTCGATTAACGGTATCGCCGATGAAACGATCGAAGGCTTCTTCGAGCGCATGGCGTTGGAAGCGCTTTTGGCGGAGGACCTGGTTGGCGCGGATGGCATGCTGCTTTATGCTGACGTGCGGCATATTTTGGTTGAAACAGAAGAAGACGCCGAATCGGTCCTGGCGGCCTTGCGCGATGGCGAGTCCTTCGCCGATTTGGCGCGCGCGATATCCGTCGATCCGGGCAGCGGCGCGCGCGGCGGCGAGCTGGGTGAGACTTTTGTCGGCAATTATGTGCCGGAGTTCCGCCAAGCAATCGAAGAGGCCGAAATCGGAATACTTGCCGGGCCGGTTCAAAGTGAGTTCGGATATCATATATTGCAAGTCCGCAGCAAAGACGAGCGCGGCGGCGACGCGTATTCCGCCCAATTGGAGCGGGCGAAACAGCGGGAACTGGAGCTCTTTGTAGAGAACTTGCGCGAGCAAAAAGCCGACCAGTACCAGATACTTGACACCTGGTTGAATTACATACCTCGCAGCTAAGATTCGTCCAGTTCACAACTCGACATTGTCTCCAACCGTATAAGGCAGAGGGTTAAGCCCTCTGCTTTTGCATTACCCGGGCCTGCGAGGCGAGCTATTGCTAAACCGGCGACTCGACTATAATGCGAGCATGGGAAACAAAGCGCTGGACAGACTGGAATCGCAACTGGAAGCCCTGATCGAAGGCGCGTTCGCGCGCATCTTCCAGAAGCATTTGAGCGCGCGAGACCTATCGATTTTAATTGGGCGCGCCATTGAAGATGCGGCAGCGACAAGCCAGGATGTGGATGGAAAACTCGTTGCGCCAGATAGTTACAGCATTCTATTGCATCCGAAGACCCGAGAGCAGTTCCTCAGCGAGTACCCGGATCTTGCCCGGCGTTTGGCGAGGCTAGTCGTCGAACTCACGCAGGAATCCGGCTATCACTTGAATTGCGAGCCAACTGTCTTCATCGAGGCCGACAATGATCTCGCCCTTCATCAGTTCAGGATTAGCGCTCGCCACGGCGAATTTGAGCGCTTCGAAACAACGAACATGTATCCTGTCGATAAAGCCGGCCCTGCAGCATACGAACGGGGGCTGATAAGGATTATCGGCGCGGCTGCCCCAATCGAGCTGAAAAAGCCGGTCACAAATATCGGACGAGACGATAACAATGACATTGTCGTCGATGACGCCTATGTCTCGAGGCATCACCTGCAACTGCGATGGCGACATGGCGTTCATATCCTGTTTGATCTGGACAGCCGAGGCGGCACCTATGTCGACAACGTTTCTGTGCGAGAACATCAATTGGGGGATGGAGATATCATTCGCATTGGCCGCAGCGAACTGGTATACAACCGGCGCGGCACGCGCCCCGACAAGGATGGCACTAGTCGCGAAATAAGGCAGGATCGTGAACACTGAAGTCGCGGTATTCCTCTTGCGCCTGCTCAGCAGCTTGATTCTTGCGGGTTTTCTCCTGGCGCTGTTTTACATGATCTGGCGCAGTCTCGTTCAGATGACAGACAGCCTCGAAGCCGAAGGGACGCCTTATGCCAGACTGAGCGCCATTGGCGATGAGAATGGCGCGCATCGTCCCGAAATGAGTTTCGCTCTGCTGCCGGTCACGACCCTGGGCAGATCATCGAGCAATGCCGTCGTCGTCGATGACGAATATGCCAGCGCCCTCCACGCCACAATTATCTTGGAAAACGGCCAATGGTGGATAGAAGACCGCGAGAGCCGCAATGGCACTCAGCTCAACGATCAGAGAATTCAGCAGCGTACTGCCCTGGCCGATGGCGACGAGATCCGTATTGGTCACCGCAGATACAGGCTGAATTTGACGAAACAGCGCGCTAGCTCGTAAGCGTCGCGATAGGTGGCTTGACGGGAAAGATCAAGCGAAAAGGAGTTCAGCAATGGAACAGGTGAAGATCGCGGTTATTGGCGGGTCGGGGCTCTACAATATGCCAAACATTACAGATGTGGTCGGCGTCGAAGTAGATACGCCCTACGGCAATCCGAGCGGGACGATCAAGATCGGCAGCTTGAGCGGCAAACGCGTCGCTTTTCTGCCTCGTCACGGCGAGGGGCATGTGCTTTCGCCGGCGACCCTGCCCTATCGCGCGAACATTTTCGCTCTCAAAAAACTTGGCGCGCGCTTCATCATCGCGGTTAACGCTGTGGGCTCGTTACGTGAAGACTTTGCGCCGGGAGATATCATCACGCCCGACCAGATCGTTGACTATACGATTCACACGCGCTCCCGCTCTTTCTTCGAGTCAGGGGTGGTAGCGCACATATCGGTTGCGGAGCCGATGAGCGCTTACTTGCGCGACGTTATCGCCGATGCCGTAGAAGCGGTCGGCGGCAAAGCGCATCGGCAGGGCGTCTTTTTGGTGGAGGATGGCCCGCGTTTTGCGACCCGCGCCGAGAGCCATCTGTTCCGGGCATGGGGTTGCGATCTCATCGGCATGACCAGCGCGCCGGAAGCGTTTCTAGCGCGCGAAGCGGAGATTGACTATGCTTCGCTGGCCCATGTCACGGACTACGACTGTTGGCGCGAAGAGGAAGAAGCGGTGACCTCGGACATGGTCATTCAGACGCTGTCAAGCAACATCGAGACTGTGAAGAAAGCGCTGGCGGCCGCGATCGCCAATATCGACGTGGATACGATAGTCCCGGCGCACAGCGCGCTCGACACGGCACTGGCAACAGCGCGCCCGGCGATGGATAGGGAGATGATCGAGAAACTGCGTCCGATTTTGGCTCGCGTCTTGAAACTTGATGAAACCACAGAGCAATAGGCGAGAAAACAGCCTCTTTAGTCGAAGTCGACAGCAATGGCTGCTGCTTGCGCTGGCGGGGGCTTTCATTGCGACAAATAGCCTGGCCCTGGCGCTAAGCGGCAGTGCTGCGCAGAGTGATTGGAGCGGTCTGGCGCTCTGGATAAGCTGCGCGCTGGTTGGCGGGAAGATTTTGGATCATTATCTTCCGGATCGCGATCCCATTCTGTTTCCTGTCGTCATGTTCTTAAGCGGTTGGGGCTTGCTGACGATCGCGCGCTTGGCGCCGCCTTTCGCGAATCGACAAGAGGTTTGGCTGCTAGTCTCAATCGGGGCGATGCTGCTGGTCGCAGTGTTTCCGCAGGCATTGCGCTGGATGCGTAAGTACCGCTATGTCATCCTGGCTGTCGCCCTGGCGCTCATGCTGGCCACGATCGCATTTGGCAGCAATCCCTCGGGTTTCGCCTTCGCGCCGCGGCTCTGGTTGCGCTTGGGCGGGTTCTATTTTCAGCCCTCCGAGATGATGAAAGTGGTCTTGGTCGCCTTCCTGGCGAGCTACCTGGGCGAAGGCGCAACGGCATACAGAATCGCCGACAAGGATGGCAGCGCCAAAGCGCACCTGCCGCGACTGCTGGGGCCGACGGCGCTAATTTCGGCACTATCAATTGTCATGCTCATCTGGCAGCGCGACCTTGGCGCGGCCATGCTGTTTTTCGCCGTATTCCTGCTCATGCTGTATTTGACAAGCGGCGACTGGCGGGTGATCGCGGGTGGCGCGGCAATGGTGATTGTGGCCGGATTCGTCGCGTATCACTTGTTTGATGTCGTTCGGCTGCGCGTCGATATCTGGCTGAATCCATGGCCCGAGGCGGATAGCCGCGCCTACCAGATCGTACAAAGCCTGATGGCTTTCAGTTCAGGCGGCGTATTTGGAACGGGCCTGGGCCAAGGCTCGCCGCTCTATGTGCCGGTGGTACACTCGGATTTCATATTTGCGGCGCTAGCCGAAGAGTGGGGCTTGCTCGGCGTCATCGGCGCAATAGGCTGCTTCGCGGTCTTGACGCTGCGCGGCTTGAGCATCGGGCTGCGGCATTCCACGAGCGCATTCCGCCGGCTATTCGCGATTGGCTTGTCCACGATGCTGGCCGTTCAAGCGCTCATGATCATGGGAGGCGTGCTCAAGCTGATCCCTTTAACAGGCGTTACGCTACCCTTCTTCAGTTACGGCGGCAGCTCCTTGCTGGTCAGCTTCGTTATGATCGGCATCCTGATTCGCCTGTCTTCCGAGGCGCGCTGATGATTGCGCTGCCGGCAATCAAACGCTTGATGTTGGCGACGCTCTTGCTCTTCGCGGCGATAGCCCTGGCAGCAACTTATTGGGCGGTCGTGGGACGAGACGGCATATTGCTGCGGGACGACAACCCGCGGCTGATCGAGGCCCTTGCGCGGATTCATCGCGGCAGCATTTACGACCGTCAGGAACAGTTGCTGGTCGAGAGCGTGGCGACCGAGGGCGGCATGAGACGATCTTACCTGCGGCCGTCGACATACAGCCTGGTCGGCTATTACAGTTTGCGTTACGGCGCTTCCGGCGTCGAAGCTGCATCTTACGACGCGTTAGTCGGAAGCAAATCGACTGAAACTTTGGAGAACTATTTCCTGCGCGAGATTCTCAATATGCCGCGAGAAGGCGCGGATCTGCGGCTGACACTCGCGGCCGATGTCCAGGACGCGCTCACGCTCGCCATGCGGGACTATCGAGGCGCGGCCGTCGTGATGGACTCGAAGAGCGGAGCGATTATGGCAATGGCCAGTTTGCCCGGTTACGATCCCAATACGCTCGATGAGGACTGGGCAGACCTGGTTGCCGACGAGGGCAGGCCATTTTTCAACCGCGCCGTGCAAGGCCTGTATCAGCCGGGCAGCGCTTTGACAACGCTGTGGCTGGCACAGGCGATTCAGTCTGGTTACGACCTGTCAACACCATTCGTCGAGCCAGACGCGCCGGTTGAACTCGAGCCAGACTTGACTTTCAAGTGCTTGTTGCAACCGTCCAGCGAAGAAATCACCTTAATGGAAGCTTTCATTTCCGGATGCCCCGCTCCTTTCGTCAACTATCAGGCGACGCAGGCCGGGGACAGCTACGCGAGGATCATCGAGACCTTTGCGCTGGCAGAACCGATTACCCTGGCGGGTTTCCCGATTCCGGGCGCCGGCGCTATAGCGGCGACCGATCGCGACGAGGCTGCGGAATCGGGCGCGTTGCGCCCGCGCGATGTGTTGGGACAAGGCGATCTGACTATGACTCCGCTGCAAATGGCCAGCATCATGTCCGCCATAGCAGGTGACGGCGCTGCGCCGACGCCCTATGTTTTGTCGGGGATTCGCCAGCCGGACGCGGAAATATGGGAGGAAGAGCAGCCAGGACAGAGCGCTCGCGTCATGATGGCGCCCGACACCGCCGCAGGACTTCGCGCCGTGTTCCAGGAGGCCTGGCATAAGCTGCGAGCCGAATCCCGCCCTCCCGATCCCAGGGTCGGCGCCAACATCGCAGTGTCCCGATCCGGCGAAGAGACGCAGATTTGGCTGAATGGATTTGTGAGGCCCGACGAGAGACCGGCAGTTGCATTCGTCGCTGTGCTGGAAAACACAGACGATATTGAAGCGCTTGTCTCGGTGGGACAAAACCTAGCCCAAGCGATCTTGTCGCTGTAAATCGAGGATGATGCGCTGCCTGCCGGGCTATTCCAGAGCAATCGGCCCACAGCCGCTCGGCACCAGCAGTATGGCGCTTGTTGGCCCGTTGGGATTTGTTGCGTTGTATAGATCTCGCAATCGCAACCGTGTGAATAAGTAGCCGGCGACTGTAGCGTCTGAAAAGCGCGCTCTTATCAAGAATCTAGCCAATATGCGATTAGAAGAAATGTCTCAATAATCGCTGAGATAGAATCTAAAGACACGAACATGTACGACAGCAATACAGCAGAGTTTCTTCGAGAAATGTAATCATTGTGAAGCTTCCAAGTTGCTACATAAGTTGCAAGCGTGTATTTGAAATATTCGTCAGCATTTTTGGACCTACATTCGTTAAGCTTGCTATTTGTTGGTATGATTGATAATATAGATTGATCTCGTGGCCGTGGAACATCAGTGGAGTTGGTGTGTGTGATCCAAAGGTGTCTGGAATATCCTGCGAGGAATAACAGAATGAAACAGACGGAAGGTCTCACGCCCTACCGGCAGCAGTTACAGAAGCAAAAAGCATGGACAGAAGAGCGATATGGAGAACGTAAAATGGCGCCGCCGACTTATCGATTGCCCGACGGGGGTATCAAGATACAGATTCAGTTCTGGAAGGCTGTTGAACTCGGCGCTGGCATTGGCTGTGGATTCATTATCATCAACCTAGTAGTTTTCATATGCCTGATGTTGATCGGGATCGCCACAGGAATGTCATTCACGTCTGTCCTTGCTCCCTTCTACCCGTAGTCAATCCCGATCCAAACTTGTAAGCTTGGATATATAAGTCCCTAAGCTTTAACCTAGGAGCATAATGCCTCTCTTTGCCAGCTCACCGTTAAAGTGCTCGATATCGACATTGACCAGGGATTCAAACGCCTCTATCTGCTTTTGGATCATGTCAACTAGTTTCTCGTAAACAGCGTATGACTGCTCCGTGGGAGGATACTCTCCCATAGCAACCACAGATGGCAAGGCGCTCAAGCGCCGCAAGGGATCTGTGCCACTGTTGACCCGTCCCGGCCAGCCTTCACGCAAGTCCGGGATCAGAATCCCTTTCTCTACCTCGAGGATGGCTTCTCGCAGCGCGTTGGCGCGTTCCGCCAGGTCCTTGGTCTCGTCAGATTGAGACAGCCGCTCGCAGAGGCTCTTCAACTGAGCGCGGTGGCCCCGCATCGAATTGACGGACTCAGTCGCTGCCGAGTAGAAATCGTAGATCGCCTTCAGCAAGGCAAATTGACGATCCAGCTCGTCTTGCGAGGCGTCAGATGTGGCGTCTTTCACCAGGTTGAATGAGCGCGTCTGAAGATCGTCGCCAAGCCCAAGAGCAACTTGATATTTGCCGGGCGCAACTGTCGGCCCGGGCATGCGCTCGAACTGCACGTCATCGCCCCTGAGCTTTGGCGATTCCGGCAAGCGCATATCCCAAACGAAGCGATTCCATCCGGCATTGGCAGTGAGGAATACAGCAGATTTATCCTTTTTCTCCTTTTGAGCTTGTCGATCGTCAGCGTCCATACTGCAGAACTCGCGCAGGAGATTCCCGGTCTCATCGGAGAAACTCAACTTGATTTTGTCTTCAGGACTTTCGTGAAGGTAATAGGTCACGATGACGCCGCGCGGCAGATTCTCGCCCGAATCGAGGAAGCTTCGTTCGACAATATTCTCCTCGCTGCTCGAATGCGTGTAAGCCGCCATGACGCCGGTGGAACTCATATAGGTTTTGCCCGGCTGATCAACCAGGCGCCGCCCATCAATGCTCTCAAGAACGCGCTGGGTATCACGCGGTTGGAGCAAGAGAGATTGTGAGGGCGCTGACTCGCCAGCCAATTGATGCAAGACTGTCAGATCATCGAGAATCCAGAAGGAGCGGCCATGCGTCGCGGCGATAAGATCGTTCCTTTTCACCAGCAGATCGTGCACGGGCGTGATCGGCAAGTTGAACTGCAGCCACTGCCAATTGGCGCCGTCGTCGAAGGAACAGTAGACACCCGTCTCGGTACCGGCATAGAGCAGGCCCGTCCGCGCCGGATCGCAGCGGATAACACGGGTGAAATCGTGAGCGGGTATGCCCGCGTTGATGCGCGTCCAGGATTGTCCATAATCTGTCGTCTTGTAAAGATAGGGCGCATAGTCATCCAGTTTGTAGCGGGTCGCAGCCATGTAACAAGTCGCGGGGTCATGGGCCGAGGGTTCCAGCATGCTGATCAGGGACCACTCGGGCAGGTCCGAGGGTGTGATGTTTTGCCAGTTGGCGCCATTGTCCCTGGAGATGTGCACCAGTCCGTCGTCCGAGCCGGCCCAGAAGAGGCCCGGTTCCCGCGGCGATTCGGCAAAGGAAAAGACGGTGGCGTAGACCTCCGCGCCCACAGCATCCCTGTTAATCGGCCCACCCGTGACCTTGAGCGTCTCGGGATCGGCTCGCGTCAAATCCGGGCTGATCGGCCGCCAACTGTGTCCCTCGTCCGTAGACTTGAAAATTATATTCCCGCCGACGTAGAGCGTGTTTGGATCATGTGGCGAGAAGACAATAGGATAGGTCCAGGCAAAGCGAAAGGCCAAATCAGCCGCGGCTTCCCCGGCCATATATTCTGGCCAGGTCGTGACCAGCCGCAACTGCATGGAGCTGTGGTCGTAACGCTGCAAGCAGTTGCCGCCGCCCGGCGAACTGCCGATGGCGCCGACAAAAATGATGTCATCATTGTCCGGTTTGACCGCAATATAGCCGCTCTCGCCCGAGCCGGCGATAAAGCCGTCCATCCACATGAGCGAGGACTTGTTGTTGCGGCTGGGCACGGCGACGCTGCTATTGTCCTGCTGCGTGCCGTACACGTAGTAGGGATCGCGATTGTCGGCCGCGACGTGATAGAACTGCGCTGTCGGCTGATTGAAGATCGACGACCAGGAGGCGCCGCCGTTCAGGGAGACACAGGCGCCGCCATCATTGCCCTGCACCATGCGCGCCGGATTATTCGGGTCAATCCACAGGTCATGGTTATCCCCATGCGGGGTAGCGATCATGGAATAAGTGCGGCCGCCGTCAACGGATTTCCAGAAGCGCAAATTGTTGACGTAAACCGTGTCCGCGTCCTGTGGATCGGGGGTGAGGTGCATGTAATACCAGGCGCGGGAGATGATGTCGTTGTTGCGCGCGACGTACTGCCAGGTGTCGCCATAGTCATCGGAGCGGTACATGCCCCCGTCTTGATGCTCGATCAAGGCGTAGACGCGTCCGGGCCGGGCCGGCGAGGCGGCAATGCCGATTTTGCCCAAAATCCCCTGCGGCAAGCCCTTGTTCTCTGTGATGCTGTGCCAGCTGTCGCCGCCGTCAGTCGAACGCCAGATGCCGCTATCTTCGCCGCCGCTGCTGATCATATGAAAGTTGCGATAAGCCTCCCAAATCGACGCGTACATGATGCGCGGATTGTTGAGGTCGATGCTCAGGTCCACCGCGCCAGCTTTGTCGCTGACGAAGAGCACCTGTTCCCAGCTTGCGCCGCCGTCCGTCGACTTGAAAACGCCGCGCTGCTGATTCCTCCCGAAGGCATGTCCCAATGCCGCGACGAATACGATATCAGGGTCCTGCGGGTGGATGCGGATCTTGCCGATGTGGCGGGTATCTTCCAGGCCGATATGCTGCCAGCTGCGCCCGGCGTCGGTGGATTTGTAAAGTCCGTCCCCATGCGAGACGTCAATGCGGATGGTCGCTTCGCCCGTGCCGGCGTAGATGACGTTGGGATCGGCTTCCGAGACAGCCAGGGCGCCGACCGAAGAGGTGTTGAAGTAGCCGTCGGAGATGCAGCGCCAGTATTGACCGGCGTCATCGGTCTTCCAGACGCCGCCGGCGCAGGCGCCGAAGTAGAAGGTGCCGAGGTCCCTGGGATCGCCGGCCACGGTAACGACGCGTCCGCCGCGGAAGGGCCCGATGCAGCGCCAGCGTCCGATGTTGTCGAGGGGAAGGGTCATGGTGGGTTTGCTTTCGTCGTGGATGGATGAGATGGGGGCTATTGTAGCGTGAATGCTCATCCACTTGCTAATCTGCATCCATTGCATTTCCAACGATATTGGCGGACAATGTTTGATACGTGATTGTTCACACTTTTAGCAAGGAGGTGACAAATCATGTTGATTCGATTTTGCGTTGAGAACTTCTTGTCGTTTAAGGATGAGGTTGAGTTTTCGATGGTTGCGGGCGAGTCTGACAAGCATCCAGATCACATTCATAAAGTTCGCGATATGCGAATTCTAAAGACGGGCGTGATATTCGGGGCAAATCAGTCTGGAAAGACCAATCTGATAAAGGCAATGAGCTTTGCCCAAAACTTCATTACCAGCGGGTCGCTCAAAACCGATTATCTTGAGCTTGCTCCATTTCTGCTCAACAGCGAAAGTGCTGAGAAGCCCTCGGAATTCCTGTTTGAGATTCAATGCGGTATTGCGCAATGTTTTCAATATTACTTTTCAGTAGATCGGCAGCGAGTGCATGAGGAGTCTCTGCACGAGATACTTCCCGAAGGCGCGAGGATGATGTTTGAACGCGAAACCGACTCGCAGAATCACACAGATGTAAAGATTGGCGCAGTCCCTGTCTTGGTCACGAATGATGAAGAACCTTTCGATTTCGTTCCCCAAGTGCGCCAGGACCAACTGTTTCTCTCGGTAGGCAATCAAATTGAGGGACGCATCGCGTTTCTCGACATCATTTACGATTGGTTTGACCGTACACTTGTGCCCGTTTTTGCTGATTCGATTCCGGCCGAAGGTATCGGTCTTGGAATAATGAAAGACTCTGAGTTAAAGCACCGGCTCAAGGAAATGCTTGAGTTCTTGGACTTAGGAATAGACAACGTAGAGCTTCGTGAAATTGAATTCAACAACGATTCTGGATTAACAGAAGAATTCAAAGAATATGTGCAAGAAGTCGTCAAGGATATTCCTGAGAATTCCAATGAAAGAGCAATATTCGGTAGATACGGCAGCGAAGAGTATCTGACAGTGGATTCGGAAAACAACTACTCAGCTTATGAATTAGTTACCTTGCATCATTTGCGGCATGAAGATCGTTCCGTTGCATTTAACTTGGCGATGGAATCCGACGGCACTAGGCGCTTGCTCGAACTTATGCCCGCTCTACTAGGTTTGCGCAATAGCCAATCTGAACACGTATTCGTCGTTGACGAACTGGATAGAAGTATACATGCGCACTTGAGTTGCAAAGTTCTTGAACTATTTCTCCAAATCGGGAGCAATAGTCGGAGTCAACTTATAGTGACGTCGCACGATACAGGGTTAATGGATTTAGATCTACTTAGACGTGATGAAATCTGGTTCATGGAGAAAGATAGGAACGGTGCCTCGTCACTATACTCGCTCGAAGAGTTCAAACTTCCGGAGAAAATGAATATCGAAAAAGGATATCTTTTCGGTCGCTTCGGCGCGATCCCCGTGAATCCCAGCCTTGACAGCCTCGATTGGTTGCGTGAGGCATGAGGACAAAGCGGTATACCGACAGAGAGCGGATTGCTGGCAGACGAGATATAAGGAAACTCTTTGTCATCGTTACGGAAGGTGAAAAGACTGAACAAACATATTTTCAAGACTTTTCAGCAGTCGAAAGATTCAATCATCCGAATGTTCACTTAGAGATCATTCAATCTGCGGACTCGTCGCCCGAACATGTCTTAGCCAGTCTTACCGAGTTTAATAACGAATACGAGCTTGGTGACAATGACGAATTGTGGCTCGTAATCGATCGGGACAGATGGGAAGTTCCTATGCTTAGCCGAGTCACGCAGGAGGCGCTTCAGAAAGGATTTTGTGTAGCAGATAGCAATCCCTCATTTGAATTGTGGTTATTGTTTCATCATCGTTCGCTTGATGACTACACCTGCGAGGAATTGATAGAACTTGAAGAAAATAAGTAAATTGGAACTAGGACCAGATTGGAGCTTGAACTGATATCGATTCTTGGATCATACAGCAAGTCGAACCTTAAGACTTCGTGCTACTTGCCAAACGTCGACGCTGCCATCGCAAATGCTAGGGCCTCTGATGTAAAGGAAAGTGACCGCTGGCTCAACCAAATCGGCTCGCGCGTTTACAAACTCGCCCAGTCCATCATCGATTCCTCACCCAACAACCCCTGACACCAACCCAGCCGCCCGCTCAACCCCGCCCAGCGCAGCCATCTCCCGCGCGAAACGCCGCGCGTTCTCCTGAACCCAGTCCGCTTCCAGAATCGCATGAACGCCCTCGCGCAGTTGCCCCTGCCGCACGTCATGCGCGGTCAGGTGCAAGCCGACCTTGGCCTCCGCCACGCGCCGGGCCTGAATCCGCTGGTCGGCGGCATGCGGCACCACAATCTGCGGCAGGCCATGTATCAGCGCGTGGTGCGTCGTGCCCATGCCGCCATGATGGATGACGATCTTGCAGCGCCGCAGCACATGATCATAGGGCGCCCAGGTCAAGAGCCGTGTGCCCGGCGGCAGCGCGCGCTTGAGCTCAGCTTTCTTTTCCGGCGAGATTGGATTCCAGCCGATCGTGACGATGGGGATGATGCCTGCGCGGGCGAGCGCCTGCGCCGCCCAACTGAAAAAGCCCAAGTCGCCGGTGAAGATCGTGCCCAATGTCACCAAACCAAGCGGCTTGTCCGCGGGAATATCCTCCAGCCAGGTTGGCGGCGCGCCAGGTTCGCTTTCGACGCGACCGCCGACGAACTGCGTCTGAGGCAGGATCGTCTCCATTTCGGACTGGTACCATACCGGCGTGAAGTAGGTAATATGCAAGGTATCGCTGCGGATTGATGGCGCGGTCCCCTTGGAGAAGTTGCGCCCATCGACACCGAATCGCTGGCATAGTCGTTGAATGCGCTGTTGACTGTCGCTGCTCAAGTCCCGCTGCACGGGGAACAAACTGTTCTCGTCCAACGTCGTCTGGGCGGGCCAACCACAGATGACCAGCGGGGTATCCAGCGCGTCGGCGGCGATGGCGGACGCGCTGAGAAAGGGATCGGAAACGATAGCGTCGGGCGCGCCGATTTCGGCTGCCAGGCGCAGGAGTCCGTTCACTGCCTCGGCAACCAGCTCTTCGCTGAGCCAGGTGTCAAGCGCGCGCCTGTAGCGTATGTTCACCGCTTCCTGCGGGGGAATGGCGGTCAAATCCGGTTGCGGGGGCGGGGGCCACAGCCATCCTGTTTTGTCGACCGGGCGAAAGGGGATGCCGGCGGCCTTCAGCGCGCTTTGCAGCGGCGCTTCGCTCAACCAAAGGATCTCATGCCCCTGGGATTGCATAGCCCCCGCCGTCTTGAGGAAGCCGCCCCAATCGGTATGGCTGTACAAGGGCGCGGAGATGAACCAGAACGACGCCATATTATTACTGGCTTATACCGGCTGAAGTACGCGCAAGTAGGGCTTCAGGTATTGACCGGTGAAACTTTCTTCGACTTCCGCCACCTCTTCGGGCGTACCTTGCGCGATGATCTCGCCGCCTCCGCCGCCGCCTTCAGGGCCAAGGTCAATGATATGGTCGGCAATCTTGATGATGTCCAGGTTGTGCTCGATAACGACAATCGTGTTGCCGGCGTTAGCAAGCTCTTGCAGTACGTTGATTAACTTGGCGACATCGACCGCGTGCAGGCCGGTCGACGGTTCGTCAAGGATGTAAAGCGTACGGCCTGTCGCCCGTTTGGAAAGCTCGCGACTGAGCTTGATACGCTGCGCTTCGCCGCCGCTCAAGGTTGTTGCCGGCTGTCCGATCCGTATGTATCCGAGGCCCACGGCGTCGAGCGTAGCGAGCTTGCGGCGGATGCGAGGCAGATTCTCGAAGAATTCCAATCCCTCGCTGACCGTGAGATTCAGCACGTCGGCAATGGACTTGCCTTTGAAATGAACTTGCAAGGTCTCGCGGTTGTAGCGCGATCCACGGCAGACTTCGCACTGTACATAGACATCGGGCAAAAACTGCATTTCAATCTTGATCAGCCCTTGCCCCTCGCAGTTTTCGCAGCGCCCGCCCTTGACATTGAAGCTGAAGCGACCGGCCTTGTAACCGCGGATCTTGCTTTCCGGCAATTCCGCGAACAGGCTGCGTATGTCATCAAACATTTTGGTGTAGGTGCCGGGATTGCTGCGCGGCGTGCGACCGATCGGGCTTTGGTCAATGTTGATGATCTTGTCGATCTCCTCGGCGCCGGTGATGGCATCGTGCGGGCCGGCGCGTTCGCGACTCTTGTTGATCAACTGCGCCAGGCGTCGATACAGCGTCTCGACCACCAATGAGGACTTCCCACTGCCGCTAACGCCGGTCACGCAGATCAGCTTGCAGAGCGGAAAGCGCGCGTCAATGCTTTTGAGATTGTTGGCCCGCGCCCCTTCAATCGTCAGATACTCCCCGGAACCCGAGCGTCGGCTTTCCGGCAAGGGAATCTCAAAGCGACCGGCCAGATAGTCCCCCGTCAGACTGCCATCCGCGAATTCGACCTGCTCAGGCGTACCAGCGGCGACCACCTCGCCGCCATGCTCGCCCGCGCCCGGACCCAAATCGATCAGCCAATCCGAGGAGCGCATGGTGTCTTCGTCGTGCTCCACGACCAGCACGGTGTTGCCCAGGTCGCGCAAGCCAGTCAATGTCCGAATCAACCGTTTGTTGTCTCTTTGATGCAAACCGATCGAGGGCTCGTCCAGCACATAGAGCACTCCTGTCAACTGGCTGCCCACCTGGGTCGCCAGGCGGATGCGCTGCGATTCGCCGCCACTAAGCGTGGCGGCGCTGCGAGACAATGACAAATAGTTCAGTCCGACATTGCTCAGGAAGCCAACGCGCGCTTCCAATTCCCTAAGCACCTGGTGGGCGATCTGTTGTTCGCGCTTGCTCAGGATTGCCTTGTCCCCGCGCAGAGAATCGACCCAGTCTTTTAGCTCATCAATGGCCATATGAGTGATGTCGTGAATCGTTTCGTCATTGATGGTGACGGCAATCGCCTCCGGCCGCAGACGCTGTCCATTGCAGTCCCGACAGGGAATCTCGCGCATGTATTCGTTGATCTTGTGACGGATGTAGTCGGAAGCTGTCTGCTGATAGCGGCGCTGCAGGTTCGGTATCACGCCTTCAAAGCTGGTGGGATAGGTCCGTTCATAGCCGCTGGTATGCAAGTACTTGACCTCGAATTTTTCGCCCCCGTTGCCATAGAGAACCAAGTCCTGTTGACGTTTACTGAGTCGTCTCCAAGGCAGATCCAGTCGAAATTCATATTTTTCCGAAAAGCTTTGAAATACGTTCCAGGTCCAGCCATTCTTGTCATCGAGTCGCCAGCCATTGGCGTTAATCGCGCCGTCCGCGATACTCAGGCTCTTGTCCGGTATGACCATGTCTGGATCGATTTCGAGGCTGAAACCCAATCCCTGGCAGCTTGGGCAGGCGCCGCTGGGCGTATTGAAGCTGAACAGGCGCGGTTCTGGCTCCGGGACGCTGCCGTGACCGTTGGGGCAAGCCAGGTCTTCGCTGAAGAGATGATCGATTGAATGCTCGCGATCGGTCACGTCCTGGATAATGATTCTGCCATCGCCGAGTTCCAGCGCGGTCTCGATGGCGTCCGTCAGGCGCGTTTCAAATGCTGTCGCTTCGTCTGATAGGGCATCGTCGTAGTGGCGAATGATCAAGCGATCAACCACGATTTCAATGTCGTGAATCACATAACGGTCGAGTTCAATGTTCTCGTCCAGGTCTCGTATGTCGCCGTCAACGCGGACGCGCGCGAATCCCTGTTTGGCAATGTCTTGCAAGGCCTTGACGTGATTGCCCTTCTTGCGATGGACCACTGGCGCAAGTACCTGAATGCGGGCGTCGCGCGGCATGTTCTGTACCTGGTCGACAATCTGCTGCGCGCTCTGCGCGGAAACCTCGACACCGCAGGTCGGGCAATGCGGAATCCCGACGCGCGCAAAGAGCAAGCGCAAGTAATCGTAAATCTCGGTAACTGTACCGACTGTCGAACGCGGGTTATGACTGACGCTCTTCTGGTCTATGGATACGGCCGGGCTAAGTCCCTCGATTTGGTCAACGTCCGGTTTTTCCATAAGCCCAAGGAATTGACGCGCGTAGCTGCTCAAACTTTCAACGTAGCGGCGTTGTCCCTCGGCAAAGATGGTATCGAAGGCCAGCGAAGACTTGCCGGAACCGGATAGTCCGGTGATGACCACAAGACGATTGCGCGGGATTTCCACGTCGATATTCTTCAGGTTGTGTTCGCGCGCGCCGCGCACAACTATTTTGTCTTGCAACATTGCTGTATTCCGTCGAGAAGGCCTGATTGAATCACATATGCCAATTGCGGATAATTGGACGCCCGATGGTTCGGCCGATAACGAAACCCGAGACTGCTCTGATCGAACATCTATTGTAACGCTTATTGAATAAGCAGTGAACAGACAAATCCATTAAGACGGAGTGACCGCGGTCGTTTATTCCACGTTCACTTTGGCTTCGAGTCTCGGTAAGATGATTGTCAATAGAAGCGCAGAGGTGCACATGCCAAGTCAGTTTCAATGGGACGATCCCTTTCTGCTAAATGAGCAATTGAGCGAAGAAGAGCGTATGGTACGCGATCTGGCTCAGGAATATTGCCAGGAAAAGCTCATGCCGCGTATATTGGCGGCCAACCGCAGCGAGACCTTCGACCGCGCCATCTATAACGAGATGGCGGAGCTGGGCATGTTGGGCGCAACGCTGCCTGAAGAACATGGGGGCGCCGGCTTAAGCTACGTCTCTTACGGATTAATCGCTCGTGAAATTGAACGCGTCGACAGCGGCTATCGCAGCGCCATGAGCGTGCAGAGCTCGCTGGTGATGTATCCCATTTATGCCTATGGGACAGATGCACAGAGAGAGAAATACCTGCCCAGGCTGGTCACTGGCGAGTGGATCGGCTGCTTTGGATTGACCGAACCGAATCACGGCAGCGACCCCGGCGGCATGGAAACGCGCGCGACCAAAGTTGAGGGCGGATGGATCGTACACGGCAACAAAATGTGGATCACCAATTCCCCGATCGCGGACGTTTTCATCGTCTGGGCGAAAGCCTACGGGGACAATAATAGCAGCGACGGCGCCATCCGCGGGTTCATCCTGGAGCGGGGCATGGATGGTCTGTCGACGCCGGCAATCGAGGGCAAATTCAGTTTGCGGGCTAGCAGCACCGGCGAAATCGTGATGGACGAGGTCTTGGTGCCGAAGGAGAATCTGCTGCCCGGGGCAAGCGGCTTGAAAGGACCCTTCGGCTGCTTGAATCGCGCGCGCTACGGCATCGCCTGGGGCGCGCTGGGCGCGGCGGAATTTTGCTGGCACGCGGCGCGCAGATATACGCTGGAGCGGAGTCAATTCGGTCGTCCGCTGGCGGCGAATCAGCTGATACAGTTCAAACTGGCTGATATGATGGCGGACATCACGCTCGGCCTGCAGGGCGCGCTGCGCGTCGGGCGCCTCTGGGACGCGGGCAAGGCCAGTCCCGAGATGATCTCCTTGATCAAGCGCAATTCCTGTGGGGTGGCGCTAGACATTGCCCGGGCGTCACGCGATATGCACGGCGGCAACGGCATCTCGGACGAGTTTCACGTCATTCGCCACGTGATGAACCTGGAAGCCGTCAACACCTACGAAGGCACAAGCGACATTCACGCCTTGATCCTTGGTCGGGCGCAAACGGGTATACAGGCCTTTATGTGAGCCTCGTGCCGATGGATCTGTCAATTGAGTGACCTAGTCAGGAGTACAGTGATGCCCAGCTTGAATCTTGAAATTCCAAACATCGGCTGCGACGGCTGCGTCCAGGCGATAACGAACGAATTGATCGAACTGGACGGGGTTAACAGCGTCAGCGGCCACGTGCAGACGCGGGCTGTTCAGATCGAATTCGATGCGCCGGCTACGCAGGACAGCATTGTAGCGGCGCTCGAGAAAATCGATTATCCGCCGGCAAGCGCATAGCCGGTAGCAGCTGCGCGCGACCAGCCGCATGATCGCCGATTTCGGGCGCGCGGCAGACGATTACAGCCGCCATCGGGCCGGCTTCCCCGACGCGTTTTTCGCACGCATAGCGGCCAAGGGACTCATCTATGCCGGCGCGCGCTTGCTGGACTTGGGCACCGGTACCGGCTCGATTGCCCGTGGCATGGCCCGGCGCGGCTGTGAGACCTTCGCGCTGGATCTTGCTCCGCAATTGCTGTCGCAAGCCAGGCAACTGAACAGGGACGCGGACGCGCGCAGCGCTTACTTCGTAGCCGCGGCGGAACAATGCCCCATCGCCTCTGGGTCCTTCAATGTCGTGACCGCCGGGCAATGCTGGCACTGGTTTGACGGACCTCGAACAGCGCGCGAAGCTGCGCGGATACTCGTTCCCGGCGGCTGGATCATCATCGCACATTTTGACTGGCTGCCGCGCACTGGCAACGTGGTTGCGGCGACCGAAGCGCTCATCACGCAACACAATCCGGCTTGGGCGCTGGGCGGCGGGGACGGCTTTTACCCGGAATGGCTGAACCACCTTGGCGACGCCGGTTTCGTCCATCTGGAGACCTTCTCATTCGACCTAGACGTGACCTATACCCATGAAGACTGGCGCGGTCGGGTGCGCGCCAGTGCCGGCGTCGCCGCCACGCTGGCCGCGCCGCAAGTTCTCGACTTTGACAATGATATGCGGCGGCTCCTGCGCGATGCTTTCCCGGCGGATCCATTGGAAGTGCCGCATCGGGTTTTCGCCGCCCTGGGCCGGAATCGGCCGCGGGCCTAAGGCGCTTGCAGACCCGGCTTACGTGACAAGGCGCCACTCGATCAAGTAAAATCGGGCATGTGGCAGCCCTGTTGCAGCGGATACTTTTATGCCCCTTACCTTGACAGCCATACGCCGCAGAGCGCAAGATCTTGGATTCAATTTCTGTGGCGTGACACCCGCGGAACCATCGCCGACGCTGGCGGCATACCTGCGTTGGATCCAACAGGGCATGCAAGGCGACATGCGCTATATGGCGCGGACGGACCGGGTGCGGCGGCGGCGGGATCTCCGCGAAATCCTGCCGAAGGCGAAGTCGCTGATTCTGGTCGGCCTGGACTATTACGCGCGCTACGCCGAGGACGAGGTCCTCGAGGATCCCGCGCGCGGGCGCATCGCCGCCTACGCCTGGGGCCTGGACTACCACCGGGTGCTGGAACTGCGGCTGGAGCAATTCGCCGAGTGGCTGGCGGAGGAAGCCGGGCGGGAGATCGCGCAGAAGGTTTACGTCGATACCGGCGCGATCCTGGAGCGAAGCCACGCGCAGCAAGCCGGAATGGGTTTCATCGGCAAGAATACCATGCTGATCCATCCTCGGCGGGGCAGCTATTTCTTCATCGGCGAGATCCTCAGTTCGCTGGAATTTGACGATTACGACGAGCCGCATCGCGAGAGCATGTGCGGCACCTGCACGCGCTGCCTGGGCGCCTGCCCGACCGATGCTTTTCCCGCGCCCTTCGTGTTGGATTCGCGCTTGTGCATCAGCTATCACACCATCGAGAACAAGGGCTGGATCGATCGCGACCTGCGCGGGCAATTCGGCAACTGGATCTTCGGCTGCGACATCTGCCAAGACGTCTGCCCCTTCCAGCGCTTCGCCGAGGAAACCGACGAGGTCGCTTTCCTGCCCTTTGACCTGGACCGCGTCGCCCCCAAGCTGACCGATATCCTGATGTCCAATGACGATACCTTCCGCGCCATGTTCAGGCGGACGCCGGTTGAGCGCATCAAGCGCGAGCGGCTGGTGCGCAACGCCTGCGTGGCCGCGGGCAACTGGCGCAACGAAGTCGCCATCCCCCATCTGATTCAACTGCTCTATGACGAGAGCGCGCTGGTGCGCGGGCATGCGGCTTGGGCGCTGTGGCGGACGATGGAGCTGGATAGCGCCAAGCTGCTGACCGACCTGCATCGGCGCGAGGACGATGCCCGGGTGCGCGGCGAGGTTGAGGCGCTGTTGGGGTAGGCTACGCCCCCAGCCCCTTCTCCCACAAAGAACTGATGAGCGAGCACCCTTTATCAAGCTCGATTTCGCCAATATATCTGTATTTTTATGGCGATTTTCGGGCGACCTGATAGGTCGCCCCTACACCGCCCGCCAAGATTCGCGCGTCGCGTACAGGATCGCCCATCATTCACCATCCAAATCCGGATACTGCTGATGCCAGTCGCTGGCATCCTGATAGGCTTTGGCGACGGCCAGGGTCTCCGCCTCTTGATACAGACCGCCTATGAAAGAAATGCTGGTCGGTGTGCCTTTGTCGCTGAAGCCGTTGGGCGCGACCACGGTAGGATGCCCGGTGAAGTTGGTGATGGGCAAGACGTTGGCGCCCTGGCTGGGCGCGATGAAGACATCGACATCGGCCATGATGCGGGCCATGTCTCCCATCAGCAGCGTGCGGATGCGGTTGGCGTTGATGTACTCGACGGCGGGGATGAAGCGGGCGGCGCGGAAGACGTTAGGCCAGGCGCTGTCGTCCTGGCGCGCCATGGTGTCGACCGAGCCATCGCGCGTGATCTGATCGAAGGCGGCGGCGGCTTCGGCGGCCAAAATCGTCCACAGCCCGCCGGTATCCCGCTGCGGCAAATCAACCGGGATCAGGTCGTAGCCCGCTTCGCGCATGTCGTCAAGCGTTGCCAGGCTGTTGCGCAGCGTCGCCTGGATGTAGGCGACCTGGTCGGCGTCTTTGTCCGCCAGCGCCGAGTCATCTAACTGGAAGCCCTTTTCGACATAGCCGACGCGCAGCGATTGCGGATCAAGCGCTGGATCCCAAGTGAAGGGCTCGGGACTGATGCTCAGGTCATGACCATCGGGCCCATAGATGGCGCTGAAGACGAGCGCGCAATCCTCGACGCTGCGGCACATGGGACCGATCTTGTCCATGCTCCAGCTGAGCGCCATAGCGCCGTAGCGGCTGACGCGGCCGAAGGTAGGGCGCAAGCCGCTGAGGCCGCAGCGGGTTGAGGGCGAGACGATGCTGCCCAGGGTCTCGGTGCCGATGGAGAAGCCGACCAAGCCGGCGGCGGTTGCCGCGCCGGGACCGGCCGACGAGCCGCTGCTGCCTTCCCCGGTATCCCAGGGATTGCGCGTCATACCGCCGTACCAGACATCGCCGTTGGCCAGCGCGCCCAGGGTCAGCTTGGCGATGAGCACCGCGCCGGCTTCCTCCAGGCGCTGGACGACGGTCGCGTCGAGATCGATGACCTGGTCCTGGTAAGGCGCCGCGCCCCACTGCGTGGGATAGCCTCGCGTCGCCAGCAAGTCCTTGGCGCCCCAGGGAATGCCATGCAGGGGACCGCGGTACAGGCCGCGCGCGATCTCGGCATCCGCGCGCGTCGCCTGGTCGATGGCAAGCGCTTCGGTATAGGCGGCGACGCACTTGAGGGCGGGATCATAGCGCTTGAGCCGCGCCAGGTAGATCTCGGTCAGCTCCAGCGATGTGACCTGGCGCGTGCGAATGAGTTCCGCCAATTGCGTGACGGGATAGAAGGCGACGTCTTCGAGATCAGCCGGGCGCGTCACGGCGGGCTGCGCGCTCATGTTGTAAGTTCGCGGCACCGGCGCAGGCGCGGGATCGGCGATATTGACATTGAAGTGGAGCGCCATGGGCACGCTGTTGTCGAGGTCGGCGGCGCGAACGGCGGCGTATTGCTCGCGGCGGCCGGTGACGATTTCCAGCATTTGGGCGAGTTGCTCGGGGCTGAAGTCGAGGTCGAGCAAGGTTTGGGCGGCGGCGATTTGGTCTGGGGTGATGGGCGCTTGGGTCATGTCGGATCCTTGAGCTTGTGTGCTTGGTAGGATGGATTTTAACCACAGAGTGCGCAGAGAGCACAGAGGGATTGTCCGTTTTATGTCCGACGGGAACATTTTTTCGAACATAAGGCGTGGGTGCGGTGCGGGCTATGCGATTGGTAAGGCGCGGGATTGGGGTCAGCGTAGCATGGTTTGGCAGAGAAGTGGCGACTATATGGTCGCGGTTTTATGGATTCACCACCGAGGCGCAGAGGGCACAGAGGGATAGGCCGATTTATGTGCTGATGGACGGGCGTGGGGTTGAGATTCAGTTTAGTACGGGTGGGTTGTGGGGTGGTGAGTGGATGGTCGCAGTTACAACAAATACGTCATTTTCTCAAGAGTTTACTTGCTGGAGGGCGACGTCTCCCATTGACAAGAAGTACCTCAGGTGTTCGATGTCCAGTTTGTCGACTCTCGCGAACTGTGTCTCGAAAGCGATTCCACCTTTCTTGTGAACATCCACCTACATGAATGACTAAGAATATGGAGTACTCCGTCTGTTCCGACTTCTCATATTCCGCTATCTGAGTCAAGTATCCTTGTTCAAGATACTTATTGGATGACAGTTTCGTTTCTACGAGTACTTTTCTTGAGTATCCTCGGCTAATTTTGAAGTCAACTGAGCCTCGTCCCGAATTCGTCTCCGGACTAAGATCCAAATCGTTAGCTTCGCAGTATGCATTTGCAATTCCGTAGAAAACTTTCTGTGCAGCCTCTTCGTGCTTAGGTTCTTGGCATGCTCTATCTTTGTACAGTAGCGTATGTAAGCCATTGTTCTCAATTAGCTGTTTGAACTTTTCACAAATTGTCGTCACAACATCTAGAACCTCGTTGCTCGAAGGGTGCGGGCCTAGTGCGAGCCGCATAGGATTGTCACGGGCGAATTGTCTTGTGCGTTCATACCAAATATAATGGCCACCTGGATCGTCGGTCAGATCATATGCCCTTGGGTCCATGTTACGATAGACTTCTATGAGTCCAGACAAAATATGTGGATACTTCAAGATCGCTTCCTTATATGCCCGTTTTGTGGGCGGATCATTGCCCCAAACCTTTGCAATTATGCGATTAAACTCTCGTCTTAATTGGTCGTTGAATGACACTACGCGGTCAATATCCTCATAAGAATGCGCAACTGGAAGGTCATTTAACACATCTTTTGGAACTAATATAATTGGGTGATTGTTATGCAAATTCTTGGGTAACGTATACTTCTTGTTGATACGGACCTTTGGATGATCTTGGCGGACTCCATTGCAACCAAATACTCGATGTGAGTATGCCAACAAATCGGACATGATGATGTTGCCGATCATATCACCTATACGATCTGCTCCTATGTATTCTTCGAAAAGACCAACGAGTTCAAAGATCTCAGGATCTGTGATTTCGGCATCTACTATTGTCTTGGCGGTCATGAGCAACTGTGATTGCAGTTTCTTGCCAATTCCTCTACCTCTGGTTGACTTGCTCGAATAGCCTATGCACAAGCCCCGTACTTCTGGGAAATTAAGAAGTCTCGCAGCGTTGCGCCAGAATAAATCGCCCGGTTTCTTGGACAGAACTAAAAGTTTAACTATTTTTTCAAAGTGGTCGTGAATGCGCTGATACGAACCTTGGAGTTCAGGAGCTTCAGTAAACTTGAGTAGTCTCGGATCAATGAAAAGTTCGGTGTCTACATCAACGAAACCATTGTACGCTCCTGCGTCCTCGAGAAGTGCAGCATCTATTTGCAAGTAATCACTGATAGTCTTTGGCACTGAAACCTCCTTGAACTATTCTGCAACATTACGTATATCACAAGACCGAGTAATCGTTAAGCTTCTTGAACATAATTGTTGCAATTTATATGAAGTTTTTATGTTTCGTAGTGCGTGTGCTTTGCGCGGGCCTTAGGCGCGATAGATAATGCGCTTCCGCCCGCAACCACGCGAGTCATAACAAATACGATCGAGAAAGCCATGGCCGCCGCCGCGAACATGGACAACAGACCGCGAAAACAGCAGCGGGCGACCTGATAGGTCGCCCCTACATTACGTAGCGAATTGTGGATTGGGGATTCTGCCAGACGCAGGCTGGCCGCGTCTTTAGGAAGCCAGCCGCGCCCCACGCAACCGCAGCGAGTTCGTCACAACGAACACGCTCGAGAAGGCCATCGCCGCCGCCGCGAACATGGGCACCAGGCCGCCCAGCATGGCCACCGGAATCAGCACGATGTTGTAGATGAAAGCCCAGAAGAGGTTCTCATAAATCGTGCGCATGGTCCGCCGGCTGAGATCCAGGGCGGTCACGACGGCGGTCATGTCGCCGCTGACCAGGGTGACGTCGCCGGCTTCGATGGCGATATCGGTGCCGGTGCCGATGGCGAAGCCGACATCAGCGCTGGCCAGCGCCGGCGCGTCATTGATGCCGTCTCCCACCATGCCCACCTTTTCGCCTTGGTCTTGCAAGTCCGTGACGACCGCCGCTTTGTCGGCCGGCAGCACATCGGCATAGACGCGCTCAATGCCCACTGCCTGGGCGATGGCCTTTGCTGTGCCTTGATTGTCGCCGGTGATCATGGCCACATCGAGTCCGCGCGCTTTGAGGGCGGCGATGGCGGCGGGCGAGCTGGGCTTGAGCGGGTCGCCGATGCCCAGCGCGCCCATCAGGCGGCCGTCAACGGCGACCAGGGCGACCGTGCGCGCCTCGCGTCCCAAGCGATCGACATCTGCATCCAGCGCTGAGGTATCGACTTCGTTTTCCCGCATCAGCGCCGCGTTGCCGACGAGTACCGTTCGTCCGGCGATGGCTGCCTGAACGCCGCGGCCGGGCAGCGCCTCGAAGCTGTCGAGCGGCAGGGGGTTTAGCGCTTCCGCCGCCGCTTGGGCGAGCACGGCGGCGGCCAGGGGATGTTCGCTGCCGGCTTCGGCCGCTGCCGCGAAGCGCAAGACGGACTGCACGTCGCTGTCCGGCACCGGGATGACGTCGGTGACGGTCGGCTGACCGGCTGTGATGGTGCCGGTTTTGTCCAGCAGAATCGTGCTCAAGGCTTTGGTTTTTTCCAGCGATTCGCTGTTGCGGAAGAGGATGCCGGATTCGGCGCCGCGCCCGGTGCCGACCATGATGGCGGTGGGCGTGGCCAAGCCTAGGGCGCAGGGGCAAGCGATCACGAGCACGGCGATCATGTTGAGAATGGCCGTCGGCAGATCGGCGCCGCCGATGGTGAGCCAGCCCACAAGCGTGATGATGGCGAGCACGATGACGAGCGGCACAAAGTAGGCCGAAACGCGATCGGCAATCGCTTGAATCGGCGCTTTGCTGCCTTGCGCCGCTTCCACCAGGCGGATGATTTGCCCCAGGACGGTGTCTTTGCCGACGCGTTGCGCTTCCGCGATCAAGCGCCCATGCTGATTGACCGTGCCGGCGATGATCTCGTCGCCAGCTTTCTTGTTCACCGGCATGCTCTCGCCGCTGAGCATGGATTCGTCCACCGCCGAGCGGCCCTCGTTGACGATGGCGTCGACCGGGATGCGCTCGCCCGGCTTGATCAAGAGCAGGTCGCCCGGCGCCACGTCGTTGATGGGAATCGACTTCTCTTTGCCATCGCTGAGAAGCGTGGCGGTTTTTGGCGCCAGCCCGATCAGTTTCTTGATGGCGGCGCTGGTGCGGCCCTTGGCACGCGCCTCCAGCAGCTTGCCCAGCGTGACCAGCGTGAGGATGACAGCGGTCGATTCGAAGTAATCCAGTTTGCCGACGACATCGGAGAAGCCGAACAGGATGCCCAGCAGGACAATGATGCCATAGACATAAGCGGCGATCGAACCCATGGCAACCAGCACATCCATATTGGCGTGGCCGTGGTGCATCGACCGGCTCCCGCCGCTGAGGAATTGCCCCCCCAGCATGAGCATGACAGGCGTGGCCAGCGCGCCGAAGATGAAGAGCCAGATGTCCTCCGTCAGGAAGGCGAAATTGTCCATTATGAAGGGAACCTGGTGCGCGAAGTGGCGCGCCATGCTCAGGATGGTCAGCGGGATGGTGAAGATAGCGCCGATTTTAACCAGGCGGGCCTGGCGATCAATTTCGGCTTGGCGGACGGCCGCTTCGTGATCCTCGGGCGCATCCGAGGCCGATGTGTCGATGACGCCGTAGCCGGCGTTTTCCACAGCTTTGACAAGATCGCCGCGGCGCGTCGCGCCCGGCAGGTAACTCACGCTCGCTTTTTCGCTGGCGAGATTGACATGGGCGCTGATGACGCCATCGGTCTTGTTGAGCGCGCGGCTGACATTCTTTTGGCACATGGCGCAGGTCATGCCGGTGATGGGCAAGTCGATACTGACTGTGGCGACGCCATAGCCGGATTTCTCGATCTGCGAAACCAGATCGCGCATATCGACTTTACTGGCGTCATATTGAACGGCCGCCTTTTCTGTCGCCAGGTTCACGTGTACCTCGTCAACGCCATCGGCCTTGCGCAGGCCCTGTTCGATATTATTGACGCACATGGCGCAGCTCATGCCGGTGACGGGCAGAGAGATTTCTTTAAGGGTCATGTCTTCGTTCTCCCCATTTAACTGTTGATCAGCTTCAAGATGCGCTGCAGGTCATCGACGGCGGCCTCGGGATCGGCGCGCAGATCCTGCTGCAAGCTGTTTGCGATATAGCAGTCAAAGAGATGATTGATCAAGCTGCTCATGCCCTTCTCAATCGTGCGGGCGCGCAGGACCCGCTCTTCACAGCTGCCGGAATCGGTCGCGATCAAGTCTTCCAGCGCGTTCAACTGTCCTTGAATGCGCTTGATCCGGTTGATGGTCTTGCTATTGTGCGTCGCGCGCCTTGATTTCTGTTGCATGATCATTTCTGCCATTTTGTCTTCCTTATACCTATACCCCTATAGGTATATATTATCACGACAACAATGGCATCGCAAGTCTTACGCCGAGGGGGGTTCAGCTATCGTCCGCGATGAGGGGCACGGCGCTGCACTTGCCGCCGGTGACGGTGGCGTCAATGCGGATCCAGACCTGATCCGCCAATTTCCACCAGAGCAAGTCGTCGGCGCCGATGGCGCGGGCTATTGGTTCGGCGCTTTCGCGATGTCCCATGACGGCGATGACGGGCGCATCTGGGTCGGGATGAGAGCGAATGTTGGCGCCAAAGGTGCCGGCTGTGATCTTGCAAGTCGCCTCGAGGGACATGCCTTCCAAGGGGCTTTGGCCGTCGCTGGGGCGCCTTGCTATGATCGTATAAGGATCCAAGCCGACGCGCGTGGGATAGTAGAGCGCGTCGATTGGCAAGCTGAGCATGCGCTGGTAGTCATAGGCGCTGGGGGCGGCGGGGACCTCCGCGTAAATGGTACTGCCGTCTTCGGCCAGGCCCAGCGGGACTTGGGTATAGAAGCCGCTTTTCACGACGACCCCTGCCTCCGGCACGCTGATGGATGCCTCGCCGTCCAGGACGTAGATCGACATGCCGGCGTCGATCTGCGCTTGCAGGAAGACGGTGCCATTGAGGCGAATATCAAGTCCATTGAGCCAAAATTGACGCGGCGGCTGGAAGCGGTTCGACTGCAAGAGAATGCCGCTGTCGGCGGCGTCCGCGCAGGGCGCGTCGTCTATGCTGGTGCGGAAGTCGAAGGCTTGCCAGGGGGACCAGAGCGGGACGCCGGCGCTGTCGTCCGTGGCGTTTTGCAGCTGGCTAATTTCACCGGCAATCAGGTCTCGGCTGATCCAACCGACAATCTCCGGATCGGCATAGGCTTGAATCCAGGTGCCGTCTTGATTAAGTCCGATCGCTTTGAGAGCGCTGCGGCGCGCGAGCGTGCTGATGACTTGAGCGTCGGTATCGGGCGCGGCGCGCAGGTTGGCGCCCTGGGCGGCCGTCACCACTATGTCCAGCAAAGGCGCCGGTAGCGACACCGGTAGCGGGGGGAAGAGCGCGACATCGCCAAAGGCCAGCAAGGCGACAGTCTGGGCTTCCAGGCTGTCGGCTGGATAAGCCTCGAACAAGATGCGCGCGGCGCCCCAGGTCTTGTCCTCGCTGCTGGTGCTGAACCAATCGACGCTGTTTGACGGGGTTTGGTGACCAGGCCGCGAGAATTCGACAGTCGCGACGTCTGGCAGCCGTGCAAGCGAGACGGTGGGATGGCCAAAACAGATTGAATCCGGCGCCTGCTCGGCGCAGGCGCTAGAGACGCTGCTCATGGCCTGGTTTTGCAAAGCCGGGCAGGAATTGTCTTGCCCCGCGGCAGCTGGGGTCAGCAACGATAGCATCAGGCTAACCAGAAGCAATCTCATCCGCTAGACGCCTCGCCATCTGCTTGCATCCGCAGCGCAGGAGATTGCGGCCGTCGCGCAGGTGCTCTCAAGGCGGACGCTAGCCAAGCATCCATTTGCATGTGCCGCCGAGTCAAGGGCATGACCTCAAATCCGCTCATATAACTCCAGCAACACACCGGAAGCGCTTGCGGGATGAACAAAGGCGTAGCGCCTGCCGTCGCGTTCGCGGGCGACCTCGTTGATCAATTCAACGCCGCTATCACGCAAGGCTTGCAGCACACTATCGAGATCCGGCACTTCCAGGCAGAAATGGTGCAGGCCAGGTCCGCGCTTGGCAAGGTACCTGGCGACGCCGCTATCGTCCGCGGTCGGCTGAATCAGTTCGAGATGGGAATCGCCCAGGTTGAGAAAGGCGACATCAACCCCTTCGTCGGTGATGGATTGCGTCCCCCCGGCCCGCGCCAGCCCAAGGGCGCCGCACCAGAAACCCAGTGCGTCATCGAGGCTGTCAACTACCACTGCCAAGTGATTCAAAGCGATATCGGGCATGCAAAGCGCCCTTCTCTGGGACAGGTGATGCTTGTCCATTGAATGTTACGTCTGATGTGAAATTGAGTTGCCAAAAACGGGCCGATCTCCAAAATGGTAAGTATCGAAGCAACCATGTGGAGAGCCAGCCCGATGAACAGTATAGACGTTGAAACATTATTTACCATCCTCTTTGTTGAGATACACGATTGGTATAAACAAAAAGGGCGACAATGGCTGAGGGCAAAGTTGGACGCCCAGCCAAGTTCAGTGATAGTGAGGGGATGACCTTGATGCTGGCATCAGGATTTCTGCCTTTTCCATCCGAGTCCCAGTATTTGAGTTATATCCGCGCCAATCATTATGCCTTGTTCCCCAAACTCTTGAGCCAAAGTCAATTCAATCGCCGCGCGCGTGGTTTGTGTTATCTAGTCGAAAAGATGCGCCGGGATTGGCTGCTGGAATTGCGAGTAGCGCAAACGGGGATCTACCTGATAGATACCAAACCCTTGCAAGTCTTGGGCTATAAACGCAGCAAGAAGCGCAGTGATTCTCGTGGTAGCGCTGGTTATGGATACTGTGCTAGTCGCAAGTTATACTATTTCGGTTATAAGCTGGTGATGGTAACAACGCCAGCGGGCATCCCGGTGGTATACGAACTGGTAGCCGCTCATATCGAAGAACGCAAAGCGGCTGATACTGTGCTGGATTATCTGAGCCAGTCGCTAGTGATTGGGGACAAGGGCTTTCTCGGACAAGAGTGGCAAGCTCAGATACGGAACGTTATTTTCTGATAAATGGAGATATTGACTATTCAGTCGTATTTGCTTAGATTTTGTACAAAGTTTATTTGATTTCATATCTGGAGTCGCGCATTGGCATCTCAAGATAAATTGCTATTTACACCGGGACCTTTGACAACAAGCGATACTGTAAAAGCGGCTTTAGTACGTGACTTGGGTTCGCGTGATACAGGCTTTATTCAAATTGTACGCGAAATTCGGCAAATGCTACTCGATTTGGGTGGTTTACAAGGCAATGAGGACTATACTGCGATTTTGATGCAAGGCAGTGGAACATTTGGTGTGGAAGCAGTCATTTCTTCTGTGATTCCACAAGAAAATGGCAAGCTCCTCGTAATTATCAATGGAGCATATGGTCGGCGTATTGCTGCAATGGCAAAAACCTTGCATATTCCGACGATGGAACTAAGCTACCCTGAAAATAGCGTGCCTGACTTAACAGAAATTGAAGAGACACTCCGCTTAAATGAGGCGATTACGCATGTTGCGGCGATCCACTGCGAGACAACAACAGGTCTACTCAATCCAATTGAAGATATAGGCAAAATTGTTGCGAAATACAATCGTGTTTACTTTGTAGATGCTATGAGTAGTTTTGGTGCTGTTCCGATTAATATAGTCGATTCACAAATTTATTTTCTAGTATCTTCAGCGAATAAATGTATTGAAGGTCTTCCGGGTTTTTCCTTTGCAATTGCTCACAAAGAAACTCTTCTGCAAACAAAAGGTTACGCACGCAGTATGAGCCTTGATTTATTGGCACAATGGCAAGGTTTAGAGAAAAATGGGCAATTTCGCTTCACCCCCCCTGTTCAAACGCTGTTAGCATTCCATCAAGCACTAGTCGAAATACAAGAAGAAGGCAGTGTTGAAGGGCGTGGTAAACGTTATGCTGAAAACAACAAAATCATCATTGAAGGTATGAAAAAACTTGGTCTAGAACCTTATCTTGATATAGACACCCAGAGCTATATCATCACGACCTTCCCTTATCCTGAGCATCCAAATTTCAATTTTGAGACTTTTTACAACAGCTTAAGCGATAAAGGCTTTGTTATTTATCCGGGTAAATTGACTCAGGCAGATTGCTTCCGTATCGGTAATATCGGGCGAATGAATGCCTCACATATGCACGGTTTGTTAGATGCAGTAGCGGCAACATTCGATGAAATGGAGATCGAATTAGTAAAGAACTAGATATTTAGGCGAAGAATATGTCCAGTACAATGAATCGCAAACTTGCCCAATCCGATGGATGTGATGTCGCTCAGTGGTGAGCAATTTTTCCGTGAGGGAGTAGGACCACTGATGTCCGGCGCATAACAAGTTCCACCGCCCGATGGCTATCGTTGTATGTGGGATTGTCATGACCATGGCGGATGCAATCTCACATGTGCTAGTTACATTCCTTAGGGCCAGAGGGGCCAGGGCTGCGCTGGCCGAAACAGTGCTATCTGACCAAGAGAAACTCTCCGCTTACTTGCGACTTGCCTAAACGCGAAGGAAACGTTTCATGCCAATCTCATCTTCTGTTGAGGCCAATAGTCGCACCTATGCCGCACTGCGGACCTGTGCCGTGGTCATCTGCCTCGATGGGTGCGAGCCTGCCTATCTTGATGTTACGATTGCCGACGGACGAATGCCGAATGTCGCTAGAATGCGCGCGAAAGGCACTGACCGGATTGCGCATTCGGTGATCCCATCCTTTACCAATCCAAACAACATGTCGATTGCCACCGGTCGCCCGCCGAGCGTGCATGGCATCTGCGGCAACTACCTCTATGAACCGGAAACTGGCCAAGAAGTGATGATGAACGACGTCAGGTTTCTACGTGCCCCGACATTGTTTTCGAAATATTATAAGGTAGGGGCACGCGTCGCTGTCGTCACTGCAAAGGATAAGCTCCGCGCCCTCTTGGGAGCCGGTCTCTCATTTGATGAAGATCGAGCAATCTGCTTTTCATCTGAACGCGCGGATATCGCCACCAAAGCGGTCAATGGGATCGATGACGCCAGTGCCTGGCTCGGCCGTCCAGTGCCGGAAGTCTATTCAGGCGATCTATCGGAATTTGTTTTGGCAGCTGGTGTGAAGCTGCTCAAAGAGTGGACGCCGGATCTGATGTATCTGTCAACGACCGATTATATTCAGCATAAATTCGCTCCCGAAGCGCAAGGCGCTAAGGATTTTTATACCATGATCGATGGTTATGTCGGTCAACTAGACGCGATGGGCGCAGCGCTCGTTCTGACCGCGGATCACGGGATGAAGCCAAAGCATGACACCAATGGCGCTCCAGCAGTGGTCTATATCCAGGATCTTCTTGATGAGTGGCTTGGCGCTGCCAACGCACGCGTCATCTTACCCATCACCGATCCGTACGTCGTGCATCACGGTGCACTTGGGTCCTTCGCCACCGCATATCTTCCAGATGGTGCTGATGTGGCCAGCATCATGGCGCGTCTTGCAGCCATTGATGGCATCATGGTCGTGATCGACCGTGAAGAGGCGGTGCGCCGATTTGAATTGCCTGCCGACCGTATCGGCGATATTGTCATTATCTCAGATGAGAACATGACTATTGGCACCTCTGAAGAGCGGCATGATCTGGCGGCGCTAAAAGAACCGTTGCGCAGTCATGGTGGACTGACCGAGCAAGAGGTGCCTTTCATCGTCAACCGCCAGATCGATTTGCCGTCTGCACCCGAACTGCGCAATTTTGACGCGTTTTATTATGCGGCGCAAGCCGCTGGGCAGCAGTAATCGGTAATATTGAATATTAAATTCGCTAGGAGTTTTCATATGTCAGAGCAAGAAATCCGCCGTGAAGCCATGCGCATTGGTGGGGAGAAGGTCTATGCCGACGCTGTTGTTGAGGTTGAGTATCCGCGAACCCGTGAGGTGATTGCTACGGTTCCGGCTGGCACGGCGGAACATGCCCACCGTGCCTTTGAGATTGCCGCCGCGTATCAGCCCAAGCTCACGCGGTATGAACGTCAACAGATCCTCTTTCGCGCGGCCGCACTGATCCGGGACCGTCGGGAAGAGATCGCTCACTGGCTGACACTTGAACTGGGCATCTGCAAGCAACACTCTCTCTATGAAACCGGCCGCTCCTACGATGTGTTCACGCTGGCGGGACAACTTGCCATTCAGGATGATGGGCAGATCTTTTCATGTGATCTGACGCCACATGGCAAGAGTCGCAAGATCTTCACCAAACGTGAACCGGTCCGCGCCATTTCCGCGATCACGCCCTTTAACCACCCGCTCAACATGGTGGCGCATAAAGTCGCTCCGGCGATTGCCACCAATAACTGCATGGTCTGCAAGCCGACCGAACTGACCCCGTTAACCGCTATCACGCTGGCCGACATTCTCTTTGAGGCCGGCCTGCCGCCTGAGATGTTCCAGATTGTCACCGGCTGGCCCCAGGATATCGGCGACGAAATGGTCACCAATCCAAACATCGACATCGTCACCTTTACTGGCGGTGTTCCTGTCGGCAAGATGATTGCGGAAAAAGCGGGCTACAAGCGCACTGCGTTAGAGCTAGGGGGGAATTCTGCGCTGGTCATTCTGAATGATCTGAATGGTGAAGATCTCGACAAAGCCGCTACCATTGCGGTGGCCGGTGCGACCGGCAATTCGGGGCAGCGCTGCACCGCAGTCAAACGCATTCTGATTCAGGAAAGCGTTGCCGATGCAATTGTTCCGCTGATCCTAGAAAAGGCCAAGACCATCCGCTTTGGCGACCCCATGGACCCAGAGACTCAGCTTGGCTGTGTAATCAGCGCCAAAGCGGCCGAATTGTTTGAAAGCCGCGTATTTGACGCTGAAAAGCTGGGGGCGAAAATTCTCTACCACCCCGGTCGGGACGGCGCGCTGCTGCCGCCGATTGTGGTTGATCACGTTCCCCATAACTGTGAATTAGTGATCGAGGAGACCTTTGGCCCGGTGGTGCCGATTGTACGCGTTCCGGATGATGACGCGGCGGTAATGGAGATTTCGAACGGCACCCAGTTCGGTCTCTCCGCGGGCGTCTGCACCAATGATCTGATTCGTGCCACTAACTATATCGAAGGGCTCAATGTCGGTACGGTGAATATCTGGGAGCAGCCGGGTTACCGCATAGAGATGTCGCCCTTTGGCGGCATCAAAGATTCGGGCAATGGCGTCAAGGAAGGGGTGCTGGAGGCAATGAAATTCTTTACCAACGTAAAAACTTATTCGCTGCCCTGGCCAGCTTAGGGTCACGCAGGAGCTTTACCCAGTCCAGCCCCTAACACGGTAAAATATGCTGATTGAACGATTTACGAGCATACCAATCACAAGAAATGATCAAAGGAAAAATCAACTATGAACAGATCAAACCTCTCTGTTGCCGTTATTGGAGCAGGGGCGATGGGTTGCCTATTTGGCGGGTTACTACGTGAAGGCGGTCTCGCCCAGAGGCTTGGAATATATTCTCGGAGCGATTCGGGCAATTCCTTCCGCTCTTTTCCGCGTAAAAGAGTGTCAATTCTACGTTCCAAATCGTCGTAATCATGTAGATTCGGTTGCAATAACGCGGGAAACCCCTCATCTAATAGTGCAAAACCTCGCTCCAAATGATCCACGATTCTTGGGTCAACATGAAGTTGCGTTTTGCGGACGAAATCTTTCACCAAGTTTAACGACTTGTCACGACAGCTATCGGCACGTTTCTTGAATGAATGGCAATCCTTTTTGTTTTCTCTGTGAGCCGACGCTAGATTCTCTCTCCATTCAGTGTAGAATTGCAAAGGCATCCAGACTTGATCTATCAGTTCCTCCAGAATTGCCAAAAGCGCTTGTCCCCGCTCGGGTGGCAACCGGCGCAAAGCGAGCATCACTGTGCTTGAAGCATCACCGGGAGATGATATTATTTTTCACGACCTGACATTGCATGCTTCGTTTCCTAACCGTGATGGTCTTGATCGCTGGTCTTTCATTGCCACCTATCGCAGTGGGTCAATACCAGACACATCCACAGTTTGGACGCAATCGTTATCATTGCATGCATGATGCGGGTATTTACCCGCTAAACAGGTTGAAAACCTGTTCTACCTGGGAGGAAATCATGGACGATACCCAATTTGGCACCAGAAATAAACGGGGTGATTGGAAACCATTCGGTAACGTATCTGTGAACCCACGTTATCTAATCCCGCCGGAACCCGTAAAATTCTTGAAGTGGATTTTCGGTTGGAATGGCTACCTCTTTCCTTGGCAGTTTCTATGGGCACTCATCGCGATCGGCAGCCGGTTTTGACAAATTGGTCCTAGAGAATGGTTTCTCAGTGGATGCAGCAACTTACGGCCATTACCTACACCACAAATACTTCGAATGTAATTACGCGGGCGATACGACTAATTTTCTGGATAAGCTTTTTGGCACCTTCCACGATGGCTCCGATGAAGCGACAGAAGCCCTGAAGCAGCGACTGCGGCGTAGAGCGTCGGCCAGATGAAATCGCCGAGCACCGTGGTCAATCTCCGTTTTACCTCTGGTGCGGTAACCAATGGAGCAGATTTATGAAGATTGGTGCTTCAACAATTGCCTATAGAAATAGGCAACTCAATGCTGATTTGCTGAAAGAAATTAAGGTGAGTGGTATCGAAATACTCGAATTAACCGACTATCACCCAGCGTTCGATTACGCAGATTCAGCTGCCTTTCGCACCCTAAAAGCAGCGTTGGATGATCTCGAAATGCAGATTTATACGTTACACGCCCATTTGCTGTATCTTGATCAAGCTTGTGTGCTATGGGCTTCGTCCTCAGATCAGCGTCAGCATTTGTTAGCCAGCTACCAAACCGCGATTGACGCCTTTGCGCGATTAGGCGGCGGCATTATGGTAACCCACGACATCACGATTGCTGAACGCGATCAGCCGGAACATGGTGAGCAGTTGGCGGCTTTGACTGAAAATCTTCAGCAGATTACCACATATGCTGCTGATCACAACGTGCGCATTGCGGTAGAAAATTTGGGTCGTGGCTATTTTAGTGATCCAGTCAATCTGAAAAATCTGGTTCGTGCCGTTGGTTTGGACACCATCGGTATGTGTATTGATACAGGTCATCGAAACCTCAATGGTGATCCCGTCGAGGCATTACGTATCGCCGGAGAAAAGCTATTCACCGTCCACATCCACGACAATCACGGTCAACACGACGACCATCTTTTGCCAACACGTGGCAACATTAATTGGTCATCTATTCTGCAGGCGCTGGATGACATTGGCTATCCGGGCGTTTTTTTGTATGAGCTGTCTCGGGCCGTCGATATCGGAGCGGTTTCGCGAAATTTCGAACAACTTCAGGACAAGTAGACTCCCGCGCGACAATGCCGCCGCCCACGCAAAATACCTTGCGTCGCGCTGCGATTAGCTCCCCCTCTCTGATGCCTCGGGGAGGGGGCCGGGGGAGGGGTTTGCCGCTCGCAACGTAAACAGGAGATAGCTTATGTCAAAGGAAGACACCATACAACACATCTTAACAGTGTTTCAGACGTCCGGGGGTGAAATATACGGCGCCGAAGCGGTGACCCAGCTCGAGCATGCCTTGCAGGCCGCCAGCTTGGCCCGCGACAGCGGCGCTTCAGCGGTGCTTGTCGCTGCTGCGCTATTGCACGATATCGGCCATCTAGTTAGACGATGAAGTGCCTGGCGACGCTCACACCAGCAATCCGGAGAAGCTCGATGATGCTCACGAAGTACTACGGGCCAGAAGTAAACGATCCGGTTCGGCTACACGTACCCGCAAAACGATATCTGTGTTCGGTAAAGCCAGCGTACCAAGATCGATTGTCTCTAAGGTCGCTACAGAGCTTCCACGATGAGGGCGGAACGATGACAGAGGCAGAGATCGCCGCCTTTGAAGCGGAAGCGAACTATGAAGCGGCGTTGCGGATTCGAGCCTGGGATGATGCTGCCAAAATACTTGGCCAGCACACGCCATCGATTGAGTCGTTCGTTCCAGATCTGCGGGCTGCACAAATGAAATCTTGACACGCTACTGGCAGGACTGCCGATTGGGTCGCCAGATGGTCCCGTTGAACGCTACTCAGTCAAGAAATAACGTGACGTCTAATGTGAAATTGAGTTGCCAAAAACGGGCTGATCTCCAAAATGGTAAGTATCGAACCAACCATGTGGAGAGCCAGCCCGATGAACAGTATAGAGGTTGAAACATTGTTTCCCATCCTCGCTCAAGCAACTTCACATAGAGCGTCAAAGAAGAATCGGATTAAGGAAACTTTATGAATGGCTGCCCATCCTGAAAGCGCTCAAAGCGATTAATTTTGATCGTGT
The DNA here is from genome assembly GCA_026708115.1 of Chloroflexota bacterium. GTDB lineage: Bacteria > Chloroflexota > Anaerolineae > Aggregatilineales > Phototrophicaceae > UBA6055. The sequence continues at coordinate 52,057 of JAPOVL010000045.1, forward strand.
GGCTCTGTTTGAACCTTCTTGTATTTTGCCCGATATGCAGGCGGAGGGCCTCAAGCGTATCAAGGCAGGATTTGAACGCATGGCGCAGGAATTCGCCCCTGTTTAAGTAATACCAACTGGAAAATCACCCGCGTATATTATTTTGCGTTATTTGAGTGACACTTGACCTCAAAGGGCAGTTGCAAGGTTTAGCCGAGTCTTTTGGGAAGTTAGAATAATTGACACAGCATGTGAGGCAAAACAGAAGAGGATACACAATGGTGCGTTCCGCTATCTTTATCGAACCGAATCAACCCCTGCAGATTCGTGAATACCCTACGCCATCGCTGGAGAGTGGCGCTATTCTGGCTAAGGTGCGGCTGGCGACAATCTGCGGATCAGATTTGCACACGTTTCTTGGCAGGCGTGGCGCTGACGCGCCAAGCATACTCGGGCATGAAATCGTCGGCGAAATCGTAGAAATGGGCGCCACAACAGTAGAGGGTATAAATGGCGAAACACTGTCTATCGGTGACCGTATTACCTGGGGGTTAACCACTTCCTGTGGCGATTGCGAATTTTGTGTTGAACGTGATCTCAGCCAAAAATGCATTCATAGTTTCAAATATGGTCATGCCAATTCAGAAGCGCGTCCCCATCTCAATGGTGGCTTCGCACAACACCTTTATCTACGCCCGGGATCATCAATTTTGCGATTGCCGGACAACATCACTGATGCGGAAGCCGCCCCCATAAACTGTGCTTTGGCGACAATCATGCAAGCGGTGGATCGGATACAACTTAAGAACGGTGAACGTGCCTTAGTACAGGGTGCGGGTATGCTTGGTATCTATGCCTGTGCTGTCCTGAGTAAAGCCGGGTGTTCAGATATTATCGTTACAGACTTCAACACCAAACGACTAGCCATCGCTGAGAAATTTGGAGCGACCCGGACGATTGCTCTGCAAGAAGCAGACCTCGTAGCACTAGCTGATGAATTGAAAGTAGATATTGTGATAGAAGTTTGTGGTGTCCCCTCTTGTGTCGCATTCGGAATTGATGCGCTACAAATTGGTGGACGCTATGTCCTTGCAGGATTTGTCTACCCTGATGCAAATATCACTGTTGATGGCGCGAAAATTGTGCGAAAGATGCTAACGCTTCATGGGATTCACAATTATCAACCTAAACATCTATTACAGGCAGTTGACTTCGTATCGCGGTATCGTCTCGAATTTCCTTTTGAAGAGTTGGTCTCAGAATACTATTCATTGGATGAAATCAATACAGCCTTTGCTGTTGCACAATCTGGCAAAGTGATCCGGGTCGCAATCAAGCCCAATAGTTGAGGTATGGTTTTCAACTAATATAAGGTGGGACCGCCCGTGGACAGAAGTAGATTTCCTAGTTTGACGGTCTGGAGTTAAAGATCAGCGGTAGCGCACACTTAGACTGCCGCGGGGCCGCTCAGGTCAAGTTCTTCGGCGAAGTGGCAGGCGGCAATCTGACCTGCGGCGCTCGGAACTGGTGGCGCTGCGCTGGTCGGACGTGGATGTGGAAGCGGGCATCGTCACGGTGCGTCATGGCAAAGGTGACAAGGAGCGCGTCGCCGCCATTCTTGACAGCACGGATGGCACCAAGCTCGCCCTGGAGCGCCTGCAGGAATCCCAACTTGGGCAGTATCGCTACATATTTGCATCCACCACCCGAGGGCGCAGGACCAAGTGGCTGGCCGACGTGCCGACTTCAGATGAGGTGGTGGCGCTGGTGGTTGAGAAAACCGCGGCAACGGCTGGTCTGGGCAAGTTAGCGTCGCACGACTTGCGCCGGTTGCTGCAGGGGCATCCGCCAAAGAAACTGGTGTTGATGACGGCTACGCCGGTCAATAATTCGCTGTGGGATTTGTACAATTTGCTCTCCTATTTTGTCGGGCACGATGCTGCCTTCGCGAGCCAGGGCATACGGTCGCTGCGCCAGCGGTTTAAGTCCGCCACTGACCAAGACCCGTATGACTTGCGACTTGATATGCTTTTCGATGTGCTGGACGAAACGACCGTCCGGCGCACCCGCCACTTCATCAAGAAGTATTATCCCAACGAAGAGATTCCAGGCATGGGTGGCCAGGTCATTCGTTTTCCCGAACCCAAAGTCAAACAAGTGGAGTACAGCCTGGATGCGGTGCTCCCGGGGTTTTTCGATGATTTCGCTGAGGCGTTGGCGCCCGATGAAGGCGATCCGAAACTGACTTTGGCTCGATATTGGCCTTCGCGCTACCGGCATGAGCCCGATCCGGAAACAAATCAGCGCGAAGCCGCCTTGGTCGGTTTACTCCGATCCGGCCTGCTCAAGCGCTTCGAGTCTTCGGTAAATGCCTTTGCCCGCACAGCCAAGCGCATGGCGGATTCGCACGAGCAATTCCTGGCTGCGATGGATCGGGGTGTTGTCCCCAACTCCAAGGCGCTGGGTGACTGGGGCGAAATCGATAACGATGAAGCGCTAGAAGAACTATTGGCAGTAGCCGGCTCGGAATCGATCGAGTTGTACCGCGATGCGGATCTGCGTCGCGATATCGAGCTGGATCGGGACATATTGCGCCGCTTGTCGGAGAAAGCATTTCAAGTGGAGCGCGAGACCGATCCCAAGTTGGAACAGTTGGTCGAGGAACTTGCTGAAATCGCTGCCGAAGCGGAACGGCCGCATAAACCGGATTGGCAGTCCCCACCCGGATGTCTTCATTCGCTGTTGCTTCCCCGATCGCGAGTTGGACGCCTTACTTGCACTTGAAGAACGTATCCGCGCTAAACTGGCGCAAGCCGCCGCCTCTATCGGCGTCGAAAGCGAAGTGATCCCCGACGGCGCCGTCAGCAATCACGTATTCACCGAAACCCGCGAGCAAATTGAAGCGCTTCGGCGCGAAGAAGCCGGCTTGCTGGAAAACAACGGCGAGGGCGCAAATGCCTACTCTGGCGAAGAATATCGCCAAGAGCTCCGGCAAGGATTAGATGAATATGGTGAAGAACTCACCTCGCTTCCATGGGCAGCGGGCTCCGGATTCAAAGGCCTGCGAAGAGGTCACTTCTTCTGCGCCAGGATAGGCGACACGCCCTATCTCCGCTTTGTTCCCGCTGATGGCAGGGAGATCATCAATGATCGCTTGGGTTGTCTACAGCAGGTTACTTGTGCGCCTGACACAGTGCGGCATCTGCCCGATGATTTACGCCAAGATGCCTACGTTGCTTGGGATAAAGCACGCGATCATATCCATGCGGAGTGGACCCACTTCACTGACCCGGCCAACGTACAGCCCAAAGTCAGTTCATTGCTTCGCCGCGCGGCACAACATGTGAGGACCAATCCGCCAGCGGATGTGACGCTGGAAAACCTCAATGCGATAGTCGAGTCGCTCGAAGCGCCGTTGTCGAGGAGAATCGAGAATTCCATCCGCGAGATATTCAAGCCGGATAGCGAAGATCCCTATCGCGTTTCTACAGCCATTATCGAAAAAGTTCGGGAGCTCGGGCTGCAACCTTTCCGCGCGCCGGATGCCCTGCCACCGATTGATCAAGATGAGATTCAGCTCATCGCATGGCCGGCGGTTGATTGCGAATAGCCTAGAATACCGCCACATTCGCGGACTGCGCACACTTGAGACCAGTGCAGCTCAGTTGACTTCACTTTAACCGCTGAAATCCGTTGGCCGGTGCTAGGTATCGGCGAGTGGGTGCGAGTTTGCACGAGGTTGCGCGGATCATGGAGCACAAGCTACGAGAGTGCGGTAACTACTCGTAATCGAACTCCATGCATCGTCGCTCAAACCACAGAACTCCGCCAGCTTTCCGCAGAAGTAAACGCAGTTTTCGGCGCTGAGATTCTGCTGAATCCACCAGCCAAACTACGACTGCTTATAATACCTCTGTGACCCTCCCGGATCTTGCGTAATCCACCACTCGAATTCAGCCAGTGCCCGTTCCAAGTCGGAAAGTAACTGAAGATCGTGCAAGCTGTTGACCATTTCCAGCACTATCCCGCGCCAACTGTAAACGGCGAGTCTTTTGTCGCGCACCGTCAGCATTAGTGGCGTTTTCCCTTTGACTCCCTCTGACCGCGGCTGCTCGGCGAATGCGGGCCACACATCGATGATTCTGTCCGCAAGATAGTTCGTCCGCGCTCGAATAGCATCCGCATTCCAAGTGGTGACGTTATCATCGAAATAAGTGGAATTGAGATGAATGCCATGTTTACGCAAGGCAGCGCGCTTGTGTGAAAATGGCTTGTTTGAGAGCTTCGACTGATTCCATTTCTGCGTCACGATTGTCAGGTTGCCGATGGTATGAAGCAGCTCGCGCTGTGTATCCCGCCAGGTATCGCCTAGATGTGTCTGCCAATCCGGGCTTAAAGTCTGCGGCATAATATGCTCTACGGTGCCGGTGCCATCCAGTTTGCTGTCTCCGTCAAAGAATCTGTTGATCGACTCCAGAATCAATACGATTCTTCTCGACTTGCCCGTACTGTACCGTCTGTTCCACATGAGGCGCCTGTTATAATAAGAGGCGCAAACTGCAAAACAAAAACATGACGAATGTGGAGGATGATGCTGATGGTTCTTGCTGAACAGGCGCGCCCCTTGAGCCCCCAGATGAGCGAAGAACATGAGATGCTGCTGGCGGCGGTGAGGGATTTCGCCCGGCGCGAAATCGCGCCTATCGCGGCCGAGTTCGACGAATCGGGCCAGTTTCCGCTGGAGACGGTGCGCAAGATGGGCGCAATGGGATTGATGGGCATTGAGGTGCCGGAGGAATATGGCGGCGCCGGCATGGACACGCTGGCGCATGTGCTGACCATGATCGAAATCGCCAAAGCGGATGCTAGCCATAGCACGATCATGAGCGTGCACAATTCACTCTATTGCTATCCCATCCAGGTCTTCGGGACGGAGCGGCAAAAGCGGGAGTGGATCACGCCCGTGGCCAGCGGCGAGCAGATCGGCGCGTACAGCTTGACCGAGCCCATGTCGGGCAGCGACGCCGGCAATATGGCGAGCCGCGCCAGACTCAACGACGCGGGCACGCACTATATCATCAACGGGCGCAAGAGCTGGGTCACCAGCGGTCCGGTTGCCGATCGTCTGATCTTGTTCACCATGACCGCCGCCGAAGCCAAGCACCGCGGCATCACCGCCTTTCTCATCGATACCGGCCAGCCGGGCTTCAGCCGCGGCAAGGTGGAGCCGAAACTGGGTATCCGCGCCAGCGCCACCAGCGAGATCATCTTCGACAATTACGCCTGTCCGGTCGAGAATGTGCTGGGGGAAGTGGGACAAGGCTTCAAGATCGCCATGACCGTTTTGGACGCGGGGCGGATCGGCATCGCGGCGCAAGCGCTGGGCATCGCCGAAGCGGCTTATGCAGCCGCGCTGGACTATGCTCGGCAGCGCCAAGCCTTTGGCGCGCCCATCGGCAGTTTTCAAATGATCCAGCAGAAGATCGCCGATATGAAAACGCGCATCGAAGCGAGCCGCGCCCTGCTCTACGGGGCGATCATCGCCAAGCAACGAGCATTGGCGATTGGCGCGCGCTATACCAGCGAAGCGAGCATGGCAAAGCTGTTTTGCAGCGAAACCGCAGCTTATGTGACCGACGAGGCGATACAAATCCACGGCGGCATGGGCTACAGCAAAGAGATGCCGGTAGAGCGCTATTATCGCGACGCGCGCATCACTCGAATTTATGAAGGCACAAGCGAGATCCAACGCATGGTAATCGCGAGAAACGAATTGGGGTTGAGATGATGAAAGCAGCGACATTAACAGCGCACGGCGGTCCGGAGGTCGTCGAGTATCGTGAAGATCTGCCGATTCCCGAGCCGGCATTCGGCGAAGTTCGCGTCAACATCAAAGCGGCGGCGCTAAACCGCCTGGACCTGTGGGTGCGCGCGGGCTGGAAGGGACTGGAACTCAACTTCCCCCATGTAATTTGCTCGGATGGCGCGGGCCTGGTCGATGCTGTCGGGGACGGCGTCATGCAGTTCGCCGTCGGCGACCGCGTTTGCATTGATCCTACAATCGTTCAGCCCGGGGATCCGGCCCTGCATAGCGGCCTGGAAAACCAGTCGCGCATCGCCATCCTCGGCGAACATCACAGCGGCACAGCGGCAGAATATGTCGTATTGCCAGCGCGCAATTTGCTGCGCATGCCGGATGCATTCGATTTTGGCGAGGCGGCGGCGGCGGGCCTGGTCGGCGTGACCGCCTGGCACTCCTTGATCACGCGCGGCGGACTTCAGGTCGGCGAGTCCGTGCTGATCGTGGGCGCCGGCGGCGGCGTCAACAGCATCAGCATTCAGATCGCCAAGCTGGCGGGCGCGACGGTTTATGTCGTAGGCAGCAACGCGGAAAAATGTCGTCAAGCCGAAGCGCTGGGCGCGGACCTGACGATCAACCGCGAAGAAGAGCAGCAGTGGTCGCGGGCCATCTACAAGCTGACGGATCGCCGCGGCGTCGATGTCGTGGTGGACAACGTGGGCGCGGCAACATTGAGCCAAAGCCTGCGCGCTTGCCGCATCGGCGGGCGCATCTTGATCGTCGGCGGCACCAGCGGTTACAGCTTCGAGATGAATGTAGCCCAGCTCTTCGCCCGGCAAATCGCCCTCATCGGCAGCACCATGGGTCCCCACCGCGACTACATGGCTGTCATGGATCAGGTATTTTCGGGGCGGCTGCAAGCGGTGATCGGCGCGCGCCTGCCTTTGAGCGAGGCGCGTCAGGCGCAAGAGCTGTTGGCGCAGAACGCCGTCTTCGGGAAAGTGGTCCTGGAAGTTTGACGCAGCTCCCATCTTGCAAGCCTGTGCTCCCACACAAGGAGAAGTCTAAAAGCGACGGGTCAGCCAAGGCTGACCCCTACAAGGTCCATTTATGGCGAAAACTGTAAGGGCGACATACGATGTCGCCCGAAATCACACATCGCGGCAGCAGCGGGCGATCAGATTGGTCGCCCCTACAAGGCTCGTTTTCGTTGCAGGACTTACTTGCACTTACTGAGCGCGCAGAGCAAAAACATTTGATCGAAAACTCTGTGCCCTCTGCGTCTCTGTAGTGAATTCAAATGGTTTATCGCGATGGCATTTGACGGCTCTGTAATCTATCAAGTGGCGGACGATCTGGGTTTTGAAAACCTCGACCGGGTCGCGCGGCGGGCCGGCGTCATGAGCGTCTTGCAGGTCACGGCCTATTATTTCGGGCGGCGGGTCCGGCACTCGGTGGCGCGGGTGATCGAATATCAATTGGGAGAGGTCGAACTGCTGCTGGTTTACGAAGGTTTCAATCGGCACCAACCCCTGCGGCTGAGCGTGCCTAAAGACCGTCTGGAAAAGCTGCTGCAGGCCCTGCGCCAGGCGAAGTTCGACACGCTGAGCGATCAAGACGGCTTGTCCTTCACCGATCGCAGCCTCTGGCTGATTCAACGCGCCGCCGGCACCTACAGCCACGGCCTGATCGTCTCGCCGGACAAACCGCAAATGCCTTGGTCGTCGATCGTCAACGCCATCGACGATTACCTGCCCCGCGCCATCCGCGAAGTGCCATTGCAGAACTGAGAAGGACAAAACATGACGCAGCATGACATGCGCGAGGTGGAGGTCAAGCTCCATACGCCGGACCTGGCCCAGGTGCAAGCGGCGCTGGAAGCGGCGGGCGCGGCTTTGAAATCGCCGCGGGTCTTCGAGCGGAACCTGCGCTACGAGAATGCGGCGGGCACGTTGACGGCGGGGGGCATTGTCTTGCGCCTGCGGCAGGATGAACGTGCCAGGCTGACCTATAAATCGGGCGAGAGCAGCCAGGACGGCATCTTCAGGCGCTTCGAAGCGGAAGTTGTCGTCAGCGATTTTGAGACCATGGATCTGATCCTGCGGCGGCTGGGTTATACGGTGGCGCTGATTTATGAGAAGTTCCGGACGACCTATGCGCTGGGCGATGCCGAAATCGTGCTGGATGAGCTGCCCTACGGGAACTTCACCGAGATCGAAGCGGATGAGGGAACGATTGAGCGGATTGTGGATGACTTGGGCTTAGCGCGCTATCGGCGCATGAGCGGGAGCTACACGGACATTTTCGCCGAGTTGAAGTGGAAGCTGGGCTTGGCGATGCGGGATTGCAGCTTTGAGAGCTTTGCCGGGTTGGATGTGGATCTGCGCGATTTGATCTAACCGCAAAGACACAAAGTGCACAGAGAGGAATAGATGTAGGGGCGAGCCTTGGCTCGCCCGTTGGATTTAACCAACGAGGACACCGAGAGCACAGAGAGGATTTCCTGTGAGTGAGTTGGAGAAGTTTCTGGAAGAGCGGTCGAAGATTCCGATTCCGGGCGGCGACGTGGCTCGGGTTCGGCTGCTTGCGAAAGAGATCGCGCTAGGATTGCATAAAGGCTTTTGGGACGACTTTCTTGCAGGGAATCCTCGCTACGGTCCTAATAATGAGAATCTCAGGGATTTCTGGGGAAAACGGTGGAAAGAGCATGATTTTGAGCACCTAGTAGAACTCCTCGAATTTCATGGATATGTTTACGTTAGAGACGCCTTTAGACTGTCCGGAAGCACTGTCGAACTGTTGGAAAAAGTAGAGTCATTCAACGTATTCATTTCATACAGGCGCCTTGACAGCAGCGCGTTTGCACTGCTCGTGCTGGCTCGACTAAAGGAACATGACCTAATCCCATTCGTCGACATGGCATTAGAGGCTGGCGGGAGCTGGCACGCCGACCTGGAAGAGCGTATCAAGGCCTGCGATTTTTTCATCATCTTGCTAGGGAAAGACACGCTGGCGTCGGATATGACAGTCAAGGAAATCGGCTGGGCGGTTGATGCGGAACGAACGATCATCCCCGTTTGGCACAGCGGATTCGACATCGGCTCGGACAAGTGGAATGCGATTCTCGCCGAAGTGAAAGACGCGATCCAACAGACAAACGCCATCCGCGTGACAGACGAAAGCGCAGCCCATTACGACGCTGCGATTCGGACACTGCTCACTAACCGCTTTGGAATTACGCCATAGGCCCTCGGCAGCGCTCCAACGCCACTTTCAGGGCCCGTACATCTGTCATTTCCGGCATGTTTCGGGCGACCCGCTGGGTCGCCCCTACAGTTTTCATACATAAATGATACCTGTAGGGGTCCGCTATTTGCTGACCCGTTGCTATCGTACCGCGTTAAATCTATCATGTCTTCTCCTCAGGTCTTGATGGTGCGCGTAGACACTGACCTTCGGGAGGAATTTAGGGAGGGGGTGATCGAGAATCTCCCTGTAATTCAACCGCCCGACGCCCTATACTGCATGGTTGTTTTGCCGCAAGGTGAGAACCCTCCGCCGGCAGACGGTGTTACAATTAGCGGAGAAAAGCGCAAGTCCGATACCAGGAACACAGCAAACGGAGTTCACATTTATGACCATCAGCCCCAAGATCGAGCAGTTGCGCGCCAAGCGCGCCCAGAGCCAGATGGGCGGCGGCGAGGCGCGCATCCAGCGGCAGCACGATCAAGGCAAGAAGACCGCCCGCGAACGATTGGAAATGTTGCTCGATCCCGGCAGCTTTCGCGAAATTGACGCTTTCGTGCACCATCACAACAACAAGTTCGGGCTGGGCAACAACAAGCCGCTCAGCGACAGCGTCGTGACCGGCTGGGGCACCATCGACGGCCGCCTGGTTTATGTCTATTCGCAAGATTTCACCGTCATGGGCGGCAGCTTGAGCGAGGCCCACGCGGACAAGATCCTCAAGGTCATGGATATGGCCATCAAGGTGGGCGCGCCGGTCATCGGCTTGAATGACAGCGGCGGCGCCAGGATCCAGGAGGGCGTGGAGAGCCTGGGCGGATATGCCGATATTTTCCTGCAGAATACCCTGGCCAGCGGCGTCATTCCCCAGATCAGCGTGATCATGGGACCCTGCGCCGGCGGCGCGGTCTATAGCCCGGCGCTGACGGATTACATCATCATGGTCAAGGACAGCAGTTATATGTTCATCACCGGGCCGGACGTGGTCAAGCAAGTGCTCAACGAAGATGTCAGTTTTGAGGATTTGGGCGGGGCCTCGGTGCATGCCAGCAAGAGCGGGGTCTGCCATTTCGTGGCCGATGACGAAGCGCAATCGCTGATATTGGCGCGGGAGTTGCTCAGCTATCTGCCGCAGAACAATATGGAAGACCCGCCGGTTGTCGCCACGACCGATGACCCGCTGCGGGCAGAGAGCGCGCTTGATACTATCGTGCCGGAGAATCCCAACCAGCCTTACGATATGAAAAAGGTGATCGAGTTCATCGTCGACGATGGGCATTTCTTCGAAGTGCACGAAGAATACGCCGGCAATATTGTGGTCGGGTACGCGCGGCTGGGCGGCTCTGCGGTTGGCATCGTCGCCAACCAGCCCATGGTGCTGGCTGGCGTGCTGGATATCAATGCCAGCGTCAAAGCGGCGCGCTTCGTGCGCACCTGCGACGCCTTCAACGTGCCGCTGATCACCTTTGTAGATGTCCCGGGCTATCTGCCGGGCACGGACCAGGAGCACAACGGTATCATCATGAGCGGCGCCAAGCTGCTGTACGCCTTTTGCGAGGCGACCGTGCCCAAGCTGACCGTCACCACGCGCAAGTCATACGGCGGCGCTTATTGCGTGATGAACAGCAAGCACATCCGCGCCGATCTCAACATCGCCTGGCCCACCGCCGAAATCGCCGTGATGGGTCCCGAGGGCGCGGTCGAGATCATCTATCGCCGCGAGCTGAAAGAAGCGCAGGACCCCGCCGCGCGCAAGCAGGAACTGGCGGCGGACTATCGCGAAACATTCGCCAACCCCTACATCGCCGCCAGCCGAGGTTTTATCGACGACGTCATTGAACCGCACAATACGCGCGCGCGTTTGATTAACGCCTTGCAGGTTTTCCAAAACAAGCGCGACGAGAACCTGCCCAAGAAGCACGGCAACATACCGCTCTAGGAGGCGTCGATGGCTGAACAACTCACCGGCATCAACAAGATCTTGATCGCCAATCGCGGCGAAATCGCCGTGCGCATCATTCGCGCCGCCCGCGATCTGGGCATCCCGACCGTGGCTGTCTACTCCGATGTCGATCGCGCGGCCTTGCACGTGCGCTATGCCGACGAGGCGGTTCACATTGGCGGACCGCGCCCGGCCGACAGTTATCTCAAGATGGACACGCTGATCGAGGTGGCGCGCCGGACGGGAGCGGACGCCGTCCACCCGGGTTATGGCTTCCTGGCGGAAAACGCCGACTTTGCCGGGCAAGTCATCGACGAAGGCCTGGTCTGGATCGGACCGCCGCCGGCTGCTATCGCAACGATGGGCGACAAGCACGCTGCGCGGCTGGCGGTGACCCGCAACAATGTGCCGCTGATCCCCGGGATTGAGGCCGGATTGTCAAATGACGAATTGGCCGCGGCTGCCGAGTCAATCGGCTTTCCGGTCTTGATCAAAGCAGTGGCCGGCGGCGGCGGCAAAGGCATGCGCCCGGTGCATCGCGCGGAAGACTTCGAAATGGCGCTGCTAACGGCGCGGCGCGAGGCGGAAAGCGCCTTTGGCAATGGCGATGTTTATCTGGAAAAACTGCTGCGGGGCGCGCGCCACATCGAGTTTCAGATCCTGGCGGATAGTCATGGCAACACCGTGCACCTGGGCGAGCGCGAATGTTCCATTCAAAGGCGGCATCAGAAGCTGGTGGAAGAAGCGCCCAGCGTCTTCGTCGATGCTGAACTGCGGCAGAAAATGGGCGAGATGGCGATCGCCGCGGCCGAATCGGTCGGCTATGTCAATGCCGGCACCATCGAGTGCCTGGTCGACCGCGACAAGAATTTCTATTTCCTGGAGATGAATACACGCCTGCAAGTGGAGCATCCCGTGACCGAACTGGTGACCGGCGTCGACCTCGCCAAAGAGCAGATACGTATCGCGCGCGGGCGCCGCATGGGTCCCACGGAAGACGTGCTGGATCCCAAGGGCTGGGCAATCGAATGCCGCATCAACGCCGAAGACCCCTATGCGGATTTCATGCCTTCGACGGGCCAGATCACAACCATGATCTTGCCGACGGGACCGGGCGTGCGCGTGGACAGCGGCGTCTATCGAGGATCGGAGATCACCCCCTATTACGATAGCATGATCTCCAAGTTGATAACCTGGGGCGAGACGCGTTCGGAAGCGATGCTGCGGATGCGGCGCGCCTTGTCCGAATATCGCATTATGGGCTTGAAACACAATATTCCCTTCCACATCAATCTGCTCAATAGCATCAGCTTCATCGCCGGGCAGATCGACACCAATTTTGTTGAGCAACGCTTCAATATGAACACCTATGAAAAGACGCCGACAGCGACTCAGTTGGAGACCGTAGCCATAGCGGCAACCTTGTACGCGCATCGCAAGCGGCGGCTGGCATCGCAAGTGGTTGCGCCGGCAAAGCGGGATGCCAGCAACTGGAAGTGGATGGGGCGCTTCGAGAGGATGCACCGATGAAATACGTCACGATCATCAATGACCAGAGCTACGAAATCGAGATCGACAACGATGGCGCGATCCTGGTCAACGGCGAACTGCGCGATGTGGATTTCCTCAACCTGGGTGGTTCGCTGTATTCGATCATCACCGAGAATAAATCCCTGGAAGCCGTCATTGATGATGACGAAAGCAAAATCGCTGTGATGATGGGCGGCCAACTCTTCGAGACGCAGGTGCTGGATGAACGCGCCATGCTCTTGGTGCAGCGACGGGGCGGGTTGAACGTCACTTCCGGCGAAGTGCATGCCCCCATGCCCGGTCTGATCGTCATGGTCACGGTGGAATTGGGTCAAAATGTGAAGCAGGGCGATACGGTTGTGATCCTGGAATCAATGAAGATGCAGAACGAACTGAAGTCGCCGGTCGGCGGTGTGGTTACGGCGATTCACGTCGACGCCCGTCAAGCAGTTGACAAGGGCGACATGCTGGTCGAGATTGGTCCGGAGCCAGACGAAGACTAGGTTGAGGCCTGGATGACGATTGGCCTTTATTGTCAGTTCAATTACCCGTCCGCCGCGCCGGTTAGATCACGCGAGCTCGGACGCCCCCCGTTTCCGATTTATGATTGACCGGCATGTACCAGCAAAGTTACAGGGATGGCTAGAGGGGCTTTGGCTGGCTGCGCTCGCAGCTTATATTTTGGCGGGGGCGCCGTTGGTTCCCTTCCACGGCGATGAATCAACGCAGATCTATATGGGGCGCGACTATTTCTATCTCTTCCACGACAGCGATCTGGAGGCTGTTTCCTACGACAGCTCCTGGATCAAGCGACCGACCGAGCAACATCTGCGCTTGATCAATGGCACGGTGACGAAGACGATTCACGGTTTTCTGGCCGCCAGCGCGGGCATGAGCCGGGAAGAAATCAACGGGCAGTGGGATTGGCAACTTGATTATGCCGAAAATCGCGAGCTGGGTCACATTCCCGAAGCGCAGTTGTTGGGGCGCGCGCGATTGGCCTCGGCGGCGCAGCTGGCGGTTTCAGCGGCGCTGTTTTACGTCCTGGTTCGCATGACGATTGGCAGGCCGGCAGCGATTGTCGCGAGCGGTCTGTATGGATTGCACCCGGCGCTCTTGCTCAACGGCAGACGGGCAATGATGGAAGGATCCCATTTGCTCGGTATGATCCTGGTTCTGCTGGCGGCAGTATGGCTCTTGCAAGGACACCGCTGGTGGAAATTCGTCTTGCTGGGCGTCGCCTCCGGCTTTGCCGTCGCGGCGAAGCATCCCAATGCCTTTGTCGTGGCGCTCGTCTTTTTCGCCTGCGCCGCTCTATGGCTTTACCAGACAGCCAGAGTACAAGGACAGGCGAGGCGAAGGCCGGCGCAGGCACTGATCGGCTTGTTAGCGGCGGGCGGGCTGGCGCTGTTCAGCTTCTATTTGATGAATCCGGCCTGGTGGCAAGCGCCCTTGGATAGCGCCGCTGAAGTACTTCGCTTGCGGGCCGGCTTGCTGAATGAGCAAGTGGCGCGCTATGGCGGTTATGATTCGTCGGCGGAACGAATCGAGGGCTTTCTGGAGTACGCATTTTTTGACCAGAGCCAGTATTATGAAGTGGCGCAATGGGCGGGATACGACGCAATCCGCGCCCAGATCAGCGCCTACGAGTCGTCTGGATTGGCCGGGCTCGCGATCGATGGCAAGCTCGGCGGGCTCATCATGGCGGGACTGTCTGTTTGGGGCATCGTATATCTGGCGCGCGCGCCACAGATCGACAGAAAGTATCGCTGGCTGCTCTTGGTTTGGGGAGGCGGCATCGCTGGAATTACGCTTTTGGTCACGCCATTGCCCTGGCAGCGCTATTATCTGCCGGTGCTGCCCTTCGCGCAGCTCGCGGCGGCTTGCGCTGTTGCGCACTTGATCAGGTCATGGTGGCATCGTATGGAGTCCCGAACCCAGCATGATCTCTCGTTGTCGGATTGATCCGAGTCTGTCGGCGCGCGCAAGCGCCGCGAACAGTCCGCTTTATCACATTGCAGGCAGGCAATGATGCAGTTCAAGAACCTCCAAGCTGGCGTCGATGTCATATGTTTGGCTTTGCTGTCATTTTACATAATGGGGGGCGCGGCGATCGTGCCCTTCCACGGCGACGAATCTTCAAAGATTTATGTTGGGCGCGATTTCTATTTCTTGTTTTTGGAAGGCGATCGGGAAAAGATCACACACCAGGCGAAAAGGTCGGCCAGTTCGGGCGAATATCGCGCGAATCTGGCCAGCGGCTCGATCTCCAACATGATCTACGGTTGGCTGGCTGCCAGCAGCGGATACGCCATCACGGAGCTAAATGACGATTGGCATTGGGGGCGGGATTACAGATATAACCTGGAGTCCAACCGCGTGCCGGAGGCGCGCCTGCTTCGGACCGCTCGGCTGGCGTCGGCAGCGCAGTTGGCCGTCGCTGCGGCGCTCGTGTATGTCTTCGCGCGGATCACATTGAATCGCCCGACGGCCTTGCTTGCCAGTTTGCTTTTTGCCACCCACCCTACCTTGCTATTGAACGGCAGGCGCGCGCTGCAAGAAGGCAGCCACATGCTCGGCACAATGCTGCTGTTGCTGGCAGCGGCTTGGCTCATTCGTCAAGGGCGCTGGTGGCAATACGCGCTCCTGGGCGCCTGCGCCGGGCTGGCCATTGCCGCAAAACACACCAGCGCTTTCGTTGTGGCTATTGTGTTTCTGGCAGTATACGTTCTGTCCGTCTACGAGAGCCTGCGGCCGGGCGATAGGCGCGCCAGGCTAAAAACGCGCCCGCTCGCGGGTATCTTGATGGCTGGCATCGTCACGCTGCTGGTGTTCTATCTGCTTAACCCCGGTTGGTGGGACGCGCCGCTTGAAACCGCCAGGGATGTCATGTCCGAGCGCTCAGAACTTTTACAGCGGCAAGCAGGGGTTTATGGCGGCTATCAATCTTTGGGCCAGCAAGTGAAAGGGTTTTTCCGGTTTGTGCTGATCGGTGAGCCGCAATACTTTGAAGACGGGCAATGGGCGGGCTACCCCGAAATCAGTGAGCAAATCCAGATCTATGAAAACTCTGGATGGGCGGGCGCGACCATCGGCGGCAACGCGATCGCGGCGCTCCTCATGTTGGCGCTTGTTTCTGCCGGTATTATTCTGCTACTTCGCGATCGCGACATAAGCTTTCAGAATCGCGCGCTATTAATGTTTTGGGGCGGCGGCACAGCGGCCATCGTCTTCGCGCTGACGCCCTTGCCTTGGGCGCGATACTATCTACCGGTATTGCCCTTCACGCTGATGATGGCCGCCTACGCTTTGACGAATATGGCGCAAGCGATGAGAACGCGCCTTGACCTGGCGCGCCGGTAATATTGCCGCTCGGCGGCGTAAAGTTCCGCCGCGCTCGCGAAACGGAATAAGTCTGTGCCTTGCATGAGCGAGGAGGTTTTTCAAGAACGGTGACCTGGTTAAGCGAAGCGCTGGCAGGCATCTTGCCGACGCTATGGATGAGCGTGGGCGTAGGTTTGCCTTGGTCCCTGGCCTTGTTGCCGACGAGACAATGGCATGCTCGGGCGCTTGTGGCTGCGGTAGCGCTGGCTATAGGACCGGCCTTTATGACGGGCTGGATGCTGGTCCTGGGCGTGCTGGGCGCGCAAACCGGGCAAGGCTTGCTCGTCCGAGAGTGGATTATCGTTGGCAGCGTCGTGATTGCCGCGCTCGGCGGTCGGATCGCCTGGCGCAAGCGCCGCAGATTGACAGCGGTTTCGACGCCGCGCCCACACTATGCCTTTGACGAAAAACTGATCATCGCCATGATCGCAGCAGCGGTCGTCCTGCGTTGGATCCACACGGCTTATTGGCCCTTCACCGCCTATGACGCGCTTTGGGTCTATGGCTATCAAGGCCGCCTATATTTTCTTGAAGGTCTGATCCCGCAGTCGATCGAATATTATCCGCCGTTTTTGCAGCTCCAGTACGCCTATGTTCAGATTCTGCTCGGCGCGATCAACGATTATGCGGCGCGCATGGTCCTGCCCTGGCTGCACATCGGCGGCATTTTTGCGGCATATCTACTGGGCGAACGGCTGCTGAACCGACGGGTGGGCTTATTCGTCGCCGCCCTGTGGAGCTTGCATCCCTTCGTCGGGCACCAGTCAACCATCGGCGACCTGGAGATCACGCTGGCCTACAGTTTTACGCTGGCCACGGTCTTTTTTTTGCGTGCCTGGTCCGAGCAAGAAGACGAAGGCGCAGGCCGACGGGATGCCTTGTTGGCCGGGCTCATGCTCGGCATCGGCCTGTTCACCAAACCAACGGCAGGCGCATTCATTTGGGGCATCCTGCTGTTGCTAGTCCTTGAAGCGGCGCGCACACAGTTACAGTTTGGGCGGCTGAAGCCACGATTCACGGTCGCGCTATGGACGATCCTGGCCAGCGCGCCTTTAGGCGGCGTCTGGTACTTGCGCAATGTGCTGCTCGGGCACGAAGCGATCACCTGGCCGGCTGAGTTCTGGCTGACACAAGCGCGGCGCAGCGGGGACTACCTCAGCTGGGTCGTTCTGGCGATCATCCTGGGTTTCGTCGCCGCGGCGATCAAATGCGGATTGTCCGCCCGGCAGATCTTGCTGGGCGCGGCGGGGGCGATCCTGCTGCTAGTTGGCGTTTTGGCGTCGAATCCATTCCTCTTCCCGGAACGATTCGATCCGCCGGCGAGCCATATACAATTGAGCGAGGCAGCTACTGCGGCCGTCGGGATATTACTAGTCGGCGCGAGCCTGTATGCGCATCGCCGCAGGCTGATTGAGGCATTGGCAAGGCCGGGTTACGTTTCGGTGGGATGGGCCTTGCTGTTGGCGCTGCCCTACTTCCTCACCTTTTTCTTTTCTTATAGTTATCATTACCGGCTGGGCTTCGCGATCGTGCCGCTACTGGTTCTGCCCGCTGCGGTCGCATTGGCGAGCGTACTGACAACGGAACGAATAGGGGGATGGCGCCCCCTAATTCGACGGAGTTACTATCTGGCTCTGCTGCTTCTGGGAGCGCCGGGTATTGTCGCGGCGGCTATTGATGTCACCTGGTCGAGAGTGTGGCTACTCGACGAATGGCTCGATAGCGACACTAAAAAATACCAAGTCTACAATCCCTCGCTGATGGAAATGGTATTCGGGCTCAACGAATACTTGCGCGAGAATCAACGGGAGCCGCTTGTGCTCGCGCCAGGCGAGGAACGACTGCATTTTTTCTTCCCGCGAATGCGCATCGAAGACAAGCTGATCAGCAAGCTCGATGAATACGAGGCGCTAGGCGCGACACATTTCATTTATGGCGCCAAGGCGCGACAAGCCTACCTGGACGCGGGCCTGGATCCGAGTCGCACACAGTTGATCGCGGCATTGGGTCGGGGCGATCTCTTCAAACTGAAAAAGTGGCACTATGACGGCACCTTCAGTTACGAACTCTATGAGAGCGGAGATTTTGCCTCGCGGGTCGGCGAGCCGTCGCGTGGTTTTGTCTCCAACGTTTACGAGCAAGAGCTACTGTTTGGCGATCGCTTGCGCCTGTTTGCGACGGATGCCTATCCGCGGAAGGCCTACAAGGGAACGCCGGTCACGCTGCTCACCATATGGCGGGCGGAGCAGTCGCTGGGGCAGGACTATCACATCGTGCTGGAATTAACCCATCCGGAGACGCGAGCCGCCGAGTATCAATGGCGCTTTGTTCCGGTCCAACATCGGCACGGCTACTATTCGACGGCACTATGGGACGCCGGCGAATTGGTCAATATGTCCACGGTCCTGCGCCTGCCGAGCGGCGAGCCGCTGCCGCCGGAAGACGACTACGTGCTGCGTCTGCGCGTATTGAATCCAGAGTCGGAGCAGTTTCTGCCGCTGACGATTGATGGCGCGGACGCGGGTGATGCCTGGCAATTGGACGGCATATACAAGTTCCGCAGTTGATCTAGCGCAGCACCAGGAGCGCGTCCGAGAATTGACGCATGCGCGCGCGTGTATTAAAGGAAGCCCACTGTTCCTCGAAGCGCAGGCGCAGCGCGACCAGGGCTTGGTCGCGATCAGCCAGGTAGCCCTGCACGAGCGCCGCCTGCTCCGGACTCAGCTTTTTGAGCCCGCTCATATAGTCGCTGAATACAGCAATGTCGTTGATGCGTCCGAGGATCTCCTGCATCTCTTTCGCTTCTCGCAAGAAACTGTCAGTGGTTGAGCCAAGGAGCGGCTGGAAAAACTCCAGGGCGTAGCGCAACTGCTTGAATTCCACGCGCAGGGCATGCAAGATCGTGTCCTCGGATGCGGGCAGCACCGTGTCGTAGGCGCGAACGCGCGCCAGACGCTCGTGCAAAAGTATCGGCAGCACGTGACGCAGTTGATGCGGCGCTTCGAGGTTTGGAACGGGGGCGGCTCCCCTGCCCGGCTTTTTGCAAAGCCGCGCGAACTGCCGCAGAAATCGCGCATAGAACTTCGAATCGAAAAGCGCATTGAGTCCTTCGCGGTGTTCGCTGCGGCGGCTGTCCAGCCGCTCGATCACCTGGTCGAGCGCCGCCTGGTCGCCCTCCGTCAAGGAGGGGCGAAATGCCTCCAGATCATGAATCAGGACATCGAGATCGCGGATGCGGCCGAGGGCGCGCGCGATGCGCCGCAAATCGCGACTGTACTTTTCGACAGTCTTGGGCTTGTAATAGCCGCCAACGAGCATGAAGAGGCTGCGCATACGCCGGATGGCGACCCGCATTTGGTGGACAGATTCGATGTCCTCGCCCGTGCGGCTGCCTGCTTCGTGGCGTTTCATCCGATCCAGTTGAGTAGCCAACAGTTTGCGACCGGCTTCCGCCATTGGATCACGCAACAATATGTCGCGCTTCGCTTTGGACGCTTTAGATTTGCTCATTGTTTGAATTGACTTTCTCGCTGATCGTCTCGCTCGGCCGATAGAGACTGCGGCCCGCTGTTGTCTGTGAACGCAGATGTCAGACAGCCGCCGCCGACGTCTATCTGTATATATCAATTATAGTCCATTTCCAGATGTTGTTAAGCGAAGTTTAAGGATATTAACGCTATGTTAGTAATTTCGTGGCATGCCGCGCGCTGTCCGCAGACCACCAATCGTCAGCTGCATGAAGCCAAACGCCAGAATCGGGCGCGCATGGCGGTGATGTTATAATCATGTCAGTGGCAAAATGGAGAGATGCCGATGCAGCGAGATCATGACAACCTGCGCGCATATCAGGGACGCTGGGAACGCGAGACCTTGGGGGCCAACCTCAGCAGCCGGCCGGAGCGAAAAGACAAGTTCACCACGATTTCGGGCAAGGCGGTCAAAGGCGTTTACACGCCGCTGGACAACGCCGAACTTGATTATGAACGGGATCTGGCGAATCCGGGAGATTATCCCTTTACGCGCGGCATCCATGCCACGGGCTATCGCAGCAGACCCTGGACGCTGCGCATCTTTGCCGGGTTCGGCGGCGCCGAAGAGACCAATGCGCGCTACAAATACTTGATCGAGCGAGGCAATATGGGCTTGTCGGTTGCCTTCGACCTGCCAACGCTGATGGGATACGACAGCGATGCACCGGAAGCCACCGGCGAATTCGGCAAGTGTGGCGTGGCCGTAAGTTGCTTGCGAGATATGGAAATCTTGTTCGACGGCATTCCGCTGGATCAGATATCGACCAGCATGACCATCAACAGTCCGGCGCCGATCATTTGGGCTTATTACATCGCCCTGGCGCAAAAGCGGGGCATCCCGCTGGATCAACTGCGCGGCACGCTGCAGAATGACATCCTCAAAGAATACATCGCGCAAAAGGAATATATTTTCCCGCCGAAGCCAAGTATGCGCCTGGTGACCGATACCGTTGAGTACGCCAGCCGCCTTCTGCCGAATTGGAACAGCATCAGCGTCAGCGGCTATCATATTCGCGAAGCGGGCAGCACAGCCGCGCAAGAAGTGGCGTTTACGCTGCTGGACGGAATGGAGTATGTGCGCTGGGCGCTCGAGCGCGGTTTGGACGTTGATGCCTTCGCGCCCCGCATCAGTTTCTTTTTCAATGCGCATAACGACTTCTTTGAAGAAATCGCCAAGTATCGCGCGGCGCGGCGGATCTGGGCCCGGCAGATGCGCGAGAGTTTCGGCGCCAAGGATCCGCGCAGTTGGCTGATGCGCTTTCACACGCAGACGGCCGGCGTCAGCTTGACCGCGCAGCAGCCGGAGGTCAATCTCATACGCGTGGCGATTCAAGCGCTGGCAGGCGTGCTGGGGGGCACGCAGTCGCTGCATACCAACAGCATGGACGAGGCGCTGGCGCTGCCTTCTGAACATGCGGCCACACTGGCGATGCGCACGCAGCAGGTCATCCTCGAGGAAAGCGGCGTCGCGAATACGGTCGATCCACTGGGCGGCAGTTACTTCGTCGAAGTCTTGACGGACGAGATCGAAGCCGAGGTCAACGACTATTTTCGGCGCGTGGCGGATCTGGGCGGGGTTTTGGCCGCGCTGGACGCCGGCTTCTTCATGAGTGAGATCGCCGAAGCGAGTTATCGCTATTCGCGCGAGGTCGAGGCGGGCGAACGCGGTATTGTCGGCGTCAACAAATACGCAGAGAGCCAGGCGGAAGCGAAGATTCCGATATTGAAGATGGACCCGCAGGGTTATGAGCGGCAAGCCGCGCGTCTGGCGCGGCTGCGGCGGGAGCGCGACAATGAGAAGACGGTGCGGACGCTGGATGCGCTGCGCCAAGCTTGCCGCGGCGAGGACAATGTCATGCCCCATTTGATAGCATGCGCCGAGGCAGAGGCGACGCTGGGCGAGACGGTGGATGTGATGCGCGAAGTCTTTGGCGTCTACGAGGAGCCGCTGATTGTTTGAATTCGGAGCGTTTGCATCGTCGAAAATACAATGAGTGTTGAGAACGAAATGGTACAGGTAGCCGGGAACCTGACGTGACCACACCCGTCGTCTTCATCACAGGCGCGTCAAGCGGCATCGGCCGGGAGACCGCCCTGGCCTTCGCCCGCGCCGGATACCATGTCTGCGGCCTGGCGCGGCGTCAAGATCGACTGGAAGCCTTGGCCGCGGAAATCGCGAATTTGCCGGGTCCACACGGCGACTTCCTGGCTGTGGCGGGCGATGTCCGCGACGCGGATACAGTCCAAGACGCCGTGCGTCAGACGATTGATGCTTTTGGGCGGCTGGATGTGCTGGTGGCGAATGCCGGCCTCGGCCACAGCGGGACGGTGGTCGAGGCCGATTGGAATGATTTGCGGACGGTCATGGAGACCAATATCGACGGCGTATTGCACAGCATACGCGCGTGCGCGCCGGCGATGCGAGAAGCGGGCGGCGGGCATATCTTGATCGTCTCGTCAATTGTGGCGGCTGTGCATACGCCTTACACCGCGACCTATGCCGCCAGCAAGGCTTTCGTCTCGAGCCTGGCGGGTTCTCTGCGGCTGGAACTGGAGGACGATCAGATCCAGGTGACCGATCTGCTGGTGGGACGTACCCTCACTGACTTCAACGTCAACAGGCTGGGGCCGATCAAGCGCGAGGCCAGCGGCCTGCCGACCACGGGAGCCGATCAAGTGGCGGAAGCTATCGTACGGGCGGCGCGGGGACGACCCAGGCGCGTGGTTTTTCGCTTGTTCGATCGTTTGGTTCTGCTGGGTGGGATGCTGGTTCCGGGCATCATGGCGCGCCTGGCGAAGCGACAGTACCGGCCGCAGGATTGAGGCGATTGAGCGCCAACGTAGACATCATCATGACGAAATAGACGCGATCAACAGGTACAGAAGGCGCGCATGGCCAAGAAACGGAAACTCAACTCGATTCGTTTGCTCGAAGCGCGAAAGATACCTCACGAGATTCACACTTATGACGCGCGGATTCGCGACGCGCAGGCGGTGGCGGAGGCTGTGGGCATGCCGGCGGAAACAGTCTTCAAAACGCTGGTGGCGGAAGTCCCGTCCCAAAGTAAACCGATCTTGGTGCTCTTGCCATGCAATAGCACCCTGAACTTGAAACGACTGGCCAAATCCCTGGGCGCGAAGAAAGCCGCCCTGGCTTCGCATGCCGATGCCGAAAAGCTGACCGGCCTGCAGGTCGGTGGCATCAGCGCCCTGGCTTTGCTGCAGAAGCGCTGGGACGTCTACCTCGACAAACGCGCCTTGGAACAGTCGCATCTCGTGATCAGCGCTGGAGAACGCGGGACGCAGGCGCGCCTGGAGACAAAGGCCTTCATTGACCTGGTGTCATGCGAGATCATTGATGTCGCTGACGCGAGCGAATCAAGCTAGAGGAAGTGCGGATCGTGTCGGCTGCCCGCCAGTCTAACGGGAAAGGATGCGGGCGAGATCGAAGTACTCCGGCGTGATTTGGCGCGTGCGAGAGGTACAGTCCTTGAGCGGCATCGGCACTTGTTCACGGCCGACGCGCGCGACCATCACGCCGGATTCGCCGCCCAAGAGCAATTCGACGGCGTAGACGCCCATGCGCGTTGCCAGCAAGCGATCAAAGGCGGTCGGGCTGCCGCCGCGTTGCGTGTGTCCCAAGATGGTCAGGCGGATCTCGAATCCAATATGCTTCTGCTCCAGGAATCGCGCCAGTTCTGGGCCTTGATAGGGCGCGCCCTCCGCCAGAACGGCGATAGCATGTGTTTTGCCGCGGATATAGGCGTCTTCGAGTGAAGAGGCGATTTCATTCATGGTGACGCCATTTTCGGGCGTGACCACGATTTCGGCGCCGCCCAATATGCCCGCCATCACCGCCAGGTAGCCACAGTCGCGCCCCATGACTTCGACCACAAAGGCGCGATTGTGTGAGGTGGCGGTGTCGCGCAGGCGGTCAACCGCATCGAGAATCGTGTTCAACGCTGTGTCGACGCCGACGCTGGTATCGGTGCCCCATATATCATTGTCGATACTAGCCGGTATGCCGACAACCGGCACGCCGAGTTCGTGGAGCTTCTGAGCGCCGCGCAAGCTGCCGTCCCCGCCGATCACGATCACGCCCTCGATGCCATTTTCGTTCAGTCGGCGCTGTCCTTTGCGCTGGCCCTGGGGCGTCTTGAATTCTTCGTTGCGCGCTGTCTGCAGGACCGTCCCGCCACGCTGCAAGATCCCGCTGACTTCGCGGCTGGTGAGCAAAGCCATATCGCCGGCCAACAAGCCTTGATAGGCCTGGCGAATGCCATAGACTTCCACATTCTTGTCCAGACCGGCGCGGACGACCGCCCGTACGGCGGCGTTCATGCCCGGCGCATCGCCACCGCTGGTCATCACGGCGACCCGTTTCATAACTCCCGACTCCGTTTCATTTGTCGCGCTTCGCCACGTGCGCGTCGGCGCCATCTATACGACCAAGCGCAACTATTCTAAACAGTTTTAAGACGGCTGACAAATGGAGAAAATGTTAAGGACGGAAAAGCTTCAATGGAATGCGCCGACTGGAGCTGGATCAAAGGTCGCCATCGACCGAGATGAAGTCCGGGCTGCCGACGATCGCTTGCAGGTCCTTTTGCAGCTCGGTACAGACCTGAGTCGTCAGGCCGGGAAAGTTCAAGGGGAATGACTTTTCGTCTCGCTGAATAACAATTACAAAACGGTCATTGCCGGGATACTTCACCAGCGCGTTGTGGATGCGCGATAACTTCCGGCGGTCTTTGTCCTCGTCGGCGCTGGCATGCAATCGCACGGTAATCGTGAGCGGCGGGCGCTGCTCCTTTTGCGTTTCGCCAGGCATCTCCAGATGGCCGTCGCCGTTAGTCCATTCCGGCTCGGCCTCGTCAGATGGCTGAGGTGCCTCGTTCGCCGCCGTCTGAACGTTCTCATCAGAAATGGGATCGGGGTCCGGATCTGTCGCATTTTCGCGCGCATCGACCACAGATTTTGGCGGCAGGTCCTGCTGCGGCGGAGCTTCCTCAACCATCGCCCAAACCGGCAGCGAATCGTCCAAGTCAACGGGCATGTCGCCGTCAGCGGAAAAGGAATTGAAATCGATCGTGACGTCGTCGGCAATCACTTGCGGATCGCCGCGGCTGTCATCAAAGCGACCGGTAACCGCGACGATCTCCCCTTCAATCAAGCCCTTTTCGGTCTCACCTTCGGGCAAGGCCCTGTTCAAGTCCTCAAAACGGGTCATAACCTGGGCATAGACGCGCGGGAAAAGAACAATCTCGATGATTTCCGCGCTGTCGTGCCAATCTTCCAGACTGAGGATAGCCATCAAGTCGCTGTTGCGCGTGGTGATCTTGCGCACCCCCGTCAGTTCGCCGGCTATGCGCACCGTCTCCGGCTTCGACAGGCCGGGCCGCTTGAGATCGGCGATTTTGTGCAGGTTCTGCCGCTCAAATATTTCACGATGCCGGTCAACCGGCCGGCCGGTGACATAGAGCCCCAACAATTCTTTTTCCCATTTCAACAGCTCGCGGGGGTGGAACTCCTCAATCGCGCGCAGGTCGTCCAGCAAATCGACTTCAAGGTCGGCTTTATCGCCGAACATATCCAGTTGGCCGACTTCCAGGTCTTTGTGGTAGTTGCTGCTGGTGCTGACGACGCGGTCGAGTGCGGCCATCAGACTGGACCGTGTGCCGAATCCATCCAAGGCGCCTACTTTAATCAGACTCTCAAGCGAGCGCTTGCCAAATTGGCGCATGTCAACGCGCTGGCAAAACTCCATCAGATCGGCGAAGGGCGCATCGCCGCGAACGGCGAGCAATTCTTCCAGCGCGCGGGCGCCGGCATTTTTGACGGCTGCCAGGCCGAAGCGGATGGCACGGCCCCCGTCCGCCATGGTCTCGATATCGAAATCCAGTTGACTGGCGTTGAGGTCCGGCGGCAGAATGGGGATATTCAAGCGGCGGCATTCTTCCAGATAGGTCGAGATTTTGCCCAGGTCATCGCGTTGCACGCTGAGCAAGGCGGTCATATATTCTTCGGGATAGTGGCATTTCAAAAACGCGGTTTGCACGGTGATCACGGCGTAATCCGCGGCGTGCGGCTTGGGGAAGCCATAGTCGGCGAAGGACTCGATCAAGTCAAATATCTGCCCCGATATATCAGCCGGAACGCCGTTCGCTGGACCGCGTTCGATGAAGATGGCTTTATGTTTGTTGAGCTCGTCCGGCTTTTTCTTTGATACCGCGCGGCGCATCAGGTCCGCTTCGCCCAGCTCGTAGCCAAAGAGCTCGCCGCCGATCTGCATGATCTGTTCTTGATAGACGCAAATGCCGTAGGTTTCATCCAGGATCGGTTCCAGGCCCGGGTGCAGGAGTTCGATCTCTTCTTCGCCGTGCATGCGACGATTGTAGGCTGGGATGAATTCCATGGGTCCCGGGCGATAGAGCGAGAT
Source organism: Chloroflexota bacterium (assembly GCA_026708115.1). Classification (GTDB taxonomy): domain Bacteria; phylum Chloroflexota; class Anaerolineae; order Aggregatilineales; family Phototrophicaceae; genus UBA6055. The sequence continues at coordinate 77,907 of JAPOVL010000045.1, forward strand.
GCCAGCCACGATATTCTCGAAGAGGCGCGGACGCATGCCGCGCAGCATCTGTTGCATGCCGCCGGATTCCACCTGAAAAACGCCGATCGTCTCTGCCCGCCCCATCATGGCGTAGGTGTCATCGAGCATCAGCCGTTCTTCGTCGCTGATTGGCGCGTCATGGCGATAGGGGATGTTGTCCATGCTGTAGTCGATGCCGCGATGGCGCGAAATCAGTTCGCAGGCTTTGCGCATGATGGTCAGCGTCGACAAGCCCAGGAAATCGATCTTGAGCAAGCCGATGGACTCGGCGGTTTCCATCGGGAATTGCGTGACAGCCTTTAGCGCGCCGCCGGAGGGGTCCTTGCCGGTGATGCGGTGCAGGGGCAGGTAGTCGACCAGGGGGCGATCGGCGACGATGACGCCGGCGGCGTGCGTAGAGGCATGCCGCGTCATGCCTTGCAATTCGCTCGCGGTATCGATGACGCGGGTCAACTCAGCATCTTCATTATAGAGTTGCCGCAACTCGGGATTGGCCTCGACGTAGTCGCTGATCTTCTTTTGGCGCGCCTCCTGGGGGATCATGGCGGCGGCGCGGTTGATTTTGCCCAAATCGACATCCAGGGCGCGGCCGACATCGCGCACTGCGGCTTTGGCGCCCATCGTGCCAAAAGTGATGATGGCGGCAACTTTGTCCTCGCCATACTTTCTCGCCGCGTAAGCGATCATCTCCCCGCGGCGGTCGTCCGGGTAATCGAGGTCGATATCGGGCATGCTGACGCGACCCGGGTTCAAAAAGCGCTCAAACAGGAGGCTGTTCTGAATCGGGTTGATATTCGTGATGCCCAAGCTGTAGGCGACCAAACTTGCATTGCCGGAGCCGCGCACATTCCACCAGATATCGACCGACCGCGCGAATTGGCAAAGATCCCAGACGATCAGGAAATATGAATCGAAGCCCATGCTGTGGATGATATTAAGTTCGCGTTCAATACGCTCCGTAAATACGCCGTCCGCGCGCCAGTCGGCGCCGAAACGCCATTCCATACCCATTTCGATCAAGTGGCGCAGGTAGCTGTACTCATCAAAGCCGTCGGGCACGGGGAATACCGGAATATGATAACCCTTGGGCGCAAGGTCAATGTTCGTCATTTCGGCGATTTTGATGGAGTTGGCGAAAGCTTCGTCAATCAGATCCGCTGGCGCGCCGTTGAAGGCCACCCGCATCTCGGCCGCGGATTTGAGGTAGTAGCTATTGAATGGCTCCATGCGCATCCGATCTAGGTCGGTTTTCAGCGCAGACGTTTGAATGCAGAGCAGCGTGTCATGAGCATCGGAGTCGTGTTCGTGCACGTAATGGACATCGTTGCTGGCAAGCAAACCCACCTTGCTGTGTCCGCTCTTGCGATAGTCATAAAGCCAGCCATTCAGACTATGCAATTGCGGGATGTCGTGGGCCTGCAATTCCAGGTAGAAGTTCTCGGCGCCGAATACGTCTTGATACCAACCGATTGTGTCGCGGGCGCCCTGATCGTCCCCATTCGCGACCAAGCGCGGAATCTCGGCAGCCAGGCAACCGCTAGTCGCGATGATGCCCTTGGCATGGGCCGCCATGAAGTCTTTGTCAATGCGCGGCCGGTAATAGTGGCCTTCGAGCTGCGCGGCCGAGGCCATTTTCAGCAGATTTTGGTAGCCGATCATGTCCTTGGCCAGCAGCAGCATGTGATAGGGGCTGCGATCCAGGCGCGGATCTCGATCGCGCATGGAGCGCGTCGCCAAATAGGCTTCCATGCCGACGACCGGCTTGATGCCAGCGCCTACGCAGGCGTTGTAGAAATCCATAACGCCAAACATGACGCCGTGATCCGTGATGCCAAGCGCAGGCATTTCCAGTTGCCGCGCCCGCGCGACCAGGTCCTTGATCCTGCTTTGACCGTCAAGCAGGGAGAACTCGGTATGCACATGAAGATGAACGAAGTCGCTTGTCATCTATCTACCGACCTATTTTGGTTTTGAAAAATCTGTGAACAGCCGTATTATAACACCCCAGACAGCAGGTCGAACGAGTGCATTTGACAAAAAATCATGAGGTGACCAGAAAAAGCGAGGAACTATGCCCGAGTTACCCGAAGTTGAAACTGTCGTGCGCGGATTGCGCGAGCCGCTGGTCGGACGCACTATCATTGGCATGTGGCATGACTGGGACAAGACGCTTCACTCTCCGTCTCCTCAAGAGTTCGCGGCGCGGGTAGCCGGCCAGGCGGTGCGCGGGATTGGGCGACGCGCTAAGTACATTTTGATCGAGCTTGAACACGATGTGCTGGTGGTCCATTTGAAGATGTCCGGTCGCTTGTATGTAGCGTCTGCGGCGGACGTGCACGATGCCGACAGGTGGGTGCATGTGCGCTTCGACCTAGACGGAGGCAAGCAATTGCGCTTTTCCGATGTGCGCAAATTCGGGGTGGTCTATCTGACCGACGATGTGAGCCGCCTGCTAGGCCACCTGGGTCCGGAGCCGCTTGACCGGGCCTTCACGCTGAGAGGTTTTCGCGATGGGCTAAAGGGACGCAGGCGTTCGATCAAGGCGCACTTGCTCGATCAGGAGATCGTCGCGGGCATCGGCAACATATATGCCGATGAAGCGCTATTTCGCGCGGGCATCCACCCCAACTGTATGGCGGGAGAACTGACGGACGAGGATGCCGAGCTCTTGCATCAGACGATTCGCGACGCACTGCTGACAGGCATAGAACACGAAGGCGCCAGCATCAATTGGTATCGCAAAGCGGATGGCGGCAAAGGCGAATCGCAAAACCACTTTTATGTTTATGGCCGTATGAACTTAGCCTGTCGCAATTGCGGCGCGACTATCAACAAGATTCGCGTCGCGCAGCGCGGCACGCACTTCTGCCCTAATTGCCAGCCAGAGCGGATACACTAGAGATTGTCGTAGGGATTTTCCACAACTTCGACGATCACATGACCTTTTTCGTTCTGTGTCAAGCGGCCAGCCGGTCTGGTCAAATCGTGCGGAAACACCAGCAAGGCGCTTGTCTCCAGCGCCCAGGTTTGCCAGCGGCGTTTGGTTTCCAGGGTGACGAGCGGTTCGACGTCATAGGCGGTCATCCAAGCCAGCCGTTCCATGTGCACCGCCAAAGACGCCAGGTCACAGACAAATGCGGCATGCTGACCCATACTTTCCAGACGCAGGCTCATGTGCCCGGGCGTATGGCCCGGCGTCGTCAGCGCCTCGACCCCGGGGGCAATCGCGGAGTCGCCGTCCAACAAGCGCAACTGGCCCGTCTGGTGGAGAGGCAAGTAGTTGTCGAGACTGTATGTGGCTCGCGTACGCTCGTTGGGCTGGCAGGCGTCTTCGTATTCACGGCGCCCGACCAAGTATTCGGCATTGGGAAAAGCCGGCCCGCGTTGACCGGCCGGGTCTAGACGAAAGTTGCCGCTGCAGTGGTCATCGTGCAAGTGCGTATTGAAGACGATATCGATGTCGTCCGGCGAAACGCCGATAGCGGCGAGCCCCGCTTGCATCCCGTCAGTCTGCGTCAGGGCGAATCGCTTCTGTTGCGCTTCGCTGAGGCAATTGCCAAAACCGGTATCGACGATGATGTTCAGCGTTCCCGCGCGGACCAGCAGGTTGTGATGCGCGAGCGGCACCAGCTGGCGATCGTCGGCCTGCAGGTAGCGCGACCAGAGCACGCGCGGCACCAAGCCGAAAATGCCGCCCGGGTCCACCCAGGCAATCGCGTCGTTGAACAGATAGATGTCGATATCGCCGACAGAAATCATAATCCGATGAAGCGGGCCTATGCGGTTTGCCATTTGCCCGAGGTCTGATCTTCGCGCAGGTGGCAGTGTTTGTATTTTTTGCCGCTGCCGCACCAGCAAGGCTGGTTGCGGCTGGGGCGTTTCTTGCTCTTGCGGACAGTCTGTTGTGCCGGACGCTCGCTATTGCCCATGAACAGATCCGGCCGGTATTCGCGCGTTTGACGGCGCTGCTGCGGCGTCTGCACGACGGCAGGCTGCACCAGAAAGATATTACGCGATGCGATCTGTCGATAGGTGTCCTCGACAATGCGAAACATCTGGAAGCCCTGGCGCTGATATTCGACCAGCGGGTCCTTCTGCGCCACCGCTTGCAGGCCGATCCCTTCGCGCAGGATATCGAGGTCGGTCAAATGGCGCTGCCAATAGTGATCGAGGGCGCGGATCACGGTTTGCCGTTCGGCGATCTCCGTTAGGCCCTCACGCGCCTCTTCCAACTGGCATTTCTTCTCTTCCAGCAGATTGTCCACGTAAACAGCGATTTCTTTCGTCAGGTCCTCCTGTTCCAGTTCGTCAAGCGCATCCGCCGAGAGGTCCGGGGGCAGCGGCAGCCCCTTGAGCGCCAACTGCTGATACATGGCATCCACTTCCAGGTAGTCGCCGTTGTGATCGGCAGCAAACACTTCGTCCACCGACGCGGTCACTTGATCGTTGATCATCGCCAGGTAATCGGCGTGCAGCTGATCAGCGTCTTTCCCGAGCCAATCGAGGCGCTGTCTGTAAATGATCTCGCGTTGACGGTTGACGACATCGTCGTACTCAACCACGCGCTTGCGGATGTCGAAGTTGTGCCCTTCCACGCGGACTTGCGCCTGCTCGATAGATTTACTGATCATGCCATGCTGGATCGCTTCGTCTTCGGGGAAGCCGGCGGTTTTCATCAACCGTTTCACATTGTCGTTAGCGAAGCGCCGCATGAGGTCGTCATCGAGGCTCAGGTAAAAGCGCGACTGACCCGGGTCGCCTTGTCTGCCGGAGCGGCCACGCAACTGGTTGTCGATGCGGCGCGCTTCATGACGCTCGGTACCCAACACAAAGAGCCCGCCGGCGTCAAGCACCACCTGTCGGTCGCGGTCTACCATCTTGGTCGCGTCGGCAAGCGCCTTGTTCCATTGCGCCTCGCTGGCGGCGGTCAAGTCGATGCCGCCCCGGCGCAATGTCTGCCGGGCCAAGCCTTCGGGATTGCCGCCGAGCAGGATATCGACGCCGCGGCCGGCCATATTGGTCGCGATGGTGACGGCGCCCGGGCGGCCCGCCTGGGTGATAATTTCGGCTTCCTTTTCGTGCTGCTTGGCGTTGAGCACTTCATGCTTGATATCGGCCTGTTGCAGGTACTTGCTCAGTCGTTCGGACGTTTCGACAGCAACCGTGCCGACAAGAATCGGCTGCTTGCGGGCGTTGCGCTCGCGAATGGCTTGGACAATGGCATTCCATTTCGCGGTCTCGTTGACATAGATCAGGTCATTTTCGTCATCGCGAATGACTGGCTGGTGCGTGGGAATGGGAATGACATCCAGTTCGTAGGTCTTCTCAAATTCTTCGGCTTCGGTGAGCGCGGTGCCCGTCATGCCCGCCAGTTTGTCATACATGCGGAAGAAGTTCTGGAAGGTGATGGTCGCCATGGTGATATTTTCCCGGCGGATCTGAACCCCTTCCTTGGCTTCGATGGCTTGGTGCAAGCCTTCGCTGAAGCGGCGTCCGGGCATCAGACGGCCGGTGAAGTCGTCGACGATGACCACTTCGCCGCTTTGGACGATGTATTCCTTATCGTTTTCATAGAGCGTTTGCGCGCGCAGACAATTGTCCAGATAGGGCAGCATTTCCGCGTTGTCTGGATGATAGAGTTGGTTGAGCCCCAGCGCGTTCTCCACTTTTTCCACGCCCTGCTCCGTCAGATAGACGATACGATCTTTGATATCGAGCACGAAATCGCCGTCGGGCTCTTCCGCCTCGACGCTATCTTCGCTGCTCTTCTTCAGCCGCTTGACGATGGTCGCGAAGCGCCGGTAATAGTCAGATGGTTCGTCCGAGGGTCCAGAGATGATCAGCGGCGTGCGCGCTTCATCGATCAGGATGTTGTCAACTTCGTCGACGATGGCGTAGCGCAGTTCGCGCTGGACCAGCCGCTCGTAGGACAAGACCATATTGTCGCGCAGATAATCGAAGCCGAACTCGTTATTGGTGCCGTAGAGAATATCCGCGCGATAGGCGTCTCGGCGGCTGATGGGGCGCAGGTTCTGATAGCGCGCGTCATCGGAGATAAAGTCGGGATCAAAGAGGAAAGAGCCGCTATCGGGAAGACCGCCGGTGTTTTGAATGACGGCTGCTGAAAGACCAAGCAAATGATAGATCGGTCCCATGATCTGCAGGCCGTGTTTGCTCAGATAGTCGTTGGGCGTCACCAGATGCGCGCCTTTGCCATCCAGTGCATTGAGATACAGCGGCAAGGTCGCCACCAGCGTTTTGCCCTCGCCCGTTTTCATTTCGGCGATGCGCCCCTCGTGCAAGACGATGCCGCCGATCATCTGCACGTCATAATGACGCAAGCCGGTCGTGCGTACGGAGGCCTCGCGGACGACGGCGAAGGCTTCTACCATGATGTCTTCATAGCTGGCGCCGCCCGCCAGAGCCGACTTGAATTCGGCGGTCTTCGCCTTTAACTGGTCGTCGCTGAGCTTCTGGATCTCCGGTTCAAGGGCGTTGATTTGGTCGACGGTTTCCTGGTAGCCGGAAAGCGCCCGCTGCATCGGGTCGCCGAAGATGGATTTGACTATGTTGCGGAACATGGCGCCTCCCATGCTCGTTGAAATACTATTCGTAGACGATTATATCATACCGGTTGAGACACTGAAGGACGCCCGGCCCCGCGATCGGCAGCGCGCATCCCAATGCGCTATGCGAAGCTGAACAAGCAGCAATCATTTATACAGATTGACGGGGCTTCCGGTTTTGTGGATAGACTGCCGGGTGTGGATCCCAGTGATGGCGCCGGAACCACTATTTGTGGACTCGTCTTCCGTATTGGTCAATCATTCGCGATATCGGCACCCGGAACAGGACCAAGACAAAAAAGGCGATGGCGGCGAGCAGGTAGAACAAGAGCAAAACGTTCTGGTGCTGCGATGCTTCGGAGCCGATCAAGACGAAGAGCAAGGTTGGGAACAAACCGCCGACGAAGGATACGACGATGTAGACCGAGAGGCGAATCTGGCTGAAGCCGACTGCATAACTGATGAAATCGTATACCGAAAATAGCAGAACACGCGCCGCCAGAAGCGATTTCCAGTCGTTGAGATGGCGCTCATAGAATCTATCGACCCGCGACATCGCGGCCGCGCCGACGAAGCGGCGCACGATCCGTCGGCCGAATAGGCGGGCGATGATCACGTTGATTGTGCCGCCCAGCAACTCGCCCAACAGTGAATATAGCGTGCCGGGAATCACGCCGAACATGATGCCCGAGGCGAACTGAATCGGGCCTGCGGACAAGGGCGCGAAGGTGAATGTCAATGCCTTGATACCGACAAACATCAATGGCCCCCAGATGCCTGCAGTTGCGACTGTCGTCTGCAATTCGTCGATGCCAATGGACTGAACAATGATATAGAGGACGGTCAGCAGCGCGAGGAAAAGGGCGCCGCCAATCAGCAGGCTGCGTGAGGAAAACTCTTCTTGCGGATTGTCTTGCGCCAGGCTGCCTGACACTGCGTCCGGCTGAACCCGCTCATTCATTGAAGAGCGCACCCACACTTCTGCCTTCGTGCGCGCGCAGGATCACCTCGCCCAAGAGCGGCGCGATCGACAGGACAGTCATATTGGGCAGCTTGCGACCCGCGGCGGTCGGCAAGGTATTGGTGAAGATGATTTCGCGCAGGTTCAAGCTGGCAAAGCGTTGGTAGGCTTTGTCGGAGAAGAAGGGATGCGTGAAGGCGAAGAGCACGTCCTTGGCGCCGTAGTCGCGAACGACGTTGACCGCTTCGACAATGCTGCCGGCGGTGTTGACCTCATCGTCGACCAGCAAAACGTTTTTGCCCTCGACACTGCCGATTAGTGAGAGCGCTCGCGGGCTTTCGGCGTTGTCGACGCGGCGTTTCTCGACGAATGCCAGCGGTACGCCCAAGATCTGCGCCCAGTTGCGCCCTTTCTTGGCGAAGCCCAGGTCAGTCGCCACCACGACCAGATCGCTCAGTTCGCCAAGGCGCAGCTTCCGCAAGATATAATCACTCAAGAGGTGAAGGGCCGTGAGGGCATCGCCCGGGATGTTGAAGAAACCCTGGATTTGCCCGGAGTGCAGATCGACGGTCATGTAGCGATCGACGCCCGCGGTCTCGATCATATTAGCCACAAGGCGCGCGGAAATCGGCACGCGCGGTTGGTCTTTCTGGTCGGAGCGCGTATAGCTCATATAGGGCACGACGAGATTGATTCGCCAGGCGGAATCGCGCTTGAGCGCGTCGATCATGATGAGCATTTCCATGAAGTTTTCGTGTACGGGCGAGGCCATCGTCTGCACCAAATAGACGTCTTTGCCGCGTACGCTCTCCTCGAGCTTGATGAAGATGTTCTCGTTGGAAAAGACCTTGCGCGTATAAGCGCCCGGTCTGAGCCTATATTCAGAAACGCCGCATATATAGTCGGTGATCTCTGCGCCAAGCTCCCGCGAGGCGCTGCCGGAGAATATCTTCATCGAGCCAAAGCGCATGGTCGATGACATCTGCTGCTCTTCCTGATGGATGTTGTTGACGTGCGCGGGGTTATATTTCGCGCCGGGAACTTTAGCCATCGCTCTTGATCTTATCCGCCTTTCAAGCGCTATTTTTGCCGACGAAACTCAATGTTTTGAAGGAGTTGGTCCACCGCGCGCTGGGGATCGATACGCTCCTGAACCATGCGCGTGATGATACCAGCAAATTCCTCCGCTGTGATAGTGTCAAACAGCCGTTCTTGCAAGGTTTCGCGCAATCTGTGCATGAACTCGACGCGCCATTGCCTTTCCTGGAACGCGACCAGCAATCCCTGTTTCTGCAGATAGCTGAAGTGGCTTGCGATGCACTCGGCGAGATCGTTGATGCCGCTTTCCTCAGTCGCGGAGGTAAGCACGACCGGCGGAACCCAGATCGGCTTGTCTTGCGCTTTGGCCTTGGTCGGGTGGCCAAGATCCAGCATCGCCTTCAACGCGTTTTGCGCGCGCTCGGCGCCGGGCAAGTCGCTCTTGTTGACAACCAGAATATCGGCGATCTCCAGCAAGCCGGCTTTATTCGCTTGCACGTCGTCCCCGGCGCCGGGGGCTTGCACGACGAGGGTGGTCGGAGAGAGCCCCGCGATATCAACTTCTGTTTGTCCAGCGCCGACAGTTTCCACGATGACATAGTCAAAGCCGGCAGCGGCCAGCACGCGCGCGACATCTTGACTGCGCCAGGCCAAGCCTCCCAGGCTGCCACGGCTCGCCATACTACGGATGAAAACGCCCTTGTCACCGGCCAGCGCTTTCAAGCGTATCCGGTCCCCTAGCAGCGCGCCGCCGGTAAAGGGGCTGCTGGGATCGACAGCGACAATCGCAACAGTCCGACCGCGTTGGCGATATAGCTTGGTCAGCGCGGCTATGAGCGTGCTTTTTCCGCTGCCGGGTGGCCCTGTTACGCCGATGATCTGATGGTCGTCAGAGCTTGGGCGCAAAGCTGCCAATTCGTCCGCCACGGCGTCACGATTGTTTTCGACCAGGGTCAGGAATCGCGATAAGGCGCGACGATCGCCGGCGCGAATACCGCCGAGATTCAGGTCGACTGATCGGCTGGTCGCGCGCATAGCTGCTCGATCGTATTGGCAATTTCGCCCAGACCGGCGCCGGGACCAAACACCGCGCTTACATCGCCCTCGAGCAAGGCCCGTTGATCTTCGTCGGGCAAGATGCCGCCGACAACCAGCGGCACACTGGCAAGATCCATCCCGTCCATTTCCGCGCGAATCGCCGGCACCAAGGTCATGTGGGAACCACTGAGGATGCTCACGCCGACAATATCAACATCTTCCTGCAGGGCAGCTTCGGCGATCATCTGCGGCGACTGGCGCAAGCCCGTGTATATGACCTCCATGCCCGCGTCTCGCAAGCCGCGCGCGATGACTTTGGCGCCACGATCGTGACCATCCAAGCCGGGCTTGGCGATCAAAATACGGATTGGAAACTGTCTCATGGTGCTTTTCACGCGGCTGGCGGTTCTGTGATTATAGTTCACGCTTGCCGACAAGTCACATCCAAAGAAAAAGGGCGCTCGCCGATCCCCGGCCAGCGCCCTCGGCATTGCGAGCGTGGGCTGCTAGATATGCGCAGCAATCTGGCTGACGATTTTGCCTTTGGGCTTGAAGCCGGTGATGCGCTCCACCGCTTCACCATCTTTGAACAGAATCAACGTTGGTATACCCATAATGCCATAATTGATCAGGATATCCTGGTTGGCATCGGCATCGACCTTGGCGACGCGCAGTTTGCCGTCGTACTCATCGGCGATCTCGTCAACGATGGGCGCGATCATCTTGCAGGGACCGCACCATTCCGCCCAAAAGTCGACCAAAACCGGCGTTTCACTGTCCAGGACCTCGCTCTGGAATTCGTCCTGGTTAACATCGAAGGTTTTCAAGCCCATTGTGTTTCTCCTTGAGATTCTCGGGTCGCGCGGCGAGGCTGATTCGCCGCGTTCCTGTCGTTTCGTCATGTAGTTTATGGACGAGCGGCGTGAAAAACATCTTACATCAGATTTTCCTTTGACGCACCATACGGCGCGTGTTAGCATTCAAGCTATTCGCGGCCGCTCGGCGCGTAGCCGGCGAATCGTCCTGCAGCGCCAACACAAAACAACAAGCCTGCTCTGTGTGCGGTCAAGTATGGCTGAAAAAACGTATAGCGCCAGCGACATCCCTGATGAACGACGAACAACAATTGCCCAATCTGACTAGCCGTCAGGAAGACATTCTGACCTGTATCGTGCAGGCCTATTCGGAAAAACCGGAGCCGGTCGGTTCCCGTCATCTGGTAGAGAATTACCAGCTCAATATCAGTTCGGCAACCGTGCGCAATGAGATGTCGCGGCTGGAAGAGATGGGTTATATCGCCGCGCCGCATACCTCGGCCGGGCGCGTGCCGACGGCAGCCGGCTTCCGCTATTTCGTACGTCGCCTGCTGCAAACGCGCAGTTTGACGCGCAACGAGCAGAGCCATATTTCCGAGCGTGTTGGCACATTGCATGCGGGCATGGAACAATGGATGCGCCGCACCGCCACCTTGCTGGCGCGTTCGGTACAGTCGGCATCCATTGTGACGCCGCCCATCTCGCAGACCAATTCCTTTAAGCACATCGAGTTGATCTCGATACAAGGACGTCTTGCGCTGATGGTGCTGGTATTGAATAGCGGCAGCGTGCATCAGCGTATGCTGACCCTGGCGGAACCGGTACCGCAACTTCAATTGGCGGAGGCGGCCAAACGCGTCAACGAGATGTGCGCCGATCTCGGCGCGCGGCAGGTGCGCCTCAAGAGCATCAACCTGCCGATGCTGGAACGCGAAGTGGCGGAATTAACGGCCGAACTGATAGAGCATGCCGACAACAATCAGGTGCGTTTCATTTATCGAGACGGCTTGAGCCGGATGATGGAAAGCTTTGGCGATGACGAGGGAGCGCAGCAGGCGATCCGCATCCTGGAAGAGCATACGGTGCTCAATGCCCTGGTTAACGAATTGCTGGATCGACTGCCGCCCGATGACAGCGATGACGTGAACGTACAGGTGGTCATCGCCGGCGACGACCGCTACGAAGATCTTAGCCGCTTGAGCATGGTGTTGAGCCGCTATGGCGATCCGGAAAAGATGAGCGGCGCCATCGGCGTGTTGGGCCCCACGCATATCAATTACGGCCGCGCTATTAGCACTGTGCGCTACGTCTCCAATTTGATGACCAACGTGCTGTCGACGCTCTACCAGGACAACATGGACGGCAGCGCCGGCAGCAACATATAAACTTCATAAGAAACGCAATCGCTTATACAAATCTTTTAATCCTGCGTTATGCTAGGGACGATATTTTGGCTACCCCGCGATTGGGGATTAAGACGGATCAATTGTGCGTTTCAGGACTAAGACATGAGCGATGTAAAAGACCCAGCTGAAGAACTCGAAAAAGAGAACGAAAACGAGTTGAGCGCCGCCGCCGAATCGGCGGAAGAATTGCCGAGCGAGGAAGACGCGGCCGACAGTAGCAAGGATGAGGAAGCAGGGCCGGAACTGCCGGAAGGCATTAACCTGATGCAAGCATTCATCGAAGCGCAGAAGGAAGCGCAAAGCAATAAAGACGGTTGGCAGCGCGCCCGGGCCGAATTCGCCAACTACAAGAAGCGGATCGAGCGCGAACGGATCGAACTTTTTCAGCGCGCCTCGCTCGACACGCTTACGGCGCTGCTGCCGATCGTTGACGACTTCGACCGCGCCTTCGAGAGCGTGCCCGAAGATATCAGCGACAATCCCTGGATCGGCGGCGTATCCATGATCCAGCGCAAGTTCGTCACGCTGCTGGAGCAATACTCAGTCGAGGCAATCGACCCGACGGGAGATCATTTTGATCCCAATCTGCATCAAGCCATCGGCACGGAAGAGAGCGATGAAGTCGAGAGCGGGCACGTCACCGAGACATTGCAAAAGGGCTACCGCGCCGGTGACAAGGTCTTGCGATTGGCCTTGGTCAAAGTAGCGAGCTGAAAAGGCAAAGGAATCAAAGACAAACTGGTCAGTACACCAGATAGAAACAGGAGTAATCGGAATGGGCAGAATCATTGGAATCGACCTGGGCACCACCAACTCGGTCGTCGCGGTGATGGAAGGCGGCGAGCCAACCGTCATTCCCTCTTCGGAAGGCGGCAACCTGATCCCGTCCGTGGTCGCCATCAATACCAAAACGGGCGAGCGCCTGGTCGGGCGCGTGGCCCGCAACCAGGCCGTAGTGAACCCGGAAAATACCATCTTTTCGGTCAAGCGCTTCATGGGCCGCAAGTTCAATGACAAGGAAGTGAAGGACGCGGCCAAACTGGTGCCCTACAAGGTTTCGGCGGCATCAAACGGCGACGTCCGCATTCGCTTGAACGAGCGCGACTACAGCGCGCCGGAGATCTCGGCCATGGTCCTGCAAAAGATCAAAGCGGATGCCGAGGCCTATTTGGGCGAAGCCGTAGATCAAGCGGTGATCACCGTGCCGGCCTATTTCAACGATACGCAGCGCAATGCCACCAAAGACGCGGGCAAAATCGCCGGCCTGGAAGTGCTGCGCATCATTAACGAGCCGACGGCCTCGAGCCTGTCATATGGCTTGGGCGAACGCAACGAAGGCATTATCGCGGTCTACGACCTGGGCGGCGGCACCTTTGATATCTCGATACTTGAGGTCGCCGACGGGGTCTTTGAAGTCAAGTCGACCAACGGCGATACCTACCTGGGCGGGGACAACTTCGACGACCGCGTCATCAATTGGATAGCCGACGAGTTCAGCCGGGAAAACGGCATTGACCTCCGGCAGGATCGGCAGGCGCTGCAACGCTTGAAAGAAGCGGCCGAGAAGGCCAAGATCGAGCTTTCCACCACCTTGAGCGCCGAGATCAATTTGCCCTTCATCACCGCGGACGCGGGCGGACCGAAGCACCTGAACATGAGCCTGTCGCGCGCCAAGCTGGAAAGCCTGGTTGATGATCTGGTGCGCAGCACCATCGAGCCTTGCCGACTGGCATTGAAAGACGCCGGCTTGTCCGCCAGCGATGTCGACGCGGTTCTGCTGGTGGGCGGCATGACGCGCATGCCGGCCATCCAGGAAGCCGTCAAGGACTTCTTCGGCAAAGAGCCGACCAAGGGCGTCAACCCGGATGAGGTGGTCGCGCTCGGCGCAGCCATTCAAGCGGGCGTGCTGGGCGGCGATGTCAAAGACATCCTGCTGCTGGATGTGACGCCGCTGACGCTGAGCGTGGAAACGCTGGGCGGTGTGGCCACCGCCATGATCGACCGCAACACCACCATTCCCAGCAAGAAGTCGCAGATCTACTCGACAGCGGCTGACAGCCAGACCACGGTCGAGATCCACATTGTGCAGGGAGAACGGCCAATGGCGGGCGACAACAAGTCGCTGGGCAAGTTCATGCTTGATGGCATCCCGCCGGCGCCGCGCGGACTGCCGCAAATCGAGGTGACTTTCGATATTGACGCCAATGGCATCCTCAATGTGGGCGCCAAGGACAAGGCCACCGGACGCGAGCAAGCGATCACGATCACCGCCAGCAGCGGCCTGTCCGATGACGAAGTCGACAAAATGGTGGCAGAAGCGGAGAAGTTCGCCAGCCAGGACGCCGAGCGCAAAGAGGAGGCCGAGGTCAACAATCAGGCGGAAAGCGCCATCTTCCAGGCCGAGAAGCTGATTCGCGAAAACAAGGACAAGCTGCCGGAAGAAGCCGTACAACAGACCGAGGAAAAAATCGCGGCGGTGAAGTTGGCGCAGGAGAGCCAAAACGTCTCCGAGACCAAAGCGGCGACCGAAGCCCTGATGGCGCAGTTGCAGACGCTAGGCGCGCAGATGTACGAAGAGGCCGCTCCACCGCCCGCGTCCGATGGCCAGCCCGCGGCCGAGGATGACGAAGACGTCATCGACGCCGAATTCACCGAGACCTAAAGGCCGCTCGGCGGCGGCGAAACAGTCTGTCCCGTTGACACAGAATAACAAGCGTTCTCCTGGAAAGAGCGAGGAGGCTTCTAGAATCAGAGAATCAAGATACCAATGGCTTGCGATCGGGGTATAATGATTGGTGCCCCGTTTCGCATCCCGGTAACATGAGCGGCCGCAAAACTAGCGGACGCGTACAGGACCTCTTCCATGCCCAGAGATTATTATGAAGTGCTCGGCGTAGCGCGGAGCGCGGACACAAACGAGATCAAGACCGCCTTCCGACGTCTGGCGCGCCAGTACCATCCCGACGTCAGCCGGGAAGCCGGCGCCGAGGAGCGCTTCAAGGAGATCAACGAGGCTTATGAGGTCCTGGCCGATGACGAGAAGCGCGCCCGTTACGATCGCTTTGGGCATGCCGGCGTCAATGGCGGCGGAGGCGGATACGGTCCCGGTATGGGTGGCTTCGGCTTTGAAGACATCTTCGATATCTTCAACAGCGCCTTTGGCGATACCCCCGGGGGACGGCGCCGGGCTCCGAACAGCGGCCGCGACCGGCGGGTCGATGTGACGATCGACTTCGTCGAGGCTGTGTTCGGCGTCGAAAAGGAGATCGAATTCGCCCGCCTGGAACGCTGCGATGTCTGTGAGGGCAGCGGCGCCTCGACAGGCTCGAGACCCACCACCTGCCGAACTTGCGACGGCAGTGGCGAACTGCGCCAGGTTCAGCAGACCTTCCTCGGGTCCATGGTCCGGGTGAATACCTGCCCCAATTGCGGCGGAAAAGGCACAGTTATTTCCAAGCCCTGCCGCAATTGCGATGGTTCCGGCCGCCGGCGGCAGAAAGCCGCCTTGAATGTCAAGATACCAGCCGGCGTCAGCGAGGGCATCCAGATCCAAGTGCGCGGCGACGGCGATGCCGGCGAGCATGGCGCGCCGCCGGGCAACTTATTCGTCGTCGTACACGTCAAGGATCACGAGTTCTTCAAGCGCAAGGAAAACGACATCATCCTCGATATCAGTGTCAACGTTGCCCAGGCGACACTGGGCGACCGGATCACCGTCGATACTGTGGATGGGCCGGTCGAATTGAACCTGCCCCCGGGCACACAGACGGGAAAAGTCTTCCGCTTGCGCGGCAAGGGCATTCCCCGCCTGCGCAGCGACGGGACCAACTCCGGCCGCGGCGATCAGTTGGTTTACATTCAGGTCGAGACGCCCACCCATTTGACCGAGCATCAGCGCGAATTGTTCGAGCAGTTGGCGGAGACCTTCGGGCGCGAGATAAGTCCCCAGGCGGCCGGTCGCGGCTTCTTCGACAAAGTGATGGATTTCCTCGGCGGCGAAAACTAGCCCGCGCTCATGAGCAATTGGATCGAAGTATCGCTGCGGGTTGATGGCGAAAGCGCGGAAGCCCTCGCCGAAGTCTTGGGGCGATTTGCTCACCAGGGACTGTCGCTGGAGCAAGACGGCATCGCGCCGGATACCTGGGACGAAGATGAAGTCCCGCCCGCGGAAAACTTGACCCTGCGCGCCTACTTCCTCGATGACGACGACTTCCCCGACAAGAAAAGCGAATTAGAGGCAGCGCTGGGCCACATGCGGCTGATGTACCCGATGCCCAAACCCAACTATAGCGTTGTACGGGAAGAAGATTGGGCAGAGGCCTGGAAAGCGCATTATCAGCCCTTGCGCGTTGGAAAGCGCTTGCTCATTCGCCCACTGTGGACTGATGTTGATCTCGAGCAAAAGGACATTGAAATCGCGCTGGACCCGGGCATGGCATTCGGCACGGGTACGCATCCCACCACGCAGCTCTGCCTGGAGGCGCTGGAGACGATGACGGAGCCAGCCATGGATGTATTGGACCTGGGATCTGGCAGCGGCATTCTGGCTATCGCGGCGGCCAAGCTGGGCGCCAGGAAAGTGCTGGCGCTGGATATCGACCCGATTGCCGTGCGCGCCACAAGAGAAAATGCCGCGCGCAACGGCGTCGCGCATCAGATCGTCGCCGAACAAGGCAGCTTGGAAACTGTCCTGTCTTCCGCGCGACGCTTTGATTTGCTGCTGGTGAATATCCTGGCGCGGATCATACTCGAGATGACCGGTTCCAGATTATCCCAAATCCTGCGGCCGGGCGGGATCGCCGTATTCAGCGGCATTATTGCCAGTCAAGCGGACGAGGTGGAAGCGGGCCTGCGGCGCGCGGGCTTGACGCCCATCGCGCGTCGCAACAAGGGCGACTGGGTACTTATAGAGACACGACGACCGCTAGACCAGACCGCCGGGGAATAGTCAGTCGCGACCATGGCGCAGCTTAACGGGAAAGAGCGATCTGAATACCTGCAAGCGATGTTCGACCGCATCGCCGCGCGTTACAACTTGATGAACCGCATTATCTCCGGCGGGCAAGACCTGAAGTGGCGGCGCTTTGTCGTGGAAGCCGCTGATTTGCCTAAAAATGGCGCGCTGCTCGACATTGCAACCGGAACCGGCGACATCGCCTTTGAAGCGCTGAAGCGGCGCCCGGAAGCCACGGTTGTCGGCGCCGATTTTGCGCTGCAAATGATGCAAGTCGGACGGCGGCAGGGTCGCTACGGCAGCCTGGTAAGATGGACAGGCGCCGATGCGCTGCAGTTGCCCTATGCGGACAACTGCTTCGACGCGGTGGTTTCGGGTTATCTGATGCGCAACGTCGCCGATATCCCGCGCGCGCTCGCCGAACAGCGGCGGGTGCTCAAGCCGGGCGGGCGCATCGTCATATTAGATACGACCCCGCCGCCGCGCAACCTGCTGCAGCCCTTGATTCTCGCGCATCTGAAGTTTGGGATTCCGCTGCTTGGCCGTTTGCTCGCCGGTAGATCCGCCAGCGACGCCTATCGCTACTTGCCGGAATCGACGCGCGCCTTCAAGACACCGGAGGAACTGGCGCAACTAGTCGCAAGCGCGGGATTCGCCGATGTCCGCTTCCGAACCTTCATGTTTGGCACGATGGCGGCGCATTGGGGCTGTAAATCGCCATAAAAAGTCGCGCGGCGCGTAACCCCGCCGCGCTCACGCAAAATTCAGGAACTCGTTCCGCTCGCGCGGATGGCGGTCTATTAAATGAATGACGAGCCAACCACAGTTGACTCGTCCCTTAACTATGAATCTGAAACATAGGATCGCGCTGCACCGCATCATCGCGGGAGGCGACGGCTTTACCGTCCCTGCCCCCAACGAGGACCTTTCCGGCATTAGGCGCGTACGTTGTTTTTGTGCCTGTAGATGATACGGCCTCGATTCATATCATAGGCGCTCATCTCAACTTTGACACGGTCTCCCAAAAGTATACGTATGTAGTACTTTCGCATTTTGCCCGACAAATACGCCAGAACCTGATGTCCGTTATCCAATTCAACTTTGAACTGCGTATTGGGTAACGCTTCAATTACCGTTCCTTCAACTTCGATCTTTTCTTCTTTCTTGGCCATGTTCCTCCTTAGTGAACTAAAACAGCCTGCCCCGTAAAATATAGAAACCCGCTGCGGTTGCTGCCTGCGCAACGGGCCGAAAACTTCGAATTCGCAACGTACGCCCGCCAGCAAGCGCCACTGCCGGACGCGCTTTGGCAGCAACTAGCGGATGAATCACACTTTGCGTTGCCGCCGGCGCGAGCGACGGATCGCTTTCTTCTTCTCGATACGGCGCAATTCGCTCTTGGAAATGTGCCAGCGTTTCCTGCGTACCGTGCTAAGTATGCCGGCATTTGTCACCCGTTTGCGAAAACGCCGCAAGAGTTGTTCTTGACTTTCGCCTGGCTTTAGCCTCACCGAAGCCATGCTCGCAATCACCGCCTTATTCTGTAATTCGTCCGAAAATGCCCAGCTTTCAACAAACCAGCAAAGGGAGTGTACACGACAAAGCAGCGCAATGCCATATCGCGTTTCGCGGCGGCCGCCTTAAAGCTACACTTAGGCTTATCGTTCCGCTCCAACCTCCGCTTTAAGCGTCGCTTCGGATTCGGCTTCACCCCCCGCTTCCGCATCGGATTCGGTGGGCGGCATGCCTCCTTCATCACGTTCAGCTTCTGCCTCCGCTTCGGCAGCGGCGCGCGCTTGCGCGACCAATTCCATTTGGCGCTCTTCCCACTGTTCCAGTTCCGTCGCCGTGACCTCGGTCAAGCTCAGCCCCAGGCGCTGCTTTTCCGACTCAATGCTAATAATACGCATCAGCAGCTTTTGGCCCTCGTATAGATGGCGCAAGGGATTCTCTTCCGGGTTATGCGACATCTGACTGACGTGGAGCAGCGCTTCAATGCCCGGGTCCAGGCTGACAAAAGCGCCAAAGGACTCTACACGGCTAATGACACCCTCTACCAGCTGCCCAATGTGATACATGTCGTCGACAAGCGACCAGGGGTTGGGCTGCAAGCGCTTCAAGCTCAAGCCGATGCGCTTGCCTTCGTCATCCAGGTGCAAGACAAAAACCTCGACCTGATCGCCGACCGCCACAATCTGACTGGGATGACGCACGCGGAACCAAGCCAACTCTGAAATATGAATGAGACCGTCAGCGCCGCCCAGATCGACAAAGGCGCCAAAATCGCACAAGCCGCTGACAACACCTTCGCGCGTACTGCCCTCTTCAAGTTCCTGTAACAATGCCTGTTTGCGGGCCGCTCGGTTTTCCTGTTCCGCTTCCAACTGACTGAAGACCAAGCGCCGCCGTTTGCGATTCACTTCGATCACGCGCACGCTGATTTCCTTGCCGATCAATGCTTGAAGTTGGAGCAGGCGTTCCTCCTCCTTCAGTCCACGTGGCAGATCAAGCACATGACTGGCTGGAATGAACCCGCGCAAGTGGCCAAAGGTCATGATCACACCCCCGCGGTTTGCGTCGGCGAGCACGCCGGCATAGAGTTCCTTGCTATTCATCATTGCCTCCGCGCGTTTCCAGTCTTCGTTCTGGCGCGCTTGAGAAGCGGACAGGATCAAATTGCCATCGCCGTCGTTCAAGCGCACGACCGCCACGTCGATCTCCGCATTCACCTGGAAATCCTTCGTGCTCATGCCCATGCGTTCGATATCGTTGCGCGTGACTATGCCGTCTTGCTTCCAGCCTATATCGACGATCAATCCCTGGCTGTCGATGGACAAGACGGTACCGCTGACGATATCTCCCCGTTCGATCTGGCTGCCGGCAAGGGATTCTTCCAAAAGTGACGCAAAGTCCATCTCGTCGACAGACTGATCCAGCGCAGTTTCTGTTTGCATAACTCAAAACTCTCCCAGAACAATACGAAACTGATGCTTGATCGGGGGCAAAATAAAACCCGGTAACCTTCGGCGGTCGCCGAATAACCAGGCTCGGAATGTCCTTGTTCGTCTGCAATTGCGGAACTACACGAACGACTTGCCCTCACCAAGAATCGCCGCGCATTATACAAAGCGGCAACAACCTTGTCAACAGCGCGAGGCAAAGTGATCGGCGAGTTTTATGGCGGTTGGCAATCAATTGTGCGGCGGGCGGACTGCTGCCCTAGTCATCTCCGTCCGATGAGGAGTCGTCAGGATCCTGGGGCGAGTCATCTTGCGCGGCATCTGACCCGTCGTCGGTCGCTTGGTCCTCGACCTCATCTATGCTCTCGACCTCGTCGATTTCGTCTTCGCCGTCCTCTTCTCCAACTTCGGTGCCCCAGCGCTGGGTGAAGCCGACACGGCGCTTTTCCGGCTCGAGGTGACTAATGCGCAGCGAAAGATGATCGCCCTTTTGTACATAAGAATACGGTTCCTTGAGGGCGCCATCCCCCATTTCGCTGAGGTGCAGCAAGCCCTCCAGACCATCTCCCAACGCGACAAACGCGCCGAAGTCAACCACGTTGGTTACCTGGCCTTCCACCAATTGTCCTTCGTGATAGCGGTATTGCGCCTCGTCCCAGGGATCGCTCAAGAGCCGCTTTCTGCTGAGCGCGATGCGATTGGTTTCGCGGTCGAGGTTTAGCACATAAACTTCGATCTCTTCGCCTATGGCCAAAATATCACGCGGATGATCGACCCGATGCCATGCCAGCTCACTGACGTGTATTAATCCGTCGGCGCCGCCGATATTGACAAAGGCGCCAAAATCCCGCAGTCCGGTGACGACGCCATTTACGACATCACCGACGCTTAGTTCCGCCAGGAGTTTCTGCTTGCGCTTGGCGCGCCACTCTTTTTGAGCTTCCCGCTCGCTGAAGATGAGCCGGCGACGATCTTGATCGACTTCAATGACCTTGACGCTAAGGACGGAGCCGATCAACTCGCTCATGGCCTCGCGGCGGTCCACCGCCATATTCGTGGAAACCAAATGAGAACTTGGGATAAAACCTTCCAGCCGGTTCCAGCGTACCAGAGCGCCGCCTTTGTTATAGCCGCTGACTTTGACATCGACCGGGTCTTGCGAGCTCAAAAGCTCGCGCGCTTTTTCCCAGTCGTAACGCTGCAAACCCATGTTGATGGATACGATCAAGTTGTCATTTTGATCGCGTGGGTTGACCACATAAACCGGGATGCTGGCGCCCGCTTCCAAACTCTCGCGGAAGCTGTCTTCCATCCGATCAAGATCTTGTGAAGGAACAATGCCGTCTTGTTTTGCCCCGAGATCGACGATTATCTCGCGTTCATCTATCTGAAGGATGGTGGCTTCGCGTATTTCGCCGCGGCGTGGCGGAGAGTAGGCGAAATCGAATGATGAGGCGAGCATCTCCTCGAAATTCTCATCGGGTACGGGGTTGCTATCAGACTGTTCACTCATATGGTTTGTTTAGCCTCCTGCATCAGCAGGTAATAATCGTGCCGGAACCCGCAGGGCTACCGCGCACTTGGGTCAACAATGAGGTCTGGTGTTAAAAAAACACAAATTCTAGACCTAAACGTAGTATACATTATCTCGCTGCAGTCAAAGGCCATACGCTCATGCGCAGCAAATCGACAAATCGACTGGCGCTCACAAACCGCTAGCTGCTGGTATCGACACACCCGGCTGAAGTGAACGACTGCATAAAACGTTCATGCATTATATCGCAAACTCTCTCGAATCGCACAATGTCGCGCTCGCCGCCAAATCGATCCGATCAGATCTCCGGCTGCGCTTCTCCAAAGCCGCGCCCCAGCAAACCGCGATCAATCTCCCAAGGATACACGACATAAGCGTCTGTAACATCGCCATACAGCTCTGGTCTTATGTTGGAAAACAGCGATCGATAGGGATTGAAATGCAATACGCAATTGATCGCCTGCGCGCCCGCCGCGTTCACGCGTTCCCGCACAGCGATGCTAGTCCGTCCACTGCCCCAGACATCGTCGACGATCAAGGTTCGCCTGCCGCGCAAAAGCTCCGGATCGGGAAACTGCAAAAATGTCGGCCAGGCCATGATGCCGGATTGCTCTGTCGAGAGAAAGTCTACCGAAGCCGTCAACAGGTGCCGAATGCTCAATGCTTCCGCCAACAATCCACCCGGTATCACGCCGCCGCGCGTGATCATGACCATCGCGCCGAAGGGGCCCAGATCTTGTATGCGCGGAACCAATCCATCAATAAGCTGGTCGACCTCTTCCCAACTGACCAAACGATGTCTGCGCGGTTCCTGCGGTTGCATCATCCGATTTTGCCGATCACATAACGAAACCCAATTATAATGGATTCGTTCAAATTGCCCAAACTACTTCGGAGCGCAGACAATGACGATGGGCCGGGCGCGACAGCGCGTCAAGACGAGCACGCGCGATTCTTCCCCCTGTTTCAGCCGCAGTCTGGCGATCAACTCCTCGGGCAACATGGGAAAGCCGCGTTTCTTCACCGTCACCTGGCCGACTCCTCTATCTGCTAGATAACGGCGCAATTTCTTGAGGTTGAAGGGCATCCAGTCCAGGATTTGCCAGTACCTTCCCCAGGGGCTATCTACGATTTCATCCAAGGTCAAATAGGCGATCCTGCCGTCAAGCAAACTTGCAGCGAGCGTCGCCGCCAATTGTCGCAGCAACCTGGCGCGAAGAATCGCCGGATCCGGCTCGAATAGCCACGCTCTCGGTTCCGAGATGTCAACGTGCGCATCATAATCTGCCGACAAGTGATGAATGCCCGCAGCGTCCAACCGTGTCGCCAGCGGTGGCGCAGACTGCCGGTGCCGCCATAGTACGGCTTCGCTGAGGCCGCCGTCGACCGAGATGAATTCCAGCTGGCCGCCATAGCGCTGGACTTGCGCCAAGGCGATCGCGGGAGACAGTTTGACTACAAGTTCCTTCGCGGGCCATCGTCGAATCAAAGACAGCGGAGGCACATAACGCTCGACATCGCGGATGCGCCTGCCCCGCGCATCGCGCCGCGACGGATCGTAGAATGCGGCGTCGTAACCGGATGGCATGCCCGCGCGAACGTCCGCCACAGCGAATTCCGCGCTGACGCCGAGCGCAGCAGCGTTGTGCCGGGCGATGGCGATACGCACGGGATCCTTATCCAGACCAAGGACCCGGCGCCCGGATTCGGCATAGGCCATTGAGTCGCTGCCTATGCCGCAACACATGTCGACCAGCTCGTCAGACCCCAGCAGATCGGCCCGATATTGCCTAATTCGCGGGTGACTGGCCTGTTGCAAGCTCTCTTCGGTGAACAACATCCGCTGGGCCTGATGCGGGAATTTCAGCTTTGCTTTCTTCCTCAACCTGAGCGTTGACAGCACTGCCGCCGCTTGCTGCGGGGACAGCGCTTTTCTCAGTTGGGTCAGCATAGCCAGGGTGTTTGCCGCGGAGACATCGCTATGCGCATGCGACTCCAGCACGTGTCGACCGCGATGGCTGCTCAAGTACGCGATGTCAGCCAGCGAAAGTGTCATGAGTTTGCGCGCAATCCGGTCCTGGCAACTGTGGAATCAGGTCTATCACAATTGTAAAGCGCCCCGGCAGTACCAACGCAAATGGTGAAAGCGCTCATTCATCCGGCGCCGCAGCGGTTTCAGGATCAACAGGCAGCCAGATCAGTCGCCGATCTTTGATAGAGACCATGGTCGGGTTGAGAATAACCGGCGTCCCCCATCCCCCTACGACTTCCCTGGCGAATTTGCCAACTTTGTTAACGTCTCTCACCAGGTCGATCAAGACGGCGGGCTGCAAGAATCCGACCGCCTTGGGCAAACTGCTGAATGCGAGCAAAACAGCGTTCGAATTATCCTCCAAGGCAAGAGCGCGCCAGGCGATGGACTCCCCGGCTTCCAGTTTCCATACCGGCTTGCTGGGCGATTGACGAATCAGAAGATGCAAGTATGGTCCTCGGTAGTCGGCCAGGTCCGAGAAATCGGCATCGGCGCGCGCGACGCTTTGAATGCGCCCCAATGTATTGACAGTAGTATGAGGTTTTTCGCCACGTATCAAGACGCCGGCGCCATCGACGGCCGGCTCAACCAGGATCCTGACAAGTCCCTGCGCTTCCAACAGACGCACCCAGCGCTCGCGGACTTCGCCCTGCGTGAAGACAGCAATAAAACGCCCGCCGGGTCTCATGTTGGCGGCGATCGACCTCAGCATGTGACTGTCGAGATCAAGGTCAAATGCCACGATAGCGTCCGCCGTTGCCGGGGCAATTCCCGATCGTCCCAGGTCATTCGCCCCGGGACAATGGATATCCAAGTCAGCGCGTCGACCGGCCAAGATATCGCGGCAATGCCCGTCAATGTCCAAAAGACGCAACCGAGAGGCGCTCGGCGGCAGATGTTTTGCCAGCGCTTCAACAAAGCGCTGTCGCGTTGGCTCTGGGCTCATCAGCTGTTGCTAGCCGCGTCTTTCATCAGTTGCAGAAATTCTGCCCATTCCTCGTGATAGAAGTGCAAGGTGGCGACGCCCAATTCCACATGGTAAGTCGTTTCACCGTCCGGCCCCTGCACTTCCCAAATCAGGTAATTCTCGGTCTCGGCAATGCCTCTGCCGGGACTGTCGCTCAAGTCTGTCACGATTGCACTCCCCCGCGTCCATCAAGCAAAGTAATCAAAAACGTGCTACTCGCGGCTGATTGCGCGGTAGCACGTCGATAGTTGTTCTGTCCCAGCGGTTCAGTCGCGGCGATTTCGATCATAACCTCGTCTGTCGCCACCGCCGCGCCGGTCATCACTGCGCCGGCCGCCGCCACGTCTGTCGCCACCGCGCCGGTCGCCACCACCACGCCGATCTCCGCCACCGCGTCGATTGCCGCGGCTGTTGGCGGCGTCTCGCCGGATCGCTTCTTCTACGTCCCAGCCCTCAAGCACAGCTTGCCTGCTGAGGCGAACCCGGCCAGTGGGGTCCACGCTGATCACCATGACCATGATCTCATCGCCAATGCTGACTTCTTCTTCCACGCTCTTGACACGGTAGTCCGCCAATTGCGAGATATGCACCATCCCATCGGTGCCCGGCAAGAATTCCACAAAGGCGCCGTAGTTTTCTACCCTGGTAACCCGGCCGGTATAGATCTGTCCGACCTCGGGCTCCTCAATCATGGCTTTGATCTTTTCCAGCGTTTCCAAAACGTCGGGACCTGTTTCGCCGGCGACATAGACCAGCCCGTCTTCCTGGATATCAATCTTGACATTATGCTCTTCCTGCAGCGCGCGCACGTTCTTGCCGCCCGGGCCAATGACGGCGCCGATCTTGTCCACTTCAATCTTGACCGATTCCATCCTTGGCGCGTGCTCGCTCAAGGTGTCGCGCGGGGCGGCGATAGCCCCCTGCATGACGTCAAGGATTTGCAGGCGCGCGTCCCGGGCTTGCGCCAGCGCCTGCCGCATGGTATCGCGCGTTACGCCCGCGATCTTGATATCCATCTGCAAGGCATTAATCCCGTCGACAGTTCCGGCTACTTTGAAGTCCATGTCACCCAAATGATCTTCCATACCCTGGATGTCTGTTAGCACGGCAACTTTGTCGCCTTCTTTGATGAGGCCCATGGCGATGCCTCCGACAGGGTTGCGGATCGGAACGCCTGCGTCCATCAAGGCCAGCGTACTCGCGCAGACGCTGGCCATGGAGGTACTGCCGTTTGAACTCATGACTTCGCTCACCAGGCGCAGGACATAAGGAAACGCCTCTTCCGTTGGGATCATCGAGAGCAGCGCCTTTTCCGCCAATGCGCCGTGCCCGATCTCGCGCCGGCGCGGACCGCGCATGGGATAAGTCTCGCCCGTGCTGTACGGTGGAAAATTATAGTGGTGGATATAGCGCTTGTCGTCTTCCGGACTGATGCTATCCATGAATTGCGAATCGCGGGGGGTGCCCAGCGTGGCAATGGTGAGCACTTGCGTTTCGCCACGCATGAACATGCCGGAACCATGTACCCGCGGCACCAGCTGCACATCTGCGAAAAGCGGGCGCATCGCAGCGTAGTCGCGCCCGTCAGGACGGACGCCTTCATTGACGATGCGACGGCGGACGACGTTTTTCATCGTTTGATCGTAAGCCCGTTCCACGTGTTTCAAGTTGTAGCGCTCGTCTTCGTCGTCGATCGCTTCATTCTTCCGCGTGTATTCCTCGACTATTTCATCTTGAATCGCTCGCAGCGGCTCGCGGCGTTCGTTGCGATTATCATGCGCGGCCATAATCTCGTGGATCCGGCCGGCCACTTTTCCCTCGACCTCTGCCTGCAAGTCCTTGTCGATATCGTCAACCGACGGTTCCTGTTTCTCCTTGCCGATTTCCTCTCGTATTTCGTTCTGCAGGGCGATGATGTCTTGTATGGCATCATGCGCCAGGAAGAGCGCCTCCAGCATCGTATCCTCGTCCACCTGGTCGGCATTGCATTCGACCATATTGATGGCCTCGCCCGTCCCAGAAACGCGCAGGTCCAATGGGCTGGCCTGCATCTCGGTATAAGTGGGGTTCACGGACAACTCGCCGTCGACCAGGCCGACGCGCGCGCCAGCCACCGGGCCCTCCCAGGGAATGTCGGAAATCACCAGAGCGGTGCTGGCCGCTATGACACCCAGCATATCGACATGATGTTCTTTATCATGCGAAAGAGACATCAGAATCACTTGCACTTCGTTGCGCATGTTCTTGGGGAAAAGTGGACGCAGGGTCCGGTCAATGACGCGGGAAGTAAGAATGGCGCCTTCTGACGGACGGCCTTCTCGCCTGAAAAACCCGCCCGGTACGCGACCGGCGGCATACATCTTTTCTTCGTAGTCGACGCTCAAGGGAAAGAAATCCAGTCCTGGGCGCGGCGACCCCATGGTGACGGAGCAAAACAACATGGTATCGCCCATGCGCACCGTCACCGAACCACCTGCTTGTTGAGCAAAGCGGCCGGTCTCGATGAGCACTTCCTTGTCCGCCACCTTGCCTCGATATTCGCGTATCTCTAATGTCATAGAGTTCTCCATACAGTTAAAATGCGTCAATCTGACGCGCAGTTTTCTCAGCTACCAGCGGAGCAACGAACTGGTATCTCTGGCGCTGCCCATCATTATGACGCATCAAGAATCATCAAATCTGCGCTGTTCGGCCTATGAGGCTGCATCGGGCGCAACGGGGTCATATGCCGGCAATTCCGCTCGTGTCCCGCCAGGGGGATCTATCGTCGTAACCCGAGGCGCTGCAGTAATTCACGGTACACATCTGGTTTCTTCCGAGCGATGTACTTCAGTTGGCGGCGGCGCTGTCCCACTAACTTCAGCAATCCCCGCCTGGAGTGCTCGTCGTGGTTGTGTACTTTAAGGTGATCGGTCAATTGTTCAATCCGCGCGGTGAGCAACGCTATCTGCACCTCCGGTGAACCGGTGTCACCTTTTTCGCGGGCGAAATCGTCGATAATCTGTGTTTTGGTCGCTTTGTCCAATGGCATGCTTTCCGTCCCTTCAATCGTCACCGTACAGGCAGGACAGTTTGCCTGTCGGTCTTAAAAGCGCGCTGATTATATCAGTTCAAGGAAGCCGCAACAATGCCCAGCTATTCATCCGCCTTTTGCAGCTCGTTGACATCGTCATTCGCGACCAATTTCACCGTATGATGGGTCCGGAACAAGCTATATTGATCTGTACGACCGGGGAGCAAGTTCAGCACGTTTTCAATTCTCATGATCGAGACCCACAGATCGACGTCCCAGCTGTCCTCTAGCCGAGTGCTGACATTGGCCGCGCTTATCGTTTGATTCTCGTTGTACATTTCCAGCAAGACGCGAACGAATTCATCGCGCTCAGCCAGCAAGACCGCGACAAAGGCGCATTCCGGATTGAGTTCTATGCCCTTGGTGTTGTAGTCGCTGCGCGGGTTTGGGTATTCTTGCACGGTCACCATCTCGTTGACGAGCAAGTACTCTACAGCGTATTGGAACGTCACACCGCTATCGAATTCTCGCAGCCGACGATGCAAGCTGCCCAGCGGGCACCAGGCGAAATTCCGGAAACTGGTGAATTGCTGTACGCTCACGACGATGCGGGTGACCATGCGGGCCACTTCAGGGTCCGTCTCATACAGCTTATGCGGTGGAATGCCGAGCCACTTGCGGCTGGCCAGTTCCGCGTCCTCGGCATCCGCTTCCACTTTGCTCGGCACAGGACGCGGCGTTTCGACAGGAATCCTGATCACCGGTACCAGATCATCCGGATTGTGGCGATGAGGCACCAATTCCCGCTGCAAGACACGCTCGCGTACCAGACAATCAATCCAATGCGAGCGCCACTGGTCGCTTTCATTCATGCCGGGACGGTCGAGATCGCGCTCCATCGCCAATCCCTTTAGCAAGAATCCGTAATTGACGTATTCCCAATTGCGCGCGCTCAACGTATTGACGACCCGACGAACCATGCGCTCGACAATCAGCAAGGTTTTGTCAACCACCGGATTTTGATAACTCAGCTCGACAGCGCCGGACGCTGAAAGCTGCTTCAAGATACCTAAGGAAATCGCCTGCGATACCAAATCTTGACCACGTTCGAAGGAAATCACATCGCCAACATCAATCAATTGCTCTATCAAGGCATGCAAGGTGATCTCGCCAGACGCTTTGGCGCTCTGCAGCCTGTAGAATTGGATAATGACGCTCGACCACTGAGACGGGATGAAGCTCTCGGCGTCGTCGGCGACCTCCACATGGCTGAGTGATTCATGTGTTTGCAGATCGGTGAAATCGTCAATGAATTCCAGGTGCAATGACGGGTGGCTCTGCAAGAGGCGACCAGTGCTGCCGCGCACACCCCACAAAACAACGGTCTTGTTCCGCTGCAGCAGTGGATTGATCACGTCATTGAAGTCTCGGTCGCTGCTTGCCAGGATGATGACATCGCCCGCTTCCGGATGGCCGGCATCGGTCAGGACATCCCGCGCCATGCGCATATCCGCGCTGTTCTTGCCCGGCAGGTTGAAGACGGGATCAATATTCGCCATCATCAGGCGAGACGGCGCATCGTCCGCCACTTCCCTTCCTGACGAATCGACCAATGGCGGCAAGGCGCCGCGCTGACCCCAAGGGGCATACGCCGACGTTTTCACCAATCGGCCGTGCGCCTGCGCCTGAGAAACAAAGCGTTCGATCAGATGATCGAGATTGACGACGAATCCCTGCTCGTTCAAGCTAATTGAGATGTTCTCGAAGTCGATGTAGACCCAGACATTCTTGGGCCGCAAGCCGTACAGGTTTTCCAGGGGCTGGACCAACACGTTCTTGCTGAATTCGACGCCTGTAACTGAATCCTTCTCGTTCCAAAGGCGGATACGGGCACTAGCCGGTGTCTCCACCTTGTCAATGAGCGGCAGCAAATCTCCCGACCGACTCGCGACGATCAACTCGTCGATCAGTTTGGGATCTGCAGAGAAATAATGCTCTATAAGCACGTTGACCAGATCTTCACGCTCCGGCACCGCAAGAATCTCGTAACCGGCGCTGCGGAAGATCGTCTCCGGATCGACAGGCCAATCGCCTTGTTCGGAACCCCAATTTGCTACAGCGACCGCCGTCAGCATCGACGAGTCGTACAGACCTGCTACCAAAGCGGCGTTGCCGCGCAAGGCTACCGCCAACTCCTGAAGGTCTATTCCCTCTTGCGAGGCGAATTGCAAGATGTCATCGGCGTCAACAATCAAGTAAGCTGTCATTATTCTATCCCAATAAATCAAGCCACCAACCCGACATGGCGCAGGCAGGTGGCATGCACATGGCCGCCGTGCCGAAGCACAGGCAAGCAATTTACGTTTGATCTGGTTGCAACAATCATCGCATCATTCAAAGAAAAATAAGTACAGGTACGTTTCAGTCTAGCACTGGAAGCCCATCTCCACAAATGCCCGCAGCAGCAAACTATCCGATCCGTAAATGTACCTTTTTCCAGTTTACCTTCCCGACTAAAGCTCAAAGGCTGCCATTGTACAGGAGTTTTTCAATTGTGTCTATTTTCACAATGCCAGATTTGCATTAGAAGTCCCATACCATGGCGCGCACGCGAACAAGGGAAACCAAAAAGCGCGCCAATAGGGTCGTAGACGCGCTCTTGATCAACTTGTATACACGAATTTGGGCTAATAGGCTCTTGCGAAAAGGGCAACTTTTTGGGCAGGTTGCCCAGTCTTGACGCAATAGCCGGTTCCTCCCGGTTGCTCAAATGGGAAGCAGCGGATCGTGGCCCCCGTTTCGTCTTTGACGGCCAACTCATCTTCGTCCGATCCATTCCACCAGGCCCGCGCCCAATCCCCGCCCTCAACAACCTGTCTCATTTCGTCGTAGGCGCCAACGTCGCTGATATGCCGGTCGCGGAAGGCGCGCGCGTCCGCCAAGAGGTTTGCCTGTATCGCGTTCAACAGCGCATCTAGCGCGTCTGCGATGCCGTCCTGGGAAACAAACTGCTTGCCTTCGCGCCTCGGGACGTCCCGACGCGCCAGTACCGCATTATTGTTCTGTACGTCTTTTGGCCCAATTTCGATGCGAACCGGGACGCCGCGCATCTCCCAGTCGTTGAACTTGAATCCGGGCGATTGCCCCTCCCGCCGATCAACATGCACACGGATGCCCGCCGCGCCGATTTGCTTTTCCAACCTGTTGACCGTTTCCATAACCAGCGGTTTCTGATCGTCCTTGCGGTAAATTGGCACAATCACGGCCTGATACGGCGCCAGCTTCGGCGGCAGACGCAGCCCCTTGTCGTCGCCGTGTGTCATGACCACCGCGCCGACCATGCGCGTGCTCAATCCCCAGGACGTCGTCCAGCAATAAGCCTGCTCATTGTTCTCAGCCAGATAACGAATGTCAAAAGCCTTTGCGAAATTCTGTCCCAGGTTGTGGCTCGTACCTGACTGCAGCGCCCGTCTGTCGCGCATCATCGCCTCGATCGTGTAAGTACGCACGGCGCCTGCGAATCGCTCCATACGGCTCTTTTCGCCCTTGATGACCGGGATGGCGGCATCTTTCACCGCGAAATCGGCGTAGATGTCCAACATCTGCAAGGTCTCTTCTTCGGCTTCGTCGTGGGTCGCGTGCGCGGTATGCCCCTCTTGCCACAGAAACTCGGCCGTGCGCAGGAAAGGACGCGT
Organism: Chloroflexota bacterium; assembly: GCA_026708115.1. Taxonomy (GTDB): domain Bacteria; phylum Chloroflexota; class Anaerolineae; order Aggregatilineales; family Phototrophicaceae; genus UBA6055. Next base: position 108,907 of record JAPOVL010000045.1, read on the forward strand.
CCGCAACTCCCAGCGTACGACGTTGGACCATTGATTGATCAGCAGCGGCAAGTCGCGATAGGACTGAATCCAGTCGCTAAAGGCCTCGCCAATAACCGTTTCGGAAGTCGGCCTCACCACCAGAGGTTCTTCAAGTTCCTTGCCGCCGGCGTGAGTGACCACCGCAAGCTCGGGGCTGAAACCCTCGACATGCTGCGCTTCTCGCTTGATATAACTTTCCGGTATAAAAAGTGGGAAATAGGCGTTCTGATGGCCCGTCGCTTTGAAGCGTCGGTCCAAACCGCCCTTGATGCCCTCCCAAATTTCATAGCCATAGGGTTTGATAATCACACAGCCCCGGACCGGCGACGGCGCCGCCAGATCAGCGCGATATACGATCTCGTTATACCAACGCGAGAAATCTTCGCTTTGGGCTGTAACAGCCTGTTCCGACATTTGAACACGATCCTCTTAAACGATTGCGCGATTAGAGTTCACGAGACCTTAGCGCAGCCTCGCGCTGTCCCCTCCGTACGCTCTCCGTACGGTGCCAGGTATTATAATGCGCCGCGTCGAGAATGATAGCCTATAACGAGTTGGAACCTAGATACGCCGTCAAGGAAGACCTCACCAGCTATTCCAGTTTCCCGTTACGGTCGGCGTCGCTCTTGGCTGGCGCGGGCCAATCACGCTTGCGGTTTTTCGCAAGCTTTTTCATAACTTCTTCGCCAAGATCGACACCATTGATATCCGCTAATTGCAGCAGATAAAGCATCACATCCGCCAATTCTTCAGCCAGAGCCTCCGGGTCGGCGCTGTCTTCGCCCCATTGAAAGTGTTCCAAGACTTCGCTCGCTTCCAAGACCAGCGAGATGGCCAGGTTCCGGTGACTCTGCGGTTTGGCCGAACTGTCGTCAATCCAGCCCTTGCTTTGGACAAAGTCGCGCATGGCCGCCGTCAAGGTTTCCAAGTCCATGTTCTGATTTTGGCTCCACAGATCAATATGCGTTAGGGCTTGAGCGCGTCAAAGACTGCCAGATTGTGCGAATGATGATCTTGATATCCAGCCAGAGAGACCAGTTTTCCACATATAGCAGGTCAAAGCGCGTACGGTCGGCGATCGAGGTATCGCCGCGCAAGCCTTCGACCTGCGCCAATCCGGTCATGCCGGATTTCTCGCGCAGGCGGGTCATATAATTCGGGATCTGACTACGGAATCGCTGCACGTACATCGGTCGCTCCGGTCGCGGACCTACCAGGCTCATATGACCCACAATGACGTTGATCAACTGCGGGATCTCGTCCCAGTTGCTGCGACGCATAAAGCGGCCGATACGGGTGACGCGCGGGTCATTCTCGACCGTCCAGGTTTGCCCCTGTGATTCCGCATCGGAGCGCATCGAGCGAAACTTGATCATGGGAAAGGGACGTTCGTCCTGCCCCATGCGCCACTGCCAGTAGAAGACCGATCCACGAGATTCCAGGCGGATCAAGAGCGCGGTCAACAGCATGAGCGGCGAAAGCAAGATGAGGCCCAGCGACGCGCCGATGAGATCCAGCCCGCGCTTTAGGCTTAGCTTCCAGCCGCGCAGGGCGATGTCGCGTACGGTCAGCAGCGGTGTTCCGCCAAGGTCGTCGACATTCAGATCGCCGGCCATATAGGAGAAGAGATCGGGATACACTTTTATGTCGACCCGCCCGCGCTGACAGAGATTGATCAGCTCGACCAGTTCGCCGCGGCGCGGATCGGACAAGGCGACAATCACCTGCTCCACCATATGTTCGTCGATCAAGCGCGGAATATCCGCGTATTTGCCGATGATAGAGATGCCCGGGATTTCGTCCTGACTTTCATTCGCGCTCACGATGCCCACAATGTCATATCCAAGTGAAGGGCTATTGCGTATTTTTTCAGTGATCTCCTGGGCGATGCGCCCCTCGCCCACGATCAGCAAGTTGTCCCGCAGGACGCCCTGCCGACGCAGAGAAGCCCAAACTCGTCTGTGAATCTCGCGGCCCAGGCCAGTGAGTAACATGCTGAAAAACCATACGTAGAACAAGAGGCTGCGCGGATAGATCGCTTCAAATGCGGTATTTTGCAGCACGAATTCCTGGATGCCGCTTGCCAGCAGCGTACCCAGGGTAACGACGCCAAGGACATTGCGAAACTGATCAATACGGCTGGAGGCACGCTTGAGATGATACAACTGCGAAAAATAGAACATCAGAATGATCGTCGCCACATGCAAGACGATCGTTGGAACAAAGTTGGCTATGGGAGGCTGGTCCTGTGGACGTGCGAAAAACGGCAGACTTTCGCGAGCTTCGTAACCCAGTATGAATGCCGTCACCAGCATGGCGACATCGGCAAGGAACAAAGAAACGGTGGAAAACGCCTTCAAATGTTCGTTGTTCCAGCGATAGGATCGAGGCGCTAGCCGGACAGAGTCGGATTGCGGATCTCCTTCCATAGGTCGGGCCCTCCTTTCAGCAACAAGGCCGCCAGAATCATCAGGTGCAAAGGCAGATTGGTAGTCTGTCGAAAGTGCTTGCGATAGAAGATCAACATGGCGCGCCAAAACTCGAACTGGGCTTTTTTTGATCGGGCGCTCGCCGCTCGTTTGACGTGACGCACGGTTACAACTGGATAATACCAGATTTTGTAGCCCCCTTGCTTCATGCGATAGGCCCAATCCAGATCTTCGCCATACATGAAGAAACTTTCATCCAGCAGACCTGCTTTGGCTATGGCTTCTTTGCGCACCTGCATATAGGCGCCGACCACGGAATCCACTTCCAACTCCTGGTCTTCGTCGGCAAAGGTCATGTTGTAGCGACCAAAACGACGGTTGCGCGGAAAAAGTCTTGCCAAACCGGAATAATGATAAAAGCTCACCATCGGCGTCGGAAAGCCGCGACGGCAGGCTTTGTCCAGGCTGCCGTCAAGCAGGGTCAATTTCGGTCCCGCGGCGCCAACGTCCGGCCTCGAATCCATAAACTGGATCATGCGATAAAGGGCGTCGGCGGGCAATTCCGTATCCGGATTCAATAACAAGGCATAACGCGGCGCGCTCGCCTTCACTTCGCCCGGGTCGCTGTAACCAAGATGTCGCAATCCAACATTGTTGGCGCGGGGATAGCCGACGTTCTCGGTATTGACGATGACTTGCGCATCCGGATAGCAACTCGCGACCATCGCCGCGCTGTCATCGGTTGAGGCGTTGTCGACGACGACCACGCTGAAACTAAAATCGCCTTCGCTCCCAAAAACGGTCTCGAGGCAGCGCCGCAAGTGCTCGCGGGTATTCCAATTGACGATGACGATGCCGATGTCCTGCACTGAAACCTCGATAACAACAGTTTTCAATTATATATCAAGGAAAGTCTATCACGGCCTGTGAGTCGCTACACGCCAACTACTGTCCTACCTCACAACTCGCTGGATTCAGGCAGTACAGAATCAAGCCCGGGTTGTGATAATAGGCGGCCATATTCATCATCGCTTCGGAGCCCGTCCAGGTTGGGCGTGCGATATCGGCCAAGCGCGTATAGCGATCGTCGAGGGCTTCCAAGTAGGCTCGCTGCTCCTCAATGATTGCGGGCGAGACGATCCATTCCGAGCGATAGATATCAAAAGCGCGCGCATCGGAAATGATCAAATAATCGAAGTCGTCGCCTGAGGGCAGCTCTTCGGCATATCCGACAAAATGCTGGTAGTTGGGGTATATCGCCGAATCCAGGGGCACATTGTAAGAGCCGTTGACGAAAAAACGGGCGCCCGACGGAATACTGTCGTGGATCCAGCGCAGCATGATCTGTCGAGTATCCGGCTGCGAGAACATCTTTGCCGCTTGTACCGACAGCGTCAGCGGCTGCAAGGTCAAGAGCAGGAGCGTCCCGGGCATGAGCAGGCGCGGCGACAGTGATATCCGCTCAACCAGCCATCCAGCCCCGATGGCTGAAAGAAGCGCCACAAAGGGCAAGATCTGAATCAACTGATGTTCGCTGTGTCCGGGCCGGACCGTGCGCAGCACCACCAAAGAATATGTCAGCAACATGAAACTGATAAGCCCGACCAAAAGCCTGAGCCCGTTCTTCCCCCGACTGGGCATCGGTTTCGCAGCCGCTGCAATGCCAAGCGCCATCAGCAGCATAGCCGGGATGCCTAGGGAGAAGAGTGCGGAATAGGTCAGCAGATACCGCAGTCCGGTCCACTGGTCAACGATGAAGAAATCGTGTACTTGCCCGGGCATCTTGTATTGCTCGACGATCCGTGACACGTCGTACCAGAAATGACCAAAGTCGCGCAAGATATACGGGGACGCCAGCAAGAAAAACAAGGGCATCGCCAGCCAACCGGCAAGGACAACCGACAGCATGCGCCGATTGCGAAACTGATACAGCAGAACCAGCCCCGCTGGGCCCACGATAAGAGCGACGGCCGCGCCATTGTAAAAGGTCGATGCAGCCAAGCCGGTGGCGATGCCGGCCAGAATGTACATCCTTTCGCGCCACCGGATGCCGCGGCTGTACAGACATGCCGCGCAAGCCCAGATTGCGACCATCATCCACGCTGTTGCGGGTATGCTCGGCTTGACGTAGTGCGCATGAACCACCAAGGAATACGAGCAGCCGACCAGCAGCCCCGCGCACAATGCGGCGAACTTGCCCGCCAAGATTCGTGCCGTGGCGTAGGCGCAGGCAACCATCACCAGGCCGCCCAAGACGCTATAGATCCTGGAAAACACATAGAGCGGGAAAGCCGCGTAGTTGCGCAGCGTCTGCCCGTCGCGGTCTTCAAGCGCGAGCCCGCGCGTAGCGCCTGTCAATTGGTAGAGCACAAAATTGCTGTTGATGATGAGCGACGGATAATTGAAAAACTCGGGATTCAAGCGTCGCTTCAATGACATTTCCACCGGAATCGCGACGTTGTGGAAGGAATCCGGATTCACAGGTAACTGCTCGTGCGCCATGCCATACGGGGCGTAGGATGGGAAATATTCAGGCTCCAGCCAGCCGTATCCGATGCCGACGATGCGCAAGCCCGCCGCGAATAGCAACAGCATTGTCACCGCCAACCAATCAATTCGTCGCATCGAGTGACTCTACCTCATATGCTGGTCGGCAAATGGCGGGACGCTCGCGCTGAAGATGGGCGCCGGAACCGTTGTGAGCGTCATCTTCCCGATTTGGCGGTCGGCAAGGTCGCCAGCGGCGCCCCCCGCAGAGCCGAGCGCATGGCATTGCGATCGTCCCAAGGGTGCTCGGTGGCGCCAAAGCACATGCTCTGCTCATGGCCCTTGCCGCAAGCCATCACCAGATCGCCGGACCGCGCCAACTGGCAAGCTCGGAAGATCGCTTCGCCGCGGTCCGGTACGCGGATGAAGCTTTCGCCTTCGATGCCGCCTTTCGCCCGGCATCCTTCCGCCATCATCTCCAGGATATCGTCGAGCGACTCCGTGCGCGGATCTTCTGCGGTCAAGACCGTCAAGTCCGCCAGTTGCGCCGACGTTTCCGCCATAAGCCGGCGTTTTTCCACATCGCGCAAGCCGGCGCTGCCGAAGACCGCGATCAATCGTTTGCCGGGCGGCAGCATCCCCCGGCCCGCTTGCAAAGCGCGTCGCAGCGCGTTGGGACTATGCGCGAAATCGACCATCGCGATGAAGTCCTGGCCCGCATCAATCCGTTCCATACGGCCGGAAACCAAATCGACCGCCGCGATCCCGGCCCGAATATCTGACCATGATACGCCGAGCTCCCGCGCGGCAACAATGGCCGCCAAGGCGTTTGAAACGTTGAACTCGCCCGGCAAGCCCATCTCAAAACGCTGACCCTGTACCCGGAAGCTGGTGGAATCGGGTCGGAAGCGCAGGTCCGTCGCCCGATAATCCGCCAGGGCGTGGACGCCGTAGCTTTGCAGGCGGTCTGCCGCGAAAGCACCGAAATAGGCTGCGGATTCGTCATCGGCGTTGATCACCGAGAGCTTTGGGATACCGGGCTTGCGCCAGGACTCGCCCAGCATCTTGAACATGATGGCTTTGGCAGCGCGGTAGTTTTCCCAACTGCCGTGGTAGTCCAGATGCTCGTGCATGACATTGGTCAGGGCCGCTACATCATTGTCGACACCATTCAACCTGCCTTGCGCCAAGCCGTGGCTGGTCATCTCCAGGATGCAATGGGTCAGTCCCGCTGCGACCATGCGCGCCAGGTAGGCTTGGACTTGCGGCGCGCCCGGTGTTGTGACATGCAATCCAGTCGCTGCCCTCTCGTCGCCGAAGTCGGCGGAGATGGTGCTGATGTAACCGGCCTTGACGTGGCTGACGCGCTGCAAAACGCTGTGCAACAGGTGACAAGTCGTCGTTTTGCCGTCGGTGCCGGTGACGCCGATCACAACCAGCTCCCGCGAGGGAAAATCATGATAAGCTGCCGCCAGCGGTCCGATAACGGCTTGCGCGTCGCGGACGCGAATATAGGGCACGCTCAAGTCGCCCTGCGGGGCTTCGCCGACGATTGCGGCCGCGCCCGCCGCGATGGCTTGGGAAATGTAATGGTGGCCGTCGCTGGATCCACCCTTGCGCGCGACAAAGATGCCCCCGGGCTCAACCTCCAGGCTTGATTCCGTCACCGGAGCGCTGATCTCGCCGGACAGCTCGCCCTGTGTGGAAACCAGTTGTCGCTCCGCGATGGACTCTAACAGTTCGCACAAAGTCTTGGGCATGAAAATTCCCGCGTTTGGCTATTAGCGCGTAATCGGGCTCTGCCCTATTTTATGATGAATTTCCGGAATCCGTTTACATCAAAAAAAACAAACGCGCTGGAGGGCATCCAACGCGTCTGACAAGTGCTTTGCGTTTCGGTCAGCTTAATTCAAACTGCGCGACAGACTGCTCAACTGAGAGCGTACGCTGCCATCGACCATGCCGCCGGGCCAGCGCACGATCAAGCCGCCCAGAATCTCCGGATCAACCTGGTAATCAACCTCGTCGGCGCCGATTTCGCCTTGAATACTTTTCTGCTCGGTCGCGGTCAAAGGCATGGCGCTGACGACTTCCACGCTGCCGCCGATGCCTTTTGCGCTCTCGGGCAGGTCCGCGATGAAGCTGTTAACAAGCGCCTTCTGCTTGGTTTTGGTAATGTTCTCACCCAAAATGCGGCTTGCCACAGCCACCGAGATATTCAGCACCTGCTCGCGCAGGTTGCCCAACTCCGCATTGCGCGTGGCCACCGCTTCGGTCTGGGCGTCGTTCTGTATCTTGGTCGCTGCCTGACGCGCTTCCTGTTCGACCGCGGCGGCAACATCTTCGCCGCGGCCACGCGCTTCGTCAATCACCTTTTGCGCTTCGGCCCGCGCCTGCGTCAGGATCTTGTCGGCTTCCGCTTCGGCGTTTTCACGCGCCCGCGCCGCGGCGGCCGCATCCTCCAAGCCCTTGGCGATGCGATTGCGCCGCTCGTTGAGCACATTCACCAAGGGATCGTAGATGAACCGTGTCATCACCGTATACAGAACGATGAAGGCGATTATCCATATCAGCATCAATCCGGGGTTGATGCCCAAATTGTCAAGTACGCTCATGATGCTCTCCTGTTCCTCCCCCGTACTAACTAGCTAAGTACGAAGAGGATAATCAGCGAAACGACCAGGGCGTAAATAGCAACCGCTTCCGCGAAGGCCACGCCGAGGATCATGTTGACCTGGATGGTCGGGGTGTGATCCGGGTTGCGTCCCATGGCCTGCACCGCGCCACCCACCGCCAAACCGATGCCGATGCCGCCGCCGGCCGCGCCGATCATCGCCAGACCCGCGCCAATCGCTTTGCCCAAAATAATCGTTGATTGTGGATCCATTGATGTTTCCTCCAGTTTTCTTCTTGCTATGTCAATGTGCTTCGGCATGGTCATGATCATCATCGTGATGATGGCTGACCGTTGCCAGGTTCATGAAGATCGCGGTCAACAAGGCGAATACCAGCGCTTGTATGACACCGACGAAAAACTCCAGGATGAAAAAGGGCCAGGGCAGGATCGGCACCAGGAAGCTCATGACAAAGAGCAGGATCGATCCAGCGAAGATATTGCCCAAAAGACGGAAGCCAAACGAGAGAATCTTGGCGAAGTCACCGATCAGCTCCAGCAAGCCCACCGCTACATCAATACCGCCAAGCGGCGATTTGAAGAGTGTGCCAAAGTTGAAGAACTTGGTCAGATAGCCGATGCCCAGCGCCTTGAATCCAATGAACTGGATCATGACGAATGAGATCAACGCCAGCGACAGTGTCATATTCAGATCGGTTGACGGGACGCGGACAAAGGGCAAGACCACCCAAGGCACCAGCTTCGCTTCTTCGCCCTTGGGGTCCGGGTGCAGCGGAATAGATTTCTTCTTGTCGGCTTTATCGTCGCCCACATAGTCATCCGCCCATGGAACCGGGCCCACGCCGCTATAACATCCGCGATCAGCGCGCGCTTGCTTTTCAGCCACCCGGGCCGCCAGCACTTCGTCATAAGCAGCGGTGGCCGCATCAGACTCGCCAGATTCTGCGCTATGCGCCTCATCGCCGTGTCCATCGCTCGATTCGTCGCCGTGTCCGTCCTTCGCCGCCTTATAGCGCGCGTAGGCGGCGTCCTCAACCGACGCCTGTTCGGCTGCCGCGGCGGCCGCCTTCGCTTCTACCAGCGCCGCCTCGTCAGCCGCCGCTTCATCAGCCGGGCTGATCCAGTCGCACTGGCCGTTGACGTAAGAGATATCCAGGAAGCCTTGATAGATCTCGTAGCCATCGGTGGTGATCGTCTTGTATTCGCCGCTATCAGCATCGTATTTTTCTTTGACGTGAGGATGGATGAAGCCGATAGTATCCACGCCGGGCACGAGTTCCATCCAGTTTGCCAGCAGCACCACCAGAAAGATCGTCATGAACATGTTGAAGATCAGACGGAAATGCCTGCCCGCGGCGATGCCCCCGACGAAGCCCATCAATCCTTCAAACAGTGCCTCAAACATGTTGTAGAAACCGCCCGGCGGCACCTCATTGCCGCTTTTGGGGCGGCGTCGCGAGACGTAAATGACAAACAGCAGAAGCAATATCCACACGATCACCGATCCCGTGAAGGTATTCGTCAAGCGAATATCCGTGAACGGGATATAAAAGCCCTCTGGGAAGTTCTCTCCAGGCAATTGGATGAAGGGTATGACAGGTGGAACCCGCAACGCGACAAAAACACCAGCCAGCAACATGAGCAAGGCGACGAACCGGCGTTTCCCGTTCCAAAAACTATTCACTTATATCTTCCTCCTTCTGTACTGCGCTGCCATGTAACTGTTTCGCTTTGTACCGTGTATAGAAAAAGATTGCCGCAATACTTATGGGAACGCTCACCAGCAGCATGACAAACATCATTGTGGGCCGCGTCCCGAAAAGCTCGTCCAAGCCCCAGCCAAGCAACATCGTTCCCAGAATGACAAGCAGGATCAAGCATCCTACCTGCCCCACTACCCCTGCCACCAAGCCATAGGTGGACAGAGGATTGTTATTTGGTTTCACTTTTCACGTTACTTGTCATAGGCGAACCAACGGCGGGAACCTATGCCCAGTCTAGTTCGAGAATTTTATCACAAACGATTTTCTATTGCTATAACGATTATAAGCCGCTCGCGCCCAGCGCCGCCCAGTTGTAAATCGGCGTGACCGCAATTGTGCCCAACAAGACCACAATGCTCGCGGTGATGCCCAAAGCCCAACCGTATGCGCGCGGGATGCCCACCGGAATCTCGTCGTCCGGTCCTACATCGACATACATCACTTTGATGACAACCAGGTAGTAATAGAGCGCGATGATGGCATTGGCCACGGCGATCAATGCCAACCCGACCAAATTGGACTTGACCGCAGCCTGGAAAAGGAAGAATTTCCCGAAGAATCCGGCAGCCGGCGGGATGCCTCCCAGGGACAGCAATCCGATCGTGATGAAGAGCGCCAGCCAGGGACTGCGTCGGTTCAAGCCGGCCAGATCTTTGATCTCTTCCTTGCCCGTAGCCGCGATGAAGAGAATCACGCCGCCAAATACCAGTAAATTGGTGAAGATATACATGAACATGTAAAAGGAGACCGATGCTACTGCCAGGCTGTCATCCAGGCCCTGCAGCGCGGCCACGCCGATCAAGGTATAGCCGGCCTGGGCAATGGACGAATAGGCCAGCAGGCGCTTGATATTGCTTTGCCGCAAGGCGACCACGTTTCCCAGCGTCATGCTCACAATCGCGATCACCACCAACAGGTTGACCCAGAAATCCTGGATCACGACGCCGGCTATCGCCAGTTCGGGCGGGAAAACAGCCGTCAAAAAACGAACCAGCAAGGCAAAGCTGGCCGCCTTGCTCGAGACGCTGACAAATGCCGTAACCGGTGTGGGCGCCCCTTCGTAGACATCGGGCGTCCAAAAGTGAAAGGGAACCGCGCTGAGCTTAAAGCCAAAGCCAACCACCACCATGACCAAAGCCGCCATAACCGCGACCAAACCCCCGTCGAATCCGCCGCTCATGGCATCGGCAATGCCGCCCAGATTGGTCGTTCCCGCGAAGCCATAGAGCAAGCTGAAACCGAAGAGCATGATCGCCGAAGCAAAGGCGCCATAGAGGAAGTACTTCATGCCGCCTTCCGCAGAACGCAGATCGCCGCGGCGGAAGCTCGCCAGCATGTAGAGCGGGATCGACAAGGTCTCCAGCGCAACAAAGACCAGGATCAGATCACTTGCGCTGGACATCATCAGGCCGCCAAGCGTGGCGACGATCACGATCAAATAGAACTCGCCCTTGTCCCCGACGCCCTTGTCCCCCAGCGCCATCAAACAGGTCACCGCTCCGGCTAGCAGCAGCATTACCTTGAAGATCTGCGAGAGCGGATCGTAATTGACCATCCCGCCCCAGAGCAAAACGCCCTTCTCAAATTGCGCCGGGTCGGGAACCCAGATCAAGGGAACCAGCGCCAGCAGCGCCATGCCAACTGCCGAAACAAAGACCACATTGCGACGGGTAGCGATAGAACCGTAGATATCGGCGAAGAGCACAATCACCGCGAGCGCCGTCAAGCCGACTTCCGGCAAGACCGACGGCAGCTGTGCCCAGAGATCAAATGCTTCCATCTAGCCACCTCCCAGCAGGGCGATTAGCGGTCGAATGCCGGATTCGATCATCGGAGCCATGATCGGCGGGTACAAACCTAATATGATAAGGGGCGCGCCCAAAATAATCAGTACGATGCGGTCGGTCGCCGCGATATCGCCGACATCGTGGAAATGCTCGGCATCAAACTCGCCGAAGAAAACCTGCCCAGCCACGCGCAATACATATGCTGCGGTGATGACAATGCCCAGCGCGGACAGAATCACAATCACGCTGTAATAGTTGCTAAGCTGAAAGACGCCAAGCTGCAAGGTGATCTGCTCGGAGGCCGCCCACATGCCTTGGAAAATGGGGAATTCGGCGATAAAGCCGCTGAGACCGGGCATGCCCATGCTGGTCAAGCCGCCGATGACAAAAGCCACGCCCACCCAGGGCATCACTTTCATGAAGCCGCCCAGGCTGGGAATATCGCGGGTATGCGCGCGATCGTACACCATGCCCACCACACCGAAGAACAGGGCCGTCATCGCGCCATGGCTGAACATTTGAATGCCCGCTCCGGTCATGCCGGTCAAGTTCATCGTCGCCCAGCCCATGCTCACCAAACCCATGTGACTGACCGATGAAAAGCCAATGACATACTTGAAGTCACGCTGTCGAAATGCGATCAGCGCGCCGTAGACAACGTTGATCAGCGTCAGGAAAACGATCCAGGGCAGGTGCGTTTGCGCGCCGTCCGGCAGCAACTGCACGCCCGCGCGCAAGGCCGCGAAGGCCCCCACTTTCATCAAAACGCCCGCGTGAATCATCGAGACAGCGGTCGGCGCCGCCACGTGACCATCGGGCGACCAATTGTGGAATGGGAAAACGCCAGCCAACACCCCAAAGCCGATGAACATGAAGGGGAACCAGAAGCGCGCGAAGCTCAAGCCTTCGATGCCCAGTATCTCAATCGCGAAGGCGCCGTTTTCCGCCGCCAGTGTCAACTGCACCATGCTCCAGCTATAGGGCGCGCTGTCCGCCGGCAAAATGCCGCTGGCCACGGCCGCTTGAAAGACTTCCGCGCCGCTGCCAGAAAAATACGCCCCAGCCGCGAAGTACATCGCCACCGCGCCAACCAGCGCAAATACCGATCCAACCAGGATGTACAAGGTCAGCTTCATCGCGGCGTACTCGCGCAACTTGACCCAGCCCCAGCCCGCAATCAGCAAATACATCGGGAAGATCGCCAGTTCATAAAAGAAAAAGAGCATGAAGAGATCAACGGCGATGAAGACGCCATAAACGCCGGCGACCAAGAACATAAAGAAGGCCATGAACTCGCGCAGGCGATCTTCGATATTCCAGGAAATCAAGACCCCGGCCACAGCCACCATGCCGGTGAGCAAGACCATCGGCGCCGATACGCCATCGACGCCCACGTGATAAGCGATGCCCAGCGATTCCACCCAGACGATACGTTGTTCGAAGGCCAGCGCATCGACGAACATCCGCGCCCCGCTGAGATCGCCGCCCGCCGCCAGCATCGTCATTTGCTGGTCGATCAAGCCACCGGCGCCCTTGACATAATTGTCGTAACCGAAGAACACCGCCAGGGACAAGGCGAGAACTGCCGAAGCGGCGGTAATCGCCACCCCGCGCACCAGATCGCGATTCTGCCTGTCCAGAAAAAGAATGACAAAGCCGGCGATGATGGGAATGAAGATGATCGCAGTGAGTACCGAAAAGCCCGTTACATCCATTGTGCCATTCCTAGCCAGTTATTCCGGCGAACAAGGTGCTGACAGTCGCGTTGATCGTCGGCAGAATCCAGTTGGGATACACGCCCGTAAGCAACATCAAGAACATCAGCGGCACCATGCCCAGCAACTCGGCCGGGGTCAATTCCAGGTCGTAATCTCGCCAGCGCAGGTTGAAGGGACCGTGCAGAATCGCGCGGATGCCCTTGAGAATATAACCGCCGGTGAAAAGCAAACCGATCATGGCGATGGCCGTCAGCCCGGTGAACACAGGCCAGGACCCGCGCACGATCAGGAATTCGCTCACGAATCCATTCAAACCGGGCAACCCCAGGCTGGCCAGGCTGGTGAATATCAGGATCGCGCCCATCACCGGCGCCTTCACCCACAGGCCGCCGTAGTCGCTGAGGTCTCGTGTATGCGTCTTGTGATAGAGCGCCCCCGCCAGCAAAAACATGCCAGCCGAACTCAAGCCGTGATTGAACATCTGAAGCACGGTTCCGTTCGTAGCAATGATGGCGGTTTGCACATCGGCGCCCGCTCCCGCTCCGGTCCATATCTGCGCGTAAGTCTGCGCCATGACGGCGATGCCGATACCGACAAAACCCATGTGGTTCACAGAACTGTACGCCACCAGCCGCTTGATATCATTGTGTCCAAAAGCCGCAAAAGCGCCCAATATGATGCCAGCCACGGACAATATCGCAAACAGCGTCGCCACATTGACGCCGACCAGCACAACCTCTGTCAGCCAGACATCGGGGAATAGGGGGATCACCAGCCGGATGAAACCGTAGGCGCCCAGCTTCAGCATGATGCCCGCCAAGAGCATCGAACCGGCAGTCGGCGCCTCGCCATGCGCGTCCGGCAGCCAGGTATGGAAGGGCCAGATTGGCACCTTGATGCTGAAGGCGACGAAGAAACCGGCGAATGCCAGCGCCTTTACTGTGCTGACGTCTAGGCCCAGAAGCGCCTCGCCCTGACGGAAGAGGGGCCAGGTTTCGACCAGTTCCGCCATGTTGTAGGTGCCGGCCGACCAGCCGATGAGCTGCGTGGCCAGCAGCATGCCCAGCGTACCGCCAAATGAGTAAATCATGAACTTGGTCGAGGCGTAGAAGCGGCCGCTGTACTTGATGCCCGCCTTGGGCAGGCTGCCCCATTGATTGATCAAGAAATACATCGGGATCAGTGTTAGCTCGTAGAAGAGGAAGAAAACCATCAGGTCCATCGCCGCGAAGACGCCCATGCTGCCGGTCTCGAAGAAGAGCAGCAGCGCCATGTGCATATGGCTTCGGTCTTCAATGTTCCAGCTTGCCAGGATCGCCAGCGGCGTCAGGATGCCGGTCAACAAGATCATCACGACGCTGATGCCGTCAATGCCCAGCGTCCAGCGCGCGCCCAGCGCGCTAAACCACTCGACATCTTGCGCCACGATATATTGATCGTCCCCAATGGCGGGCGCCGCCGCTTGATAATCAAGAAAGACCGCGATTGAGAGAATCGCGAACAAAAGCGAGAAGATCAGCGCGGTCCAGCGACCGACTGATTTACTTGGTCCCAGCGGCGCCATCGCAGCGACGACGAAGGCGGCCAGCGCTGGACCGAAGATCAGCACAGAGAGCGCGTCAATCCCGAAAATCTGTATCATAGATGCGTCTCCCTATTGCAGTTCGACCGCGCCCGACGAGAGTACCAGGACGATTCCGATCAATACTGCCGCTACCAGCACCAGCAGCATGTACTGCTGGACACGACCGGTCTGCATGCGCCGCAGCCAACCGCCAAAGTTGAATATCGCGATCGGGATGCCATCGCCGACGCCATCGATCAGCCACAGGTTCAAGACTTTGACCAGATCGCCCAGCCAGGTGAAAATACGCCCGATGACGTGCAAGAAACTATCGATGATGCCCTTGTCCAGGAAAGCGATGACCTGTACGCCCAGCCACTGCGAGGGCTTGACGAAGACCTTTTCATACAGGTCGTCGAGATAATAGCGGTTCTTCAAGATGGGATACATCGTGCCGAGCAGCGATTCCATCGGGTCCTTCTGCCCCGCTTTGAGCGGATTTCGCCAGTACATCCTCCAGCCGAACCACAATCCCAGTAACGCGACCAGGAAAGACGTCGCGACCGGAACGATGTTGAAAGGCGGCGCATGCGGATGGTAGTCCGGCAAGCTGGCATAGGCGGCGGTCGCCTCCGGCAGCGGCAGCGCCTCGATAATCAAATGATGGAAGGCGTTGTATTTGGGCGAGAAGATCGGTCCCAACACCGGGAAATCGCTCGGCACGCCGACGAAGCCGGCCGCGACAGCGAAAACAGCCAGGATCAGCAACGGCAGCGTCATGGTAAAGCTGACGATCCCCTGCCCCAGGTTTGCGTGCTTCGCTGCTTCGCTGCGCGCTTCGCCACCGAATGTCAGAGAGATCTGGCGCATGGTATAGAAGGCGGTCATGAAGGCGGCGGCAGCCAGCATGATAAAGACCAGCGCATGCGCGCCGCTGCCGTATTGCTCGACAACGAGCCAGGCATCCGCCAGAATTTCATCCTTCGACCAGAAACCGGCGGTGATTATCGGCAAGCCCGAAAGCGACAAGCCGCCGATCAAAAAGGTCCAGAAGGTCACGGGCATGGTCTTGCGCAGCCCGCCCATGTTTAACATGTCTTGCGGATCGAAATGATGATCATGGCCGTGCTCATCGTGGCCGTTATGGCTGTGCTCATGCGCGTGATGCTCGCCATGTTCCATGCCATGGATGACGGAACCCGCCGCCATGAAAAGCAGCGCTTTGAAGAAGGCGTGCGTAATAAGATGAAAAGCCGCGGCGACATAGGCGCCAATGCCCAGCGCGGCCATCATGAATCCCAGTTGCGAAATCGTTGAATACGCCAGCACAGCCTTGACATCGTTCTGCGCCACCGCCATAGTCGCTGCCAGCAGCGCGGTGAAAGCGCCCACAACAGCCATGAACGCCAGTGGCTCGGTCAAGATGCCGTGATGCGGATCGCCGCCGGCGGCAAAAAGCGGATATAGGCGAATCAGTGAAAAGATGCCCGCCGAAACCATGGCCGCGGCGTGAATCATGGCGCTGACCGGCGTCGGACCTTCCATGGCATCGGGCAGCCAGACATGCAGCGGGAATTGCGCCGATTTGCCCACGGTGCCGATGATGAGGAAGATGCCGATGATGCTGGCCGCGCTGACAGTCCAACCGCCGAAAATGATAGGTGTGGTTGTCGCCAGCAAATCGAGCGTCTCCGGGCTGTACATGATCTCGCGGAAGCTCAACGTGCCGGTGACGCTATAAAGGTAGGCGATGCCCAGCAACATGACGACATCGGCGATGCGGGTCGTGGTAAAGGCTTTGATAGCGGCTTTGTAGGCGCTTTCTTTCTCGAACCAGAATCCGATCAGCAGATATGAGCAGACGCCCATGATCTCCCAGCCGACAAAGAGCAGAAGCACGTTATCCGCCACCACCAGCGTCAGCATGGCGCCGGCAAAGAGCGAGATCAAAGCGAAGAAACGCGCTTGCCGCGGATCATGCGCCATGTAGCCGATGGAATAGATGAAAATCATTAATACGGCGATGGGTACCATGACCAGCATGATGACCGTAGCCGGGTCGACCAGCACGCCCATATAAAAGGAAGTCTGGCCCGTGTCCATCCAGGCGATGCTGCTGGCAAGGACTTCCTCACCGATATGATGCAACTGAGACGCATCGGCGAGCACCCGCCAACTGATCAACAGCGCGAAGATGACGCCGGCCATGCCGATGGCGACGCTGATGACGCGGCTGTACCTGTTGACGACCGGCACCTGCATCCCGTCATAGTCGGGATGATGACCGCCATATTCCTGCTGGTCCGTCGCAGCTACCAACTTGGAACGGTTGGTCAAAAGCGTGATGATCAGGAACGCCAACAACGGACCCGCCGGGATCAGCCAGGGCGTGAGATTGGCGTCGTTGAGGAAATCCATCGCGGTCCTTATCCTTTCAGCGTGTCTGCTTCTTCCGGAATGACCGACCGCCGATTGCGATAAACGGTGATGATGATCGCCAAGCCGACAGCGGCTTCCGCCGCCGCGATAATGAGAACAAAAGCGGTAAAAGCGTAACCGCTGAGCAGCAGGGGCGTACCCGTTTCGCTATAGCGCCAGAAGGCGACCAAATTGATGTTGACGGCGTTCAGCATCAGTTCGACGCCCATCAGGATCGCCACGGCGTTCCGCCGCGACAGGACGCCAAAGACGCCGATACAAAACAGCGCCGCGGCAACCGCCAGATACATCCAAAGAGGTACCATGCGTCCCTACCCCCTAGCTTTCTTCATCGCGGGCGATAAAGATCGCGCCGATCATGGCTGCCGTCAACAATACCGATGCCAGCAAGAAAGGCACGACGTAGCCGTTTCCGTCAACCAGCGCCACACCGAGATCGCGCGTCGTCATCACAACTGTCGGCGCCATCTCCGTCGGATAGTCGCCGAAGATCGGCACAGTGATACCGAAGAGCAGCACCAGGAAAAGCGCCAGCGAGGCGACAAAACTCGGTATCGTCCGGATGTATCGTTCGTTGATACGGGTGACGCTGCGCGTCAGCATGACAGCGAAAGTGATCAGAATCGCGATCGCGCCGATGTACACCAGGACCTGCACCGCCGCCAAAAAGGGCGCGCTCAGCAAAACAAAATAACCGGCCACGCCAAACAAGCTGACCATCAGCCAGATCGTGCCTTGAAACAGGTTGCGGGTCGTCACCACGCCGATGCCCCCGCCCAATGTCAATATCGAGAAAACGAAAAAGCCGATGGTGACCGCGTTCAATTCCATCTTCTGCGTCTCCCTAGTCCCCGGCTCCGCTCGCCGCCCGCGCCAGCATCCCCTGATTGGCCCCCGCCTCGCGGCGCGCTTCCCGCCCGCGCTTGCGCAAAATGCCCAGCAAGTAAGCGACCATCGCCAGGTTGATCAACAACATGACCACCGTCGTCGGCAAGACATCCACAAAACTCGCAGACAGCATGTCCCGCGGCGCAATGCCCAACTCCTGCATGATCTTGAGCGCTGCCGAGAGCAAAATCAAGTTGGCAATCGACAGCGGCACCAGGAACTTCCAGTTGAAGGCCATGATCTGATCAATCCGCAGGCGCGGCACCGTGTTCCGCAGCCAAAGCGTGGTCAAATAGATGATCGTACCCTTGAGACCCAGCCAGGCGAAGGCGATCAGCGGCGATTCGTAATAAAGCGGTCCCATCCAGCCCCCGAAGAAGAGCAGCGCCATCAAGATGCCGTTGGTGAAGACGTGCAAGAATTCGGCCGCGAAGAACATGCCGAATTTCATGCCCGAGTATTCGATATTGAAGCCCGCCACCAACTCGGACTCGGCCTCGATCAAATCGAAGGGCGCGCGACCGGTTTCCGCTTGTGATGAAATGTAAAAGATGGCAAAGGCCAGCGGCGAAAGCACAACGAACCACATGCCCGCTTGCGCGTTGACGATATCAAGCATGCTCATGCTGCCCGCCAGCATCACCGGCACCAGCAGCGCGAAAACGAGCGGCACTTCATAGCTCACCAGCAGCGCGACCACGCGAAAGGCGCCCAGCAAGGCATATTTGTTGTTGCTTGCCCAGCCCGCGGTCATGATCGCAAGCGTGCCTAAAGAAGCTATCGCCACGAAATACAAGGCGCCGATCTCTAAATCGACGCCGAAATGAAAGGGCGTGAAAGGCACCACTACCCAAATGAGTACGACAGACGCGAATGAAACCAGCGGCGCGGCATTGTAAAGTACGCGATCGGCGGAGGTCGGCGTGATGTCTTCCTTGCCCAGCAGCTTGAGCAAATCGGCAAAGGTCTGCATCAGCCCGAGCGGCCCCACGCGGTTGGGACCGATGCGGTCTTGGATCCTGGCCGCGACCTTGCGCTCCACCCAGATCAAGATGATGACTGTCAAGAGCGGCACGCCGCTCACCAGCAAGACGCCAACCAGCAGCGAGGCGAACTGCGCCAACCCGGCGTCGGCCCCCGACTCCACCATCAATTTACACAGACCGGTACAAAGTTCGTCCATAGTCCTCTCCGGCAAGCCTCCGCCCGAGCTTACTTCCACTCCAGGGCGTTCTTCTTCCAGGCGTAAAACAGCGCGTCAGTCAGCAAGAAGATGAACAAGAAACCCGCCACGAATCCAAACAGGCTCATCTCGTTATAGGCGACGGCCCACGGGAACAAGAAAACCATTTCCACGTCAAATACCAGGAAAATCAAACCGTAGATATAATACTGAACGCGAAATTGCACCCAGGTATCGCCGATGGTTTCCACGCCGCATTCGTAGGTGGAGCTCTTCAGCACATTGGGCTTGCGCGGGCGGAAAAGCCAGGCAATCACGATCGGCAAAGCCGGGAACACCGGCGCCATCAACGCGAACAAACCGACAAAAGCCCATTCGTTCAGTACATTCATTGGAGCAATACCCTCGAGTTGCTTACGATTGACGCCGCAGCGCCCACTAACGGCATTTCGGCATCCGATTGCGCCATTTATCACAAACTCCGCTAGTATATCATCACCAGTTTGCAAGTGCAACGGATGGTTGCTGACCAAACTGAGAGATTTTTTCAAGACTTCGTCGCATCCCAATACCGCTTCTCGAGTCCTTCGAGCGCCGCGATGGCGATTGCCGGTCTGGCACGGAAATCGCCTTTGCAAGCGGCAAACTCGGTCTATGATTTGCACATGAGCTAACACAGAATAACGGCATGAGCGAAGACCTTGGCGCGCTTACCGTCCTGCGCCCCAATCCCGAAGATTGGGATCATTTTCTGCGTAGCCAGGCGCGGGCGCATCTCTTGCAGTTGGCCGCCTGGGGCGTGCTTAAATCACAGTTCGGCTGGGACGCGCAAATCATCGCCCTGGCAGACGGCAGCGGGATCGTCGCGGGCGCGTCGGTCTTGCTAAAGACCTTGCCCCTCGGCCTGGGCAAAATGGCCTACCTGCCCCGCGGACCCTACGCGACCGACGCCGGGCACTATCCTCTGCTCTGGGAGGCGATCCGTTCGGAGACGGGCGCGGCCTTCCTTAAAGTGGAAGCCGGCCATTTTCAAGACCAACCCGCGCCGGACTTTTCGGCTATGGGATTCGCGCCCAGCCCCCAGTCAATCCAACCCAATAATACGGTCCAGATCGACATAAGAGCCGATGACGAAACCATACTCAAACGCATGAACCAAGGCACGCGACGCAAGGTCCGCAAGAGCCTGAAAGCCGGCCTAGACTACATTCGAGGTTCGCGGGGGGACCTTGGGGACTTCAATCGCTTGATGCAGCTCACGGGCCAACGCAACGATTTCGGCGTGCATAGCAGCGCCTACTACGAGCGCGTCTTTGACCTGTTCATCCCGGAGCACGGCGCCCTGTTGCTGGCGAAGCGGGACAACAACTCCCTCGGCGCGATCATGATCTTCGCGCTGGGATCGACCGCTTGGTACTTCTACGGCGCTTCATCGCGCGAAAACAGCAACCTGTACGCCAGCTACGGCTTGCAATGGCGGGCGATTCAGTGGGCGAAAGCGCGCGGCTGCCTCTGTTACGATATGTGGGGCATACCCGACCACGACCATGAAACGCTGGAAGCCCAGTTCAAAAAGCGTTCCGACGGCTTATGGGGCGTCTACGGCTTCAAGCGCGGCTGGGGAGGACGCATCTCCCGCGCCTCTGGCACCTGGGATTTGGCTTTCAATCCGCTCGTCTACACCGCCTACCGAGCGGCGCTCAAACTCAGCGACTAGCGACCGCCCTAACTGGAAAGGATTCCATCATCCTCACCGTTTCCGAGATCGCCAATCGCGACCAATGGAACAGTCGCTTGCGTCAGCTGCCGGCGGCGCATATCTTGCAGACCTGGGATTGGGGCGAGTTCAAACAGGATACCACTGGCTGGCAGCCGACTCGGCTGGCATTCGAGCGCGACGGGATTCCGGTCGCGCTGGCCAGCCTGGGCCTGCGCAAAGTGGGGCCCTTTAAGCTCCTCTACGTCAGCAAGGGACCGCTGCTGGATTATAGCGACGAGCCTGTCTTCCAAGCCCTGCTCGACGCCCTGGAAGCCCGCGCGCGCGACATGGGAGCCGTCTGGCTCAAGATCGATCCGGACGTCGTTTTGGCGACCGGCCTTCCCGGGAGCGCGGAAGAAAAAACCAGCGCCTCGGGCCAGCGAATATGCGCGCAACTGCAAGACCGCGGCTGGCGCTTCTCGGATGCGCAGGTGCAATTCCGCAATACCATCAAATTCGACCTCAGCCAGACCGAGGACGAGCTCCTGATGGCGATGAGCGGCAATACCCGGCGCAAGATCCGCGCCGCCGAAAAGAAGGGCGTGACCGTTCGCGCCGCAGGTGATGATGATCTCGCGATTCTGTACCAACTTTACCGAATCACGGCCGCGCGCGACGGTTTCCTGATCCGCCGCTATGACTACTACAAGCGCGCCTGGCAAGCTTTTATGCGCGACCGTTTGGCGCATGCGCTGATCGCCGAATACCAGGGAGAGCCCATCGCCCATGTCATCCTCTTCCACTTCGGCAGGAGCTGCTGGTATTTCTACGGCGCGTCCGGTGACCGCGAGCGACAGCGCATGCCGAATTACTTGTTACAATGGGAAGCGATAAAATGGGCCAAGGCCCAAGGTTACGCCATCTATGATATGTGGGGCGCCCCCGATGTCTTCGATGAAAGCGACAGCCTGTGGGGGGTCTATCAATTCAAGCGCGGTTTCCGCGGACAAGTGCTGCGGCATATCGGCGCCTGGGACTACGCCCCGCGGCCCTGGCTGTATGACGCCTATGTCAAGTTGGCGCCCCGTCTATTGGGTCTCTTGAGGAAATAGGAGAGCGGACATGAATGCCAGCGAAGTCATCAATCAATTCCAGAATGAAGGATACGCCGTCGTTCCAGGGCTATTCGAGGCCGACGAGGTCGAAGCGATCAAGGCCCATTTCATGCTCTTGGACAAGCGGAGACATGGTTTCGCAGCCGACAAGGCGACCTTGCTCGGCGATGACGATCCCCTCAAGGCCTACCCGCGCCTGGTCCATCCGCATCGCTTCGATCAACTGGCGCTTGATTGGCTGCTGGACGCGCGGCTGCGCTGCTGGACCACTGCCCTGCTCGGCCGCGAACCCTACGCCGCGCAGACCATGTTCTATTTCAAGCCGCCGGGCGCGCGTGGCCAAGCGCTGCACCAAGACCAGAAGTCCTTGCGCGTCCGGCCCGGCACTTGCCTGGCAGCCTGGATGGCCGTCGATGACTGTGACGAAGCCAACGGCTGCATTCAGATCGTGCCCGGTACGCAAGACCTGCCGCAACTCTGTTTGATCGATGCTGATCTGTCACAGAGTTTCAGCTCCAAAACTGTGCCGATCCCGCCGGGCAAGTCGCCCCTGCCGGTCCTTATGCGCGCCGGCGACGTCCTCTTTTTCAACGGTCAAGTCATCCACGGCAGTTATCCCAACCGCAGCGAGACGCGTTTTCGCCGCGCCTTGATCGCGCACTATGTCGTCGGCGAAGCGGAAAAAGTAGCCGAGTTCTATCATCCGCTCTTGAATTTTGACGGGGACGTCGTCGAGATGAAAACGAGCGAGCAAGGCGGTCCCTGCGGCATCTTTGTCGATGACGCCACAGGGTCAATTGAAATGGTCTCGACTTGACCTGCGCTTCTTTACGACTTAAGCCATCGGCCGATTGGCAGCTCAAATGTCTTTTCGCCTATCAGCAAACTGCCATCGGCGCTGTCTGTGATGGCTCGTACATCCAGGCGCCAGTTTTGCAGGCTCGCTGGCAAGTCCAACTCGAAAACCGTCTCGCCTTCCCTGTTGCTCCGCAGCGTCGGATTCCAATAGGCCGTCTCGACAACAGTGTCAGGCAATTTGAGGACATCAAAGTCAGGAATCGCGCTACCGCTGGGACCACAGCAACCCGGAAAGATTAGATCACCCGGTTGGCCTTCCGCGCTGATAGCCAGGGAGGACGAGGTCGAAACGGACAGCCGCTGCCGCCCATGGTAGGCATCCAGCAAAGACGCCTTGATCTTTAATTCCGGCGAGAATGCCGCCGGGTCCACTAGAGCAACGCTGACTTCCGCCTCGACAGGATCGCCCTTGTAGTCGGTCACGCGCAATTCAAAAACAGTCTTCCCCGGTGACGAGACGGATGGCCCCGCCCTGCTCATGTCGATGCTGAGAGTCTCTCGCTCCGGTGCAACGCCTAACTCGGCGAATCCAATTCGATAATCGGCGAAGGCATGACGCCCCGCCGCCGATCTGGCCTTGACGATGAAGGCGCCTATGTATACATGCGGGACGTGCTCCGGCCCTATCTCGATTTCGTAAATCAGCGGTTTATTCCGCAGGGTGATCAATTCATGGCTGATGATGCCGGCGCGTTCGACCGTGATCAACGCTTGCGCTTCGCTCGCAAAGGCAGAAGTGATCTTGAACTTGGCGCTCTCGCCAACTTTTAATTGGGTCTTTTCTCCAATCAGGCGGATAGGCTCAGGTTCCGCGAGCTCCTGGTCGTCAACTGACCGGCTTGAATCGTAGCTCGAGCTGGAAGCGCGCGTTTCCATTTCAATCTCGGAATCATCGCCACGAGGCGAGAGCTTCTGATGCTTGGCTACTGTGAATACGGGGTATGCGCCGCCAAGATAATGTGGATCGTCGTTTTCATCGTCGGCAGGGCGCAAGATGTGAATATCGTAGGGACCCAATTCCGCCCTGCTATCAATATCGAACACCCCGTGAAAGCTGCCAAATTCGTTTAGTTCGAGTTCTTGCTCCTGAACTAGCGCTCTGCCCGGCTCGCGAATTCTCAGGATAACCGTCTTGAAATCGGGCAAGCTGTAGCGCATGTCGTCTTTGACGCGCGCCACGCCGCGGAAGTACACCCTCTGTCCGCGAAGATAGACCTGGCGGTCGCTATAGACATGCATCTGTATGTCCCGCGGGAGCCAGAAATACGGCTGTCTCTGCGGGCGAATTCCCGTGTCCCAATTCGTGTAACCCAAGGCGAAGTGCTCCCGCGTTTTGAGAACGGCGAGCAGCCTTCCGCTTGCTGCACCGACATCGAGCCTGAGGATTCCATTCTCGTCAGCTAGGCCGCTCCCTAGCAAAACAGCGTTCGCGCCGTAGATGTCGATCCGCTCCCCGGCCAGCGCTTCGCCGGAATTGACATCCACAGCCCAGACCAGCGCCTGACCGCCGCCGTGCTTAACGGTGAGCGCGGCAGTCGCCACATTTAAGAAATACTTGGTCTGGAAGTATCTTTGTGTGTCGCTGTAGCTGTGCTTGAAATCGGGTGCCGAAAATTGCAGGAAATATATGCCTGGCTGCAGCTTATCGCCGGAGGCGTCTGTGAGCTTGAGTGCGGTCTGCTTCAATATGCCTGCCCGGCCGCGCAAGCCATGCGCGAACCAGAACGCAAAAGGAACCGTATCCCTCGTCGCGCTTCCGTCAACATGAAAGCGCTTTACCAATCGATCCGCCTTCGGCTGAAAGCTGCTGAATCGGTCCCAAACCCAAGGCCAATCACCAAACATATCGTCAACAAAGTCGTCTATCGGAACCTGATACAGAGAAAGCTCTTCTTGAGTGTTTTCCCCGTGATAGACATGGACGGTGGTCGTCGGCGAGCAGGCATTGTAGAAGCCCATGAAGCCGGGCACGTTAAATCCCGTTAGAGAGTAGATCTTCTCGGGTCTAGATTGATCCTCGACATCAGGTCGGCCGTTGCTGCTCTCCAGCCAAGGCGCGGCATCCAGCCTGCCCAGCGCTTGCCAAGATGGAGAATCACATCCGCTCTCGCGCAAGCGACCGAATTCCGACGGCAAAACCTGGGCCGAAAGCTGCGCAATCGCCAGCAACATCAAAGTCGAGATCAAAAACAAGACTGCGAACGAATGACGCTTCATGAGGAGTCTCTCCTGTGCGTGACTTCGAGCTTCACTCACATTATCAAGGAGAGACGCGCGCTTGATTTATACGCTTCTTTGACTGCTGACCTGCGCAAAAGCCTACGCCAAGCCTACCCGACGCCTACGCCGAATCAGGGCTTGCCGCTATCCCGATATGCTTTTTCAGCCAACTCAACCACATCTCCAGGCGAAAACAACCGCTTGAATTCATCAATGGAGAACTGCAATTCCCGCTCGCTCAATTCATTTGACAGCAAAACGCGCTCGCCGTAGTCGCAGTATTCTTGCAGCACCCAGTCGTAACGGTAGTAAGCCAGTCCAATCTTATCGACCTTGCATTCGCCATAGCCATCCATAAACGCGGCTACCGCATCATTTGGATGACCGTCAATGAGAAAGAACATCAGGTCTCGTTCTCTCGGCGCGAGCACGACCTCGTCCCAGTCGACGATGTGAATGGCGCCGCCGTCGTCCACCATGATGTTGGCCGGATGGATATCGGCGTGGCAAATGACATGTACATGGTCCTCAGCTTCCAAGCGCGATCCCAAAGACAAATAGCGCGCGCGCGCCTGTTCAATCTTCGCGGCCTTTTGGCGCCACAGTGCCGCCAATTCATCTGCAAACGCATGGGGCTGACGATTTCGCTCTACCGCGCCCGCGACTCTCTCAAACCTGCGCAGCCAGCGCTTGCCATACTGTTCCTCAGGCAATTGCGCCTTGAGCGCTTCGCTAACGCCTGCCCGGTGAATGGCGCGCATGATCGCGCCCCACGCCCGCCATTGCCGCCGGCTGAGCGTCTTGCTCCACTTGGATTCGCCCTCAATCCAGGGATACAGGATCAGGCTATATCCGTCTAATTCAGCGAAAAGCTGGCCCGAAATTGCGATCAGCGGCGCAACCACGCTCTCGACTCCGCTCACCCGCAAATGATGCGGAACGGTCAGCGAAGCGCGATTGGGGCTGCCCTTGCGCAGCTTCAAGAAAAATGCGCGCTGCCCATCGTGAATCCGGAAAGCCGATGCGGCTGCGTCATTGCCTATGGGCAAGAATGCTACCGCCCTTGCCGAAATGCCATAAGCCTGCTCAAGTCCCGCAACGATCCGCTCATCGGGGATCTTTGGTCTGTCGCGCATGGTCAGTCTCCATCGCTGGCGTAGATTTCATCTATACGCCGCCGCCGGATCCAATATCCCTTCTGCGCGCTATTGTAAAGATCTGAACCATTGTGGAACATAGTAAACTCTATATAATATAAATAATCTTTTGAAAACCACGTGCCAGTGCGCTTGACTGGCCAGGAAAGGAAGGGACAATGGCAGAAATCCAGAAACTTGATATCAAGCCCGATGCGGTCTATAGCCGGCAAGAAGCGGCCGAACTGCTCGGCGTCAGCCTGAGTACGCTCAAGCGATTAATCAAGAATGGGCATTTGCAGGTTAGCAAACCGGCCGGGATGCGCCGCGTGTTTATCACCGGCAAGAGCATTCAAGCCATGTTGGACTCGACCGTCATCGAGAAACAGGCTTAGTCCAATCCTGTAATAATCGCCGTAATTGACATGCTACAGCCACAATGACATACTGTTGAAGGTTCGTACGAACCGACCGACGCAATATCATATTGCCTGGACATGCGGAAAGGAGGACGAGCGCATCTGAATAGACGCGCCTACAAGCACAAATGACCACTTTCAGCCAACATATGCGAAGCCTGGTTCAGCCAGCGCGCCCGCGCTCCGGTATCCTCTCGCGCCTGGCGGCACTGCGTCCGCCCGCCATTCCAAACAGGCGACCGCTGGCAATTGCCAACCCAAGCGCCAATCCGTCAACCGTCCCCGCCCAGGATGTGACGCCCAGAAGCGGCGCAGGCAAAATGAATCCGGTTAGCAATCCCAATCAATCGAAGTGTCGATCTCACGACGACAGTTTCCACCGCTGAGGTGCGAATCTGTCACCCGCGAGCAAAGCGCAGCAAAGGGCGTGAGACGGCAAAAGTCTCACGCCCTTTTTTATTGAACATGGATCGAAACAGAGCAGACCAAGACATCATGACCAGCATCAGCAGAAATCTACCGCAACAGGACCAAGAACTGGAAAGCGCCAGGCGCCTGCGCCAGGCTTACGAACTGCTCGACGACTTGCATTCGGCAATCTGCGAAGATCGCTGGCGCCGCCTCGCCGTTTTCGAGAGCCGCGCGCAACTCATCAGTTGGCTGAAAGAAGTCAGCTACATCGCCCAAGAGAGCATCAACGAGCTTGAAGCCCATCGAACGCGCGCGACGCCCGAGCTGCGCATCCTGGAAAAGCCCGTTGTCACAGTCCCCGAGGAAAGAGCCGAGTGAAGCCCATCGCTTGACAACACGGAGGTGAATCAAGGGCGCTGCTGCCCTCGCGACTGCAATCGATAAGCCGGCGTCCGCCTGCAACAAAATACATATTCGTCAAAGCGCAGATTTCTTGTATATAATAGAGGGGATTATATACCTATGCACATTAGCGCTTGACAACGCCTCTCAAATAGTGTA
>JAPOVL010000013.1 GCA_026708115.1 Chloroflexota bacterium
GGATCATGCGCACCTGGAAGGGCAGCATCATGGTGGCGATGACGATGATGAAGAGTACATTGCGCCCCCGCCAGCGAACACGGGCGAAACCGTAAGCGATGAAAGTATTGGACAGCACCGCGCCGATGGTGGCGAAAATCGTGTAATAGGTTGAATTCCACAGATACTGCCAGAAGGGGATGGCATTGGTGGCGTCGATATAATTCTCGAGGCGGAGCGACTTGGGAATCAAGCGAACTGGGATCTCAAAGATGTCGATGTTCGGCTTGACAGAGGAGCTGATCATCCAGACGAAAGGCAGCATGAAGGCGATGCCAAATACGATCAGAACGGCATGCTTGATGAGAGATCTCATCCGCTGAATAAGTAGGTAATTGCGCTCTTCGACCGTCATGGCGCGGCGTCCGGGCGCGGCCGGCTGCAAAACCGCCATTCTAAGTTCCCTTCCTAGCGCTCATAGATTACTTTTCCGCTCAAGAATTTGAAAATTATCAATGTCAAACCCAGGATGAGGAGGAACATGATCCAGGCCAGCGCCGAGGCGTAGCCCATGGCGTAATCGCGGAAGGCGCGGTTGTACAGATTCAAGGCGTAAAGCAAGGTCGAGTTGGCGGGTCCGCCCTGCGTCATGATGTAGACTTCGGAGAATGATTGCAGAGAAAAGATGATTAGTGTGACGACGTTAAAGAAAATCTGCGGGGATAAGAGCGGCAATGTAATCCGCCAGAACTTCTGAATGCCTGACGCGCCGTCGATGTCGGCGGCTTCGTATAATTGCCGTGGAATGTCATTGAAGCCAGAGAGGTAAACGATGACGCTGCGCCCGCTGCCCCAGACACCGATGAAAATAAGCGAATACATCGCCGTGTCCGGCGACGCCAGCCAATTAGGTCCCTTGACGCCAATAAGATCGAGCAAGCCGTTCATCAAACCATAGCGCGGATTCAAGATCCAGATCCAGGTCAAACTGGCCGCCACCACCGGCACCAGCACCGGGAAGAAGAATATCGTGCGATAGATTGACAGGAATTTTACGTTCTGGCTCAGCAAATAGGCGATGAAGATGTCAAAGATGGTGGCAAAGACGAGCAGCAGGGCGGCGTATCTGATCGAGTTGCTGATTGATGTCCAGAACAGCGGGTCAGCCGTGAAGAGCTCGACATAATTGTCCAAGCCCACCCAGCGCGGAGTTAAGTTTATGATGTTGAAGTTGGTGAAGCTGTAATAGAGAGAGGCGAAAAAGGGATAAACGGTAAAGGCGACGAAGCCAACTATCCAGGGCGCCACAAAGAACAAGCCCCAGGCCGGGAGATTGTCCGTGCGCCAACTGTTCGGTTGGTTGGCCGGATCCCGATTCAACTTGAACATTTTGCCCCCATCTGTTGTGACCGGGATGTAGGGGCGTCTCGTCGAGACGCCCCTACAAACTCCAATTGTCGGGTTCGGTATCTCTTACGAGCACACAAATAGCTCGCAAACCCGGCAATTCGTTCAATTAAACAGCGGCTAACCCCTCAAGCGTTCTACTTCGCGCCGTGAACGCGCGACCGCATCGGCAATCACTTCCGCCGGGTCGGCGTCATTGAACATGACATGGTCGACCGCCTCATTCAAGGCGCCGCCCAGGAAGCCGTTGCCGGGGAAGCTCGGTCTCTCCAACGTATTGGGCAGAATCTCGTCGCGCGCCAAGACCGTCCAAGCGCCTTCTTCTTCGACTTCCGGCAAATTCGCCAGTGACGGGCGCGACGGCATGACGCTATCCGGCAGTGCCTTGTTGATCGTCACGTAGGGCGACGAACTCATATAGTTGGCAAAAGCGAAGCCGCCGTCGGGATTGGCGCAATTGGCTGGAACGAAGTACATATTTCCGATGGATGTGCCCGGCTTGGCGTCGTCGGCGCTCTCCAGGGTCGGGATTGGAGCGACGCCGAAATCGACATCCGGTCCGTATTCGCCCATGTCGTTGAACAACCAGCTGCCGATAACCCAGAAGCTGATCAAACCGGTGTAGTAGATGCCTTGCGGCGAGTTGCGCCCAAAGCCGTTGCCGCTGTAAGTGGAGTGGTAACCTGCCAGGTTTTCGACGCCGAATTTGTCGCCATAACCCTTGTACCAATTCAGCAATTCGATCCAGGCTTCTTGGTCAAGGGCGATATTGCCCTCGGACTCGTCCCAATATTGACTGCCGAAAGCGGCCCCCCAGTCCCAGACTTGCTTGCTCGGGAGCGTCGGCGCAAAGCCAAGACGCAGGATTTCGCCATCGTCGGCGATATCATTGAGCACCGCGCCCTGCTCATCCAGCTCGGCGACCGTCTTCGGCGGGTTGTCCGGATCCAAGCCACCCTCTCTCATGCGGTCCTTGTTGTAATACATGAACAGCACGATGGTCGAGATGCTCATCGCGTGCACATCGCCCTGGTATTTCATCTGGTTGAGCGTCGCGGGCCAGAAGTCCATCAGGTCGACGTCCGCCGCATCGACGTAGGGCTGCAAGTTAGTCAGGGCGCCGATAGCGGCGTCGCCAACGATCCAGGCCCAACCACGATAAGCGTCCGGTGGTGAGCCGGCCGATGTTGCGGCAATCACGCGATCATGGATCTCGCCCCAGGGCACGATGATATGCTCGGGCGCAAATTCGGGATTCTCCGCTGCAAAATTGTCGATCGCGCCCTGCATTGCGTCCGCCATCCGGCCCTGGCCGAAACCGGTCCAGATTTCGACCTTGGTCTGCGCGCCGGCCGGCATGCCACTCAGCAAGGCTGCAGCCGAACCACCCAGCCCGGCGATCTTGGCCATGCTCATCCCGGCAGCGCTGCCGCCCAGCATCTTCAGCATATCGCGCCTGCTTAGCTGCTGCTCGCTTCCCGCTTTTCTTTCCTTTTCATTCATGTTTAGCTCCTCAAAATAGAGACACCTTTAGCTTGACTGCAGATTGGGAGATTCGCTGCGCACCTCCTTTAGCCACTCTTTCCCAATGGTGAAATCGTAAAAGCTGATTTCAAAAACAATGACAGGTTAACCGATTAACTAACGAACATAGTATAAACTGAGAGAAAACTCTTGTCAAGTAACAGCACCCAATCCAGGAAACAATCGCGTTCGCCGGAAAATCTGCGGATAGTCGGTGATTTTGGCACATTTAATCGCCAGGTGTCAAATACCGGGTTTGTCAATCGATTCGACGTGGACGCGGCGCTGACTTTTGCGTGGCTGGCGATTGATTCGAAACGTCGTTATTCTCCTTCAAATTGACTGTGAGAAGGGAAGGGCGAAATGCCAAAAATGACCGGCGCCAAATTGCTCGCGCAGACCGTTCACGGGTACGGCATTGGTACCGTGTTCTTCGTGCCCTATATCGCGCCGCGCGCGCTGATGGAGATGGAATCGCTAGGCATCAAACGCGTGCAAGCGCGCGGAGAAAAAGCGGCGGCTTACATGGCCGACGCCTATGCGCGCGTCCGGCGCGCCCCCAGCTTGTGCATGGCGCAATCCGTGGGCGCGGTCAATCTGGCAGCGGGATTGCAGGACGCCTGGCTCTCTTGCTCGCCCGTGGTCGCCGTCACCGGTCGCGAATGGCAGGAGCATCAGTTGCGTCACGCCTACCAGGAAGTCGATCACATGGCGCCTTTTTCCGCGGTCACAGATTACAACGCTTATGTGGCCAAACCGGAGGAACTCTCCCATCACCTGCGGCAAGCCTTTCGCGCGGCGACCACCGGCACGCCGCGCCCGACGCACCTGGACCTGCAAGGGATTGACGGCGGCGCGGTGGTAAACGTTGAGGCGGATCTGGAAGTCATCGTTGAAGAGCAATTCGCGAGCTTACCGCCTTTTCGGCCGACGGCGGATCAAGAGTCGATCGAAGAAGCCCTCGCGCTGTTGTCCCGGGCGCAGCGACCGGTGATCGTCGCCGGCGGCGGCGTCACGACATCGGACGCGCGCGCCGAACTGATTGCAATGGCGGAAAAACTCTCGATTCCCGTTGCGACAGCGCTCAACGCCAAAGCCATGTTCCCCGCCGATCACCCGCTGGCGGTCGGCGTGCCCGGCTCTTATTCGCGCGCCTGTTCCAACCAGATTCTGTGCCAGGCCGATCTTGTCTTCTACATCGGCAGCCATACCGGCGGACAGCTCACCAACAATTACACCATTCCTCCGCCGGGCGTCAGAGTCGTTCAGCTCGATATCAATCCCGCCGAGATCGGCCGCAATTACCCGGTGCAAGCGGGGTTGCAGGGCGATGTCCGCGATACATTGCGTCGGATGCTGGCGACTGCCGAAAGCGCCCCGCCACGAGATGATTGGATTAAACGTGTGCAGACTCTGGTGCGCGAATGGAAAGCTGAAGTCAGCGAACACTACAACTCCGACAAATCGCCAATGCGCCCGGAACGGCTCTGCAAGGAATTGAGCGAGCACCTGCCCTCCGATGCCATCCTCGTTTCCGATACCGGGCACTCCGGCGTATGGACCGGCACCATGCTCGATCTCCGCCATCCCGACCAGTCCTATATTCGCTGTTCGGGTTCGCTGGGTTGGGGCATGCCCGCGTCAATCGGCGCTAAATGCGCCGCGCCCGAGCGCCCAGTGCTCTGCTTCACCGGCGACGCCGGCATCTGGTACCACCTGGCGGAACTGGAGACGGCCGCGCGTTGTGGCGTCAATACCGTGATCGCAGTGAACAACAACCACTCGCTGAATCAGGAACGCGACGGCGTCGAAGCGATCTATGGCGGGACGACGGCGGGCTCGGACGAATTGTGGCTTTTCGACGATGCCGATTTCGCGAGCATCGCCGATTCGATGGGCTGTCTGGGCATCACGGTGACCAAGCCGAGCGAAATCGCCGGGGCGTTGGAGCGCGCCTTCGCGGCGGATCGCCCAGTTGTCATTGATGTCAAGACCGATGTAGAGGGCATCGCGCCGCGGGCCTGGGTGCCAAGCTGAAATCCCTGCGAAAGAATGAGCGCGGCAGGACTCGAACCTGCAACCAATTGATTAAAAGTCAACTGCGCTGCCATTGCGCCACGCGCCCAAACAGCAAATCAGTATAAAGAGTCTCACGGCGGGAATCAAGCCAAATCTTAGGTATGAGGCTGGCTTGACCGCACAGCAAGATTCAAGGGTCTCGATGGGTTGCTCGCGCTCGCCGAAGCCATCTCGGTGCCTTCGGTGGTTCATCCACCAGCAAGGTACCCGACGACAGCGCAAGCCTGAGACAAAATCTCAGCCCTCAAATTGCCCGATTTTCTTTGTCAATGCTATACTTGACAGTAATTTACTCTTGGACGTGGATTACATTATCTTGGGGGGAAAATGGCTGAACTGAGACCCCTGGAAGCTGCCGTTACCACGATGAGCGATCTGCCGCTGCGGCGCTTCGGGCGACCTATCGGGCGCGACGACTTGTTGCGGGCGCTCCTCCTGCGCTTGCGACAGCATCAACCCCTGGTTTTGCACGGCGCGTCCGGCATCGGCAAAACGACGATCGCCGCAACTATCGCCAATGTTTATGCGCAGCAGCCGGAGCAGTCCGTTCTCTGGTTGCCGGTGGACCAACCGCCCCTGGTCGAATTGCTCGTGCGTATCAGCCGCGCCTACGGCGCCCTGGATATCTGCAATGCCTCGAACCCCTTGGGCAAACGCGCGGCAGTCGCCGGGCTGCTGCGACAGCATCAGCCGCTGGTCGTGCTTGATGGTCGGGTCGACGAATCGGTCTTGAATCAGTTCTATGACGATTGCGGGGGAGATTTGCCGCTGGTCATAACCAGTGAGAAAGCCCTGGCGGGCGGCGCCTGGCGCAACCAGGCCATCGGCAAGTTGAGCGAAGACGATGCGCTGCTGCTCTTCAAACAGAAAGCGGGTATCGAAGGCAGCGAAGCCGATAGCACGGCCGCTGCGATTGTGAGGCAGCTCAATAGTGAAGCCTTTCCCGTCGTCTTGGCTGCGCGCAGCATGATCATTTCTCGTCAGACTCCCGAAGACTATCATGCTTCGCTGGCGGCGCTGCTGGAGGAACACGACAGCCAAGCCGACAGCGCCGCCTTGGCCGCCAGCTTCGATGCGCTCAATCCGCGCCTGCGGGACTTGCTGGGGCAGTTGGGCGCCACGCCGCGCGGGGAAGCCTCGATCTCTTTTTTGCGCTTGCTTAGCGATATGCCTGTGTCGGCGATCGATCAATCAATGACGATCTTGTCGCGCCTTTTCCTCGTCGAGCGCTTTCAGCGCCTTGATGAGACTTGCTACCGAATGCACCCCCTGGTGCATGAATTTGTACAATCTAGATCTGCTGAAGAAGATCGTCTTGATGACTCGCGCGAGGACGTAAAGACTGCGGTTGGCGACTATCTGACGGCCCACAGCGCTGGTCCCGATGCGCTGGTTCGACTGGTGAGCGAGTTGGACAACCTGATCGCCATTGCAGCCTGGGCTGCGGACAACGGCGACCGCGACGTGGCCGGCCGCGTTGCTGAGGCCTTGTCCAGCGTGGACAGCTTGGTAGATGAAGCGGGCTACGCCTATGAGTTGGCGCTGCTTGAATCACTCCGTGACGGAATCGCACTTGAATTTGACGATGAAGAGGACCTGATCGCCGAGCCAGAAACCGATGAAGATCAGGCGATTGAGAGTGTAGAGGACGTGACGGCGGGCGAAGACGACGAAACGGAAAGCTTCGCGGAAATAGAAGATGTTGTAGTTGAAGATGACGTCGATGAATCAACGCAGCCAGCCGCAGCTGACGACTCGACTTTTATTTCAATTGATGACGAAGAATTGCAGTCCGTGAATATTGATCAGTTGCGGACTGCGCTGCATGTTGCCAGCGAGAACAGCGAGACCGACAGACAGTTGCAGATTCTCAAGGCGATCGCCAAGGTGCAGATCAATCAAGGGCGGGACAGCGAAGCTGCCGGTACCTACGGAGAAGTGCTGGAGATTTATGAGACGAGCGCGGATAAGGACGGCGTCCTCGAAACGCTTGATGCGCTGGCAGGTTTGCTCGTGAGCAGTGAAAGCGCGCCCTCGGTCCTGCAAGGGGTGAAGCTGCGCACGGCGCTCACGCTTGCCCGCCAACACGAGGACAGCCCGCGCGTATTGCAGATACTGGAAGCGATCGGCAAGGTGCAGATCGAACAGAAGCGCGAAAACGAAGCGGTGGCCACCTTCAACGAAGTGTTGGCGATTCACGAGACCGAAGAGGACAAAGCGGGCATACTCGGGACACTGGATATGCTGGCCGGCTTGCTGGTGCGCACGGACGCCGCCGTTACGGCGCTCAATCATATCCAGCGCGGTTTGCACCTCGCGGAAGAGCTGGGCGATCGAGAGACGGAGATGTACTTGCGCGCCACGCTCGGCGATGCCCACCGCGCTTTGGGCGAAGCGGTGACGGCAATCGAAAACTACGAAATGGCGCTGAGCATCGCCCGGGACCGCGACGACCAGCAGAACGAGGCTCATGTTTTGTACAAGCTGGGTATGGCGCAGCTAGACGCGGGCGATACAAGGCAGGCGATCGAGATGTTGGAGGGAGCCAACGAACTCTTCAAGGGACAGTCCAAGCGAGATATGGAAGGGCTGGTGTTGCGCGGCTTGGGAGAGATCAACGTCTCAATGGAGCGCTGGAGCGAGGCGGTCAACTTCCACACTTCGGCACTGTACATCGCGCGCGAGGTCCAGGATAAGGAAGGTGAAGCAGGGCAACTTCGCATGCTGGGCAAGGTCTTGATTCAAGCGGAGCGACTGCCGGAGGCATTGACGCACTATCGGCAGGCGCTGCATGTCGCATATGAATGCGAAAATGCGGCAAATATCGTGGGTGTGATCGGAGAGTTGGTAAACCTGATGATGCGGAACCAATTCCTGGCCTCGATTTCCGAATTGCTGGTGAATGACGGGCTCGCCTACGACCCCGACGACCGCGAACTGCTGCGGCTCAAAAGCGAAGTCACCTCGGCGAAAGAAATCGCGGCGGCAAGGGGCATCGCCCTGGCTGTAGTTGCCGGGACGGCACGGGAGTATGCGGCAAACGCCTACAACTTCTCGTGATCCCGCCCTAGGCTTGCGGCTCGCGACGAAAAAACCGAAGAGGGCGCCGCATTTGGGCGCCCTCTTTTTCTTCGCTCGCGATTTTGGCGCAGCCTAGTTCTGCGCGGCCTTCCTCCCGATTTGATCGGGAATATGCCGGAATTCGTGGGACAAGGCCGTGTGGTGATCGAGATGTTGGGCGATCAGCTCGAAGGGTGAAGCCTGTTCTGCCTCGCCGAAGGCGATCATCCAGTGATCGTCGCCGCTCCGGACCCAATGCCCGCCAAAATTGCGACGGATAGATTCGCCGAGGAAAGCGCCGAATTTCTCCTGAAGCAGCAGCTTGTCCCCATCATTCAGTTCGGCGCGATGCTCGTCAATGTAACTGTCCAACCAGGATATGGATTCGGCCGAATAGTCCAACTGCACCTGCTCTTTTTCGCTGAGCACGTCAATGACCAACTGCGCGTCTTCCTGGAAGTCGGACGTTCTTGTTGCTGTATTCAAACGATTCTCTCCTATGTGATCCGTCTCGCGCAAACAGGCATCCACGCCCGTTTACGTCTATAGACACATTTAAGCAGACACGCTTGCAAGCGCGCATCTTACCTGAGCCATCAACAGAAGCAAAAAAATCCTGGCAAAACAAAAAACCAATGCCGATCATTGGTTTCGCAAAGCGGGCAACGGGATTCGAACCCGTGACCTTTTCCTTGGCAAGGAAATGTTCTACCGCTGAACTATGCCCGCGCAGTGTAGGATAGTATATCCAAGGGAACGGTGATTGGCAAGCCTTCGTTTGGCGAGTCAGCCGCGGGGGCGCCCCCGCTCGTCGCTTGCCCTTATTGACTTGTCATGCTTAACTAAGCAGGATACCGTTCATGGGCTCCCTGCGCGCAAAAGCATGACCGATCAGCCACGATACAAGTTCTTATTCAATCCCTATCGGAAAGACCTGATCCTGTCGATCGACGGCGGCGGCATGCGCGGCATCGTGGCCTTGGCGATCTTGTGCTGGCTGGAGGAACAGACCGGCAAACCCGCTTACGAGTTGTTCAAGCTGGTCGGCGGGACCAGCACGGGGGCGCTGATCTGCGCCGGGTTGGGCTTGGGCATGAGCGCGCGCGAGATGATGGACGACATCTATAAAGACCGTCTGCCGCGCGCCTTTCGCAAGATCAAGCGCTTTCGCTGGCTGCGCTTTCTCTTCAGCGGCCTGCGCCATATGTACGCCTACAAACCTTTCATTGATGCGCTGGGACCCTATTCCGAAGGCAAGCGCATGGCAGACATCGACAAACCAGCGATCTTGCTGACAACAAAGGACATGCGCACCAGCAATACTTATTACATCACCAACCGGGGCCCGGGCGCGCCTATGTTCGCACATTGGCCCTTGGCCGGCGCTGTCGCCTCCAGCGTGGCCGCGCCGCTTTTCTTCCCGCCCGTGGGGGGCAATCTGGTCGACGGCGGCGTCGGCAGCTACGGCAATCCCTGTCTCGCCGTATCCGTAGAGGCGATCGAATACCTGGAGATGCGGGCGGAAAACGTCATCCACTTGTCGCTAGGCAACGGCTATTTTTCAAATGAAGTGGAGGAAGGGGCTGGCGCAGGATTTTGGTTGAAGTCCTGGATCGAATATCTCATCTTCAAAGGCATGGATGACGCCGCTCTGCAACAGGTCTTCATGGCGCGCGCCATTTACGCTCAGATGGATTTCCGCCGCTATAATCCGCTGCTGAGCAGGGAGAGCGTCGAACATAATCTGGGGATCGACTGCGGCGATGTCGACCCGTCGACGCTGGCGCTGGATAGCAATGGGCAGGACGAAGTCGAACTGATGGAGCAGATCGGCCGCGCCTATGCCGCGAAGATCGACTGGATGAAGGAAGGCGCGCTGCCCTGGAATACCATCGGCGGCCGCGCCGCGCCGGGCTTCGCCGATTCCGACTGGGAGAATTCGCCTTTCAGTGCACAAGCCCTGCTGAAGTGAAATCGGATACTAGAACCATTATACCTGACGCTGCTCGTCGATCTTCGTCCCAATCGTCTCGCTCTGATTATGAAAGAAGGGGCGACTCATCGAGTCGCCCCTTCGGTTCTTGCGTCGCATTGCTGTGTACCAGCCAGCCACCGGCCGACCCGTACACATTTGATCAGCAGACTAAATGCTGAAGTACAACTCGAACTCGTAGGGATGCGGGCGCATGGCTACCGCGTCCTGATCCTCCACCTGCTTGTAGGCGATATAATTCTCGAGGAATGCTTCGCTGAAGACGCCGCCTTCCAGCAAGAAATCGTGGTTCGCTTCCAATTCGCGCAGCGCATCGCCCAGCGTGCCCGGCATCACCGGTGTTTCGTGCTCGCCTTCATACAGGTCAGCTTCCGAAGATTCGCCCGGATCTATCTGGTTCTTGATGCCGTCGATTCCCGCCATCAACAAGGCTGGCATTGCCAGGTAGGGATTTGCTGCCGGGTCCGGCCAGCGCGCCTCGACGCGTTTGGCTTTGGGATTGTTGCTGTACATGGGAATACGAATGCCGGCCGAGCGGTTGCGCGCCGAGTAAATCAGATTGACCGGCGCTTCATAACCGGGCACCAGACGCCTATAGCTGTTCGTGATCGGGTTGGTGAAGGCTGCGCACGCGCCGGCGTGCTTGATGAGACCGCCGATATACCACAGCGCCATCTGGCTTAAGCCGGCGTACATATCGCCGCCGAAGAGCGGAGCGCCATCTTTCCAGAGCGACATATGCACATGCATGCCAGAGCCGTTCTCTTCAAAAAGCGGTTTGGGCATGAAGGTGGCGTGCAAGCCGTTGGCCATGGCGACATTCTTGACGATGTACTTGTAGGTCACCATCATGTCCGCCATCTCCAGCAGCGGCGCGTACTTCAGGTCGATCTCGGCCTGGCCGGCGCCGCCCACCTCATGATGATGGACCTCGACCTCCATGCCGACATCCAGCATCGTCTGCACCATCTCCGCGCGGACATCCTGCGTTTTGTCCAGCGGCGACAGCGGGAAATAGCCCATCTTAATCCGGTTCATGTGGCCCTGGGCCGGGTCTTCGTTGCCGCTATTCCAGTCGCCCTCGAAGGAATCGACGCGATAGAAACTGCTGTTCTCGGACGTGCTGTATTGCACATTGTCAAACATGAAAAACTCAGCTTCGGGGCCGAAATAGGCGATATCGGCCAGGTCCGAGCCATTCAGATAGGCTTCGGCCCGTTTCGCTACCCCGCGCGCATCCAGCGCATAGGGCTCGCGGCTGATCGGGTCGTGCGCGTCGCAATAGAGCGCCAGCGTCTTGTAACTGAAAAAGGGATCGACATAAGCCGTGGCCAGGTCCGCCAGCAGGATCATGTCCGATTCATTGATCGCCTGGAAACCCTGGATACTCGATCCGTCGAATCCAAAGCCGTCTTCGAACGAACCCTCGTCAACGGACTGTATCGGCATGCTGAAGTGCTGTGGGATGCCGCGAATATCGACGAAGCGCAAATCGACTTCAACGATGTCGTTCTCATGCGCCCAGGCCAGCAGGGCGGCGGGCGATTCCGTCGCGGAAGCGGGGGGGACATACCTTGCCATTTCTATTCATCCTTCTGCTAGAGTCGTCTAAATGTAAACAAACGTCATTGTATTGGACGTTTCTTACAACATCCACAGCGAAACTCATCGAAATTGAATCCCATTTTCTGTAAAAACTAACCAAAGTTCCACAATCCATGATCTCATAGAGTCCTCAGCGACTATTTGGCGCTTTCATTTTGAACTTGTTAAATCGAGTCTAGCGGACAATTGGCGAAGACTGCTAGCATAGGCGATCCTTAATTTCCGTGGGGGGTTGGTCCCGTGCAGCGACAGTTGATTCTCTCTATTATTATCGCCTTGTTAGCGATGTCAGCCGCCGCGCAAACGCCGGAAGTGCCCGTTCTCCTTCCCGAAGTAATCAAGACCTACCCCCATGACGATGCTGCTTTTACGCAAGGCTTGCTCTGGGACAGCGGTTTTTTCTACGAATCGACGGGATTGCGCGGCCAATCCACGCTGCGGCGGGTAGAGATTGAGACCGGCCGTCCCTTGGAAACGGTCTCGCTCGCCGACCACCTTTTCGCTGAAGGCCTGGAGCGCGTCGGCGACCGGCTCATTCAGTTGACCTGGCAAGCTGGGCTGGCTTTCGTATACGATTTCAACACCTTCGAGCGCCTCGACACGATATCTTACGGGGGCGAGGGCTGGGGACTCTGCTATGACGGCCGCTATCTGTTCATGAGCGACGGCAGTTCCTACCTCAGCATTCGCGATCCCGGCAGTTTCGAGCTCATTTTCCGCGGCGTGGTCACCTACAATGGGCAGATCCTGCCGGCGCAGCTACTCAACGAACTGGAATGCGTCGACGACTACGTTTACGCCAACGCCTGGAATACCGACTACATCTTCCGAATTGACAAGTTCACCGGCGAGATTGTCGCGGTCATTGATGCCTCATCGCTGCTGACTGAAGCCGAGAAAGCCGCGCTCGAACACGGAAGCGTGCTCAACGGCATCGCCTACAATCCCGAGTCGATGACGTTTTACCTGACGGGCAAGAAATGGCCCAAGATCTTTGAAGTCGTCTTCGTCGCAAGCTGATCCGCTCGTGCCGCCCCCGCAGCGAAACAATCTAACAAATCTCTTATAGACATCGGTCTAGTAATCTGTATAGTTCATATATGGATAATTCAGATATGAATAAATGTGACAGTTCCCACACCGCGAACGCGCAGTCCTTTGAAGAGGAATTCTTCCTGCTTTTGATGCGCATCAACCGTGTGCTGCGGCAGCTTGCCAATCAGCAGATGGAAATATGCCGTTTAACGCCGACGCAGCTTTTTTTCCTGAAACGTCTTTATGAGGCAGGGGCGCCGCAGCCAATCAGCTTCTTCGCCGATGGCGTTTTCTCAAATCGCTCCAACGCGTCGCAGATGATAGACCGCTTGCAGGCTGAAGGATATGTCGAGCGAGTGAAGAACCCGAAAGACCGTCGCAGCGTGCTGGTCCAATTGACCGACAGCGGCGCGGAGGAATTGGCGGTGGGGCATGCCCGTCATCAGCAATTGGCCCAGGCGCTATTCGCGCCATTCAACGAGGAAGAACGCGACGCCGCCATTCGTACTTTGCGCCACGTGCTGAGCCTGCTCGAAGCTTACCAGACCGACGGTTCTGAAGGGCTGGAAGACGCGCAAGCCAACTCGGCTTGAAAGCCGCATTGCAACGTACAAATCTCACAGGAGGTTAACATTGTGTCAACCCATCACACCATCGTTGCGGAAAATGTCTACAAGCACTTTGGCGATGTCAAAGCGCTCGACGGCGTCTCCATCGCCGCCGAAAACGGCAAGGTGCTCGGTCTGCTGGGACCGAACGGCGCCGGCAAGACCACGCTTGTACGCATCCTCGCCACCTTGCTCAAGCCGGATAAGGGCGAAGTCCGCGTTGGCGGCATCAATGTCCGGCGTCATCCGCAGCAAGTGCGCGAGATCATCGGCCTGGCCGGGCAATACGCCGCGGTTGACGAAATCCTGACCGGGCGCGAAAACCTGGTCATGGTCGGGCGGCTCTATCACATGTCGCGACGGGATGCCAAGCAGCGAGCCGCCGAACTTCTCAAGCGATTTGAATTGACCGATGCCGCCGATCGCTCGGTCAAGACCTATTCCGGCGGCATGCGCCGGCGCCTGGATCTCGCCGCCAGTATCGTCGCGCGTCCAAGCATCCTCTTCCTAGATGAGCCGACAACCGGCCTGGATCCGCGAACGCGCATCATCATGTGGGATACCATCCGCAGCCTGGTATCGGACGGCACCACGCTTTTGCTGACGACGCAATACCTGGAAGAAGCGGATGAATTGGCGGACAAGATCGTCGTCATTGATCACGGGCACGTCATCGCCGAAGGCACGGCCGACCAGCTCAAAGCCAATATGGCTGCTGATTTCATCGATATTACCGTCGCCAACCCGCTGCAAGCGGCACAAGCATCGGAACTGCTGCGGCCGCTCTCAACTGAAGCGCCGCAGACAGATGACTTGCGCGGCCATGTCGTCCTTTCTGTGGAAAGCGGCGTGCAAAGTATCGCGGAAGTTGTTCGCCTGCTCGATAGCGAAGATATTCACATCGCCGAACTCAACCTGCGCCGGCCCACTCTCAATGATGTCTTCCTCAGCATCACCGGCGAGGCCATCGTTGAAGAAGAAGTGAAACCCAAGCGCCGGGGCTTCGGCCGTCGGCGCAGCGCCTGACTCAGCCAATTCACCGAAAATATGACTGAAGGAAAGTCCAACATGTCACATCAAACGCTGAAAAGCCCAACATCAAACGTCTTCGTTCCCGCGACCAGCGAAGCCGGCTTCCTCAAGCACTTGTGGTGGAATGTTGCCGATACCTACGTGGTGATGATTCGCAACTTGATGTACTTCGTGCGCGAACCACAGTTGCTAATCTTCGCCACTATCCAGCCGGTTATGTTCCTGCTGCTCTTTACCTATGTCTTTGGCGGCGTGATCAGCTTTTCCACCGGCGGCGATTACATCAACTATCTGATGCCCGGCATCGTCATCCAGTCCATCATCTTCGCGTCCTCCAATACCACGGTGGGCTTATCGCTGGATCTCTCGCGCGGGATGATCGATCGCTTCCGTTCCTTGCCGATGTCGCGCGCGGCAGTATTGGCCGGGCGGACCGCGGCCGATACTGCTCGCGGCTTCTTCACTATCACGATCATGCTCATCGCCGGCTTTGTAATTGGTTTCCGCTTTGAGGATTGGGCTACCGGCATTGCCGGATTGCTATTGGCGGTGGCTTTTGGCTATGCCTTTACCTGGATATCTGCCACGATCGGGCTCCTGGTAAAAGATCCTGAAGCAGCGCAAGTCGCGGGATTCATATGGCTCTTTCCCTTGACCTTTGCCAGTTCGATTTTCGTGCCGACCCGCACCATGCCGGATTGGCTGCGCGCCTTTGCCGAAAATCAGCCAGTCAGCATCGTCGCCAGCACCGTGCGCGACCTGATGACCGGCACGGTCAACACCGATGAAATCACGACTTCGCTGACCTGGATCATCGGCATCGTGTTGGTATTCATGCCCCTGGCAGTGCGTCAGTACGCCAAGGTGGCTTCTCGCTAAGGTCCCGGCCGGGCGCTATTCCGAGGCGGGAGGATCTTCCTTTAGCATGCCGGGGGGCGTCCTCGCGCCCTATGCAATGACTCGCGCAAATGCACTCTATCGCCCGTCCGGCAAAACTGCGCTACACTTGAGCCGCTTCAGTTTCTAAACAGAAAGTGACTACGGATGACGAATTCACTCGTTTACATCGCCAACGCCGGCGACG
Source organism: Chloroflexota bacterium (assembly GCA_026708115.1). Lineage (GTDB taxonomy): Bacteria > Chloroflexota > Anaerolineae > Aggregatilineales > Phototrophicaceae > UBA6055. The sequence continues at coordinate 15,407 of JAPOVL010000013.1, forward strand.
CGCCCTACGGCATCACCGTCGCCGAGCTCGACTACGACCTCGGAACGCTTGCGCCGGTTCAGCATGTCACCGAAATCAGCGAATGCCACTATCTCAACTTGCATCCCAATGGCAGGTTTTTGGTTGCCACCACCATGGATGACGATGTGCGGGTCTTGTCTTTCGCGGTTGATCCCGGCAACGGGCATCTGCGGCTAATCAACAGCCAGCCTGCAGCCGGCACGTCGCCAGCCTACGTGGTCGTCGACGATAGCGAGAAAAACGTGCTCATGGTCAATTACATTGTCGGTGAGACCCGCGGCAATGTCCGTGTTTATCCCATCGACAGCAGTGGCGTGATCGGCGCCAACACGGAGATGATTGAGCACGAAGGCATGAGCGTGAATCCCGAGCGACAGGAGGTCTCGCATCCGCATATGATCGTGACCACACCCGATAATCGCTTTGCGGTGGTTCCGGACCTGGGCACGGACAAGATATACCTCTACGCGCTGGATACGGCGCGCGGCAAGCTGAGCTTGTCGCAGACTCTGGATCTGCCCGCTGGTGCCGGGCCGCGCCATGTTGCCTTCCACCCGACGCTGCCGCGTATGTATTGCATCAACGAACTCGATTCCACGTTGACGACATTCAGCTATGACGAAGATGACAACTGGACAACGGGACCCATTTTGACGACCTTGCCCGACGGCTATCAACAGCCATCCGAGCGCCCCAATACCACCGCGGACGTCCATGTCCATCCCAACGGCAAATTCCTTTATGGTTCCAATCGCGGGCACGACTCCATCGTGATCTTCAGCCTGAATGCCGATGGCATGCCGCGCTACCTCGCTAACGAATCAACCCGTGGCGCCTGGCCCCGCGCCTTCATGATCGATCCGCGCGGCGAATATCTGGTTGTCGGCAATCGCCATACCGATAACGCCGCCGTCTTTTCGATTGACGCCGCCACTGGAATGCTCACCTTCCGCTCGTCGCTGGCGCTCTCCGCGCCCATCGCATTCAAGATGCAGGCTTTGAGCTAGACAATGCGCGTACTTGTCACCGGCGGCGCAGGACATGTTGGCAGTCCAATATCAGAGCGATTCGTGGCCAGGGGCTGGGATGTCCGGATTATCGGCGTCGATCCTGCTTGCGACCTGAAAGGCGTCAAGTATGCGCAATGCGACATTCTGGACTACGAGGCGCTGCGGGAGCATGTTGAAGGCTGCGACGCCATCGTGCATCTGGCGGCTATTCCCAGCACGATTTCTCACCCAAATCACGCGTTGTTTGATATCAATGTCGCCGGCACCTACAACGTATTTGAAGCGGCCGAGCGCGCCGGGGTCAAACGCATCGCGCAAGCTAGCTCGATTAACGCGCTTGGCGGTTACTGGGGCTGCGACGACCGTCAATTCGAATACTTCCCATTGGATGAAGCGCACCCTCTCCACACAACCGATGCCTATTCTTTGTCGAAACAATTGGTCGAGGAGATCGCAGCTTACTATTGGCGGCGCTCAAGGATAAGCAGCGTCTCATTCCGGCTGCCGGCGGTCTGGTCCGAGGCCTTGATAGAGCAGCGTCAATTGCGCCAACATCTGCAAGAAAAGCGCGAAGCAATCGCTGAGTTTAGAAAGCTGTCTGACGCCGATCAACGTAAACAATTGGCATTCGCCCGGGAAGAGACGCTGAAACTGCGTGCCCGGCACATCATGGAATACGAGGCAGCTCGATCCGGCGATTTTGATCGCCACGCGCCAAATCAAGACCCGTTGTTCTCATCCTATTTCTTTGACCGATACAATTACTGGACCTTTATCCACACCGATGACTCCACTAAGGCCTTTGAGCGAGCGATCACCGGCGACTACAAGGGAGCGCATCCGCTCTTCGTCAACAGCGACCGAAACTATCTTGACTACGATTCTGAAGCGCTGCTTTCGATTTTCTTTCCGGATGTGCAAGGCCGCAGCAAAGCGATTGCTGGCGCCCAAACCCTGGTCAGCTACGACCGCGCCCGCGACTTGCTGGGTTATGAAGCGACCGTGCATGCTGTTTAGAGGAGCGACTACTCGCCCGCATACTGCCCCGAACTAAAGACATAGACCCGGTTCACGATGTCGCCATATTCATCCGGTTCCGTTTCCGCCGTCCATTCATACAGCCAGCGCGCGTCGCTGACGCTCAAATTGACGCAGCCGTGACTGCGCCGATAGCCGAAGTCATCGTGCCAGTAAGTGCCATGCAAGCTGATGCTGCCGTCGAAATACATTGTCCAGGGCACGTCCTGCAGGGCGTAGGCATCGGGCGCGCCGGTTGCGCCGCTCATGGAATCGCGATCGAGCCGCGCCCAAATCTCGAAAACGCCCTCATTGGTTGACCAATCGGGCAAGCCGCTGGAGACGAGCGTGGCGAAGACCGGCTTGTCGTCCTCGTAAGCGATGAGCGTCTGTTCGAAGAGATCCACGGCCATCCATCGGCCGGAAACGTCCGCGGGTTTTGTAGCTGGCGCGAACATGGCGACGAACTCTTGCCGCAGCCATCGATGCGGGCCGATCAAGTACCAGACATTGCCGTCACTGTCTTCCTGGCGGGCGAAAATATTGACCAGATCGTAGCGCCGGGTGACATAGCCGCTTTGCGCGCTGCCATGCTCTCCAGGACGCAAAGAGGTGTAGATTCCAGTCTTGTCCAGAATAATGGCAAAGGGATGCTGCCAATCTTCCGGCAACAGGTAGCCCGTAAACGTCGAGGCCTGCGCGTACTCGGCCTCATCGCGCTTGATCCATTCGCCGCCCAAACGTTGGATCCAACCATCTATATCGGTATTGGTGGCGTGGACAAAATTGAAACCGGCCGGGATTTGCCCAATTACATCCCCCCCGGGCGCGTCAAAAAGGTCAACTGCTTGCGGACCCACGCGCCAAAAACTGAACTGACCGAGCGTATAGCGATCTTCCAGAATCGCTTCCAGCTTCGGTCGCGGGTGCGCCCTCATCATTGCCAGGCAGGAAGCGCTCCTGTCCTCGCCAGACCAGCAGACCGAAGGGTCATGATCGACCTCGTCAGCCGATTCTTGCGCCCTTGCAATTGTCAGCGCAAGAAAAGCGAGCGTGATAAGGGAAAGGAAGGTAGTAAAGCGCATAGCGACTCCATCATGAAATCCACAACGCAGTTCCGCCTCGAAGGCGAATGAGTTGCCAGATCTTAGCATACAGTGTCGCCTGGCAATTTCAACGATTGTCCCCCGTTCGTTGTATAATCTTCACAAGGAACCTGTCAGGCGCCCCGGTGATGATGTGTTTGAAACAGTCCGTATTGGAACGCGCGGCTCCAAGCTGTCTCTTTGGCAGGCGAATCACGTCGCCGATCTAATCCGTGACTGTCACGGCGACCGGCCTGTCGAATTCAAGATCTATCGGACGCGCGGGGACGAGAATCAGAAGGCGGCGCTGCCCTCAATCGGCGGCAAGGGAGTCTTCACCGAGGCGTTGGAGAAGGCGCTGCGGCGGCGCGAAATCGACTTTGCCGTCCACAGTCTCAAGGACCTGCCTGTAGAGAATGCCGACGGTCTGGCAATCGGCGCCACGCCAAAGCGAGGCGACCATCGCGATGTATTGGTGAGCCGCAGCGGATGCACGCTTGCCCAACTCCCGACGGGCGCTCGACTTGGCACGGGCAGCCTGCGCCGGCGAGCGCAGTTGCTGGCGCTGCGCCCGGATCTGCAAATGGTGGATATTCGCGGCAATGTCCCCACGCGAATCGGGAAGTTGCTGGCGGACGACGGTCCCTACGATGCCATCGTATTGGCTGCCGCCGGCTTGAACCGCTTGGGTTTGACGGAGCATATCAGCGAGATACTCGATTTGAAACAGATGCTATCCGCCGCGGGGCAGGGCGCGCTTGCTATTCAATGTCGTGACGAAGGCGCTTCACTGGCGTTCCTGGCGCGGCTGGCAGACCTGCAAACCGCGCATGCCACTGCAGCGGAACGGGCTTTTCTCCACGCCCTTGGGGGCGGCTGCGCCCTGCCGGTCGGCGCCTACGCTTATGTCGAAGATGACACGCTGTTTATGCTTGGGCGCGTGACATCCCTTGATGGCAGTCATCAAATTGATGTCGCCGGCGAAACCAATGCCGTTGCGGGTCCCAGGGCTGTGGCTGCGGCGCGGAAGCTTGGAACGAGATTGGCGCAAAACACGCTGGAAAAGGGCGCGCGTCAAATCCTTGACGGCATAGCGCCCGGCGCTGTATCAGCGGGAGAGGAATGAAAATAGCCATGTCTGATCGCCCTGCATTGGAAGGCAAGCGCATTGTCGTGACTCGCGCTCTCAATCAAGCCGCTTCCCTGGAGCGCGCCTTGCGAGAACGCGGAGCGGTCCCCATCAGTTATCCCTGCATCGCCATCAAGCAGCCGTCGGATACGCGAGAACTGGATACGCAACTGTCGGATTTGGCTCGCTTTGATATTCTGCTGCTGACCAGCGCCAACGTCGTGACGACCATCGCCAGCCGCATTCAGGCGCTGGACCTGGATCCCGACTGGTCGCGAATCCGGATCGCTGTGATCGGCAAATCCACGGAAGAGGCCTTGCGCCAACATTTGGGACAGGCCGCCGATTTCAGTCCCGCGCTCGGTACGGGCGATGCGCTGGCGCGCGACGTTCCCATCGAATCGGGCAGCCCTGTTCTCCTGCCGCAATCGACAGCGGCGGGCGATTTTCTGGCCGAGATCTTGCGCGAGCGCGGCGCGCAGGTTAGCAAGATAGTCGCCTACGAGACGGTCATGGGGGTTGGCGGCGTCGATTTGCCGGTTATGATCGCCGCCGGCGCCGTCGACGCCCTGACCTTCGTCAGCCCTTCAGCCGCGCGAAATTTCACGCGGCGCTGTCCCCTGCCCGCTGCAAAAACGCTGCCCGCCGCTTGCCTGGGACCGGTGACAGCCGAACGGTCCGCTGAACTCGGATTTACCGTCGTCATTGCACCATCGGTAACGGGCGCCACAGATATGCTGGACGCTTTGGAAGCGTATTTTGCTAGCAAGATCGGCAGCGATGCTCCCTAGCTCTACCTGAATAACTGCAGAAAGCGGCCCGCGTATAGTTGGGACGAATGGAATCGGCGTTTGTAACTCCATTCTATTTTTACTGTTGCTAAGGCATTTTCGCGTATAATGAAATTATACGAGTTAATGCGATCTTAATTGCGATTGCTCGTAGGCGCATTAACATTTGGGCTATGAGTCCTATTAACAACTTTAGGTTGAGCGGGCGCGTCATAGCATTTGTGGCTTCTTCGGTGCCGTTGTTCAGTCCTTCTAATATGGAGGCGTATCATGGAACTGGGTCACACAATTTATACACACGAAAAGTTCACCGAAAGCGACCAATACTGGAGTCCTGAATCCGAAGACTACGCCGCTGCCAGTCAATTGATCACCGCCATGCGCTCCGGTTGGGTTTTGGCGCTGCCCCGGGTGAGCGCCCGTCAGGTTTGGAACAGCGGCAGCCGTCCCCGCACAGTTTACGATTTCACGCTGATGCGCGACACGAAGCTCATGATCATGCCGGTTTTGACCAATCCTTACATCGAGCGTTTCATTGTGCAAAAGGGCATTCGCGTCAACTACGATAACACCCCCGATCATATCGTCATTCCCGAATAGACCCCCTTTTTGATAAACCACGTCGCGCTTGTGACGAGAAGACTTATTCTTCTGTGTGAGGCAACATTCCTGGGGCCTTTTCGCTGCTGCCGAGCGGCTATTAACATCACTTTAAGTTAGAATGGCACTGTTGCCGCCTGGTATCGGGGGTTTTATAATTGCGCCTAGCGCGTCCAAGTCTTTGGGGAATGACAACATGGTGCAGCAGAACGAGCAAGATCTCCGCGTTCAGTATCAAGATATTACCTCGCAACATTGGAGCTACTCCTCGGAGCGATACGCCGGCGGGGATAACCTGCTCACCGCCATCGCCCGCGGCTGGGAGATCGACGACAAAGTGACGCTGCGGCGGCATTGGTTCGCTGGCATGCGCTGCATCGAGATTTTCCACTTCACCATCCGCCGCGATGAGGTAGTCGCCGATATGGCCGTGGTCGGCAATCCCTACATCTATCGCTACCTGGCGTCGCATCCGCACGAGCTGGTCGAGGAGGACGCGGCGGCCGTGTAGGGCAGTTCAAAATCGAATCGTCAACTCAGAACATCCTCTGTTGAGACTCGCCGTCGGAATTAACCCTGTCCGACCCATGGCGCTCGGCGCGTTTGAAATACATGTATTGACCGGGCATACCGACGCCCGCTCCCTCGAACACGACGCTCCCCCAATTTCCCCCAATTCTGACATTCCACTATAATGAAACTCGTACTCAACAGCCAATCACGGAAACCAACCCATGCCCGACGAGCCCGTCAAACCGCCTGCGGACGACAACTCGACAGAAGACGCGCCGCTCTCTCCCGAAGAGATGATGGGGCGCATGCTCCACTCGGCGCCGGAGCCGGACCCAACGCCTCCGCCTGAGGACTATTTGGGTTCCCCGCCGAAGGCTGAATTGCCAGCGCCAGCGCCGCCGGAAGACCTCGACGCGACCTCGCCGCCTGTCGCCGAGCCTGAAGACGAACCCGCGACCCTGCCACCGCCTCGACCACAGATCAATCCCCGCCTTCGCGAAGCCGCCGAACGCTTCATCAAAATGCAGAATCAGGCGGCTACGCTTACTGACATGCTCCAAAGTGAAGAGATCAGCTTCGAGGAATATCAACGCCTGCTTTATGACAGCATGGCGCAGGACGAGGACGGCGCCTGGTGGATGATCGACCCGGAAAACCAGCAGTGGTATCGACACGATAGCGGGAAGAATGAATGGGTCATTGATTATCCGGCTGCGTTGCGCGAATGGGAGGCATTGTGTCAGGCGGGTGAAGCGAAGCCGCCATCCGATGCCGAATCGGATATGCGAACCGAAACGGTTTACGATCTGCCGCCTTCTTACCTGGGACCTACCGAGCCACATGGCGGCGCCCCCATCCTTGACGACAGGGGAGTCGAAATCGGCAGGATGCCCCCGACTAAAGACGAACTCTATACCGTCCCCAGCACGGCCGCCTTCAAAAACGAACTACCGGGCCAGGAACGGACCGCGCCTTCGGATCCGCAATTCGCCAGGACGCAGCCAGCGCAGACTCGTTTCGACGACGCCGGCGATCACGGCCAAGTCATCCCGCGCGCTATCGAGGGCGGCTACGAATTGGAGCGCTCGCCCATCGTCGAAGAGTTGCTGGCATCGCAACGGCACAACAGGCTGCGCATGCTCGCCAGTGTTCTCGTGGTGCTGCTGGTGATCGCGCTGGTTGGCGCGATTGTGGGAGCGGGCGGCATCATGTTCTGGTACAGCGACACAGTCAAGCCATTCCAGGAACGGATCGCAGCGCTGGCCAATTACACGCCGGAGTATCAAACGGCGCGCATCTTTGATGCGGATGGTGCCTTGATCGCCGCGCTCAACAGCCAAGAAACAGGCGCGCGCACCACCATCCCATTGGAACGCGTCAGTCCCTACATGATTCACGCCATCGTCGCCCAAGAAAACGAACGCTATTTTGAAGATCCCGGATTTGATCCCATCGCCATCGTTCGCGCCTTCATCCAAAACATCAGCGGCGGCGGCATCGAATCCGGCGCGAGCACGATCACCCAGCAGATCGCCCGCAATCTGGTGCTGCGCGACAGCGAAGTTACCGTCCAGCGCAAAGTGAACGAGATCCTGGTCGCGCTGGAAATTGCCAATCAATACGACAAGAACTTCATCCTTGAGCTTTATTTGAACGAGGTTTTCTTCGCCAATCAGAATTACGGGGTCGAGGCCGCCTCGCAATTCTATTTCGGCCACGGCGCTGATGCGCTCAATTTCGCCGAGGCCGCTCTGCTGGCGAGCATCGTGCCATCGCCGGCCAAAAACGACCCCGTCGCCAATCGTCCGGTTGCCGTTAGCGGCATGCGCACCACCATGCGCAAGATGATCGACATCGGTTGCCTGCAATTCCAGCACGGCGACTGGCCGCGGCGCGGTCCCTTCTGCGTTATCGATGGGCGCGAAGTGGAAATCGACGGCAGCCCGCAAGTGCTGGTGCGGACCAACGAGGATGGAAAAATTGTCGGCGGCGCGGCCATCGTGCAGATTGCGGAAATCGAAACGACAAGTTTTGAACCGCTGACAGTCCGGTTGCGCTATCCGCATTTTGTCAATTTCGTGGGTGCGCAATTGGAAGCCGAGATCGGCGCCAATGGGCTATTCCAGCGCGGTCTCAATATTTATACTACTTTGGATCCTGCCACCCAGGACGCGGCGCAGCAAGCCCTCAGCAACCAAGTAAATCACCTGGTGGGGGCAGCCACCGGCGTCAATACGGGCGCGGTTATGGTCACCGATCCCCAGACCGGCGCTATCCGAGCCATGGTGGGCAGCCACAATTTTGACGACGAATTTGCCGGGCAGGTTAACAACGCGCTTACCTGGCAGCAGCCCGGTTCAGCCATCAAACCCTTCATTTATGCCGCCGCCCTGCAAGGCGTCGAAGGCAATTTTCTTACTCCCGCCAGCATTGTTTGGGATGTGCCGACGACCTACGATATGGGGGTTTCCGGACCTTACTCGCCCGTAAATATCGATGGCGTGTTCCGCGGACCGGTGTCCCTGCGCGCCGCGCTGCAAAACAGTCGCAACGTTGCGACAATCAAGGTTTATGAGCAGGTCGGCAAGATCCGCTTAGCCGAAATAGCGAGCGCCGTCGGCTTGCAGTTTCCCGAAGACTCGCTGATGACGCTATCCAGCGCGCTGGGGGCGAATGAAGTCACGCTCTACGATATGATGGGCGCCTATGGCGTATTGGCCAATCGAGGCCAACTGATGCCTTTGTATGCCATTGATCGCATCACAGAAATGGTCGATGGCGAAGAAGTCGAGCTCCCGCGTGAGCGAGCGGGTGCTCGGGGGGCGATCTCTCCGGCGCTCGCTTATCTGATGCAAAACATCCTGAGCGACGACGCATCTCGTCAACCTAGTTTTAATCCCGGATCAGCCTTGACCCTGTCGCACATCGGCGTGCCAACACAGAACGTCGTTTCGGCCAAAACCGGCACATCCAACGGCGCGCGCGATTTGTGGACGATGGGCTTCACGCGTAACGCTGTGGTTGGCGTGTGGCTGGGGACATCCGATAATTCGCCGACCTATAACACCAGCGGCATTTCCAGCGCGGCGCCGGTTTGGAATGCGGTGATGACCGCCGCTTCGATACAGAAGGCGCCAATGCCATTCGAGAATCCCGGTGGCGTGGTGGCGCGCGAGATTTGTCGAGCGACAGGCACGCTCAACTATGCGGCTTGTCCCGACCCCAGCACCGGCCTTTTCCTGCACGAACAGTATCCCCCGCCCGCCGAACAAGCCTATATCAAACGGATCGCCGTCGACAGTTGGACGGGCTTGCTCGCCAACGAATTCTGCAATAGCAATGTCGTCGAGAAGACTTTCATTGCGGTCGATGATCCGGCGGCTCTGGACTGGCTCGTAGGAACTGCCGAAGGCCAAGCCTTTGCCAAAAGTGTTGGAATCGAGTTGCCTGTTAAGCCCATGCCGCAAGCCGCATGCGCGCAGGGCCAGTCCTTGCCGCTGATCAACCTCAGCGCCCCCAACAACGGGGCTGTCGTTCGCGACATTGTGGAGATCCGCGGTCAAGTGCGAGCCCCGGATTTCGATCGCTTTGAACTGGGCTACGCCTATCGTGACAATCCGAATAAATTCCTGCCCATCAGCGCGGCTCTGGTGGAAATGCCCAATTATGGTACTGTCTTGGGCCTTTGGGATACGCGGTCGCTGGGTGTCCCGGACGGCGAGTATATCTTGCGGTTGGCGGCCTATTCGAGCAGCGGCGGCAACATCAACTACGATATCAACTTGCGCGTGGAGAATCCGACGGCGACGCCGGAACAAGCCATCTTTCAGCCGACGATTGTTTCTATTCCCTTGGCGACGCCCACGCCTTAAGCGGATTAAATCGGTCATAGAGAATCCGCTCTCTGCCCAGTGATTAGATGTATAGCTCATGTATTCTGCTACAATGTGGGGTGACTTGACGCTGGAAAGATCCGCAGCATGAAAGAGCATTTCTTCACCGAGGGCATGAACGAGCAGCAGGCAGCCGCCATCACTGCCGGCGCCGGGCCCGTATTGGTCTTGGCAGGACCCGGCAGCGGCAAAACCAGCGTGCTGACAAGACGAATCGCCTGGCTGATTCGCGAAGAGCGCATCCCGCATCATCGAATCATGGCGGTCACATTCACCAACAAGGCGGCGGGCGAGATGCGCTCGCGCGTGGAAGCGCTGCTGGGCGATCGCCTGCGCGGCTTGCAGATTGGCACCTTCCATTCCGCCTGCGCCAAGTTCCTGCGCGCAGACGCGGATATGCTTGGTTATAGACGCAACTGGATCATCTACGACAGCGATGACCAACTGGCGCTGATGAAACGTGTGCTAAAGGTCATGGAATTGCAAGCCTCTACCGGTAATGCTCGCCACTTGATCAACCGCGTCTCACAAGCAAAATGTGAGATGATCCTGCCAGCCGATTACCAAGCCCGCCATTATGCAGATGAAATCGTGCAGCGAGTATACGTCGCTTATCAGAATGCGCTAGCAAATGCCAACGCCATGGACTTTGACGATTTGCTGCTGAATATGGTCTTGGTGATGAAACGGAACCCGGCGCGGCGTGGATATTATCAGTCTCGCTTTCATGCGGTGCTGGTCGACGAGTTTCAGGATACCAATACAGTGCAGTACCAACTGGTGAAGCTGTTTGCCGCGCCGCAGAACAATATCTTCGTCGTTGGCGACGAAGACCAGTCGATATACGCATTTCGCGGGGCGGACTATCGCAATATGCGGCGCTTCCGCCGTCAGTATACCGCGTCGCGACAGTACTTGCTGGAGCAGAACTATCGCAGCACGACGCACATCTTGAACTTTGCGCGGGCGGTGATTGACCAGAACCCGAACCGCACTGCAAAAGCGCTGCATTCTGATTTAGGCGCAGGCGCGCGTGTGCGTTTAGAGGAAGTTTATAACGACGAACTTCAAGCGGAATACCTGCTGGAAAATATCAAAAAGCTGCGCCAACAGAAAGGATTGGATTACAAAGACATCGCCGTGATGTACCGTTCGAACTGGCTCTCGCGCGCAATCGAGCAGATGCTTGTGCGCGAACAGATACCCTACGTGATGATTGGCGGTGTGGGATTCTATAAGCGGCGCGAGGTGAAGGATATGCTGGCTTACCTGCGGCTGGCGCATAATCCGGACGACCGCGTCAGCTTTATGCGGGTCATCAACACGCCGCGTCGCGGCATCGGCGATAAATCAGTGGCCGCCTTTAACGCCTGGGCGGCCGCCGAGGACATGGCGCAGGGCGAGGCGCTCGAGCGACTGCGAGACCTAGCGCCAGCGGCGCTGCCGACGGCGGCGCGCCGGCGTATCCAGCAGTTCGCCGGGCGGTGGATGACCTGGCGGGAACTAGCGGCCAGCGGTGAATTAGTCAAGCTCTTCGATCGCATCTATGCCGAAACGAGCTACGAAGACCATCTGCGAAAAATCAGCGACAGCGAAGAAGTTTTCGACGAACGCAGGGAAAATGTCGTCGAAATTTGGCGTATGTTGGGAAGGGCGGAAGGACTGGGCCAGACACTTGACGAATTCCTGGTCGAACAGTCGCTCTACGCCGATGTCGACGAGCTGGAAGCGGGCGAAGACCGCCTCACGCTGATTACGCTGCACAGTGCCAAGGGGCTGGAATATCCGGCCGTATTCATCGTCAGCGTCGATGAATCTGTGCTGCCGCATCACAGAAGTTTGGAGGAACCCGGCGGTCTCGAAGAAGAGCGCCGGCTCTTTTACGTCGGCATCACGCGGGCAGAGCGCTTTCTGTTGCTCAATTATACCTTTCATCGCGGTCCATCGCGCTTCCTCTTTGATCTGCCGCGGCATTTGCTCGACGCAAAACCGTCCATTTTGAATTTGCTGGGCTCGTCAGACAGTCTCGAATCTCAGACGCGCTGGGACAATGCCGCACCATCGGTTAGCCGACTGGAACGGGACTTGAAATCCAATACGGTCACGCCCTCCGATAGCAAGATCCGCAACAAGATTGTTCCCTTTCCAGGCAGCCAGCCCGCAGCGGGTGGCAATGATGCGCGATTTAAGATTGGTCAACGCGTTTCGCATCCTGAATTTGGTATCGGCGAGGTATTTGGGGTCGAAGGTGATGGGGCGATTATCAATGTGATATTTGATGATCATGGGCTCAAGAAAATACTGTCGGACGCTGAAGGGTTTAAGGTGACTGGCGAATAACGCCGGTCTCCAATAACGCCACGATGTCCGCCTCGTTGAAACCATTGCCCAGCAATACTTCGCGCGTATGTTCGCCGTGGTTCGGCGCGGGCAGGAGACTGGGTTCGTCGCCAGACAAGCGAATCGGACTGCGCATCCAGGGAATGCCTTCGGCTGTTATGCCCACCATGCCGCGCTCCTTCATTTGCGGATCGTCGTGCAGCGCTTCAGGCGCGGTGATGCGCGAGAAACAGCAATCGGCATCGTCCAACAGATCGGCCCAGTCCGCGGCGGACTTACTCCGGAACAACTTAGATACGTCTTCAATCAACTCCGGTTGCCGAGCGGTCGCCGTATGCAAGGCGGTCCACTCCGGTTTACCTACCGCCACACAGAAATTCGCCCAGAATTTCATTTCGACCGCGCTTAATGCCACGGGCTCGTCGTCGGCGCAGTAATAAAGGCGGTAACAAGCGCTGGCGCCACCCAGACTTAGCGCTTCGCTGCCCATATTCCGGCAGCTCGCCAGTACCCAGCCAAGCATGGCGAAGGGCATGGCCGCCTCCGACAGCGCCACATCGACGTAGTCGCCTCGGCCGCTGCGCTCGCGTTGGAGCAGCGCGGCCAGTACCCCCATCACGCCGACGTAGGCCCCGCCGACATCAGCCACTTTCGCGCCAAGCGTCTGCGGATTCAGTTCCGCGCCCAGCAGCCCGTTACGCGCGATGTAATTGAGATCGTGGCCGCTGACATGCGCCAGCGGACCCATCTGGCCCCAGCCGGAGAGCGAGCAATAAACCAGCCGCGGATTGATGGCGCGCAGCGTCTGGTAGTCGGCGCCCAGCCTCGCGGTCACGCCGGGACGAAATCCTTCGATCAGCGCATCCGCTTGTTCAACCAAGCGATGCAAGACTGCTTGTCCCGCGTCTTGCTTCAGGTCGAGCACGATGCTCTTCTTGCCGCGGTTGCTGCTGCGGAAGAAGGCGCCCATGCCGTCGATCAGCGGCGGCATCAGTCGGGCATAATCGCCCGTGACAGGGTCTTCGACCTTGATGATCTCCGCGCCCATGTCGCCCAGCAGCATTGTGCATATTGCACCCGGCAGCAGGCGGGTCAGGTCAAGGATGCGAGTGTTCTCAAGGGGTTTCATGGTTGGAGTTTAGCGCGGTTGGCGCGGCCCTGGCAATGAAGTTTGATTTGCGTTATATTCCTTGTTATTATCCGATGCTTTCATCAACATAGTATTGCTCCTCGATGACGCTGCTTCCCTTTGATGACGACCCACGCAAACCAGTATATGCGCGCTCCGGCTGGGAAATACCTCAGTTGGAGTGGAGTGAGTTCATTTATCATTCCGGTTTGCAGACAGAGACCGTCGTACGTCAGCGTACGGACAGTCTTCTGAGGGACATGGCGCGTAAACAAAAGAGGATTACTCGCATAAGATCAGTTTCGACATATCTCTACAATTGTGTCGGTATGATCTTCGCCAATCGCCGCGCCTGGATTGAGATTGATGTGCTGGATGACATCCTTAGAGAAGATGGCTATACTAAAGTTGCGCTCCAACAGTTGGAAGCTGGCGATATCGTGAGCTATGCCTTTGATGGCTCTCCAACTCATGTTGGGCTTGTTACTTTTGTTGAACGATATGAAGGTGAAGTTGCTGGCGTAACCGTTCTGAGCAAATGGGGCAAAGACGCTGAGATTCTGCATCCAATGAGTGATGTGCCGGTGACTTTCGGGGCGCCCAGCGATTTCTGGAGTGAGAGGACGCCGCATGTCATTGGTTAAAGATTTCGAGACCATTGAGAGTCTGGAGTTCATCGTTCAATTCTCCGTGCTTAGCGGCTTTTCGTCACTGCTGCGGGCTTTCGCAAACGATGCAACGGTTGAAGCATTGAGCGCGAAGCTGGGCGCTCAGGCCAATGCCTGCCAGTCGGTTGTTAATCGCATAAACCAGGTTCTGACGAAGAGCGATGTAGAACTATACGACGAGAGCATCGCGGCGTATTTGTTTTGCCTCTGGAAGGCGGATCTGCCGCTGGCTCACAAAGCCAGCGAACGCATTCTGGAAACTGGCGGACTTTGGTGGTCGGTGCAGCTAGCGCTGCACATTATCAAGGAAGCGCAGGCCGAAACAGTATGAACGCGCAAACATAAAAGCGAGCCCACCAAGTAGACCCGCTCCCCATCCTTTATCTCAACTCCAGACGAGACTAAGCCCCCGTCACTGCGCCATCGTCCGCCTGCGAGACCTGCCGCGCGTATTTGGCCATCACGCCTTTGGCGTAATTCGGTACGGGCGGCTGCCAAGCTGCGCGCCGCGCAGCCAGTTCGGCGTCGCTCAAGTCGACATGGATCAGCCGCTGCGATACATCGATGGTGATCATGTCGCCCTCTTGTAGCAGAGCAATGGGACCTCCCACCGCCGCTTCCGGCGAGGTATGCCCGATCATCAGGCCGCGCGTGCCGCCACTGAAGCGCCCGTCGGTGATCAAACCGACATTGCCGCCCAGCCCTTGGCCATAGAGCGCCGCGGTGATCTGCAGCATCTCGCGCATGCCGGGTCCGCCGACCGGTCCCTCGTAGCGGATGATGACGATGTCGCCCTCGACGATCTGGCGGTTGGAGACCGCCTCGAAGGCCGCTTCTTCGGTATCGAAGACGCGTGCCGGACCCGTCAGCGGGGCGGGGTTGTCCTTAAGCTTGACAACAGCGCCGTCGGGCGCCAGGTTGCCCTTGAGCACGACCAGGCCGCCGCTGTCCTTGATGGCATTGTCGAGGTCGCGTACGACGTCTTGCCCCTCGGTCTCTTGGGCATCGGCGCAGGCGCCCGCCAGGGTCTGGCCCGTGACGGTGGGCGTATCGCCGGTCATATAGCCGCCGTCGATCAGGCGGTTGACCAGGATAGGCACACCGCCGGCTTGGTAGAGATCGAGCGCGACGTATTGCCCGGTGGGGCGCATATCGCCGATGATGGGCGTGCGGCGGCTGATTTCCTCGATATCGTCCAGCGTGAAGTCGATGCCGGCTTCGCGGGCGAAGGCCAGGCAGTGCAAGATGCTGTTGGTGCTGCCGGCGGTGGCTGCGGATGCTGCCATGGCGTTTTCCAGCGAGCGCCGCGTCACCAGGTCGGAGGGTCGGATCTCCCGCTCCAGGATGTCGAGCATCATCTGCCCGGACTGGAAGGCGACGGTTTCCTTGTCCGGATCTTCGGCCGGCACATCGCCCATGCCCATGGGGCAGATGCCGATGATCTCGCTGATCATGGCCATGGTGTTGGCGGTGAATTGACCGCCACAAGCGCCCGGTCCCGGGCAGGCGACATTCTCGACCGCCATCAGTTCTTCATAGCTGATCTGCCCGGCCTGGAATTGCCCCAGGGCTTCAAAGACGTTCACCAGGTCAATGTCGCGCCCGTTCAGCTTGCCCGGGTAGATGGTGCCGCCGTAGAGCATCAGCGAGGGCAGGTTGAGTCTTATCAGCGCCATGATGGTGCCCGGGATGGTCTTGTCGCAAGCCGACAGCGCCACCACGCCATCGAGCATGTTGGACATGGCGACCAGCTCAATGCTGTCGGCGATGACCTCGCGGCTGATCAAGGAGCCTTTCATGCCCTCGGTGCCCATGGTGATGCCGTCGGAGATGCTGATGGTGTTGAACTCGAAGGGCGTGCCGCCGGCCGCGCGGATGCCGCGTTTGACATCGACCGCTAGCTTCCGCAGGTGGAAGTTGCAGGGTCCGATCTCGGTCCAGGTGTTGGCGACGCCGATCAGCGGCTTGGCGAGGTCCTCATCGCTGTAGCCGACGGCTTTGAGCATGGCGCGGGCGCCGGCGCGCTCGGCGCCGTGGACGAGGGTGCGGCTGCGCTGATTGGGCTTGGCGCGGAGTCCGTTGGTGGTGGACATGGCTTGTCTCCTTAGTACAAGTGTCGTTTTGTGGAGCGTATTGTAGCGTATCCGCGCGAGAATGGCAGGCGCGGCGTGGTCGTGTTCGTTGTCGGGACGGTTTCCCCCAAAAACCCCTAAAGATCCCCTAAAAGCCCCCAAAGATTTGACATACTATATTGACACGGTATAGATATAGTCGGGTTTTCGAGGGGTGAGGGAAGGCTATTTTTTTGGCTGGACGGTATGCGGTTGTTAAGCGTCGTTCTGAGGACAAGGTAGCATGATTTTGTGATGGAGGGGCGACTAAATGGTCGCGGTTTGGATTGGCCACAGAGGCGCAGAGGGCGCAGTGGGAGCGCAGATACATTTTAGACGAATCCAATACTGTTTGGTATCTGATGGAATATGGCCATGACATTGGAAATTCCTGTACTACTCCATTACAATTCGATTCATTGTCAGCCTGATTTACTGCAAATAGGGAGGATACAATGAAGTTCAAATTGGCGATTCTGACAGGGCTCATGCTGTTGGTTTCGGCCTGTGGCGTGGAAATCTCTGGAGAAATCTATCTAGCTGACCTAGACGAATTGACTGACAACAACGATTTGACGACTAAGATTCTGATAGCACTGCCATTTATTGAGACGGATGATTGCGAGGCTGAGACTCGGCGGTATCAAGATGTGATCAACAGAAGCTCAGGTTTCAGCACTATGGAATTTGTGCGCTGTTACCCTGGGGATTATGGCAACTATGTTGAATTTGAACTCCCGGCACCAATGCGCATGGCAGATCCGTACGAGAGTTCTATGGTGGGTGCCATTGAAATCATAGGCTTTGATGATGAAGAAACTGGTGACCGCCACATTTACATACGTTCTAATCCGAGTGACTTATGTAATCTCGACAAACTCACCATAGATGAATTCTGGCAATCACTCGACTTTAGTGAGTTGTCACCTCTGATACATATCAATAACGATTTACGTGAACCGCAAAAGCTGATACTGAATCACGTGTTTGTGAATGGCTCGCCGGTTATTCAAGCGACTGAATTTGAGCTTGAACGTCGAGATTCAATTGAAGTAGCTCTGTCCGACGTTATTACCGCGTGGGTGTTCAATAAGTCGTGCAACTTCTCTTCCCGTACTGCCTTGATTGGAATCTGGGTCGCAGATTCGGGAGATTAAATTCAGGAAGCGGTCTTAGAGCGTAGTAGCAAGATGTGGAAACCCAGCCCACACTCTCTCTGAAGGTGGGCTCGATTTTCTGACCTGGCAGAGTATTCAACACCTGCACCACAATCCTGATGCCGATGCCGGTGTATAGCGCGCCGGGTCCATATCGGGTATCATCAAGGTGGATCTCAACGTGGGAAACGGTTGCGGCCGATGCAACTCAAAGCCAACCCTTTCAGGCCAGACAAGCCCATCGACAATTTTGAGCAATTTGCGGGACGGGCGCATGAACTGACCGTCCTGATTCGCTCGATGTTCAATACAGGCCACGGCAACGCGCGGCACATGATTGTCACTGGACCGAGAGGTATTGGCAAAAGCTCCTTCATCAATCAGATACACTCGGTAACTGATAATGGCGACGATGTCTTGGCAAAGCTCGGCATAGATGCCGGAGACTTCCGCTTCCGATTCCCGGTCTTTAAATGCCGAGCGCGGCAAGGCCAGAGCACCGAACACATAGTGACTTCGCTGATGGACGCTATGCCAACGAGGCTGAGCGCCGAGAATTTCCGCAGTATCGTCGGCGATTTCGTCCGGGCTTGGAAGCCATCAGTCTCAGTCGCTGGCGTCGTGAGTTTGGAGCACCAGTCGGCCACTTCAACGGACATCGGTCGCGAGTTCGTTCGAACCGTGTCCAATCTGTGGTCGGCGATCAAGAGTGAGAGCGACGGGATTATCTTCATTATCGACGAGATTGACACTGTGGCAGAGACATCTGGCATCGCATCCTTCTTGAAGGTAACAACTGAAGAATTGGTGGATGCCGGACTGGATCAGATCGCGTTTTATCTGGTTGGCGTGACGGGCGCGATGCAAAAATTAATGAGCGATCATCCCTCGATCGGACGAGTCTTCGAGAATGTTGAGTTGCGCCCTATGAGTCATAATGAGAGCCGCGATGTGATTGACAGAACGCTCCAGAGTTCGTCCAACAGCCGCAATATCCGCGTATCCGATGAATCCATACAGTGGGTAGTCGAAACGGCGAGCGGTTTCCCCGCGATTATTCACACTTTATGCTATGAGGCTTATGAAAACGATACGGACTACGTTCTGGACCAAGATGATTTCGCTAAAGCAGCAGATGAAGTCGTGTCTCGTATCAAACGCGCCGAACTGGGCCAACTTCTGCGAACGGCCGGCGCTGGCGACTATCGGCGAATACTGGTCGCCATGGCGGAATACGAGGATGCCCTCGTGCCGCGGTCCTATATCGGGGAGAGAATCGGCAGGCCCTCCGATCAGTTGGGCTCATATCTCGACGTCCTGCTAAAGCGCAATATAATCGAAAGGACGGATCGGGGCGTATACCGATACGTCGAACCGCTATTGCGGCTTTATGTACAGAAGTTGCCTGTTCTGGAGCCAACCCTTAGTTCGCGCGACACCGAAGAACTAAACGACTAAGGTCGCGTTCTTCGAGACACCCAGGATCCTGCGAGCCATCGGCTGAGACTTGGACCTTCATAAGACCTTTTGACCCATCGACGGCGTCAACTGCCGACCTCGACGCCAGCCCGCTACTTAATCCCCGAACCCATGAAACTGCTGGTGAATTGCTTCTGCACGACGGCGATCAATACGACTATAGGCGTCACCACAATTATCGTGCCTGCCGCCAGTTGATCCCACTGCGCCCCGATTTCCGATGAAGCGGTTAATAAGGCAAGTCCAACCGTGAGCGGACGGATTTCGACACTGCTCGTGATCAACAAGGGCCACAGAAACTCATTCCAGTGGTAAGTCACCGAGACGATGCTGAATGCCAGCAAAGGGGCACGCGTGACGGGCAAGAAGACATGCCACAATACCTGCAGCCAGCTAGCGCCATCGCTGCGCGCCGCCTCTTCCAGTTCTTTGGGTACCTGCTTGAAGGCTTGGCGCATCAAAAAGGTGCCAAATGCCGAAGCGATATAAGGAGCCATCAAGCCCTGATAGGTATCCAACCAGCGCAGTTTGGCGAGGGTCTGGTAATTCGGCAGGATGAGAATCGAAGCGGGCACCATCAATTGCGTGAGAAATAAGAAGAATATCTGGTCTTTGCCCCGGAAGTCCATGCGCGCCAAAGCAAATCCCGCCAGCGAGATGGTCACAAGCTGGATGGCCAGCAAGCCAAATACGAATATGAAGGTATTCAAATAATAGCGTAAAAACGGCGCAACCTGCCACGCGTCTTCAAAAGCGCCCAGATGCAAACTTTGCAGCCAGACCAGAGGCGAGTCATTCAATAGCTCGGTAGTCGGCACAAAGGCAGCCAGCAGTGTCCAAATCATCGGTACGATCCAGATCAATCCGAAGGCCGCCAACGCTACAACAGGTAAAACCTCACGCCAGTTTCGCGCATTGCCTTTCATCCGATAACCATCCCTACCATCTGTCTAATCATAATGAACACGGCGCTCCAGATATACGAACTGTAAAATCGCCATGGTCATTAGCACCGCCAGCAAGATTACAGTCATAGCGGATGCGGTGCCGATATTGAAATATTTGAAGCCCTGTTCGTAAACATAAAAGAGGGACATATTGGTGGCATTGTTGGGTCCACCGGTCGTCAAGACAAAAACATGATCGATCTGTTGCAGGGCGCCTAGCACAGATATGGTTGAAACAAAGTAGGTTGTTGGCGAAACCAGCGGCCAGATAATAAAGCGCAACTGTTGCCACAATGTAATGCCGTCCAGTTTAGCTGCTTCAAGCACGTCTACAGGCAGTGCTTGCAGGGCAGCCAGATAAAACAATGCGAAGTAACCAAGCTGCTTCCACAAATAAACCACAAATAATGCGGGCAGCGCCAGCTCGCGTCCATTTAACCAGTTAGAGAGTGGCAGACCCAACCCAGCCAGAATCTCGTTAAACAGACCAACACGCGGGCTATATAGGAACAACCAGATCGAAGCGACACTGACCATTGGCAGCGCAATTGTCGCCAAAAAGGGAAAGCGAAAGAAACCGATATTTCGTAGACCTTGATTCAATAGAAGCGCCAGAAGCAAGCCACCAATAACGGCAAAGCCCACACCGGCGGTAACATAGAACAGCGTGTTTTTGAGCACTTGTTGGATGATCGGGTCGGTAAACAATCGCTCGTAATTTTGAAGGGCCACAAAAACCTGTTCGCGGCCTTGGCGTGTCCGAAAGCTTGACCAAATGACCGAGACTATTGGCCACAGCGTGAACACCGCCAGGAAGACTAGCGATGGCAGCAGAAATACGTAAGCGACTGCGCCACTGTTTTGGACCGCAGACTGCAAGGTAAAGGAACGAGTTACCTGAACTCGTCCCTCACCTTGACTTTGTTTTACATCAAACTGAGTCGGTGCTGATTTCAACGCTTAATCGTCCAATTCGCAACCGCCTCGTACCAATAGCTCATTGGAACGTTCTTGTGCCGATAGAAGAGCTTCTTCCGGTGTAAGTTGACCTGTATAGACAGCCTGGACAGCTTGCTGGGTGATCTGAGCTATCTCTGGACCAGCTATTGTCGCCGGAAATTCTTTGACGGCATATTCAAGTTGGAAGCGGGCAGTTGAAGCTTGCGGCACCTCTGCAGCATAGCTCTTCAGGGGTTCCGTTTCCCATGCTGCTGCACGCGGCGCGACGTAGCCGCTGTCAATTCCCCATTGCCCGATTTGCTCTGGGCGCACCATCCAGTTGATAAACGTCCAGGCAGCATCCTGTCGCTCTTCTCCAATATCCGCCATGATATAGAAGTTGCCACCGCCGACGTTGGCGCCATAACCAGCCGAACCACCGGGCAAAAAGCCTGTGCCAAGATCGAAAGGTACATCAGCCAGCAGCGAACTGAGACTACCGGTAGAGTGTATGATCATGGCGGTTGCCCCGGCGATAAAGTCAGCCGGTAGCGTACGCCAGGGCAGATCTCCATCAGGCATGATTTCATGCTCAACTTGCAGGCTGCGCAAGAATGTCAGCGCTTCTATTGCTTCCGGCGTATCCAAATACACTGCACATGGGTCATCTCCCAACGAGCCGAGGTGCTGTCCGGCTTGAATAGCGAAGTTGGCATAAGTCCAGAACTGCGCTGCTGCTTCAAAGCCCCAGCGGGTCACCTTATCCCCATCGCGCACCACAAGTTGCTTGCCGAATTCGACCAGTTCGTCCCAGGTCGCCGGCGGCGTTTCCGGGTCCAGGCCGACCTCGATAAATGCGTCTTTATTGTAATACAGGATCGGAGTTGAACGCTGCCAGGGTATGCCCCAGACCTGGCCAGCGGAAGTCGAATTGGACATAAAGGCATCGAAAAAATCGTCAATATCCAGCGGTTCATCCGAGTTAATGTAATCATCCAGCGGGATCACACCTTCCATATCCACCAGGGTATATAGATCGGTGGAGAGCAGAATGGCAACATCGGGCGGCTGACCGGACATAATCGCGGCTTGCGCGCGGGCCATATTCTCCGTGTAGTTGCCGGTAAAGATGGGTTCCACTTGTATGTCATCATGGGTTGCGTTGAATTCGGCGACGTAGCTGTCAATCGCTTGCGCCAAGGGTCCCGCAACGCCGACCGGATAGAAGAACTGCAGCGTGATCGGATCTTGAGCCGAAGCCCCGCCGGTCAACAGCAGAATACTAATCACAATCACAAGCAATTTGTACATAACTGAATCTCTTGACATCACTTTCTCTCCTATTTCTATGAACGTGGCAACGTTCAGGTCTGGAAATCCAAACAAGATTCTCTAGGCACCCCTTTCCTCCGGACAAGATAGCAGAACAGACGTCTTAACTCTACTCTAGTTGATCAAGCGGCGTAGTAACTGCGTTGTAATGTGAGGATGGAGCAACGACTATAGGCCGAAAACTAGGGGTAGAGTCCCAAGACCGCTAATCAATAGTATAACGCATATGTCAAGACGATAGCATATTCTGCTCGAATATCACACCGCTCAAGGACAACGGCGACATCAACCCGGGCATGATCCGCCCCCTCGTCGACTGGCTGATCGACAAGGGCATGCGCGGCATCTACCCCCTGGGCAGCACGGGCGAGGGTCCGCTCTTCACGACCGACGAACGCAAGGCAGTCGCCGCCGCCACGGTCGCAGCGGTGGCGAGGCGCGCCCCGAACTTAGACCGGCCTCGCCACCTCCGTTCTGCGTGTGAAACTGATTTGGCATTCGATTCAGCGATCGCGCTTACAATTCGCAACCGTACTGGATCAGCACTTCGTTGGCGCGCTCTTGAGCCACGGCCAGCGCCTCTTCTGGCGACTGTTCTCCGGTATTGACCGCTTCAATCGACTGGTTGACTAATGTATAAATTTCCACGGCACCGTAAACTGCCGGGAACTCCTTGACCGCGTATTCGAGTTGGAAGCGGGCGGTGGACGCTTGCGGAACATCGGCCGCATAGCTCATTAGTGGCTCAACTTCCCAAGCAGCGTTACGAGGCGCGACATAGCCGCTGTCGATGCCCCACTGGCCGATTTGCTCGGGACGAACCATCCAGTTGATGAAGGTCCAGGCGGCATCCTGGCGATCCTCGCCGATGTCGGCCATGATGTACAAGTTGCCGCCGCCGGAGTGGACGCCATAGCCGGCCGATCCGCCGGGCATGAAGCCGGTGCCCACCTCGAAGGGTGAATTTGCCAGGAGCGAGCTGAGGCTGCCGGTTGAGTGATAGATCATCGCTGCGGCGCCGGCAATGAAGTCGGCTGGCGCTGTAGCCCAGGCGTTGACGCCATCGGGCATGATTCCATGCTCAATCTGCAGGCTGCGCACGAAAGCAAGCGCTTCAATCGCCTCCGGTGTGTCAATGTAAACGGCGCAGGGTTCGTCACCAACCGAGCCCATATGCCGACCCGCCTGTATGGCAAAGTTGGCCAAGATCCAGTGTGAGGTTGGCACTTCAACGCCCCAGCGCGTCACATTGTCGCCATCGCGAACCACAAGCTGCTTGCCGAATTCGACCAGTTCTTCCCAGGTCGCCGGTGGCGTCTCCGGGTCAAGGCCGACTTCGGCGAAGGCTTCCTTGTTGTAATAGAGTATCGGCGTAGAGCGCTGCCAAGGAATGCTCCAGACTTGGTCATAGGCCATGTTGTTGCCCATAAAGGCATTGAAGAAATCATCAATGTCCAGTCCGTCCTCCGAGGCGATGTAGTTATCCAGCGGGATGATGCCCTCCAGCTGGATCAGAGTATAGATATCAATGCCGAGAAGAATCGCGACATCAGGCGGCTGCCCTGACAAGATCGCAGCGGTGGTGCGCGCCATGTTTTCGTCGTAGCCGCCGTTGAAGACCGGCTCCACTTGAATGTGATCGTGAGTCGCGTTGAACTCAGCCACATAGCCGTCGATGGCTTGCGCCAGCGGACCGGCAACCCCAACCGGGTAAAAGAATTGAAGCGTAATCACTTCTTGGGCGGCAGCTCCGCCGACCAGCAGCAGGAAGCTGCAAAACAGTACAATCAATCGAAAAGCTAAAGAAGGCTTCGACATAGTTATTTCTCCATTTCTCATTGCTACTGCTATATATAAAAATACGGCTTGACACTGCAAGTTCAATAGGCAACCTTCCACGCGGATACACCATCGGCCTCCTGTTGTCGCTATCAATAAGTTGGTCAAATGGCCTTGAATAAATCTCTCGCTAAGGAGCCGAAGCGCCGACGCATGATCAGGCGGACACTGAGTTTGTCAGCAGCATGCCGAGAGGTTATAGTAACGAGGTGGAACGGGGCGCTGGGATAGCTGGAGTCCCTTCAAAAACTGGTTTGTCACGAAGAGAGTGCCCCATGCCCTACCAACCGATAAAGCGCGGCGTCATTTGCCCCACCATCACCCCGCTCAAGCCCAACGGCGACATCAACCCGGACATGATCCGCCCGCTCGTCGACTTCCTCATCGACAAGGGCGTGGCCGGCATCTACCCGCTCGGCAGCACGGGCGAGGGACCGCTGTTCAGTACTGACGAGCGCAAAGCAGTCGCTGCCGCCACAGTCGAGGCGGTCGCTGGACGCGTGCCGGTTATCGTGCATACGGGCGCTATGACGACAGCCGAGACCATCAAGCTCACCCGCCACGCGCACAGCATCGGCGCCGATGCGGCCTCGGTCATCACGCCCTGGTATTTCCTGCACAGCGAAGCGGCGCTGGAAATGCACTATCGCGCCATCCTCGAAGCGGCCGATGGCTTCCCCGTTTGGCTGTACAATTTGCCGAAATTCGCCAACAACAATTTGTCGGCGGCGCTGGTGACGCGGCTGGCGCGCGATTACGACAACTGCGTCGGGCTCAAGGACAGCAGCGGTGATTTGATGACGATGTGCGCGGTGAATCAGTTGCAGGGCGGGCGCTTCAACACGGCGATTGGACCGGACAATTTGATCTTGGCCGGGCTGGCGATGGGGCTCGATTGCAGCGTTTCCGGCAACAGCAATCATTTTCCCGAGATCGTCGCTGGCATCCACAATTCTTTCCACGCTGGCGATTTGGCGCGTGCGCAAACTTTGCAGAAGCAGCTCAAAGCGGCGAGCGATGTGATCGGCAGCGCCGGCTGGCTCACCGCGGTCAAGGGCGTTTTGGCGGAGCGCGGCTTGCCGGTGGGCGGCGTGCGTCCGCCGATGCTGCGGGCGTCGGATGAGGCGATCCGCGCCTGCATCGCGCAGCTGCGGGCGCTGCGGGTCGATTTGTCTTCCGTGTGATTTGTGGCAACTGGCGAGAGGTCGCTTGCAAAACAGTTAGAGATAATATATACTCGAATCGGGCCGTTCATGGCTTTTTTGTGGGAGTTTCCTGTGGCAGGTATGTGGTGTGGCAACCACTGCCACAGGAAACCATCAAACTATGAAAACCCGTAGGTTTTCACTTTCAGTATACCCCATGTAAAAGCCTCATCGAAACATCCGCGCATTTCTTAATTGATTGCTCTTAGGACATCGGTTCGGCTCTATCGATTTGCTCAATTGAATACATTCGTACTGAGGGCTTCTTCGAATGAGATGGAGCAAAGATCATCTATCGGATGGGTTGCTTACATATATCGGCAACAAGCGCGCCCTCCTGCCATTTATTGAGCAAGGTTTACGCCATGTAAAGAAGCGCCTTAATAAGAAGCGTTTAACTTGTCTCGACTTGTTCTCAGGCAGCGGAGTTGTATCACGTTTAATGAAAGCGCACTCCAGCTACCTCGTAAGCAATGATTTTGAGGATTACTCGGAGGCCGTCAATCAATGCTATCTGAGTAATTACTCCGATTTTGATTGGGAAACCTATATCAAAGAACGGACCGTGTTGCTTAATCGCATTGCGACAGATTGGAGACGTGGGTTCATAGCTGAAAATTATGCTCCAGTTGAAGACGACAATATACAACAAGGTGAGCGAGTATTCTTTACTAGACGAAATGCGGAGTTTATCGATACTGCGCGACAACACATTGAAAATGTTCCTGTTTCACTTCAAGTTTTCTTTATCGCCCCCTTGCTAGTACGTTCCTCGATTCATAACAACACTGCTGGTGTATTCAAAGGCTTCTATAAAGACAAACAAGGTATCGGCGCGTTTGGTGGCGATGGTGGCCACGCCCTAAAGAGAATCAAGGGTGAAATTGACATTCCGCACCCTCTTTTTTCTCGATTTCAGTGCGATGTACTGATTACTAAGTGCGATGCAACTAGATTTGCGTCCAATATTGGCGGCTACTACGACGTTGTTTACATGGATCCGCCATATAACCAGCATCCATACGGTTCAAACTACTTCATGTTGAACTTGATACTGCGGTATGAAGCACCTCAATCAATGAGCAGAGTAAGCGGCATTCCAACTGACTGGAAACGAAGTGCTTTCAACAAGCCGCAGGAAGTGTCTAATGCGTTCTTTGCAACTCTAGATGAACTAGATTCAAGATTCTTTCTCATATCGTATAACAGCGAAGGTTTTCTTAAGCGGGACTATTTTTTATCCGAACTAAGTAAACGCGGAAAGCTGACGTTTTTCGAGACGCCCTATAACACATATCGAGGTAGTCGCAATCTTTCTTCCCGTTCTCAATATGTAACGGAATACCTATTCCTCTTGGAGAAACATTGATGGCGAGAAAATCTGATTTAAGACAACAACGTGAAGGTACAGTCATTAATCATGTTTCCAAACTGCAAGAAGTTAAATTATCGTATGTCATCGACTTGGTTATTGGTAGATTATCAAATGAATTTCCAGGGATAAGACTTCAACATAAAAGACAATGGTATTTAAAGGACATTGTTCGCGATCTTAAATCCGCATACCCGGATGTCGATTTTACCTGTTATCACGATACGTCCTCAATGCGCCCGGATGGAGGCATAATTATGTTGCAAAGAAGAGATGAAATACTTTGTCCGATACTAATAAGCGAAAAGAAGAATCAAGGCACGAATGATTTGCGCGAAATTGAGGGAAAACCACGGCAGGCAAAAGGCAACGCTATTGAGCGATTGGGCAAAAATGTCATTGGATTTAGAACTGCTTTGTCGCGAGAGTCAATCTTTCCCTTCGTATGTTTTGGCGATGGCTGCGATTTCGCAGAGGACTCGAGCATAATTGACCGTGTTGTAACAATTGCAATGTTTGGCTCACTCAACAAGACATATCTACATGTACAAGGTGACAAGTTCAATCGAGGTTCATTCTATTTTAAGGTAAAGCAATGGACAGCTGGCGAAATGTTTCCGATTGCCTATAAGATTGCCGAGTCGAGTGTCTATTATTACTTTTCTAAATATGGAAGACACAACTTTTTCCGTGAATAAAGTCATTTTTGGTTGCCCAGTTAATCTCCCCCGTCCCATTCCCGCACCATTTCCGCTACAATCCCACCATGCCAACTCACGCGCAAATCCACGACCTTCTCCACGACCTCCACTCCCGCCTGGGACCCGAACAAGCCGTCGCCGACCAGATGACCCGCGTCCTCTACAGCACCGACGCCAGCAATTACCAGGTCATGCCCCTGGCGGTGACCTTCCCGCGCGATGCCGATGATGTGGTCGCCGTGCACGAGATCGCGCGCAAATATGGCCTGCCCGTCCTGCCGCGCGGCGGCGGCAGCGCCCTGGCCGGGCAAGCCGTCGGCGAAGCCATCATCATGGATTTCACCCGTCACATGCGCCGCGTGCGGGGCGTCAATGGCGAGGCGCGCACGGTCGATGTCGAGCCCGGCTTGATCCTGGGCAGTCTCAATGCGCAGCTGGCGCCGCTGGGCTTGATGTTCGGCCCCGACCCGGCCAGCGCCGAACGCGCCGCCATCGGCGGCGTCATCGGCAATAACGCCACCGGCGCGCACAGCATCCGTTATGGCATGACCGCCGATCATGTCGCTCGGCTGCAAGTGGTGCTGGCCAATGGCGATCTGGTCTGGCTGGACCAAGCGACCGACGACCTCAATCGGATCCGCTCTACAGTAGGCGACCTCGTGACCGAGCACAGCGCGCGGATCGCGGCGCGCTATCCCCGGACCTGGCGCACCGTCGCCGGTTACGCGCTGGACAAGATTGACCCGGCCGACGTCAATCTCAACTGGCTGCTTTGTGGTTCGGAGGGCACGCTGGCGACGGTCGTTCGCGCCGAATTGCGCCTGGTCCAATCCCCCAAAATCGAAAACAAGCGCCTGGCCCTGGTTCACTTCGATAGCTTGCGCGCCTCGCTGGAAGCCACGCCGCGCATCCTGGAACTGGAGCCGAGCGCGATCGAATTGATGGACAAATTCCTGCTGGACAAGACGCGGGCCGCCGCTGGCTATCGCGATCGCCTGACCTTTGTCGATGGCGATCCAGCGGCGATCCTGGTCGTGGAATTCGTCGGAACGGAAAGCGAACTTGGCGCGAAGATCGCCGATCTGAAAGCGCATTTGACGCGGCTTGCTTATCGCGGTGCGGTCACCGTAGCGGCCACCCCCGCGCGGCAAAATGACGTGTGGACGGTGCGCAAAGCCGGTCTCGGCTTGATGATGAGCGAACGGGGCGCCGCCAAACCGATTTCCTTTATCGAGGATGCGGCGGTGCCGGTGGAGAGTCTGGCGGATTATATCTCCGATGTCGAGCGCATCATCTACGACAACGATACCACCTACGCCATTTATGCCCATGCCAGCGCCGGCTGCCTGCATATTCGCCCGCTGATTGACCTGCGAACGCTCAAGGGGCGGGATCAGTATCGCAGCATCGCCGACGCGGTGGCGGCCACGGTCAAGAAGTATCAGGGCAGCATCACCGGCGAGCACGGTCAAGGTCTTGTGCGCGGCGAATTCAGCGAGTATCTCTTCGGCGCGGAACTGATGGACGCCTTTCGTCAGGTCAAGCGCGCCTTTGACCCCGACAACATGATGAACCCGGGCAAGATCATCGATTCGCCGCCTATGGACAGCGCCGAGTTGCTGCGCTATTCGCCCGATTACCAGGTGATCGACCTGCCGACGCGCTTTGACTGGTCTGCAGACCAAGGTTTTGCCGGCGCCGTCGAGATGTGCAATGGGGCGGGCGTCTGCCGCAAGGAAGGCGTCGGTACCATGTGCCCCTCCTATCAAGCGACCCTCGACGAGGCGCATTCCACCCGCGGCCGCGCCAATGCCCTGCGCGCCGCCATCAGCGGCGCGCTGCCCGACGACCTGGGCAATGCCGCGCTCAAAGAGGTCTTTGACCTCTGCTTGTCCTGCAAAGCCTGCGCCAGCGAATGTCCGTCGGCTGTCGATGTCGCCAAACTGAAATCGGAATTCCTGGCCGCCTGGCACGACAAGCACGGCGTTCCGCTCGCGACAAAAGTTTTTGGCAACATCCATCGCGTCAATCGGCTTGCCGGCCGGTTGCCCGGGATAAGCAACTTCATGCTCAATCACCCGCTTGGCAAGCGCGGCGCCGCGCTGCTGGGATTGCCCGCTGAACGTCCCCTGCCGCAATATGCCGAACGTCCTTTTTCCGCTGAGTCTTATCCCCAGCACGATGCACCGGACGCTATCTTGATCGTCGATACCTTCACCGAATGGAACCATCCCGAAATTGGGGAGGCGGTGATGGAACTGGGGAGGCGCCTCGGACTGCGTATCAACGCGCTGCCCTTGCCGGGGCAAGGCTGCTGCGGTCGACCGGCCATCAGCAAGGGCTTGCTGGATGATGCCCAAGCGATGGCGCAGGCCAATGTGCTCGGCTTGTACCGGCAGGGCACGGATGCGCCTTACATTTTCATCGAGCCTAGTTGCCTCAGCGCCTTCACCGACGATTATTTGACCCTGGTCGATCCCGGCATGCAGCCGGCGGCGCAGTCACTGGCGGCGCGCTGCCACAGCGTCGAGCAGTTCTTCGCGGAGAAGCTGGCTTGCGGCGCGGAGGCCCTCGTTTGGCGGGCGGAATCGCGGCGGATATTATTACATGGACACTGTCACCAGAAGGCGCTCTGGGGAACCGCGGATGCGCTCAAGTTGCTGGGATCCATCCCGGGCGCCGAGGTCGAAGAGATGAACACCGGCTGCTGTGGCCTGGCGGGCAGTTTCGGCTATGAGCACTATGAATTGAGCATGAAGATCGCCGAGGATCGCCTGTTGCCGACCATCCGCGATAATCCCGATGCCCTCATTGCTGCGCCCGGCACGTCTTGCCGAGCGCAGATCCACGACGCCGGTTATGCGGCCCGGCACCCGATTGAGGTTGTGCTGGACGCGCTAAACTGATATCACTTGCCGTCAGTCGCCGACCGATGGCATCCCCGACAGCACTGGCAAACCGCTGTAGTTGGCTTCGCTGGTCTCGTCAAACAGCGCTCCCAGTGAAAGATCCGCCCAGGCAGCAATCCGCTCAATATCGAGACCCAGCTTTTCCGCTACGCCCCGCCCATAAGCCGGGTCGGCGCGGTAAAAATGTACGATCTGCCGCGCAGCAATGCGTTCCGGCACCCCGTCCATCGCTTCCGCGATGTTGCTGAATAGCTGCGCTTGCTGCGTACTATTCATCAAGCGGAACAAATTGCCCGGCTGCCTATAATCGTCGTTGCCATCGCGGTGGTCGTAGCGGTCAGCGTCTCCCGACACTTTCAGCGGCGGCTCGTTGTAGCGGGAGTCTTCGACCGGTCCCCCCATGCTATTCGGCTCATAGTTGACCGCCCCGCCGGAGTTGCTGTCAAAGCGCAGCTTGCCATCCCGGTGGTAGGTGTGAACCGGGCACTGCGGTTTATTGGCCGGCAGTCCAGCATAATTCACGCCAATCCGATAGCGATGGGCGTCGGCGTAAGACATAATCCGCGCCTGGAGCATTTTGTCCGGCGAAAAACTGATGCCCGGCACGATATTCGATGGCTCGAAGGCCGCTTGCTCAATATCGGCAAAATAATTCTCCGGGTTGCGGTTGAGTTCCATGATGCCGGTTTCAATCAGAGGATAGTCGCCATGGGGCCAGACTTTCGTCAGGTCGAAGGGGTTGACATGGTAGCTTGCGGCGTCTTCTTCCGGCATCACCTGAACGCAGACGCGCCACTTGGGATAATCGCTGCTTTCAATGGCTTCGTAGAGATCGCGCTGGGAACTCTCGCGGTCTTGCCCGACAATTTCCGCCGCTTGCGCGTTGGTCCAGGTCTTGATGCCCTGCATGGTTTTGAAATGGAACTTGATCCAGAAGCGCTCATCGTCGGCATTGATAAAACTGTAGGTGTGGCTGCTGTAGCCGTTGACATACCGGTAACTTTGCGGCAGCCCGCGGTCGCTCATCAGAATCGTGACCTGGTGCAGGCTTTCCGGCGAAAGCGACCAGAAATCCCACATGGACGTGTTTGAACGCATATTGGTCTTGGGATCGCGCTTCTGCGTATGTATGAAGTCGCCGAATTTGTAAGGGTCGCGCACGAAGAAGACCGGGGTATTGTTGCCGACCATATCCCAATTGCCTTCGTCGGTGTAAAACTTCACCGCGAAACCCCGCACATCGCGTTCCGCATCCGCCGCGCCACGCTCGCCCGCTACGGTGGAGAAACGGACGAGGCAGTCCGTCGTCTTGCCGACGCGAGAGAAAATACTCGCCTTCGTAAAGCGTGTGACATCGTCCGTAACAGTGAATGTCCCGTAGGCGCCAGAGCCTTTTGCATGCACCACCCGTTCCGGCACTCGCTCTCGGTTAAATGTCGCCATTTTCTCCAAAAGCTGGAAGTCTTGCATGAGAAGCGGTCCGCGCGGACCGGCCGTCAATGAGTTTTGGTTGTCACCTATTGGATTGCCATGGGCGGTTGTCAATTGCTTGCGGTCAGCCATGCTTAATCTCACCTTTCCTTAATAGCCTTGTCTGGGCAGTCAGTATGTTCAATATATATTATACGGATAACGAAACGCTTCCGTCAACGCAATTGGACGAGCCTTGCTCTTCACCTCGCCGCCGAGAACGGTCACTGGACTATCCTTCTGTTTGTGGCACACTATGCTTGTTCCCAGACGCTTTGAAGGGCCGTATCGTCTATGCCGAATTTCAAGCTGACCGAAATCAAGTCGCTGGGCGAGTTCCTGAATCTGCGCCATATTCGACTTGAGCGAGAGCAGCGCCGCTTCAGCAGGAATCTGATCATCACGTTTTTGCAGACACGTCATCCGGCGGTGACCTCGTACCGCATTGATGCCGACGGCGAGGCGATCGGTTATGTCATGTTGATCCACGCCGAGAATCCGACGCAGTGGATCATCGAGCGTTTGACAATTGACCGCGATCAACAGCGCAAGGGATATGGCTACGCGATTGTTGACCATCTGATTGACATGGTGCACGATTTTGAAAACAGCGAGATGGTCATCGCTCGTTACGAGCCGGACAACGAGCCCGCCCGCCGCCTCTTCGAACGCTTGAACTTCGAGCAACAAGAGAAGATGTTTCGCGGGCGTCATATCGCGATTCTGGAATTCGAGTTTGAAGAAGTTGAGGACGATCCGGATACGGATGAAGATGAAGACGAAGACTTGCAGCCAGAAGAACCAGAAGAACCGAAAGACGACAAAGATGACGAAGACGATGAACCTGTCTCGTCTTGACTAGCGTGTCCCGCTTAAACTGTCGAGCCTAATATGTCCGAACAGCCGGCTGCCGCCCAGACCCTTTTGACCGAATCGATTCGCCGCCGCCTCGAACCTTTGATGCTGGTCGCCCGCAAGGTGCGCGTGGGCGCGATGAAAGGCGACCGCCGCTCCATCAAGCGCGGCAACAGCATCGAATTCGCCGATTACCGCAACTATGTGCCGGGCGATGACCTGCGTCAACTCGACTGGAATATCTACGCCCGGCTGGAGCGCCCTTTTATCAAGCTGCTGGAAGACGAAGAAGACCTGACGGCGCATTTGATCCTCGACGCCTCCGCCAGTATGGATTTTCCGCCCGAGGGCGAAGCCGATCAAAAGAAGCTGCTTTACGCCAAGCGCATCTTTGCCGGGCTGGCCTATCTGTCATTGACCAGCAACGATCGTCTGATTCTCACCGCGGTCAACGATGGCGGCAACGCCACCTTTGGTCCCGTGCGCGGCCGCGGCCGCGGCATCGCCATGCTGCGTTTCATACAAGACCTCGACGTGGCGGGCATCACCGATCTGAATATCATGCTAGGCGATTACGCGCGGCGGGCGCGGCGTCCGGGCCTGGCGCTGATAATCAGCGATATGTTCTCGCCCACGGGTTATGTCGATGGATTAAACGCCCTGCTCAGCCGCGGGCACGAGGTGGCCTTCCTGCATGTGCTCGCGCCGGAAGAGATCACGCCGCCGCTGGTCGGCGATCTGCGCTTGATCGATGTGGAAACGGGTCAAGCCCAGGAAGTCACGGTCGACGCGACCATGCGCGGCATCTATCAGCAGCGCTTGAGCGCCTGGCGCGACGAAATCCGCGACGAATGCCTGCGCCGCGGCGCATATTATTTTCCGCTGGTGACGGACGCGCCCTGGGAACGGGTGATTCTCTCCGATATGCGGCGGGCGGGGCTGGTTAAGTAGACGGTTCCTTCGCCTTGCGCTCGGCGATTAGCTTCCTCAGATATTCTTTATACTCTTTTCTTGTCTCGAGATAGAGACCCGACAACATAGCCGTCAAGTCAATGCCGTCGTCGATTTCTTCCCAATACACTGTGCTACTGCCGAGCTGGTAGTTTTGACGCTCTTCGACGGTTGCCGCCTCCAGCAAGGGGAAAAAATGCAGAGGAACGCCGATTATCCTGCCATCCGCCAAATCAATCATGGCGTGCGTATCGGTAAATGTTACACGCTGCGGTTCGTTGCGTGTATCGTGTATGACTGGCTTAATGTATATATTGCTGTCTCTTCTCGTCATCCTTAATCTCGTCTTTCACCCTTTTCATGAATGTCGTTCCATTTCTCGAGCAGCAATTTTCTGTTTTCAGTTACCAACTTACGAATCTGTCGAATTTCTCTCGTATTGTATCCACGATTATTCTTGACCTCAAATGTGTTCAAGTCTATTTCCAGCTCCTTCTCCCCCTTCCACACGTGCGCATGCGCTGGAGGATGATCGTTTGTATGAATGCGAACATCATAACCATGCCGCTGCCTGTATAGAACTGTGACCATGATTCCTAGTATACAAACCCCATTAACACTGTCAACAGTAGCGGAAATCTCACGTCGCTATCGAATTCCCCATCTAGCGCCAAAAGGTGCACGGTGACAAAGTACGCCGCGTCCAAGCGGCGATCAATGACCGACTTCACGATCTCATTCGCTTGGCTGCCGGGCGTGAAGAAATTCGCGACCATTGCCTGCGGCGCGGCGCCTGTTATTTTCCGCTGCTGACTGACGCGCCCTTGTCGCTCGGATATGCGGCGGGCGGGTTTGCTTATGTAGTGGCGGCGCTCGCTGGCTCAGCCGCGTCTTCGGGGCGGGGCATGTCGTTAATGTACAAGCCGGTGAGCATGGCGACCATGTCGATGCCTTCGTCCAAATCTTCCCAGTCGACAGTAAAGTAATTGAGTTGGTAATTGCGCCGCTGGGCGTCGCTGGCGATTTGCAGCCAAGGGAAGAAGTAAAGCGGCAAACCAAGATTGCGCCCGTCTGCCATATCGATGATCACGCGGGAGTCTGTGAAGCGCACTGCCTGCGGGGAACAACGATCATCATTTACAAAGGGTATCTCTTTCATATCGAGCAATCCTTCTCACCTTCCCGCTTTCTCGACTGTGAAAGGCATGACTGGTCGAAATAACATCCATCGACTCCAAGTCTGTTTTCACTTGTTTTCCGCCTTTCCAGACCTGTACATGCGGTGGATCGTGATCGTCCGGATAATTTCTGACGTCGTATCCATGCTGCCGCCGGTTCAAGATCGTGACCATGGCTCCCGCATTCCGAAAATACACGTCAAGAAATTGCCGTGTCAAAGACCCGAAGCCCATATCACAGCACCGACGCGCAGGGCTACGTCGCCACCAAGCCGCCATCCAGCACCAGCGGGTGCCCCGTCACGAATGACGAGGCGTCCGAGCACAGCCAGACCACCGCCTGCGCGATTTCTGCCGGCGTGCCCAGCCTGCCCATCGGTATCGCCCGTTCCATAATCATCGCCAACGCCGGATTCAGCGCGATGCCGGCCTGTACCATTGCCGTGTCCGTATAAGCCGGGCAGATGGCGTTGATGCGTATGCCGCGCTTGGCATAATCCAGCGCGGCCGAGCGCGTCAAGCCGACGACGGCGTGTTTGCTGGCGGTATAAGCGGCGGCTTTGGGCGCGCCGATCAAGCCGGCCACCGACGCAATATTGACGATCGCGCCCCGGCCCGCCGGCAGCATCTGTTCCAGTTCGGCTTTCATACAGTGCCAGACTCCCTTGAGATTAATGGCCAGCACCAGGTCGAACAGGTTGTCATCCGCTTCGTGCAAGCGCTGCTCGAATGAACCGGCGATGCCGGCATTGTTCACGGCGGCGTCCAGGCGCCCGAATCGCTCGACCGTCGCCGATACCATCGCTCGTACATCGTCGGCCCGCGTCACATCGCAAGGGACGAAGATGGCCTCGCCGCCGGCGTCGATGATCGCTTGGGCGGTCTCCTGGCCGCCTTGAGCATTGATATCCGAGGCGCAGACAGACGCCCCTTCCCGCGCCAAGGCGATGGCGCTTGCGCGACCGATGCCTGAGGCCGCGCCTGTCACCAGCGCGACCTTGTTTGCCATTTCTGTCATGGTATTTTCCTCAAGTTCTCCCGTGACTGTTCCCCGGCAATGGTACACGAACTTTGCCGCGCGCGCGAAGCTAGCGGCGGCAACATCGCATCTATGCCCGCTGGACACGGTGGAACAATCTGCAAGCGCGCGATATGTTATAATTGCCGCAAGTTCAAAGACTGGAAGATCTGCTCATGATCGACGATCCGATTTTGCTGAACGATTGGCATGCCGTGCTCCCGGTCGCCGAGTTGGACGCGCGGAATAATGTCACTGGCGCGCGCCTTTTGGGCGAGGACATTGTCATCTGGCGCGCCGGCGATCAAATCCGGGCTTGGAAGGACTTGTGCGTGCATCGCGGTACGCGGCTCTCGCTCGGCGAGGTGCTGGAGGACAACACCTTGCAATGTCCTTATCACGGCTGGACCTACGACGCCGAGGGCAATTGCATCCGTATACCCGCCCACCCGGAGCAAAAGCCGCCTACTAAAGCCAGAACGATAACTTACCAGGCTGCTATCGCCTACGATATGGTCTGGGTCTGCCTGGGAGAACCGGCCTATAAAATCCCGGCATTCGAGGAATGGGAAGACGAAAACTACCGCAAAATCCTTTGTGGCGCTTACGAATTTCAGGCGGCCGGACCGCGCATGGTCGAGAACTTTCTCGATGTCGCGCATTTCCCCTTCGTACACGAGAATATCCTGGGCACGCAGGAACGTCCCGAGATACCCGACTACGATGTCGTCAGCGACGAGAACGGCATCACTGCCTCCGATATTCGCGTCTTCCAGCCCAATCCCGATGGTTCTCATATCCCCAATTGGGTCAGCTATACCTACAAGGTCTACCGCCCGCTGGTGGCCTACTTCCGCAAGGAAGCCGAGGAGAAATTCGCCATTTTGCTCATGGTCACGCCGATTGAAGAGCTCAGGTCGCTGATGTGGATGTGGATGGTCATGACGCAAGACGACAGCAGCGACGAAATGCTGCGCGCCTTCCAGGACGAGATCGCCTACCAGGATTTGCCCATCGTGCAATCGCAGCGGCCCGAGTTGCTGCCGCTCGATTTGCAGTCGGAACTGCACTTGCGCAGTGACAAAACAGCCATCGCCTATCGACGTTGGCTCAACGAACTGGGCTTGAGCTTCGGCACCAGTTAAGCGCCGGCGCCGTCTGCAACTCGATTTCAACCGCTGCGTAATCAAAGACAGGTAGACAGCCGACAAGCAATGCTAATCCGACTGCCAGATCCGCGCCGCGTATAATGGTGAGGGACCAGGCTCGTTTGCATTGGCGGGTCGGCCAAAAAGTTTTGCGCGGGTTCAAAAAGTTTCCACCGCGCAGTTTCTTTCTTTAGAGGGATTGCATGAGCTTGAACGCGGGCGACGATTTCGCCGGCTACGAGATTGTCACACAAGTCGGATCCGGCGGGATGGCGACGGTTTATCAAGCCTATCACGAACGGCTCGACCGCCATGTCGCCATCAAGATTATGCACGATACTTTTGTACAGGACAGTACATTCCTGGAGCGTTTTCAACGCGAGGCGCGCATCGTCGCTCGCCTGGAACATCCGCATATCGTGTCCGTCTACGACTACGACGAATTCCAGGGTCAGCCCTTCTTCGTCATGAAATATATCGAAGGCGGCACGCTGAAACGGCGCCTGATCAAGCGTGGCATCACCCTGGATGAGATCAAAAGCCTGATGACCATGCTGGCGGATGCGCTGACCTATGCCCACGAAAAAGGCGTATTGCATCGCGATATCAAGCCGTCGAATATCTTGATCGACGAACGCGACCTGCCCTATATCAGTGATTTCGGCTTGGCTCGTATTGTGCAAACGGGCGACTCGACCATCAGTCACGACATGATGCTGGGCACGCCCTTTTATATTTCACCGGAGCAAGCCAGGGGCGAGCGCAATCTGTCGCCAGCCACCGATGTCTATTCTTTTGGCATCATCTTGTACGAGTTGCTGGTAGGGCGGGCGCCCTTTATCGCCGACAATTCCTACGCCATCGTGCACGAGCACATTTACACGCTGCCGACGCCGCCCAGCCAGATCAATCCCGACTTGAGCGCCGGCATTGATGAGGTGCTGCTGAAAGCGCTGGCCAAGCAGCCTTCAGAACGCTATCAAACAGCTACGGCGCTGATCAACGATTTCAAGTTTGCGCTGGCGGAATCTGGCCTCAGCCAATTGCCGCCCGATCGTAGCCGCGCCCAGCGGGCTCCGCAGCCGCAGTCGCGCCACGGCAATGAGGATCATTTGCCCGACTTCGCCGATTTCGCCGCGCTGGAGCAAAGCATCAAGCGCAAAGTGGGCTTGCGCAAGCGGAAAGGCGGCGCAAAGTCAAAAGAGGTAGCCATCCGCGAGCGTGTGGAAAAGAAGTTCCGCGCTCGCCGCGCCATCATGATACACTTGCTGATTTACACGCTGATCATCGGCGCGATCGCGGTCGGCGTTATCTTCCAGGAACGGGTTGATGCCCTTCAGGATCTGGTCATGTTCGCCAGCTTCTGGGCTATCTTCCCGGCTCTTCAAGCGGTCCGCTTCCACTACAATCATGGGAGGGGCGCCGACAACCGCCGAGCAGAAACCGAGCGCGTTATCGCGCGCGACTTGCAATCGACCGACATCGACGGCGAAGAAGAATGGCAAGTTCGCAAGCGCATCGAAAAGAAATACGCCGCTCGCCGCGGCATCGCATACCTTGCCTCGCTATTTGCTATTATCAATGGCGCCTGGATACTTAATATGATCTTTGTGCCTGGATATTGGCGCTGGGGAGGGAACCACATTCCGAGCGCGGTCTTCTGGGGCTTGGTGCTCGTCCTCCTGTGCTTGCGCTACTACTTCATTCACGGACGCGGCGCGGCCAACCTCGAAGCGGAGATAGAAGGCGAGATCACCCGGGAACTGCGTTTGTCGGAGGTGCGAGAGCAGGAGAGACTTAAGCGGCTGCATGATGACGACGATTCGGCATTCGTACTGGACAATGTCAATATGGCAGACCTGCGCCTGAACGACGAGGGAGAACTCACTGACAGTTTTGTTGAAGAAGCGGCGTCGCAGCGATCGTCGCGGAGCATGGAATGACTTTGAACACCAGCGACGACTTCGCCGGATACGAGATTAAGGCGCGCATCGGTTCCGGCGGAATGGCCACCGTATATCAAGCCTATCACGAGCGGCTCGATCGTCACGTCGCCATCAAAGTATTGCATGAGTCCTTCGTCCGCGATGATACCTTTCTGGAGCGATTTGAGCGCGAGGCGCGCATCATCGCCCGCTTGGAGCATCCGCATATCGTGCCCATCTACGACTACGCCGAAATCGATGGGCAACCCTATATTGTCATGAAATATATCGAAGGCGGCACGCTGAAACGACGCGCCATCAAAGAAGGCATCACCATTGACGACATGGTAAGCATGATGAGCATGCTGGCGGACGCCCTAACCTATGCGCACGAGAAGGGTGTTTTGCATCGCGATATCAAACCCTCGAACATTCTCATTGACGAACGGGATCTGCCTTATATCAGTGACTTCGGCCTGGCGCGCATCGCGCAGGTTGGCGACTCGACCATCAGCCACGACATGATGCTGGGCACCCCCTTTTACATCTCGCCCGAACAAGCGCGCGGAGAGCGCGACCTGACGCCGGCAACCGATGTCTATGCCTTTGCGGTGATCTTGTACGAACTGCTGACCGGGCAGGTGCCATTCGGGGGAGACACGGCTTATGCGATCGTGCACGAGCAAATCTACAGTCCGCCGACGCCGCCTAGCCATATCAATGCGGAATTGACCCCGGCCCTTGACGACGTCCTCTTGAAGGCTTTGGCGAAGGGGCCGGCGCAGCGCTATCAAACGGCGACGACATTGATGCGCGATCTCAAGTTAGCGCTGGCGGAATCGGGCGTGACGCGTCTGCCCCCGCTGCATGTAGCGACCTTCGGGGGCGGGCGGGCGCAGCAGTCGGCTTTCGACTTTGAGGCGAAGGATTACGGACTGGGCGATTTGGGCCAGAAGATCGATCAATCGATCCGCAAGGGCGTTGAGTTCGCCTCGGAGATAGCCGATCGCTTCGACAAGAAAAAGAAGAAACCGCCACCCTCGCCGGAAGAGTTGATCCGCCAGCGCGTGCAAAAGAAACTCAAAGCCCGCAGCGAGTTCTTGCAGCACATGACCGTGTTTCTGGCCATCAACGGCATCTGTTGGCTGATTTGGATCTTCCATCGAGGGGGTTTTCCCTGGCCTATCTTTGTCACCGCGACTTGGGGAATCGGATTGGTCAATCAATATGTGGACTATTATTACAAACATG
Source organism: Chloroflexota bacterium (assembly GCA_026708115.1). Lineage (GTDB taxonomy): Bacteria > Chloroflexota > Anaerolineae > Aggregatilineales > Phototrophicaceae > UBA6055. Next base: position 55,390 of record JAPOVL010000013.1, read on the forward strand.
GGCGGGGCGCCGACCGGGGCGAAGACGAAATTGAAAGCGAGATTACGCGCCAGATGCGAATCTCGCAATGGCGTGATAGTGATCGCCGCAAAGGCGTGTATGAAGAAGAAGAGTTGCTCGACGCAGATGCTTTCAAGGCGCGCGCGGTGCGCCTGCATGACGACGGCGAATTGAGCGACAGCTTCATTGATGAAATGGAAAGCGGCAACGCCGACAGTAATGATCGTCAACTTTAGCGATTTGGATATATACGAGCGATGACATCCACGCAAGAAGAACTCATTCGCCATCGCATCGAAAGACGCATGGCCGGCCGCCGCGATATCTTGCTTCATGTGCTGGTTTACCTTCTGGTATTGACGCTGGTTTTGATCAGCCTGCCCTGGTGGGGTACCGCCTCGCAGGCGCTCTTTGCTATCCTTTGGGGCATCCCGCTCGCCTTGCAATTCCTGCGCTATTATCACCAGAACGGCCCCGGCGCCAGAAAACGTGCCGCAGAAATCGAAACTGAGATTGAACGACTCTCCGCGTTGAGCCCGCTAGACGAAGAGGAAGAATTCCTGATCGAAGACCGCATAGCGCGAAAGGCGACCGCCCGCGGATTCATCATCGCGCACTTTCTTGTGATGGCGCCTGTTCTCGCTGTTATCTGGCTGGATTTCACCTTGCGGGCTTATCGCTGGTACATACCGGATTATCTCGTCAATCAGACTTTGGCCTGGTTTGCGGTCTTCGCTTTGCATTGGCTGCGCTATTATCTTGTGCATGGCAAGACTAACGCTGGACGGGCTCTCAAAATAGAAAGGGAACTGGAGCGGCAGTGGCACCTGTCGCGACAGCGCCTGCGCCAGCGCCGGCAAATGCTGGAACGAGGCGACGATGAGCATGCCGCTACGATCGGTCGCTCGGCGCCAGTGTCGCAGAATCTAGCGATCAGCGACGAGGGCGAATTGCTCTTCGACGAAGGGGAAGGCGCATACGCAAGCGGACGACGAGTTGAGCTTGGAGGTGGCTCATGATCAAATACAAAGCCAAGCCCATCCCAAAGGCGGAGCTCCGCGAGAAGATCGAGAAAAAATTCCGCGCGCGCGGCGGCATGCTTTTTCATACGCTGGTTTTTCTGCTGGCGTGCGGTCTTTTCCTGGCATATCTACCGACCGCATGGACGCTGCAACTTGAGAGCCGCTACGAAAACGCCTTTAATGATGCCGTGACGCTCTTTGGCATCGTGGCAACTTCTTTTGCGCTTCATTTCTTTCACTATCACTACAAACACGGCGCCGGCTACACCAAGCATCAGGCGGAAACCGACGCGCTTACCAACCGACGCCTGAGTCGGTCGGACCCCGACGAATGGGAAGATCAGGAAGAGTTGCTCGACATCCAACAGAGCAGCAAGCTAAAAAATCGCCGTCTCTTGTTCCAGCACTTCGCCATTTATTTTGGCTTCAACAGCACGCTAATTCTGGTGCAGTGGTCTAATACGCTACGATTTAGCTGGTTTGGCGACGAGGCGATGCTGGGACCCTTATACATCGCGGGCGCATGGGGAATCGGGTTGCTTGCGCACGCGCTGCGCTATTTCTTCGCTTACGGTTATTCCGCGGAAAAGCGCCAAGCTCTGGTTGACGCCGAGGTCGCGCGCGAACTGGCGGCGCTGGAGCGGGAGAATCGACCTGTCGAGGATCGGCAGGCTCAACGCGCGCCGGGTATGGGGATAAGCCACGAGCGCCTTTCGATCGACGCGCTGCTCGCCGAAGATCTCGTAGAGCCCAAACGCGAGCTGAAGGCCTAGTCCTCATCTATACAGTTAAGCAAAAAGGGGCAAGTTCCGGGTATTTGAGGACGCTTTGCGCTTTATTGAGCGCTCGCGCCTTGCAGCGACGCTGTTCAAGGCCTGACCGCACCTTGTAGATTCTCGGGCAAAGGGTGATAAAATAAGCCTGTACAAGGTCATCGAGCAAGGATGACTGTACATTTGGCGGAACTGTGGCAGACTTGCCCTTAAGCAATTGGGACGCAACAGGCGCGGCGCGGTGGTCGTATAACAATTAGACGCGCGCTGAATTGGACACGCTAAACACATGATTCGCTTGAAACGACGCAACACAGCCTGGTTGATCGCCATGGGGCTCCTGATCGGTTTCGCCCTGCTGGCGGCCCCCGTTTCCGCCGCCGTACAGATCTCCTTGCTGGGCGTATTTGCCGTCGCTGTGATCGCCTCGTTGATCGAGTTGGGGCCCGACCGCGAGACCCTGCTGGACGTATTGCATCGCGCGCCGGTGCGCCGACGCATCACGCCGCAGGCGCGTGAAGCGGCCGAACGCGCAGCGTCCCGCGCCGGCTATTTCAACCGCAGCGGCATCGTCTTGCTCGATATCGGCCTGATCGCCATGCAGACCGGCGTCGATGGGCTGGCGATGCGGCGCACGCGCAATATTTCCAAGGACGACGATGGCGTGCGCCCCTTCATCACCTTGTTCGTCGATAACGAAGAATCAGATCGGCAAGCGCTGATCCGCTACGAGATTTACAACCACCTGGGCGAAGAGCAATTCGTGCACGAAATGAAGGCTTACTTGCGCGAAGGCGAACTGGAATTGCTCGCCGAACATCAACTGCCGCTGGCGGGCAACAGCAACATCGACGGCAGTGGCGACTGGGACTTGAGAGTGTATGTCGACAACAACCTGATTGGCATGCACGACTTGATGCTGGCGCCCTCGGTCAATGAACGTCGACGCCGCCTCAGTGGGGAGGCGGAATACAAGGAATCGCTGTCGAGCCGCCGCCACAATCTGCAAAATGCCGTTATCGTCGAGGAGGCGGAAGAGCCGGAGACTATGCAGTTGAAAGACCTGCTGGAGCAACCCAGTTCGTCAAGCCGCAGGAGCCTGTCGCGCAACCGCAGGTGAGCCGCGCGGCGCGCAACCGGCGAAATAGTCTGTCGCGCTCACACAGAAAACCCTGCTCATGCCAGGAGCAGGCGGGTGCTATAGTCAAGCGAAGGACCGTCTATGGACAACAATCGCAATACCTGGTTTCTGGCGTTTATCCTGCTGGCGCTGGGCGCTGTCGCCTTGCTGGGCAACAGCTTCCCGGTGATCCTGGTATTGTTGGGTTTGCTTTTTCTGGTGCGCCAGTTCGACAACGATAGCGCCAGCTCCAATGTCAGGGATCAATCCTATGACTACAGTTACGACTATGAACACCAGGAAGAGGAAGAAGACGACTACGACGACTATGAGATCTTCCATCAGCAGCCCGCCAGCGCCGAGCAGCGGGTCTACCGCCACGCGCTGGAATCGGTAACGCGGGCCGGGCTCGACCCGGACGAGGTTCAGGTCCTCGCAGTTGATATCGGCCTGCTGACGACCAAAGAAGATACCGAACCGCAAATTTACCGCACCTGGTCCCTGCCGGACGACATTGACTATATTCAACCATTCGTGCAATTGCGCGTCCCCATGGAAGCCAACGGCGATATTCGCTTCGAGATCATCGACGCCGTCGGGGATCCGGTTTACATCCACGAAGATACTTTCAAGCTGACGCGCGGGCGCAATTTTCTGACGCCCAATACCCGTATGCCCCTGCATGATCAGATGGAATTGGATGGCAAGTGGAGCCTGCGTATCATCGCCGACGGCGTGACCATCGCCGATCATCGCTTCGAATACTCCGAGGCCACCGGCGCCAACATCCGCCGACACATCGGTGAAGATGGCGAGATCAATACCGAGATGCGCGCCGTGATGACCGAAAACCGCCTGCCCAAAATGTCCCTCGATGATCTGCTCGCCTATCAAGGCGAAGACGAAGAAGAACGTCGTCAGCAGTCCTGAAAAGCCCGCGCTTTTTCTACATAATCCGCTGCCGTCTGCCGGATCATCGCCATCTCTTCAGTTGTGACGGCGCGGACTATCCGCGCCGGGTTGCCCAGTATCAAGCTGTTGTCCGGGAAGACTTTGCGCTGCGATATCAGCGAGCCGGCGCCGACGATGCAGTTGCTGCCAATTTGCGCGCCGTTCATGACAATGGCGCCCATGCCAATCAGGCTGTGGTCCCCGATTTTGGCGCCGTGCAAGATGGCGCCATGGCCCACCGTGACGCCCGCGCCGATGATTAGCGGCGAGCCGGGATCGGCGTGACAGACAGCGCCGTCTTGAATGTTGGCGCCCGCAGCGATGACCAGCTTTTCAGTATCGCCGCGCAGCACGGCGTTAAACCAGACGCTGGCCTTTGCCGCGATCGCGACATCGCCAACAACAATAGCCCCACTTGCAATAAAGACGCCCTCCGCGATTTTCGCCGGCTGGAAGCATGTTTGGAATCGTCCCATAACATTTGATTATAGCTGACTCCGGACGCGGCTTCGTTATTGACAAGCGCGCTTCAATGCGGCGCGGCTAACCAAAGCGCTCGGCAAGAACCAGCACATAAGATCCCGATGTGTTGGGATTGCCGTTGCCCCCAGAAAAGCGTCGGGCGCGAATGTAATAAAGGCCAGAGAAGGGAATGGTGTAACTGTCGATCAAGGCATTCTGTCCGTTGCCGCCGTCATCGTTGCTCAGCACCACTTCTTGCGAGGCGTTTAGCAATTCCAGGTAGGCGTCAAGATCGCCGTCCACGCGCGTCATTGATACCGTGATGATCTCGCCTTGGCGGGCATAAAAGGCGTAGAGATCGCGCTCGTTTGCCGCATCAATCTTGCCCGGAACGCTGGTGCCATAATTGATGTTAGTGGCATCGGAGGGCACATCCTGGAAGGCGCTGCCGACGGCGTCCAGCGTCAGCAGAAAGGCGCCCAGGCTATTGCCCTTGCTGCCCTCGAATCGCGTGGCAATGATGTGGTACTTGCCGTCCGCCGGTATGCGATAGTCCGCGATCCTGGCGTTCTGCCCGCCGCCGCTGTCGTCGTCCTCAAAGATAGGTGAAAAGCGTTCATCCGCCAGGATGAGATAACTGTCAAGCTCACCCGCGCTGCCACGCGTCATGCTGATGGTAATGAGATCATCTCTTTCCGCATCGAAAGTGTAGAAGCGCTCATACTGCCGGTGACTGAGCACAGCGGTCTTGGCTTCGCCATATCGTATTGGCAGGGGCGCCAATTGTGAACTGCCGGTGCCGCTGTTTTCAGCTTCTTCAATCGTCAAGACGAAGCTGCCCGCGCTGTCACCGTCAACCTCGCGATAGCGCGACGCGACGATGATATAGACGCCGGTCCGATTGATGATAAGCGCGTCGATGCGGGCATTGCGCGTATCCGCGCCGGCTTGATCATCGTTGTCGGCGATGACAAAGCGCTCTTCGTCGACGACTTTCAGATAGGGATCCAGAGTGCCGGAAGACCGTACCATTGATACGGTCAAAATATCGCCCTGCTGCGCTTGAAAACTGTAATAGACTTGTGGCTCTGTATCGCTAATCGTGCCGATGACGGAATCGCCATAGCGCAGGGCGCTGCCCTGTTCGGACAAGACGCCTGCGCGCAACATGTGCAGTTCATAAGCGCCGGACGTGCTGCCGAGGCTCTGGCCGAAGCGCGCGACAATCACAAAATAGCGGCCGGTGGCTTTCAAGGTCAAGTCTTGTTTGATGCTGAGTTCGCCGCCTGCGACGCTGCGATAGAACTCGAGGTTGCCGGTGTTATCGAATACGCCGAGGACGGGTTCGAGGTCGCCTTCTGTCGCGCGCAGTTCGAACTGAATGACCTCGCCGCGCAGACCGTCAATGTAAAAGACTTCGCGCGGCTTGCGATCATCCAGTTGACCGCGGATCGCGCCGTCCGGCTCGTTGCGCGCCTCATCCAAAGTCAAGTCACGCTCTTGCGCCGATGCGGAGAGCGTCAGTATCAGCGCCAAAAGAATGGCGCAAATCCTCGCAGCAATCATGCAAGTATTCTAGCGCATCTTGGCCTGTCGGGCTGTGACAATCAGCTGCATGTGGACTGGCGCCGACCAGATCCTAGGCCTGATTTTCTATGGCTTGGGCAGGTGGCGCTAGCAAGAGTCGCAGCGGAAACTGCGTCCGGTTTGATCTGCGGGATTGGGCGTAATCGCGGTCGGAGAGCGCTATACGGACAGGCTGTGGCCCTGCTCGCGCTCAGACTCAAGCGGCAGCTCGATAAAGAAGGTCGCGCCGATATCGGATTGTGACAGCAAGCTGATCGCGCCCCCATGCCTTTCTACGGCTTTTTTGGCGATCGCCAAGCCCAGCCCGGTACCCGGTACGGAACCGACGTTGGACGCTCGGTGAAAGGCGTCGAACAAGAACGCCGCTTCCTCCGGCGGGATGCCTATCCCCTCGTCGCTCACTGAAATATGCGCGCGGTTGTCTTCTTGCCAGAGGCAAAAGATCACGTTGCCGCCACATGGCGAATACTTGATGGCGTTATCAATCAGATTGGTCACGGCGCGGCGCAGCAGCCTGCGGTCAAAATCGGCAAAGAGCTCTGCGGAGGCGCACACGAAGTCGATCTTGTGCGAGTGGGAGTGATTGATCTGAAAGGACTCGACGATGTTGTGACAAAAAGTCGTCAGATCGCCGCGCTCCGGATTGAATTCAAGTTCGCCACGGTCTGCCTTGCTCAGGCTCATGACGTCACCAAGGACTTCGTTCAGATGCTCGACTTGCAGGCGTATGTTGTCCAGGTACTGCGCGCGCTCGTCTTCGGTCGCCTGCTTGCTATAATGAGTCAGCATGTCGTATGACAGACGGATTGACGCCAAAGGGCTGCGCAATTCGTGAGCCATCATCGTGAGAAACTGACCGTTCAACCCTGGTCGTCCCCCCTCGGCGCCTCGCGCGTCCCGATTCTCGTCTTGCGAATTCTCTGATTCGCTTAAATCTTGTACCGTGACTGTACAAAGCCCAGCGCCTATACCCTCTAACTTGTTGAAGTTGAACAGTATGGGAAATTCATCGCCGTTACGACGCTTGCCGATCAAGGCGTGGTTGTGGTTGCCGTTGAGTTCATGCAGATTGTCGCTATTGTAGCGCGGGTCGTTCAAGATACGGTCGATCGACGTGTCTTCCAGTTCCTCTCGCCGGTAACCAAAGATGCGCTGGGCAGCGGCATTGCAATTCACGATACGGCCTTCCGACGTCACTGCAAACATGGCGCTTGGACTTTGATCATACGGAAGCTGCGCGACCTGCTGGCTTTCCGCCACCTTGTGCGGCGCTTCTTTTTTGATTGACCGCGATTTGCGGTAGCCGGGCCGGTTAATTGTTTTCTGTGAGGCGACATGCCTGGGACCGTTTCGCTGCCGCCGAGCGCCTTTCAAGTCGGAAACGTCCTGATGGGCGACGAGAAAGTGCGATTCTCCTCGTAACGCAAACCGTCCGGCTCGCAACTGATACCAGCATCGTCCCAAGGGTGAATGAACAAGGTATTCTTGCTGATAGTGGTCGCTAATCCCGTCGACGAGATCGCGGATGCCCGCGGTTATTTGGCCCGCGTTCGGCAGATTCATGACCGCCGATCGCTGGCAAATATCTAGGTACGTCTGGCCGATTCCATAGTTGTCGCGCCTGAAACCGTCCCTGGATGCAAGTCTTCGCCAAGCAGCGTTAACAGCGACGATTTCACCCTTATTGTTCAAGATAGCAATGTGATCGCTCAATGTGTCAAGGACAGACTGGATTGCGCTGTCTATCTCGGGACTCGCTTGCTGGATTTCCGTGTGCAGAGGGAACAAGTTTCTTCAACTCCCGGGTCAGATTATTAACATTGGTTAATTAAATCTTATCATACTTGGCAACACTAGTCACTAAATACAGATTTGATAAATGGGATTTGAGACCGTCTAGAGGGACCTCAAACCGACGTCCTTGGATCAATAATCGAGTGGTCAGGCGGCGCTAAACCGAATGATTCTTTAACGTTTCACCTTCCTCAATCGTCAGGCAGGTCTCGAACACTTCCGGTCAATACATACGTCGTTGAGGAATCGACTGATAAAGGCGCAGTTGCAAAGCGCTGCGTTTAGGGCCGCAGCGGCTTGCCCTGTTGCGTTTCAATGCCGGTGATATAATGCCTTGCGATCTGCTGATGGTCTAATGAATGGAGCACAGCTTGCGACAGTGCTGGCCGATTCTCTGGATCTGCCTTGTATACGGGGCGTACACCCTGGCGCAATCGAACGGCAACCTGGCCCAGATTGTCCATGTAGTTGGCGCCGGCGAAACCTTGACGGCCATTGCAGTCAATTACGGGGTGACTGTCGATGAGATCGTGGCGACGAATGACCTGGATCCCAACGCGATCTTGCAGATTGGGCAGCGGGTTGTCATTGAGTTTAACACCGGCGCGGACGAGGGCAGCGCGGCGACCCCGGTCGAACCTGCGGAGGCCGTGGTTAGCGCGACGGAAACGGCCGCGCCCGTTGACGAAGCGCGCGCTATCGGCGGCCTTGCCTTGGACAATGACCTGCCGCCAGCGCCGGTCGCGGGGGCCGACGCGCCGCGGATGGATCCAGCGGCTTACGATCCCGTTGTCTGCGTTACGGTTTATGTGGATGACAACCAGAACGGCGTCATGGATCCCGGCGAGACGACCACTTCCCACGGCCAAATCAGCTTGTTGGACAAGGCCGGAAACCAGCTTGCCGACCTGCGCGCCGATGCCGAATCCCAACCGCTTTGCATCGGGGATGGTCGGCCGCAGATCTATATTGTTGCGGCCGCCGCGCCAGAGGGCTATGGGCTGACCGGTTCGGAAGCGCTTCGGGTTGATCTGCGCGATGGCCGGCCGATCCACCTGGCGTTCGGCGTGAAAGCGGGCTTTGACATGCAAGAGTCGCCCCCAGTCCGGTTGTCGCCAACGGAGGTCCCGGCCAGAAATGACGACGAGGAGGAAAACCTGTTGCGGGAGTTGAGTGGCTTGTTCGTCCTTGCCTTGGCCGGCTTTGTTCTGATCTGCGGTTCCCTTGTTTCCTTGTTTTTGCGCTTTCGTTGATGGCCGGCGGAATGGGAAGACATTCGAGGGTTCGTGATGAAGAGACCCAAACGCATTTTGCTTCTTCTCTGCCTGTCGCTTGCGCTTGTTGGGATTTCAACGTCGCAGGACACAGGCCAGATCTGTGTCATGTCCTATGAAGATCGCAATGGCAACCGCCAATTCGACGAGAATGAACCGCCTGTCACGCAAGGCATCGGCGTCAATTTGCAGAGCGCGCTCGGCATCACGCTGGCGACGAAGTTGCTGGAGGCTTCAACCTATTCTGTTCCCGGTTTGCTTTGTCTCGGAGATTTGCCAGGAGGCGAGTACCGAGTGCTGTTGACGAGTGCCCAGTATCAGGCAACGACAGACATTGCATTCAGCGCGCTTGTCGTGCCTGGATCGGCGCCCGTTCGGCTCGATTTCGGTGTGATGCCCTTACCTGTTGCTACGGCAGAAGAGACCGAAGCACAAACAAGCCAGTTGACTGATGAACAGTTGCAGAGCTTGCAGAGCATCGGGATCGGCTTGATTGCCAGCATGTTAATCAGCCTTGTCATGTTGTTGATTGGATGGCTAATCTATATGCTGGTTTTCCGCCGGCGACTGAAGAGGATTCGCGCGCAGCGGCTGCAAAGGCTGCCCAATCCCCCGGCCGGCGCGACTATGCCACAGGTGGGGATGGCGCTCTCTCCTGCGCCGGCGCAGACAGTGACCGCGCCGACCCAATTTCAGCCGGGCCAGGGCTCGCCTTTGCTCTTCGCTGATGACGACACCAGTCCCAATCCAGTGGCCTAGACATGAACGGCTTGTTTCATAGGGCGGAACATCTGGCCTTGGCGCGCGACCATCGCGAACGCGAGCCAGTGGCTAGCGCCTTGCGCTTGCTGGACAAGCGTGATCAAGACCCCTTGAAAGCCGCCCATCTGGCAGCCCTGCGCTATCAATTTTTCGATGACCGCACGGCTGCCGAAACTGCTTTAGAACAACTCGGAAAAGCCGATCTGGCTGACGGTGCGATCGTCGATCAAGCGCGCTGCAAATCGTTGCTGGGCTGGTTGTCGCTGGCGGCCATGCTGCGCCAACATGCGAATTGGCAAGCGCTGCAAACTGAGATTATGCCGGCCTTTGTCGCCGCCGCTTCGGGCATGACGGCCGCGCGCAATCCGCTGGAAGAACTATGGCAAGGCGCCACCCAACTGGCGACGGGCATCGTATTTGAGCATGAGAGCTTTCGGCAGCTTGGGGCTGCCGCATATCGCAAAGCCGTCGATCATGTCATCCATCCCGAGGGCTTTCTCAAAGGAATTGTCGATGTCGAAAGCGCCGAACCGACCTATGCGGAGCAGGTTTCCGGCGCCTGCGCCTTGGTGATCATGGCGGAAATGGCGGCGCCTGCCGGCCTGGACCTATGGTCCTACGACAACCGCGGCGTTTCGCCGGTCACTGCCACGACCTATCTGCTCTACTACTATTACTACCCTGAACGTTGGCGCTGGAGCGATGGCCTCTCGCCGGATGATACAGCTGCTGTCCTGGCCGGCGAAGGAGCCTTTATCGAAATCGTCAATCGCCGGCATCCTTTGCGCGGCGTTGAGCAATTGTTGGCCGAGATGCGCCCGATGTTTTGTGGCTACGGCGGTGGATTGACTACGTTGACACACGGCCTCGCGCCGCCCAAAAAACGACGCTGGCGTCTGTTGTGAGCCGGGCGCAAGGCGGAACGTTGCTTTAGTACCCCGAATCAAATGAATAACCACAAGTCAATATTTTGATTATCCGCTCAACCCGCACTTCATGCTAATGATAAAATAATCGGCCGCCGCGCTAAGGCAATCGCGTCATCGTTTGCGCAATACAATATAAAGTGAATCGTCGCTTTCTATCTCGCTATATTGTCGCGCCTCCAAAAACTCATAATCTGAACCAATCAGCGCTTTCAAGCTACCTTCCTTGTAATATACAAAGTACAAACCCTGATGCGCTCCCTGTTCGTCGCCATGTCAGAAGGAATGCAGCCCAATCCCAGTAAGCGCAGGCAAGTCATGCAATTCCTCGCAATAGGGCGGCTGTAGGGGCGTTTGACGGTCAGTGTCTACGCGACCTACGCGACCCGCTGAAACGCCCGCATAACATACTCCTCCCTTGATTTTTCTCTGTGCCCTCTGTGTCCTCTGTGGTTAATTTTTTTTCGTAACTTACTTGCAACTACTCCTCCTCTCGTGAGAACGCGCGCTTGACCTTCAAACGAAGCGAGCAGTTCTTCGCGGGTCAAGTGATAAAGTTTTGTTTTGTAAACCGCGTCGCTCTTGCGACGAGACGGCTTACGATTTTGCGTGAGCGCGACATTCCTGTGACCTTTTCGCTGCCGCCGAGCGGCTCTTCTTGGACGCCAGATTCACGATCATAGGCCAGGGCGGCTTATACGCCCTAAGCTGAGCAATCTGAATCAATTTGCTGCAAACACTTGACAATATTTTTAAGGTGGTCTAAAACTATACTTAATATCGCTAAAATATCACTGCTTGGAGGAATTCGCGTGACTAAACTTCTCGCCTCAATGTTGTCAGCGCTGGTGTTGATTTTGTTGCTCGCGCCGGTGCGGGCGACGGAAGAGACACTACGCATTGTCGCAACCACCACTCAAGCCTCTGACCTGTTAGGAATCTTGAGCGACGGCCGGGACTTCATCATGATAACATCCTTGATGGGACCCGGCGTCGATCCGCATCTTTATCAACCGACCGAGTCGGATATCGCGGCCATGAATCGCGCCGCCATGGTCGTTTACAGCGGTCTGCATCTCGAAGGTCAGTTTGATACAGTTTTTGCCGCGCTAGGCGAGCAGGGCATCAAGACCTATGCCATGGGCCAGCCGGTCAAGGAAGCCGGATTCATCGTCGGCGGCTTCAACCTCTCCGATCAATACAGCAATGTCGACGATCCGCACTTTTGGTTCGATCCTCGCAATTGGGAGATCACTGCGCTCGATCTCGCCGAGACGCTTGCCGAACTTGACCCGCAAAACGCTCAAGCCTATCGAGACAATGCGGCCTCGTATATCGCGCAGCTGCAGGCTCTCTTTGAATGGGCGAACGGGGGCTTGCGCTCGATCGACGAAGCGCAGCGATTTCTCGTGACCTCGCACGATGCCTTTCAGTATTTCGGCGCCGCCTTTGGCTGGAAGATGCAAGCCATTCAGGGCTTGAGCACCGAAGATGAGGCCGGTGTGGGCGATATTCAGGCCACGGTCGATTTTGTCATTGAAAACGATATTCCGGTGCTGTTCGTGGAGAGCAGCATCCCGCCCGATACCATCGACGCTGTGATCGAGGCGGTGGCGGCCCAAGGCGAAGCCGTGCGCGTCGGGGTCCGCGAGCTCTTTGGGGACGCCATGGGCGTGCCGGGCAGTTTCGGCGGCACATACATCGGGATGCTGGCGCAAAATGCCTTGACCATCATGCAGTCATATCAATGTATGGGCCTGGCTGTGGACATTCCTGAATGGGACGAGGAGCTGCTGCCAAAGCCTCCCGACCAACTGTGGCATGCCGATTGCGCTGCTTGAGGCCCTGGGATGAATGACCGAGCCCCATTGGCCTTGTCGGTTGAAGACCTGACCGTGGCCTATCATAGCAAGCCAGCCATCTGGGACATCGACCTCGCTGTCCCGGAAGGCGTCTTGATGGCGATCGTCGGGCCCAATGGCGCTGGCAAGAGCACGCTGATCAAGGCGGTTCTGAATCTGATCCCGCGGGCGGCGGGCACGGTATCCTTCTATGGCAGCCCCTACGAGCAAGCGCGTTCGCTGGTCGGTTATGTGCCGCAGCGCGGCAGCGTCGATTGGGACTTCCCCACCTCGGTCCTGGATGTGGTCACTATGGGGCTCTATGGCAAGCTGGGCTGGTTGCGCCGGCCTGGGCGCAGGGAGCGGGATCTGGCGCTTTTCGCGCTGGAACAGGTCGGCTTGCTGGATCTGGTTGACCGCCAGATCAGCCAGCTATCAGGCGGCCAGCAACAGCGTACCTTTCTCGCTCGCGCCCTTGTGCAAGATGCCCAAATCTACTTCATGGACGAGCCATTTGCGGCCGTCGACGCCATCACTGAACGCGCCATTGTCAACATCTTGCATCAACTGAAAGAACGCGGCAAAACCGTCCTGGTAGTCCATCACGATTTGCAAACCGTCGAAGATTATTTTGACTGGCTCACGCTGCTCAATGTCGAAATTGTCGCCAGCGGACCCACTGCCGAAGTCTTTACGCCAGAGAACCTCAAAAAGACCTATGGCGGCACCGTCTCTTATTTGCATGACGGGCAAGTCCTGATGGCGGGGGACTAAACGTGAAACTGAAGTCGATGTCCGCCGAAGACAAGCGGGTTTGGCTGACCATCGCCGCTATCGTCCTGCTGGGAATCTGCTTCTTGCCGATCGGCCAGTGGCTCTTCGGCATTCGCTATACCTATACTGTCCGCGTGGTGGCCTTGGGAGGGTCTATTCTTGGCGTGATCAGCGGGACGCTAGGCTGCTTTGCGGTCTTGCGCCGCGAGAGCCTGATGGGCGATGCGCTCTCGCATGCGGCGCTTCCCGGCATAGCTGTTGCCTTCCTGTTGGCCGGGCGAGATTTGGGCCTCTTGTTGATTGGCGCCGGCATCGCGAGCTGGATCGCCCTGCGATTCATTGCGGCGCTGCTAGCTACCACGCGGCTCAAGCAGGACGCTGCAATGGGCATCGTCTTGGCAAGCTGGTTTGCCGGCGGGATTGCCCTGCTCGCCTATATCCAGTCCATACCCGACGCCAGTCAAGCCGGGCTGGACCAATTCATCTTCGGCCAGGCGGCCGCCATCATCGAAAGCGACGTGCTCCTGATCAGCGGCGTCGGCGCCGCCGTCCTGCTAGCGCTGGCGCTCTTCTGGAAAGAGTTCAAGTTGGTGACATTTGACGGAGAATTTGCCGGCGCCAACGGATTCCAGGTCGGTTTGATCAACACGCTGCTATCAACCTTGATTGTTATTGCGATTGTGCTGGGACTGCAACTGGCCGGCGTCATTCTCATGGTCGGCATGCTGATCGCCCCCGGCATCGCTGCACGCCAATGGACGCAAAAGCTGAATCACATGGTGATTCTTGCCGCTGTCTTCGGCGCATTCGCGGGCGGTGTCGGGGCTGTTATTAGCGCCATCGACGCCGACATACCGACGGGTCCCATGATCATCGTGGTTGCCTTTTCGCTGGTACTGGCGTCGATGGCCCTGGCGCCCGGACGTGGTTTGCTTTGGAGCAGTTGGCGGCGCCGCCTCGACAGCCGGCGCTTCGCGCGTCAAAACGCCCTGCGCGACTTGTACCGCTATGCCCTGTCGCATGGATCGCCCGGAACCCCTGTGCCGGACGCCTTCATTCGCGGCATCGGCGATCGCAGCGCAGCGCTGGGGTTGGCGCAATTGCTATCCTCCGGACTGGTCGAAACGAGGGGCGATAGTTGGCAGCTCACGCGAAGCGGCATTGAGGCGGCGCGCCGTGATGCCCACAGCCTGCGACTTTGGGATCTTTATCGGCTTCACGCCGACGATCTGGGCCTGCCGCTCCTGGCTGAAGATCGGCATCTGGATATCCGCGATGTCTTGCCCGCCGCCGCCGTCGGGCAACTGGAAGCGATGACGGGGCAGCGCCCCAATTGATGATGGCCTTGGAACGCTGGCTGATCGAATTGCTGCTTCATTTCGTCTCCCGTGACGAAATCAACGCCTTCCTGCGCTCGCCACAGAACACGGCGACGATCATAGGCTGCCTGATCGCTGTCAGCGGCGCCCTGCTCGGCACGTTTTTGCTGCTGCGCGGCATGGCCCTAACCAGCGACGCCATCAGCCACACCGTGCTCTTGGGCATCGTGGTCGCGTTCTTGCTCATGACCGATGTTTTCGGCATGGCCGGCGATACCTCATCACCCTGGCTCATCCTGGGCGCGTCCCTGGCCGGGGTAGGTACTGTTGTGCTGACGGAGTTGTTATATCGCTCCGGATTGCTGCGGCAGGATGCCGCGCTGGGATTGGCATTCCCCTTGCTTTTCGCCATAGCCGTAATCCTGGTATCGCGCTTTGCCGAAGATGTGCATCTCGATGAGGACGCTGTTCTTGTCGGCGAAATCGGCTTGGCTTGGGCCAACACCAATAGTCACTGCTTCGACAATTGCGCCACGGTCACGATCAGCCCCGATCATCCTCAAGCCAAAATGGCTCGCCAATGCCGCAACTGCCGCGAATTGGGCATTAGCCCGCGTGACGAAGGCGCCCAGTTTGTCGAGATCTGCAGCAATTGCGGAAGCTATTCGCCCGCCCAAGCCTGGCAAGCGGGATACTTGCAAAAAGAACCCCTGCTCGTTTTCTTTCCCAAATCGATAACGGTGACGCTCGTCATGACGGCGTTGTCACTGCTCTTCGTCATCATCTTTTACAAGGAACTCAAGCTGACGACCTTCGACGCCGCGCTGGCGAAAGCGCTTGGGTTCCGGCCGGGAGTGATGAACTACGCGCTGATGATCCTGGTAAGCCTGGTGGCGGTTGGCGCCTTTGACGCGGTGGGCTCGATTCTTGTCATCGCCTTCTTCATTATCCCGCCCGCGGCTGCCTATCTCTTAACCGATCGTTTGGCGATCATGCTCTTGCTCGGCCCGCTCATCGGCGCGGCCGGTGCGTTCTTTGGCTATGACCTGGCGCGGGGGAAGTTCTTCGGCATCATTGAGGTTGCAGACATCATCGCAGGCGTCAACAGCATTTTCGGGCTCGATTTGCCCGAGAACTGGGATTCATCGATCAGCGCCTCAATGGTGCTGATGATCTTCATCATATTCGCTCTGGCCTGGGTGCTGTCTCCGCGCTATGGTCTGATCTCAACCTTGATCCGGCGCGCCAACCAGCGCCGCCGCTTCAACGATCAGGTTGTGCTGGCGCATATCCATAACCACCAATTCACAGATCGCCATGCGACGGAATTGCGCGTGAAGACCCTCCATATTCATTTTCGCTGGACGGTGCGGAAGATGGCGCGCGTGCTGGCTCGCTTGCGGGCGCTTGGTTTCGTAGCCCTTGTTGACGGATTCGCCGAGCTGACCGAGCGTGGCGAGACCCAAGTACACGCATTTCGCAGCGCCATGCTCGAGGCGCACAACATGCCCGATATTGAGTGAGTGAGGAACTGTCGATCTCATTCCTAAGGCAGCAGTCAAATGATTAGCCTGATCGCGACCGTCCTCAATGAGGGCGACAGCATCCATCTCCTCCTCGATTCCATCAGAGCGCAAACGCGGCAGCCGGACGAGATCGTGATCGTTGACGGCGGCAGCGCCGATAATACCTGCGAGGTCATTGCCGGTTATCGCGGCCGCTTGCCGGTACGGGTGCTGGTCGAGCCCGGCTGCAATATTAGTCAGGGCCGCAATCGCGCTATCGAAGCAGCCGTCGGTGAAATCATCGCAGTCACCGATGCCGGTGTTCAATTGAGCGCCACCTGGCTGGAGGCGATCACAGATCCGCTGCTGCACAATCCGGGCTTAAATGGCGTCGCCGGCTTTTTCCTTGCCGATCCCCAGACGCCTTTTGAAGTGGCATTGGGCGCCGCAACCTTGCCCTTGCGGGACGAGATTAAAGCGGAGACCTTTCTGCCCAGCAGCCGCAGCATCGCCTTCCGTAAATCAGCGGCGGCTGAAATCGCAGGCTATCCTGAGTGGCTGGACTATTGCGAAGATCTCGTTTTTGATTTGCGATTCAGGTCGATGCACGGTCCATTCGCCTTCGAGCCGGCGGCCCTCGTTTATTTTCGCCCGCGCGCATCGATCGGCAGTTTCTACCGACAGTACTTCTTTTACGCGCGCGGCGATGGCAAGGCTGATCTCTGGTTCAGGCGCCATGTCATCCGCTACGCCGCCTATTGGCTGCTGGCGCCCGCGATCTTCTTGCTCGGCGCGCTGATCGAACCGTATTGCTGGGCATTGTATTTCCCGGGCGCGGTGTATTATCTGTATCAGCCCTTCCGTCGCTTGCCTGTGATCTTGCGTCGCTGGCGAGACAACTCTATTGTCATTTGGCTATACTGCATATTCATTATTCCCGTTTTGCGAGTGCTTGGCGATATCGCCAAAATGCACGGATACCCGGCTGGCCGGCTCTGGCGCTGGCGGAACAAGCCACCAGACTGGCGGTGCTAGCGCCGTCGCCCGTGAGCGCGCGTGATTGACTATATTAGTGTCTGGTGTATACTTAGCGAACTTTAAGCATCTATTGAATTAATTGCTCATTATGAATAGACAGGATTCTAGCGAATGGGTCAGCCTGCGGCGCGCTGCCGAGATTCTCGGCGTGCATCCGGCGACGGTCCGCAATTGGGCCGAAAGCGGCAAGTTGCCCTTTCGGCGCACCGCCGGTAAACACCGGCGCTTCAATGTGAACGATTTGCATCACCATGCCCAGTCACAGGGCGATATTCAGCCTGTGGAATTGCAGGTGATCATTCAAAATGCCCTGGGTCAAACGCGCATGCAGGTGGGCAGCCCCCAGTTGGAGGGTGCGCCCTGGTATATCGCCATGAGCGATGACAGCAAGCAGCACTTGCGAGAGCAGGGCAGGCGCGTCTTGGAATCCATACGCGACTATGTAGCGGCGTGCGCGCCAGACAGCGGCCTGTCGGTGGCTATCAAACTGGGGAAAGACTACGCCAGGCAACTGATCGAAGACGGTCTAAGTTTGCCGCAAGCCCTGCGTGGGTTCTTTTATTTCGGAGATTTTGTCCAGAACTCGATCTTGACCTGGTCAGAGGTTTCGCAACCGAGCAATTCCTCGGAATGGTCGATGCATTTGCGCCAAGTCAATACCTTCATGCATGCAATGCTGCTCTCCATCGTCGAATATTATGAAGCGGACTGATGCTTCGCCCAGCCGCGCGGCGGCAGCGAAAAAGTCTGCCGCGCTGACGCCAAATGACGAGACTGTTTTCACAACGAGCGCCGCGATCCAAAGTCGCCGAACACAGTGGCTAGCGCTCAGCCTCTTGCCAAACATTGGCGTCAAGGCCCTGCACAATCTGCTCGCGCATTTTGACTGTGACCTGACGGCCGTCTTCAGCGCGGAGACGACTGAACTGCGAAAGGTGCCGGGCATCGGCGCCAAGATCGCCCGCGAAATAAAAAACGTGGATCTCGTCAGGCTCGCGGATGAGCAGGCGCAATGGGAGGAGCGAGGCGTCCAGACGCTGACCGCGGCTGACGCGCTCTATCCCGCGCGTCTCAAGGATGCGACTGATCATCCGCCCACCATTTTCCTCCGCGGTTGTCTTCAGCCGGAAGCCTGGAAGAAATGCTTGTCAATCGTTGGCACGCGTTACCCGTCGCAAGT
The DNA here is from genome assembly GCA_026708115.1 of Chloroflexota bacterium. Taxonomy (GTDB): domain Bacteria; phylum Chloroflexota; class Anaerolineae; order Aggregatilineales; family Phototrophicaceae; genus UBA6055. Next base: position 73,718 of record JAPOVL010000013.1, read on the forward strand.
GGCGAAGATCCTGACGCTCCAACTGTCGATGAAACTGGCGCGGGCCGGCGTCACGATAGTTAGCGGCCTGGCGCTGGGCATCGATGCCGCGGCCCACGCCAGCGCGCTGGAAGTCGGCGGAACAAGCATCGCCGTTCTCGGCAGCGGCGTCCTCAACGTCTATCCGCCGCAGAACAGGTTGATCGCGGATCGGATTCTCAAGTCGGGCGCCTTGCTAAGCGAGGTACATCCGCGCCTGGCGCCCAACGCGCAGCGCTTGGTATCGCGCAATCGCATCATTAGCGCGCTTGGCGAGGCTCTAATCGTCGTGGAATCCGACGCTGACGGCGGCGCCATGCATAGCGCGCGTTTTGCCCGCGACCAGGGCCGTAGGGTATTCACTTTTCGTTTGCCTGCAAGCGGCAACCGACAATTGATGCGCGACGGCGCCGCTGTTCTGCCCAGCGACTTGGATCAAGCCCTCGGCTACTTGCTCAGTTGATCGGCAAACCCCGATCAATGAACCTGCGCAGGTTGCCCAATTCACTTTTTCGGCTCTGATGCCGTATATGATTTGCGCTTGCCTTCCTGTTATCTATCAGGTGCCTGGGATTGGTGAACAGGGCAATTGCATCAAATTGTTTTTCGCCACAGAGGCGCCGAGGGGCGCGTAGGTCGCCCGCTGCCGCCGCGACTTGTGGTTTCGGGCCGCATACCATGTCGCCCCTACAAGGCTTGTCCGCTACTGAAAATCATACGTAGAAGTAACGAACACAGTACCGAACCAATACAAAAAGGGAGTCGATCCTTGCGAAAATCAACAAAGTATTACGAAATCCGCCAAGCTTAGCTCCCCCTCTCCCACAAGGGGAGAGGGGGACCGGGGGGTGAGGGGTGAAAAAAGCGCGTCAGCATGACCCAGTACCGGACAAGCCTTACAGATCGTTACTTTAGCAGGATTTGCATAACTTACTTGGAATTACTTCTGTGGCTATATTTAAGTTTGTATCGTGTTCATTGCAGTGCCTTTTCATTTTGATGCGATTGCTCTAATACCTGAATAGAACATTTGACATACAAACATATGTTCGTGTATACTATGGTAGAGTTGGAAAAACGAATGCTGTAAGAGCAATTCGGGTTAACGATCAGTTGGGCAGGTGAGATGCGGGGGATACCCATGAAGGAATTCAAGAAGTTGTCACGACGGCAGCAAAACATGCTTCGGTTCATGTCCGAATACACGGGGAAACGAGGCTTCCCGCCGACGATCCGTGAAATCGGGGAAAGATGTGATATCGCCTCGACTTCCGTGGTCAACTACAACCTCAACAAATTGGTAGACGCGGGTTATCTGCAGCGCTCGGGCAAAGTGTCGCGCGGGCTGCGCATCATAGCCGATATTCCCGGCGTCGCGCCTCTGCCCAGACTGGCGACAATCGCGAACTCGCCGCGTGTCGCGCTGGTCGGGCGCATTGCCGCGGGCGAGCCGATTTCTCTGCCGGAAGATATCGCGCATCATATTGACGAAGACGACTACGTCGCTGTCCCGCAGGAATTCCTGGGGGGTTTCGACGAGAACGAAGTATTCGCCTTGACCGTCCGCGGCGACTCGATGATTGACTCGATGATCCAGGATGGCGATATCGTTATCCTGCGTCAGCAGAGCACCGCCGATAATGGAGAAATGGTTGCGGCTTGGCTGCCCGAAGACAGCGAAACGACGCTCAAGCACTTTTATCGCGAAGCTGATTCCATACGGCTGCAACCGGCCAACGCGGCTTATGATCCGATTTTCGTTCACCCGGCCAATTGCCAAATCAAGGGAAAAGTGTTGTCTGTCATGCGCAGCTACGGCTAGCCGCTATGCGCTGCAAAATAAGGACTACTTGGCCAGCTCCCTGCGCGCGCTCTGGCACAGACGACTTCCTCCCGCTTCAAGCCACAAATCGAGAGTCTCGCTTCGGGCGCTTCCGGCGGCGGCGTCACTATAAATGCCAACACCCCAGCGATAATAGTTTTGCGTCTCTCGTGACCAACGTTCACGCGGCTGCCTGATAGCGCCGGGTCCGCCGTTGTAACAGGCTAATGCCAATCCAATCACGCTGTCCGAGGCGCCAAAACAATAGTTCAGGAAGGTCGCGCCGCGCCGAGCATTGGTATCGGGATCCAGCATGTCTTCGTCGGCGGAAAAATGAAAGGGCATGACCTGGAACAAGCCACGCGCGCCGGCGCCGCTGACAACAGTGGGATGCCCGCAAGATTCGATTTGCATGACCGTTGCCAGCAGGTCGCGATCCACACCGTATTGATATGCCCAGTCGTTGATTTTCCCCGACCAGTGCTGCACAGAGGGCGCGAAGAATGTGGCCAACTGGCCTTGGTTGCCCCGTTGTATCAGGATTATGCCGCGTTCAGCAAGCCCAGCGACATCGTCCCAGAACGGGACTGTTGCCAGCGCCAGCGCCAGGACGACGGGCAGCCAAAGGGGAATGTAGAAGACTTGATTTCGCTTAATCAGCAGGGGCCCCCGGCGAAGCTGTCGCCGGCACAGTCTCAGCAAACGCAGCAACTGATCGCGGATGATTCGAAACTGTCTTTTGAGCAATTGCTTTGATCGCCGCGTCATAAGCGATTTGCCCTAACTCCCCCCACCAGCAATGGTAGAACAGCGATTTGACGCCTGTCAATCCCGTCGGCTTGATCGGACTGGGCAATCGCTTCAAAATCACTTTGTGTCAATCACCACATGAATCTTCCAAATTGTAAGGCTTGTCCGCTACTCTATTTTGGTGATGTAAATGGACGCAAATACGCGTCCGACAACAAGAAAATAACGCCATTTGACGACCCAAACCACAACATACAGGCAAGCTATGTAGACACACGCGCGACAATGCCGCCGCCCACGCAACATACCTTGCATCCCGCGATGTTTAGCTCCCCCTCCGGAGGGCTGTGTCTACGCGCCCCTGATGCCTCGGGGTTTCCGCCCCCGTTTAGCGGGGGGACTGAGGGGGGCGCAGGGCCGGGGGATGGGGGGTAGAAAAAGCGCGCCAACATGGCCCAGTAGCGGACAAGCCTTACAAATCGTTGCTTTGGCAAATCTTGCATCACTTACTTGCACTTACTTGTGTCTCTGTGGTGAATTAAAAATGTACCATGCCCGCCAAATCCCAAACCCGCCAAACGCGCTCCCCTTCCCTCATTTTGGGGCATTGGGCCGGGGGATGGGGGTGTAAATTTGCCAAAACGCGACCATTTAGTCGCCCCTTCATAGCACACTTGTGCTACCGTGCCTCTACAACGCTAGCAAAAAAGGAGTCCCCACCATGCAAGCAACCTACACCCTCGATACCAAAATCCAAGCCCTCAACCTGCTCGATCAATTCGACAACGATTTCCACCGCGTCAAAGCCCAACTCGAGATCCCCCTCAAAACCCTCAGAGGCTGGCTCGCTGACGCCGACAAACTCAGACTCAAGTACGATGACCGACAATTCCGGCACTTCGCCAACATCAAACTCGAACTGCTCGGGGACATGCTCGAATCCTCACGCGACATCATGAAAAAAATCAAGTCCGGCGACCACGAAGGCATCAGCCTCAGCCAACTCACCTACGCCCTCAGCACGCTGCTCAATCACAGCAAGCAACTGGAGGACAACTTTGAAGATCTGGCCTCGGACACGCAAAACGAAAGCGAACAACCCAACCGCATCCGATATGTCGACGAATATGACCTGATGAATGCCCAACACCGAGCCGATGAAAACCCGCAGCAGACCGACCCGCTTCAAAATTCTGACCTGCCGGAGGAGCTCGGGCAAATCGGAATTGAGCCTGATGGACATCCTGAGGGCGACGCGGCTGCAGCGCAAACGCCGCCTGTGGATCGCCCCCAGCCACCTCATGACAGGCCAAATCTGGCGCGAGCTCGTAAACGCCAGAAAGCCCGCAAAAAACGTCGTCATCGACAAAACCGCAAGGCCCGTCGATCTGCCAAAAGGTAGCCCCATCGCCATCCGCAGCGCCCATAATCCCGACAAGCTCTGCGGCCCTGGCCATCCAGCGCAATAACATCACCCTGCTCAATGATCCCGTCCTGCTGGGAGGACTGGCGGACTACGACTTCGATCGCCACTGCGGCTATCGCTACGGCGCCCCCGACGATGCCGTCATCGCGACCGCCCTGGCTTGGCATGGCGCCGGACACAGCGGCCGCAACATCCTTGACCTCGCCTAACCGCCCATGAAAACACCAAAAAACACCACACTACAAAAAATATCCCTACTCATTTTCAAGGATCTTGTAGGGACGAGCCTTGGCTCGCCCACCGTTCCGGCTTGGTTTTGGAGTTGCATGACTTTTTTGGTTCTACTGAGGCTCAGAGGCCGCAGAGGGCTGTGTCGGTGGTCAGTGTCCACGCGACCTGCGCGTCCTTCGCTGGTCAAAATCCTCTGGGCTTCTTCGTGCTCTTTGTGTTTCTTTTTTAACAAACCCCGATTTGCGGTAGCCGAGCACTTTATTATTATGCGTGAGCGCGGTAGCCCAAATTCGCCGCCGCCGAGCGGCTGTGGTGAAAAGATCTCTCTGTGCCGGGGGAGGGGGTACCCCCCCCCTGTATACATACTGTATCTATATGGTTACCCAAAATGGGGCAATATATGGGCAAAATGAGGGCATCTTCCTGGCATTTGAGGACGTGTTGCAATCAAATGCCTGTCGAAAACTCCGCTCCTCAGGGCGTGGCTTGAACAAAGACATTTTGCATTCTCATCACTTTCTTGGAATTACTTCTGTGTCCTTGCTGCGAAAAAAATGCTGTGATTGCCTTGTCGTAAAGTCCGCTGATAAATAGAATGGCTCTCGCTTTTGCGCTACACTATCTGCCATGGGTACCATGCCTAGAGACAAACCATGAGCAAACTACCGTTTCGTGATCGCCTGCAAATGCCCCAGCCGCTGCTGGCGGATGGCGCGATGGGCACGATGTTGCATCAAGAATCCGCGGCCCGCGCCGACGCTTGCTTTGATGCGATGAATGTTGAAGCGCCCGAAGTGGTGCTTTCTGTCCACAAAGCGTATATCGAAGCCGGCGCCGATCTGATCGAAACCAATACTTTCGGCGCCAACGTCTTCAAACTGAACAATTCCGGTCGCGCGCCCTTTGTCGAACAGTACAACCGACGCGGGGTCGAGTTGGCGCGTTTGGCGATTGCGGAAAGCGGCAGGCGCGATCTCTATATCGGCGGTTCGGTCGGTCCTTTGGGCGTGGGCGTTTCTCCCTATGGCCGGCTGTCGCGGGAAGAAGCGGCCGAGGCTTATACCGAACAATTGACCGCGTTGGTCATGGCGGGTGTCGATGTCATCGTCTTTGAGACCTTCAACGAACATCGCGAACTGATATTGGCGGTCGAGGTATTGCGCAGCATTGATGCAGACCTGCCCGTGATCGCGCAGAGCACCTTTTATCACGAGAACCTCAGTTACGCCGGTTTCCCGCCGGCGCGGGTGGCGAATGATTTGTACAAGGCGGGTGTCGACGTCATTGGCGTCAACTGTGGCAGCGGGCCGGCCGGCATCGCCGAGGTGCTGCAGCAAATGTCTTACGCCATTCCCGAAGCGCGCTTTTCCGCCATGCCAAATGCCGGTTTCCCCGAGGTGACAGGCGGCAGAATCCTCTACCCGGCAAGCGCGGAGTACTTCGGCGATTGCGCCGCGGCGCTGGTCGAATTCGGCGCTTCGATCATCGGCGGTTGCTGCGGCACGCGGCCCGAGCACATCGCGGCCATGCGCGCCGCGCTCGATGATCCTTCCGGACATGTCGTGGACCTGCACGTGAGTGACGTCTATGTCCATCACGAGGTGATGGATCCCGATCATCCCACCGAGTTGTCCGATCGCCTGAGCGATGGCCTGTTTACTGTGACCGTCGAGATGGCGCCGCCCCGCAGCTATCACACCGAAACCTTGTTGCGGGCGGCACGACGATTGCGCTCGGCCGGCGCAGACTTGATTAACGTGGCCGATACGCCCGCCGCCCGTATGAAAATGAGCGCCTGGGCGGTGGCGCATCTGCTGCAAACGCAGATCGGCATCGAAACTGTCCTGCACTTCCCCACGCGCGGACGCAATATGCTGCGCGTGCAAGGCGATTTGCTGGCGTCGCACGCTCTGGGTTTGCGCAATTTATTCGTTGTCATGGGTGACCCCACCCGGATCGGCGATTTTCCCGACGCCAGCGATGTCTATGATGTGGCCCCGTCTCGCCTGATTGATGTCATCAAGGGGGGCATGAATCAAGGTGTGGATATGGCTGGACATAGCATCGGCAAACCCAGCAATTTCACCGTCGGCTGCGCGCTCAATATGGGCGCGGACGATATCGACCGCGAGATAAGAATCCTCAAGAAAAAGCTGGAAGCCGGCGCCGATTTCGCGCTGGGACAAGCTATCTTCGAGCCCGGGCGGATTCAGCGCTTCCACGAACGTTTTTTGGAGTTGGAGGGCCGGCCCTTCGAACTGCCTGTGCTGATGGCGGTTATGCCCTTGCACAGCCCACGCCAGGCTCGCTTTTTGCACAACGAAGTCCCCGGTATCAATATCCCCGACGATATCATGCGACGCGTCTCGCAGGCCCGGGACAACGCGCCGAGCGTGGGTGTAGAGATCGCGCAGGAGTTGTTGGATCAAATGACCGACCTGGTGCAAGGCGCTTACATCATTCCTTCCCACAGCGACTACGATCGCGCGGCGGAAGTCGTCGCTTATATCAAAGGAAACGAGAGGACATAGCTGACCATGAGCCGCCGGGCACGGGTGAGGGAGCGAAAAGGAGGATCCCGAAGAGCGGCGCAGACCATGGTCCGCAACTGCGGCATTGGCGAAGTCGATCTGCGCGTAGCCATCATCGACAGCGACCGCTATGCTTTGAATGCCATTAACGCCTATCTCGCCTGGGATCGTCGCACGCGAGTCGTGTTGAAGACGGACTCACTGGCGGAGCTTTCGGCCAAGCTTAACGAATGGAGCGAACTTGCCTATCCTCATGTCGCGATTCTCGATGCCAACTATGTAGATGGTGTAGGCGGTCTGTTCTCCGCCATAAGCGAACTGCGCCGGTCGATTCCCGGCGTGATGGTGATATGTCTGGCGCAGATAGCCGACTTGAACACGATCTATGAAGCGATCAATGGCGGCGCGCGCGCTTTTTTCCTAAAGGATGACCTCAGGCTGCATATCGGTTGGGCGCTCTATTTTTCGGCGGTTGTCGACAAGCGCTGTTTCTTCATCAGCCGCGGCTTGGTCGCTGCCTGCAAAAAACTGAGCCACGCGCGCTTGCGCGATACCAAGCTCCTGCCCGGGCCGCGAAACTACCCGGGATTAACACCGCGCCTGCGCGAGGCGATCATACTCTATGCCATCGAAGGCATGCGTCCTCGGCTGATCGCGCACGAAATGGGCATCAGCGAGATCACAGTTCGCGACTATATCAAGAAGGCTTATCGCATTCTCGAATCCGCCGCCGACGATTGCGACTATCCCGCAGACATGAGCCAGCAGGAAGTCGCCTTCATGCGCTTGACCGCGCTGGATGCAATTGCAATAGAATGTGATTAGGCTGGCCGAAGCAAGATCATGCCTGGCTCTAGATCAGGTTATCTGCGAGCAGGTCTCTGATGGATCTGGATCCTCCGGCTCGGTAGGTTTCTTGGCTCCTGCGGGCCGTGTATTCTTTACTTGATTTCGAGTCAGCAATACCGACTGGTCGTTTTCGCTTTCCAGCGCCTCGGGTACGTGCACATGCTCCTCTTCGAGGTAGGTCTTGAGCGCGCCACTGAATGACTGCACTGGGGCCCGATCGCCATATTGATGGCGCAGGTCGAGCAGATTGTTCATCAACCACAAGAAAAGATCGCCCTCGGTACGCGCTGTATGCTTGCCCTTGGCTAGCTCAAGCACGTGGTATTTGCGAATCAATAGAATGGCCGGCTCATAAACATGATGATACCAATCGGCAGTCACTTCTTCCGTCGTCAAGGGATGGCCTTCGACTTTTTCCTGGACGCGTTCGTGCAGGAAGATATAGCCCATCAACTCGTGATAACGCGCTGCCACGGTAAGTTCAATCGACTCGTGACCCGGCACCGCGCGCGACAAGCCCGTTTCTTCCAGGAAGTTGGCATAGGCTTCCGCCGCCTCTATTTCCCGATCGCTCATTCTCGGCCGCAGCGGCACAGTCGTAGGCAACTCTATCACATGCGCCTGTATCGTCTTGCTGCCCAATTGATGCGCCACTGACACACGGTGGTTGCCATCGCGGACGAAATAGACTTGGCCGACCTTGTAAAGCTCGATTGGCGGCGGGCCTTCCAGGCTATTCGCCAAGGCGTAGATCCGGCTCCAGCGCTCTTGCATCTCAGCTTTCTTCGGCAGAAATGACGCCGTAAAGTCCTTGTAGCGTCCGACGCTGCCGGCGATTTGATTCAGCGGTACATCGTGCACGCCTTGGTAATGTTCCTCGTGCAGATGCAAGCGGCTGCGAATCTCGTCAAAGTTCAGCAATTCGTTGTGTTTGCCGGTAAAGTGGTGCAGCATCTCCTGCCAGAACGCCTTGTTGCGTACCGAGCGGAATTTGCTTACCCCTTCGTGGTAGCTGGTGCGGAACGTATTCTCGTTTGCCATCCTGTCCTCTTTTCCTTCCAGTGACATCGTTTGCGTTGGCGACATCACCGTCCGTCTTGTCAAGACTGTTGGCGATCCGTACCTCATCGTTTGTCCGTACAGAGCGTCGCCAGCAGTGAAATAAATCACATCAACAACTGACAAGGCAACACTTCTGCGGCACATACACACTATAACATATCTTCTGCTGAAGTCCGCAAAATTCGCAATGGACCTGTTTGTGATTCTGTTGATCGCTGCCAAATAGCGAAGGAATGGGAAATAGAGGAAAAGTCTTTTGAGATGTTATGATATTGATGGGCTGGCAGCGCCCGATCTTACCAGTTGATTTGAACGGCGCCACTCATGCGACGAGAAGACTTATTTGTTGACTGAGCCCGGCACTCTCCTGTACGATTCGCTCCCGCCGAGCGGCTAAATTACCGGGGCATTCCGACGTGGACCAGGCTACGCGTCTGCGCTTGAACCAGATCAATCAGACATTCTATGCCAGGGCGGCGCAGGAATTCGACGCGACGCGTAGGCGGGCTTGGCCCGGCTGGTTTAAGGCGCTTTCCAAAACCGACTCGCCGATCCAATCTGTAATTGACATTGGCTGCGGTAACGGTCGCTTCGCCCTGTTTCTTTCGGAGCGCCAGCCCACCTCTTTTGATTACACGGGCATCGACAGCAGTCCAGGCTTGCTCAGCTTGGCGCGCGCCAGACTCACCAGGCTCGAGCAGGTGAGCATACGATTGATCGAACATGATCTGGTTGAAGATGCACTGCCGGATATCCGGGCCCAGTTAGTCGTCCTCTTCGGTGTCCTGCATCATGTACCGGGTTTTCAGCAACGCCGCGAACTGCTCCTTCGCTGCGCGGAGTTGCTTAGGCCGGGCGGCCATTTGATTTTCGCGGCCTGGCGCTTTTATGAAGAAGAACGCTTTCGCGCTCGGATCGTGCCCTGGGATAGCGACTTTGCTGTCGAAGAAAATGACTACCTGCTGGATTGGCGCCGCGGTGAGCGTGCCCTGCGCTATTGCCACTACGTTGATGACGCCGAACACGACAACCTAGTCGCGGCGACAACCCTGTCGGTCAAAGCCGATTTTCGCGCCGACGGGGCGAGCGGGGCGCTCAATCGTTATACCGTGTTGAGTAGGGAAAAAGAGGGATGACCAGAGGAACACCCCTCTCCCATTGACGAAAACTAGCAGCGGCCGCGCCGCAGGACGTAGGCTGCGGTCGCGCCGTGATTGTCTCCCTCATTGGTTTCCGCTACCTGATTGTGGATATCAAGGAACAGATTCACGTGGTGCAATTCTTCATAGTGTTGGTTCTGCGTTATGCGACCGAAGGCCGACCTTGATTGTCCCGCAGGTACCGGCGGATAGCCGATCTGCGTCGTCGCTTGCCCTGCGCCCGTACCCATCCGCGAGTCCCTGACTTCAACGGAGAATCCCCCGGCATCGCCATTGCCATTGTTTTGGACCGTGACATGAATGGTGTAAGTCTCGTTGCAAGTCGCCGGGTGAGGGTCCATCCGAATCGGGCCAAAGACTAGGTTAGGGCCGCTGGCTGGCGCGGCCGGTGGAGCTACTACCGGTATCGCCGTCGGTATTGGTATTGGCGTCGGCGGCAAGGGCGGCGGCGCGACGAGATCCAGATTACTCAGATCGCCTTCGGCCCTGACGATGTTTGGATGTATGAAACCGCGGACGCCATTGTCCAGTTCGATGAAATACCAACTGGTGCCGCGGCTGCTAGTGCCGAGGACTTTGGCGATTTTCCCTTCGAGCAAGAATCCGACGACCGGATACAAGGTATTGTCTCCGGAGCGGACGTTGCTATTGACCTGAGCGACCACGCGCGGCGAATCGTCGAGGGCCTCCTCAACGGGTTCTGGTTCGACGGTCGGATCCGGCGGCTCCTCAACTTCCGTCTGGATCGTTTCTTCGACAAAGGACGGTGGATTGTTCTCGACGCGGATCGGGCTTAGCCGCACGTACTGAGGACCGTCCCCGCTGTTGATGTTCAAGCGCAACTCGTGAAGTCCGTCACGCGCCATCATCGTGTTCCAAGTACCGAGAATACCGTCGACAACGCTCGATCGCTGAGGTTGGGTTGCCGGGGACCAAGGTTCCTCTGCTTGGACGTCCGAATCCATCATGTCTACTACCAGTGGACGGAATTCGACGAAAAAACTCAAGATATTCGGCAGGTTCACCGTACCACGAATGTCAATGCTGTCCCGCACCACATATACCGGGGGTGGAAAGCTGATATTGACGTCGGGATTCACCATCATTTCGTCGTAGGGTTCGATCACGCTGTTGCCGTCCTGGCCTAGCGCCAAGGGAACTAACAGCAACATTATGACTATCAGGAATCCTGGAAACCTTGCTCGCATTACTTCACCTCCTGAAAAATAGGCTTAAGCCGCCCGGAGCATGTCCACTCGCCAAGCAACGCATCATGCGCGTTGGCCAGATTATCTTTACTGGCGCCGCCTAGCAATAGATCATACGCGCGATCTACTATTGGCAAGCCCTTATCTTTGCACAATTCATGATAAACCGAAACGAGATTAGCTGCCCGCCGCATTGCCTACGAATCCGCATCGGAGTTCAAAATTAAGATTATTGATATTGTTGATTTAGGCGTGCTCGGCAAAGCCAGAGACCTTTTGTTCGGACCTCATCATAGCCCGTAAAGGTGATACAATAACCGCCACTAACCACTGCGCGGGGCGATTATGGAACCCGTTGTTATTGTTCGTATTCAAGATCTGCTGAAGACATATACTGAAGGCGACTACCGACGTCTCGTGCTCAATTGTGTCAATATTGATATTGTCCAAGGCGAATTCTTTGTCATGCTCGGCAAGAGCGGCAGCGGCAAGAGTACCTTACTCAACATGCTAAGCGGCATCGACAGTCCCGATGACGGTCGAGTGCTGATCGACGGCGTCGATATCACGGCAATGAGTGATACGGAACAGACGCTGTTCCGACGCGACTATGTCGGTATCATATTCCAGTTTTTCAATTTGATACCGACGCTGACTGTCTTGGAAAACATCACGCTGCCACAGGAACTTCGTCGCGACCGCAGCAAGGAGAATGAAATGCGCGCCCGCGAATTGCTCGAACGTGTTGGCTTGGCGGACCGCGCGGATTCCTTCCCGGACAAGCTCAGTGGAGGCGAGCAGCAACGTGTTGCCATCGCCCGCGCGTTGGTGCACGAACCGAAAGTATTGCTGGCGGACGAGCCGACCGGCAATCTTGACGAAGATACCGGGCAACAGATCTTGCAGCTTTTGCTGGAACTAACGCGAGAAGCAGGCAAGACCTTGATCATGGCGACCCACAACCCGGAGATTGTGCCCTTCGCCGATCGTGTCTGCCGCATTCACGAGGGACGGCTCTACGTCAGCGACAGCCGCGCTTTTGATAGCGTGGCAGGAGCTGTCGAGGTGGTCGCCGAGGGCTGAGACATGTTCTGCGCAATGCAGGACATCACAGCGTTGCCAGCCGAATTTCATAGATAAATATGATATGCGATTTGCCTGAGAAAAAGGTACAATATCCTTGAGCGCGAACGATCGCCGTCGCCAATGGCGGCGGGTAGCGCTTCAAAAGCAAGCGGCGGAGCAAGTTCGTCGGAGGGGAACACGGAAATATATAACGATATGAGCAGTGTACATTCCGGACTGATACAGTCGATTTGATGGTAAACTCAAATAGAGGGATTCCGCATTCGCAGAAGGTTTTTTGCCACCCCATTGTAGCGCAGGTCTGATATTGAAAGAAACCTGGGGCATCGTTTCAACCGAGCAGGCGAAAGGCAGACGCCAATGATCGACCCAGATAGCCCGAACGCCGTTCACGTGATCCTCACGGAGTTGCGTGATATCAACAAAGACAGGCGGCGCACGGCAGTTATCAAGCTAGGCATGCTTGGTGGCGACCAAGCTGTGCGAACACTCATGGATATCGTGGAGAATCAGCAAGAAGATTTGATCGTGCGCGGCCGAGCCGCGCTCATGCTCGGCAAGCTACGGGATGATCGCGCGGTCACTGCGCTAATCCGCGCCCTGGACGCCCCCGGGTTTCAAACCCCCTATAATGCCGCGATCGCGCTTGGCAAGATCGGTGATCCGCGCGCTATTGATGCCCTCCTCAACTTTGCCGATAACAGCCGCGACAAGACAAGACAGGCCGCTCTGCAGGCGCTGCGCCAATTGGGATACGAATTCGAGCGCCCGCTATATGCGGACGCGCAACCCAAGATCTGATTATCGGCGCGAAACGCGCGCGACAGGTTAATTGGACCCAGCAGCAGCAGCCCCCCACATACGCCGTCGATGGAGAGGCATTTGTCCATTCAGAACAAGCTTTCCCGCCCAAGTTCGCTGCTAGCCCTGTTAATGCTGATAGCCTATGGCCTTCGACTGCTCCTGATCATCAACGGCGGACAGCTATTTCATCCGGACGAGCTCCGCTACTACCGCTCCATAGAAACGACAAAACACATCTTCAACGCCGATTTCAAAAATGCCGTCAAAATACTTTTGAAATACGAGTTTCATCAGGGTATTGCGCTTGCCAAGCTTGTCCCGGCATTGTTTCACCGTCTAATCCACAGCTTTAACCACGACGACAACTTGCTGTGGAAAGATCTATGGCATACCCCGCCTCAGAATTTCCGATTGCCCGCACTGATCTTTGCGCTGCCGTCTGTTCTTTGCATTGGCATGATTTATCTGGTCCAGCAACAGGCCGGCGCCAATGAAGGGGAAGCGCTATTGAGCGCCTATCTGTTAGCGACTTCCCATTCATTTTTCTTCTTTGCCAAGCATCTTCTTCCCTATGACATTGCAATTCTCATCGGATTGATCGCCATTTACTTTGCGCTTCGCCTGCGTGCCTGGCGTATCATGAACGCCTTATTTGTCGGTTGGCTGGCCTTTCTCGTTTTCTGGATCTACAACGGTTACGTCACCTTGACCATCACCATAGGCATTCTGTATTGCGGTCTTCTGGCCGCCGACCCGCGTGACGCCTTTCGCAGAGCCTTTGGCATGGCGGGCGGCGCTCTGCTGTTCTTCCTCCCGATCGTCCTTTTCAACATGATTTTCCTGAACGAAAATGTCTTTCTGCAGATGATGACGTTTTCCGAAACGGTCGATCACGGGTCGTTTTCCGAAGGCCTGATCTTCCCGTTTCTTTATTTCCAAGATGTTGAAGGCGCAATGAGTATCGTCTGGATACTCGGGCTGATCTTGGCCGCCTGGGCATTGCGGGGTCGGTGTCTACCGAATGACCGTCGACGGGCCTGGATGTGGTTTGCCAGCCTATTCAGTCTCTATCTGATACTCTCGCTACTGTCGGCGGGTTTGCAGCTTTTTGTTGTCTACGGCCGCGTGGTCCGCTCGCTGGCGCCATTTATCGTGATGGCGTGCGCCTATGGCTTTTCAACCTGCCTTTTGCGCTATGGACGCGGCGCTTTCATTTCGTTAGTCGTCGGCCTTGGCGCCCTGTCGATAGCCAATTTTATTCCGGCGATTGCGCAGCAGTACCCTTTGGAAATCGCTTGGGAAGTTTATCAGACATACGATGGTGTCTCGTTCGAGACGACCGTTGAAAACAGCGAGAATCCGGTATTCAGTTGGTGGGATCTCCGGCCGGAGGTGCCTGATGCCCGCTACCGACTGTTCAATGCCGTCAATTACTACCCGATAGAAGACATCCGCGGTGACCTGCCAGAGGGCGAAATACTGCTGGAAATCTCCCATCCCTTCAACTATAAACCGTGGCAATACGAAGGCATGACCCCGGAAATGCGAGAAATAGTCAACCGCCGCGACTTAAAGATTTGGCTGGTCGACACGGGGCCGCACTTGGATTGAAGCAGGAATATGGCAGCCACACGCCGCACTTGGGAAGTATTCACGCAAAGGGTGATATAGATCATTGCTCTTGCAGCGGAAAATGACGAGACTGGGTTCGACCGCATCCCGACCGCAAGCCGAGCAGTCGCGGGTTTCGATTTGCAACAGGGGAGGGAAGGTTTAACATATTCAGATGGACGAACTACCTAAAATGCAGCCCACACCGGTAGGGTCATGAACTTGAATTTGCGCGCGACACACGTCTTATCTATATTGATGCTCGTGGCCTACCTGCTGCGTCTGTTACTTATCGTCAACGGGGGCCAGTTTTATTTCCCCGACGAAAGTCGCTATCAACGTCGGTCTGTCAGCGCTGCGGATACTCTGTTTCAGGCTGACTTTCGCAGTGCAATAGACAAGGTATTGGCCTACAACAAGCATCACGGTTTCACCGCCGTCGGGCTTGTTCCCGCCATCGTTCATCGCGTGATCTTTTTCTTGAGCCCGCCACCCGGCTTTTCTTGGACGACCTATTGGCTAAGCCGCGACAATGACTATCGTGTCTCGGCGCTGATATTCGCGATTCCTTCAGTGCTTTCAATCGGCATGATTTACTTGCTGGCGCGTCGAGCCGGCACTGGCGAAACTGAAGCTCTGGTCGCGGCCTTCTTGCTGGCGGCATCCAACACCTTTTTTATCTTTTCCAAGCATTTCTTGCCCTACGACTCCTCGCTGCTGATCGGCCTGGCAGCTCTCTGGCTGGCGATCCCCAGTCAACAGGCAAGCATAAAAAATGCGATTCCAACCGGAATCGCGACCTTCCTGTGCATATGGGTTTATTTTGGTCATATCACTTTTGTCCTCATGATCGCCTTGGTCTACTGCGGCTTCTTGGCATCCAATTGGCGTGACTCGGCAATTCGAGCGTCGGGAATGGCATTTGGCGCGCTGTTGATTGCGACGCCACTTTTTCTCTACAACAACTATGTCCTGGGTATCAATGTCGTATCTGAGGCGGTCAAGTTTTCGGAAACTGTATCACAAGGTGAATATTTCGAGGGCAGCATTTTTCCCATTCTCTACTTGGGCAATGTAGAAGCCGGCGTCGCTCTAGTTTGGATGATAGGTGTCATCATCGCGGCTGGAATGCTCGCTCGCCAACCGCAATCACCTGATCTGCAGCATGTCAGATTGTGGCTCGCTTGCCTGATTATTCTGTACTTGCTAATGGTGCTATTTTCTGCAGGGTTGCAGATGTTTGTAGTTTACGGTCGTATCGCGCGAACGCTTGTGCCGTTCCTGGTCATGTTAAGCGCATTTGTATTCACGCCGTGGTTGATGAGCCGTGGTAAGAAAGCGTTCGCAGTCTTTGTTGGCGTAATCAGTATTCTTGCGCTCGCCAATTTTGTCCCGGCGATCAGACAAGAGTATTTCATTGAAATTGCCAGACGTGCAAGATTGGATTACGGTGAAGTGTCATACGAGACAATGTTGCGTCATCCTGCCTTGCCCTTCGGGGTATATGGAGAAGAGAATCCGCTTGTACGCTATAAGCTGCTTAACGCGGGTTACTATTATCCGATAACCGAGCCAACTGATCTTCTGCAGGGAAAAGTCTTGATGCAGGTTGCGCATCCCTTCAATCACAGACCCTGGCAATATGAAGGCATGACGCGGGAAATGCGTGATATCGTCAACCGTGATGAGTTCTACATCTGGCTCATTGACAAAGGATCATCGGCCGAAGCGTAGCCAAGCCACCGGATAACTGGTATATTGCAGCCAACTGTACCGGGGAGGGAAGCCCTATGGTAGAAGTTGGCATTGCCGACGCCACACGCTGGACTTTAGCCAGGCGCAAACCTCGACTGTATGGGAGCAGGATCTTGTCGAGCGCGCCTGCCACCTCTTCATATCACGGTTAAGCCCTTTGCTGCGCGGCTGCCACAGGCCTCAAGAAATCAAAGAAGGGACGCTACAACAATTGTGGCAAGCTAAGACGGCACTTCCTCAAAGTCTTTGAATTATTACATAAACGATGATTGAAACGCGCATGTCGGAGCAGGGGAGATTCGCGCAAGCCGGCGCTGCGTTGCAGTCTACAGCCATGAGTTTTGGGTCTGAACGTTTTCGCCCGCTTCATGCGCTGCTAATTATCATGTTTGTCGCCTTCGCGCTAAGGTTGCTGCTAGTTTTCGGCGGCGGTCAACGATATTTTCCCGATGAGTTTCGGCTATTATCATTACACAGTTGATTTCGCCGCTACTGTATTTGAAGGTGACGTCGTAGGTGGATTCGGCAGTCTGCTAGAGTATCGGACGCATCCGGGCGCGTACGCTGTGACATTCGTACCGGCATTCATTCATCGAATAGTTTTTGAACTAAACGCCGACAACGATATAACCTGGCGTGATTACTGGAAAGATCAAACTGGAGACTTTCGATTTTCAGCGATTTTCTTCGCGATTCCGTCGGTGCTTTCAATCGGACTCATATATTACATTGCCCGAAGAGCGGGCGCGGACGATTTAGAAGGTCTACTGGCTGCATTTCTTCTCGCGGCTTCCAATTCCTGGTTCATTTGGTCGCGACATTTCCTCACTTACGATATCTCTATGCTTTTCGCACTCGCTGCCCTCTACGTCGCTTTGCCCCCGCGCGAGCGAGACTTTCGAGGCAGGATTCTGACAGGGCTGCTCCTCTTTTGCGCGTTTTGGGCATATACGAATCATGTTTTCCTGGTATTTACGATTGGATTTCTTTACTGTCTGATTCTTGTTGACAATCCGCGCATGATGATCGCAAGACTGTTCTATGTCTCGATCGGCGCCTCGACACCGCTGCTTCCGTTTCTGATTTACAACGATGCTGTCGTGAATATCGATGTATTCGTGGAGATGCTGGCACAAGTGGAGAGGATTACTCAAGGCAGTTACGACGAAGGAGTTGTACTTCCATTTGTCTTCTTCTTCGAGGCGGAAGGCGTCATTTCTCTGATCTGGATCACTGGTCTTATATTGGCGTTCAAGGGGATTGCAAACTTTCGCCCGAACAGGCGACACCGCATCATGCTTTGGCTTACGGCTTTGGTCATGCTCTACGGATTGATGGCGCTTCTTTCAACAGGAATGCATGTTGTCGTTCTATTTGGGCGAACTGTTCGCGCTTTGGTGCCCTTTATCGTACTGATCTGCGCCTTTGCCTTCGTGCCTTGCGTCAAGCGCAATGGTTACAGGCTAACAGCTTTGAGCGTCGCGAGCATAACCTTAGTGGCCTTGATGAATTTTGTGACGGTGATAAGCCTGCAGCAGTACATGGAGCTAGCGCGGCAGGTCCGCGACGAATATGGAGAGGCGACGCTAACCACAACGTTTAGCCCGCCGTCAATGAGCCATGGATTCAAGAATCCGCTCCTCGAAGGGGCGCGTTATGAGTTAGTAAACGCCGGTTACTATTATCCAATTACGGAAATGACGGACCTACCAGATGGCAAAGTCATAATGAAAGTCGCGCATCCCTTCAACTACAGACCCTGGCAGTACGAAGGCATGACGCCGGAAATGCGCGAGATAATCAATCGAGATGGACTGTACATCTGGCTCATCGACAAGGGACCTTCCGCCGAAGCGTAGCCAAGTCGCTGGGTAACTGGTATATTGCAGCCAGTTTTTCCTTATGGAGTTGCTCATGACTGGAGAGAAGCAATCTTCAAAAGGACGCTCAGGATTCTCATCACCAGTTATCGCGTTCGGGTCAAAGCGCCTTCGTCCTAAGCATGCGCTGCTGATCATCATGCTCGTGGCCTACCTGCTGCGATTGCTGCTGCTCGCCAACGAGGGGCAATTCCGTTTTGTCGACGAAAGCCGTTACCGGCGCGCGACACATGCTGCGGATTTGATCTTTCAAGGCGATATCGCAAGCGCATTCCAGAGCCTGTTTACATATGCGCGACATCCAGGATTCACAATTACTGGTCTTGTACCGGCCCTGTTTCATCGCGCGGTTTATCAACTCATACCGCCGAGCGACGAGACTTGGGAAGACTATTGGTATAGTCGATATAGCGACTTTCGCATTTCTTCGCTGATTTTCGTCATACCTTCGGTATTGACGATCGGCGTGATATTTCTCATCGCCCGTCAGGCCGGCGCCCCGGAGAGCGAGGCTTTGCTCGCGGCGTTTCTGCTGTCGGCGTGCAATACCTTCTTTATGTATTCGCAGCATTTTCTTCCATACGACATATCGATTCTGATAGGGCTTTGTGCTCTGTTGCTTGCGATTCGTCCACACCAGACCAGCTTCAAATATGCGATGGCAGTCGGCAGTTTGGCATTTCTAACACTCTGGGTTTATCACGGATATCTCACCTTCGTCATCATGTTAGGCCTGATCTACTGTTTCTTTATCGTGCGCAATCCTCGTATAGCTATCTTGCGCGCGTTAGGAATGACGACGGGCGCAATGGCGATTTTCGCCCCATTATATTTCTTCAATCTTTGGATCATGGATATAAACATTATTGACCAGCTGAGCGAATTCGCGACAACGATCACTCACGGAGAATACGCAGAAGGGATTGTGCTTCCGTTTCTGTACTTCAGGCATGCCGAAGGGGGCATTGCTCTAATCTGGAGCGCAGGCTTGGGAATTGCGGCTTGGAGGATATGGCGCGATCGGACATCGGTGGCAAAGCATCGCGTGTTCTTGTGGTTTGCCAGTCTGTTGCTTCTCTTTTTTCTGATGTCATTTCTTTCGAATGGCTTAAAGATGTTTGTCGTTTATGGGCGGGTCGCGCGCGCGATGGCTCCCTTCATAGTCTTGCTTTGCGCATACGGTTTTGAGCCGCTTTTGATACGCTTCGGAAGCCGAGCGACAGCGATTTTTGTCGCAGTCGTCAGCTTGTTGGCGCTCGCCAATTTCGCTCCAATCATTGGGCTGCATCACTACCGCATGGTGCAACGCCATGTCTACAGTAACTATAAAGGTGTCTCATTTGAGTCGACCTTTGGACCAGATAGCAAACCCCATGGCTATCGCGGAGCTTATGTACCAACCGAACGATTCAAACTGGTGAATGCTGGCGTCTTTTATCCAGTCACCGAAATTACCGAGCGACCGGCGGGAAAAGTGCTGCTCGAAATCCCGCATTACGCGAGGGTCAAGGCGCTTCAATACGAAGGCATGTCGGCGGAGTCGAGAGATCTTTTCAACAATAACGACTTGAAAATGTGGCTGATCGACACTGAAAACCCGGATGATTGACAGAATACCCCTGGCGGAGTAATGTGAAAATCGAGGCTATGAAAAGGAAGCGCAATCGAATGAACCAAGTGATAATCGTGGACGCCATCCGTAGCCCTGTAGGCAAGCGCAATGGCTGGCTGCGCGAGCAGCATCCTGTCAAGCTGGGTTCCCACGTCGTCAAAGCCCTGCTAGAACGAAGCGGCCTGGACAAAAGCGAAGTGGACCATGTGATCTTCGGCTGTGTCAGCCAGGTTGCGGAACAGACCCTCAATATAGCCCGCAACGTCGTGCTCGATGCCGAGCTTCCCATTGAGGTGCCGGCCACGGCCATCGACTTCCAATGTGGCAGCAGCCAGCAGTCGATTCATCTCGCTGCGGCTATGGTGAGCTCGGGGCAAGCGGACTCCGTCATCGCGGGTGGCGTGGAAAGTATGACGAGGGTGCCCATGGGTTCGAGCCTGGGCAATGGCGGCGCATCGCCGTTTACGGACAACATAATGGAGTCCCACAATATGATCCCGCAAGGCATCGCCTCGGACGAGATCGCTGCCAAATGGGGAATCACCCGTCGCGACATGGATACCTTGAGCCTGGAGAGCCATCGACGCGCCTGGAAAGCGACCGAAGCCGGCATCCTTAGAAGAGAAATCGCGCCTATTCAGGGTGTCGATCAAGAGGGCAATCTGTTCCTAGTCGAGCGCGATCAAGGCATTCGCCCCTCGACCACGCTGGAAAAAATGGCGCAACTCGATCCTGTATTCACGCCGGACGGCGTCACCACCGCCGGCAACAGCAGTCAGATCAGTGATGGCGCGGCGGCAGTGTTGCTGATGAGCGCTGCAAAGGCGGCGCAGTTGTCCTTAAAATTGCGCGCGCGCATTGTCGAGGCGACGACCGTCGGCAGCGACCCGCATCTGATGCTAACCGGACCGATACCCGCCACAGAAAAGGTGTTGCGCCGCGCCGGAATGGACCTCGAGGTTATTGACCTCTTCGAGGTCAACGAAGCCTTCGCTTCGGTACCGCGCATCTGGGAACGGGAGGTCGGCGTCGATCTCGATCGAGTCAATATTCATGGTGGTGCTATCGCGCTGGGACATCCGCTTGGCGGGTCCGGCGCGCGATTGATGACAGCGCTGATTAACGCGCTGGAAACGACCGGCTCGCGCTTCGGCTTGCAGACCATGTGCTGCGGCGGCGGCATGGCCACTGCTACCATCATCGAGCGCATCGAAAACTGACTCGGCCCGCTCCCGGCGAGCGGCGAAGTCCTTGTAAAAGGAATTCGTGTTGGACCCTAACCCGTCTGCCCGACAGGCGCGGGACTGGGGCGCACGCCGACACCGGCCCGCGCGCTTTCGTTGCCAGCAGTGGTCCCTGTCTGCCCTGACGAATCCGTCTGGTTGGGGGCTGGACACAAGGCATTTGACTTGTCGCGTTTGTCCCTGACGGTGGCGCGGCCGATCGCCGTCACTGCCGGCTGCAGGGCCAAGGCCGCCTCGTACTGGTCGCGCGCCCGGCAGTGATCGCCCCGGAAGGCCAGGGCATCCCCATAATTTTGATGCGCCCCCTGCAATTCGGTCATGATCTGGCCGTTCAAATAATTCCCGAGACGATGTTCGTAGACGATAACACTGAGAAGCCGGACGGCTTCGCCAGGATTGGCAATCTTCAATTGCAGGCCTCTCAGGTAGAGCTCGGCAACAGCGCGCTCGTAGTTTAACCCTTCGACATCACCGTAATTTTCAGCGCGTCCCGTCGTCAAAATCGCCTCGGATAATCTTCCGCTGCGGAAGAGCCCGGTCGCTTGGGATGTGAGCGCGGCGAACAAGAGTTCGCGCACGCGGTCACGTTGAAAACTCTCGTCCACCGCGATGATGGCATCCAGTGTGTCCACCGCTCGCTGGTATGCCTGCGACACGATATCCGCCTGCGCCTCCAGCAACAAGGCTTCCAAATCGTATACAGGACCA
Organism: Chloroflexota bacterium; assembly: GCA_026708115.1. Lineage (GTDB taxonomy): Bacteria > Chloroflexota > Anaerolineae > Aggregatilineales > Phototrophicaceae > UBA6055. The sequence goes on from JAPOVL010000013.1 coordinate 95,475, forward strand.
TTGTCGATTGTCGCGGCCGCAGTCGCCGCTTGAGAGGGCAGGGTGGCGACGGGCTGGACCGGCTCTGTTGGCTGCGGAATGGCAGTCGGCTGCGACTGCTGATAAAGCGCGGTCGCCGATGGGATGATTTCGCTGAGACAAGACGGCGCTGGCGTCATCATGAGCAAGTAGGCCAGCCTCGTCTGCAACAATTGCTGGTTGCCTGCGTCCATATCGGCCCGTATGCGCTCGCACTGTTCTCTTGTTTCCGCTTCGCCAGTGGCGGTCGCGTTTTCGCGCGCGACAGCGATGCCGGAATGCCAGCCAGCGTAAGCGAATGCCAAAGCTGTCAGGGCCGCCGCCATGATGCAGACGAATACAACCATAGCCCAGAGCAAACAGCCCCGGCCTTGGCGCGAAGCGCGGTTCCCTTCGTGATTTGTGATCTGCCCGGGCTGGTATGGATTGCCGGGTTGATGGTCTCCTGATGCTTGCATCAAGCGAGTGGGTCCCGTCCCTTGGCGGAGAAGCGCCGAGTATTGTAGCCGATGGTTATGATCCTCGCCAGCCGACGCCTGCCCGATGATCAAGCGCTTGACGAGATAAGAAAACTCATGTTACACTCACCGCATGATTGTACGAACGAGCGTTGTACTGCCTATGCGGATGCCGACCGTCCACCGGGACAGACGGAGCTTAGTCTTTGCCTAGGCGATACTTGGCCGAAACTCAATACCGTCTGTCCTCGACAGGCGGTTTTTTTTATTGGCGCTCCGTAGCAAGCCGAGCCGATATTGACAGGCTCGCTGAAAAGGGGAAATGCGATGTCAGCACAATATATTCACGTATCGGTGGCCTGGCCATACGCCAATGGCGACCTGCATATCGGCCACCTGGCAGGCGCCTATCTGCCGGCCGATATCTTCGCCCGCTATCACCGTCTGCGGGGGAATCACGTGCTGATGGTCAGCGGATCGGACAGCCATGGCACGCCAATCACGGTCGAAGCCGACAAGCGCGGCACGACGCCGCTCGCGGTCTTCGAACATTATCATGAACGTTTTTTGCAGACGCAGCGGAAGATCGGCGTTAGCTACGATCTCTTCACCCACACCGACACCGAGAATCATCACCTAGTGGCGCAGGACATATTCCGCACCCTGCTGGCGCGCGGCCACCTCTACAAGGAAAAGCAGACCCTGCTCTACAGCGAGAGCGAAAAGCGCTTCCTGCCCGACCGCTATGTCGAAGGCACCTGCTATATCTGCAAGTACCCGCATGCGCGCGGCGATCAATGCGAAAACTGCGGCAATCTGATGGATGCCATCCAGCTCATCGATCCGCACAGCCGCAATAACCCCGATGACAAGTTGATTCCGCGGGAATCCGAGCACTATTTTCTCGATCTCGGCCGATTCACCGAAGCGATCCTGGCCTACCTCGCCGAGCACGCGCATCATTGGCGCCCCAACGTCAGCACCTTCAGCCAGAATTTCGTCAAGGATGGGCTGCGCGGCCGTCCCATCACCCGCGATATCGATTGGGGCGTTCAAGTGCCCCTGGAAGGCTGGGAAGACAAACGGCTTTACGTCTGGTTTGATGCGGTCATGGGTTATTTCACCGCCAGCATCGAATGGGCGAAGAACATCGGTGTGCCCGACGAATGGAAAAAATGGTGGTATAACCCGGAAGCCAAAATCTATAATTTCATCGGCAAGGACAATATCCCCTTCCACACCATCATCTGGCAAGCGGAACTGCTGGGCATCGACGGCATCTACAACGAAGACGATCCCGTCAATGGCGATATTCCCTTGCAATTGCCCTACGATGTGCCCGCCAACGAATTCATGAATATCGAGGGCCAGCAGTTCTCAACCTCGCGCAATTGGGCGGTCTGGCTGCCCGACCTGCTGGAGCGCTACCAAGCCGATGCCCTGCGCTTTTATGTCGCCCGCACTTTCCCCGAACGCCAAGACAGCGACTTTTCCTGGGAAGGCTTCCTGGCGCGGGTCAACAACGAATTGCTGGCGGCCTGGGGCAATCTGGTCAATCGCATGCTCGGTTTCGCCTACAAGCGCTTTGATGGCGCCGTGCCCCAATACGAGCAATTGACCGCCGCCGACCGCGACATCATCGCGGCAACCGAAGCCGGCTTCGATTCGGTCGGCGCGCTGCTGGAACAAGTGCGCCTGAAAGAAGCGCTGGAAGAGACACTGAGCCTGGCGCGCGATGTCAACGCCTGGCTCAACGAGCGCGAACCCTGGCAGGCGATCAAAGCCGACCGCGCCGACGCCGCGCGCTCGGTCTACGCTGCGCTCCGCTGCATCGACAACCTGAAAATCCTCTTCGCGCCCTTCACGCCCTTCAGCTCCCAGCAAGTACACGAGATGCTCGGCTATGAGGGGCAACTCTTCGGCGAGCTCAACATCGAGAAGTACAGCGAAGAGACCCGCGATCATCTGGCCCTGGTCTATGACGGGGCGAAGGCGATAGGGGAGTGGACGGCAAGCGATCTGCAGCCGGGCCAGAAGCTGCGCCAGCCGTCTCCGCTTTTCACCAAGCTCGATCCCGAGATCGTCGAGCAAGAGCGGGGGAATCTGGGGAAGGAGCGGGTTGAGAGACCGATTCGTTAATGTCAAACTCAGCGCAGGGGCGACCCTTGGGTCGCCCACCGGGGCTCTTGTTGCCGAGCGATCCGAAGCGGAGAGATCGCTCTGTTTGGTACGACTATGTTATGATTGCTTCACCGAGAAGGGCAAAGGAAAGAGATATGCGAAGGGATTTAACAATATCCGTCGTACAGGATGGAGATTTGTTCGTTTCTCACTGCGTCGATTTGGATATAGCGAGTCAAGGTCAGACGAGCAAAGAGGCAATAGAAAATGTCAAAGAGGCGGTGACCTTGTTTCTAGAAGAAGCATCGGAAGCAGAAATCTCGGCGCGTTTTGACCAGTGCGGATTCATCGAACAAGTGAGCTTCGAAATTGCCTAAACGGAGAATACTGTCCGGGAGGCAAGTATGTGATATTTTGCGATTGCATGGGTCTTAGACAGTCAGTCGTATTAGGGACTGTCAACACGCTCTGAATCTTCCCCCACTGCATTATTTGCTTCGGATCTAGGGTCCTGGAGGAATGATGCCCAGATTTACTGCCAGATTGCCTGCGCCAATAAGAAGAGACAAAACGAAACCGGCGCCGACCGCTGTTCCGATGATCTTGGTCTGTCGATCTCGAACCCCCTTGATTTCATTGGTCAGCAGTTCAGTTTGAGCATCTATCTTCGCGCTTATCTTTTCCATGATTTGGCTTTCGGTACGCAGCAGATCCGCCTTTGTCGCCAGATGATTCTGGTTATTTTCCAGCGAAGCGACCCGTTCACCGAGAGAAGAAGAGCCACGGTCGATGTTCGTCATGATGAGTGATTCCGATTAATATGCACCGATTCGCTAGTATGATAGCATAGTCATAACACATGTGACAACCATTTGCTTATCCAGACATGCAAAGCGATAGATACACGCAATCTTGCGCAATATGCAGCGCCTATCGAGACAGTTTCACCTTGTTCATAGTAAATTAATAGAATCGCTGCTCTGAAGCCCCGGGAACTGTCGGGAGTGGGCTTGGAAAATCCCGAAATCGTCGAGCAGGCGCGTCAGTATCTGGGGAAGGAGCGGGTGGGGCGGCCGATTCTGTAGCTGTTAGAACGCGGAGAAGACACCTGTTTGCGAATCTGCGTACTCTAGTAGCCCTGATTCTTAAGAATGCCGACTTGCGCCGACACTAGTTCTGGCTTTAGATCAACTAGCCAAAAATTTTGAAACATTTCTCGTAGCAGTTCGTATGTGATCTCATCCAAATTGTCGTAAACCGATGTGGTTAGGAGAAGTTTTGGTCCGAGAGTTGCAGAATCGTCATGACTACGGTTTCTCACCCTCTGTTCCCAATGGTCATTGTCTCGGAAAAGTATCCGATCTCTCATGCCTGAATAACTGCCAAGTACCATAATTCGTGTCGTGTCATCAAATTGCTCAGCGATAGTAGTAGCATACAGTAGAAACGCAGCTACACGCCTAATTGCGTACGATATTTCGAAGAATCTAGCTGGTTCCCTGTCTTTGATAGACTCATCGTCAAATAGTCCCTCAATGTGATAAAACATGCCGTTGGTTGTCGCACGCCAGAAACTACAGCCAATCGGGTGAGGCCGAAAACCATGTGGGTCATTTGGCTTGCCTGCCCAGGATTCTAATGCTCCCTTAAACGTATATGGTTGATGGGTTTCCAAGTTTCTTACCCGAAATGGGCCGTAGGACGCATGAATTCGCATTCGTGCCATAGCCATTAAGTCACTTAACTCTTTTGGTCCCGATAATCCCACGAATGATGGGAGTGCAAATCCGAATTCAAATGCTCCATTGTCAAGACGCGCAGGTTCATCAGCGGGCAAATCTTGGACAAGCAACTTCCAGCGCTCTCTGGACTCCACGATGAACTTTCGCAGAATCTCTTGGTTGTCTGGTGTTACCTCCGCTGCGACAAACCGACTATCAAGCATGCCGCGGAACCCGTCGATCAACGCGGTGCGATTGTTCCTGACACATCGGTTAAATAACTCTCGCCATTCCAAGGCCGACGTAGGCTCTTCACTTCTTGCGGGTCCAAGCTTTCGCACATAGCAGCGGTTCTCAACGATTATTTTGTCCAGGCCTTTCTTTGCAATGACGGGCTCGGTAAGACCTCCGACCACCGAAACGAAGACATGTTGGATTCCGGTATCCGGATGCTGGACGAATTTAAGCTCGTAATCCGGCATCGGATCAGCGTATTTGGCTATTGCTGAACCGATCACATCATCAGTGTATTTGGGCAGGTCGCTCGGACGATCTTCAGAAATCCATGTGGCTCCTTCAGACTTATTTTCACTCAATCCCAATACGATTATTCCACCCCCAGAATTGGCGAGTGCTATCGCTGCCTTAGCTAGGACTGCTTTATCCGGTGCATTTTTGAAATCTAGCCAGCCCTTGATTTCGACATTCAAGTCTTCTCTTGGCTCCGCGAGAAGCGCACTCAATATCTGTTGTTCAGCATCTGTCATTTGTTCCTCCTCCAGCGGTGCGCGCCATTATACACTGCTCGTCGCTTCTTGTATTGACATAAGCTTGTGATTTCAACCCACCCCCCACCATGCTATACTCCCAACATCACCACCCGCAGGAAAACACTCCATGCCCGCTACCGACCCGCGCTGGAAAGCCGTCGCCGACGTCCTCGTCCATTACTCCACAACCGTGCAGCGCGGCGAGCGCGTCATGATCGCCATGGGCGAAATCGATACCTTCCCGCTGGCTCATGCCGTCTACGAATCTTGCATCAAAGCCGGCGCCTACCCGCAAGTGCAACTCCTCTCGGAAAAACTGCGCCACAGCCTGCTGGAACACGGTTCGGCCGAGCAGCATCGCTGGCTGCCGGAAATCGAGGCTCATGGCATGGCCTGGGCCGATGTCTATTTTGGCTTGCGCGGGGCTTATGACTTAAGCCTGCACGATGACATCCCGGCGGCGGCGCTGGCGGCCAATCAAGCGGCTATGGGGGTAATCTCGACGCTGCGCTGGCAAGAGACGCGCTGGTGCCTGGTCCGCGTCCCCAACGCGGCGCTGGCGCGACAAGCCGATACCGACCTGGCAACCATCGAAGATATGTTCTTCGCCGCCTGCCTTTTGGACTATGGCGCCGCCTCGGAAGGGTGGCATCGGCAAGCCGCCCGGCTCGAGGGCAGCGAGAGTGTGCGCATCGTCGCCGGAGACGAGACCGACCTGTCATTCTCGGTTCGGGGTCGGCAATGGATGGTATTCGACGGCAAGATCAACTTGCCCGATGGCGAGATCTATACCGCGCCCGTCAACAGGACGCTGAACGGCAAGATCCACTTTGAGCTGCCGGGCGTCCTGGGCGGCCAATTGGTGCATGACATCCGCCTGGCCTGGCAAGACGGCGAGCTGATCCAGGCCAGCGCGTCATCGAATGAAGCATTCTTGCTGCAAATCCTGGAAACGGACGCTGGCTCGCGCCGATTGGGCGAGTTTGCCTTTGGTATGAATCCCTACGTCAACCGCTTCTGCAAGGATATACTTATCGACGAAAAAATCGGCGGCACGATCCACTTGGCGCTGGGCCGGGCTTATCCCGAGTGTGGCGGGGTCAATCAATCCAGCATCCACTGGGATTTGATCAAGGACCTGCGGCAGACCGGCTCAGTCGTTGTCGATGACGCGCCTGTATTGGTGGATGGCGAGATCTTGATCTGATGTTGAGGCGAGGAGGCGCTTATCGAAGGAAGTCCATCGCAATTCCGCTTTAACTTACTCATACAGCAAGAAGGAGTGTACGATGTCCAAGAAAAGCTTGAGCCGCCGCGACTTTCTGCGCATGAGCGGCGCGGCCGGCGCCGCAGTTGCCGGCGGATTGACGCCATTGGCGAATCTTCCGCGCGTTGCCGCCCAAAGCGATACCACCATCAACGTGCTGACGGTGGGCGATCCCTGGGATCTGGCCCTGCAGAACGTGGTCGATCAATTCACCGAGATGACCGGGATTGGCGTCAATATCGAATCCCTGGGTTATACGGCCTTGCAAGCGCGTCTGGTCAACGCCTTTTTGACGCAAAGCGCGGACGCCGATGTCATCGCCGTTGACCAGATGTGGATCAGCCAATATGCCGACAACGGCTGGATTCGCTCGCTCGATGAATTCATTTCGGCCGATTCCGATTCCGCCATCGACGACTTCGTGCCAGAATGCCTCTATTCCTTGAGCACCTGGCGCAATCACGTTTGGACGCTGCCCATCGCTTCCTATGGCCAGGGCATCATGTACCGCACCGATCTCTTCGAAGCCGCCGGACTCGATCCGCTGCCTTCGTCCGTGGCCGACGCCGGCGACTGGACCTGGGAAGACTATTTCGGCATCCTCGATCAGATCAACGGCATGGACCTCGATGGCACCAGCATGTACGGTACCACCGTCATCGGCGCGCAGCCCGTGCCCGTCGTGCACATGTATACACAGCTGTCCGCCAGCTACGGCACGCGTTGGTTCACGCAGTTCCCCGAAGCGCCCTGGGACTTTAGCCCCACCATCAACAGCGAATCCAATGTCGCCGCCCTGCACGACTGGAACCGCCTCTATGGCTGGTCGCCACCCGAATCAATCAACTACCTCTGGTTCGATGCCGGCACGCGCTTCTCGCAAGGCGATATCGGCATGTTCTATCACTGGACGCCCTATTTCTACCTGGTGAACAACGAAGGCTATCTGACTGGCACGCCCTCGCCTGTGGTCGATAAGTTCGAGACCGCCGTGCTGCCGACGCAGACCGCCGGCGGCGATCAAGTCGTCAGCCTGGGTGGCTGGTCGCTGGGTATGCCATCCACCTCCGCCAATCAAGACGCTGCCTGGCAGTTCATCAAGTGGGCGACCGGCTCCGACGGCCAAAAGGCCATGGGACAGGTCAATGTCGCTGGTTATCAATTCGCCGATTTCAGCCGCAAGTCCAACTACGACGATGCCGATTTGAACGCGCTCTATCCCTTCCTGGGCACGCAGCTGGAGATGATGAAGCTGGGCGATGGCAAGGTGGTTCGTCCCCCGGCGCCCATCTACACCTCGCTGGAGGGCGTATATGGCTTGCAGATCAACCAGGCCATGACCGGCGCGGTCACGCCGGAACAGGCGCTGGAGACCACGCAGACGCTCTTCCAGAACATCCTGAGCGGCAACCAGATGATCCCGTACAACGTCGAAAGCTTCGACGATACGCTGGACAATACCAAGGCCTTGATCGCTAGCCTTTCGTCCATGTAATACGGAACGACGAGCGCTTGCACAACGCTTCACCGTCGTAAGCGCGCTTCAACTCCCTCTCCCCAATGCATTGGGGAGGGGGTTGGGAGGAGGGGTTTGCAGAACCGCTTCAATCTCAACAGACGACTCCCATACCTCTTGCTTGCGCCATCAATCATCATCTTGCTGGCGCTGATTTTGTATCCGCTGGGCTTCGCCCTGCGCAACAGCTTCTGGTTCTGGAACTTGCAGACCAGCGCCGTCCCGCTTTATCACTCCGGCCTGGACAACTACCGCATGGTCTTCCAGGTCACGCCCTTCACCGAAGCCCTGAAGAACACGCTTCTGCTGGCTGGCTTGGGCACTTTGGCGCAATTCTGGCTGGGCATGGGCGTCGCGCTGCTGCTGCATACCCACCTGCGCGGCATGGGTTTCTGCCGCGCGCTGCTTATCATGCCGACCACGCTGGCGCCGGTGGTTGCCGGTTTTCTCTTCCGCTACCTGCTGGAGCCGAAAGGCGGCTTGCTGCCCTGGCTGTTGGAGGGCATCGGCTTCCCTGTGCCGCCGCAAGGTATCCTGGGTTACGCCGGCAGCGCGCTCTTTGCCATCGGCATGGTTGACACCTGGCAATGGACGCCCTTCTTCGCCATTGTGCTATATGCCGGATTATTGTCGATATCGGAAGAGGTCAAAGAAGCCGCGCAAGTCGATGGCGCTTCGCCCTGGCGTATGTTTTGGTCAATCACGCTGCCGCTACTGCGTCCCATCGCCGCTTTCCTAGTCATGATCCGCTTTATGCAGCTTTTCAACAGCTTTGATCTGGTCTTTGTGCTGACCGGCGGCGGTCCCGGCACCTCGTCGCGCACGCTCAGCTTCAATCTCTATCGCGAAGGTCTGGTCAATTACAACATCGGCTTGACCGCGGCCATGACATGGCTGGTGGTCATCATCGTCACCGTCATCATCAATCTCTATATCATTTTCATCTTCCGCAAGCGGGAATGGTAGGCCATGAAGTCCCTGCAGACCCGGCATCGAATTGTCATCTACGCGCTCATGGCGCTGGTCATGATCTTCTTCGTCGGTCCCATCCTCTGGTTCAGCCTGTTGGCATTTCGTCATCCCAGCGAAGCCTATACCATCCCGCCGCAGCTTTTCTTCGAGCCGACGCTGCAATCCTTCGAGCGCACTTTCGTCGACCCGGGCAATAACCGGCCGCAGGTCTTCAACAGCATCATCGTCAGCACGGGCGCCACCTTGCTCAGCTTGCCCTTCGCCATGTCAGCCGCCTACGCGCTCTCGCGTTTCGCCCTGCGCGGCAAGGACTTCATCATGAACTGGTACATCAGCCTGCTGATCGCGCCGCCCATCGTCTTTGTCATCCCCTATTTCATTCTCATGTCGCGCATCGGCTGGGCCGGCACTTACCAGGCGATGATCCTCACCTTGCAGACGCTGGCGATCCCTTTTTCGGTCTGGCTGCTCAAGAGCTTCATGGACGAAGTGCCGCTGGATCTGGAAGAAGCGGCCTGGGTCGACGGCGCTACGCGGCTGTCGGCCTTCTTCCGCATCATCATTCCGCTTGCCACCCCCGGCATCATCGTCACATCAATGTTCACCTTCGTCTTCAGTTGGAACAACGTGCTCTTCCCGCTCATCCTCAGCAAGCAAAGCACGACGACGCTGCCCGTCGGCACCATCAGCTTTTTCGCGTCGACTGGCGTCTACTGGAATCAAATCGCGGCGACTGCCGTCGTGGCCATGCTGCCGCCAATGCTGATTTTTCTGGTTCTGGGGCGCTACGTGGTGCGCGGCTTGACATTTGGGGCCGTGAAGGGTTAGCCGCCTTCGTCCGGCGACAGACAAGCCAGCGGGTCAGTTTTGTGGCGTCAAGCTCGACTTTTGGGTAGATTAGGCGCTGATGATGCCAAGACTAACCAGAGTCGTTACCAGACTGGAGATCGCAACGAAAACCAGCGCCAGAATACTGACGCCTCCGGTGACTTTCATGCGCCAACTACGCTCTTTCTCAATCTTATTACTCAATTCTTTTATCTGGCCGCTAATGTCCTTGTTCAGCGCGTCAATCTTTGAATCAATCTTTGCATCGACTGCGTCGATCTTTGCGTCTATGGTTTTGACGGCGTCATTGACTTCCTTACGGACGAATTCTTTCGTGGCCAGCGATTCCAGCTTGCCCTCGATCCAGCCAATGCTGCGTTCGTGCTGGTTTAACTTGTCTTCAATGTCCATGAAAGCTCCTTTGAGAATGGCATCCATGCGTCCATTGCAAGTATAAGCGGGTTTGAAGCTAATATCAAGCAAATGGCATGCAGACCCTAAAACAGCTAATATTACTGACAATGACACTAGCTTGATTTTTCACGTTATCATCGAGAAGGAGTTAAAATGAGTCAAACAGGATTCGGCGTGATCGGGACGGGCATCGTCGGCGGCGCCTGGCACGCCCATGTCTACCACAATATGCCACAGGCGGACCTGGTCGCTGTCTGCGATCTGGACGCGGGTCGGGCGCGCGAAATCGCGGAACGATACTGCGTGCCCCACGTTTACACCGACTATCGCGATCTGCTGGCGCGGGACGATATCGCCGCTGTATCCATCGCCACGCCTGACTTCGCGCATCGCGATCTCGCCGTAGCCGCGGCGCATGCAGGCAAACATATCTTGGTAGAAAAGCCGCTGGCCACCACGGTTGAAGATGCTGAAGCCATTCTCGTAGCCGCCGAAGCAGCCGGCGTCAAGCTCATGGTCGACTTTCACAATCGCGTCAATCCACCCTTTGTCGGGGCGCGCCAGAGCATCAGAGACGGGGAATTGGGAGATCTGAAGTACATCTATGCCCGTTTGAGCAACACGACATTTGTGCCCACGCAGATGCTGCCCTGGGCGGGCAAAAGCTCGGCGCTCTGGTTCCTGGCCAGCCATACGCTTGATATGTCCCACTGGCTGCTCAACGACAAGCCCACTCGCGTTTATGCCGTCAGTCGTTCGGGCGTGTTGCGGGACATGGGCGTTGACGCGCCGGATTTCCATGTCGCCATCGTCGAGTTCGAAAAGGGCGCAGTCGTCACGCTGGAGAACAGTTGGATCCTGCCCGAGACCGAGCCCAATGTCTTCAACTTCAAGATGGAAGTGTTGGGCAGCGAAGGCGCACTCTACATCAACACCTCCGATCACCGCGCCGTCGAGAAATACACCCGCGATTCGATAAGCCTGCCCGATGTGCTGGGTTTCACGCTCGATGCCGGTTCGGCTCGCATGAGTGGCTTCGTGCTGGAAGCGATCGCTCGCTTCGTTGACGCCGTTGTTGACGACAAGCCCGTCCTGGCGACGGGCGCCGAAGCGGCGCTGGTCACGCGCGTGCTCTGCGCTGTCGAAGAATCGGCGCGCACCGGTCAGCCTGTCGATTTGGAGTAGAAGATCGAAGTTTATGAAAGACGATCGGCTGCTGCTGGGCATTGATATCGGCACTTCCAGCTCCAAAGGCGTACTGGTAGACCTTGATGGCCAAGTGCTCGCCGAGCAGACCGTTCCGCACGGCTTTGATATCCCGCAGCCCGGCTGGGCGGAACAGGACGCGGACGCCGTCTGGTGGCGGGACTTCTGTACGATTTCGCGTGGTCTGATCGACGCGGCGCAGATTGATCCGGCGCGCATTGCCGGCGTCGCTGCCAGCGCCATCGCGCCCACCATGCTCCCCCTCGACGAAAACTACCGAGCGCTGCGTCCGTCCATCCTCTACGGCATCGACACCCGCGCCGGTCAAGAGATTGACGACCTGACGGCAGAACTGGGTGCGGATGAGATCTTCGCCCGCACCGGTCAATCGCTCTCGGCACAGTCAGTCGCTCCCAAAGTACTCTGGTACCGCCGCCATCAGCCCGAGCTCTTCAAGCGCACCCGCAAGATCGTCACCGCATCAACTTATCTTGTCTACCGCCTGACCGGCCGCTTTGTCGTCGACAACTATGTCGCGCCCTACTTCACTCCCTTCTTCGACGTGCATCAACTGTCTTGGCGCAAGGACTGGGTCGAGCGGATCTGTCCCTTGGAGTGGCTGCCGGAGACTCTCTGGTCCGGGCAGCAAGCCGGCGCGGTCACAACGAAAGCCGCCGAAGAGACGGGTATCCCCGCTGGCACGCCGGTCGCCGCCGGCACAGCCGACGCGCTCGCCGAGGCGATTGCCGCGGGCGCGACTGAAGCCGGCGATCTGATGGTGATGTACGGCACCACGCTCTTCCTCATCCAGACCACGGCAGCCTATCGCCCCCACCGCAATCTGTGGGCCTCCGTGGGTATCGTGCCCGGCAGCGCCATTCTAGCAGCGGGCTTGTCGACATCTGGCGCGCTCTTGACCTGGTTCCGCGATGAACTGGCTCATGCCGAACGACAGCGAGCGGAGCAGGAGGACGTCAATGCCTTCGCCCTGCTTTCTCAAATCGCCTCGGGCATCACCGCCGGCAGCGGTGGCTTGGTCACCTTGCCCTATTTCAGCGGCGAACGCACCCCCATCAACGATGTGCATGCCAAGGGCATGATCTTCGGCTTGAGCCTCAGCCATAGTCGCGCTCATCTCTACCGCAGCCTGCTCGAGGGCATCGGCTATGGCTTGCGTCATAACATCGAAGCCATGGCTGAAGTTGACGCTCGGCCGCAGCGCCTGGTTGCCATCGGCGGCGGCGTGCAGGATCCGCTTTGGCTGCAAATATGCAGCGACATCGCGGGCTTGCCCCAAGACGTACCGCGCCAAACGATCGGCGCGGCCTATGGCGATGCCTACCTGGCCGGTATGGCGGCCGGCCTCTTTGATGATTTCGCTCCTCTGCGCAACGCCTGGGTGCGGATCGACCGCCGCATTCAGCCCAACGCGGGGACGAAGGCGATCTATGACGATCTTTATCACATCTTTCGCGATCTCTACCGGGACAACCGACGAAACATGCGCCGGCTGTCCCGGTTTACCTGAGCAGCGTCGGAACGGGTCAATGCCCTGGTTCGCGCGCCTCGCCTTTAAGGCAGAGGCAATCCGCCAGTAGCGACAACTTGACTAATGAAGTATCTTCTCGAATACTTTTGCATATTTGCACAAGTCTCAATAGTAGCAATAAAATAATGCGAAAAAATCTCATTTGTAGCGAAAGTTCTGGATGTAACCCTAGTCCCGCCGATTGCGCTCCCCCTCCCTGATGCTTCGGGGTTTCCGCCCCCCGCTTAGCGGGGGGACCGAGAGGGGGCAAGGGCCGGGGGTGGGGTTGAATAAAAACATTTTCGCATTCTCATTACTTACTTGGAATTACTTCTATTGCACTCTTAGTCGAAGAAAAGGAGCTTACATGGCAACCAAGAAAGCGCAGAAGGATGCCGACAACTTAGCCGCCGTGCTCGAGAAAATCCCGCAGATGTTTGACGCCCAGGCCGCGATCGGCCAGCGACTGCATGAAATCATCATGGGGGCGAATCCGGATCTCAAACCGCGACTCTGGTATGGCATGCCCGGCTATGCCAAGAGCGGTCCGGTCCTCGTCTTCATTCGCATGGATGACTATGTGACCTTTGGTCTCACCGAGAAAGCCAACTTGCCCATCGACGAGAACGCGCCCGACAAGCTCATCGCCAACGCCTGGTTCCTTGCCCAGCCCGAGCTCGACGCGGCGACCGAGGCCAGAATCGCGGATATCGTGCGGGTGGCAACTAGCTGAATCCCTGCGTCCAGACTTGAGACAGAGGGCATGACCTCTCCAGGTTGGCGGACTATGCAAAACAATAAGGCCAAGCTAGATCGGCGAGCGCAACCTCATCCCTAAGCGGAGCAAGTCCGCGCTGCGCTATGCAATCTACCTTGACCTTTTTCACGTTGCCCGGCGTCAACTGGGCAAGTTGCCTCGACTAACTCAATCCACATCAGAACCTGAAACTAAGTGCGGCCATCGCGGATATCTTGCTGGGACATGGATCCAGCACGCTCAATTGATATTGTCCGCGGCAGATACTCCGTCGCCGTAAGCATGAAAGTGTCGTAGAAGATCGGCTGGCCCCACTCGATTGAGGCGATCGGACTGTCGACCACATCTTCGAGATCGAGATAGTCCAGACTGGCGATGTTAACGCTATCGTATGCGCCTGTGAAGTAACCGCTGTTATAGAATTCAAACTCGATCTGATAGTCGCCACGCAGAACGGCTGGCTGATCATAAACCGGATCGTAGGCTATTTGGCGCAAGTCGGCCATGGCTGTGCCTATGTAACGCCCGCCAATGTATCCGGTGTTGCCGCTATTGATCGCCGGATGCCAGGAGACACTGGTTACGTAGCAGCCGGAACCACATCTGACGAGACCAAGCAATTCCATCTGATAAGGGAATACGGTGATCGTCTCGGCATCGGGAAATCGAACATACAGCGCGCAATTCTGCCGCAAGGGCGGAGCGCACTGATCGCTTTCCCGCCAATTGTCGATGGGCGTGGTGTCGCTGTTGACAAAGATCAGATGACGATCGCCGGGCGACGCCAGGGCGTTGCTGTAAGTGTGCCCGCCTTCGCTGTCAAAGAGCGTCCAGCCGGCGGCTCTGCCGTATCGCACATAACGACCGCTTGCCGACAGATCGAGCAGTTTGGCGTCTTCTATCTCGTCCGCGATGGCGACCAGGTCCGGTTCGGCGTCTTCATAGAGATCCCAGCGCCAGATGCCATGGTCGTCTTGCCAGGCGATGGTACTGCTGTCCGCGCTCCACTGGACGACCGCCGACCCGCCATCAGCGATTGCGAGTGCTGTTTTCGCGATGAGGTCAAGCTGCATGCCGGATCCCCAATCGCCGTGATTGCCCCGCCCTTCGTTGCGGAACAGATAGATGGACAGTTGCGCATCGTCCCAGACGGCGACCATATGACTGTCATTGCTAAACAGCAGATCCCGACCAGGCGCCTTCACGGTCTGCTTGATGTGTTCCGGCGTATATCCCAGCGGCCAAACATAATAGAAACCGAGAGTCTCTTCGTCGGCTCGGATCGCTACATGGGAGTCGTCGGGGGAAACCGCGATCGCTGTCTCCTCGTCAACGGGCGTTACGCTTCGGTCGGGATTCACCTGGTAGCGTGCGCCCGTCTCCGTCGTGATCATCAGGTAGCGCATCAGCGGATAGCGCAGCACGCCGTCAATCGTCGGCGGGACAGGCGCCTCGCGTCCGCCCGCTTCAAGCATTCTGGCGATGAATTCTTCTTCGGAAATCGTCTTCGGCGCATCCCATTCCAGGGCATAGCCCTCGGTCGCGCCCTCCTGGTAAGTTATCTGCCCATCCCAGACATAAAAGTGTGCCGAACCGGAGTAGTAATCGCTATACGTTTCAAAGTAGTTTCGGTTCAGTCCGAAATAGCCCGTCGACCCGGGACGCCACTCATGGCCCCGGCCGCTGTACAAACAACCGGTGTCATAGCCCCGTACACCGCGCCCGGTCTGCAAGCCGACATTGTATCGCGCAACTGTCAGTAATCTTGGACCATCGCCCTTGTAATACTCTTCTACCCGAATCACAGCGCTATAGCCACGATCATCAGCGTCAATGACCGTTGCGCGCACTAAAAGCTCCATCTCCGGCAGGTCGTCCACGCCGAAGTAGGGATAGCCGCTGCATGCCATAGTCTGCAAGGGCACAAGCACAAGCAGTATAAGGACGGCGGGGAGGAGAATAGCTGTACGTCTCAACATGCTAGAAGTCCTTTCGTTACTTTTACCTGTCCTAGTCTATGGCCCGTCTTGCGCCAGAGTCGCTTTCGTTGACCTTCCGTAGGCAAAAGCGTCGGTCTCGCTCTCCCCACGCCCAGAAGACACGCGTCAATCCCGCAATAGACATCTCCCCGCATCTAGTACACAATGGGCGGCGTTGTCGCATCCGCATTCACTTACCGGAGCCGGCCATGACCTACGAAGCGAACATGTACGATTCTCACATGCATACCACCCTGTGCAAGCACGCCCGCGGTGCTCCCGCCGATTACGCCAGGGAGGCCGAGAAAAAGGGCTTGCGCGGCATCGCCTTCACTTGCCACAGTCCCATGCCTTTTGGCTGGAATCCCGGCGTGCGCATGAGCATTAATCAACTGCCTCAATATGTGGAGATGATCGAGAAAACGCGCGAGGACTTCGCCGGGCGCGTCGATGTGCGCCTGGGCCTGGAAAGCGATTACATGCCGGGTATGGAGACTTGGCTGGACGATCTGCACAAGCAAGCCGATTTCAGCTATATCCTGGGCTCAGTCCATCCGCAGACCCAGGAATACCAGGCGATCTATCTCGAGGGTTCGTCGCGCTTGGCATACGAACGAAGTTACTTCGAGAATCTGGCAAATGCGGCCGAATCCGGCCTCTTCGACTGTCTAAGCCATCCTGACATCGTCAAAATCGTGCATCCCAAACAGTACCAGGTCTCCGATCATCTTGATACGATACGCCGCGCTCTGGACCGCATCGCGCGAACCGGCATCGCTATGGAGTTGAATACCAGCGGCGTCAACAAACCCTATCCGGAAATGAACCCGGGAATGGAAATCTTGCAAGAGATGGCGGCGCGAAATATCCCGGTTGTGCTCGGCTCCGACTCCCATGACGCTTACCGCGTAGGCGCCGACTTCGACAAAGCGCTCGACAAGCTTGAAAGCGTCGCTTACGAATCGGTCAGCTATTTTCTCGACCGGCGGCGTTACGATTTGAGGATCAGCGAAGTGCTGCTGCCCCAACTGCAGCCACGGCTGATCTGAGCAACATCGCGCGTCTAATGCCAGTGGCGCAGCAACAAGCCCAAAAGCCTCGCTAAACACCCTTTATACACCAGCGACACTCAAAGCCGCCCGAAACCTATACCTACGTCGTTGAGGATGCGACATCAGGCCCCGTCTTTGTACCAGTCGTCGCGGGTAAGCGGCAGGTAGCCATGCGCGGTCTTGCCGTCCAGTGATTTGTACATGAGGGCCTGGTGAATGGAGTTGTAGCCGGATTCGAAGACCCAGCGCGCGCCTGCCAGGTAGATTCGCCATTGGCGATAGCCGGTGGGACCTAGCATATCGAGGATGGTCTGCTCCTGCGCCTCGTAGCGTTCCAGCCAGTTCTTTAGCGTTAAGGCATAATGCTCGCGCAGGCTTTCTACATCGCGACACTCGAAGTTCGCTTTGGCGGCGATATCCAGAACGTAGGCGATGGGCTGGCTGTCGCCATCGGGGAAGACATATTGCTGCACGAAAGAATCCTTCGCTTCGTACAAGGCCTCAAATGGCGCGCTCAAAAGCGTAATCCCGTGGTTGAGAAAGACGCCGCCCGGTTTCAACAGGCGATAGGCTTTCTCAAAATAGATGCCCAGATTTTCCCGGCCCACATGCTCAACCATGCCGATGCTGACGATCTTGTCAAAGGGTTGCGACTCGTCCACATTGCGGTAATCCAGCAATTGGGCGCGGCAGCAATCGCTTAACCCGGCGGCGGCGATGCGCTCGTTCGCCAGCGCCAATTGCTTTTCGCTGAGCGTGATGCCCAGCGCGTCCACGCCGTAATGCTCGGCGGCGTGCATGATCAGCGCGCCCCAGCCACAGCCGATATCCAGCAGGCGCTCGCCCGGCTGCAGGCGCAGCTTGCGGCAGATATAGTCGAGCTTGCGGCTCTGTGCGCTATCAATGCTTTCCTCGCGATTGGCAAAATAGGCGCAGGAATATACCATTTTCTCGTCGAGCCACAACTGATAAAACTCGTTTGATACATCATAATGGTATTGGATCGCTTGTTTGTCGCGGTTGACCGAGTGCTTCTGCCCGGAGATATGGGCGATCTGTTCATTCGCGCCGGACGACTGAGAAGGCAAGCGCAACAGTTTCGGCGCAAAGCGCAGCGTATCGCGCCAGGTCCAGTTTTCCCACAGGTAGCGCGCCAGGTAGATCGCCTCGTACATATTGCCTTCGATTTCGAAATCGCCGAACATATAGGCTTCGCCCAGGCGGCGCTCGGTCGGCGGGAAGAACATGCGGCGCAAGGCCGACGGATGATTGAGCACGATCGTAAAGCGGTGCTCGGATGTGCCTTCTTGCTCCCAGATTGTTCCGTCCCACAAGCGCACCGCAAAATCACGTCCCGGATAGCCGGCAAAGACCCCTTGCAGCAGGTCCAGCGTCTGCGGAACGAAGCGATCTTGCATTGTGATTTGCGCATCGGCCATCGCGCACCTCCTCTTGCCTATGACGCTGCGCCACGCCAATGGCGCGGCAGCAGAACTGCTACCATCCGACTGACATTATAACAATATTGCCCGCCTCTTGCGAAATGCGAATTCAGTTGAGGGGTGGATACGGCGCTATCGGACCTGTTTGCGCAGAATCCTTGACCGTCTCCGTATCCATTCGCGATATCGCCGGCCCGCCGATCTGAATATATACTCCGCGACGGGCGACTTCTTCGCTCGAGTTCCATCTCCTTTACGTGTCCCTAAAAATCTTAACACGAAAATCGCCAGTCTTTTGAGACGTTTTTCTGGTCGCCGCCGCGGCATTTCGAATCTCCCTGGAACGACCTGCGACCGAAGTAGCTCAATCTCCCCGGACGCTGATCGTGCCTGGAGATGGCTCATCCAGATGGCGCTTTGTCGGCGTTGCAATGTGCTTCGAATGGAAACTCCGAATAGTAATTAAGTATTTATATTAGGTACAAAATAAGTAGAAATAGAGTTCGAATTATCAAAACGCGACTATATGGTCGCATCTTATAGAACACATATGCTATTTTGCTTGTATGTCTGTAAATCAAAGGAGAAGATCAAGCGAAGATTGCCAAGTACAGATTTTAGAGTACGCGGTGAAGCGGTTCTGTCCTGTTAACTAGCTTATGACAGAACATGTTGACAGGACAGGTTTTCTGACCTGCTGATTTCTGGCAGGACCATTCCAGTATTGATGAGAAACTGACAAAACTGACAGAAGTAGAAAGAGGAGAAACACAATGGCTTGGACAACGCCAAAAACCGACTGGAGTACCGGCGAACTGGTCGCCGCCTCAGACTTGAACGCCATCGGCGACAATCTGGCGGCGCTCAGAAACCTGGGCAAAGCGGCCTACACAACGACGGAAGATATCGTGGCGGATAATCGTGACTTCGCCCTTATCGACAGTAATAACCTCAATCTGACAATTACAACAACCGGCGGAGATGTTCTGGTTCATTTTCACGGCTCGATAACACAGGTGAGCCACAAATCCGTTTTTCTTGATATTGAGATTGACGGAGCCAGCATAGGTGGGGTCGATGGCACTTTCGTGAACCAACTTATCTGGAACAAAAACTACACCGCACGCAGCCTCCTGAGTTTCACCCGGCTGATTCAAAATCTGAGCGCTGGATCTCATATCTTCAAACTCCAGTGGAAAGGAACGGGCAGCAACACGCTGAAGGCCGGCGCTCAATTCTGGGTGCGTGAGATCTAGCCCGCGACTCCGCAAGCTTGAAAATCAAGCAAGCTGGAAGTAGTTTCAAGAAAGTCGCGCGAATCTCGAGAGTAGATGGTTGTAGGGGCGTTTCGCCGAAACGCCCGCATACAAAGGGTCAACAAGCGGGCGGCACAGCGTGCCGCCCCTACAGCGCGCAGCATTTGCGCATAACTTTCTTGAAACTACCCTTGCGTCTTCGTCGTGAACAAATCCAGTTCCCACAAAATTGACTACTCCCGTTTAATCGCGCCATACGAGACACGCTGCCACCAATGCCATAGCCAACGCGTATACATGATGTCCAAGATCAATTTCGCCGAGCAAGTTTGCGCAAATGCAAATCCAATACGGATTCTGCTAGCCTGATTGATATGTCCGTACCGGAAACTGACCTTAGACTGATTGTCGTCGCGGAAAACTTGCTGGCCCGCGCCGGTTTAGCCGCCCTGCTGGAGGCGCGTGGTTTTGCCGTCGTCGCGCAGAGCGACGGGGGCGATCTTGATCGCGCTATCGATGAGGGCGGAGCGGATGCGCTCATTGTCGATCTGGGCTGGCAAAGCGAGACGCTGCGGCAAACCCTCGCCCAATGGCTTGGCGACCTGCCTGTCCTGGCCTTGGTAGCCGATGACGAAACTGAAGAGTCCCTGCTGGCGCTGACGGGCGCGTTGACGGCCTTTCCCGGCTATGCGATCTTGCCGCGCGAGAGCGATCCCGACGTCTTCGCAAGCGCTCTGTACGCGATCGACTTTGGCTTAATCGTGCTCGATCCCGGCTTGCGCCTCTTGCCAGTCGCGCCAATGGATCTGCAGCTGATGGCGGAGGCGATTCCCTTAACGCCCCGCGAAAACGAGGTCTTGCAGTTGCTGGCGCAGGGCATGACCAACAAGGCCATTGCCCTCGATCTGGGCATCACTGATCACACCGTCAAATTTCACGTTAACGCCATCATGGGCAAGCTTGGCGCGCAAAGCCGCACCGAAGCCGTCGTCCGCGCTACCCAGCTGGGCTTGATCGTGCTCTAGACAACAGCAGGCATCGACCCCGCCGGACTGTGCTTTTCGCCGAATCGCGATTAGGATATCTGTCTCAGTTTGTGCCGAATTAGTTGCCAGTTATTCCGTCGAGGTGGAATGAAAGTTTTCATAACCGGCGCTACCGGCTTCGTCGGTTCGCATATCGCTCGCAAGCTAGCTGAAGCGGGCCATGATCTGCGCATTCTCTACCGGTCGGAGAAGAAACTGGCGATCCTGGACGGTGTCGCCTACGAGGGCGTCGCCGGCGACCTCGACGATCTGGATTTGCTTAAGCGCGCCTGCGACGGCTGCGAGATCGTCTTCCACGTCGCCGCAAAAGCCGACTACTGGAAAGACGATGACAAGGCCGCCCTTTGGCGCATCAACGTCGAAGGCACGCGCAATGTCTTGAGCGCGGCGCAGGCCGCCGGCGTGAGGCGCGTCGTCTTCACAAGCAGCGCCGCGGCCGTCGGAATTCGGCCTGGCAATGCGCTCTCGGACGAGAACGATCGTTTTAATCTGTCGCCGGAACGCTATCTCTACGCCTATTCCAAGGTCAAAGCCGAGGAGGTCGCCGCCGAATTTGTCGCGTCGGGGCTTGATGTGATTATCCTCAATCCGACCGTGGTCATCGGCCCGGGCGATCTCAACGCCATCTCCGGCACCTTTGTCATCGAAACGGCGCGCTACCAATGGGCCGTCCCGATTTCCTCCGGTGGCCTGGCTGTCATTGATGTGCGCGATGTGGCGCGGGCGCATGTCAATGCCATTGATCGTGGTCGTAGCGGCGAACGTTATATTCTCAACAGCGCCAACTACCCCTACAGCGAGTGGTTCGCCATGATCGCGGCAGCCTGTGACGCCCGGAAGCCGCTTTTCCGCACGCCCGATTTGATGCTGGAGCCGATCGCGGTCTTGATCGATATCATGCGCCGCTTCGGCATCGAGACGCCGATGGACGCCGATCAAACACGATTGGGCGGCGCCTTCGTTTACTTCGACGGCGGCAAAGCCTACCGAGAGCTTTTTAGGCCCGAAATCGACATCGACGCCAGCTTGAGAGACACCTGGCTGTGGTACCTCGAAAGGGGCTACATCAAGCACAATCTCTTGACGCGTCTGATCGGATTGTTCTAGCGCGCGTCTTTCTGGCAACCCGCCCGCGCGACCAGATCCGCGAATAGCGCTCGCGCCGCGCCGCTCATGCGCTCGGGATGGAACTGCACGCCGACAATCCGGCCCTCCTGCGATTCCAGCGCTTCGATGACGCCGTCCTCTGCGCGCGCCGTCACGCGTAAACCCGCCCCCACATCGGCTACCGCTTGAATATGGTGGCTATTGGTAGTCAGCTTTTCGGTCTTGAGGACGGCATTCAAATGCGAGCTTGCTGAAATGCGAATCTCGTGCTGGGTCGCGCCGCGGTCGTCGCTGTGGACCATCGTCCCTGCCTGCGCCTGGGCATCGCCATAAATCGTGCCGCCCGCCATGGCATTGATAAACTGCATCCCGTAGCAGATGCCCAGCACCGGTCGCTCCGCCACCGCATGGTAGATCAATTCGTCACTGAGATCGCGCCGGGGGTCCACAGGCGGCAGATCCGCCGGCAGCGCGCCGATCAAACCGCGCGTGATCCCCGGTCCGCCGGTGATGATCAATCCATCAAGCAGCGCCGCAAATTCAGCGGCCGCCCGGGCCGTCTTCAAGAGCGGCGCGATGACCGGGATGCCGCCGGCTTCTTCAACCGCCTGTACATAGCGGGTGTCAAGCGACTGATGTCCCTCCTCCAAACCCGTGGTGATCCCGATCCTGGGAGATCTTTTCATAGCGTACTGTTTACCCAAACCGCGCCGCTCAAGCGACGAGACAGCTTACGATTTTGCGTGAGCGGGGGAGACCTTTTCGCTGCCGCCGAGCGGCTCTATGCCTGTTTGAAGGGGGCGCTGTCCATTTCGCCCACGAATTCTGGCAGCTCCCGCTGCCCCAGCATCTGGCGAATGGCGTGTACTTCGCCCAGGTGATACCAGTAATGATAGATGGTGCGGTGCAGCATGGTGCCGATTGAGTCTTTCAGCGGCTCGCCCTTCCATTGGAAATGCTCCAGCAGCTTTTCCGTGGTCAATGTATCCAGGAAGACATCGGCATGCGCTGTCACCTCGTGCCAGGCCGCCCACATATCGTCGAGTTTTGGCGTCGAGCGCGGGCTGCCAAAACCGCAGATCTTGCGCAATTCCGGTTGCACCACTTTGTTCTGCGCCAAAAAAACGAAAATGTTGCTCTCGTGCGCGGCCAAATGACCGATCGTCCAACTGATGCAATTCATCTGCCCATGCTGAACGTATGCGTCCTGCAGGCTCAATCCCTCGAGGCAGCGCAGGAATTCGCTCCGCGTGAAGCGCAATTGCTCCACCATGGTATGCGCCATCTTCAGCCCCCCATTCTCCGCTCGATTCACATTAGGCTGATGATACTCACCCGAAGAAAGTCGCGCAACCGCCGCCAAAACAGGTAGCGTATCGAATTGGGTTGAAACAAACAACAACAGTCACCTGACAACCGGTAGGAGCGATCCGATGGATCGCCCGACGAGTAGAAACTGAATGAATATCGGGCGACTGACAGTCAGCGCTGGCGGTCTGTGTCTACGCGACCCACCGACTCGCCCCTGCCAGATCGTTGGTATTTTGGCTTAAGGATCTCATGTTGAAGACTGGCTAAAAGTATTTCAGCCGAAAAGGATACGCTGCCCCAAAACAAGATTGGACTGCTGGACCTGCTGAGTCTGAGTGTTTCGTCTCTGGATTCCGGAAGACGATAATCTGAGCGTCGACCTCAGGCCCTACCGGTGATCGAGGCCGGCAACTGCGCCTGGGAAGACGCAAGCGGAATGTCGTCCAGCGCAATCGGCGCTGGCGCGCAGCAGTCCACAGCAATGGGATCGCAGCAGGCTTGTTCGTCGGCGAAGTCGCTGACGCAAACGCCCGTCTCCGGCAAATTCAGTTGCACGTCGCGCGCCGCCTCCCAATCGCCGGCCAAGGCCGCCACAACCGAGCGCGCCTGCTCATAGCCGGTCGCCAGCAAGAAGGTGGGCGCCCGCCCATAGCTCTTCATCCCGACGATATAGAAGTCTTTTTCCGGCTGACGCAATTCGGCCTCGCCATGCGGGCGTACCGTGCCGCAACTGTGCAGATTGGGGTCGATTAGCGGGGCCAAGGCTCGGCTGCTCTCGACAACCGGATCCAGATCCAGGCGCAGTTCTCTCGTGACACTCAAGTCCGGCCGCGCCCCTGTGCAAATGATGAGTTCCTCTACTTCGGCGCTGTAGAACGCGCCGTCCAGGTCGCCCCCGATCAGCAATGCGTCGCCGCAATCGTCTATTTGCGAGATACGAAACGGCGCCAGCATCTCCATGGCGCCGGCAGCTACCGCTCGGCGTATCGAGGCGCCCAATTGCCCGCGCGCCGGCAACGCGTCCTGCTCGCCGCCGCCGTAGACGCGCTGCAAGTTCGCGCCGCGCAGCGCCCAGACGATCGAGGTCTTCGGCTCCTCTGCCGCCAGGCGCGCCAGATCGAGCAATGTATTGATCGCCGAATGCCCGCTGCCCACTACCATGACGCGCTTGCCAAGGTAACGATCTCTCGCCCCCCTTCTGACATCGGGAATCCCGTACCAGATGCGCTGATGCTGCCCTCTTGTTTGATGAACCCCCGAGCGGCTCTCGCCGAGCGCGGGCAGGCCATCTGCGCCTGCGGGATTGGGATTGTGCCAGGTCCCCGACGCGTCAATCACGGCGCGCGCCAAAAATTGGCTTTCTCTGTCGTCCGCCTGGCTCACTCGCAGCACAAAGGGTGCAGCATCCCGTCCGCGATCCTTCATCTTGTCATGATGACGCCGCGAAACCGCGACCACGCGGGCGCGCCTGTGAATGATGCCCTGCATTATGACGAGCTCCGCCACGGGACGCAGATACCGCTCATACAGTTCCGCGCCGGTCGGCAATTCCTCCGGGGGCGGGGCGGTCCAGCCAGTTGCTTCCAGGAGTCGGACACAGGCGGCGTCCATGTTGAACTGCCAAGGCGAGAACATGCGCACATGCCCCCAATCGAGTACGCTCGCGCCCACAGTCGCGCCGGCTTCAAACAGGATCGCTCTTTCGCCGCGTTCCAGCAGATGCGCCGCGGCTGCCAGTCCAACGGGACCTCCACCAATGATAGCGACGGGATGTTCGTTCATAAGGATTTCCTTTAGGGAGACAAGATGAATACGATAATCACGATTATATTGATGATTATCGATATGTCAATAGTGGTCGGAAGAGAAGTCGTCGACGCGCTCAATATCCTAACTTCAGCGCGACTTCTTCCAGGCTGTCCGTGGGACCAATCAGCGTTAACTCGTCGCCTATATGCAAATTCGTATATCCATGCGGCACGATCGCATGACCGCGCCGTACAATCGCCATCACCAACACGTCATCGGGCAAGATCAAATCGCGCAAGTGCAAGCCATCTACGGTGGGATCGGTAATGGTGACCTGGATCACATCATGATCGGGGTCATCTTCAAAGACCATCGTCGCCAACTGTGGCGCGCGCACGAAATTGTCAAGTAGATGAACCATGGCATTTGCCGGATCCAACACATGTACGCCCAACTCGCGAAACTGATCGACCAGGCTAAATTCGTTGAGGCGCGCAATCTGCCGTGTGATGCCGAAGTCCTCGTAAAAGATCTGGCACAGTTTCAGGCTGTCGGCATCGTTTGGCAGCAAGGTGACGGCGACCTCGGTCTTGGGTTCGATGAGCTTGCGCAACTCCTCGGCGGAAATAGCCGACAACCAATGCTCATGCCGCAGCCCGTCCGACGCAGTCAGCACAGAGACATGCGATTGGTCAATATCCAGCAATTTGACCCGCCAACCATGCGCAAGCAAACGCTCCGCCAGCGCCCTGGACTGATTCTCGATGCCGACAATCACAGCATCCAGGATTTCATCATCTTTAATGTCCTTGGGCAGGTGCGACTCGCCCACCAGGCGAATAGCGAATTTGAAAAAAGGAGGTCCGGTCAATTGGCTCAAGACGATAATAGCTACCATCAAGGTGGTGAAATCGTTGCCAAGCTGTGGGAAATCGATCGCCACTTCTTTTGCCAAACCTAGGCCAACACCCGCCTGCGTGATGTAGGCCATCCAGGTCAGCCGGTTGAACTGCGGCGGATCGCCAGCCAAGGCGCCGCCAACATAGCCGCCGATGAAAAGCGCCAGGAGGCGCGCCCCGAAGATAGCCACGGTGATTGGCAGCAGCGCCATTACAATCCCGATATCGAGCGATCCGCCGATAAGCGTGAAGAAGATAACATAAACCGGCATCTCGACCCGATGCAGCAAGTGGCGCAATTCACTGCGGTAGGGCGACCGGTTGGTCAGCCAGAAGCTCGCCACCATACAAATCAGCAGCGGCTCAAAAAATAGTTCCACCGGCAGGTTGTCGTGGCTCCAGTGCCGTATCTCCCCGGCAAAATAGAAGACCAGATAGCCGATGAAAAGCAGCAGTGGGATCTTCAGCCAATCTTCCCAGTGATTCCGTAAAATGAGCTTCATCACCTGGGCGACCAACACGCCCAGCCCGATCGACGCCAGAACCTCGAATGAAACCAGCAAGATAAAACCGAGGTCAAAGCTCCGGCCCGTTAGCAGCGTCGCCGCGATGGAGGTGCTTAGCGCGAAGAGTACGACGATGAGCACATCTTTCACCAGAGTCACGCCCAGCACCGTCTTTGTGAAGGGACCTCGCGCTCGCATCTCGTTGATGATGGCGATGGCCGACGATGGTGACCGCGCCGCCAAAATCGTACCGCCGAGCAGCGCCGCCGCTATTCGGCCCGCCGGTGTCAAATCGCGCATAAAGGGGATGTAATCGGCCAGCAGCAAAATCGCCGCCATGCAGACGATGTACACCGCGACAATCTGCGTCACGGTGTTCCAGCCGATGCTGCGGTAACGGCCGCGCAATTCGTCCAGCGCCATTTCGCTGCCTGCGGCGAAAGCTATGAAAGCGAGCGACGTCTCATCGAGAAAGCGCAGGGCGTCGACATTCGACATCGACATAAAGCGCAAAACGAATGGCCCGGCGAATATGCCCGCCAGCAAGTATCCGCTGATGAGCGGCAGGTGCAGGACCGTCGCCAGCCGACCCACTTGGTAGGCAGACAGAACGATGAAGGCGAAACTGGCGATCGACCATGCCAGCAAACTGTAATCCACGAACGATCCTTACGCGTCAGGTCAATACATCGCTATCAACTAGATAGCCCGCGTATTTTAGCAACTCAGGTTTGTCTGTACAGCCTGTACAGATGATGTGGGCAGGGCAATTGCATTAAGCTATTTTCACCACAGAGGCGCCGAGGAGCGCGTGCACACAGCCCGCCGTCACAAAAGTAAATTCATGTACGTCGTGCAACTCCAAAATAACAGCCGTCGGTAGGGGCGATCGACCCGCTGTGTCGGCGGTCAGTGCCTACGCGACCTACGCGCGGCAGCGGGTCGCCCGAAACCACAACTCGCGGCGGCAGCGGGCGATCAGATTGGTCGCCCCCACAAGGCTCGCTTTCGTTGCATGACTTACTTGGAACTACTTCTGTGTCTCTGTAGTTATATTTAAGTATGTATCGTGTTCATTGCGCTGCATGTTCATTTTGATACGATTGCCCTGGGTGACGCGCTTTGACTGATTGCCTATTTGGGTTTGAGCTGCGCCTCCAACTCCGCTGCCAGCCGGCCCATGAGCACAACAGTTTGACGCAGGTCGGATGACGTCGTACGCGGATTGTTCGTGACCAGGCGCATAGCCGTAATCCCACGCAGCTTGGTGGTCGAGGCAAAGGCGAATCCGTTCGCGGCCATGGCGTCCGACAACGCATCCGTCACCGCATTGGCAAGTCTTTCGTCACCGTCGCGCGGCTTGTAACGAAAGGTCACAATCGCCATTTGCGCCGGCGTGACGATCTCCCAGTCGCCAGCATCTCGCAAAAGCGAGTCAGCCAATTCCGCCAGTTCAAATCCGCGTTCAATCGCTTGACGTATGGCTGCAAGGCCAAACACCTTAAGGCTCATCCAGAATTTCAGGGCGCGAAAATATCGCGTTAATTGAATGCCTTGATACATGAAATTTAGCTCTTCGCCTGTCTCTTCTTTACTGTGCGCTTCGGCATCTGTGAGGAAGTGCGCGGTCTCCTTAAACGTATCGCTTAGCCAATGCCGATCCCGCACCAGCAGGGAGCTGCACTCAACCGGTTGGAACATCCATTTATGCGCGTCCCATGTCAGCGTATGCGCCCGTTCGATGCCAGCCAGCGCTTCCTTTCTATACTTGGTTAAGCAGGCGGACGCGCCATAAGCGCCATCGACATGCAGCCAAAGATCCTCACGCTCACACAGATCCGCCAGGTCATTCAGGGGATCTATCGCGCCCGTGTTGGTCGTGCCAGCCGTGGCCGCAACGCAGAATGGCCTTTTGCCCGCTGCTCTGTCCTCCGCTATGGCCCGTTCGAGATCCGCCACGGGCAGCCGGAAATCCTCGTCCGATTCGATTTCGCGCAGTTGTCCCGGCGCAAATCCGAGGATGCGCAATCCGCGCGAGATCACAAAGTGCGTCTGATCCGAGCAATAAATGACGGCGTCGCGCATATCTCCATTCAACTGGATCTGCCGCGCCACCGCTAAACCCGTCAGATTCGCGACGGCGCCCCCGCTTACAAACAAGCCCCCCGCCTCTTCCGGCATACCGCAGAGCTTGCGCAGCCAACTAATGGCCAGCCTTTCGACCACCGCCGCGCCTGTTCCAAGTGGATACAAGGCGTTAAAAATGTTGTAGCCGGAAGCCAGCGTGTCCGCCATGGCGCCAACGAAGTTGCTCGAGGAGGGAATATAGGCGAAGAAGCGCGGATGATCCAGGTGGTCGATGGTTGTCAGCACCTGTCGCTCGAACTGTTCCAACACGTCTTGCCAATCCGACCCCGTTTCGGGAAGCGGCTCGTCCAAGATTTCCTCGAATGTCGCGTGATCCAATGCCCGCGTCACCGGAAACTGCGCTTGCGCCCCAGTGTAATCCACCAGCATATCGATGATGCGGTAGCCCATTTCGCGCATTTCATCCGCGCCGAGCTTTAGCTGGTCTCGGGGGTTTGTATTGCGCATATCAGATCCCTTCTAATAAAGAGTTCGCGCTAAATCCAACGACAGCTAAGACGCCCATGGAAAGACTCCATGGCACAGAGTGACCTATTAGTTAAGCTGAGGCGCAAGTATTGCGCCATTAGAAGCAGGCTTCTCGATTTCAACGAAGAACTTCTGGGTCCTAATGATAGTAAGTATATTCTCATAATTTTCTGTTAAGTGCAAAGCTTCTGCAAGGCGGCGCCTTATTCCGCCGCTGGACATGCTTTGAGCGTCGCTTCCAACTCCCCCGCCAGCCGTCCCATGAGTTGAACAGTCCGCTGCAAATCGGCTTCGCTACTGCGCGGATTATTCGTGCACATCCTCATAACCGTCTTTCCGCGCAGTTGCGTGCCCGAGGCGAATGCGAACCCGTCATCCAGCAGGCGACCCACTAGATCGTGTGTTACACGGTTTGCCAGATTCTCATCACCACTCGCCGGCTTGTAGCGAAATGTGACGATGGCCATCTGCGCCGGCGTGACAATCTCCCAGCAGCCAGCTTGGCGCAGCAGCCGCTCCGCCAGTTCCGCATGCTCAAATCCCGCCGCGATGGCCTCGCTGATAGCATCCAGTCCGAAGACCTTCAAACTCATCCACAATTTCAAGGCGCGAAATTGCCGCGTCAGCTGTATGCCTTGGTACATGAAGTTGATTTCTTCGCCCGCTTGCTCGACGTCTTTCAAGTATTCCGGCTCTTCCTTGAAAGTCTCGGCCAGCCAGCGTCGTTCTCGCACCAGCACCACGCCGCACTCAATCGGTTGAAACAACCACTTGTGTGCGTCCAATGCCAGCGAATCCGCCCGCGCCAGCCCCTGCAGCCCTCGCTGACCTTTCTCGGTCAGCATGGCTGGCGCGCCGTAGGCGCCATCGACATGGAGCCAAAGACGCTCTTGCTGGCAGAGATCCGCCAGCGCGTCCAATGGATCAACGGCCCCCGTATTCGTTGTGCCGGCGGTGGCGACAACGCAGAAGGGCCGCTTGCCCGCTGCCCGATCGGCCGCAATCGCCTCTTTCAACATCGGCAGCGACAGCCGGAAGTTTTCATCGCTTGGGATCTTGCGCAGTTGCTCCGGCGCAAAACCCAGCACGCGCAATCCACGCGAGACGGCGAAATGGATTTGATCGGAACAATAAGCAACCGCGTGTCCCATATCTCCACCCAGTTGAATCTGCCGCGCCACTGCCAGCGCCGATAGATTCGCGACCGAACCGCCGCTGACGAAGTTGCCGCCCGCCTCCAAAGGCAAGCCGAAAAGCTGCCGCAGCCAATCCACCGTCAGTCGCTCGATCTGCGCTGCGCCCGGTCCTTGCAGCCAGACCGCGTTGAAAATGTTGTAACCGGCGGCCAGCGTATCCGCCATCACGCTGACGAAATTGTTGGCCAGCGGGATATAGGCAAAGAAACGCGGATGATCCACATGATTGGTCGTGTCCACGACTTGCCGCTCAAACTGCTCCAGAACATCGCGCCAAGGCGAACCCTCCTGCGGCAATGGCTCGCGCAGAATCGCGTCCAGCGCCCCATAATCCAGCTTTTCCGCCACTGGTCTCTCGGCCCGGTTCGCGTAATAGTCCACCAAGGTATCAATGACCTGATAGCCGAATTCCCGCATCTCGTCGCCGTCAAACTGCAAATGGGTTCTCGGTGCTGCTTCGCTCATGCCGACGTCAACTCCCATCAGAAAATCGCGTTAAAGCCGATCACGACCAGCACAGCCAGCGCCAACCGGTTGAGCAGGGGCTTGCTAAAATGGTTGCCCGCGCGTACGCCAATCGTTGTGCCTAGAAAAATCAGCGGCGAGAGCAGCAGCGCGCTCGCGACTACCTCAAGGCTCATTGTCCGGGACAAGAAGAGCAGAAGCAGCACTTGAATGGGCGTATTTAGCAGAAACAGTGTCATCGTGAAGGCCCGCGCCTGATGCGCGCGGAACTCGCGCGTCGTCATCCACAGTACCAGCGGCGGTCCCCCCATGGCCACCAAGCCTTGCAAGATCCCGCTGACTGCAAACGCGGCGACCGACAAGGGCAGGGGAGGATCTCGCCTCAATTGCCGCGCAGCAGCAAAACGGATGGCGACGCCGATCAATACGCCAATGCCCACCAGCGGCTTGACATCCGAGCCATTTATGTCCTCAACAAGCAACAGCAGCATAATGCCGATCGGTACAGTCGCGTAGCGCACGATAGCCGCCAACTTCACATCTGACCAAGGGATATAATCCCGCAATTGCCAGGCTCCCGCCATCACCTGTATGCCGATCGCCAAGGTTGTTAGCGCCACCGCTTGCGACAAGCTATAGCCTGCATCGACCAGCAGCGGCACGGCGATCATACCCAGCGCGAAACCGAGCGCGCCTTGCACAAAGCTGCCAAAGAGCATTATCAGACCGGCCAAGATCAGCGGCATAGGCCGTCCCGCCACCAGACATCAACAACGCGGAAAGTGTCACACAGTCCTGGACGATCCACAAGTCTGTACTGTTTATGTAAACTCCGGCGCTCATGCGAAAAGCAGACCTGTTATTTTGCCTGAGCGCGCCATGCCTGGAATTTTGTCGCTCCCGCCCAGCGGCTCTGGCTCGCTCTTGACGCCGCAATAGGACGCTGGCCCGGTGTTTCCACGGCAATTTGGACAGCCCCCTTTGTGCAATGCGTACAAAGTCTGCGACATCGCTTCTCGGGCTGCGTATAAGAGGCTATGGAATATCGCGGGTTCAAGCGCCTTCAAAATCACCCCAAGTTCCCTGCGGGTCAAGTGCGTTATGCGTCCAACGCCGATACAATTAAGTTATAGGGAACGTGCCGAAATGCGCTGCGGAGACGCGGGGAGCCGCTCAGCGCGCAACCGGCGAATTGTCCACAAGAATGCCGCGCTCGCGCAAAACAACAAGCCCTCTCGTCGCATGAGCGTCGTGGTTTACATAAACAGCTACGCCCGTAAGCTGTAGAACTAGTTTTCGTGAGCGTGGTCATTTAATCTGAAAGGAGTCTGGCAAGCCAGCCAATCTATCGGCTGCGCTGCCCAATCAAGATGGACGATCGTAAAATCACGGAACTGACTGTCGACGAGTTGGAAGAGATCATCAAACGCACCGTGAAGAAGTCCGTTGCCGAAGTCATGATCGAATTCGCGATGGAAGCCGATATCGAAGCGCAGATTGCCTACGAGGCGGAATTGAACGATATGCTGCGCAACGAAATGCAATCCTACGGCAAGGTCCATGTCACCGATATGGGAATGATGTCTAAAGCGGATGATTAACCCGGGGGGCGGGCCTGGCCCCCCATCGGTTCAACATAATCTGGAGAGATAACTTATGCAGGTTTGGGACGCGATTCAAAACAAACGAGCCATCCGCGATTTCCGGCAGGAACCGCTAAAGCCCGCGGACGTGGAACGGATCTTGCAAGCGGGCAGGCGTTCCCAAAGCTCAAAGAACAGCCAACCCTGGCATTTCATTGCTGTTCAAGATAAAGATCGCCTGGCAAAGCTGGCGCAGCTAGGCGCCGGCATGGGGCACGTCGCCGGCGCCGCCCTCTGTATCGTGATCGTGGTGCCCACCCAGAACGAACGGACCTTGTGGCACTTCTTTGATTCCGGGCAGAGCGCTGCCTATATGCAGCTGGCAGCTACCGAGATCGGCATTGGCTCTTGCCTTGGCACCATCTACCAACCAGACGACGCGCGCGCTCTCTTGGGTATTCCCGATGGCTACCAAACGCGGTTGGTGATCTCCTTCGGCTATCCGGCCGATAAAACCGAAGCCGAGCGAGCCCTGCGGGCTGGCGGCAGAAGGGTCTTCGACGACGTTGTTCATTGGGAGACCTGGTAAAACATGCCGCTTGCGCCCAGCTAACGCCGGGCGCGCCTCTAGCGAAGTCGCAGGACATGCCAAAAGAAATAGCCTAACAGCCAGTCGGGATTGGCCTCCGCCAGTTGTCCCCTGCGCCGCTGCAGAGCCGGGTCGGCTCGATCCGGAACAACCCCCGCTTGAGCGCTTGACCCCCATCGCAGAACTGAGGCTTGTTTGCCGCTCCGTCTCGGTAATTGCTTCAGTATTGTAGATTGCGTCCCTGCCGCTAGAATTCACGCAGCATCCGGCTGCTGAAGGGCATATTCGCTCATGTCCCGATTGCTCAGAGTCATGCGCGGCCACCTGCACTTCCTGGTGCTTGTGACGGCGCTAATCGTCGTGATGACATATCCGACGATCTTCTATGTATTTGACCCGGATGTCTTCTGGCTGCCTACCACCGTTCAGGATGTTTGGACAAAAATATGGAACATCTGGTACGGTAAGCTGCTTGTGACTGGACAAGCGGAGTTTCTATACACGGATTTGATGTTTTATCCCGAAGGCGTCTCATTAGCCTATCATACCTTCTCCATTCCCCATATCTTGGTAGCCGGCGTCTTGGAAACGTTCATGCCGGTAGACAAAGCCTATAACCTTGCCTATTTGTTCTTCATTTTTACCGCCGCGCTTTCGGCTTACGTCTATCTGCTCTATCTGTTCAGGAATAAGTGGATTGGTCTCTTTGGCGCGGTCATCTTCGGCTGCAGCAGCTATGTCATCGGGCGGCCTTCCCAGCCTGACGTGACAATTGTCGCCACCATACCGCTCTCGCTCTATTTCTTCCACAGAGCCGTGCTGGAAAAGCGCTGGTCCCTGGCAGCGCTGTCCGGTTTCTTGACCGGCGCCACAGCTTTCATTGGCATCTATTCCTATGTTTGTCTGCTCATGGCTCTCGGCTTGTTTATTTTCTACTTCGCCCTACGGCGCTGGCGACATCCGGGCTTCTGGCTCCGGGTCATTGCGCTGCTCGTTATTGCCGGGTCAATTGGCATGCTTCGCGTCTATCCCATGCTGCGCGACGTCGACTCTCTCGAACATGCCCTTGCAAAGAATCATGGCGAGGAATCCAACAACGATCTGCTGCAGTACTTCGTCAATCTGGATCATCCTTTCACCACGCCATTTTTCAGAGAATTTTTTGGATTAAAGATACACCCGCGCCACAACACCTCCTATCTTGGCTACATTCCGCTCGCGCTCATCATATTTGGATTCACGCGCTCAGCCTACCGGCGCAAAATGCTCCTCTGGCTGTACCTGATGATTCCCTTTCTTGTTCTGCGGCTCGGCACTGCGCTTACCATCAACGGACAGCGCTACGACGCGATCGTATTGCCCAAACAATTGCTGGACAACTTGTTTCCTTCTATATTCGCCGCGATTTATTCGCCTGACTACTTTTATAGCGGCGCGCTGATTCCATTGGCTGTTCTATCCTGCTACGGCCTGCTGACGATCCTGCGCGTCATGTCGAAGCGCTTGCGCTTCTCCTTCATTGTTCTTGTTGTGCTTGCGACCGCCTGCGAGTATTATGTCGCGCGAGACGATTTCTTCCTTGCCGATCAGCAGCTTGCCTTCCTCGATTGGCTGGCGACAGAAGGCGACCAGGATTCCATACGGCTCATCCACGTGCCGATGGGACGCGTCAATGCCAAGCGCTTTAACTTTTACCAGACCTTGTCGGGTCATCCACATGCCGAAGGGGTCGCCGACCGCACGCCCCCCGCCGCCTATTCTTATATCAACAGCAACCTCTTGCTAGGCACATGGATTGCCAGTGAAAGCATTCAATGCCAACTCAAGAATGAGAGCCAGTATCTGGCTGCGATAGACGCGCTGGCACGGGACGGCTTCAGCCATGTCCTCATGCATCGCCAGCTTTGGAATTCGCCTTATGTGGCTGACAGCTTTTTATCTACTCATGCCAGTTACCAAGACGATTTCTCCGCGATCTACCGCTTGTCTGACCTGCGTCACAGTTGCCCGAAGCATACGCCCGGTCACGATGCGTAAAACGTGGAGTCATGTTTACGGCCGTCGACGCAACGCGAAACAGAGCCAGCCCGGTGCCATCTTTTCTCATCAGCCTCCCTATTATAAAACGCTCGAACACGGCAGTTAAGGATTATTACTAAACATTTTGCTATCGATAACTTTGCCACAGTTCTTCGTTTTTCTGACTGCTGAGTCATGGCGAGATTATCGGAGAATGCTAGAATACCTGGGTATCAAATGACCTGACGCGATCTGGTTTTCATGTCAACAATTCTTAGAATCCTGCGCAACCACTTCCATTTCATAATCGTCGTTGCCATTCTCCTGGTCTTGATGACCTGGCCCACCATCGTCTATGTCTTTAAATCCGACGTCTTCTGGTTGCCCACCACCGTCTACGATGCCTGGACCAATATCTGGAATGCCTGGTACGCTGAACTGATCCTGGCCGGCAAAGCCGAACTGCTCTACACCGATTTGATGTTCTATCCCGAAGGCGTATCACTCGCCTTCCACAGCTATTCGCTGCCGCATGTCGTGATGCTCAACGCATTAAGCTCTATCTTGCCGCTCTCGAATGCTTACAATCTCTCCTACTTGATAATCATTTTCTCAACGACTTTGTCCGCCTATATCTACCTGCTTTATCTCTTCAGGCTAAAGTGGGTTAGCTTGTTAGGCGCGATCATCTTCGGTTGCAGCATATATGTCATCGCACGTCCTTCGCAGCCGCTGGTAACGACAATTGCCACAATGCCCCTATCGCTTTATTTTTTTCACCGCGCCGTGCTGGAAAAGCGCCGGTCTTTGGCAGCGCTGTCCGGATTGCTGGTTGGCGCAACTGCTTTCATTGGCATCTATACCTATGTCTGTCTTCTCATAGCGCTCGGACTTTACATCCTGTATTTCGCGCTGATGCGCTGGCGGCATCGGGGCTTCTGGATGACTGTGTTTCTGGTGTTGGCGGTTGCCGGACCCATTGGTCTGGCTCGGGCTTATCCCATGTTAGCCGATTCACCGGCCATGGAGCAGGCGCTAACCAAAGGCGGCGGAGAAGAAATGAACACCGACCTGGTTCATTTTTTCGTCAATTATGACCACCCCGTTATGACCCCTGTTTTTCATCAATTATTTGGGCTGGAGACCGATACGCGTTGGAGTTCCTCTTACCTGGGATATATCCCCCTGGCGCTGATCGCCATAGGATTGCTCAGACAAACGTACAGGCGCAAGATGCTCTTCTGGCTCTACTTGATGGCGCCCTTTCTCGTATTGCGGCTCGGCTCTCACCTGACGATCAATGACCAAGAATTCAGCGACATCCTGTTGCCCAAACACTTTCTGGACGAGCTCCTGCCTTCCGTGTTTGAAGCGATCTACGCGCCGGACTATTTTCATAGCGGCGCGCTCCTGCCATTGGCGGTATTGTCCTGCTACGGTGCTTTGACCCTCCTGCGCTTCTTTTCTCAACGATACCGCTGGCCGCTGGTCGTCTTGCTCATCCTCGGCGTCGCTTTTGAATACTACAACTCACTGGAACATGTTGTCATTCGCGATGAGCAACTCGCCTTTCTCGATTGGTTGGCTCGGGAAGACAGCCAAGACGAGATCCGACTGATCAACGTGCCGATGGGGCGTGTCAACGCCAAACTGTATGACTTTTATCAGACTTTGTCAGGTTATCCGCATGCCGAGGGGGTTGCCGGACGCACGCCGAATGCAGCTTACAGTTATATCAATAACAATCCCTTACTGAACGTGTGGAGCGCCAACAAGAGCGTACACTGCCGGCTCTCAAATCAAAGCCAGTATCTGGCCGCTCTGGACGCGCTGTTGATGGACGGTTTCACACACATCGTCATGCACCCAAAAGCATTCTTCGCGTCGAAAGTTGAAGATAGCTTTGCCTTTGCCGAAGCGGGGTTCCAGAATGAATACGCTGCTGTCTACCGTCTATTCGACCTGCGCGGAAGTTGCCCGGACGAAATGCCCGGCCATGAAATCGCTGCGCATCTGAAGGAATTCTTCAGCTTGCCAGCGCCGACTCCCAAACGCAACGAGACTATCTTGAGTCTGCATCCGCACCGTCTTCTCGGGTCAACACTGTTCCGCTTCTATACCCGCCAAGCTGCCAAATGGAAGAGTTTGATTCACATTTCGGGTGATGCGGGGGGCCAAATACAAATCCAGTCTTCGGACGAGCGCTCTTCGGACAAAGACAGTATCGTCAACCGAAATAGTATTGTCTGGCTTGTCTACGACCCGCAAGAAACGGACCTTCACAGCGTCCCCTTTTATAATGATTGGTTTGTCAAGCAATATCGACAATGCAAACGCGCGCACAATAGTTTCCGCATCAGGGTCGAATTGTATATTCGCAGACTGTTTTCCTGTGATCTGGTAGATGCGGATACTTCGCTCGCAGTACGTTACGACAACGGCATTCAGTTGGCCAATAGACTATACAGCGTCACGAACAATGAATTGCAAGTTTACTTATGGTGGTCGGAACCTCGTAGAGGCGACCATGCTTATTCGATTCAGATTTTCGATAGCGAGGGCGTGAAGGCCGCCCAGGTAGATCATGTCATCCGCTATGACCCGCTAGCATATCGCCGCATTGACATTTCGCAACTTCCTCCCGGCGACTATTCCGCGCGGCTGATCGTGTACCACGTCGACAGCAAAAAGAGCCAGCCCGGGACCATCATGCAAAACCAGCATTCCTTCCTCAGAGAACTGGAGATCGCTCATTTCAGCGTTCTGGACTAAACGAGTGATCGAGCGATTCCGATTTTCGCTAGCGGCAGAAACTGATTTCCTCCGTTGCTGGGCTGCTTGGGATGCAGTGCTAGAATGCGAGTGTCCCAAGTTTATTGTCCCGTCGAGGGTATATGTTAAGCTTACGTAGCATGTTCCGCAATCATTTGCATTTCATTGTCGTGGTCGGCCTTCTGCTGATCGTGATGACCTGGCCGACGATTGTCTACGTTTTTGACACGGAATCTTTTTGGCTGCCCACCAACAATAGGGACGTTTGGATTAGCATCTGGAACGCTTGGTACGGCGCCAGAGCAATTGGCGGCGCAGCAGACTTATACTTTACGAACAGCCTGTTCCATCCCTCGGGAGTTTCGCTGGCTTTTCACAACTTCAGCGTGCCGCATATGTTTGTTTTTGGCATACTGCAATCGCTGGTTCCAGCTTCTAACGCCTACAATCTCACCTACTTGCTAATCATCCTGGCCAACGCTCTGTCAGCCTATGTTTACGTGCTTTACCTGCTAAAAGAAAGATGGCTGGCATTACTTGCGGCGGTTGTTTTCAGCTTTCATCCATATGTCATATTCCATTCAAATCAACCGGATCTCGGCCTGATCGCGACAGTGCCCTTGGCCATTTACTTATGGCACAGGGGATGTGATGAGCGCAAATGGAGCTTCTGCGCTTTGTGTGGAATTGTCCTTGGATTTACCGCTTTTGTCGGATTGTACGTCTTTGTCTGTTTATTGTTGAGCCTGGGGATATTTGTCCTGTACTTGGCAATTTCACAATGGCGCAAGCGATTCTTTTGGCTGTCGGTAACTCTGATGCTCGTGCTGGCCGGAACCATTGCCAGTATGCGCTTATATCCCATGCTGCAAGATTCCGCAGGTTTGAGATCGGCTATAGATAAAAATAAAGGCCGCGAGAGTCGTACGGATCTACTCTCATATTTTATCAATGCCCGACATCCTCTTTCAATTCCAGCTATGCTGATTGAACAAGGCGTCGCGGATCCAGAGGTTTTTCCTTTCGCACAAGGAAATAAGTTGCAGTGGTCATATGCCAGCTACTTGGGCTATCTACCATTAGTATTGATCGCTGGGGGCTTTGGCAAAAGGCGCTCGCGTCGGAAAATGGCGGTCTGGCTAGTGTGGATAATTCCGTTCCTCATACTGCGATTGGGCGGAGATCTTCGAATAAACGATCAACTGGTTCACAACGTACAGTTGCCCAAGCATTATTTGGACATACTCTTCCCACCGATTTTCGGCACATTCCACACAACTGACCATTTTATGGTTGGGGTTCTGCTACCACTTGCCGTATTAGCATGTTATGGCTTAAGAGCAATCCTGGAGTCGATCAATCGTCGATATCACTGTTACTTTGTGCTGTTGTGCGCCGCTTGGATCGCATTCGAGTATTATATGCCCCCGGAATCCACAGTTATTCATGACAAAGAACTTGAGTTTATTTCCTGGTTGCGAGCACAAGACGAACCGGATTCGATTCACGTTATTAATCTTCCCATGGGGCGTCGACAATCCAAAATCTATGGTTTCCATCAGTCGATATCCGGTTTCCCACATGCGGAAGGCCTCGCGGCGCGTACGCCTGCCTTGGCATACGAACAATACATCGTGCCAAATATGATATTGGATTCCTGGAACCGTCGCATGAGCGTTCGCTGTACGGTAGTCAACTTCGACAGATACTTGAGCGCCGCCGACCAACTGCTCAGTGACGGATTCTCTCACATAGTCTTACATGCAAGAGAACGATTTGCGGATTTGGTTGCCGACAGCTTTGCCGAAATACCGGTCGCTTACCGAGACGATTTTGTATCGATCTTCACTGTTCGAGACCTACGCGATCGCTGTCAGGACCTTGTCGAGCGCTACCACAACAAATTACCGGAGTTGAGGGACTTTCTGCTCTCTTGGGTCAATCAGCCACGCGCCGACGTTTCTCTGATCTACCTGTATCCTGCCTACGACTACCGCAACGAAGCGCGGGGTTACTATGACAATGCGGTGTCCGAATGGAGAGAGTTGACCCACATTGTCCATGACGAACAGGGCGCCGCCGTCGTCATGGCTGGGCCAGCGAACAGCGTCGACTTGGACAGCATCGCTACTCGTAACAACATTTTCTGGGTGATCTACAATGCGCAATTCAGCGATCCGAGAAGCCGAAGCCAATTCGCAACTTGGATGGTTCAGAATCTCAGATTCTGTCAGCAAATTTATCGCGGCGAAGACCTGGCTGTCGAATATTACATTGATCGCGACTACCCCTGCGAACTCGTGGTGACAGAGGACCCGCTTGAGCTGCGCTATGACAATGGAATCGCCTTGGCCAATCTATTGACAGATTTGGATGCCAAGCAATTGTCAATAGACTTGTGGTGGCAAAGGGACAATATCCGTGGTTACGCCTACACGATTCAAGTGTTCCGCGAAGGGGGAGAAAAGCAGTTGCAAATCGACCAGGTAATTGGCTCGCGGCCGCTGTCGCGCGCTACTTTCGATACTAGCGGTTTGGAACCAGGGGACTATATCGCCAAGCTCATTGTCTACGAAAGTCAGTCCGGCCAAAGCCAAAGGGGCACAATTCTGAGCGCCCAGCAGACCGTCGAGCGCGAATTGGAGATCGCGCGCTTTTCTATCCCCAACTGAGCCATCGCGCAAAGGCTACGTGTAAACCTGCCGGCTGCGGGTTTCGCGGGCTTTCTCCACCAGCGCGTCGAAGATCGCCTGCTGGCTAGGGTCGCGTTCGGCGGTGACTTCCGGGTGCCATTGCACTGCCAGCAGCCAGGGATGCCCCGGCATTTCCAGCGCCTCAATGATCCCGTCGGCCGCCATACCTGTGACCCGCAATCCACGGCCCAGTTCTTTCACCGCCTGATGATGACCCGAAGACGTATGCAAACTCGTCCTACCCATGACTTGCGCGATCAAGCTGCCCGCTTCCACCTCGACATCTTGCATCTCCCACAAGCCCTTCTCGTTACGGTGAATGTCCTGGTCGCGTATGTCGGGAATATGCTCGTACAGGCTGCCGCCCGCCGCGACGTTCAGTACCTGCAGGCCACGGCATATGCACAGCAGGGGCTTGTCCTTTTCCACCAGCAAATGCCGAACCAGCGTCAACTCGAATTGGTCTCGCTCGCGATCGGCCGGTAACAAATGTGAGTTGCTGCTGTCGCCTCTATACTCAATGGGATCAATGTCCGTGCCGCCGGTGACGACAAGTCCGTCCAGCAGCGCTAGCAACTCGCGCCAGGCTTCGTTGCCCGGCGGCAGCAATACCGGGTTGCCGCCCGCGCGGCGCAGGGCATCCACGTAGGGTGTCGGCGTGCTGTAGAAATTTTCATAATGCCGCGATTGAATATAGCCTTCCTGCCGTCCTCCCGTAGTAATGCCGATCACCGGT
Organism: Chloroflexota bacterium; assembly: GCA_026708115.1. Taxonomy (GTDB): domain Bacteria; phylum Chloroflexota; class Anaerolineae; order Aggregatilineales; family Phototrophicaceae; genus UBA6055. The sequence continues at coordinate 136,067 of JAPOVL010000013.1, forward strand.
CTGGTCATGAATATGTCCTTTGCAAGCCTGGCCTGGCTACCACTATAAACGACAAGCGGGCGCGCCGACAACGGGCATTGTCGCGACGATCAGAGTAATCTTGCCTGAACCAAAATCTGTCTGACATCACATAAATCTTAGGTAATACAAGGCTTGCCCGATACTCGATTTATGGTGAACTAGATGGACGCCGAAACCGCGACCATATAATCGCCCTTTTCTCCCCGCCTTGCTTTATCCTTCGACGTTGAAACACACGCCACCCGCCTAGCCCAAACGAAGCGCCTAACTCCGAAAACGAGTTTGCGGGGTCCGCAAATGGACAAAGACGAACAAATGTCTAACAGAAACCTCGCCAACCGCCAGGCATCTCTTATGACGAAAATAGGTGGGGCGACCTATCAGGTCCCCCGAAAACACGCCAAAGTTGGCAGGTATTGTCGCGACTGTCCGCCGGACGAAAAACTGTCATGCCCTCGGATCTGGGGAGGGGGTACCCCCCCCCCAGTATACATACTGTATCTATACTGTTGCTCAAAAAGGGGGCAATATAAGGGCAATTTCCGAGTATTTGAGGACGACTTGCGCTCATCGAACGCTCGCGCCTTGGGTTCAGCTCGTTGTCGAAAACTGTCCTCGCTGCTTATGAAAAATCTGCTGCCATTCCTCTGCCGCGACGATTGCGCTCTGCTAACGTATGGCTATAGGAAGGAGTGCCGCCAATTGTCCCGAACCTGCTCAACGCCATCTTTCAGGTCCCTTCAATCCGACCAAAATTGCTGCGCGTCTCCTAGGACACTGTCATGATGCATCGACTCAGATTCTATCTGGTATACGCCTTGCGCAATATCCAGCGGGGCGGCCGCTGGACCATGCTCGCGATCCTCTGCGTTATTGCCGGCGTGGCCACCGTCGTCGCCCTCCGTTCGCTCGGCTTGGCCATCGGCGACACGCTGATTAACAACATGCGCATCGAAACCAAGGGCGATTTGCTCATCCGCAACGACGGCTGGTTTAGCGCCTTCGGCAGCAACGATCCCGATGCCTTCCCGGCTCACAAGCTAGACGCGCTTCTCGATTGGGCCGAGGACAAGGGCGCGCGGACCACTGCCTTCATGAGCGGGCGGAATATGCAGCTGGGCAAGGCCGATCAGCAGGATTTCGGCCGTCCCAGCTTCATCGGCAGCTTTTTCATTGAACCGGCAACCTATCCGCCAACGCATACGATTCTGGCGCTCGACCCGCCCGATGCCCCGCTAGGGAGCTTGTTCAGCGGCGGCAACGACGTCGTTATCAGCGACAACCTGGCGCAGCAGAGCGGCATCAGCCTCGGCGACACGGTTCGCGTGAGTGGCACGCAAGCGCTCTATACCGTGCGCGGAATCGTCTCTACAGCGGAAGAGAGCAGCGTCAGCAACTTCTTGAACGCCTTCTTTGGCTTCGCCTATTTCGATCTGGAAAACGCCGCCCAAGTCATCAATGACGATATTGCGCCCAACCGCATCGGCCTGGTCTTTCCCCAAACCGTCGAACGGGAACAAATGGAAAAATTCATCCTGGAAGTCGAGGAAATCGCGCCCAATGCGCGCACAAACACCACCTTCGACTTGCTGGAACGCTATCAGGATATCTCGCAGTACCTGAGCGATTTCGTGGTTGTGATGGGGCTAGGCGCATTGCTGATCGGCGGCGTCGGCATTATGAACACCATGCTGGTGCTGGTTCGACGCCGCACCACCGAGATCGCCGCGGTCAAGACCTTTGGTTTGCGCGCGCGCCAGATCGCCCTATTGTTCCTGACCGAAGGCTTGATGCTCGGGCTAATCGGCAGTTTGCTCGGTACCGTTGTCGGCATTGGGCTTAGTCTAGTTGTCAACGAATATGGCTCGGTCGCCTTGCGACAGCCCTTGATTTGGCGCGTTTACCCCGAAGCGCTGCTTTTCGGCTTCGCCCTGGGCCTGGTCGTGACGGCCATTTTCTCTGTAGCGCCGATTTTGACCGCGGTGCGCGTCCGCCCCAGCATCATCCTCCGTCCCAACGAAAACCACCTGGTTGCACTTGGCGTCTTGCAGACCATCGCCCTGCTGATTTTCGTGACGCTCAGTCTCGGCTTGATCGTCGGGCATATCCTGCGCCCGTCGCTGGATTTGCTTGCCGCGCGCAGCGCCGAGGTTGATGCCGACCGGCCTGGCGACGATCGCCCCGGCGCATTCCGCGGGGCAGGGGCTTCCCAAAGTGAATCGTCCAATTCGGACCCGGAGGAAACCCCCCGTCGTAGGTCTCCCGATGCGCTCGTTGCCTCTGGCTTGCCTTCCCCTTATGCGCTAGGTGTCTTGGGCGTGGCGGGCGCCTTTGCCCTCTTTGCTCTCTTGATTGCCATCCTCTGGTTCATCGTGCTGCTGATCGGCAAATTGCCCTCCTTCGGCATGGTGACATTGCGGCTGGCCTTGCGCAATCTCACCACCAACCGCCTGCGAACCGCCACCACATTGCTGGCATTGAGCGCCGGCATGCTGGCGCTGAGCAGCATTGCCTTTGTCGGCGAGGGCACCCGCGAGTTGCTCAATATTCAGTTGAGCCGCAGTTTCGGCGGCAACGTACTGGTTTTCCCCTTTCCCGGTCTGCCCGCGTCCCTGGTCGAAAGCGCGCTCGAGCAGGCCCTGGCCGAAATCAATCCGCAGTATCAAACTACCATCGCAAATTATGAAGCTACTGTCACCGCTGTCGCCGGCCGCGCGGACGACCGACGCCCGGACTTGCAATTCAGCGTCTGGGACTCGGACAAACCCGATATTTATGAGGGACAAGGGACCGTGCAATCGGGGCGCATGCTCACGCTTGCCGACCGTGGCCAGCCCATAGTCGTCCTGCCCCTTGCCCTGGCGGATTTACTCGAGGTCACAGTCGGCGACCGCATCACCGTCGACCTGGATGCGGCTGCACTGGAACTGGAAGTCGTCGGTGTCGTGTCAAGCTCGGGCTTCTTCAACGATGAGGATTCCGGGGCTTTGCTGCCCCCGCAAGTCGTCCCAAGCGCTGTCAATCCGGCATTCAAATTGTATAGCTATCAAGTGCCCAATGACGAACTTAATCGCGCTCTGACGGAATTGTCCTCCGTCATTTTCGCCTTCGCCATCGACGTCCAGTTCATCGACGGTCTCATCGCTCGCTTGATCGATCAATTCGCCGCCATTCCAACTGTCGTGGCATTGCTTTCGCTCTTCGCCGCAGCCGTTATCATGGCCAATACCGTCGCCCTGGCCACGCTCGAGCGCCGCCGCCAGATCGGCATCCTCAAAGCAATCGGGCTCAAATCGAGACGCGTCCTGCAAATTATGTTGATAGAAACCAGCCTTGTCGGCCTGTTGAGCGCCGTCATCGGCATCGGATTGAGCGGATTGCTGATTTCATTGCTGTCAAGCGCTTGGGGAGTAGCTATTCCCCTGCCTGCCGACGCCCGCGCCGCCGCCGTCGCCCTGGTCATCGCCGCCGTCTTGATCGGCTGGCTCGCCACCTTCCTTAGCGCCCGCGTCGCCGTCAAAGAACGTGTCATGAATGTCCTTCGCTACGATTAGTCAACGATCGCCGGGGACGCGATTCACATAGTTGAAATGACTCGCGCAATTGATACAATGCTGCCGCTCAAATTGCTTCTCATTCACCAACCGTATCCGCTCTCGATAGGAGTTAACATCATGAAACATCGACCCCGACACGACGACGGTCAAGGGCTTGTTGAGTACGCCTTGATTTTGGTACTGGTCGCCGTGGTTGTTATCGTCATCCTGGCTCTGCTCGGCCCCTCGATCAACAACATCTTTGCCAACGTTGTCAACACCGTCAATCCCACTCCCTCCTAAACCCGACCTCATCACGCGATTGAAGTGGGCGGCAGCGCGCGGCCCACTTCTTTTGATAACGGCCCTTGCTCGCGCCAGCACAAGATTTGTTGCTCTGCGCGAGCGCGGGACTCCTTTTCGTCGCCTGCACGCCCAGCGGCTTTTTATTCCCCGACTGATTGCCAACCTTCATGACCTGTGCTATATTCATACCAATTGGAATGACACGCGAATGTCGTGCGGCAGGAGATCTGTCATGCAGCGGTTCCCACATAACGACGAAGGACAGGGGCTGGTTGAGTACGCGCTGATACTGGTCTTGGTGGCGGTTGTCGTCATCGTGATTCTGGCTCTCTTAGGTCCTGCAATCGGTAACATCTTCTCGAATATTATCGACAGTTTGAACACCGCCGCGTAGGTCTGTTCGACGAGCTATTCCCCGGCCGTCGACCAGCGACCCTCCCGAGTTTGATCATTCACGTTGACGCGCTTTTGCGGGTCGGCCGCTCCGGGCGCGCTCTTACAGCGCTCCGCTTTATCAGCTAAAATGCGCTGCACTGCGCTTGCATGCCATCAGGCGCTTGACTGCTAGGACTGCCATCGGGTCCGCGGAGTGAAGCGCGACTTAGTAAGGACAAGCCATGATCTTGCGAGAATTGTCAGAAGCGATCGGCGTCAGCGGCGAAGAAAATGACGTCCGCGAACTCATCATGCCTGCTATACGAGACCACGTCTCGTCGCTCGAGGTGGACACCTTGGGAAACCTCACGGCCCTGCAAACAGGTACGCAATTTCCGGGCTTCACCGTGATGATCGCCGCTCACATGGACGAAATCGGCCTGATGGTGACCGCTGTCGAAAGCAACGGCTTGATTCAATTCACCAGCGTCGGCGGCATAGACGCCCGCATACTGCCCGGCATGCGCGTCATGGTGGGCGGCGATCGGACGCCCGGCGTAGTGCTTTGGAAGCCGATTCACAAGTGGCGCGACATGAAAACGGTCAGCATCGATAATCTGCGCATTGATGTCGGCGCGACCGATAAACATGCCGCCGAGCCGGGCGACCGCATCGCTTTTGACGGTGCCTACCTCCAACTGGGGGAGGACACCGTCCGGGGCAAAGCTTTCGACGATCGCGTCGGCTGTTCAATCCTGGTCGATATCCTGCAAAACGGACCCTATCCGGTCACTGTAGCGGCTGCATTCACCGTGCAGGAAGAGATCGGATTGCGGGGCGCCCAAGTGGCCGCGCAGCGCCTGCAACCGGACGCGGCGATCGTCCTGGAAGGCACAACAGCCTACGATGTGCCCGATCCCAATCTCGAGATTGATGCCGATGATTTGCCGACCAATCCCGGAACTAAGCTCGGCGCCGGCGTCGTGCTCACACTCGTCGACGGTCGCATGATTTCCGATCCGCGTGTTCTGGCCTTCTTGCGGGAAACTGCCGAAGCGGAGGGGATTCCCTACCAGTTCAAGACGATTGGCGGCGGCGGCACCGACGGCGGCGCCATACATACGGCGCAAACCGGCGTGCCGACGATGACGCTATCCACGCCTTGCCGCTATATTCACACGCCAACCGCGCTCATGAACCTCAAGGACTACGGAAACACGCTTCAACTGTCTCTAGCGGTCTTGAATGCAATCACGCCTGCGACATTCGCGCGCGAGCAGGCTGCAGACTAGCCCTCAGTCGCTTCTTCGGCTCCTTCTTCTGCGGGCGCGTCTTCTTCTTCAACTGGTGCATCTTCTTCGGCCGGCGCTTCATCTTCAGCTGGCGCCTCTTCTCCCGGCTCGGGGATCACGAGTTCCTGCCCGATAAAGATCTGGTCAGAAATGAAGGATTCATTGGCGTCCAATAGCTCCTCGACGCGAAGTTCATAGCGCAAGGCAATGCTAGCCCAGGTTTCGCCGGCGGAAACGACATGAATCTGAGGTCCTTCCGGCATTTGGATCGTCGTCGCCGCGGAAGAATCCGTCGGGATTGCTACTTCCTCTTCAGGCTCTGCTGTTGCGACAACAACCGGTCCGGCTGCGGGCGCTTCCGGCTCTGTAGGCTCACAGCCGGGCACGACGAGCAGCTGCCCAATCTGCAAGGCATCGCTCTCCAGGCTGTTTTCTTCGAAGAAGGCTTCCACCGTCGTGCCAAATGCGATAGACAACCTGAACAGATTGTCGCCGGGCAATACGCTATAGACGCATTCATCGTCCGGATCGAGCGTTTCTTCAAAGGTCCGGGTAGCGGTCGGCAAGGTGAAACGCCGCGTGGCCGCTTCTCCTGGCGTCGCTGCGATGACCACAATGCTCGTCGGCACAATGATTGCTGGCTGCTCTACTTGACCGGGCGGTGGCTCCGGCGTAATGAATCCGCCTGCCGGTGTTGGCGCCTCGCCATCACCTGAAACTGTATCGCCAGTCACCGGTTGTTCCGGAGCAAGCACTTCCGATTCGCTCAAGTGGATGGCAGTGACTACGGGCGCCGCTGAGTCGATTTGCTCAACTTCGCTGCTATTGACCTGCTGGAATTCTTCTTCGGCTTGCCGATAGCAGCCGGCAAGCGCCAAGACACAGATCATCAATGGCAAGAGCAATCTATGCTTCATTTGCCGCTACCCCCCAAAATGGACGACTGCTTCTGATTATTATATCCGAGTCAGAATATGCGGGCTAGCTAGGCAGCCGCATATTCTGGTCGATGCGCTGGCGCGCCGAGCCAGGTTTGAATTGGGGCCTCCCGGCGGCGGCAGACAAATGGTCTATCCAATCTGCGGCAGGGCGCCCATCGCGCGCTCAATCTCGGCTTGCGGGTATTCATAGTTGCTCAAATCCCCGGCCAGGTAGGCGTCGTAGGCGCTCATATCAAAATGTCCATGACCGCATAAGTTGAAAAGGATCACGCGCTCTTGCCCGGCCTCTTTGGCCGCCAGCGCCTCGCGGATGGCGCCGGCAACGCCATGAGCCGCTTCTGGTGCCGCCACGATCCCTTCCGCCTTGGCGAAAGTGATGGCTGCGCTGAATGTCTCCATCTGTGGAATAGCGGCCATATCCAGCAAGTTCTGGTCCCAAAGTTCGCAGATGACCGAGGCCATGCCGTGGTAGCGCAAGCCGCCGGCGTGCAGCGGCGGCGGCACAAATCCATGCCCGAGCGTGTACATTTTGATAAGCGGCGTCATACCGACAGTATCGCCGAAGTCGTAAGCGTAGACCCCGCGCGTCAAACTCGGGCAGGCAGCCGGTTCCACGCCCAGCAAGCGCGTGTTCTTGCCATGCGCCAGATTCTGGTGCAAGAAGGGCAGGGCGATGCCGGCGAAGTTGCTGCCGCCGCCCGTCGGTCCGACCACCACATCCGGATATTCGCCGGCTACTTCCATCTGTTGCAGCGCTTCTTGTCCGATCACCGTCTGGTGCATCAAGACGTGGTTCAAAACGCTGCCCAGCGCGTATTTGTATTTGCCGCCGCTTTTGGCGGCGACCTCGACCGCTTCGCTGATGGCGATGCCCAGCGAACCGGTGCTGTCGGGATCCCCCGACAGGATGGCCTTGCCGGCATCGGTGGTATCGCTGGGGCTGGCGGTGACGCTGGCGCCGAAGCTCTGCATGATGGCGCGGCGATAGGGCTTTTGCTCGTAACTGATACGCACCATATAAACCATGCATTCCATGTCGAAGAAACTGCAAGCCTGCGCCAGCGCCGTGCCCCATTGTCCGGCGCCGGTCTCGGTCGTTAATCCGCTGACGCCTTCTTGCTTGTTGTAATAGGCTTGGGCCGTGGCCGTATTCAGCTTATGACTGCCGGAGGGAGAAACGCCTTCGTACTTGTAATAGATGTGGGCGGGCGTGTCGAGCGCTTTCTCCAGCCGACGCGCCCGCATCAATGGCGTGGGACGCCAGAGCTTGTAGATTTCCCGGATTTCTTCCGGTATCGCGACCCAGCGATCCTGGCTCACCTCCTGGAGGATCAAGCCCATGGGGAAGAGCGGCGCCAGGTCATCCGGGCCCACGGGCTGGTGCGTGCCCGGGTGCAGTACCGGCGGCAAGGGACGCGGCAAATCCGCCTGCACGTTATACCATTGTTCCGGTATGGCGCTCTGGGGAAGATCAAAGCGAATGTCGTCGGACATGAGATATTTCTCCCTGCTATGGATGAGGCCTGTATTATGACTGACGGGCGGGTGCGGTGCAACGACCGCGGCATCGCCGCCTGTCCGCGTTCCGCCATTGCCCTAAGCGCAGGGCCGGGCAATCTTGACTGCCGCCGCCGCAGCCACTATACTGCTTGATCAGTATGCTTGCTCGTGATGATGAGTCGGGCCCCTTGCGGCAGAAAATTCCGAACCGTGTCAGGGCCTAACGGCAGCAGCACTAAGGAAAACCTCTGGGTGTCTTGTGGATTCCTGACTCATCTTCTCGGGCAAGCATTGTTCTTAAGGCCCGGCGCGATCGCTAGCGCAGGGTCACGCGGATCTGGCCTTCAAAGCCGCCGTTGGCGTGGCCGACCATAACCGTGTAAGCGCCGCGGGCCGGCAATTCATAGTTGGCGATCAGCGCATCAGTTTCGCCGCCGCCATCGTCATCTCCCAGTAGGGGCTTGCCGTCGACATCCAGCAGAACCAGCAGCGGATCCACACCCTTTCCCAGATAGTCACGCGCGCTGATCGACACAAGCTGACCGGCTTCGCCTTCAAACTGCAGGCGCGCCACCAGAGCGTACTCCATTTCAATGATCGCGGCTTCGTCCAGCGCCAGGCTGGCTGTTGTGGAATCTCGCTCGATCAGGGTCATGCGACGGTGGAAATCGGGCGCGGCCAGGTCCTGGCGCTCGGTTTCCGAGTAGATATAACCGCGCGCCATATAATAGTCTTGCATCTGCGGCTGCAGCGCCAGCGCCGCTGACAGATCAGCCAGGGCGCTATCCCAATTTTCGGCGCCGGTCCATACCTCGGCGCGCGCGAAATAGGCATAGCCAAGCTCTGGCGGCGCCGAGCCGCGATCAAAACTCCCTATCGCCTCGTCCAAAATGGCGATCGCCCTGATGCCGTTGCCCCCGGCATTGGCGCGGGCCGCATCCACGATGCTTTGGTAGAGTTCGCGCAACTTGCTGTCGCGGTCGCGCTCGTGCAAGCGGACCAGGCTGCTGTAAGTCGCGGTCGCGCGCGGGTTTACGCTTAAGCTTTGCTGGTAGTCGCGTTTGGCCGCCCGCGGATTGCGATTCTCCAGATGCAGTTCGCCACGCGCGCGCCAAAGCGCGGCATCACCCGGTCGCTGGTCCAGCGCCGCGCTGTAGTCTGCGATAGCATCCTCCCAATCTTGCGATCGCGCATGGGCGAATCCACGATAGTAGTGGGCTTTCCACGATCCCTCGTCTGCTTGCAAGATCACGGCGGCAAGCGCGATCGCGTCAGCGTAGGCTCGCGCTTCGATATGTTCGAGGACTTCTTCCAGCGCGCTGTCGATATCCAGTTCTTCTGGCGAAGGGAGCTGCCTTTCAGCTGTTGGCGTCGCTGTAACCTTGCCTATGGCATAGCTGGCATCCGGGTCCAACAGCACCATCAGCAGCAAGCATAGGCTGACAAGGACTGGAAGAATTGTGTATCGCTTCGGCATGGGCATGATTCTCTCGCTAGTCGGCGGGTTGATGCGGCTTATCGTGAATCCCAGGTCAGCGCAAGCGAGCGCTGGTGATCACGACCTCAAACTGCTTGCAATAGACCACAGCCGATCGATAAATGCTCAGATCGTGGTTTTCCGGCAAAATATAGTTTTGATTGCCAATGTTGCCTTTGAGCCGGCCCAGATTCAGGAAATCCACGCCAAGCTCCAGGGCGTTCCTGGGCTGCGGGTCGCGCGACAGGTAGACGCGCACATCGCCGCCGCGGGCGGACGAGAAGCCTTCAAAGCGCAGAATGCGGCGATCAGGAAATTCGTAGATGGTGGCAGTGCCTCTTCCCCAATGCAAGGCGTCAATCGTGCTGAAGGTCCCGCTAGCCAGCACGCGGGCCGCTTCCGCGCCCAGCTCCCGTTCATCTTCGGGGGCGGTATCCGATTCGCTTATGGCGACGTGCACCATGCCCAAGGCCATTTCCGGGCTGGTCTCGCGCATCGCAAGCAAGGCTTGGCGCTGGTCTGCGGGCAAGGCGAGGAAGTCGTCTTGCAAGTCCAAATCGAGGCCGGGAAAGGCTTCGATCACCTGCCGCTCGCGCAGGAAGCCACGCCAGGCGGGAAAGGTCCAGACGGCGACGGCGATCAGCCCGATTAGCGCGGTGAATGTGATTCGCAGTCTCAGTTCCATGGGCCGGCATTCTCGGAGGTATTCGCTAAGAATTCATTGTGGCACAGCCCCACCTAGCGGGCAAGAGCGTCCGCCGGCATGTCCTGCGGTCTTTCGTTAGCCAGACAACAGGCGCGCAGGCGAATTCTCAGGTCAACTATACTATACACACAGACAGTCGTCCGATTCGCAGACAACGGGGAAAGCATAATGCCATTTCGATACGAATGGAAAGACGAATCCAAGCGCGTCATCTGCTACATCGCGGAAGGCGATTGGAACTGGAAGGACTATCATCATGCCGCGCGCGCGTCGGCCTTCACGCTATCCGGGGTCGATCACTCGGTTGATTGCCTGATAGATTTGCGCGGCAGCGCGCGCCGGGACTTGCCGGCCGGGTTCGCCGCGCACGTCCGCAGCTTTGGCAAGAAAATGCAAGCCTGCTTGAGCGGGCGCGCTCTTGTCATTGGCATGCCAAAGGAGGGCATGGATGCGCTGCTGCTGGACGACGAGAATATGCTTTTCACCAGCGACGGCGCGCTGCGATTTGTTGCTGATGAGGTCGAGCTCGAGCGGGTGCTGCGGGCTTGGGCGCGCGGCTAGAGATCTTCATGCCGGACGGCTGGCTTGGCTGGCAGGGTAAAGATTAGCGGCAGGGAAAAGAGCGAGACCAGCGCGGCCAGGATAAAGGCGTTCTGCAAGCCAAAGGCGTCTCCCAGAATCCCGGCGATCAGCACATTGATGGCCCGAATGCCAAAGGCATAGAGCATGAACATGCCGTTGGCGGTGGAGCGGTTGTCCGGCAGTTGATCTTGCACCAGGGCAAGAAAGACCGGCGATACCGAAAGCGCTGTCAGTCCCATGCCGATGATGATTGGGATGAGCAGGGGCCCTTCCACCTGCACGAATACCAGCATGAGCAGCGCCGAGATGAGCGTGGCGAGGGCAACCAGGCGCCGTCGGCCAAAGCGATCGCTGAGCGTGCCGCCGGCCAAGGCGCCGCCCACGCCTGAGAATTCATACAGCGCCAGCGCGCTGGTCGCCAGCGTCAGGTCATAGCTGCGCACATCCACCAGATAGACCACCATGAAGATGCCCAGGCTGCTGACGGCCATATTCCGCAGCAGCATGACGCCTAACAAGGGCGCGAATACGCGGGCGAAGCGCCTGAACATGGGCTTGGACCGGCCCTTGCGCGGGGCGCGCTTGGCCGAGACATCGCGCAGGCGCCAATAGAGCACAGCGCTGGCCAGCCAACCGAAGAACATCAAGCGCCACAAGCCTTCCATGCCCCATTGCGTGACGCCGTAGGCGACCAGCAAGGGACCGACCGAACGCGCCAATTCGCCGGAGGCCATGAAAAAGCTCATGCCGCGCCCGACCTTGCCCCCGGATATATGCGCGATCATGGCCGGCGCGGGCGCGTGAAAGGCCATGATGTTCACGCCCACGCAGAAGAGCAGCAGGGCGGCGGCGCCATAGGTAGGCATGAAGCCGATCAGCGTGGCAAGGGTGGCCGTGATTGCCGGGGCGAAGATCACCAGGTAGCGCAGTGTGAAGCGATCCGCCAGGTAGCCGATGACGGGACCCAATAATGAAGGCGCCTGCATGAATACGGGCAGTGAACCGGCCATCACCAGCGTCAAGCCAAGTTTCTCGATCAGCAATGGCAGCAGGGGCGCGATGAAGGCGGAGTAAATGTCGTGCACAAAATGGCCGCTGCATATGAGCATGATGCGGCCGTATTGGAAGCTTTCAGCGTGTTTTGCCTTGCCTTCGACCGGCGCAACTGTTGATGTCATGTGTCTTTCCAGGGGCGACTGTTGACCAAAGTGCATTATAGCGCGGCACACAACATGCTGCATCGGTTGCAGCCGCGCCAGACTGTGCCCGCCGTGTCGCCGCCCATGCCCACAGCTTCGGCAGCAAAGCGCGGAACTGCGAGACAAGCCACACCGTCTCCTGAGAAATGCCACTGTAGGGCCCAGACTTCCTGTGTAGCTTGAAGGAAGGACTCTGCCTTCCGAGGACAGCTATGTATTGCTTGCGTTAGAGCGGCGAGGAACTCAGCCAGTTTCTAAGCGGATGAGAAGATGATCTGCAATCAATCTAGACATCCTCATGCCGGACCACAGGCGCTGCTGGCAGAGTCATGATCAAAGGTAAGGAAATCAGAGAAACAAGAGCAACGACGATAAAAGCTGTCTGCAGGCCAAGCGCGTCGCCCAAAACGCCCGTGATCATGATATTGAAGGCGCGTACGCCATATTCATACAGAAAAAACATGCCGCTTGCAGTGGCGCGGCTGTCTGGAAGTTGATCTTGCACCAGCGCTTGGAATACCGGCGTTACCGAAAAGGAGCTTATACCCAGCGCCAGTAAGACTGGAATCAGAAGCGGACCGTCGACGTGCGCAAATGCCAGCATGAACAGAGCGGAGCATATTGCCGCCAAGGCCACCATCCTCCGTCGGCCAAAGCGATCGCTAAGTGTGCCGCCCGCTAGCGCTCCTGCCACGCCAGCCAGTCCGTACAGCGCCAGCGCGCCCGTTGCCGGTAACAGTTCGTAACCGCGGACATTCACCAGATAAACAACCATGAAGGCGGTGAGGCCGCTTACTGACAGATTGCGGAACAGCATTACACCAAACAGAGGCGTGAAGACCCGTAGAATTCTCTTCGGCAATGGCTGGGCTTTTGACATTCCCCGCTCGCGCTTGGCAGATACATCCCGCAATCGGATGAAGAGTATGAGTGTCGCCAACCAGCCGAAACACATCAAGCGCCACAAACCTTCAATGCCCCACTGCGCCACACCAAAGCCTGCCAACAGCGGCGCCAACGTTCGCCCGAGTTCGCCGCCGGCCACGAAGAAACTCATGCCTCGCCCGACCTTGTTCCCCGCAATATGTGCGATCATCGCCGGCGCCGGCGCATGAAAGGACATCACGCTTACGCCCATCGCGAACAGCAGCAGCGCTGCCATGCCATAACTTGGCATAAAGCCAATCAAGGTCGCCAGGGTTGCCGTTACAGCCGGCGCGAATATCACAAGATATCGGACTGTGAAGCGATCCGCCAGATAACCGATCAGCGGACTCAGCAGTGATGGCAATAGCGAGAAGACTGAAAGCGAACCCGCCAACAGCAGCGACAGGCCCAATCTGTCAATCAAGAGCGGCAGCAGCGGCGCGATAAAAGCGCTGAAGCTATCATGCACAAAATGCCCACCGCTGATCAGGATGATGCGATTTGCCTGAAACTCTTCGTCACCTTGTGCCTTGTTTTCCATAGAAGTGACTGTGGTTGCCATTTGTATTTCCGAGAACCCCCGGTTGGCGATACTCGCCACACCGGTATGATTCTCGTCCTGCCGTCGTATCCGTGATTTTTCGGGGGTGGTGAAGACTGTAGTTTCGGCGCTTTCTAAAGTCTTGTATTGCGTGGCATTGCGATTCGATTTACTCACGTTTTCAAACAATCAATATATTAACTTGTCTTTAAGATACTTAACATTAACAAAATATATCGTGAGAGGCAAGTTTCATTTCTATCGGGAGTGGCGAAGATCGTGGTTTGGGCGCTTTCCAAACACTTTGTATTGCTGCGCTCCGCGATTTTACATGCCCACATTTTGAAGCGCTCCACTGTTAAATTTCCGTAAAGTCACTTAACATGAGCATAATGTGTCAGGAGATGCTGTGCACTATTGAAATGAGGACAGTCAATAGCCTGGGCACAGCGCTTTGTAAAAGTCGTGATTTGCGTCGCATTGCGTTTTTCCATCACGACGGAATCGGGCCCCCCGGTTTTGTTGGAGCGGCGGCACTGGGAAACCGGCTACGATAGCCGTAATACCAAATCGTTAAACCTATTGCCACGGAAGTCCGCCGTCAGTCCGATAGAGGACCGAGGGGGGAACAGCGCCTTGGGACGACCTTGACTACGCTTGCCACCAACCCTGTGCTATCATTCTCCACATGAAACGCACGACTCGACACTTCAGCAACCGACGTTACCTCGAAGCCATCGAGGACCATATCGTCATCTTCGACGGCGCCATGGGCACCAGCATCCAGTCATACGACTTGGGTCCGGCGGACTACGGCGGCGAAGGGTATCAGGATTGCCTCGATTACCTCGTCATCACTCGTCCCGATATCATCCGCGAAATACACGAGTCATTTCTGCGCGTCGGATGCGAAGTTGTCGAGACCAATACCTTCCGGGGCAATCGCTTGACCTTGTCCGAACACGGGCTGGGCGACCGCGTCGTCGAGATCAACCGCGCCGCGGCAGAAATCGCCCGCGCCGCTTGCGACGCCATCGAAGCCGAAACCGGCATCCCGCGTTTCGTGGCCGGCAGCATGGGACCCAGCGGCAAACTGCCTTCCGGAGACGATCCCGATCTCAGCGATATCAGCTTTGACGAGCTTGCGGACCTGTTCCAGGAGCAGGCGCGGGGACTGGTCGAAGGCGGCGCTGATTTGCTGCTTCTTGAAACCAGCCAGGACATACTCGAGGTCAAAGCGGCGATATACGGCGTCAATCGCTACTTCGCTGATAGCGAGCGGCGCATTCCCTTGCAAGCGCAGATCACGCTTGACGTCAGCGGTCGAATGCTTTTCGGCACGGATATCGCCGGCGCATTGACCACTTTGGAAGCGCTGCCCATAGATGTGCTGGGCATGAATTGCTCCACCGGTCCCGAATACATGCGTCAGCCCATTCAATACCTGGTCGAACGCTCTCCTTTCCCTATCAGCGTCTTGCCCAACGCCGGCTTGCCCATCAACGTCGATGGCGAAGCGGTTTACCCCATGGGACCGGAACCTTTCAGCGAAATGGTCGGCGAATTCGCGCGTTGGGGCGTCAACGCCGTAGGGGGTTGCTGCGGCACCGGGCCCGAACATCTGGCGCGACTCTACGAAAAGGTGCACGGCCAGACCTATAACGAAAAGCTGGCGGGACCTGCCGAACTGCGCGCGCCGAGGAAACGCCAGATCATTCGCGAAGCGCAAGCTTCCAGCGGCATGACCGCCACGCGCATGATACAGAACCCAGGACCGACGCTCATCGGCGAGCGGGTTAACAGCCAGGGCAGCCGAGTAGTCAAAGGCCTGCTGCTGGAAGACGACTACGACAGCATCGTGGAAATCGCCGTCGGACAGGTCAACCGCGGCGCTCACATGCTCGATGTGGCTGTGGCGCTGACCGAACGCGACGACGAAAAAGAGCAGATGCAGCAACTGGTGAAGAAGCTTTCGATGGCCATCGAAGCGCCGCTGATCATCGATACCACCGAGGCCGATGTCGCCGAAGCCGCGCTGGCGCTCTACCCTGGCCGCGGCATCATCAACGGCAACAACCTGGAAAACGGCCGCGAGCGCATCGACCAGATCATGCCCATCGCGGTGAAACACGGTGCCGCCGTGCTGTCCATGACTATTGACGAAGAGGGCATGGCGCATAGCCGCGATAAGAAATTGGCAATCGCCCGGCGCATCACCGACATCGCGCTCAACGAATATGGCCTGTCCCCCGAAGACCTGATCTTCGATGACTTGACCTTCCCGCTGACGACCGGGCAGGAAGAACTGCGGGACGACGCCGTGGAAACGATTGAAGGCATCCGCTTGATCAAAGACGAGATCCCGGGCGTGATGACCGCGCTCGGTATCAGCAATGTCAGCTTCGGCGTCGGCGCGGCGGCGCGCGGCGTGCTCAATAGCGTCTTCCTGTATCACGCGGTGAAAGCCGGCTTGGATATGGCCATCGTCAATCCGGCGCATATCACACCTTACTTCGAGATCCCGCCGGAACAGCGGGCGGTGGCCGAAGATTTGATCTTCAACAGCGACGCCGACGCCTTGCCGCGCTTCATCGGGTATTTCGAGGAGAACGAGGTGCAGCTGGCGGGCGGCGAAGTTGTCGATCCCACCGCGGACATGAGCAGCGAAGAAGCCCTGCACTGGCAGATCGTGCATCGCAAAAAAGAAGGCGTCGAAGCGCTAATCGACGACATTCTAACGCGCAGAGACGCGGTCGACGCTTTGAACAATGTGCTATTGCCGGCCATGAAAGAGGTCGGCGACAAATTCGGCGCTGGCGAGCTTATCTTGCCCTTTGTCTTGCAATCGGCCGAGGTGATGAAAAAGTCCGTCGCCTACCTTGAACAGTTTATGGACAAGATTGAAGGGGTCAGCAAGGGCGTCGTGGTGCTGGCCACAGTTTACGGCGATGTCCACGATATCGGCAAGAACCTGGTCAAGACCATCCTGAGCAACAACGGCTATACCGTGCACGACCTGGGAAAGCAGGTGCCCGCCAATACCATCATCGACAAAGCGCTGGAACATAAAGCCGACGCCATCGGGCTTTCGGCCCTGCTGGTCAGCACCTCCAAGCAGATGCCGCTGATCGTCAACGAATTGGCGCGCCGCGGCTTGCGGATTCCCGTGCTTGTGGGGGGCGCAGCCATCAACCGCCGCTTTGGCCGCCGCATCCTCTTCCTCGATGAATCGCAGGAACCTTATGACCCGGGCGTCTTTTATTGCAAGGATGCCTTTGAAGGCTTGGCGGTGGTCGATCAACTGCTGGACCGGGAGCGCCACGATCAATTTCTGGAGGAAGTCTTCAACGAAGCCTACGCCGAGGTCAAGCGCGTGCCCCGCCCCAGACGGGCCGGGCGCGGCCTCTCGCGCAAGACGGTCAAGGACGCGCCGGCTATCCCGACGCCGCCATTTTGGGGGGCGCGCGTCATCCGCGATATGCCCCTGCAAATCGTCGCCCAGCACCTGCACAAGCCAGAACTCTTCCGCTTGTCCTGGGGCGCCAAGAACGCCCGGGGCGCGGAATGGGAGCAACTCGAAGCGGAGTTCGAAGCGCGCCTGACGCGCATGTCCAAAGAGGCACATAGCCGCGGCACGCTCAAGCCGCAAGCGGTCTACGCCTATCTGCCCGTCAACGGCGATGGGGACGACTTGATCGTGTTTGACGCCGATGCCTTCGCCGACAAGGGCGAAAAGATCGAAGCGGCGCGCTTCAGTTTCCCGCGCCAGCCCGAGGGCGCGTTCCTCTGCATCAGCGACTACTTCGCGTCAATAGACGGCGGCAAGACCGATGTCATGGTCTTGCAGACGGTGACCGTGGGCGAAGTCGCCAGCCAAGAATTCGAGCGCCTACAAGCGGCAGACGAGTACAGCGAAGCCTACTTCTTCCACGGCTTGGCGGTGCAGGCGGCGGAAGCGACAGCCAACTATCTGACCAAGATCGTTCAGGGTCAACTGGGCATCGCCGAAGGGCAGGGCAAGCGCTACAGCTGGGGTTATCCCGCTTGCCCCGAGCTTGCGGATCACGATATTGTGCTGAGACTGCTGCCGCAACTGGAAAGCGAACTGGGCATGTCGCTGACCGAGTCCTGGCAGTGGGTGCCGGAGCAGAGCACCGCCGCTCTTTTCACGCATCATCCGGATGCGAAGTATTACAGCGTCGGGAATCTGGATCGGGCGGGGCAGATTTTGGGTTAAAACTTGTCGGCTTCGCGAAGAATTGATTCATACAATAGTAACAGTTCATTAAGTTTTCCGCGGATATCTTATCATGCAGCGTTGAATATTAGCCTCCTTAACAGTATCATGTAACTCACTGTTGTTAAATGAAACGATAGAGTATCCATGGCCAACTATCCGTACGTATACAGTATTCCGCGATTTAGAGAATTCCTGTCGCAAATAAAACGTGTTCGCGATCCAGGGTCTGTGGACTTCGATTGGCTGAAGAAGTTAAGCTTTGAACAGGGCAATGATCGCGCATTTTACAGGGTCCTACAATACATCGCGTTTCTTACAGAGGGTAACGAAACCACTGACCTATGGAGGTCGTTTCGCGTGGAAGGCGAGCTTTCAGGCTCAATGGCAACGGCAATAACACAAGGTTATTCTCAACTCTTCGAAATGTACGAGGAGGCGTGGAACTGTACGGACGATGAACTAAAGAGCGTGTTTAAGCAGGCCGGTGCTTCAGATAGAGTGGCTGTAATGGCTCTCAGCACGTTTAGGGCTTTGTGTTCGCTTGCGGACTTTGAGCAGTCGGAGGATGCGACGAGCGCCGTCTCGTCAGACATGGACAAGCCCGCAACGGACTCGCCGCCGTCAAAGCAGGAACAACCGCAGAGAGTATCGGCGGCAACCGTTGGGGGTAAGCCTGCCAATGGGCGCGTAGAAGTAGGTTCGTTCGCTCCTAAGATCCACATTGATATACAGGTTCACATCGATCCCGATGCAGACCCTGCTCAGATTGATGAGATATTTGCAAGTATGGCAAAGCATCTGTTCAACAATGATTCTAGCTGAGAGCGATGAAAGAGTTTTCAAAGAATGCGCTTGCTGTTGCACGTCGTTTACATGCTGCCATACCAAGGTCCGGCAAGAAAAGCTCCAAACCAGACAGTGAAGGATTAATTGACTCTACTCTGGTGGAAGGGACACGCTTAGCCTTCCTTACTATAGTCATTGATCAGATAAATGGACCATTTGAACACGAATGGTATGACGCGTCGGCCGTTATGCTCCGACGCCTAATTGAGACCCTGATTATCGAAGCGTACGTCCAGAATGGGATTGAATCCAAAGTCAAAGATTCCAATGGCGATTTTTTTCTCTTGGCAGATTTAGTGGTTCACGCTCGCAACGAGCCCGTTTTCAATCTATCAAGGAATACGAAGAAGCTGTTAACCCAGCTTAAAAAGCTAGGCGACTTGTCCGCGCACAACAGACGCTTCAATGCTAAACGCAAGTACATGGACAACTTGGCAGGGAACTTTTATCTAGATATACAGACTTTGGTAAAGGAATTTGTAGACCTCGCTCAGTAACGAAAACATGGTTCAGCTGGCGCGCCACTCACTCTGTGCGACAGTAACTTACAGATTCCGTAGTCAGGATTGGACAGTCCATGACCTACACACTCAAACGCATCGGCTTCGTCTCCGCCGTCAGGATCGCCGCCCTCGTCTCGGCAGCGGTCGCTGTCTTGCCCATCGTGATCCTGCTTGTTCTCAACGCCATCTTCAAATTCCTGGATGTCATCATCCCGCCGGAACTGATCGGGCAAGTCCTGGCGTCGACGGCGCTTTGGGGGGCGGCCGCCGGCGCGGTCTCGACCGCCATCGTCGTCCTCATCTACAACATCTGCGCCCACTACTTCGGCGGCATCAGCTTCGAGCTCACAGCGGAGCGCCCCCCGCGCAAATCCAAAGAAGAAGTTGATATTGACTAGCGGGCTCTGTTCACCGCCTGAGACGCCCGAGCAATTGTCATTGCCGCCCACGCAAAATCATAAGCGATCTCGTCGGATGAGCGACGCGCTATACGTAGACGAGTCCAGGTAAGTCATGAGAACGCGGAGATGTCGCCATTCTACCCCATCCCCGGCCCTTCCCCGAATCATCGGGGAAGGGTGACTCGTCGTCGCAGCTGGTGTTTTTGCATGAATTCCTTGATTATATTGAGATGCTCGGCGGCAGCGAAACGGTCTGTGTTGCTCAGGCAGAATCGTAAGCGTTTTCGTCGGATGAACGACGCGCTATACGTAAACAGTGCCAAGCGTCTCCCTTCTCGCCAAGGCGCATATAGACCTGCGAATTCATGGACAAGTCACCCCTCCCTAAAGCTTTGGGGAGGGGCCGGGGGAGGGGTTGAAAACGCGCAAGACGCGCGCTCGAACGCTTGACATTCGCCCCGATTCATTCCATCATTCAGCCCATATTTGTCAGGAATGCTTTGCGTCGCCTAGCTACGGAAACGAGGCAGAAAATGACTACCCCCTTGCAACAGGAATATGACGAAAAGGGCTATGTTATCGTGCGCAACGCCGTTGATGCCGATCTGGCCCGCGAAACCGCCGAACACGTTCACTGGCTGGCGGCGCGCAACCCCGGCGTCCGGCCCGAGAAATTCGGCCATAACATGCTGGTGACGGATCCATTCATGCACAGGCTGGTCGGCGATGACCGGCTGGTGGACATCGTCGAGCAATTCATCGGCTCGGACGTGGCCATGTGGGCGGCGCATTACATCGCCAAACCGCCCAAGCATGGCCAGCGAGTGCTCTGGCACCAGGACGGCAGCTATTGGCCGCTGGAGCCGATGGAGGTGACGACCATCTGGCTGGCCGCCACGGCGTCCACGCGCGAGAATGGCTGCCTGCGCGTCCTGCCCGGCACACAGAACAATCGCCTGCTCTCCCGGAAAGAAATGATCGATGTGAAAGACGGCCAGAACGTGCTGGGATCCGGCATTCACCCGTCGCAGATCGATGACTCGCAAGTGGTCGATCTGGAGTTGCAGCCCGGCGATGTCTCGGTTCACAATCCGAAAATCATCCACGGCTCGGAGCCCAATACCTCCGACGCCTGGCGCATCGGCTTGACGCTGCGTTACATACCCACATCGACCCGCATCAAACGAGAAGGCGATCGTCCCATCCTGGTGCGCGGCCAGCCGGACGCCAGCAACGACAACATGTACGCGGCACGTCCCGTCTTTGATCCGGCAGCGCACATGCCTTTCCAGGGCCAGGAAGACTGGGTGCCGGCATGAGCGACGCCATGAGTACTCCTAATATTCTCTACATCCATTCGCACGATACGGGCCGCTATCTGCAGCCCTATGGCTACGGCATCCCGACGCCCAATCTGCAGCGGCTGGCCGAGGAGGGCGTCCTGTTTCGGCGCGCTTATTGCGCGGCGCCGACTTGTTCGCCCAGCCGCGCGGCGCTGCTGACCGGCCAATCCCCTCACAGCGCTGGCATGCTGGGGCTGGCCAACCGCGGCTTCGTCCTGGGCGATTTCCGCCAACACATCATCCACAGCTTAAAAAGCGCCGGCTATAGCTCGGCGCTGGCGGGCATCCAGCATCTGACCAACGCGCAATTCCATCGCGGCGCCGAAGCCATCGGCTACGACCGGATCTTGACGACCGACCACGCCGAGGCGCATTTGCGCGCTGTCGACTTCATCAAGGACGCGCCGCCGCAGCGCTTCTTCTTGACAGTCGGGTTTTTCGAGAACCACCGTGAATTCCCGGTCGAGCACGATGTTGATCCCGCTTATGTATCGCCGCCCCTGCCTTTACCCGACCGGCCGCGCATCCGCCAGGATATGGCCAATTACATCGCTATGGCGAAGATCCTCGATGACAAGGTGGGGCAGGTGCTGGGCGCGCTCGATGACGCGGGCCTGCGCGAAGATACGCTCGTCATTTATACCACCGATCACGGCCTCGCCTTCCCGGGCATGAAATGCAGTCTGACCGATGCCGGCATAGGCGTGGCCTTGATCATGCGCGGGCCGGGCGCATTCAGCGGCGGCAGGGTAGTAGACGCCATGGTCAGCCATGTTGATGTCTTCCCGACGCTCTGCGACCTGCTCGATATCGAGGCGCCGCCCTGGCTGCAAGGGCAATCCATGATGCCGCTGCTGCGCGGAGAGGCGGATGCGATCCGAGAGGAAGTCTTCGCGGAAGTGTCCTACCACGCCACCTACGAACCGAAGCGCGCCGTCCGCAGCGAACGCTTCAAGTACATCCGCCGTTATGACCGTCGCGAGTCGCCCGTGCTGCCCAATATCGATGACGGCTTGACCAAGGACGATTACCTCGACCATGGCTTTGCGGAACGGGCGCCCGCCGCCGAGCAACTCTACGATACCTATTACGATCCGGCGGAAGGGGACAACCTGGTCAATGATCCGGACTACGCCGACGTGCTGGGCGATATGCGCGCCCGGCTGGATCGCTGGATGCGCGACACGGACGATCCGCTGCTGCGCGGCGCCGTGCCCGTGCCGCCCGGCGCCGTTGCCAACGATCCCGATGACGTTTCGCCCATAGGTCCTCTATTGGGGGCGGACCAGATTTGAACCGCGACGTCAGGAATCGACATGACCGACCTGCTGCAACACCAGATCGATTATTACTCGGCGCGCGCGCCGGAGTACGACCGCTGGTTTTATCGACAGGGGCGCTACGATCGCGGCCCCGCCTTCAAGCGCCAATGGGAAAGCGAAGCGCAGATCGTGCGCGAGCAATTGCTGAACGCGCCGCGCCGCGCGCAGATTCTGGAAATGGCGCCCGGCACCGGCATCTGGACCGAGCAGTTGATCAAAATCGGCGATCAGGTGACGGCCCTGGACGCCTCGCCGGAAATGATCGCCATCAACCGAGCCAAGGTGGGATCGGACAAGGTCAGCTACATCGAGACCGACTTGTTCACATGGCGGGCGCAGCGGCAGTACGACATGGTCTTTTTTGGATTCTGGCTGTCCCACGTGCCCGGGGATAAACTTGCGAGCTTTTTGGGCGCGGTTCACGATGCCCTGGCGCCGGGCGGTCGGCTCTTCTTCGTCGATTCGCAAGAGGTGGACACGTCCCACACGCGCGGGGAAGCGGAAGATCTGGGTGGTGAGCTGCAGCAGCGCGTGCTCAGCGATGGTCGCCTGTACGAGATCGTCAAGGTTTACTACGATCCGGCGCAACTCACGGGGATCCTGCGCGAGAGCGGCTTCGAGATTGAAGTGCTGTCAACGCCGAACTTCTTCATTTATGCCGATGGACTAAAGCCGATCTGAGCGCCGGCTTCAGCGGATATCAGAATCGCCGCAGGTCTGATATCCAATTCAAGTCGCGTCTTCGTACAATTGCAGGACCTGGTCGGCGACCCGGTCCCAGGTCTGCCGCAGCGCCCGTTCGCGGCCGGCGGCGCCCATCCTGGCCGCTTTGCGCGGGTTCGACAGCAATTCCAGCAAGGCGCGGGGCAGTTCTTCGTCGATATTATCTTGCGCGACGATCAAGCCGGTGACGCCGTGTTCGATGGCATCGGCGACGCCGCAGTCGTCCGTGCCCGCCACCGCCGTGCCCGAAGCGCCGGCTTCATAGAGCGTAAGGCCAAATCCCTCGAAAAAGAGCCCGTCGTTCATGGCCGGCAAGGCCAGGACGTCGGCCGCGGCCAGCCAGGCGCGTTTGACTTCTTCATCGACGAAACCCATAATTTTGACGTTTTCCTCTAAACCCTGCGCTTCAATCGCCGCCTGTACGACATTCGTGTAAAAGCTGCCGAAGCGCGGCGCTCCCATGATGCGGCACTCTATGTCCGGCAGCTTTTCACGGACGCGGGCGACCGCTTCCACCAACTCCAGCGTACCCTTGCGCGGCTTGATCTCGCCGATGGCGAGGACTGTCGGCGCGCTTTTTTCGGCTTGAATTGCCGGCGGATGGGCGAATCCGCTGACGTCCACGCCGTTGGGGATCACGTGAAGGCGCGCCTCCGGCAGCAATGCTTGCGCCACCTGCGCTGTATAGTTGCTGACGCAGATCAGCGTCGCGCGGGTGAAGGATTGTCGGTAGAGCGCATTCACGGGAAAGCGCCGCATGCGCGGCAAATTGACGTAGCTGCCGTGCGCGGTGACGAAGAGCGGGCGGTCGCCGGCGACAGCCGCCGCCAATATCGCCAGCGGCTCGGCAGTGCAGTGGATGATGTCGCAATCCCGCAGCAGGCGCCGAAGGGCGAAGACCTGCCGCATTGACTTCAAGAAGGTATGCCGCTCTGGGGGGGTTACCGTTGGCAAGAGCCGATGAATGGCAAATTGGACGTCGGGGCTGTTGCGAGACGCAACTACGGTCGCGTCCACGCCGCGCGCTCGCAAGGCTCGGATCAACTGCAGGCTATAGGTTGCCCAACCGTTTTGATTGCTCAGGTCGGAGGTGATGAAGCCAATCCGCATGGACGGAGCCGGGGCCAAGTGCTGGTCAGGCTTGATCCGCGGCAGCCGAGCCCTGGGTATCGTCGCTGTCGCTGATGCCCAGGCGCGCGCGCCAGGCTCGAACGGCGCCCGATTGCTCCGGCGACACCTCGTGGTGATGTTCGCCTTGTGTGCCAACCCGCATCACTGCCAAGAGCAGCACGATGTTCAAGATGATGATAATCGCCATCACCACCATGGCCATAATCGACCTCCTAGGCCGCGAATCTGCCGAATCTGCCGGTATTATGCCCGATATTGCGACGTTGGTCTAGGGCTGTGGGGCGTAGCGCATGCATTTCGGTTGAAGGAAAAGAACTTTAACCAGCGAGGGGCGCGTAAGGCGCGTAGACACTGCCCGCCGCCACTGCCCCTTCGACACAAGGGCTGTGTTTCGGGTGACCTGATAGGTCGTCCCTACAATTCGTTTTTTTTTGTGAGAATTTGCATTACTTTATTGGTTTTGCTTCCGCGTCTTTGTGGACTGTCTCCCTGATGTCGTCCGCCGCGCATAGCTCGCCTTGTGCCGACGGCGTCTGCCGTCTATGATGATGCCGACACAATCGAGACTGCGAAAGGTCCTGCTCGTGACAATTGAACTGAACCTGGGCGACGGCGCGCCCTGGAAAAAGCGTTACCGCGCCCCCAGCATCGCCTGGAGCAAGCGCGCCGCGAACAATCCTGAACGCGGCCTAGTCTGCTGCAACAAAGACGGAGTTTACCAGCTTTATGCCTGGGATATCGAAAGCAATGACCTGCGGCAGTTGACGGATGCGCCTGCCGGCGTTGTCAGCGGTCACATCTCAATTGACGGCGATAGCGTCTATTACCTGCGGGACAGCGGCGGGGATGAAATCGGTCATTATGCTCGCCTGCCTTTCAGCGGTGGCGCGGCGCAGGACCTCACGCCGCATTTGCCCGCCTATGCCTCGCATTTTTTCAGCATGAGCGCGGGCGGCAATGCGCTGGGCTTCACTGCGGCCGCGAAAGAGGGCTTCCAGATTCTCCTCTATGACAATCCGCCGGTCGGCGAGCCGCTCTTCAGCTATCGGACGACTGCGCTGTCAGCCGGTCCCTTTCTCTCGCACGATGCCGAAATCGCTATCGTCGCCTCGACCGAAAAAACCGGCGTGGCCGAGTTGGCGCTGGCGGCCTACGATGTCGCCAGCGGCGATGTCATGGCCGAACTCTGGGACGGGGCGGGCAGCGGCATCGAACCGGCGCGATTCTCGCCCCTGGCGGGGGATGCGCGCTTTGCCGGCTCTTCCAACGCGGGCGGCTTCCACCGGCCCCTCATCTGGGATCCTAGAAGCGGCGCGCGGCTTGATATCCAGTCGGAGCGCTTCCAAGGCGATGTTCAGGTTTGGGACTGGTCGCCCGACGGCGCGCGCCTGCTGCTCCATCAAGTGCATCAGGCACTGCACTCGCTCTTCGTTTACGACATTGTGGCGGAGCAAGTGATTCCGTTGAACGCGCCGCCCGGCTCGGCGGGCGCGGCCGGTTATTTCGCGGAAAACGGCAACATCTTCCTGCACTGGAGCGATGCCGCCAAGCCGTCGAGCCTGATTGAAATCGACGGCGCAAGCGGCGACTATCTGCGCGATGTGATTGATCTGGAGGCTGATCTACCGGCGAGCGCGCCCTGGCGCTCGGTCAGATACAGTTCGGGCGACGGCGCGCCGATCCAAGCCTGGCTGGCGACGCCGCCGGGCGAAGGTCCTTTCCCCACCATCGTGCATACCCATGGCGGTCCGACCGCGGTACAGACTAACGCCTGGTCGCCAAGCGCGCAAACCTGGCTCGATCACGGCTTCGCCTTTTTCAGCCTCAACTACCGTGGCTCGACCACCTTCGGCTACGACTTCCAGCACGCCATCGACGGCAACCTGGGCGAATTGGAAGTCGAGGACATTGCCGCCGGCGTCGGCTGGCTGATCGACAATGGCATCGCCGATCCCGGCGCGATCCTGAAGACCGGCGCGTCCTACGGCGGGTACCTGACCTTGTTGTCGCTGGGCAAGCGTCCTGAGCTTTGGGCGGGCGGCATGGCGATGGTGGCCATCGCCGACTGGACACTGATGTACGAAGATCAAGCTGGCACCCTGCGCGGCTATCAGCGCAGTCTTTTTGGCGGCAGTCCGGAGGAAAAGCCGGACGCGCACAAGAAGTCCTCGCCCATCACTTATGCGGAGAACTTCCAAGCCGATCTGCTGGTCATTCAAGGCGCCAACGATACGCGCTGCCCGGCCCGCCAGATGCGCGTTTTCGAGTCTATGCTGAAGGACCTGGGCAAGTCCATCGACGTGCGCTGGTTCGACGCCGGCCACGGCTCGCGCGCCATCGAGCAGAGCATCGAGCATCAAGAATTGATGCTGCGTTTTGCGGCGAAGGTCTTGTCTTGATCGCCGAATTAGGCGCGGAGCCATGATAGCTCGAACCTTGACCTGTTGCGCTTCACTCTATGCCCTTTATAATATGCGTTCATACTTGCGGGAAAGCGATAACGTAGCGCATCGTCCGTTAGATTCTCTTGCACACAAAGGAAATAGTCATATGGCAGCGAGCGCACAGTCTCATCAATGGTCTTCCAGTGATGCAGAAAACCTCGTTCGTCAAGTGATCAAAGCAGTCATGCGCTTGGCTGGCGTAAGGATTGACCGAGCAGCATTTCTGCGCAATCAGTTGAAGTCTCACTGCCCCGAAGAACAAGTTCAAGCGGCTGTTGACACCAAACTCGCCGATGCAGGTGTGTCCGACGAAGTGATAGACGAACTGGCGAACAGCATTATCAAGTCACATGTAATGAGAGCATCTGGCACCTCGTTTGTGGCGGGATTGCCAGGTGGAATCGCTATGGCCATCACTATCCCTACGGACCTTTCACAGTTGATGTGGCATGCGATCGTCGTGGCGCAGAAGCTGGCGTATCTGTACGGCTGGCCCGATTTGCAGCTAGAAGATGGCGTCGATGAAGAGACCGAAATGCGAATACTGATGTTAATCGGTTCCATGTATGGCATTGAGGGATCTAACCGGCTGCTTGCGGAAATCGCCTCGCGATTTGCTAATGAGGTCGCACGTACCTTGCCCAAGCAGGCCCTCACCAAGACTGCCTATTATCCGATCATTAAAGAGGCGCTCAAATGGTTTGGCATCAAGCTGACAAAAAAGACGTTCGCTGAAGGCATTTCCAAAGTCGTTCCTATAGTTGGCGGTGGCGTTTCCGCTTCTGTGACAGCATTGACTTTACGTGGTATGTCGTATCGACTGAAGAACCATCTCAGAACCCTGGAATACGCGAAGCCAACGCAAAAGGATTTGTCCCCGCAACAAGATCCTGAGCAACAGCCATCCGCGGACTGATTGCGTATAAAACGATGAGTATGTCTCAATCACCCGCCCAACCATTCGAGCCCATCCGCGGCGTCAAGACCGTCGCGCTACAAGCATTCGGCGATGAACGCGGGCGCTTCATGGAGACCTTCCGGGCAGAGTGGTTCCCGGGCGTCAACTGGGATCGCTTGCAGAACAACCGCAGCGACAGCCGGGCCGGGGTCTTGCGCGGCTTGCATTATCACTTCAAACAGGTTGATTATTGGTACGCCACCCGGGGCAGCATCCGCGTTGGGCTGGTGGATCTGCGCCTGTCCTCGCCCAGCTACCTGGCATCCGCGACAATTGATATCGGTGAAGAGAATCCGCTTGGCATATTCATCCCCGAAGGCGTGGCGCACGGTTTCGCCGCGCTGACCGACTGCACGCTCATGTATATCGTCAACAATTATTACGATGGCGGTGGGGACGAATACGGCATTGCCTGGGACGATCCGCAGGCCGGCATTGACTGGGGCATTCAAGAGCCGCATCTGTCAAATCGCGACCGCAACAATCCCCGTATCGCGGATTTGCCGGCGGAGGCGCGGCCTCAGTAGTCGCGTTTGTCAGAGCGCGAAACCCGAGCGCCGAGGGACGGTCAGTTCGCGCATGCGCTCGAAGACATCGACGCCGAGCTGATGATAGACATCAAGCAGGTCGACCAAGACCCAGTTCTCGCGGATACTGCCATTTTCGCAGCGCCAGAAATCCAGGCTGCGCATGGTGATCGCTTGATTGCTAGGCGCGATGCCCAGCCAGCCGTCGCCGCTGATGGTCATCGTCATGCCGGGCCAGGCGGTGAAGCCGACATAAGCGCCATCGCCAAACATGATGCCCTTTTCCAGAAAGGCGTCGCGATCGGGCATGGCTTTCAGGAAGGGGATCTGGTGCCAATGGCGGAAACCCGATACCCGCCGCATCGAGCCGATGCCCGCCGGCCCATACCACATCATCTTGGGGTGCCAATACTTGTCCAGTTCCATCGCTGCGGCGCTGATGACATTGCGCTTCAGTGCGACCAACATATCCTGGACCCAGGCCAGGCTGGCTTGGGACGCGGCTTCGTCATAGGGCGCCGTAACGATGCCATCGTTGCTGGCGGGGCCGGGCACAAGCCACTCGACAGCCAGGCTCGGCACCATTGGCCAGGCGCCGGCCGCCATCATCACTTGCGGGATATCCCATAGCGCTTGCATCTCGACGATTTGTCCATCTTCAAGGCGAAAGAATTCGTGATAGCGCATGGCCATCAAGTGCCTGGTCGGCGGGATATCCAGCCAGGGCCGCTCGAATACACCCATATAGTGCCCGGCGCAACCGACCCAATTCTGTCCCTTGGACGCGCCGGCCATGACGATGAAGTCGCGCCGCTCCAGATCGGGCAGGGCTTTTAGCAGCGGCGCATAAGCCTCCTCATACAATCCAGCCGCGCCGGGCAGCGTCTCCAGCGGGTTCGCCAACTGCACCAGGCAATCGGGCGCGAATAACTCGCCAAGCTGGGCGCGCAGCTTGCCCGCGTCAATATCGTAGAGCGCCGCGCGCAAATGCCCGATGCGCGCTTTGTTCCGGTTGTGTATCGACTCCGCCATGGTTATGCCCGCCCCGCGACTCTGTTATGATCCGTCATGCCTGGCCGAGCAGCCAATCGCTGGCGCTGATGGCCCCGTGCTGACGGAACTGATGCCGCATGCGCCCGAAGACATCGACGCCCATCTGCAGCAGAATATGCGGCACATCGATAGGGACCCAGTTTTCGACAATGGTCTCGTCGTCGCAGCGATAAAAGTCCATCACGCGCATTTTGAGCGGCCGTCCCGTCGGTGGCAGGCCGAAGAGCTCGCCGCCGCTATGCGTGGCTCGCAAATAACCCCAGCCGCCGGTCACAGCGAAATAACCGTCGCCGATGCGAATGAAATGCCCCTGTTCTGATCCGCCGCGATCGGGAAAGGCCACCAGAAAAGGAATCTGATGATAATCCTCGAAACCTTTCAAGCCGCGCGTACTGCCGATGCCCGACGGTCCGTACCACATGAAATGCTTGTGCCAGTGCTTGACCTGTTCCATCTCGTCGAGCACGGCGCGCGTCGGCGCTTCGCCGCTGTAAAAACCCAGCGCGGCGTGCATCTTGAGAATGGTCTCGATGGTCTTCCTGGAGCGCGCTTCGTCTTGCGGCGTCAAGATGACGCCATCCAGCGTTCGCGGCGGCATCCAGCGCATTTCGCTGCCCAGGCTGGGCGCGATCGGGACGTAGCCGGCCTGGCGCATCAGATCCAGGAAGTCGATGAAGACGTAACTGGTCGTGATTTTGCCATCGCGCAGTTCGTGCCCCTCGCAGTATCGCAGGCAGACCACGCCGCGCGTGGCCGGAATGCCCAGCAAATCGCGCTCGAAACTGCCCATATAGTGCCCCATACAAGCGATCCAGTCGGCATCGCGGTAGCGCCCGCCGGCTACAAAATGATCGCGCCGCTCCATATCGGGCAGGGATCGCCGCAGCGGCAGCCACAATTGTTGCAAGCCGGCGGCAATGCCCGCCAGTTCATTGATCGGGTGCGTCACATTGAGCGAGAGGTCTCGGTCATATCCGCCGCGCGCGATCTCTGGCAAATCAGCAATCGGCGCTTCGCTCAGCGCGCGCATGATTTGCATCACGCGGCCTTTGTTGGCGATGTTTTGCGCTTGGTCTACGGGACTATATTGGAAGGACGATGTGAAGTATTTGTCCGTCACAGTTGCCATTCCCGCTCATCTATTTCACTAGTGACCAAATCGAAAAATGCAGCCGTTCTGCGCCTAACCGGCGAAGAGGTCCTTTGCATGCCGCGTTCGCGCAAAACAGCAAAGCCGCCTCGCGCATGAGCGTGGCGGGTTGCTAAACGGGCGAGCGCTTCCTAAACCCGCCTCAAGCGACGATCTGCTTGAGCAAGACAAATTCGTCAAACACGGTCGACTCGCTTTCAATGCGGCCGTCCCTGATCACATGGTGACTGAAACCCATCAGCCGGATCGGATTGCCCGTCGGCTCGCCATACATGCCATAACCGGTGTGCGTCCCGCGCATGGACCAGCGCGTGGCGACGCGATAACCGGCTCGTTCATCCCCGACATGGCAGAAGTGATCGAGCTGAATGGAAAGATCGGGGAATGGGGAGAGCAGCGACAGCGCGTAAGTCTGGAATTCGCCGATACCCTTGAAGGAGCGCCGCGACGGGCCGTCAAAGACGAAGTTCTCGTGATAATACTCGCTGGCTTTGTTCAGCAGCTTCCAATTCCAGATCTCATGCATCATGCGGCCGATGAAGTCTTCGGGATCAAAGCGCTCGGATTGCGCTTCGGGCCAGGGCTCCGGCGGCAGCTGCCCGACGCGGTGGTCGATATCGCCGGCGATGCGCAAACCCAGGTCGCTGTCTTTTTCCTTCGCCACCATCTCTTTGGCGGTCTGCACCGGATCCAAGCCCAACTGCATGATCAGGGTCAACTCATCGCGCGAGATCCACTCTTCCACCATCATATTTTGCACGCAGACACAATCGGCGATGGCGCGGTAACTGACACGTTTGCCCGTTGGCGGGCCATAGGGCGTCCAGCCTCGATTGGTGCCCTCGTGCCGCAGCCGATGCGAGGTATAAAAGCCATCGACATTGTTGCCGGTCCAGATGACTTCTTCGCCAAAGAGACGGCGATCGGGGAAAGAGGCCTGCGATTCAATGGTGGCCGCGATGACCGCCTCGCGCCCGAACTTCAATCCGCTGGCGGTGTGCATTTTCACGGTATTGGCGTAATACTCATAGAGCTTGCCGATGCCATGCTCTTCCCATATCTCATGCGTGACGCCGATGATATAATCGACGATGTTCTTGTAACGCGGGTTGTAGCCCTCCATTGGCTGGGCTGGCTTGCCATCTACACTGTCCATAAGCTGAATGTCACCCACCTTCGGCAAGGTAATGCGGGCTTTCTCCTCGTCACAAGATTTCTTGACATCCAAACTATTTGAAACCTTCTTGTCTTCTGCCATTTGCTCACCTAAACTATCAATTGCATCTGTTCGTTCGACTTTTCCGGGCGCTTGCGGGGCTCCGCAGAACCCGCGCTTCGCTGCTGGCCAGATCATACCCGAAACCTCGATCCGGACATAGCGCCCGCCAAAAACGGTCCGACTCGAAAACGTTTTCGGCAGGTAGAATAACTTAACATGTTGTCGCGGCAATTGCAAATTCCGCGGTTGCTTGCCAGGAGCCATGGAGCGCATTTGCGGGCGGGCGCGATTCCAGACAGGGGAGGTCTTTCGCGATGGGGGAACAAAGCCTGGCTAACAAGCGACTGGTCTATGAATTCTTAACCGGGGTCGAGCGCTTCCGCCAATCGCCCGCGTTGCTGGGCGATTATTTCGCGGACCATGCGCTCTGGTATGGCCCCGCTCCCTTCGATAGGCAAGCGGGCGTCGACGCGCTTTGGCAGACGTTCTGGGCGCCCTTGTTCGCCAGCTTTTCCGGCCTCCGGCGACGCATCGATATCTTGCTCGGGGGCAGATGCGAAGCCGAGAACTGGGTCGCCAGCAGCGGCTACTTGTTCGGCCGCTTCGAGCGGGACTGGTTGGGCATAGCCGCAAACGACCGGCAAACCTACCTGCGCTTTGGCGAGTTTTATCGGATTGAAGCTGGCAAGATCGATAAGGTCTACGCGCTTTATGATCTGATTGAGGTGATGCAGCAGGCGGGCTGCGATCCGCTGCCAGCGAGCCTGGGCCTGGCTGGATTCGTGCCGCCGCCGCGGGCCGCCGATGGCCTTTTGCTCGCCGACCAAGCGCCCGCCGAATCGGCCAAGACTTTCCAAATCGCCTACGATATGCTCTTCCAGGGAATGAACAGTTTTGATCAAGAGAACAAGGAGAGCATGCGCTTTTCGCGCTACTGGCACGATAACATGCACTGGTATGGTCCCGCAGGCATCGGCGCCACGCGCGACCTGAAGGAATTCGAAGATAATCATCAGTTGCCCTGGCTGCGCGCTTTTCCCGATCGTCAAGTTGTCTGGGAATCGCCCATGTTCGCCGACGGCATTTATGCCGCAACGGCTGGCTGGCGCGAGGTCATCGCCAGGCACAGCGGCGAATACCTTGGGCAGCCCGCCACTGGCAGGCAGATTGAATTCCGCGTCATGGACTTCTGGCGCCGCGAGGGAGACTTGCTCAGCGAGAATTGGGTGCTGATTGACCTGATCGACGCCTTTCGCCAATTTGGCGTCGATCTCTTCGCAGAATTGCCCCAGGAGGCAGACAACACATGAAACATTACGACGCAATCGTTATTGGCGTCGGCGGGATGGGCAGCGCGACGCTCTATCACCTGGCCAAGCGCGGTTGGAAGGCGCTGGGCATTGAGCAGTTCGAGGCGCCGCACGACATGGGCTCGTCGCACGGTCTGACGCGCATCATCCGATTGGCTTACTACGAGGACCCGTCCTATGTGCCGCTGTTGAGGCGCGCTTATGAACTCTGGGATCAACTGGAAGGCGACGCGGGCGAGAAGCTCTTCTATCAAACCGGCAGCATCGACATGGGTCCGGAAGACAGCGATGTCTTCGCCGGCAGCCTGCGAAGCTGCCTCGAACACGATCTCGCATACCAGGTCCTAAACAGCCGACAACTGAGCGAGCGCTTTCCAGGCTACCGAATGCCCAGCGAAACAATGGCTCTCTTTCAGCCCCAGGGCGGCTTGCTGGTTCCCGAAGGCTGCATTTCTGCCTACGTCCGACTGGCGCAAAAGCATGGCGCTTGCCTGCGCAGCGGCGAACGGGTCACCGGCTGGGAAGTCCGCAATGATGAAAGCCTTGCTGTGCGGACTGAGCGCGGGGAATACAGCGCGGACAAGCTCGTCATCTGTGGCGGCGCCTGGGCCTACAAGCTCGTTCCCGAGTTGACCGGCAAAGCCGTCCCGGAACGCCAGGTGCTGATCTGGCTGCGCCCGAAGCAGCCGGAGCTGTTCCGGCCGGAGCGCTTTCCGGTTTGGAACGCGCTGGTCGACGAGGGGCGCTACTATGGCTTCCCGGAATTCAATCCAGGCGGCGCGACGCCGGGCATGAAATTCGGGCGCTGGCATCATCGTGAAGAAACCTGTGATCCCGACGCCGTCGATCGCGACACCTATCCCGCAGACGAAGCCTTGCTGCGCCAGTTCGCCGAGCGCTACTTTCCCGCCGGAGCTGGCGCAACCTTGCGCATGAGCACCTGCATGTTCACCAATACCGTCGATGAACACTGGGTCTTGGCTACGCTGCCCGGCGCTCCGCAGGTATCGGTGGCGGCCGGCTTCAGCGGGCACGGCTTCAAGATGGCCAGCGTCATCGGCGAGATCATGGCCGATCTGGCGCAGAACGGCTCTACGCGGCACGATATCAGCCTGCACCAACTGCAACGGCTCTGATACTGTCGAATGCGGGCAACACGAGCGCAAGCTGCCTGTGGCATCCGGGCCCGCTATTGCAAAGGCTTTGTTGAGTAGCGGACTGGCATGAAGCGAGGCGCTACAGTAGCGACGGTTCAGCCAATCGCTGATCTTAACAGGATTCCTATATGTCTGAATCCGTAGGGGCGACCAATCTGGTCGCCCGTGAATCATCACCGGGAGTGGGGGTGAAGCCTATCATGAAAACAATTGGACTCATCGGCGGGCTCAGCTGGGAATCCAGCATCGAGTACTACCGCATCATCAACCAGGAGACGCAGAAGCGCCTGGGCGGCCTTCATTCCGCCAAGTGCCTGATGCACTCTTTCGACTTCGCCGAAATCGAAGCCCTGCAAGCCGCGGGCGATTGGGAGGCTGCGACCGGGCAAATGATCGCCGCAGCCCAAACACTTGAAGGCGCGGGCGCGGACTGTATCGTCATCTGCAGCAATACCATGCATCGCATGGCGGGCGACCTGGCCGCCGCCGTGGAGCGACCGCTGATTCATATCGCCGACGCCACCGCCAAGGTCATCTTGGACGACGGCCTGGGGACCGTCGGTTTGCTGGGCACGCGCTACACCATGGAGGGGGACTTTTACAAAGGGCGCATGACCGACCGCTTTGGTCTGCATGTGCTGATTCCCGATGCCGAAGGCCGCGACATCGTACACCGCATCATCTACGAAGAACTGGTGCGCGGCTTGATCGAGTCGGAGTCGCGCGCTCTATATCAAGCGGTGATCGAGCAACTGCGGAGGGATGGCGCCGAGGCGGTCATCCTCGGCTGCACGGAGATCGGCTTGCTGATCAAGCCGGAGGATTGTCCCATTCCCAGTTACGATACGACTTATCTGCATGCGCTGGCCGCGGTGGAGTGGGCATTGAGTGATTGAACTACGCGGAAGCGCTGGCCATACATATGTCGCTGGCGCTGCCGGGCGCTGGCGCTGACTGTCTCGGCGGTCTGGAAGGGCAGGGCGACGCGCAATGGCGCCGTCCCAAATGAACTCGGCCATCATAACGCCCGTTTTTCTGCGCCTTTTGCGATCTCTGTAGTTCAAAAAGATCACTACCCCTCTGCGCGAGTGCGCTTGCCAGGGCTGCCGAAATCTTATAAGCTTAGCGCAGAATAGAATAGGCGAAATCGCATGGATCCAATGACACAGTCTGAACCGGAAAAGACACAGACGCCAAAGCCGGACACTCCCAGCCCTAATCTCAGCCCCGAACAGCAGGAACTCCTGCGCAGCCTCGAACGCAGCTTGCAGCAAGTCGCCTGCGGCGAAACGCGCCCTGTTGAGGAATTCCTGGAAGAACTGCGCTTGGAGCGCGAAGCCGAAGCCAATGATAATCAAATCGTCGACGGAATTCGAAGCCCGGATCCGGAAACTCCTCAAGAGGTATCGTCAAGCTGACCGCGACATGAGGGATTTGGCGCTTTCGCTAAATGAGCGTGCCGCCCCTAAAGCGCGCAATACTGTGTATAACTTACTTGGAATTGCTTCTGCAGTAAACTGCCTTCCCTAACAAGCCACATCTACCCGCCAGACGCCGCCATCCGTCCCATTGGCCGCCAGGGCCAGCACCCTCCCGTCCGGCGACAGCGCCGACCAGGCCCGCGATTCGCGCGTCAAGCGCAGGGGCAGGGGCGTCAGCGTGTGCAATTCCCGCGTCCCGCGGTCGAAGCATTGCAAGCTGGGCGCGCCCTCGACATCGCGAATGACATAGATCACGCGCCGCTCGCCGGAACGCGCCATGATCGGCGCCGGGTAATTGTTGCCCGGCAAGTCCGCCTCGAAGAGCAATTCCCGGCTCCCGTAAGCGTAGCGCAAGTAGTATCCGTCTCGATCGTCGATGCGCCAGCCGACCACCGCGGCCAGGCCATCCGCGGCCGGGCCCGGCACGATCAGCGACGGTTCCAGATCTTCCAGACGACCCATCAGCACCTTGCCCTCGACATCGCCGGTGAAATAATGCACCGGCTCGCCGTAGGCGCCGAAGTAATAGGCCAAAAAGACGCTGGGCTTGTCCGCCCAGAGGAAGCCGCGCAGGCTGTGCTTGTGCAGGGCGTCGTGGATCAAGCGCTTGAAGCTGCCGTCCGGCTCGGCGGAGAGGATGGTATGCAGGTCGTTCTGGTAGACGATGCGTCGCGCATTCGGCGGAAAAGTCATTTGCGAGCCGTAAAACAGATCGGGATTCTGATCGCCCGACTGCGTGATCATGGCCGCGCCGCTGCGCTCGATCATTTCCTCGTTGACACGCGCTGCTGCCGGATGTTCCGCCGGCGAGAGCGCGTGATCGGGGGCGCTGTAGCGCCACCACTGCAATTCTGTGAAGACCGCGTCCGCGCAGCCCACGCCGTAAAGCAGCGTCTCGTCATCCAGCCATTGAAGCCGGACCGCTTCGGCGCGCGCTATCAAACGCGCCGCCGGGGACGCCGCTGCCGCTTCCGGCTCGTGCTCTACGGCATCGGCGTTGATGCGCACTTCTACGCTGGCCACGGTTCCATCTTCAAATAGCTCGAAGGGCGCGCTGAAGGCCTGAAGACCTTCCGGGGGCAGGGCATAGCCCAGCAAAGCCGTTCCACAGGCATCCACCAGGAAACCAAATCCTTCGCCAATCAGTTCACCGTCGGCGTCATAGGCATCAACCAGGATTCTGATATGGGAGTAGGCTTGGCTGCCGTAGTTATAAATGTCGCCAGAGACCACGGGGCTCTCGCCGCCGAAGCCGTCCGCCTGCGTCCCCACTTGCGTGTTCGACAGCAATAGCTCCGGTTCGTCCTGGGCGACAGCCGATGCCGCCAGCGCGCTCAGAAGCGCCAAAATCAATAGCAAGCACTGCATCGCTTGTCTCGTTGTCCGCCGTTCGGTCATTTCAATAGTCGGACATGGGAGCCGGAATCCGACCACCAATAAAACGCCCCTCCCCGATATGTCGCGGAGGGGCTGGGGAGGGGTAGAACTTACAGTCCGCCCTCAGTGTTTTCAGCAATCCATGTGCCGGTGATAGCTTATTCGCTCGCGCCGATCATGCCTTCCAGCAATTGCGGGATGAACCAGATATCCAGCAAGGTCACCGGCTCCATGTCTCCCGCCAACTGCGTGCCGTCTTGCAAGTTCAGCGGTCCGCTCCACAAGAACATCTCGCCGGCATGCATGGGGTCAGTCTGGAAGTCATGGATCTCCTGCGCGAATGCGGTGAGTGTCTCGCGGTGCTCCATGCCCAGGCCATCGCCGAAGACATAGCCGCTGACGCTGTAATCGGTGTCAGTATAGAAACCGTCAGCGCCGATCTCATCCCATTTTGGCTCCCACCACAGCCATTCCTGCGACCAACTGCCATCCAGCACGCGCTCTACCACACTGAGATAGGCTGGACCCCAATTGTAATAGGCGGAACCCAGGCAGGCGTCCGGCGCTTCGGAACAGCCGTTGACATTGCCGTAGGGCACGCCGTAGCTGGTATCGCCCTCTGCCATGTAGCGGCCCGCAACGGTGATCGCCTCGGTGGTGTCAATGCCGGAGATGATGACATCGGCGCCGCCATCGAGCATTTGCTGCGCCACCTCGACTGGGTCCAGCGTCACGCCCGGGATATGGAACCAGAAGCCAATCCACTTCACCTCGAAGGTGATGTCGTCCGCCGACATATCATCGCGGTAATTGTCGGCGCAGTAACGCGCGCCCAGGTAGCTGGATGCGACCAAACGGCGCGTCTCGGGATTGATCAGCGCGCCAAGATAGCCGATGTGCCCCGATTCGCTCGCCAGCGCAGCGGCGCAGCCGGCGATCATGCGCGGCAATTCCATATAGGTATTGAAGTTGCCCACATTCGCCGGCGGCAACTCGGGCAAATCATGCATCATCGCATGGTCGCCCATGACTATATCACTGGCTTGAATGGCGTTGCTGCCAGTGATATTGATGAAAGTGACATCGGGGAAGGCCGCCGCCACCACATTTGTGTCTTCTTCAAAACTGTCGGACGTAGTGAAGATGACCGACGCGCCTTCGTCGACCATCAATTCGACAACATCCATCAACGTGGTCTCGGGCGAATCAGCCGGGTTGAGGCTCTCAAATTCAAGTATCGTCGCACCGGTTTTGGCGGCGACATACTCGCCTGCTTCATGGTGCGAGGTACTCCAGCCCCGATCGTCATTCGGACCCACCAAAACAACCCCAACAACAACTTCGTCCTGCGCCGCGGCCGGCGCGATCAGAATCCCAACAAGTGCAAAAACCAGCGACAATAGAGCCAATTTGCGGAACATATGGTCCTCCAACAACTGAATCTTCAACAAGTCAATTCACGACAGGACGCCGTTGCTTTGAGTTTAACAAATTCTTTTCGCTGGGCAAGTCGAATTATCTCAGCAGACCCGCGTCGATCGCCAGCAACATGATTCGCCGCGCGTCCCAATTGAAACCGCTCTGCAAAGCGGTCGTGCAACCGAAAAATCCGCGTCCCGCAAATTTCATGCTAAGTCTGGGTAGTTCCAAGAAAATGCTGTGGAAAAAACCCGACTGTGGCGAGGGTTGATAAGGCAGAATCGCGGCGAGTTTCAAGGTTTGAGACAGCGATAACGCGTGATAACCATCTCCCGTCGTGTACGGATGAGGATGTCCTGGTCTTCCCCGGCTATCAGCGACTCGATCCGATCCGGCAATTCCTCCGCCATAACGCTCCGCCGCAATGTCGTCGCATGGGCGCGCAGGTCCTCGATACTGTCTAGGTCGGTTGTCACCAAGAATTGGGCATCGTGCATGGGCGCGATCAGACCTTGATCCCGCAAGCTCTCCAGCGCCGCGTCGGCTGCCCAATGATCGGCAAATGTAGCGGAGGAATCGATCTCGCCGATATGGAATCGCGTACCTGATACGTCAAGTTCAACCAGCCGATTCTTGGTCGCCGGGCGCAGGTCAATAAAGCTGCCTCCCTCCCGCAACACGCGATGCGTTTCTTTAAGGGCATGGACCATGCCCTCTGGCTCAATTCATCAGAAAGACAGCGAAAAGAGCGCATGATCGAAACTGTCGGATTTGAAGGGCAGGTGAACGCCGCTCGCTTCCAGGATACTTGCGGTTTCGCGGAATCGCTGCGGCCTCTGCCGTACAGCTTCAGCCAATGTATCGGGCGTCACATCGATACCGACGAGCGCATCCGCGAACTCGGCGCATTGCCAGGTCAGACGACCGTCGCCGCAACCGATTTCCAGAATGCGATCGCATTGAGAAGGCAGCATATCCAGCAAGTACTTCTTCTCGTGCCCAGCGGTATCGCTCCGTATCCCCATCGCTCTCGGGCTCTAGCCTAGACACAGTCACTGATTCGCGTGACAAAACCGATGTTGACCCAGCCCGCCTGGCCTTGATACTCGACCTTGTACCAGGCTTCAAGTCGTTCCGTCGCCGTCATCTCTGCCCGATAAGGGATTTGGGCCAGGATCTCATGAGCGAGTCCGGGGCCAGCCCGCAAGTTAATGTTATCGGTTGCCCTCAGAGCACAGTTGCTCAGTGCCGTTCCGGACAATTCAGCCTGTTCGGCGTTCGCCGGGGCCCTTGGGACAGCGCTGGCGACGCTGGCGCCGCAGCCGGAGCCCGGCACTACATAAGCGCCGTTGACCCAACCGGTCAACTCTTCATAGGAGACCCGGTACCATTCGCCATCTCTGAAGGTCGCGTTCAGGCGAGTCTTGCGAGGGATGATGGTTAAACGCGCGTGTAAAATGCTCGAACCACTGCGGAGACTGAGATTCGACAATGTGGTTAGATAACAGTACCTAAGGACAGCGCTCTCGGCTTGTGCGGCTGGCGCAACTGGAGAGTTATCGCTGGGGTCGCCAGCGGGTTCGCTAACAGGTTGACTGACGGGCTGGCGTGCAGGCGCGCTGATGGGCTCGCTGGTTTGGAGCAGCACTACCGTGCCCGCGCGATCAATGGTCCCGCAGGTCATGCCGTCGACAGCTTGCGAGGCCAAATCCGATACGGCGCGTGGCGAGGTAGCAGCGTCCAGAAACTTCAGCGTACCCTGGTTGCGGAAGCAGACCAGAATGCTGGTTTCGACAATGTGCCAGATATCAACAGCATCGCGGATGCCCTGCGCGATC
This sequence comes from Chloroflexota bacterium, assembly GCA_026708115.1. GTDB lineage: Bacteria > Chloroflexota > Anaerolineae > Aggregatilineales > Phototrophicaceae > UBA6055. Next base: position 175,912 of record JAPOVL010000013.1, read on the forward strand.
AAATCGGCGATGCCAACGCCGGCCGGGCCGATCCGCCTGCATTGGGCATTATACGGACTGTTGCTCCTGACCACGATATCCGTTGGCAGGTGGGAGCAAGTATCAACCGAAGGGCGCGGCGTCGCGGTTGCACGCAGAGAGCGTCTCGGACAATTGTCAGAATCTTTCGCCCTAAATCTTATGAGCTTGTTGCCAAAGACTATACTGCCATCAAAGTCCGCGTCCACAAATAAGTTATATAATTGACCGGACTTTAGTTCATCGATTTCGCAGGAGCTGTCGGAAGAACTGCAGATGACATTATAATCATTCTCAAAGTCGACAATATTATAACCCGACGCCCCGTACGCTCCTTTCCAGCTTATGGTGACTTTGTCATCGCAAATCTCACCAATTATTATGTCGTCGGGATTAAACTGCTGCGCCAGCGTGCCTGTGGCGCTCAGCAACAAAATGCTAGCCAACCAGTAATGTAAACGCTTTCCCAAAAATCTGATATTGTTTCCCATCATCATTATTTTCCCTAATCATCTCTTTTTTGGCAAACCACCCTGCTCTTGCAAGGAGAAAGCTTGTTATTTTGTGTGAGCGCGACATTCCGGAGATCTTTTCTCCGGTTACGCGCCGAGCGGTTTATTTCCCGGAGGATATCCGCCAAACCGTCGACTGCGACGAAGACACCGAAAACCCGCGCTCGCAAATTATTCGGCTTTGTCGAAGGGCTCGGAATCCCTAGACACAAACTAACCCATCCGGCCAACCTATGCGCCGTTGGCGGGCAAGTATAAACAAATCATACAACAGGTCTGATAAAATGTCTACAACATGCCCTTGTAGGGGATGGTGAAAGTGGCTTGGCGGGTTCTTGTGAAATCATCTCTGCGCCCTCCCTGTTCTCGGTGGTTATTACGACCCTGCGCAGCGCGCGGTAAGTGCATATGCCATTGAATTTCACCGCTTCCCCATTGTTGAGAGTAGTGAAAATCGCCCATATCACTCTATTGGAAATTCCACTCGCGAGATTCGCTAGAGCCATTGGCGACAGCGAAAAACCCCCAAGAGTGCCCTGCTCACACAAAATAATAAGACCTTCTGTTCAGCCCACGCGCAGCATCTTATCAAGAAAGAGGCACAGAGCGGCTGTGGTGGAAACGTTTTGACATCCAGAAAATTCATCATTCCGAACCGCCATACTCATTCCTGCTGCCAAATCTCGATTGGACTTGACAGATGGACATAGATGGTCCTGTAATTGGTTCGATCATCTTGCTATCATGAGGAGCGATGAAAACTGCGGATGTAGTGGCTTGGCGCGATCTTGTGAAAACATCTCAGTAGTTGCAAGTAAGTAATGAGAATCAAAAACCGAGACGAACTGTGGGGGCGTTTCGCCGAAACGCCCGCAAAACCTAGCCGGAGCGGTGGGCGAGCCTAGGCTCGCCCCTACAATGACTTTGCGATCTGTTGCATGACTCACCTGGACTTGCTTCTGTGCCCAGTTTATGTAAATCGCGGCACTCATGCGACGATCAGACTTACTATTTTGCGTGAGCGCCACATTCCTGGAATCTTTTCGACGGTTGCGTGCCGAGCGGCTCTCTGTCCTCGGTAGTTGTAAGAACCTGGGCACGCGCGGCAAGCGCGCAAGTTTTTTTGAAATTTACCACTCCCCCTATCACCCAGCGCAAGATCTGGAACGGAGCCAACCCATTGTTTGAACTAGCCAGCAACCTCAGTCTCGAGCGCGAGAGCGAAGAGCCGATTTATCGACAACTCATTCGACAGATTCGGGCGCATATCGACAGGGGACTTTTGCCAGCGGGGGCGCGTCTGCCCGCTAGTCGAGATCTCGCCCGCCAACTCGGCATCAGCCGCATCAGCGTGGTCAATGCCTATACCGATCTGCGCGGGTCCGGTCTGCTCAGCGCGCATGCTGGGCGCGGCACCTTTGTCGCTAGAGAACGTGAAACATCCCAGCATGTCGATACCGCGCCGCCTCCGCGCCAGACGACCTCCCGCCGCGCTTCGTCCGTCCGCGAGATGATGCGTCTCGCCCGCAAGCCCGGCGTTATCAACTTCGGCCATGGCGCGCCGCCCAAGGAATTTTTCCCCATACGCCACATGCAAGAGGCCATCAACCACGTTATCGAGCGCGATGGCGCCGACGCCCTCTCGTATGAAGTGCCGGAAGGCTACCTGCCACTGCGGGTCGCCGTGCGCGACTACGTGCGCGCCATCGGCATTGAGTGCCGCCACGATGATGTATTAATAACGGGCGGCGCCCAGCAAGCCATTGACCTCGTCCTGCAATCGCTGATGAGCGACGGCGAAACGCTCGTCACCGCCAGCCCCACCTATCTCGGCATTATGGATATTGCCGGGGCCCGCCGTGTACACATCCAAGGCATCCCCATCGACGAAGAGGGCATCCGCATCGACGTATTGAGTCAAGTGCTGGAAAGCCATCGCCCGCGTCTGATTTATGTCATGCCCAGCTTCCAGAATCCCACCGGGCACCTGATGCCTATGTACCGCCGTCGCCAGTTGATTCGCCTTGCCGAACAACACGGCATTCCCATCCTGGAAGACGAAGTCTATCGCGAATTCCGCTTTGACGGCGAAGCCCTGCCGCCATTGAAAGCCCTGGACGAAAGCGGGGTTGTCATCCATGCCAACGCCTTCACCAAAATGTTGCTGCCGGGCATGCGCATCGGTTATTTGATCGCCGCCGGACCTTACTACGAACGACTCGTGCGCGTCAAACAAGCGGCCGATATCTCCACCTCGGGCTTGAACCAGCGCACCATTCACCTGCTGTTAGATCGCGGCGTCCTCGCCAAACAATTAGAACATAACCGCCTGGAGTTGCGCCGCCGCCGCGATGTGGCGCTGGCCGCCGCCGAACGGCACTTGCCGCCCGGCAGCGCCTGGTATTCGCCGCAAGGGGGCTTGTACCTGTGGGTAGAACTGCCCGCCGATGGTCCCAGCGCAGCCGAAACCTTCATCAGCGCCATCCAGCATGATGTCGCCTTCGCCATCGGCAGCATGTTTTACACCGGCGACGGCGGCTCGCACGCCATGCGCTTGAATTACGGCATTCACAAGCCGCATGTGATCACCGAGGGCTTCCGCAGGATCGGCGCGGCTTGGGCTGAATTGGTCTCCGAATACGGCGGCGTCGAGCGTTCTGCGGTCATGTAATGCGTCATGTTTACAAGAGGGTAGGGGCGACCCGCCGGGTCGCCCGAAAGACACAGCAACAGATACAGATTATGTGGCGATATCGAGCCTCATGACCCTCGTCAGTTGATGTTAGGGGCTAGGGGCTGCTCAGTGCCGGGATACCAATCCTGAGCTTAACGCCAGGCCGGGGATGGGATGAGATTGCTACGCGCTCTCTGTATCGCATTTATGTAATAGTATTTATCTCTGCCTTGTTAGAACAACTCTTGGTTTTCTGAGTCTGAGCGCTTGACAAACGCAACGATCGATATATACTAGACTAATATCAGACAACATTGAAGCGAGACGAGACATGGCGACCACCGATATTCGTTTCAAACGCATGGACAAGGAATACCTCAGCTTGCGCCAAACACAGGGCGAAGTCTTTGACAAGGTCGATACCTTTGAAGCCGCGCTTTTAGGTTTGACGGAAATGGTGGCGGAAAACCGCGAGATGCTGCAAGCGATCATCAAGCACCTCGACGTTCCCTACAAACCGCCCGCGGGCTTCGTCAAAGAATGAGTTCCCAAACGCCTGGATCACGTGACAGCCTGCTTGAAGCGGCAGACACCTGCCAGGCCACGCTCGATGATACGTCGCGACTTCTCGCGGAAACACAATTGATTTTGCTGGAAATCAGTCACAAACTCGATGCCCTCATGCAGCACCTGGGCGTGCCTTATGAAAAGCCGCCGTCTTGATTGACCCCAGAGGAACAATAATCAGCTATCGCGGCACTGGACGATCGCGATTTCTTCTGGTTTTGCGTTTGCGCGCAAGTCGACGAGTCGCGCAAACAAATTGGAGTGGTAATACACGAATTGTTTATCGGATGTAGGCATAGCTGATTCTGACATCAAGGAAAATGTTGCCGTGAAACGGCACGGTTACGGGATATGGGCGCAGATGGTACGATGGCGGTTGCGCGGGGACGGCTGTGGTTAGTAGATGGTCGCAGGTTCTTTAAAACGCGAATGTCTTACTTACTGGTCTGTGCTTTTCTTCTTTCTTCTTTCCACTTTATCAAAACGTCATGTTCTGCTTTGTTGATTATTCCAATTAACTCCGATGTTTCCTCCTCGACGTCTAGGTATTCTTGGTAGGTATTGAGAGTATCTGCCAGCAACTCATCGTATGTCATAACTCGAGAACTCTCGAGTCTAAAGTGATTCTCCATTTCCTCCGCATCCCAAGAGGTTGGACGTGATCCTATTATGCAGACCACTTCTATGACCATGTTCCTGTGAGCTTCGCCATGATAAATCTCAAGACACTTGCGCAATGTTGTTCTGTACTTCGAAACCTGCTTGAGAAGGACAAACGGTTGTATGCGGGCGTCAAATTTCTTGAGTTCAATCAGTACATGCTTTCCCGCTACTGTTTGGTAACGAATGTCGACACGAGCAAGTTTTTGCGCTTTGGAGAGCTTCGGTTCGGCTTTCTTAAACTGCGTCGTGATTCTCTTTTCCATGTGCTTATTGGTTGTAGCTCGCTCCCACGAAGGATTAAGCAACCAAAGAGAGTTAAAGATAAGCTCCTGTATCGTTCGCTCGACCTGGTTGCTTTCCATAATCTCTTTGAACTTCTTCACTATTACTACCCTGCCTTTGGTAATCCTATAGTACGGGACTCTCTCCAACTCGGTTAGGTCAGCAAAAACACTTACAAAGCGTTCAAAGTCTTCTTTTGTTTTTAACGTCTTAAGAAGTTCGAGTTGGGAAGTTGCACGCAGTCTTTCAAATAGGTACATAGTCCCCCGGAACAAATCGACTTTCTCGCTTTCATTTAGGTCGTCAAGGGATTCAATCTTTCCTAAGAGCATTTCAGCGCTTGTCTGTTGGTCGCCTTCAAAGCGACTTAACCAATGACGAATGTTAGGGTAGTCACTCAGAACTTTCTTTGTACTATGAGTGATCCGCAGTCTTTGCCAATTTGTTGCTATGTTCCTTACTACGCCATTCTTTAGAAAATCTCGTAGGTCAGTATACCTTTCATCATCTTCTTTAAGACTCTGCCTGGCACTGGTTATAATGTCTTCGCTTTCGTTATCATCAAGGTAGTCAGCATCTATTTCTCCGATTACATACTTTGTCCAAACGCCACCCTCCTTCATGTCAGCCAACACGTCTTCGTGTACAAGCTTTCCGTTTGCAAACAATACAATTCCATTCGTCTCTTCGCTTATTTGTTGCTGATTATGAACTGTGCCGATCCATCCGGAAATGGTTCGCATGTCATCTTCGCCGAAGTGGCCTGACTCCTTAGTCTTGCACTTCGCGGCCGTAAACATCGCCGATATTACAGAAATGTCTCTATTGAAATACCACAGATATTCAACGAATTTATGATAGTCGCGATCCCTTGCAGATATTGGTTTGTCATTGATGTATACATTAAAGTGGTCTGTGCCTATTATGGAAAATCGCCTTGCTAAGCGGCGACGAAGGTTCTCCCCCGTAGTGTATGTACGGGCTCTTACTTCGGTTAGAATCAGCTTGGTTCCTTTAGTGATCTCTACTTCCGCTGGCGGTATCTCATCTGGGATGTAAGTGTCTGTTTTTTCGCCTCTGATGGCTTCAATTATCTTGTCATTATCGAGCCGCAATGCGTTGCGCTGTCCACATCTGACTGTGTGGACTTCAATCCGGTCTGCGATGGCAAATACTGACAGTTTCCCTATACCCTTTCTACCCATCGGTTGTCGTCTAAACCTCTGTGTCATACTAAAATCGGGCTGTTCACGCTTCTTGTATCCGATTTTTAGATACTTTTCATTTATATCTTGATCCGTCATCCCGTGTCCATCATCGGTTATCTCAATTCGTCCACGTTTCGGATCTATGTTGATCCAGATGTTTTCAGCGTCGGCGTCCCAAGCATTTGCAACGACTTCTGAAAGTACTGCAGGTATATTGCTGTATAGACCCTTTCCCAAGTGTTCGTAAACACTCAGGCTCACGGTCATTGAGTATTTGGGAGGGTTCTCAGGTTCGTTCATGCTGATTAAGGTGCCTTTCTATGGTGACAGCAATATGAGACGCCAAGAGAACCGGAACAGCATTACCGATCATTTTCCCTATGCGTTCAAAAGAGTAGTCTTGTTCGTTGCCATCTACAAACTTGTAGTAATCTGGGAACGACTGAAGTAAAGCCATCTCACGAAGAGAAAGTGCTCTGTGTTGGACGGGATGTCCGAATCTACCTGTGCCAAAGCTAAATGCCTGGGTGGTTATAGTCGGTGCAGGTGCATCCCCTCTCATACGTCCGTACACGCTAGAATAGGTCTTGCCAGAGGACTTTCTGTGACATGCTGCCCTTAATTTGTCGTCCCAATCTGCCCAATTCCCGCCCGGTACAGACTGTAGCATACGTTCCATGTTGAGAGGGGAGAGGCCGCGTGTTCTGTGAAGCGGGTCGCTGTCGCAAACTTCGCCGGCCGCAATGGGCGGCAATTTGCCTATTGCGGCTTGCACGTCGACGTAGTCTTTGGGTTCATGCGTTGCGGGCAGTAATTCAATATCTCCGAGGAGTGAACCCAAGACGACAAGTCGTCTGCGCTTCTGCGGTACACCGTAATCTGGTCCAAACACTATGTCATCCCATATCTTGTAATGCGGTTCAAGCATGGATATGAAGGATTGGTAGATTGAGCGGTTCTTGTAGGTAACGAGCGACGGCACGTTCTCCATTGAGAATATTTGGGGACGGATGGCCAGAATAAGTTCAGCAAACTTCTCAACCAGTTGCCATTTGTCGCGATATGAACGCTTGTACGTATACTTTGAAAACGGCTGGCAGGGTGCGCAGCCAACAAGTATTTTCACTTGATCTGGGGGAAAGAGCGCGTCAATTTCCTTAGCTGACATCTCTTCAATGGCTGCGTGGATGAACTTAGTTGCGTTGTTGTACTCGTAAGGAAATTTACAGTGATTGTCGTTGTCGATGCCAGCGACAACGTTGAAGCCCCGTAAAACGAAACCATGTGTAAGCCCACCCGCGCCACAGAAAACGTCAACTACGGAAGCCACGAATCATCCTTGCTCAAAAAGTGAACGCTGATATAAAAAGGAACTTGTTGAGTGACTGACCCAAACACATGCAGAGCATTTTACACGCTTTGTTAGCTTTTTGCACGGATGTCCATTCTTCCTCTGTAGCGAATCCTACCGCCACACCCATATCGCCAGCAACCGTACTGCTAGACCCCCATGCCTCGGATTCTTTGCTGCTGACCAATTCCCACCAATCTCACACTTCCATATTCAGAACTTATGTGCTATAATTGGCTATCTTGTCCACCATTCCTGTAAGGAGCAAACATGCCTAAAAAACACCCGCCCCATCTCAAAGCACAAGCCCTCGAACTTCTCGCCGTCTACGATAAAGTCTCCACTGTCCAGCGCCTCACCGAGATCCCGGCTAGCACCCTACACCGTTGGCGTCGCCAAGAATCCTCAACAATTGCCGATCTTTCGGCAAAAAAAGTTTTTCCGATTGCCACAAAAAACCCGAAATCGTCTCATTTGTCCCAAAACCTTGCCAAAACGTCCACATTTTCTGACGAAGCGACGCAAATGGACACAAATTCGACTCAGAACGCGCTCAACGCAACGGATCATGTTTCATATGAGAATTCCCCTGTCAAATCGGCAACTGAAGCTGATGCCGCCCAGCTTGGTCAGCCTGCCGATTCCGATGACTCTGACGCTGCTTCTGACAAATACTATTGGGAAACCGAAAAAACGCCCGCTGGCGTGCCTGGCAAGACCTACCCCTATCCGCTTGAAGAAGACCACGATCCCTACAGCCGCCTTGAGGAGTTCCGCGAAATGCGCGACATGCTCTTGGATCATGCCCGCGAACTGACCGTCAACCTCAAACCGACGGACTCTGATATCAACCTGCGCAGCCTTGCCTTGGCCCGTATCCTCGATCGCGTGCAGCAGCTCGATGATCTGATCCAGGACTTCAATCCCGAACGGGTCATGCGCTTTGAATATGTATACGACGGCAAGGTGCAGACTATCGCGCCTTGGGCGGGCACCATCGAGGACGAGGACGAATTTCGGGAGGAAATGAAACAGAAAATTGTAGAGGAGGGCGTCATTTGAACAACAAATTCACCACGCTCATGTCGCCCAGCATGCGCGCCGTCTCCCGCGCCACCAGGCGCGCATCGCCCCAGTCCCGCAGCGCGCCGTCCGCCTCTATCGCCTCGACCTGGCGGAAGCCCATGCCCAGCGCCTCGGCCAGCGCCGCCTCCGGCTCGTGCCCGAAGGCCTTCAGCGCGCTGGGATTGTATTCCATCACCAAGGCCATCCCGGGCGATGCGACGATGGTATCCCGCATGCCGCGCAGCGCGCCCAGTTCGGCGCCCTCGATATCCATCTTGACCATATCCACCCGTCCAATGCCCAGTTCCGCCAGGCAGGCGTCGATGGTGGCGGTCTCGACTTGGAAGCGCTGCATCTCGAAGGCTTCTCCCCCGCGCGGCGCGATATCCCACGCGTCCATCCGCGCGCGCTGCAAATCCGCCAGGGATTCGTCGTAATGCAGCGATCCGCTGGCGGACATCATCAGATAGTCGTAAAGCTCGGCGCTGCCTGCCGCTTCCGCAACCGCCACTTGCAGCGGGGTCGCATTGGCCAGCGCGCGCGTATTATGGCGTAGCACCTGGTGCGTCTGTGGATGCGGCTCGAAGGCGATGACGCGCCCGCGCGCCCCGGTCAGCCGCGAAAGCAAGCGCGTGTAATAACCGACATGCGCGCCGACGTCCAGCGCGATCATGCCGGGCTTGACCAATCGCCGCAGCAGTTGAGCCGTCTCGACCTCGTGTTGGCCCGTGAGCAGTTCCAGCCGGAACCAGAAAGGATCTTCGGGAATGGTTTTGAAGTTGTAGCGGCGTTCCAGCGCGGGCATGAGCACGCGATCCATCAGTCGGTGCATGGCGATATGCGCGGGACGAACCCGTTTAACCGTCTTGCGGTACAAGCTGAGGCTGGAATCGAATAGGCGCATCATGACGGGAAGGCGAGTGTAAGTGAAATTAGCCTAGCCCAGCGCCCTGCGCTGGTCAATCCTGAAACGACACCGGCGCGGCCGCCGTCTCGATGCACTTCAGGTCGCTGTTGATCGCTTCCAGGCCCTGCTGTATCCGGTCAATGGTATCGCTGTAACCGGTCGCCGCCTCGGCCAGCGCCAGCGATTCCTGGAGCAGCGTCCAGCCAGTCGTGCAATCGCCGGTGTAATAGTGTGACAGGCCCAGCCGATAGCGGCAGGACAAATCGTAAGCGCCTTCATCATAGTTCAGGCATTGTTGGAACGTATCGCGCGAATCAACAAAGCGGCGCTCGCGGTAGTAGAGCAGACCAAGGTGAAAGAGCGCTTCGGCATCGCCCCTGTCGTTGGCTACCGAGTCCTCGCAGAAGCCGAGCGCGCGCGCGAATTGCCCGACCTTGCGATAGGCGAGGCAGAGCCGCAGCATGGCGCGGGCATTGCGCGAGTCAATCGCCAGAATGCGGTCGTAGAGATCAATCGCCTGCTGATCTTGATCGCGCGCCAGGTAAAGCGCCGCCAGCTCGAAGTGCGGGGGCAAATAGGCGGGGCGCAACTCGATGGCGCGTTCGAGATGCTCCGCCGCTTCGTCATAAGCGCCGACGGACTGCAGGGCGTAGGCATAGGCGCGCACAAGCTCGGCATCGCCAGGATTGATCGACAAGCCGCGTTCGCCCGCTTCCAGGCCATCGGGCCAGCGTTGCGTATCAATGTAGGCGCGGCTCAGCGACGCGTAGAGCGGCGTGAATCCGGGATTCAAATCGAGCCCCGAAAGCGCGACCGGGATAGCGACGGCGGCTTGATCCTGCGCCACCAGCGCGGCGGACTTCAGCGCGAATCCATGCGCGTCGCTGGCGTCAAGGTCGATGATGCGCTCGGCGTATGTCAGCGCTTCGTCGTATCGTCCCAGTTCAATCAGCACCTTGCCGTATTCGTAGAGGTAGGCGATGTTGTGCGGGCGCTCCAAAACCGCGGTCGCCATCATGGCTGCCGCAACCTTGAAATCCCCTGCTTGCGCTTGCAGCGCCGCGCGCATCGCCAGCTCGCTGGGCAACGGCGTCGGCGTCGCGGGATCGCCAAGTAGCGAGTCGATGACAAGCTCGACCGTCGTCCGCTGCGACACGACGCTCAAGCCGAGCAACAGCCCGAGGATGACAGCGATCAATGTATTGCGGGTACGGTGACGTTTCGGTTCGCGAAAAAACGGTTGTGAATAATCGCGCCGGATTCTCATCGCCTAGATGCCTCCGATAGGTGTCGGCGGGATGGCTGTTGGCGGAATGGGCGTCGGCAGCGTTACATTCTCGTATCCCGCGCAATTCACGCGGATGTTGGAGAGTCCGATGTTGATCGTATCGATGATCTGATCCGCAACAGCATATTGGAGCGCCTCTTGCAGCACTCTCCAGGCGTCGTCGCACTGGGCCAGAAAATAATGCGCCCAACCGCGCAGGTAATAGCACTCGACTTCAATCGAGCCGAACTCGACGCAGTTTTCGAAGGACTCGATGGCGCCCTCGTAGTTGCGCCGGCTGTATTGCGTCTGGCCCAGCATGCGCCAGGCCGACGCGTATTGGCTGTTGATCGCAAGCGCCTGTTCACAGTAGCGGCTGCCCTCCTGGAATTCACCCACGGCGGCGAAGGTCTCGCAGAGGCGCAAGTACGCTTTGGCATTATTCGGCTCCAGTTCAAGCACGCGCCGATAAATGCCCACGGCCATTTCCGGGACGTCGATGGCGCGGTATTGGGCCGCCAATTCAAAATAGGGACCGGGCAAGTTGGGATTAATGGCCACCGCTTGTTCCAGCGTTTCAATCGCCTGGGAGTTGCGGCCAGTGAAGATCAGCGGGATGGAGTAGGCGCGGTGCGCGAAGGAATCCAGCGGATCGAGTTGAATCGCGCGGTTGCCTCGGCTCAGTCCCTCGTCGTAACGACCGATATTGGTATAGGCAATGGCGAGGGCGGCGTGCAAGGGGGCGAAGGCCGGGTCGATATCCAGGCCCGATACCGCGATCGGGATCGCGTTGCCGGGGTCGCTCCACATCAGCGCGCGCGCTTTGAGGGCGTATCCGCGGACATCGTCGGGCGCGGCCGTGATCGCACGGTCGCCGATCGGCACAGCCAGGTCATACTCGTCCAGTTCGATGAGGATCCTGCCGTATTCATACAGGTAGTCGATATCAGCCGGCTGCTGTTCCAGCGCAAGTTCAAATTCCCCTAGTGCATCGCGGACTTTACCCTTGTTATACAGTTCGATGCCTACTTGCGCATGCTGGCTGGCGAAGGGTGTAGGGGTCGGCGCGATGCCCAGCAGATCAAGCGCCGCGAATTGCATGCGGTCATAATTGGTCAGTGTCACCAGGATCAAGCCGAGACTGCTGCCGATCGTCAGCAGAACCAGCAGCAAGAGCGGGATCCCGCTCAAGCCACGTCGGCGGCTGCTGAAGAAGGGCTTGCTGTGATCGCGCTTGATCCTGCGATTGGGTCTCATTGCGCCCCGTCGCCTAGTAAGCAAGATCTGCTTACGAAAACCGCCCGGCGCATGCAACGAGCGGGCTTGCGATTCTGCTTGAGCGCGCTAGCCCAAATTCGCCGGTTACGCGCCGAGCGGCTCTGTCTCATTATGCCATTATACGGGAATCAGCCTCAATTGGGGCGGAATACGGCTGCTCGCTAGAGCGAGATCATCGGATATCTTACGAATTTGAACAGTAGACGGGACGGTAGGGGCGTCTCTGTGGCTGGCCTAGGTTGCGTTCATTTACAGCGTGTGAGCGCGGGAGTCCTTTACGCAGATTGCGCGCCAAGCTGTTGTGGTCAGTTGTCACAGCTGCGCTGGTGTATAATCGCCCATCAAGCGGAGAGTTGAGGAAATAAACATGAGGGTGAACATCGAATGGGCGCAGCGTATCGCCGCCATCGCCAACACCGGCCTCTATTACGTGAAGGACCACTACGATCGCGACCGCTACCAACAGCTTCTCGATATCGCCGCGGAGATGCTGGCGGGCGCAAGTAACACTGCCCCGGCGACTGTTCGCGCCCTGTTGGACCATGACGACGGCTATATCACGCCCAAGGTCGACGTGCGTGGCGCCGTCTTCAAAGACGGGAAAGTCCTGCTGGTGCGGGAAGCGGGCGACGGCTTGTGGTCATTGCCGGGCGGCTGGGCCGATGTCGGCGATAGTCCCGCTCAAGCTGTCGAGCGCGAGATCTGCGAAGAAAGCGGCTACCAGGCGCGCGCGGTCAAGCTCATGGCGGTTGACGACCGCAACCGGCGCAATCGCCAATCCAACTTCGCCGTCTATAAGCTCTTCTTCCTCTGCGATCTGCTCGGCGGCGAAGCGACAACCAGTGAAGAGAGTCTGGCGGTGGACTGGTTCCCGCCGGACAACCTGCCGCCGCTATCGCAAGGGCGCGTCACCGAGGCGCAGATCGGGCGCTGGTTCCGTCACTGGCGGCAGCCCGATTTGCCGACCGAGTTTGACTAGCAACATAGTTGTGAGTTAGATGGCAAGGAGTGGCGAGCGACGATGATCAGCCAGTTCATATTGCCGGCATTCAGCTTTGGCTTGAGCGCCGCGGTCATTCCCGGCCCCTTGATCGCCTACCTCGTCAACACGACGCTGACGCAAGGCTGGCGGGCGGCATTATTGGTGGTCCTGGCGCCATTGATCACCGATGCTCCCATCATCCTCGTGATGACCTTCTTGCTGGGTCAGATGCCGGCCGAGATCTTGAAATTGATTCAGATCGGCGGCGGGGGCTTGTTGCTGGCGATCGCCTGGGGCGCGCGCGATCAGTATCAGTCGGGCACGGCAATGAATCTGGCAGCAAATAGCGCGTCCAGGCAGGCGCCTAGCAGGCGCCGCGTGCTCATGACCGGCATCGCGATGAATTTCCTAAGCCCGGGACCCTATCTCTTCTGGGGCAGCGTCAATGGGCCCTTGCTGGTCCGGGCGATAGACGTGTCGGCCTGGCATGCGCTGGCCTTCTTGCTCGTGTTCTACGCGACCTTCTTGTGCGGCTTATGCGCCTGGGTGCTGCTATTTCACCACGTCGGCCGGGTCAGGGTCGCTTCCCTGCGGCTGGTCATTCTGGCGACGATACTGCTCTTGCTCTGGTTCGGCATCGGGCTTATCACGGACGCGCTCGCTTTGGCAGCCTATCATCTGCCGCTGTTCCTTGCCGCTTTCCTGGTCTTGGTCTCGCGAGAAGTCTGGAACCGCCGCTGAGGTCGAACCCGGGCCCGCCGCGGCGCATTGGGGGGGAGGATCGTACCAAAATACTGAAATGCACCCGTCCTCTATACACTGGCTGTTGCGTAGCCTCTCTCACATGTTACGATTGTAGGATGCCCAAGGCTTAACTTTACGATGTCCGAATATTACGATCTTGGAACCTATTCGCGACGCATCACAACCGATGCTGCCGGGGCGCAGCGCTGGTTTGACCGCGGCTTGACCTGGCTCTACGGCTACAACCATGACGAAGCGGTCAAATGCTTTCGCAAGGCGCTGGACCACGACCCGCATTGCGTGATGGCCCATTGGGGAGTCGCCTACGGTCTCGGATGCAACTACAACAAGCAATGGGAAGCCTTTGCTCCCGAGGCGCTGGCGCTGGCCTTGCGCCAGGGACGCGCGGCGATCCTGGAAGCTTACGCGCGCTTGGACCGCGCAACTGCTGTTGAAGCTGCGCTCGTGAAAGCGCTGGAGAAACGCTTTCAGCGAGACGATGAAACCGATGTGGAAGTTCTGGTGACCTGGAACGACGCCTTCGCGGCCGCGATGCGAGACGTCTATCGCGCCTTTCCGGACGATTGGGATGTGGCGGCGCTATTTGCGGAAGCCCTTATGAATCGGACTCCCTGGCAGTTGTGGGATTTGGAAACCGGCGCACCGGCGGAAAACGCCGATACGCCCGAAGCGATTGCGGTAGTCGAACGCGCCTTGGACCAAGTCGAAGCGTCCGGGGCGCAAGCTCATCCTGGCTTGCTGCATCTGTACATCCATTTGCTGGAAATGTCGCCCCAGCCGGAACGGGCTATGGGGGCCGCAGATCAGTTGCGGGACCTGGCGCCTGATGCCGGACATCTGCTGCATATGCCGTCGCATATTGATGTCATCTGCGGGCAATATTACAACGCCGTCGTCGCCAATCGCCGCGCCATTGCCGTTGACCAGGTGTTTGCGGCCCGCGACGGTGTTCTCACCGATTACACCTTTTACCGCGCGCACAATATCCATTTCAAAGTCTACGCCGCCATGCTGCTGGGGCAGTTCAAAACGGCCCTGGAAGCAGCCGATGAAATTGCCGATTTGGCGAACGAGAATCTGCTGCGCATCGAGGACCCGCCCATGGCCGATCACTTGGAAGGCATCTTGTCGATGCGGCTGCACGTCTTGATTCGTTTTGGCCGCTGGCGAGAGATACTGTCGGAGCCGGCCCCGGTCGATGAGGATCTCTACTGCAATTCGCTCGCGATGTTGCACTACGCGCGGGCCATCGCCTTGGCAACGCTGCATGAACATGAAGCGGCCGCCGTCGAAGTCGCGGCATTTGAGGTGGCGCAAGCCAAGGTGCCAGATACGCGCTTCATCTTCAACAACTCCTGCATTGATGTCTTGGAAGTCGCCGCCGCCATGATGCAAGGAGAAGTGGCCTATCATCGTGGAGACAGCGACCGCGCCTTCGAGCACCTCCGGCAAGCAGTCTACCTGGATGATCATCTGGAATTTGCCGAGCCTTGGGGCTGGGCCATGCCGACTCGTCATGCGCTGGGCGCGCTGTTGTTGGAGTGCGGACAGGTCGAAGAAGCGCTGGCCGTTTATCGCGCCGATTTAGGGCTTGATCGGTCCCTTTGTCGGGCCATGCAGCGCCCAAACAACGTCTGGAGCCTGCAGGGCTTTGTCACAAGTCTGGATCGCCTTGGCAGAATTGCCGAAGCGGACCTTGTGCGGCCTCAGCTTCAACTGGCGCTGGCCCGCGCCGATGTCGAGATTGCCTCATCTTGCTTTTGCGCGACTGGGAATAGTCGCCATGGCAGCGCTTGCTGTCATGAGCATTAGGCAAATCCGCACCGCGAAGCCTTTGACGGCTTGCTGGCGGCATCGGGCAGTCTTATACCTGTCGCGCTATACCGGGTGCATTTCAGATTATTGGCGCGTCAATCCCCCATCCCCCGACCCCTCCAAAATTCATTCATAGCGATTCACGTAGGGGCGAGCCCGTGGCTCGCCCGAAACACACTCCTCAGTAAATCCATGTAAGTCGTGCAACTCCAAAATAATAGTCGTCGGTAGGGGCGACCCGGCGGGTCGCCCGAAACACACCGCCTACATTCACATCGAAAACTGTAAGGGCGAACGACCCGCTCTGTCGGCGGGCAGTGTCTACGCGCCCTACGCGCCCTACGCGCACCCCTTGTGGGATTTCCGCCCCCGCTTAGCGGGGGGACCGAGGGGGCAAGGGGCCGGGGGTGAGGGATAAGAAAAAACCCAAATAGCCTTGACTTGCATAGAACATATGTGCTACAATACCCCTGCAACGCAAACAAAAGGAGGACAGACCATGCCAGCAACCCACACCCTCGATACCAAAATCGAAGCCCTCAACCTGCTCAACCTGCACGACGGCGACTTGAAACTGGTCAATTCCCGGCTCGGCATTCCCATCAGAACCATGCGCGGCTGGCTACTTGACGAGCAACAACTCCGTCTCCAATACTACGACCGCCAATACCACCACTTCGCCAACATCAAATTCAAACTCCTCAACAAGTTCTTGGTATTCTCACTCGACACCATGGAGAAATTGATGACCGGCGACCTCGGCGACCACACCCTCAGCCAACTCACCTACGTCCTGTCAACCCTGCTCAATCAAGCTGCCAGACTGGAGAAGTCCTTCGAAGACCTGCCGCCAGATCTCGAAAGCGATGCCGAACAGCCCAACCGCATCCGCTATGTCTACGAAGATGAACCGGGTGCTGACCCGCCCCGGGCAGATGCAAATCCGCCGCAGCCCGACCCGACTCAAAGTTCTGAACTACGGGCGGAGCCGGAGAATAAACCGGGAATGGGGCTTGATCAAGAACCTGAGGGCGGCGCGCCCGAAACAGAAGCGCCGCCGCCGAACAGCCCTGAGCGGCCCGCTGGAACCGAGCTATCTGATGCCTGGCTAGATCATGTGCGATCTGGTGAAGGCCCCCAAAAACCTAAAAGACGTCCCAAGGTAATGCCGCGTCAAACTGCCAGAAAACGGCGTAAACGGCGTAAGAAGCGCAAATAATCCCGACCAGCTGCGCGGCGCCGGGCTCGACCTTCGTCCTTCTCGCCGGAGCCGCCCGTCTGCCCGCCCATATCTGGCGCAATCTCATCCTGGCCAAGACCCGCGCCGCCGCCCGGGCCTGCTTCGACGCGCAATGCGCTGGCCACAACCTCATCCCCTTCGCCCAACGGCCTACGAAAACACCTAAAATGACCGCACCGCCACAAAAAATTCCCTACACCGTTTTCAAGGACCCTGTAGGGGCGAGCCATTGGCTCGCCCGCTTCTACAATTACAAATCGCAGCGGCGGCTCGGCCCCGGTGTTGGCAGGCAGTGTCGGCGGGCAGTGTCAACGCGCCCTCTGTGGTGAATAAAACCTGTACTCTGCCCGCCAAATCCGGTCAGGGGGTACCCCCCTCCCCCGTATACATACTGTATCGATACACTTACCAAAAACGCCGCATTTTATGGGTATTTTATGGCATTTTATGGACATCTTATGGACACCGTTTCAGTACAAAACGCCACATCGCGCGCGCCGAATGCGCCCGCCCAGATGCGCCGCCGTCGAGCGCCTGTGGTCAATTGTGCTTTTGAACGGCAAAACCATGTGATTTGCCAATAATCTGAAATGCGATCAGCATGCTGGTAGGCGTTGACAGACACGCAACTCTTGAGTATGATGGTTTACGATATGTAAGACTCGTCTTAATGATACCAGATCTCATAAGTGAGCGGCTACGATGTCACAACAGCGCTATCGCTTGGGCAATATGGACTGCGCAAACTGCGCGCGCGAAGTACAGTCTGCCCTTGAGCGCCTGCCCGGCGTGGAATCGGCAGTAGTAGAGTTCGCTAGTAGCGAGCTACAGATTAGCGGAGATCTACCATACGACAAGCTTAAGGCAGTCGTCGAAGCCTTGGGCAAGACCATTGAAGCCCCCGATCTGTTGCGAACTTATCTGATCGGCAACATGGATTGCGCTGCTTGCGCGCAGGAAGTGGAAGCGGCCGTCTCCACACTGCAGGGCGTGCAATCCGCCGAGGTCGACTTCCTCGGCAACAAATTGCAGTTGATCGGCGATGTCGATTACACGCTACTTAAGGATCGGGTCGAGTCGCTGGGCAAGACCATATCCATAGCTGCGCCTGCTCAATCACAAGATGTCGACTCGAGGCGGCGCGCGGGCCTTTTCGGTTTCTGGGACTTCTTGCTGGCGCGCCCCGCGAGCCGCATGGCGGTTTATGGCGGGGCTCTCCTTTTGCTCGCAATCGGGATAGATTTATCCGCGCTAGCCTCCCCGGATCTGAGCAATCTGGTTTATGTTTTGGCGATGACAGTGGCAATGAAGCCGATTGCCGTCAGCGGCATCAACGCCTTGCGCATCAGCCGCGAGTTCAACATCAACCTGTTGATGACGGTCGCTGCGCTCGGCGCTTTGGTTTTGGGCGAATTTCTCGAGGCGGCTACGGTAATCTTCTTGTTCGCCATAGGCGAAGCGCTGGAAGGCTATACGGCGGATCGGGCGCGCGACAGCTTGCGCGGCCTGGTGGCGCTCAAACCGCCGACGGCGAACAGGATCATGGGCGGCCACACCGAAGTTGTCCCGGTCGAGGCGCTGCGCATTTCGGACCGGATTCGCGTATTGCCCGGCGAAGGCATTCCAATGGACGGTACCGTGTTGGCGGGCAATAGCGCCGTTGATCAAGCGCACATCACTGGCGAGAGTCTGCCGGTGGAACGGTCGCCGGGCGATGAAGTTTACGCCGGCTCTATCAACGGCGTCGCGACGCTGGACCTGCGCGTCGATCGTCTCGCCCAGGACAATACGCTAAGTCGCATAATTGAACTGCTGCAAAACGCCCAATCTCGACGGGCGCCCAGTCAGCGATTGATTGATCGCTTTGCGCACATCTATACGCCCTTGGTGGCGATAAGCGCGCTTGGCGTGGCCTTTATACCGCCGCTGCTTTTCGGCCAGCCTTTCTGGGACAGCGCGACGGGAACGGGTTGGTTTTATCGCGCGCTGTCGATGTTGGTGATCGCCTGTCCTTGCGCGCTGGTCATCAGCACGCCCGTGACCGTGATCAGCGCCATCACATCCGCCGCGCGGCGCGGCGTGCTGATCAAAGGCGGGGCGCATTTGGAAGCCTTGGCCGGCGTGAAGGCAATCGCCTTCGACAAGACCGGCACCTTGACGCGCGGCAAGCTGGACATCACCGCGACAACGACCGGCGATTGCGATCACGCCGCGGCCTGCCAACCATGTAACGAGTTGATATCCTTGGCGGCAGCGGTGGAAGCGCAGAGCACGCATCCCTTTGCGCGTGCCATCCAGGCGGCGGCCAGCGTAAACGGTATCGCGTATGGCGCCGCGGCCGAAGTGGAAACGCTCGCGGGCTTTGGCGTGCGGGGGCTGGTCAACGGTCAGCGCGTGACGATCGGCAGCCATAGTTTCTTTGACAATGAGTTCAATCATACTGCGCAGTTGTGCGCGCTCGCGCGGGACTTCGAGTCGGCGGGACCAAGCGCTGTGATGGTGCATGATGGCGACCAGGCGCGGGGCGTGATCGCATTCAGCGATATGCCGCGCGCGGAAAGCAAGCGCGTGGTCCGCGAATTGCGCGATATGGGCCTGGAATCTGTGATGTTGACCGGCGACAACGCAACCGTTGCCGAGTCAATCGCCGGCCAAGTTGGTGTGGAGCGCTTTCGGGCCGGGCTCTTGCCGCAAGACAAAGTAGCGGCTGTCGAGAACCTGGAAACAGCATACCAGCGTGTGGCGATGGTGGGGGATGGCATCAACGACAGTCCGGCGCTGGCGGCTGCGACCGTCGGCGTTGCTATGGGCGCCGCAGGCAGCGCCCAGGCGATGGAAACGGCAGATGTTGTTCTGCTGGCGGACAGGCTGGATCTGTTGCCGGCGACGATCCGGCGCGCGCGTTTTGCCCGGCGCCTGATACGCGAGAACATCGTCCTGTCGATCGGGTTGAAGCTGGTCTTCCTGCTGCTGGCGTTGACCGGCAATGTGACCATGCTGGCGGCGGTCTTCGCTGATATGGGCATGTCACTGGCAGTAACACTGAACGGGATGCGCGCGCTGCGGGAGTGAGAACTGTTGAATTCCCGTCACCAGCGCGGGTGCGTCACAAGACTATAGGCGTCGTGAAAACCCTGCGAATGCTGAAGCTGCTGATAAAGCTGCCCGAAGCGCTGTCGAACGCTTGAATCGAGGCTGACGCGCATATCGTAGGCATCTTCGTTGTTGCTGCGGTAGTAATTGCGCTTGCGGCCATGACGACTGAAACCATATTTGCGATAGAGATTCTGGGCCACGGCGTTGCTCACGCGCACCTCCAGCACCAGATACTCCGCCTTCAGTCGCAGCGCCTTGCGAAACATGCCCGCCAGCAAGATTTCCCCGTAACCGCGACCGCGATGGTTGGGATGGGTGGCGATGGTGCTGACATGCGCTTCGCCATCAATCTTCCACAAGCCGCCATACCCGACGATGAGTCCCGATTTGCCAATTGCCGGTGATTCCTGCCGGATCCACCCGCTGAGTCGTTGGATCCAGCCATCATCGTTCGGCAACATAGCCGGTATCAGCGGCGCCTGTTCTTCCAGGACGACCATGTGGCTAATCTTCGATTCTTTGATCTCGAAGGCGTATGAATCTCTGGACCAGGGTGGCTCGAAGCAGAGGCAGTCTATCCTGGAGACTTCGCGGATATCATCGGCGCGCATGTAACGCAGGATCAGGCTCATGACAACTTGATGCGTCTGATTGATATTGCCGAAAAGTGTAACTGCGATTCGCTCGAGCCACAAGTCAAGTTTCGTAACTATTGTTTAGAAATTGGGCTTGAAGGTCTTGTTTGGTGGCATCTAAGCTTGTTTGAGGCCTGGGAATGCGGAGGCGAGAAGGGGACCGGGAAGATTCCCGGCCCGTGTTGCGAGCTATCCCATTTGAAAGATCTGTACCACATCCACTGCGGCGACTTCGACATAGGGGCTGCTCTTCGCCATTTCGACTGCCGCATCCATGTCTTCCGCTTCTACAATAGTGATCCCGGTCAAGCGGTCCTCTGTGGGTCCGGGTGCGACGCCGTCAGAAGTGACGCGCGTGGGCGGGCCCATGGGCATGCCAGGGTTGACTACTGCGTCGCCCAGGCTACCGATCCAGTCGAACCACTGCTTCTGATGTGCCTGTGCTTCGTTCGGGTCATCAAACTGCGGTTCACCTACATATAAGAGTCCGAATTGTGCCACGTTGTTCTCTCCTGAATATGGAATTCGTGATGATAGGTTGCTTTGTCGTACTGCGGACTGTATCAACAGTCGCATACTGCGCGTCATTGTAACGTCTGATATTGCGGAAGTCTATCAGTAAACGGAAGCGTGACTAGAGGCGGATATCATAGACAAAGTGGTCGATACCCTGTTGAGCGGTACGGACGCGCCAGTTGCCATCTGGATCAATTACTCCGGACGGCGCCGAGCAGCGTATGTCGATTGGTTCGCAGCTGTCGACTGTCACGATCCAAAGCCGACTGGCGCGGGCGCGCATACGCAAGTTGCTGCTATGGAAATCCCAATTGACATCCGACCATTCCGACGAACTGCGGCCGCCGTTGACGGCGTGGAATATGACGCGGGCGCCCAGCTCGGCAAGCCTATGGCTGAGATGTGTGTCGGGCTGCGGCGTACAGGTCGGGTTAGCCCACATGTCGTTGCATATCAGTCCGCCGACCTTTATTTGATCCAGCCCGAAAACCTGTAGAGGGCGAATTGCATAATGATTAATCTCCCCGATCGACGGTTCTGCCAGACTTCCAGTCGGCAATGTCTTGCTGTGAAAGCCCAAATAGCGCCCATCGGGAGCATAGAAACGGAGTTGGTTATAGGTAGCGCCGTCGTCTTCGACATAACAGGTACCAAGCGCCAGCCCCAGGTCCGATGCGGCAGCCGTCCTTGTGACTCGCTGCAAGGCCTCCTCGACCTGGAGCGGATCGAATTTGTGCGTATAACCGCTTAAAGATCCTTCCGGCGTCAGCAAGATATCGGCGTTCCGTGAGCTCGCCCATTGAATACCGCTCTCGATATGTCGGACGTTAGAGTCGATATTGCGATTGACGGGCATCTGGATGCCTGCTACACGTATCTGCATAGCTCAAGTCCTTTGTTCGCGCTCTGTCGTCGGATGCAGTTTAAACTGCTATCTGAGCAAAGGCAAAGCGATTCTGCGGCAAGAAACTCTTGATGAAGTACGATCATATATGTTAGTTTTAGCGGCACGGCGGGGGATCATTGCTAAAGATTCTGAAATGTGCCGAGCATATAACAGGCTGCCCGCCTTTGTTTTTTTCATAGGCGCAAACGATGCTCACGATCCGCGACTTTGAAGTCCTCCGCGAAGCCTATTCTGCAAACTCTGGATTGGCTGTAGACGAGGCATGGCGACGTATTGGCAGCCCAACCGGCGCTGCATTGATCGCTTACGCCTGCGAGCAGATGAGCAATCCTGATCGCAACGTTCGTGTTTTGATGCTACGAATCTTGGCGCGCCAAACCGGCGCGCGCGCAGCACATGGCGTACTCTCCGGGTTGCGTGACATAGAGCGGCGCGTGTGTGCGGTCGCGATTCAAGCATGTCCCAACTATCTGCACAGAGAGGATATCGTGCGGGAGTTAGTGTCAATCGCAACGGATGCGAACCGTAAACTCAAATTACGCCGTCGCGCGCTAAGTATGTTGTCCGGCGATGAAGGGCGCTGGCGGGGCGACCTAACGAATGCGATCTTCGCTGCGCTGGCTGCTCTCATAGAAAAAGAAGCGTTTCGCTTCCCCGTTCTGTTTGGCTTGATTCGGCTGGAGATGGCTCCTCGAGTTGAGAGTTTGCTGGCGCTGTTTGCAGAGTCGAACGACGAAGCCGAGCGCTTGCTTGCAAAGCGGGCGCTCGACGGCGAAGTTGTCGTTCATCTCGACAATTTTGCCGATAATCTGGACCGACAGCGGCAGATCATGGAGCGCTGCGACATCGCATATGGTCGCATGTATTATTGGATACCGCGCGAGTCCTCAGTTGCCGGTCTGCCGGCCTAGTGGCAGATACAGCTAACAGCAGTCAGGGCGCGAAACCCTTCGCTACTCACTAGAAGAGCGGCGTTCCGGCGATGCCGGTACGCACCCGATACAAGCTCGTAATTCCCGTCAGATAGATGCTTCGCATATCGTCGTCGCCCCAAGTGAAATTTGTAACTTGCATCGGGGTTTGCAAGCGCCCGAGAAAGCTGCCGTCGCTCTTGAAGACGTGCAGTCCACCTTGAGCGCAGCAGTAGAGATTGCCTTCGCAATCAATCTTCATGCCGTCGGGAACGCCCGGTCCGTCGCCCTGTGTCTGGGCGAAGAGGCGCTGGTTGCGCAGGCCGCCATCCGCTTCGACATCGAAAACATGAATCCGGTATTCTGGACTGTCATTGACATAGAGCAGCGATTCGTCGGGCGAGAAGCACAGGCCATTGGGTCGATTGAGCGCCGCGGTTAACAGCGTCAGCGTGGCACTTGCCGGGTCCAGTCGATAGACGCCGTTGACGTCCAGTTGAATTTCGCGAGGAATGCCCACTTTTGCTTCGCGTCCGAAGGGCGGATCGCTAAAGTAGATGCTGCCGTCGCTCTTGACAACGATGTCATTGGGGCTGTTGAGTTCCGTTCCCTGAAAATGCGAGGCGAGCACCGTCATTGTATCGTCATCATCCATGCGGGTGACGCGGCTGCTGGCATGGTGACAGCTTAACAAGCGCCCTTGACGATCATAGGTGTTGCCATTTGCCATGTGACTGTTGCGCCGATAAATGCTCAAGCCGTCGCCGTCGCTCCACTGCAAGGTCGAGTTGCCCAAGATATCACTGAAGCGCAGATGGCCTTCGTAGGGATGCCAGGCCGGTCCCTCGAGGAATTTGAGTCCGGCGACAATGGTTTCGAGCTCAGCGTCGGCTGCAAAGATCTCGGTCAGGCCCGGGTCATGGATATCGAGTTGAATTCGAGGCATCTATCGCTCCTGGTTTGCAATTTCGCTTGTGGATCTGACTACAGGCTTTAAGCGTTCAGGACTTGCGTTGGCCCGACTTTGGCTTAAGCGTTTTGGCGTAGGCATAGCTCTGTTCAAGGTAAGGAAGCAGCTTGGCGGTGTCGCGCAGCAGATGATCGGGCACCGCGACGTATTCTTTCATCACGGTCCCATAAGTTACGAGCAGCGCGCTGTCATATTCGGCGATGAAGGCCGCGCGCTCGACTTTGCCCATCCGCAAACCGACCGTGCCGGCCTTGGTCAACTGGGAAAACATATGGCCCTGGTGGGAGGTGTAAGGCAGTTTCAAGCCGCCTTTGAGTTCGATTTCCGGATGGGAATCGATCAGCTGTTTATAGAGTTCCAATTTGTCGGGGGGCACTTGATCTGCTTTGTCGCTCATCTTCTGCCTCGTTGTTATCGTTTTACATCCGCCAACATAATGCTTTGAAAAGAACATAGAGGCAATGGTATCCTTTGACGAGCGTGATGATAGCGCTTGGCGAAGCATTTGGGACGCTGTGCCGGCGTCCGATTTGGCATATATGATGGCGAGGGAGGCTTATGACGATCTACGACGTAGCGGTGATTGGCAAAGGCTTAATTGGCAGCGCGGCGACCCGCCATCTGGCTGGCAATTTCCCCGAACTTGAGATCTGTGTAATCGGTCCAGACGAGCCGGAGATCCGAAAGGCGCACGATGGCGTGTTCGCCAGCCACTACGATCAGGGACGTATCACACGTGTCCTGGATCCTAGCCCCTTGTGGGGACAGCTTGCGCGCGCGTCGATCGCGCAGTATCCAGTCATAGAGGTGGCCAGCGGCATACAGTTTCATCATCGCGTCGGCTGTCTGCGCGCCACTGACATTCCCGAGCGAATCGTTCAGATTGACGATTGCGCGGCCAGGTTTCAGCCGCCGCATCGCCGTTTGGATGCTGCAAGTTGCCGGGAAGCATACCCATACTTGTCGTTTTCTGATACATTCGTCGCCTGGGACGAGGGCGGGGAAGCGGGATACGTCAACCCGCGTTCGCTGATTGCGGCGCAACTGAAGGTCGCTGAGGACAAAGGCGCCGCTGTCTTTCGGGATATTGTGACAAGGATACATCGCGTCGGCGATTGCCATGAGATATACAGTCGTGACGGCAACGTGCGTCGCGCGCGTAAGATTCTATTGACGGCGGGGGGATACAGCAATACCTTGCTCGAAAAGAAGCTGCATTTGAGGACCAAAGCGCATACAATATTGCTTGCGGAAGTAGCGCCGGTGGAAGGCAATCGTCTCAAAACGATGCCATCAATCATCAGCTCATTTGACCATCCGCTTGTGGATTCGCTCTATATGTTGCCGCCGGTAACTTATCCCGATGGCAAGACTTATATCAAGCTAGGCGGGAGCGGCTGGAATGAAGTCTTCCTGGACGCAACGGAGCGCGACCATGAACTGCTGGACTGGTTTCACAGCGATGGACGACAAGATATCGCCGACGCCTTGAAGACAGCCTTGCATAAGATGATCCCCGGCTTTAGAGCACTGTCCTATCATTCAGTGCCTTGTCTGATCACCAATAGCGCGCATGGCAATCCCTATGTCGATGTGTTGCGAAACGGGAGCGTTTATGTGACGACTGCCGGCAATGGCATGGGCGCAAAGTCTTCCGACGAGATCGGGCGCATCGGCGCGATGTTATGCGCCACTGGCAACTGGCACAGTGAATTGGATCGAAACGAATTCCGCGCTGTCTACCACGAAGCTGGATTGAAATAAGTATCGCTATCGTTCTCTAGCGCCTTGGCGATGATCCAGCGATGGCGCGGGAGCATATTCTCGGGCAATGCATTAGGATGGAAATAGCGCATATCTAAGGACTCATTGTCGTTGACGCGGGGTACCGACTCTGCGCACGGGCGACAGCGAAAAACTGTGGAAACGACGCCGATCTGATCGCCGTTGGGATAGGTGACGGTGAAATCATCCCCTGAAAGTACAGCGATAATCGACTCCGGGATCACCTCTATGCCGGTTTCCTCAAGCACTTCACGGATAACACACTGCGCTAGATTCTCTCCCGGTTCCAGTCCGCCGCTCGGTGGCGCCCAGGTTTTGGTATCGCGGCGCAACTGAAGAAGCAACTCATCGCGGCTGTTTATGACGACAGCGGTCACGCCGGGGAGTAAGAGCAGATCATTGCCAATCTTGGCGCGGATGTTCTTGATATAGTCCGATATTGGCATTGCGCAGTACCTTCAAAGTCTTGCGGGCCCAAGTGCGCATGCAGCTAGATGTTATCTTTGCCTCCACCATAGTTCTGCTGGATGCTATACAGGTGATGCAATTCGTGACCCGCAATGATGTAGATTAGCGCCTGCAGGCTGCTCATCTCATTGTTGCACTTAGCGGCAAATGTCAGGGCGGCTTCGTCGAAACTCTCAAGCAGGCTAAGGGTTGCCTGCCGCACCTGGCAGTACTCGGCGAGAATGTCGTCCAGATGGCGCTGGTTCGCCCTTGCGGATGGCACATAATCTTCATGCGGAAAGGAAGGCAACGCGGTGGTATCACCACGACCGATGCGCAGCGCTCTGTAGGCGAAAACTCGCTCGGTATCGATAACGTGTACCAAGATATCCTGCACGGTCCACTCGCCGTCGGCATGTGGCTTGGTCAGTGTATCGGTCGGTAGCGAGCGGACAAGTCTCAGCATGCGCTCGCAATTTACGGGCAAATGCTGCAGAACTTGTTCATCGTCTGGCAAAAGCCTGATGTAGTCGATTGTATAAGGCGCGTACTCGCCCTTATTCGGTTTCGGAATCAACATATCTAAGCGACGGTAACCGAGAGCTCAACCGATCCTTTGAGCGTATTGGCGACGATGCAAGCGCGTTCTGACATTTTGACCAGTTTCTCAAAAGTTTCACGATCATTGAAACCGGACTTAACGACCATGTTGATCGAGGAGAAGCGAGCGGGCGCCTCGGCAAGATCACCGCTGACTTCAATCGCAATGTCATTGATCTCGAGGTCACGGGCGCGAATGGCAGCAAGCAGATTGCTGTTGAAGCAGCCGCCCAGCGACGCCAGCAGCAATTCGCCGCCCATGGCGCCCTTATCGCGGCCGCCCTTGGCTTCAGGTCGGTCGATATCGACTGCGTGCTGTCGGATCTGCGCGGCGGTGGTAGCGTCGTCGACTTGGTTGAGGTTTACAGTAATCGTAGGCATGATACCTTCTCTTGCATTTACTTGTACAATTTGCAGCCTGAGTCAACCTTTGACGGCGCCCATCGTGAAACCCTGCACCAGGCTGTCGAGAAACAGATTATAGGCGAAACCGACCGGTATTGCGATGATCAGCGCGGCGGCAAGCAAGGGCTGCCAAAAGTATACATCTCCCAGGATCAGTTCGGTCGGCACGCCGACGCTGAGTGTGCGCCGAGAGGTATTCGTGATGAATACCAGGGCATAGATAAACTCGTGCAAGGTCAAGGTAAATGTGAAGACAATTGTGGAGATGATACCGGGCAATGACAAGGGTAGGACGACGCGCAGAAAAGCTTCCACGCGGTTGTAGCCATCGACCAGCGCAGCTTCTTCCAGCTCGGGCGGCACGGCCTTGAAAAAACCCTGCAGCAGCCACATGCTGAAGGGCACGGTGAAGGATGGATAAACTACGATCAGCGCCAGCGGCGAGTCTTTGAGGCCTAACATGACCACGATGCGAAACATGGGGATGAAGAGCAGTGTGGGTGGCACCAGATAAACGAGAAACATCAAGATGCCGGCGCGTTCGCCCCAGCGCCCGGTTAAACGCGCCAGCGCGTAAGCCGCCGGCAATGCCAAAATCAGCGTGATGATGACAACTGCTACACCGACCACCACTGAATTGCGGATGAAGTCGAGGTAAGCGGTGTTCGTGAAGAGCGATTCCAAATGTTCCAGGGTGGGGTCTTGCCGAAAGACAAAGGGTTGCGGTCTTCGATACAGATCGCCATCGACCTTGAAGCTGTGCAGGAACATGATCAGGAATGGCGCTGCAGCAAAGAAACAAAAGATCAGTACTACCAGATAAAAGGGTGATCGCCTCAGAATGTGCGATAGCTCGGCGCGTGTGGCGCCGTATCTGCGAAAGCGATAGGCAATGCGCAGCCCAACCAATGTGGCAAATGACAGGACCAGGAGCGACCAGAAGTTGTGCAGGATCCAAATCAGCAGAGCCATCAGCGCACCTCTGCCCGGCTCGCTGTGCGCAACATGAGCAGTGCCAAAGCCAGCAACAGCGGAAATGCGAATAGCGCCATGGCCGCGCCTTGAGCCAGGTTGCCGCCCTCAATGCCGATTTGGAAGGAATACAAGCCGATGATGCGCGTGTAATCAACGGGACCGCCACGCGTCAGCACATAAACCACGGTCATGTCGCCGAACATGGTAATCATGCTGAAGAGCAGGGCAATGACCATGATGGGCAGGATCAAAGGCAACTTGACTTGCAGCAATGTGCGCATGAATCGCGACCCATCAACCTCGGCCTGGTCCAGAATATCGGTCGGGATCGACGACAGACCCGCCATCAAGATCACAGTTGCCAGGGGTGTCATGCGCCAGACTTGTACAAAAATCACGCTGATCTGGGACAGGACCGGGTTCGCCAGCCAGTACAAATTGCGACTATTGGATAGTATACCCTTTGGTCCGAGGAAGCCGGTCTGCAAGAGCAGATAATCTATGGGACTGTACTTGGTATCAAACATCCAGAGCCAGCCGATTGCGGCCAGGGACACTGGTGTCGCCCAAGGCAGTATGAAGATAAAGCGCGCGAACCATTTGCCGGTGAATTCCTGCGTGAAGATGATCGCCAGGATATTAGCGAAGATCAGAATGAAGATCTGTGATACCAGGGTGAACATGACCGTATTGCCGAAGACCTGTCGAAAGATATCGTTCTCCCAGACCGCGACAAAATTGTCGAAACCAATGAAATTGAGTTCGGTATTGCCGACGGTGACATCGGAAAAGCCGAATGCGATCGCCAGCAAGAAGGGCAATCCGACAAGCAGCAGGATATACAGCAGCGCCGGCACCAAGAATATGACGCCGACGAATCGGCGATCATCCATGAGATAGCGATGCGGATTAAGGGCGGCACTGGCGCTCGCCATCAGACGACCCCTTGCAGGTTCTGCTGTTCAATGCGCTGGCCGCTTCGCTTGTCGAAGAATTTGATGTCGCTGTTGTGGACTGCAAATTCGTAGTCGCAGTCCACGTCAAGCGAGACGCGCACGTTCGATGGTACCTTGGCCAGTGTCAACTCGTTGTCATGACCGTGGACATAGCCGTAGAGCAGCCGATCGGATCCAAGATATTCGACGCGCTTGACATAGTAGTGGAAAATGCGCGAGTTTTCCGGATTGTCGGCGAGAGTCTTGGGCAAGAAGGTTTCCGGTCGAAAACCAAAACTGAAGGCATCGCTTCGGAGGATATTCATACTGGGAGAACCCAGAAAGGTAGCGACGAACTCGTTGGCCGGGTCATCATAAATGAGTTGTGGCGTGCCAATCTGCTGGATTTTTCCGTGCGACATGACCACGATTCGGTCGCCCAGTCCCATTGCCTCGATCTGATCGTGGGTCACGAAGACGGCGGTAATGTTTGATGAGCGCTGGAATTCCTTGAGTTCGTCGCGGGCGTTGGCACGCAGTTTGGCGTCGAGATTGGAGAGTGGTTCGTCGAGTAACAGCACGGCCGGCTGTGTGACCATGGCGCGCGCGATGGCGACGCGTTGTCGCTGACCGCCCGAAAGCTGGCGGGGCCGGCGGTCAAGCAGCATATCGATCTCCAACAGTCGCGCCGTGTTTTCGACCTTATCGCGGATGGCGCGCTTGTCGTATTTTTTCTCTCGGCTTTGTGCTTTCAAGGGGAAAGCGATGTTGTTGAAGACGTTCATATGCGGGTACAGCGCGTAACTCTGGAAGACCATAGACACGCCACGCTTGCGCGGCGGCAGCGCGGTAACGTTTTCGCCACCGATGAAGATTTGCCCGGCGGTCGGTTTTTCCAGGCCGGCGATCATGCGCATCAGCGTGGTTTTGCCACAGCCCGAGGGACCCAAAATGACCAGGAACTCGCCATTTTCGATTTCTAATTCAATGCCGTCGACGGCGCGGACATCGTCGAAAAACTTTTTTATGCCCTGTAGTTCAACCAGGCTCATGGCAAACCCTATATTGAAGTAGTGGGCGGCTCTGCGAGCCGCCCCTACAGGTCTGTCAAGATATGGAGAGGGGGTAAGCGGCGACTAGCCGCCGCCGACCATGCCCCTGGCGCGCCAATCCGCGAAAATTTCTTCAATGCGCTCGTGCGCTTGCGCGACGGCATCTTCCGCGTTCATCTCACCCAATGCGACCTGCGCCACCATATTGGGAATGATGCTTTCCGCGAAGACCTGGCTGATGGCCGGATTCGTGACGCCCGGGAAGCCGAGATGCACGGACCAATCGTTGACCGTCTTCAAGACTTCGAATTTGTTCGGCGGCTGCGAACCCCAGGGATCCGTTTCCAGCCAGCCGTCAAGCTCGGGCACGGTGCTGGCGTGGCAGGGGAAGTTGTAGAGTTCGCTGTAGTAGGTCACGTCGCTGTAATTGGCGCTGTGGTCGAGGATGAATTGCTTGGCGGCTTCCAGCTCGTCGCCCTCAACATACTCGGGAATGACATAGATCTGCCAAACGTGCGAGGAGGCGTAGGCGCCGGCGGGTCCCGCGAGGGCGCTGGTGAAGCCGATGTTGGCGGCTGCCGCCTCGTCGATTTTCTGCAAGCTGCGATAGGCCGAGTTGGAATTGAGGATATAGCTGACTTCGCCCGCGATGAGCGCTTGATTGTTACTGGCTGCGGTCCAACCGAATACCTCGTCGGTCATGGCTTCGTTCTGCAGTTGCGCCAGGTATTTGACGGCGGCGATGGTTTCTTCGCTATTGAGCACGACGTTCTCGTTCTCGTCCTGGATGCTGCCGCCAAAGCTCCAAATGGCGGCGCGATTTGCCATGCGGCTGTCGAGTTCGGGGCTCATGCCGATACCGACCGGGATGCCGGTGGCTTCAAAGATCGCGCGTCCGCCTTCGAGCAAGTCGTCGTAAGTCTTGGGACCATCGGGGTAGCCGGCTTCGGTCCAGAGCGCGATGTCATAATCGCCCGGGTCGGGCACGTAGCCGTGCGTATAGGCATAATAGGTATCAACAACGGGCAAGTAAGACGCTGCTTGACAAGTGCTGGCGCGATCGCCGAACATCTCCGACGCCTTGGCGTTGAGATCGCCGAGGTCGTGCAATCCGTCTATATAACTTGCTGGTGAGAACAGGACCTCAACGATGGTATGCCCTTCTCCGGCGTCAATTTCAGCGGCCAGTGTCGAAAAAATTTCGGTGAAGTTGACGTGATCGACCGTCACGCCAACGCCGTTGGCTTCGCCCCATTCCGCGGCATAGGCGTCGAACCATTCATCGTAGCGGGGCACGAAGTGGCTCCATTGAAGCAGGCTGATTTCAGTGCCCTCAGCATAGCCGCCTTGAGCGCCGGCGGAGACCGTTAGGGCAACAAGAATGCCGAGAACCATTAGAATTCTGATTAGCTGTTTCATTAAAATATCTCCTGATACTTGTAAAGGAACTACGCGCAAGAGCCCGAAGGCTTTGAGACAGGCTCATTTTATCCAACTGTTTAGCGCTTGGCAATGTTAGCCATTCCTCGCGTATCGCGCGCGGATGCTCAGTTGTCGCCGCCGACCAGATTCTGGGCGCGCCAAAAAGCGAAAATTTCTTCAACGCGTTCGGTGGCTTGCGCCACGGCATCCTCGGCACTCTTCTTCCCAAGCGCGACCTGGGCGATCATATTCGGAATGATGTGTTCGGCATAGACTTGTGCGATTGCCGGGCTGCTAACACCCGGATAACCGAAATTCACTGAGCGGTCTATCGCTGTTTTCAAGATCGCGAACTTGTCCGCAGGGACAGAGCCAAAGGGGTCTTTTTCCAGCCAGCTATCGAGTTCCTTGACAGTCGCGGGGAAGCAGGGCAGATTGAACAATTCACTGTTGTAAGTTACTTCGCTGTAGTTGGCAGTAAAGTCGAGGATGAATTGTTTGGCGGCTTGAAGTTGAATGCCTTGGACATAAGCTGGTATGACGCTGATTAAAATGTGAGTTCCGCCGAAGGCTCCAGCTGGTCCTAGGAGGGCAGGGGTAAAGCCGATATTTGCGGCCGCGGCTGGGTCGATTTTTTGCAGGCTGCGATAGGCCGAATCGGGGTTGAGGATGAAGCTGGCTTCACCGGCGATGAGCGCCTGGTTATTGCTGGCGCCCGTCCAGCCGAAGACTTCTGCGGTCATGGCTTCGTTTTGCAATTGCGCCAGGTATTTGACCGCGGCAATAGTGGATGCGCTATTAAGCACCACATTCTCATTTTCGTCTTGAACGCTCCCGCCAAAGCTCCAGATCACCTCGCGATTCGCCATTTCACTATCGATCTCCGAACTGATGCCGATCCCGACCGGGATACCAGTCGATTGAAAGATCGCTCGTCCACCCGCGAGCAAGTCTTCATAAGACTTGGGTCCATGCGGATAGCCAGCCTCTGTCCACAGTTCGATGTCGTAATTGCCGTGATTTAGGGAGTAACCGGAGGCAAATCCATAATAGACATCGATAAAAGAGAGATAAGTTATTGCTTTGCAGTGATCGAGGCGCTTGCCAAACATCGCCAGTGCTTGCTTGTTGATGTCGCTCAAGTCGTGCAAGCCCTGGATATAAGACGCGGGTGAAGAAGGTAGTTCGATAATCGTATGTCCCTGGCCGGCATCAATCTCAGCAGCCAGTGATGACGGCAATTCTGCAAAATTGACGCGATCAATGCTGACTGTAACATTGTTGGCTTCTCCCCAAGCTTGCGCCCAGTTGTCAAACCACGCATCGTAACGCGGCACAAAATGCTGCCATTGCAACAGACTGATTGCCGTTCCCGTCGGAAAAGCGTCTTGCGCGGCAATTGCGCCAGGCAAGGGGGCAAACAGACTCAATATGACCAGCATTTTGCTTAGCAATGTCATTCTTTATCTCCTCGGGAATCGCGATGGCGATATGGCTTAGGGGGTTATCTTAGCTGAGACGGGTATCGAATGACAATGACGCTGATTTCAGCGAGAGCGTGACTGCAGGAAGCGATGCGGCGAGCGCTGAAAACAGAGGCCTAGAATAGCTTGAGTTGATGAACCGGACGTCTGCCATCCAGCAGGACATACTTTGCCAGTTTGTCCGGCGCGCGGATACCGACCTGCTTCAAATGGATGAGTTCGCTTAGTCTTCCGCGCCGGCGTGAGCGAATGATCGCATCTGCGCCGACCTTGCCGATGCCCGGTACACGCATGAGCTGCTCGCGTTCGGCCTTCATGATTTCAACGGGCTGATGAACCAGGTTTTCCTCCGCCCAGGCTAGCTTGGGGTCGATGTCAGTGCGCAGGTTGCCACCGCGCAAGAAAGGCAGTTCTTCAACGTCCCATTGGTAATCGCGCAGCAGAAAACTGGACTGGTAAAGGCGAAACTCGCGGATGGCTTCGGTCGCTGGCAGGTTTTCGAAAGGCGTCCCGGGCACTGGACCGAAGGCGGAATAATAAACGCGAGCCAACTTCGCTTGATCGTAAAGCCTGTCCGTCATGGAAAGGAGTTCCAAGTCCGTATCGCCGACAGCGCCGACTACAAACTGGGTTACACTGCTAGCCAGCTTCTCATGCGGATTTTCTGCCCGGATGCGCTGCGCCCACTGCAGCATCTGCAACAATTCCTCTATGAAGATTTTCTTAGGCGCCAGGTCCGCCAATCGGGCACTGGTGGGCGCTTCCAGGTTGACCGAGACGCGATCCGCCAGTTGCATGGAACGATAGAGTTGATCGTATTCAATGCCTGGCATGATCTTGAGGTGGATGTAACCGCCGTAGAGTTGCTTGTTGCGAATAATGTCAGCGGTATCAATGATCTTGTCCTGCGTGGCGACGGAGCCCTTGATGATGCCGGACGAAAGAAACAAACCGTCGACCTTGCCGGCATGTTCCAGGTTCTCAAAGGCCGATGCCATTTCATCGGGCGAGAAGGTAACTCGTTTTGTCTTTGCCCGTCCAGCGCGGAAAACGCAATAATTGCAATTGCGCTCGCAAGCGGTGGTCATCATGCTTTTGAGTACGGGTTTCGGTCCTTTGGGCGTGCTGAGGTTGGCGATGCAGCCGCCCAGATTGAATTCCTGCTTGCGCGCTTTACGGATGCGCTCGGCATGGGGGCGATCACCCGCGGGTTCATGCAGGGTGACATCGCCCATTTGGGAGAGTTTGGTCAGTGTTTCGGAAACCAGTCTGCCAGCCATGATGCCAGTATACAGAACATTAGTTCTAGTGTCAAGCGCGAATACTCCCTCTTTTTCGGTTGCTGGAAAAAGAGAGTGGTGAAAATTGTGGATACAAGCGTGGACGACGGGGGGTGATCGGGTAGGTCGCCCGACAGATACTGTCAATATAACAACAGGGGCGGTTGTATGCGCAGCCAATCGGGCGCGTTGTCTTTAAGCGCTGAGAGTACGGCGTCGAAGACTTGCGGGAATGGCGGATTGGCATCCACTTCGACAATGCGTTCGCCTTTTTCCCGAAGCAGTGCGACGCCTGCGTCATACTTCGCGGCGCGCTGCGAGAAATTATTCTCGAAGAGGTCGGGCTCTGTCAGGCGCCGGCGCAAGCGAGTGGCGGCTTCTACAGGTGAAATGCGCAGAAAAATCGTCAGGTCGGGCGGGCGCGCCCAGCGGTTCAAGGCGAGCACATCCTCCATACTGATGACTCCCGTCGCTTGATAAACCAATGATGACAGCAGGTAGCGGTCGCAGATGACGATGCGCCGCCCGCAGTTCAAAAACGGCTCGATGAATGTTTCCAAGTGATCCATGCGGTTTATCGCAAATGCCTGCGCCAGCATCACCGGGCTTAAACTGATCTGCCTGGCCAACACCTTCCGTAATTCACCCCCCAGCAGACAGTCCTCGTCCGGTTCGCTGGTAAGCAACACATCGCCGCTATGCGATTGGAAGAGGATATCAAACAGTTGCCAGGCATTGGCAGTCTTGCCAGCGCCGTCCACGCCTTCGATTACAATGAAGAAACTGCCGTCGGACATCCCGCCACTCGATCGCTTCTGTCATCTCACGCGGATTGTAGCATAACTGCGCGCAAAAGGTTTGGCAATCGGCGAGGCGTTGCCACAGAGAAAGCAATATAATCGCAGAGGAGCCAATTGAGCGCTGGACTGGAAACGTGAGAAGAGGCCCGCATACATCAGTCAGGAAGGTCTCCCGGCGTCAATTCCTGAGTCGCATGGCGGCGATGGGCGCGGCGGGCGGCGCCTTGGCGGCGGGGGGATTGATCGCCGGGCTGGTGGCGTCTCGGCCGCAAATCGTGGTGCTGCCGAACAACGGGGCTTTACCTGAATTGCAGCCGAGTGATAGCCGACCCAGGATCGTCAGTCGGAGTGAGTGGGGCGCCTTGTCCGTAGATCACACCGCCCGCAATGAAAATGGGTTGTACAGGAAAGGCAGCAATCCCTATGGCTGGTACGTTTATCCCGCCTCGCTGCGCGAGAGCTATCAGACCCTGATAATCCATCACAGCGCGGTTTATGAGGCTGACGGACCCGCGACACTGATGGAAATACAGCGCCTGCATCGGGAAGATCGCGGCTGGGCGGACGTCGGATACCACTTCATGGTGGACAAAGACGGCACAATCTACGAGGGGCGCGCCTTGACGGCGCGGGGCGCGCATACCGCTGGATTCAACACGGGCAGCGCCGGCATCTGTCTCTTGGGCGATTTTCGCTTTGAGGCGCCCTCAAAAGACCAGTTGGATGCGACGCTGAGTCTAATTCGCTGGCTGGTTGATTTGCTGAGCCCCACACATCTGGCCGGGCACCAGCAGTTCAATCCGGCGACGATATGCCCGGGTCCCTTCTTGTCGGCGGAAATGGAGGGACTGGCGCGCGCGGCCGGGCTGCGCTTCGGCATCGACGGCTATCGGCCCGCTGCAGACGCGGCTGACGGATGCGGATGCTGTACTTGCGCGCTGTAATTATGGGTATGTCTCTAAGTTACTGCACGCGCCGCGGTAACGAGGTGAACTGACTTTTAGCGAGCATCTGTCTTATAATGTCTGAGATCGACTCCGACAACAAACGAGCAAGGGGAAAATGACATGACAACTGCCTTGAGCGATGCCGAAATCGACGAGGGACTGGCAGGGTTGAACGACTGGTCCCGCGATGGCGATGTCTTGGTGAAGTCCTTCAAGTTTGACAGTTACCTGGCCGGGCTGGCATTCGCAACGACGGTGGGTGTGATCGCGGAGGGATTGAACCATCACCCCGACATGAGTATCGGCTGGCGGCGCGTGACGGTCTCCTTCACCACGCATGATGCGGGTAACAAGCTGTCGGCGAAGGATTTCGCTGCCGCGAAAGCAATAGAAGCGGTCGGTTTCCCGAGATAGACGGCTTCCTACGCAAACTCTGCAGACGCTTGTATAACCTTTTGGGAGGTTCGGCTTGCGACTGCTGCTCTTTAATCTGGCGACCGATGCGAGCGATCCTGTTCTGGGATTCGGCAGTGTCTGGATACGCGAGTTGGCGGGACATTGTGCGACGATCGACGTCATCACCATGTATCGCGGCGCGGTGGATCTGCCGGGCAACGTGCGGGTGTATTCGGCCGGGCGCGAACATGGTTGGAGCAAAGCGAGACGCCTGACCGCGTTCTATCGGCATTTGACGCGGCTGCTGTCGGCGGGCTGTTACGACGTTTGCTTCGCGCATATGATGCCGTTGTTTGCCGCGCTGGCGGGACCGCTGTTGAATGCGCGCGGCATTCCGCTGGTCTTGTGGTACGCGCATCGTCAAGAGACGCGGCAGTTGCGGCTGGGCGCCGCGATGTCCTGGCGCGCGGTGACATCGGTCGCGACCAGCTTCCCCTTTGCGACGGACAAGTTGCGCGTGGTCGGGCAGGGCATCGATACGGACTTTTACGCGCCGGCGCCGCGCGCTGAATCGGCGCAAGATGAACGCTCGCTTATTCTGCAGGTGGCGCGGCTGGCGGCGATCAAACATCAGGCGACGACGATTCGGGCGGCAGCGGGTATTGACGCGCAACTGGCGTTCGTGGGGGGCGTGCAGCCCGGCTATCCCGGCGACTATCGTGGGGAACTGGCGGCGCTGTGCGCGGAACTTGGCCAGTGCTGTCGCTTTACCGGCGACGTGGCGGCGGCGGGCGTGCGGGACTGGAACCGGCGGGCGACGATCGCGGTGAATACCAGCCCGGTGGGCCTCTTCGACAAATCGGCGCTGGAGAGCATGGCCTGCGCGCTGCCGACGGTGGTCTGCAATCCAGCATTCGCGCCGGTGCTGGGCGAGCAGCGCGATCTGCTGATGATTGACGGGCCAGAGGACGTGACCGGCTTGCGCGAGCGCCTGACGCATTTGCTGGCATTGCCCGAGGGCGAACGCGCGCGAATCGGGCAGGCGCTGCGGGCGGGCGTCATGCGCGAGCACAGCCTGCAGACCTTGATCGGGCGCCTGCTCTCGGTATTCGAAAGCGGCGAATTGCCGCCGGCATGACGAGCTAGCCGGCGTAGCTCCAGCCCAGCTGGGTGAGCGAGAGCACATCGGGCGGATCGGCCGCTTTCATGACATCGGCATTGATGGCCTCGCCAACCACGATGTCGTGGTCGCCGCCGACATCGACGATCTGCGTCACCTTGCATTCGATGTAAGCCGCAGCGTCCGCCAGGACGGGCACGCCAGTGCGCGGCGCGGGGCTGAACTGCGCCTCGTTCATCTTTTCGGGCTTCTTGGCGCGCCCGCTGGTGACGCCCATGATGGCGTCCTTGTCGCTTTGCAGGAAGAGATTCAATCCGAAGACTTGACCCGATTCCAGCAGACCGTGCGAGTAACAAGATTTCTGAATGCCGACAGCGAGCAGGCGCGGCTCGTAGGACATTTGCGACACCCAGTTGACCACCATGGCGTTGACATCGTCGCCGCTTTTGGTGGTGAAGGAATAAAAGCCGTAGGGCATCATTTTCAAGGCATCTTTGATCTTGTCGTCAGACATAATGTTTATCTCCTGAGCATTAGAAGTGCCTAGACTATAGCCGATGATGGCTGCCCTGTCATGCCTTGTCCAACTGCGCTGAAATGCGCTCCAGCACTTCGAGGATCTTCTCATCCGTGCTCGGTTCCGGTTCGGGCTCTGGCTCTGGTTCGGGCTCGGGTTCCGGTTCCGGTTCCGGCTCGTCGTCTTCGACGATATCTTCCACGACGTCTTGCATGTGATTGACGAACTTGACGAGGAAGAAGATGGCGGCGGCGGTGATGAGAAAGTCGATCACGACATTGACGAAGTTGCCGATATTGATGGTGGCGACGGTTTCGGCGGCGACTTCGCGGCCGAAGTTGAGAAAGTCGAGCGGGATGACCCAATGGGAAAAGTCGAGCCCGCCGGTGAGTTGGCCGATGGGCGGGGTGACGACGTCCTTGACGAGCGAGGTGGTGATGCTCTTGAAGGCGGCGCCGATGATGATGCCGACGGCGAGGTCGACGACATTGCCGCGCATGACGAAGGTCTTGAATTCGGCGCTGACGCTTTGCGCTTGGTTGCGGAGTCCTTGAAACATGGTTTGTTCTCCCTGATTGGCGGATGGTTTCATTTTAGCAGGGCTGGAGATTCACCACAGCCGCTCGGCGCGTAAGCGGCGAATCGTCCACAAGCATGTCGCGCTCACAGAGAATAACAAACCCTCTCGTCGCATGAGCGAGGCGCACTGGCTTAATGAGGCGCAATGCGTCCTCAAATGCCCGGAGTTTGCCCTGATATTGCCCCCTTTTTGAGCAACAGTATAGATACAGTATGTATACGGGGGGGGGGGGGGTACCCCCTCCCCAGATCGGAAGCTGCGGGCAGGCCAGGTTGACAGTGGCAGGCTGTGGGCAAGAAAGCGCTGGGACTGCGCTATGTCCGAAGGTGGCGGGAATGGGCCGGATTGGGAAGCGAGTGAAGGCGGTCATGGCCTGAGGGTAGCAGATTTGGGGTGTGCGGTGGCGACTGGATGGTCGCGGTATGCCCCCACCCGGGGTCCCACAAGGAGGGAGGGGCTTACTAGACCAGCGAGGGCGCCGAGGACACCGAGGATTACTATTCTGAATGCGGAGTTCGCCCGTCATCGGGCGTTTTGGCGCCGGCAGAGAAACTTTGCCGGGCGTGGAATTCGGTATAGAATATGACTTGAACGAGACGCGGCGCATGGAAGCTAACGGAGAGACGGCATGGCGACGACAGATATACGTTTGGAACGGATCAAGCAGGAGTACGTGGGTTTGCGGGACGCGCAAGACGCGTTGATGGACAGGATTGATACATACGAAGCGGCGCTGCTTGGATTGACTGAATCAGTCGCGGCAAACCGTGACTTGATCATGGCGAACCGGGAGTCAATCATAGCAAACCATGAGTGGACGCAGCGACAGTTCGCGGATTTGCATGAGAAGATGGATGCGGTCATGAAGCACTTGAAAGTGCCTTACAAGCCGCCTGCGGGCTTTGTGAAGGAATGAGCGCATGGCAGCCACAAGCGATACTCGTTTCAAGCGCATGCAAGGACAATATCAGACCTTGCATGACGCGCAAGATGAATTGTTTGACAAGGTAGATAGTTTCGAAGCGGCGCTGCTGGGATTGACGGAAGCGGTCGTTCGCAACGGCGAGCGGATTGATGCGCTTGATGAGAAAATGGACAGGCTCATGGCACATCTGAAAGTGCCGCCCAAGCCGCCTGCGGGTTTCGTGAAGGAATGAGATTGGGGCGGGTGATTCGGCTCAGAGGGGCGGAGGGCGCAGTGGTTTTTTCACCACAATGGAATAGGCGCAGGCATAGGTAATGAATCAGTTATGTCGTCGACTCCAGTGATTGGGTTCAGTCCGTCGCTAATGCGTATTATGTTAATCTGATTCAACAGATCTTCTTCAAATTCACGATATTTGCTCAAATCCATTCCCTCATAGTACTCTTCACCATCGGGCATGGTAGCGCCCACGAAGACTGCTCCGGTTAGATCCGCTCCCAGAAGGCTTGCTCCTGTGAGATCTGCGTTAATCAAGACAGCACGCGTGAGGTTTGCTTTATAAAATTTTGTACGCTGCAAATTTGCCTGTAGAAATACTGTCCCCTGCAGTTTCGCGTAGTAAAACTCGGCATCTTGTAATTCTGCTGCCATCAAATTTGACTGCTGAAGATTTGCGTCTTCCAGGTTCGCCCCTTTCAAGTTTGCATTTGTTAGTTTTGCACCCTTAAGTAATCCCTTGTCGCCTGTTAGCCAATTCTTTTCCCGCAACCATTCCACTGCGGTTGTCGCAAGATCATTAGAGCGACTGCCCGCTTCTCGAATCAGACGGCGCTTAAGCTCTGCTGTCTGCCGCTCTTCTTCACGTTGCGCCTGCTCTTGCTCGCGCTCTCGCTCACGACGCTCATAAAATCGGTCAACAATGACGACAGTAAAGCCGATACTGATCACAACTCCAATGATTTCGGTGTAGATATTCGTTACATAGTCTGCGCCACCAATCCAACCCAATACAAAAATCGCTAGCACGATAAGAGCAACAAGAACGAACCGGGCAGTCCACCAAAAACGTTTACCGCGCCGGTCAAGGAAGCGCTTTATGTCGTTCACCAAACTCCCTATGTGCCCTTAATGCCTTTGTGTCTTTGTGGTGAAATCAACCAGCCCGCGCCAAATTCAACGCCAGCAGCCGCCGCAGGATTTCTTCCTCGTCATCCAGCACAGCGTACTCCCAGCCGTAGGCGTCGCAGACAGCTTTGTCCAGCGCTTGATGCAGTTCGTCTAGTCTAGGCGCGAAGTTGCCGGCGTCTGGCTTGACGCGCATGTCGTCCAAACCGCGATAGACTTGCAGGGCGTTGTAGAGGTTGGTCAGCGTGTGGTCTTTAAGTTGCTTCTCGCTCATGCCTGCGGGATTGAGCCAGGCGTGGCGTTCCTCATGCAGTTGCTTGGCGGCGCGGCTGATGGCAGCATGGGCGGGGTGGGATGTGTTCTCGCGGCCGGGCGACCAGGGGAAGGGGAAGGTCTCGAATGTGGTGGTTGGCGTGTAGCGAGGGTCGTTGCCTTTTCCGAGCCAAGTGCCCATGCGAAGCGACCAGACTTCGTGGAGCTTAGAGTGCAGGACGCCGAAGAAGTAGTCGTCGTCGCGGGCGAAGACGACAAGTAAGTTTTCAGGCAATACTTGGCTATCCAACCAGACAAAGAGACGATGCTTAGATGTTACAGGAGTCGCCAAGTATCTGCGGATTCTTGAAAGTGTTGCGCGCATGTCAGCACCAGGAATGCGATGGAGCCACCAATATACCCGTAGGCGCTCCATTTTGTTTATCAAGCGCTTTGGCTTTACCTGTTGCTCGACGTGTTGAAACGGTATTTCGTACTGTCTTGCATCGTTTAATGACGTGTCCACGCCAAAATCAATAATCCACTTTTGTCGCGGTCTCTTTACAATATCCGTTGCATTTACCCATTGCTTCAGAACGTCTCTGTTTGAACGGCCCGAGGAATTCTCCGCCTCCAGCATCATCGACGCTTCTTCGGCTGAAATGTCGAAAGCACCGCCTTTCTCGTTGGCACGCAGACAAAGGCCGTTATTCTCCGGAATCTGCTGCGCTATAGAAATATCGACATCACCAGTCAGGTTTGGGTAAATGCTCGTTACCCTTTCGCCATCCAGATACCGAACTTGTTCCGACCCGTCGTCGAATCCGATCATCGACACTCTTACAGCCGCACCATCAAGTGTCCAATCTCTATCTGACCACGCCAGAAAAATGCCGTCTTCGTCACAGATTTTACGCAGTACGGTATTGTTTGTCTGTTGCCTTATCGAATTCGTAGCCAGCAAGCCTGCGCGTCTTACCTTACCCGCAGATATATGTTTCCACGCGTTTTCAAACCAGTAGGTGACTAAGTCTGCTGCTGCAGGAACTCCACCTGCATAATGCTGAAACAGTCTGTTGACATAATCATCGCCGAGTTCGGTACGAAGCAACTTGCCGCCCAAAAAAGGCGGGTTGCCGACGATGACGTCGACGGCGGGCCATTCGGGTTCGGTGGGATTCCCTTCCTCGTCGAAAGCCAGAATGGCGTCTTTACAGACGATATGGCCTTTTAGCTCTTCCAGGATTGGTTCGCGAATTGTGTCTCCGTAGGCATTGTTCGTGCGCCACTGGATGTAGCCGATCCAGACGACGATGCTGGCCAGGGCGTGGGCGATGGGTTCGATTTCGATGCCGTACATCTGGCGCGGATGGACCTCCGGCCTTGCCCGTTGGAGACCGGCCCACAGATCATGTTCGATTACGTCTCTCTCGAGATCCATAAGTAATTGCAAAGCCACATAAAGGAAGTTTCCGCTGCCGCAGGCAGGGTCGAGCACGGTAATCTGGCGGATTCGGTGAAGAATTCGTTCACGTAATTGAAGTAGCTGTGTCACTGCAACGTTACGCTCTCGACCGGATTTCGCGTTTTCGTATCGCTTTCTTAGCGGCTCGGCTTCCAGCTGCACAGTATCCCATTCGTAAAGCAGCGGGTCCATTAAGACCGGTCTAACGATTAGCTCAATATCCTCACGCGAGGTGTAGTGAGCGCCGAGTTGTGAGCGTTTGTTCGGGTCCAAACTGCGTTCAAACAGGGTACCAAAGATTGTTGGCTCGATAGCTTTCCAGTTCAAATCTGCGGCCTTGACCAGAGCCTCAAGCGCTTCAGGCAACAGTTCTTCTGCATGTGTGTAAATGAAAAGCGTACCGTTGAAGTAACGTATATCGCGCATCATTAGTTCGCCGCCGTCATTCATCGCAGCGAACAGGTGTTGCAGGTACTGTTTGAAAATGCTGGGTCTATTGAGTGATTGTTTAACGATGTGAGTGAATATGCCGTCTGGATTATCGCCAGCGGCGGTGGGGAGCAAGCGGACGTCCTCTGCGAACATGCAGAAAACCAACTTAGTTAAGAAGTACGCGATTTGAGTAGGCTGAGCGTCCCATTGGCGCATATTGTCGGCAATAAGTTGAAATGCTTCCGCCGCCTTTACTGTTACTCGCTCGGTGTGGTGGCGTGGGTGCAGACTTTGCGGCGAGTGGAACATATCTCGCAACAAGCTCAACACTTCCGGCTTGCTGTCGATTTCGCTGTGGTTGATGATGTAGGGACGGTTTTGCGTATTGACAAAATTAGTGTGTATTTCCCAGTGGTTGATATCCGTGACAACGAGCAGCGGCGGATTCTTTAGGTCGTCCTTATATTCCCTCAACTGTCTGTATGCTGCGTCGAGGTCTTTGTATTTGTCGGGAGTTTTGTATTCGACGGCAAAACGCCCTTCGTGATACACGTCAGCGCGTCCGCGTCCGCTTTCTTTTTTGACCGGTTGCTCAAATATGAAGATGTCGCCGTCTGCAGTCAGCCCGTCGCCGCCGGGCATGTCTACGCCGACTAGCTTACAGACGTCAAGAAAATGTGCCTGCGCGACCTGTCGCTCGCTTAACACCGTGTTTTCCCATTTCTTGACGAATTCTTGCGGCGTCATATTGTCGTTTGTACCTTTCCCAAATGATGCGCATTCTACCATCCACGCCAGCCAGCGGCAGCCCCGCAAATAGCGCCCCGCCCAAGTATCCCGAAATACCGCCCCATGCTATACTGCCCTCTATGGAGAATCCCTACCGATTCCCGGCCTGGATAGACAAGCTGAAAGTCCGCGGCGGCGCGCCTTACGCCTTGATTATGCTGGACGTGATCGAGCCGATCGCGCCGGTCTTGGCGCAGGGCTTGTGGATGGCGCAGCCGCTGGCGGGATTGTGGGGCGGCCGGGAGGATATCCGCGACCTGGCTGAGTTGCTGGAAGCGCCCGAGGGCATCGCGGGGCTGCGGCGGCGGCTGGCGGACGACTAGCCGCTCGGTGGTGGCGAACAGGCATGCCGCGCCCGCGCAAAGCAGGTTGCCTTCTCGTCGTATGCGCGACGCGGTCTACATAACTGGGGGGTTTGGCGGGTGGACGACAGCACCCTGCAAGTTTATACAATCCTGTTCGTGGTGATCACGATCGTGCTGGTTTATACTTCGCGCTTTTTTTCGGCGCGGCGGATGCCTCGGCTATCACAGGGGCGGGTCCCGGGTTTCAAGCGCTTGTCCGGCTGGGTGGGGGAGGCGATAGAAGCGGGCCGTCCCTTGCACTTGTCCTTTGGCAGCGCCGGGATTGACGCGGAAAGCGCGCCGGTGGCCGCGGCCGAGGCGGAGCTATTTTATCACGTCATCAAAGCGGCGGGCTCGGGCGATGTGGCGCCGGTCATCAGCACATCGTCGGCGGCGACCATTCCCTTGTGCCAGGACACGATTCGCCGCGCCTGGGCTGGCGACGAGCGCCGATCGCGGGCGCAGTGGTTTCCGCAGGGTCCACGCTCGATGGCATTTGCCGCGGGCCTGACGGCGACCATGCAAGTGGAGGACCCTTCGGCGCATGTCCTGGCCGGCAGCTTCGGTCCGGAATTGGCGCTGATACTGGATAGCGCGGAACGGCAGGGGCAGGGCAGCTTCGCTGTCAGCGATCAACTGGAGGGCGGGGCGATCGCCTTTGCCATGGCGGACGAAGTCTTGATCGGCGAGCAGCTCTTCAGCGCGGCCGCCTGGCTGTCGCATGAATCGACCGCCCGCGCCGACGCATCGGTGCAGGATGTCTGGCGCGGTTTGCTGATCGCGCTGATGGCGATCCTGGTGATTATCGAGGTGGCGGGTCAATTGGGAATCGCCAGTTGGTCGCTGGTACTCTGGGCTGCGCTGGCGCTGGTCGTCATCGGCGTTGTGTTTGTCCGCAGGAGATAAGGCATGAGCCGCACTCAGCGCCTTGGCATCGCGTTTTCGGCTTTTATCGCCTTTGCGGTTGGCGTGATCACCACCCTCAGCTTGCTGCTGGGCGATCGTCCGGAGTTGTACGCGGAATTCGCGGGGGCGCCGGCATTCGCGCGTTTGATGAGCTTGCCGGCGGCGATCATGGTGCGCTTGGTCGCGATTACATCCGCCGTCACCATTGTCATCGGCATCTCCAACCTGCTTTATGTGCATCTGGGCCGCGTGGTGCGCGGCGCGTTTTTCAGCATTGTGATGATCGCCAGCTTTGCC
Source organism: Chloroflexota bacterium (assembly GCA_026708115.1). Taxonomy (GTDB): domain Bacteria; phylum Chloroflexota; class Anaerolineae; order Aggregatilineales; family Phototrophicaceae; genus UBA6055. Next base: position 220,821 of record JAPOVL010000013.1, read on the forward strand.
CTGACGATTTGGTGGTATTGGAGCAAGGGTGGCGATACGTCGCTGCTGGCGGCTGTTCAAGTGCCGATCGAATCGGCGCTGGCGGCGCTGCTTTTTCTGTCCATGGTCCAAGGGGGCGCGCGCGTCTTAAACAAGCGCGCCGATATTTGGGGCCTGCTGTTTGTCACGGTGCTCGTGGTTGTGCTGCTGGGAACGGTACCGATTGAGTCGCTTGGGCCCGTGCGGGCCTGGAGCGACTGGCTGATGGAGATACCCGTGAGCGCAGGCGCGCGAGCTATCCTGCTCGGCATCGCCTTGGGCACGGTGGTTACGGGCGTGCGCGTCTTGCTCGGTCAAGACCGGTCATACCGGGGTTAGACCATGAACGACGACGACTTCAACTGGCTGCCACAAGAAGAAGAACAAGAGGCAGCGCAGCAAAGTCGGCGCGGTCTTTTCCGCTTTCTGCCGCGCTTCCGGCGCGGTCGCGGCGGCGCAGCTGCCAGCGCGCCCAGTGAGGAATCGTCATTGAGCGGCAGACGCGGCCTCTTCCGCCTTATCCCAAGATTTCTGCGTAGAGCAAGGTCCGCGCCGACTGAGGCGACGGCGGCGGATTTGGCGCTGGAGATGGGCGAGCGGCCGGTCGAGCAGTTGGACGACCGCTTGCTGGCGCTGCGGGAGCGAGCGCAGTCTCGGCCGGAGCAGGAAACGGTGTCCCCGCGCGAGGCGCTCTACGATGTCGATGACGTGCTGGTTCGGCCCGAGATCATACATCGTCCGGGGGGCGTGATAAGTCCGCTGGCTTTGTCCAAGGCGCAGCAGGAGCAGGTCGAGCTGTTGCGGGATATGGTTGGCGGGACGGCGCTACCAGACGATAGCCAATCAGAAGGCGGTCTTTTGTCTCGGGGCAAGCGACTGTTCTCTCTGGGGGCTATTCCGCACTTGCTGGTTTCGATTCTGATGCTTCTGGCGCTGGCCCTGCCTTTTGTTGCGACCGGATTCAGCGAAGGGGAATTGCCGCCGCTCGCGTTCCATGAAGATCGCCACGGCACGACTACAGCGTTCAACATGTTGGACAATCTCACTCTCGATGACTATGTGCTGCTGGCATTTGAATATGGGCCTACCGCCGCTGGCGAGTTGGATGAATTGGCTGATGTGATCTTGCGCCATATCTTCGCCCAGGGCAGTAAAGCAATCATCGTCAGCAGCAATCCGATCACGATTGTGCACGCGCGCAACGTGATCGCTGCGATCGAGCGGTCGGTCGCGCCGGTGTCGACACGCTTGGTAGAGAATCAAGACTATTATTTGCTGCGCTTCTTGAGCGGCGGCGCTTTGGGATTGCGCGATCTGAGCCGTAATTTTGGGAGCATCGTCAACACATCGGCTCGCGGCATGCCGACCGGGCTTGGATTCACGTCGCTAGACGAGATGACGCTGATGGTGCTGATCGCTGAACGCGCCGAGGACGTTCGTCATTGGGCGGAGCAGGTCGCGACGGAGACTGACAGCGATTTCATTGCCGCGACCGGCTATGCCGCGCAGCCACTGGCGGAACCTTATGTCTATGCGCATGAAGACATCGTGGGCATGTTCATTGGGGTTCGCGATGCTTATACCTACAATCAAATATTGCAGGCCAACTACGCCGATTATGAGTTGCCGCCGCGGCGGGAAGATCCCGGTACAGGTGACGGGGAGTCCGCTCCGACGCCGTCGCCAACGCCAACCGCGACTGCTACAGCGACGCCTACGGCGACACCGACCCCGACCGCGACTGAAACGCCGCAGCCGCAAGCGACGCCAACGCCGACCGCAACGCCTACGGAGCCGGAACCGGAACTTGTGCAGTTAGCGGTCGCGCCGGCGGCGACAGCGACGCAGATACCAAGCCCGGTGGCGGAGGTGATAGCGCAGGGCCCGGTGAATATCCGCCGCCGACCGAACACCGCCTCGGACATATTGGCTTTGGCGGCCACAGGCGATATTTTCCCGGTGCTCGGCGAGAATGGCGATGGCAGTTGGATCAATATCCTGTTGCCGGACGGCATTGAAGCCTGGATCGCGTCATTCCTGGTCGAACAGTACATCGCGCCGGCCGACGGGACCGGGGGTGGGGCGCCGGATGGCTCTGCCAGGGCGGGGGACGGACAGACAGTCTTGCAGTTCGACTTCTCCCTACGCCTGGGCAAAACCCGGCCTCGTTTTTATCAAGCGAACCCACCGGCGCAGGGCGATCGCGCGGAATTCGTCCTGCTGCGCGATGGCCGACAGGAGGAACAGCGCCTCGATGCCATGACCCTGGGCACGATTGCGGCTGTGCTGGTGATCGTGGCGGGCAACGTGTTTTATATGATGCGGGCGCTGACGCGGCGTAGACGCGCGTCCCAGGGGAACTGACGGAGCCGCCTTGATGGCAGAAGGTACGATTGCGCTGCTGAGTTTTGTGCTAACCCTGATGGTGTTCAGCTATGTTCTGGGTGATTTGCCCCTGGTCGGCCATTTGTATCGAACGGCGGTCTATATCTTTGTGGGGATGAGTGCGGCATTCGCCGCCATCGTTGCTTATGAGAGCGTGATCTTGCCCTATCTGCAGGATATTCAGAATCCCGAAACGAGCTGGACCGCGCTGGGCAATAGCACGGATGTGGCGATATTTCTTACGGCGCTGCTCTTCGGACTGCTGCTGCTGATGAAGCCGATCGCTTCATTAAGTTGGTTGACCAACGGCGCGCTGGCCGTTGTCATCGTTGTGAGCGCGGCAAGCGCCGTAGTAGGCGGATTGAGCGGGACTTTGATTCCGCTGATTGTCGCGACGGCTGCCGTTCCCGATGGCCTTGCGACTGACTTCCAGGCATTGACAAATACCTTACTGGTTTTTGTCGGCACCGTGACCGCGCTGTTTTACTTCCAGTGGCAGGCGCGTCGCGATGATGATGGCGCGCCGGTGCAAAGTCCCCTTAGCCGCGGCCTTCGCAATGTCGGCAAGATCTTCATTGTGACGGCGCTGGGCGCAATCTATGCGACGACCATGTTGACCGCGTTGACCATTCTGGCGGAACGAATTGGATTCGTCTTTCAGTTTGGGAGCTGACGATGCCTGAAGGGCGCAAGGATTCCATATTGGCGGTCGATTTCGGCAGTGTGCATACACGCGTCTTGTTGTTTGATGTCGTCGATGGCGAGTACGCGTTGGTGGCGCAGCGCCAGGGCAAGACGACGATTGACGCGCCCAGCGATGACGTGCAGGTTGGCTTGACCAGGATCTTGCGCGACTTGTCGTCCGCGACGGATCGCCGCTTTCTTGATGAGTCCGGAGAGTTGATCAAACCGGAGCAATCGGAGCGCATTGGAATTGACCGCTGCCTGACAACCGCCAGCGCGGGGCAGCCCATCAGGGTGGCGCTGATCGGACTATTGCCGGACAAAGGGACAGGATCTGCCCGGCGCGCGATTGTTCCGTTTTATACCGACGCGGTGGCCGAGATTCATCTGGAGGACGGCTTAAGCGACATGGCGCGGTTGAATCGCATCGTGGACAGCCGACCAGACCTGATCTTCATCAGCGGCGGCACAGACGGCGGGGCGCGCGCCGCCATGCAAAACATGCTGGAGCTGGCGCGTCAGGCGGTAGCGGCTATTCAGCCCGGCAACAGGCCCACGGTGCTTTATGCCGGCAACAAGGATTTGACGGCTAGCGCGCGGGAAACACTCGGCCAACTGGTGGAGGTGATGACCGCGCCCAATATCCGACCGACGCCGCATCGCGAAGCTATTGAACCGACACAGAAGGTTCTCTCACGGTTCTATGATGAGTTTCGCAGGCGCGCCGGCAGCAGCTATCAGAACATTGCGGCGATCAGCGACACGGGAATCTTGCCCTCCGCACGCAGCTTCGAGATGATGACCGCATTCTTCGCGCGTATGCTAGACAGCGGTGCGCTGTCCGTCGACATTGGGGGCGCCAAGAGCGCTCTTAGCATCGCGCTCGGCGAGGGACGCCGTTCCGCACTGCGGACTGATATCGGCATGGGTCAGAGCGCGGCCAATACGCTGGAACTAGCCGGCGAAGAAGCCATCAAGGCCTGGTTGCCTTTCCATCCACGCAAGGGTGAACTGGCGCAATACGCGGTCAAGAAAGGCTTGCGCTCGGTCAACACGCCGCTGGACATGCGCGAGCGCTATATCGAGTTTGCGCTGCTGCGGGCGGGCATCCAGTTGCTAGTCGATGATGCGAACCAGTCCGGCGATGAAACAGATTCGCGTGTTGATCTGTCGCGCCTGGGCTTGATCGTGGCGGGAGGCGCTACGATGGCCGGCAGCGGCCAGGGCGCGCTGGATATGATGCTATTGTCTGACGCGCTGCCAATCAGAAGTGTGGTGCAGGTCATGTCCGATCGCCACGGCGCTTTACCCGCGCTGGGCGCACTGGCGCTGACGAATCCGTCGGCGGTGGTGCAATTGCTTCAGAGCGGCGTCGTTGAATATGTGGGAAGCCTGATCAAAGCGACGGGTACAGCGTCCCTGGGCAAACGCGCGATGAGAATCAGCATAGAGATGCCAAGCGGCGAAATCATCGGGCGCGAGATCGTTGCGGGTGATGTCTGGCATTTGCCGTTGCCAGCCGGCAGCAGCGCCGATATCAGCTTGCAGATGGGACGTGGCGTCCGCGTCGGCGACAAGCGGCGGATGCGACTGAGGCTGCGCGGCGGACGCGGCGGCATACTCTTTGACGCGCGGCTCTCGGCAATGTCGGCTGCCGAGTCGATTACCGAGCGCGCGGTGAACATGTTGCGCTGGTTCGCTGCCGTGACGGGTGAGGACCAACCGATCATGATTCCCGAGAGCTGGCTGGTTGCGCCCGAGGAACTAGCAACTGACTGAAATGTTAGTTATTAGGGAAGTGTATCCATTTCGGCTGGAATAGGATTTGGCGCGGTAATCACCTCTTACAAACCTCCAAAAGAGTTCGACTTGGCGATGACGGACGCTCATTCCAACATGACTCATTTGCGTTTCACCATCTTGGCCCCGCTTTCTGGGCCTTCGAGCAAGCAAGATTGTCTGCAATACAGCTATTCTTGTTCAAGCCTACCAACTCGCCGCTAAAGCGACCATTTAGTCGCCATTTGCCCCTCCCATTCCGCTATGCTTGCGCTAGCGCGACTAAACGTTCTCAAACTCGACACCGTCCGATTGCTTTGTCCGGCAAACAGACAAAGCGCGCCTTTGAACTGCGAATTTCCAAGGGGCTTGAAGAGGTGGACGAGATTTCTGTGAGAGATGTTTGAGGAGCATTGCAGGGCTCTATGACTTTTTAATTCAATACTCCCGGACCATCTGCAGTGAATCTTTTCAAGCGAAATCGATATACTACCAATAAAGAGAAAAGATTGATATTTTCTGGAATTTGTGTTAGTTTACGGTACGGCAATTGGGCGAAAATGTCTTGACAGTGTCAGGTTACGGCGTAGGTCAATAAACCTATCATATGCTAAGCGTTGAACAGACGCGCACAATTCAGTGGGATCGGGATGTTGCGGAGCTTGAGGACGCCGAGATGATCGAAATCGCAAGTGTCATGCTTAATGTTCCTTCATTTTGGACAGATCTCAAGGATGGCGAGATGCGGTCAGGTACAATTGACCTTGACGAGCGAAGTATATTGGTGATGTGCTTTTGCCTGAGCGCTGCAGACGATATTCTTCTGCAAATAATAAATGTCCAGTAATTAGAAAAGGGATGCTCATGCCATTTGATTACCCGGAAGAGATCAGAGAACAACAGGCGATAGTCAAGCGAGAGCTGAAAAAATTGGCGCGCATGCGGACAGAATACCTGATTGCCACCGGGCAGATGCCTCCTTCGGCCAACAAGAACATGCCCGCGTCAAGCGACAAAAGTGGTGTCGCCGCCTCGCCATCTTCAGGTCATCCTGAAGTTACGGCCTCTTGATGTGACATTCTGCTGCCAAGGTGCAGCGCTCTGTTTACGTATACCGCGTTGCTTAGGCGACAATGCTTACGATTTTGCGTGAGCGAGGCAGATCCCAGAGCTGCCGCCGGGCGGTTCTGAGCTATTGCGTGTCTATTTGACGGCGCCCATGGTCAAGCCGTCGACAACGTTCTTGCGGATGAACATCGCCAGGAAAAAGATCGGTATCATTACGACGAGGCCGGCGGCGGCCATCTGTTCCCACATGATGCCGCGGGCGCCGCTCGTGGTCATCAAGGCGACCTGCATGGTGCGCATCTCGCGCCCGATGATGAGGGCGAAGAGGAATTCGTTCCAGGACATGATAAAGGCGAAGACTGAAGCGACCAGCACGCCCGGGCGGATCAAAGGCAGCGAGATGAAGAATAGGATCTGAAAGTCGTTGCAGCCGTCGACGAAAGCGGCTTCTTCAATTTCACCGGGAAGGGCGTCGACGAAGCCCTTGATCATCCAGATGGCGTAGGGCAGGACGATAGACATGTTGACGATGATCAGGCCTAGCTGCGTACCGAGAAGCGGTTTACCGAAGACTTCAATCGTGCGAAAGAGCGTGAAGAATGGGATAGCAACCACGATGGCGGGGATGAACTGGGTGGTCAGAATCCAGACAAGCAGGACGCTATTGCCCAAGAAGCTGTAGCGACTGAAAGCGTAAGCGGCGAGGGTCGCCAGTGGAATGGCGATGAGTATGGTGGCGCCGGAGACGACGATGCTGTTCAAGACACTCGGGAACATGTTGCGGCCGACTTCGCCGCGCTCGCGATCGGTACCCTTGTTGATGATAACAGAGGTATCGGAAAAGATGATTTCAAAATTTTCCAGCGTAGGAGAAAATATCAGAGTGGTTGAGTAGGCTTTTTCCTGCGGCTTGATGGCGGTGATCGCCAACCAGAGAATCGGCAGCACAATGAAGGCGATGATCAGAAGCAGGGCGAGCGTCTCCAAGACTTTTAGGGTCGTTAGACGGAGGCTGCTTTGGTTCTGGCCGATTGTGTTCGCTGTCATCAGATTTGCTCAGTCGCGATTCAGCACGAGCGACACATAGAGCGCCGCGCAGATCGTCAGCACGACGACGAGAATATAGGACATGGCGGAGGCGTAGCCGATATCCAGGCTGCGCACGAATCCGATTTGATGGATGTAATAGTTGATGGTCTGGGTCGCGCGGACGGGGCCGCCGCCGGTCATGGTGACGACTTGATCGAACATCTTTAGCGAGAAGATCGTCTTGAGCATGGTTACGATGAGGATCACGGGCCGCAGCAGGGGCAGTGTGACGCGGAAGAATATCTGCAGACGATTGGCGCCGTCAATGCGCGCCGCTTCGAAGATCTGCTCGTCAATTGAACCGAGCGCGCCGACAAACATCAGCGCTATCAAAGGCGCCCAGCCCCAGGTCTCGCTCATGGCGAGCATGAAGAGCGCCCAGAATTTGTCGCCCAGCCAGACGATCGACTCGCTGATCAGGGGTATCTCGACGATGGGCAGGGCGTTGATTATTGACAGCAGCGCATTGATCGGTCTCACGATTAACTGATCGATGAGCAAGTCGTATATCCCATAATTTTCATTGAGCATGAAGCGCCAGCTGTAACCCTTGAGGGCGGGGCTGACGGCGAAGGGGAAGATCAGCAAAACTTTGGTCAGCGTATGAAGCCGACCGCCCTTTTGCACGACGACAGCGATAAACAAGCCGATGATGACGGACAGGGCGACGCTGATGACAGTGAACCAGAAGGTCACCTGCAAGCTGTTGATGAAGCGGGAGTCGCTGAAAGCCAGGGTGTAGTTATTGAGCGAGAGCAGGCTCCAGTCAATGTGGATGCCATTCTCGCCGATTTGGATTGCGAATTGGGGCGGGCGCCGCAGGTTGTATTTGTGGAAGCTGAAATAGAGGGCGGCCAGCAAGGGATAGATCGTCGTCAAGACGATGACCAAGAGGGCGGGCCCGACAAGTACCCAAGGGACCCAGCGTTTTTTGCGCATATTGCCCCCATCCCCCCAGCCCCTTCCCCCAAAGTGAGGGAAGGGGAGCTAGAAAGCTTAGGCGGGCGTCAAGGAGAATTTAGTCGTAGTAGCCCGCACCTTGCATGACAAAGCGGACGTCTTCCGCCGTCCGGTCGAGGACAGCTTGCGTATCGGCCATCGGATCGGTGGCCAACTCATTGATCGCTTCCGCCAGGAACGGGACGATCTCGGTGTATTCCGGGATCAAAGGAATAGTACGCGCGTCCGCCAAGACGGCGGAGGCGACGCCCTGCAAGCCATTGTGGACTTCGTTCACTTCGGGGTCTGCCAGGACGGAAAGACGAACGGCCACGTTGGTATCCAGCGCCGGATCCGAGGCGTCGAGAACAATGCGGCGCTCGGTGATGGGGTGCGTCAGCCACTTCAGGTATTCGAGTGCGGCATCGCGATCATCGGATTGATCGAGCACGCCGACCGCCCAGAGATAGCCGTAGGACGTGGTCTCGCCACCTTCCCAGCCGGGCGCGGGAGCGAAGGCAGCGTTTTCCGCGACTTCGGGAATCTCGGAATTGGTCATGCGGCTGGCCATCCACCACCAGCCGACGAACATGGCCGCGCGGCCCTGCACCAGTTCCTGATTGGCTTCTTGTTCGTTCCAGGCGACTGAGGCTTCTGGGCTGTGACCATCGCGCACGTAGCTGATGTACTGCTCTGTCGCGGCCACGCCGGCTTCATTGTTGAAAATGGGTTCCCAGTTTTCGTCGAAGATGTCGGTGCCGGCGCCCCAGAGTTGGGCATACCAATTGAAGAGATTCTGGTCGACATTCAAGCCGTAGTACATGGCGATGGGTGCGATGTCCATGCCGCTGGCTTCGATCGCTTCGCCGATTGCGGAGATGTCTTGCCAGGTGGCGGGCGGGCCCATGCCGACGGCTTCCAGGACATCAGCGCGGTAGTGGAGCAACAGTGGATGACCGCGGAAGGGCATGCCGTAGATGGTATCGCTCAGACCGGTGGCCGCGCCTTGATAGGCGGGACCGTAATCGTCCCAGTCAAAGCCGGCGTCTTCGACGAAGTCGTTGAGGGGATGCAGGAAGTCGTAGATGTTGGTGCCCCAGGCGTCAACAAAGGCGACGACGTCAAACTCGGTGTTGGGATTGGTCGCTTCCAGGTATAGCTGTTCCTGGAAGGAGCCGAAAGGCAGATCGCCCCAACTAACGCTGATGCCGGTCATGGCGGTGAATTCGGCTTCGCCCTTAACGGCGGCGGAAGCGAATTGCGGCGCGGTGCTGCAGCAGATCAAGAATTTCAAGTGCGTGCCATCGTATGGCTTGTCGGGGTCCAAGCCAAATGTGGCTGGATCCATGATGTCCATGTCATCGGCATAGACCGACGCAAAGGGCAAAGCCACAAACAGGGCAACTAAAAGTAAATAGATAATGCGACGCGAGATGCGCATGGTGAATCCTCTCTACAGCTTGGGTTTACAGAAATCGTTTTCGCTTGCCCCTAACAACAGGTTCAATGCAAGACGAGCATACCGCAAGAAGGCGCAGAATTCAAACATGAGCAACGAGCATTGCGCAGGGCGCAACTAAGGTCGCTGTTGAAATTCTACCCCACCCCCCGGCCCCCTCCCCGAAGCATCAGGGAGGGGGAGCTTTACTGAGCTATTTTAAGCCATTATGGCCTTTCGCATTTGCACGACACTGGCCGGGATTGGCTGTAATTCATGATTTTCAACAGAGTCTTAAGGATCGCCCCTAGGAGGCTGTTCTATGTTGGCTGATGCCTGATTATGACGAGCGGTTCTGTGGTTATTGGTCTAAGGAACCGCGCTGTGAAGGCGCTTGTTCAGCGGGCGCTATTCGATGGGATGCCAGGAAAAGGAATCGCCCCGTCGTTTTACGGTACCCAGGCCCGGAAACTCAAGGTGATAGAAGAGTGTCAGCAGGTCCTCGTCGGCGCAGCGCCCCAAGACGCGCCGACGCGTGTCTACGGCCATGTCGCCGTCCGAATCGAATATGAATGGCCAATCCAACTGCTTGAACTGGAATTCCTGGTGCAGCAGGTCGACGACATGGAGAAGTCGATCGCCGCCCGATTCGACAAGCAGTCCCGAGTGCCCGAGGGTATGCCCGGCGAGATCGACGACAGTGACGCCCGGCGCGACTGCATCGCCAGCGTCCGCGAAGCTGAAGCGCTGGCGCAAGGCGGCGAAACGCTGGAACTGCCCCCGTTCCTGGGGACTATTCGAGTCCGCCCAGCGATCCATCCACTCCTGCCATTCTGCGGCCATTGTAATGAAGCGCGCGTTTGGGAACTCGAGCGGGCTTTCCTCAGCCATCAGGCCAGCGATATGGTCGCCGTGAAAATGGGTCAAGTAGACGATGTCGATATCGGCCGGCGTCAAGCCGGCGCTGGCAAGCGCCGCTATCAATCCGCCGCTGTCCGGCAGGCCGGCCGCGCCAAAGCCGACATCGGCCAGGATGCGCGTCCCGCCGCTGTTGATATACAAGCAGTTGAGGCTGTCTGTGCCCGCCATGCCGCCCAGGGCGGCTTCAATCTCTGCTCGGCTGACCCTTGGGTAGCGCGCCGCGATCGCGTCGATAGTTTTGGTCGACTCACCTTCTAGCAACACAGCACATTGGATATCGCCGATGGTGACATGATATGACTTTGACATGGTTTCCCCTCACTGATTTCATAACATTGCGAATGATTGCGAGCAAGCGATGGCGGTCTACAAGCCGGTAAGCGCCATACTTGTCAACAGAAAGATCAGACCGGCGCTCACGCGCGCGACAAGCACGGACAAGCTGGAACCGGTATGCACTCTGAGCAGGTTAAAGGCGAAACAGACAGAAAATGGATAAGCGAGCCCATACCAAGGGGCGCTGTAAATGGATTGCCAGGGCGCGAAAAACACGACTAGGTGGAGCAAGACGAATACGAGACAGACCGCAACAAGTCCGCGCCAGGGGCCGAGCGTCCAGCGCAGCGATGGCAAGAGCAGGGCTTGGAATACCAGCGTTTCCGCCAAGGGCTGCAGGAAAACCAGGAGCAAGGCCGCGACGATGACGCCAATTGGCCCTCCCGCGCCAATGCCATATACTTCCGGCAGGGGCAGGAACTGGCCGCTGGGCAGGCTGATGATCAAATTGATGAAGAGCGAGATCGCCACGCCAAGCAGCGCGATGAGCGGCAGCGGAGGACCGCGCCTGCTCAGGCGGAGGGCCCCCCAACTGTCCGCGTTGCCGCGCCGGTTTATGAGGACAAAAAGAGCTGTGGCGCCCATGCCAAGCGCCCAACTCAGGATGAGCAGGTCGGGGGTCGCTTGTTGGCTGCCGAGCAAGAGTGAAGCCAGGGCGGGGCCGATCACGGTGAGGCAGACCAGCATCGCCGCAAGGATGAGCGTCGCGGTAAGGAGACGCCAGGGCGGGGCGTATTCCTCGGGGGATGAGAGCTTTTGCATTAAGCTCATTTCTCGTCTGTCGCGTTGGTCGGATGTCATTGCCTGGTCCTGGAATGCGATTCTGCGCTCGCTGAGATTAGGAACGCAAGACGTCTTCATAGACGGCTAGCGTCTCTTGGGCGGTCTTACGCCAGGAATACTTGCTGGCCAGCGCCAAACCTTGATTGATCATAGTCTCGCGCAAGGGCTGCTGTATGAGCAAGGCGATGATTGCGCCCGCCATCTCTCGAGCATTATCTACCATATAAACGGCATCTTCCAGCACTTCTTCAAAGACGAGGGCGTTCGATGTGACGACCGGTGTGCCGGAGGCAAGCGCTTCCAGAGCCATGAGGCCAAAACCTTCGTACATGCTCGGGAAGGCGAAGACATCGGCCAGACGATAGAGCGATGGTTTGTCGTCTTCATCGACAAAGCCGATCCAACGGACGTAGTCCTCTATGCCAAGTTTGCTGCTGTATGCGCGCATGTCGGGGAAAAGCGGATTGTTCCAGGCAGGTTCGCGTCCGGCGATCACGAGCGGAAAGGTATCGCCGTCGGCTTCTGCGACGTAGGTATAGGCCAGCAAAAGCATATTGACTTGCTTGCGCCAGTCGAAGCCGCCCAGGTAGAGTACAAAGCGCTCGGGCAGATGGTATTTCTCGAGAACGGCGGCGTCGCGCTCGCTGCCCAAGCGGGGATGGAAACGCGGGTCATGAGACAGGTAAGTGACGCTGATCTTGTCTTCTGGAATACCCAGGTATTCTTCGATATCGAGTTTGGCGGTTTCGCTGATGGTGATGATGTGATTGCTGCCGCGCGCGGCTACGCTGACCAGAGAGGTATACAGGCTGGTCAGGAGGCCAGAACTATAAATGGGAAACTGCAGGGGGATGACATCAAGCACGGTCGTTACCAGCTTGACCGGGCAACTGAGTGGCGGACCCCAGTAGGGCACATGGGCGATATCAGCGTTAATGCGTCCCGCGATGCGCGGAAAAGCGACCTGTTCGAAGATGACTTTTCCAGCTTTGCTGCGGCGCGGTATGTTGCTGGTTCTTATGGCGTTGACGCCTTCAGGAAGGCCAGTCGGTTGAGGGATGTGCGGAGGCAATACGAGCGAAAGCTCGAGCGACGGCGAGACCTTGTTCAGATTGGCGACCAGGTGACGAAGATACTGTCCGCTGCCGGTAGAATCTTCAGCCCAAAACCAGCCGTTGATGGCGACGTGCATAGCGTCCCTCAAGCGTTGATTCCGCCCATATTGTACAGGAGCCGCTCGCCGGCAGCGAAAAAAACTGCCGCGCTCGCCGAGAATAACAAGCTTTCTCCTTGCGGCAGCAAGGAGGTTTCCAAAACAGAAGGGCGCGCTTAGGCCGGGAACATCTCGGTCTGGTAATAGGCGATGATCTGATCGATGGTCTCGTTAAGCGAGGTCGTGGGCTGCCAATTGATGGCTCCCCGGATTTTCTTGATACAGGGCACGCGCCGGCGGAAGTCCTCGAAACCGGGCTGTTTATATGCCTGATCATAGGGAACGAGTTTGATCTCCGAGGCGCTGTCGGCGCGGTCGCGAATGCGCTGCGCGAGTTCCAGGATGCTGATTTCTTCGTTGCTGCCGATGTTATAGAGTTGACCGACTGTCGCTTCGCTTTCCGTCAGTTTCTGGATCGCGCTCACGATATCGTAGACATTGCCGAAGCAACGCTGTTGCTGGCCATCCCCGTAGACCTGAATCGGTTCGTTTGCCAGCGCCCAGCGCACAAAACGCGGCACAACCATGCCGTATTGCCCGACCTGCCGCGGACCCACGGTATTAAAGAGGCGAAAGAGCGTGATGGGCAAGCCGACTTCGGCGTGATAGGCAAAGGCCAGGAATTCGTCGACGGCTTTGGACGCGGCATAACTCCAGCGGCTGCGCACGGTAGGTCCGGAAAGCGTGTCGTCATCCTCGCGGAAAGGGAAGCTGACGCCTTTGCCATAAACCTCGGAAGTGGATGCGATCATGATACGCCGGCGATAGCGGCTGGCGGTTTTGAGCATGGTTTCGGTGCCGCCGATGTTGACCTCGATGGTATTGATCGGGCGGTCGATGATATTGCTGACCCCGACAGCGGCGGCGAGATGAAAGATGATATCACATTCGCTGACCAGGCGGTCGATCACGTGGATGTTGCGGATATCTTCGATGGCATAGCTGAAGTTGGGCTCGTTGGCGAGATGTTCAATGTTGGCCAGTCGTCCGGTGGAGAGATTGTCGATGACGGTCACTTTGTAACCGCTTTTGAGCAGCCGTTCCGAGAGGTGGCTGCCGATGAAACCGGCGCCTCCGGTGATCAACGCGCGTATCATGCTTGGTCCTTTCCCGAGGGTCAAATAGCCGATGCCAATAGCGAATTATACACGGGAAAGGCAGGACCTGCTTAGACCGATCTGCGCCGCTTTGCCGGTCCTCACAGCCCCTGAGCCAAATAGAGCAATGCGACGGTCTCCCTTATGATCACCCCGTTGAATTCCCGGTTGATGAGCGTCTCGATCCCCGCCAGCAGACGTTCTCGCTTGCCGGCGTCCAATGAGCGATGGTCGGAGAAGGTGCCGAGCAAGTTGACGTAGGCCGCGGCGCTGTATTCCGTCGTCACATAATGCTTACTTATAGTCAGGTGGCCAAATAATCCGCTGGCGGTGATGAGTTCATGGTATTCGGTGCGCAGGTCTTCGGGATGGGGCGGGGGAGAGAAGTCCCGCACCAACTCCGGCGCGACGCGCTCGTACACGCTTTGCAGCGGCTCGAGATAGGGGCGACTGAGATCGGTCAGCGTCGGTCGATGCCAGAAAAGGGCCAGCGCGCCGCTTGGCTTGAGCAGCTCGCGCGCTTTGTGAAAGCGGATCGCGGGATCGATCCAGTGGAAAGCCGTCGCGGAAAACAGCAAGTCGTAAATCTCGCGGGGCAGCGAAATCGTCTCGAAGTCTGCGCAAATGATGTTCGCTTTGGGAAAAGCGGACAGCTTTTGGCGAGCGATCGACCCCAATTGCGCGCCGAGCTCAACAGCATCAATGGTGAATCCGCGCCGGGCCATAGAGACGGTGGCTTGCCCGGTGCCGCAGCCGACCTCGAGCAGGCGCGCGCTCTCATCAAGCCGCGCGTAGGCCGCGATGTCGTCGAAGAGGGCTTCGGGGTAGGGCGGGCGGGCGCTGTCGTAGAGACCCGCTATGCCGTCATAGCTGTTGCGGCGATGCCGGTTTTCGCTCATAGTTGCACTCAGAAACGATTCTGCATGGAATCAACGTAGCCGGTGAGTTCGGCGTAGCCATATCCGCTGACGTCGCCGCTGACTTGCACTGCGCCTTCCCAATACTGTATGCCGGCGCTATGCAGTTCCTGGTCGGCTTGCAAGGGCGCGACGCTGAATCGGAAGCCGTCATCGCCCAGCACTTGAATGTCCCAGCCGGCGGGATAGTCGGCGTCGGTATGCGGACTGCGCCAGGTATCGGTTACAGACAGGCTAAAGTCTCCTGAATCGAGGGCACGGGTACTGCCGTCGGGATAGACGAGCAGACCGCCGAATGCGGGCTCTATACTCCCGTCAATCTGGCGAATCTGACCGATCATCAGCTCGGTATCGTCATCGATGATCAAGCCGAACCAATCCCAACCCTGAGCCCCGTCGCCCAAGGCGCTGGTGCTAAATTCATGGTCCATCCAGGTATTGCCGCTGACCGTGAACGTCTCTGCGCCGACAGTGATGGTCCCGCCCGTGACCAGTCGCGTCAGGCTGTAATAGTAGCTAGCGTTACCGACTTCCTCACTCTTGGGGCTGAGCCCCTGGTAGCCTTGCAGCGCCGGCGGCTTGACTTGCATTAGTATCAGATCTAGCGCGAATTCGTCGCTGGCCGCTGTGATATGCTGGCGCGCGGCGTCGTCGGTCAAGGCGCTAACCTGCCAGTCTTCCAACCAGACGCGATAGCGCGTCGCCTGTTCGCTGGAGGTCGCGCCGGCCAGGCCGGCGCCGCCGCGGCTATAGCGAACATCGTGATAAAAACGCCCCGCGGCGATGTCGCTGACGGTGAAATGCGCCATATAGATGTTGCTAGTGCGAAATTCGGAATCCGATCTTGCGTCCAGCGGCGAAATCGCGCGGCGAAAGATGGTGAATTGGAAGCCGAAACGCCTGCCGTCATCAGTAGCTAGAACCCCGGTGTAATACCACCATTCGGTTTGAAATGCGGGATGCGCGCCGTGATCGCGCGGGAACTGCCAGTCCCAAGGTTCAATGGCGCGGGCGAAGCCGGCTGTGTCAAGTGGCGGCGCTTCAAATTGAGTGCGCGCCTCCAGAGCGCTGCCGCTAAAGGGTTCAATCAAGCTGATGCCGAAAATGAGGACCAGCCCAATGAGAAGCAGAAGTGTGATGATGCGCCAGTTCACGATGCCGCCTTGCGAGGACTCGATCGTCATAGTGTTCGCCGATTATGCTCGAGATCCCGGCGGGCGACAAGGCAAGCCTAGCCACAGTACACAACATATCTGCGGCACGCCGGCCTGCGGCGCCGGGCAGATTTCGTCTTCCCGTTTAATATGTCATCTAGCACTTCAAAAGTCGCAGCTAGGACCCGTTGACGAAAAACTTGCCATTGCTAATTAAACCTGATACAATTTTTTATAGTTAAGTTTTTGATATAGGTGAGCAGCAATTTCTTTAATTCGCAAATCCTCACCCTCCTGCACGTAAGTTTTGGAGTGTGGCCGGACTCTTCCGAGCCCGTTCCTCCCTAGTTTATATGTTCCTTCTCCGCCGTTCTGGATAACCCAGTCCAAGCCCGCGGATATGTGGTTCAAGAGATTGATGGCGACGATGTAGCGCGCTGTGTCCGTTGTGTGCCCTGGCCGAACGGATTCCTCGAAAAGTAAAACGTGATTCAAAAGAGTTTCTCATGACTTCATTATTTTCTTTCAATTCGCGGGCCAAGAGCGGGTTCCGGTGGCGTGGGAGCGGCATCTGCCGGAAGCTGCTCGTGCTGACGATCCTCTTCGTCTTGATGAGCGCGCAATACGGTGCGGTACAGGCGCAGTCTGGATGGTATCACTGCGATATACAGGACTTCGATTATGATGGACCGGGGACGCGTTATTTCTGCCGGCCGGTCTCGTATGACTGGCTCTGCAATGTTGCCCGTATCACCTTTTTTTGCGGTAACGGCTCGGACCGGGGCGACGAAGATAGCGACAAGGGCGACAGCCGTCGCGATAGCGGCAAAAGCGGCGGCGGCAGCGTTGCCCGGCAGGCGAGCGGCTCCGGCTCAAGCATCAACATCCGGCGAATTGACGCCGGGGGCATCGGCGTGCAATGGATCATCAATGCCGGCTTCATCGACGCGGTCGATATCTGGGGTGACGAAGTGCCGGAAGAGATTTGCCTGGATGGCGTCGGTTGGCTGCTCTTCCTGGATGCCGGCACCTCGCCCCGCGCCGAATCCTGGTTGGAGTCAGTTCAGCGCGATGATCGGACTTGCGCCGAGATTGATGGCCCCGGAACGGTCGTACTTATGGCCGCAGGGCCAGCGCCAGCGAGCGAAACTGCCCGGCAATCGCAGCAGTGCCACGCCCGCACGACGGGCCATCTCAAACTCCGCACTGCCCCTGCGCTGGATGGCGAGGTCATCGCCTATGTGCCGCGCGGCACCAGGCTGCGCCTCATATCGTCGATCAGATATTGGTTCCAGGTTGAATATAAGGACAAAGAAGGCTGGATCGGCGCGGCTTATGTGAGCGATAGCCACGATTGCTCCGAGCGCGCGCCAGCAGCAGCCAGTGAAGCTGCCGCCCGACAGTCGCAGCAGTGCCAGGCCCGCACGACCGGCCATCTCAAACTTCGGACCGCACCTAAGCTGGATGGCGAGGTAATCGCGTACGTGCCGCGGGGTGCAAGGCTGCGCCTCATATCGTCGATTAGATATTGGTTCCAGGTTGAATATAAGGACAAAGAGGGCTGGATCGGCGCGGCTTATGTGAGCGATAGCCACGATTGCTCCGAGGGCGCGCCAACTCCAGCCAGCGAGGCTGCGATGCCCCCCGCCCAACAGTCGCAGCAGTGCCACGTCCGTACGACCGGCAATCTAAAACTCCGGACTACGGCTTCCATGGATAGTGAGGTAATCGCGTATGTGCCGCGCGGCGCAAGGCTGCGGCTCATATCGTCGATCAGATATTGGTTCCAGGTTGAATATCAGGGCAAAGCGGGCTGGATTGGCGCGTCGTACGTGAGCCTCAGCAGTGGCTGCACGCGATAGAGAGATCTACAGGACTCATCGTTCATTGATGTGACGACGAACCATAGCCGGGTTCAGCTTGCCGTGCCGGCGACATCGAGCACGGCATGCAGCAGCACGTTGCAGACCGCTTGGAGATCCTCAGGTTCGGCGCTTTCCGATTCGTGATGACTGATGCCGTCCTTGCAAGGCGCGAAGAGCATGGTCGTTGGCACGATGTTGGCAACGAAGCAAGCATCGTGACCGGCGCCCGAGGTGATGTAGGTGTGCGACAGGTCGAGGCGCTCGGAAGCGCCTTTCACAGCGGCGACGCAGCGTTCGTCAAAGGCGACGGGCGCCGTGTAGGAGATTTGTTCCAGGGACAGGTCTAATCCGATCGCTTGGGCGACATCGGCGCAGACGTCGCGCAGCGCGGCATCCATCGCCAGCAGCGTATCGGCGGAGGGGTGGCGCATATCGACCGTAAAGTCGACGCGGCCCGGTATGATATTGCGCGAGGCGGGCGCGACCTCGACTTGGCCGCCGACGGTGCCGCGGGCCAAGGGCGCGTGTTCCTGGGCGATGTCGTCGACGGCTTGTACGATTTTGGCCATACCAAGCAGGGCATTGCGCCTGCCTACCATCGGCGTCGAACCGGTGTGTTGGGCAAAGCCTTCCAATGAGATGTCGTACCAGCGAAAGCCCTGCGCCGTGTTCACCACGCCCACCGAAATGCCCTCGCTATCGAGGATGGGACCCTGTTCGATATGGCACTCGAAGAAAGCCGAGAAGTCGTGCTGGCGGGCCGATTGGTCTCCGTGGTAGCCGATTCGCTTCAGCTCGTCGAGCACGGTCGCGCCGGTGTCCACTGCCACACGTGATTGCGCCCAATCGAGATCAAAGACGCCGCCGTAGACCCCGGAGGCCAGCATGGCCGGCGCGAAACGCGCGCCTTCTTCGTTGGTCCAGTTGACCACTTCCAGCGGCGCCGCCGTCGTGATGCCGTGATCGTTCAGCGTGCGGATGACTTCGAGACCAGCCAAGACGCCGAAGACACCGTCGAATTTGCCGCCGAAGGGTTGCGTATCGAGGTGGCTGCCGATCCCGACAGGGGCTTGCGAATTGTCGCTGCCCGGGCGTCTGGCGAACATATTGCCCATTTCGTCGACGGACATCGACAGCCCGGCGTCCGCGCACCACTTCGCGAAGAGGTCGCGCCCGATCTTGTCTTCGTCGCTGAGCGTCAAGCGGTGGCTGCCGCCGTTCGCGGTTGCTCCGATCTCGGCCATTTCCATGATGCTCGCCCAGAGGCGCGCGCCGTCAATGCAAATGTTTTCTGTCATTTCTTAGTCTCCTGGCGTAAATGCCGGACAGCGTGGATTGATACGGCGCAAGGGCCTATTGATCTCGGAGTACCGGATCTTTCACCCGGGCTTGGCGTTCTTTCAAGCTTTTCATCAGTTTCAGAATCAGTCGTCCGTATTCCTCATCATTGATCAGGTTATTCAACTCATGCGGATCCGCTTGCAAATCGAAGAGTTGCCAGGTTGTACGGTCGTCGAGCACCGTCTGAATCAGCTTGTAGCGATCGTCCTTGATGCTCCGTTGGTAGGGTCTGCCGAGCGGGTGACCAAAGACGCCTTGATAAGCTGAAAAGATCGAGCGGCGATGCTTGTGCGTCAGTCGGCCCAGGACCGCGTTGAGACTATAGCCGTCTTGCTCGGCAGGCACGTCGACATCGGCGCGCTCTAGCAAGGTGGGGAAAAGGTCGAGCAGATAGACCAGGGCATCGCACTTGTAAGCGGCGGGGACGCTTGGTCCGCGCATGATGAGGGGAATGCGCATACTGTGGTCGTAAAGGTTCTGCTTGCCCAACAGTCCGTGCTGTCCGACGCCGAGACCATGATCGGAAGTGTAGATGACGATGGTGTTCTCGCTCAGGCCTTTGTCGTCGAGCGCGCGCAAGATGCGGCCGATATCCATATCCATGTGCGAGATCATGCCGTAGTAGTCGGCGATGTGCCGCTTGATTTCGGCTTCCGTCCGCGGGTAATCGGCCAAGACTTCGTCGCGGATGTCGCGTATGCCGATATCGAAGGGGTGTTCGGGCATGAAGTTCGGTGGCAGCTCGATGTCGTCAGGATCGTACATGGTGTCATAGGGCGGCGGCGCGGTGCGCGGGTCGTGCGGCGAGGTAAAGGCGATGTAAGCAAAGAAGGGATCGTCGTCCGGTTCCTTTGAATGCAAGAAATCGATCATCTCATCTGTAAAGACGGTGGTCGAAAAGCCATCGGCGATGTAGGTGTCTTCGGGGTCGTAAGCGCCGGTCGGGTCGAAGTCGTTCACGGGCATGGCATACTGATCGTCCATGCCGCCGAAAAACACTTTTCCGCTCCTGCTGAAAGCGCGGGCATAACTGCCGCGTCGGTTGTGCCATTTGCCGGTGGCGAACGTGTCGTAGCCGTTTTGCGCCAGCAATTCCGGCAGCAAGGGCGCGTCATCCGGCAGGGGATCGGGCGTGGCGAAGAGATTGCGCCCGGTCATGAGCATGCCGCGGCTGGGCATGCAGACCGCGCCCGAGGTCGAGCCCATGATATGCGCTTGGGTGAAGCAAGTGCCGTCGGCGATCAGTTGATCGAAGGTGGGTGTTCTGACGGCCTCCGTTCCCAGCGCGCCGATGGCGGAATGCCGGTGGTCATCGGCGATCATGAACAAGATGTTGGGTCGGCTCATGCATTTTCCCTGACGTTGCTGGACTCTAATTCGATGATACTGTCAGTGGGCGTGGCTGGCAAGGTGAGGCGATTGCGTTATGGCGGTTGCCTTGCGTGATGGTGACGATTTGGAATTAGGTACTGGGCGGTCGACCGGGTTGGTTGCCCTGGTTTATGCGAAGCGGATTACTCATGCGACGAGAAGGCATAGAAATATGTATGAGCGCGGCGGGCCTATTCGCTGCCACCAAGCGATGCCCGGAAGCAGGAAATCTTTTCGATATCTCATATTTTGAATTCTCACTTCACTGATATATGTGTTTCTTGTAGACCTTGCAAGAAACCATGCGCAAATCCGATCCCAATGTCTTGCGTTTTTCCCTCTGCGCGATATTCTCTGAATGTAAGGTGAGTTGGGAGCCGCGGAGGCGTCTATGCTGAGATATTGAGGTGTCATGCGCATTGTCCGAATATTTGATTTTGGGAGATGGAAGAAGATGAATAACTTCAGAATAGTATTCGTAATTTTGCTGCTGCTAGCGGCGACTGTCGGCGTTCAAGCCCAGGATGACTTGGTCAGCGAATTTGGTACAGGCGATATCGAGTTGCTGTTTTGGAACGGGCTGACCGGCCCCGATGGCGAGACCATGGTTGGTCTGGTCAAGGCGTTTACGGAAGAGAATCCGGACGTATCCGTTCGCATGGAGCGCCTGAACTGGACCCAGCAATACTTCCCGAAATTGCTGGCTGGTCTGGCGGCGGGCAATCCGCCAGATATCTTCCTGATGCATGAGTACGAGATGACGCAATTCAACACCATGGGCGTCCTGCGCGACTTGAGCGACATGTATTCGAATAACGGCGGTCCGATCCCGATCGACGATGTTTCTCCCGCCATCATTGATTCGCTGACGGACCCCAATGGCAGGATAATGGGCGTGCCGCTGGACTTCCACGGATACGGGGAGTGGCACAACTGCGATCTGTTTGATGCGGCCGGGGTACCTTGTGACACACTGGCGACCACGCGCGACGAATATCTGGAGTTGGCGCAGCGGCTGACGCTGGACGGCAACGGCAATAACGCTTTGTCCGACGACTTCGATGCCGACAACATCGTCCAGTGGGGCACGTCGATATTCTGGTATCGTCCCGGCTTCTTGACGGCGCTGGCGCAGAACAATATGAGTTGGGCCGATGATATGGGTCAAGCCCTGCTTGAAGATCAGGCCATCATCGACACCATGCAATGGTTCCAGGATCTGGAATGCGTACACAGTGTAGCGCCGCCGCCGGCCGGCTTCGATCGTTATCGCGCCCTGTCGATCAATATGGCGATTTTCAATCATGGCAGTTGGGCATGGAACTTCGTGAGCCAAAATGTGGAAAACTGGATGGCATTGCCTTATCCGGCATTGGGCGCAGAGGGCAACAGCGCCGTCTGGGCGAGCGCGCACGTCTTCTATCTGCCGATCCAGGCAGAGGGCGATCGGCTGGAGGCGTCCAAGCGTTTCCTGGCTTATATGTCCGATGCCGGTTTGGATTGGGCGCACTCGGGTATGCCGCCGGCTCGCATCTCGCAGATTGAGAATATGGATCCGGAAGTGTATCCCTCGGCCTCGGTCTTCGGCGCCAATCTGCTGGAAAACGGCGTCTTTGATCGTCAGCATCGCAACTGGCTGGAAATCGAAGCGCAATATGCAGATGCGATGGCGCGCGCTTTCGAGAGCGAATGCGAAGTCTCGATGGCGGATGTTTTCCCCGAGGCGAACGCGCGCATCCAGCGCATTCTGGATCGCTATAAGTAGGCGACTTACCCTCACCCCCAAGCCCCTGTCCCCTATAAAGGGAGAGGGGCTTATTAAATGGCTCACCTTGCTCCCCTTCCTTCATGTTGCGGGAAGGAGATGAGGCATACAGGGAAAGACAGCGATGTTGAGTCGGATCAGGCTATCGCTGCTGCCGGAGAAACATAGCGCTTCGGGTACTTGGCGCACTTGGAAATGGTATGTCGGCAATTACGCTTTCATCGTGCCGTTCATGCTGCTATTCGGCATTTTCATCTTGCGCCCCATCCTCGCCAGCTTGCAGATGAGTTTCTTCCGCTGGGAGATATTCGGGCCCAAACCCTTCATCGGTTTTGAAAACTATGACGAATTGCTGAATGACGATCTGTGGTGGGTGGCATTGCGCAACACGGTCTATTTCGCTTTTCTCACCAGCGCCTTGCTGACGACGGTTCCGATCTTCATCGCCATCGCGCTGAATATGCCCTTTCGCGGGCGGAACGTCTTCCGCACGCTGTTCTTTTTCCCCTATGTGCTAAGCGCGTCGGTCGTTGGTCTGGTGATGAGATGGTTGCTGGGTCAGCAGTTCGGTATCGTCAATCATTTGCTCGGGACCGTTGGAGTCGGTCCCATCCCCTTCATTGCCGATTCGGAATTAGTCATTCCCTCATTAAGCGTAATAACGCTATGGTGGGCCTTCGGCTTCCCGATGCTGATCTACCTGGCCGGGCTGAGCAACATTCCGCAAGACATTTATGAAGCGGCGCGAATAGACGGGGCGCGCGGCTGGCAGATGACCCGCTACATCACCATTCCCCTGCTTCGGCCGATCATCCTCTTCGTGGCGGTTACGCAGCTCATCTCGCACTTCCAGGTTTTCGCGCAGCCCTATGTGATCACCAACGGCGGTCCCGGGCAAGATTCGTTCACAGTTATTTTTTACATGTTCCGCGCGGCCTGGACTTATTTCCGCATGGGTTTTGGCACGGCCATGGCGGTCTTGCTGGCAGTTATCATTATGGCGTTTACCTTGTTGCAGTTCCGCTTTGGCGGGCGCCGTCTGGAATACTAAGGAGCGCTTAGCAGTGCAGGCAGAGGCACATCCTCCGCGAATGACTGACACCAATACGCAGATATCGCGCATCGCGCTTTATGTGCTGCTGATTATCCTTGCGATCGCGATTCTCTTTCCGTTTTACTGGATGGTCGCGACCTCTTTGAAAACGAATCCGGAAGCTTTCTATTATCCGCCGGACTTCTACCCGCCTCAGCCGACGCTGGAACATTACCATATCATCATGACGCGCGACGACATCAATGTGCCGCGTTGGGGCTGGAACAGCCTGGTGATTGCCGTTGCCACCACGGCGGTCACGCTTTTCGTGACCAGCCTGGCGGCTTATGGTTTCGCGCGGCTGGATTTCCCCTTCAAAAACCTAATCTTCGTCGTCGTTATATTCACGCTGATGATTCCGTCGCAGATATACATGATCCCCAACTATCTACTGGTGCGTGATCTGGGCTGGCTGGACAGCTATCACGCGGTGATTTGGCCGGCCGCGCCTAATGTTTTTGGTCTGTTTCTGCTGCGGCAGTTTTTTTCCACCTTTCCGCGGGAATTGGAGGAAGCCGCGACTGTCGACGGGGCTGGCCGTTTGCGCATCTACTGGCAGCTGATGATACCGGTCAATCGCAACGCGCTGATTGCGCTGGGCATCTTTGTCTTCTTGCACTCGTGGAACGATCTGTTCTGGCCCTTGATAGTGCTCAGCCGGGTAGAAAACCGGACGCTGCCGGTCGGCTTGGCGGTGCTGGCGGGGGCCTACGGCGCGGGCGATTCTTTCTCCGAACCGGCTCTGATCATGGCGGCCAGCTCGATGTCGAGTATCCCGGTGCTCATCGTTTATGTAATATTCCAGCGTCGGATCACGCAGAGCTTCATGCTCACCGGCATGGGCGGGCGCTAGGCGAGGTAAAATCGCAGGATGCTACGAACCATACCCGAAGTTATGACGGTGCCCAAGTTCGAGGGCGGCGGGATAATCAGTTTTCATGAGAAGGACGTGCCGGCGCCGGGAGCGGGCCAACTGCTGCTGCAAGTCGGCGCGAATGCGCTTTGCGGCTCGGAGCGCGGCCAGTTCTACGAGGGCAGTGATGTCACGCCCGGGCATGAAGGCGTCGGCATCGTGGCCGCGGCCGGACCGGGAACGACGACGGCGGTCGGAACACCCGGCGCGGTCTTCCTGATGGATTTCTGTGGCGAATGTCGCAGCTGCGCGCTGGGCTTCAGCAATCAGTGCCTGGCCAAACGCGCCGACTACGGCTTTAACGTCGATGGCGGTTTCGGCGTCTATGAGTTGGTCAACGAAAACGTGTTCTTCGCGGTCGATGACGATATGAGTCCGACGGAGGCGACGCTGCTGCTGGATATCATGGGCACCAACGGGCACGGCGTGCGGCGGGCGCAGCTGCTGCGGAAAGATATTGAGTCGGCGGTTGTGACGGGAGCGGGTCCGATTGGACTGGGAATGCTGGCGATGCTCAAAGTGATGTTGGGCTTTGACC
This sequence comes from Chloroflexota bacterium, assembly GCA_026708115.1. Lineage (GTDB taxonomy): Bacteria > Chloroflexota > Anaerolineae > Aggregatilineales > Phototrophicaceae > UBA6055. The sequence continues at coordinate 245,528 of JAPOVL010000013.1, forward strand.
TGCCGGTGGCGGTGACGGATGTGGTCCCGTATCGGTTGGAGTTGGCGGAGCGGCTGGGCGGATTGCCGGTGAATGTGGCGACGACGACCCTAAGCGACGGCTTGAAACGTCATGGGCTGTCGGAGGTTGATGCCGGCTTTGATACCAGTGGCAGAAGCAGCGCGCGGCGCGCGGCCCTGGATAGCCTCTCGCAACGCGGTGTCTTGGTCTGTATCGGGCATGGACAGGGGCTGGAGTTGACGATATCGCCGGATTTGATTGGGCCGGAGCGGGCTGTGATGGGGAGCGAGTACTTCTGTTTCAATGAATTGCCCGACAATCTGGCATACTTGCGTGAACACAAAGACTATCTGATGCAAATCATCACACATCGCTTGCCGGTCAGCGACATACAAGCGGCCTTTGAGCTATTCTTCGCGGGCGACACGGGCAAGGTCATCATCGAACAATGACAAAAACTGAGCGTATCAAAGTCGCGCTGGTCGGAGCGGGAGGCTGGGGGTATCAGCACGCGCGGGTTTTCGCGGCGCGCGACGATGTGGAGCTTTGCGCTGTCGCCGGGCGAACTGAAGAACGGACAAAAGCGCGAGCCCGGCAATTTGGCATGCGCTATTACCTCGATATTCAGCGGATGCTGGACGCCGAAAAGCCCGATCTAGTCAGCCTCAGCTTGCCCAACATGGGACATTACGAGCCGACCCTGCAGGTGATACGCGCGGGTTATCCGCTGCTGGTGGAAAAACCTTTGGTCTTCGACACGGGGGAAGCACAGACTTTGTTGCGGGAAGCGGCGGCGCGGCAACTCTTTTTCGCGATCAACTTCAATCACCGTTACGCCAAACCGGTGCAGATGGCGAAAGAAGCGGTCGAAAGTGGAAGATTGGGCCAGTTGGTTTTCGCTAGCTGGCGTTTCGGCGGCGAAGGCGCATGGGGCGGGCATCCCCACGCCAATCTGATCGAAACGCAGTGCCACGGATTCGACATGCTGGAGTATCTCTGCGGTCCGATTTCGTCGGTGCAGGCGCAGATGACGGATATCACGGGCCAAGGTTTCAGCACGATGGCCCTAGCGCTGAAGTTCGCCAATGGCGCGGTGGGCAGCCTGCTGGGATCCTACGATTCATCCTATGCCTACCCGGGCACGCATCGGGTGGAGGTCAACGGTACCAAGGGCCGGATTGTGATCGACGACACCGTGAAGCGTTACACGTTTCACGGTGTCGGGCAGGAAACGGGCGAAACATGGGAAGCGGGCTATTTCAACGATCATCAACGCGAATTCCATCGCACCTTTGACGACCATCTTGAGCACGTGCTTGGTTGCTTCATAAGGGGCGCGGAACCGCCGATACATGCCAGCGCCGGTTATCGCGCATTGGCGCTGGCCAATGCGGCAATCGAGTCTTTTGAGACCGGTCGCCGTGTGGAAGTCTGTGACGCGCTCTGACAAACCTATATAGCGCGCAATGGCAAGTTGAAGTTCGCTACGCCGCCAGACCCAGTTTTTAATCTGAGAGATTGATTTGTAGATTGACGCCGGCTTGAATTGGCGTCGCCAATAAGGATGTTCTGTTGCGAAGCAGCGAGATTCCGCGTCATCGGAATTTAAGATTTGTATGGTAAGCTGACATCATATCGTCTCAAGTAGAAATGGACAGGTAAGACCATGATGGGATCTTTTTCGGCTTTGCTCGCGCTATGCCTCATCGCCTTGCCCATTGCGGCGCAATCACAGGATGCTTATCTGGTCCTGGAGCACAGTGGCGGCGTGGTGACGGCGTCCTGGAATCCGGCGGAAACCCAAATCTTGACGGGGGCGCAGAACGGCCTGGCGCAGATATGGTCGGCGGAAGATGGCACGTTGCTACAGTCGATTGACCATGATGGCCAGCCGCTGACGCAGGCCTTGTGGAGCGAAGATGGCCGGTCCATATTGTCCGCGGACGAAAGCGGATTGATCAAGCAGAGCCGTGCGGAAGACGGCGAAGGAATCTATGCATGGCAAGTCGACGGCATGCCGATTCAACTTGTCCTTGACGCCGATGGCACGCGGGCCTTTGTCTTCACGGCAAATGGCAAGGGTTCGGTTCTGTCTTTGATCGACGGCGGCATTCTGGCAACGGTGGAACGAAGCGGCGCGATCGTGGGCGCGGGATGGAGCGCCGACGGATCGCAGGTGCGCGCCTGGTCGGAAGACGGTCGCATCGTGGCCTGGGACGCGACAACTGGCGAAAACGTAGCGACTTATTCGCTGCCTCACCGCGCCTTGCTCCAGGGTTTGCAATGGAACAACGATGATACGCGACTGCTGGGCTGGTTCGCCGATGGGACGGTTGCCGTCTATGAGACCGATGGGGCAAGTATTAGTGGCCGTTCCTTGGCGGGGGTGCGTCACCGGAGTTTCGCGCAGCGGGCGATTTGGTCGGCGGACGAAACGCGGGTGATGTCCTGGGCGGCTGATGATACTGTGCACGTCTGGCGCGTCGCCGACTCGCAGTCACAATTGGTTCTGCGTCACGAAGATTGGGTGGTCGGCGCCAGGTGGGACCCGGCAGAGGCGCGGGTGCTCTCGTGGTCGCACATTTATCTCTATCTGTGGGAAGGGGAGACGCTCCAGAATCGCTTCCAGCACGGGAATCTGGTGCGTGGCGCTGTCTGGAACGAGGCCGCTACACAGATCTTGTCCTGGTCTTGGGACGGGACCGCACGCGTCTGGTCGCCATGATGATGCGCGCCGCGAGTCAAGGGATGGCCAAGGATAAACCGGCGATCACGACCAAGGGCGTACAGGTGCCGATCAAGGCGCCCAGGACGATCTGCCAGGCTGTATGACGCCTGAGCGTCAAACGCGCAAGTATCACCAATAGCAAGACCGGGACGAAAATCAAACTCTCATTGAAGCCGTAGACGATGGTGGTAGCGGAGATAATGCTGGTCATCGCCATAGCATGCAGGCTGATGTGACTGAAGAATGTGCCGATCAACATAATCGTCAACTCGACAATGGTCACAAGCGCTACCAGGACCAAGACCGGATTGGCGCCGAAATGCAGGTAAACCAATTCGGTCAACAAGCATCCGACAATGGCGATTGAATAGGGGATATATCGCTCGTGGCTGTGGCGCATGTGCATATCGCTAATGCGACCGGTTTTGACCATGTAGGCGACGAAAGCCATGGGCAGGATGCAGATTGTCAGCGCGAAGAGACTCGCGAAGAACGTTCCCTCGACGGGGTTGCCGCTGAATTGCAGCGCGACCAGCAAGATCCAAATCGCCCAGACGACCGGCGGGCTAATGAATAGCGAGATGAAGTGAGCCCACAGTTTGTCCCCTGCCTCGACCTGATGACGAAGGGCAGCGGGCATTGGTATGCGAATGTCTATCGCTTGCCCCCTTTAGCCATTGCGTAAAACGATTATAACAGGCAATTGACGTGTTGAACGGCCAATTCGTTAAGATCGCTTAGGGGCAAAGTTGTAAGGGCAGAGCCCCCGCCTATCGCCAAGCGGTCTCCTCCAGCAGTTCAAGCAGGCCCGAGGGATACAGCGCTGTGGCAGTCTCGCCGCGAAACAGTTCCAGGGGCATCCAGGCGGCTTCGTAAAGGACTTTGTCCTTGTGTCGGCCGCGGACGCGAAATTCGTCGTTGTCAAAGCGTCCGTCCAGGAAGCGCCCCTGATAGATTAGCGCGATTTCATGACCGGCCAGGCCTTCGTACACAAATAGATTCTCTAGCGCGCCGAGGTACTTCAGGTCAGTGACTTCGGCATTGATCTCTTCGCGGAGCTCACGGGCTACGGCTTCGCGACCGCGTTCGCCGAATTCTATTTTGCCACCGATCGGTCGATAAAAGATCGCGCGCTCATGTGAATCGTAGCCCTGCGCAAGGAATATCTTGTCGTCGCGAAAGAAGACGCAGAGCGCGAGGGGACGAATGCGCCGCTTTTTCTTCTTTTTCTTCGCCATGGTAAATTGCCGAGATTCGGAAACCGCCTTATTCCATCTCGAAGCGTGTGCCCAACGCCTTGGGCGGGTCGGAGCGCAGGAAGGCGCGCATGCGATGTTGCACGGCGCGCGGCATGTACTGGAGCAAGCGCTCGGTGAAACCCCCGCTGACGATGAGCAAGGTGAGGATCATCAAGAGCCAGGGCAGCGTGTTCAGCAACACGAAGGGGAAGTTGATCTCTTGGCCGAAGATGAAGAGGCCATTGGTCTGGATATTGGATGATACCGCGCGCAGAGCGGCGAAGAGCCAGGCGCCCAGGACGACGCGGAAGGGATGCCAGCCGCCGAAGATCACAATCGCCAGGGCGATCCAGCCGTCGCCTTGCATGGCGGGCGGGCTGGACCAGCCGGGCTTAACGTTGAGGGAATAGGCCACCCCGGCCAGACCAACCAGCGCGCCGCCCAGGAAGGTATACCAGTAGCGCAGCTGCTGCACCTTGGCGCCGCGGGCATAAGCCGCTTCGGGACGTTCGCCGATGGCGCGCAAAGACAGACCGCCCTTGGTCCGGAAGAGCCAGAACCAGATGACAAACATCAGGATATAGCTGAAATAGACCAGCACGTTCTGTTGGAAGAAGATTGGTCCCAGAATGGGCAGATCACTCAATACAGGCAGGGCGAACCGCGTGATCTGTGGACCGGGGATGCGAGTGAAATCCGCGCCCAGGAAGCGCGCCAGGTCGGCGGCTAGCAGTGTCAATACGAAGCCGACGGCGACTTGATCGCGCCGCAGCTTGATGCTGGAGAAGCCGATGAGCAGAGCGATCAAGGCGCCGACGAGCATGGCGACGACGATGCCGAGCGCGATCTGCATGGGCACATCGAGCACGCCGGCTTCCTGGGCGGTCCAGGCGGCCGCGAAACCGAGCACCGCCGCCAGCGCCAGGCTGCCATCCAGGGAGAGATTGACCACACCGGCGCGCTCGGTGATGGTCTCGCCCAAGCTGGCAATGACCAGCGGGGTCGCGGTGCCGATGATGCTGCCCAGTGTGTTGAGGAATTCTTCGTTCATGCCCCCATCCCCCGGCCCCTAGCGCCCCCTCTGTCCCCCGCCTCACGGGGGATGTTCCCCAAAATGCGGGATCGCGTAGACACTGACCCTACGGAAGGGGAGTGCGCAAAGATCGGTATCCCCATTGCATGTCCCAAGTCTGTAAAGCGAGGAGACCGTCTCGGCAAGCTACTCATTTGGGCGATTCTCATTCGTCTCAATATCTTCTGCGTCAACCGCCCGTTGCGGGAAAAAGATTTCTCGCACGCCTTGAAACAGGATGACAAATAAGACCAGCATACCCTGGAGCACGCCCGCCAGCGATGAATCGAGCTTGAGCGAGGGCGCGATTTGCAGGCGCGTGCTGCCGGTCAAAATTGCCGCGAAGGCGAAGGTGATCAGCGGCACCCAGAGCAGGCGAATACTCAAAAGCAGGACCACCAGCAGCCCGAGAAAACCGATGCCCCCGGAAGCCAGCGGCCGCAAATTGTCGAAGGTGAAGAGGACGCGATAGGATCCGGCGATGCCGGCCAGCGCGCCGCAAACCAGAAAGGCGCTCATCGATGCCCGTTCGGTGGCGACGCCGAGCAAGAGCGCCGAGCGCATATTTTTGCCCACGGCCTTGAGATTAAGCCCCCAGCGCGTGGCGTTGAGCATGATCATGACGACGATAAAAGCCGCGAAGACCAGAAGGATCATGAAGATGTTGACTGGAAAGGTCTTGGAAAATTCCGGCAACAGCGCGGGCACGGGAAAGGGTTCTGTGCCCTGCGCCGAGCCGCCGATGCGCGGCTGCCAGGGACCGGAGATCATATAAATGGAGATCACGTTGACCAGGGCGTTGAGCGCCACACCGCCGAAGATCTCATTGACGCCGAGGCGGATCTTGAGCAGGCCGACAACGAAGGCCCAGAACATGCCGCCCAGCGCCGAGAGCGCGATCAGCGCCAGGTTGAGCAAGGGAGACATGCTCGCGTCCCATAGGAGATATTGCGCGCCCCAACTGGCGAAGAGCGCGCCCATCATCATCTGGCCCTCGACGCCGATATTCCACAAGCCGGCGCGGAAGGTGACAACCAGGCCGATGCTGACCAGGGTCAGGGGAATCCAGAAGTTGACCACCCCGCCCAGCTTGCGTGAGTCCTTGAAGGCGCCTTTCCAGAGGGCGTCGACGACTTCCAGCGGGTCGCGTCCCACGGCGGTGACGAGGATGGCGGCCACGGCCAGCGAGATGGCGACCGGGATGAGCAGGAAGGCGATTTGGGTGGCGAGAGACTTGGTATCTTTCATGTTACTGCCTTGAATAGAGCGCAATTCCTCAAATGTATATTCGCGTTACAGTTATATCCACACTATCGTACCATCACTTCAAGGTAATCCTGACCCGATGCCAGGCGTTGTTGACATAGCCCTTGAAATTCCAGGTGCTGGCGATGGTCTCCGGCTGGGAGTTGGCCGCGGTATCCCAGGCGCGCACGACGAGTTCATGCGTGCCCGAGGGCAGGTCGAACTCGGTCCGCCAAAGCTGCCAGGTCCAGAGTTGCGGCTCGTTTAGGAATTCGGCGCGCTGCCAGGTCTCGCCGCCATCGGCCGAGACGCTGACCCAGGTGATCTCGTGTTCGCCGTCGCTCATGGCGTAGCCCTCGACGGCGATCTTGCCCGCCGCCATCAAACTGCGATCTTCCGGCTGGACGATGACGGAATTGACCGGCAGCTTGGTTAATTGCATGCCATCTGCATAGTTGACATTGTACATGTTGATGCTGGGCGGGAAGAGCTTGTAGCCGACCTGCTGGAAGTAATTGTCGGAGGGATCTTCCAGCACGCTGATGCCACAAAGCCACTTGACGCTGCGCGCGCCGATGTAGCCCGGCACGATCACGCGGAGGGGGCTGCCATGCGCCAGCGGCAGGTCTTGGCCATTCATCTGGTAGGCGAGGAGGACTTCGCAAGCCAGCGCTTTGTCAAGGGGAATCGAACTGCCATAGGACGAGCGTTCGCCGTCGCGCATGATACCGTCCAAGCCCAGGAAACCGATATGCGCCGCCCGGTCGCTGGCGATGCCGGCCGCCTTGAGCATATCGCCCAGACGAAGTCCCGTCCAGGTGGCGGTGCCGATGGCTTCGATGCCCCAGGCGAGTTGATCGTCGATGGGTTTGTAATCAACCAGTTCTTTGCGCCTGTTGCCGGCGCATTGCAGGGTCGCGATCAAGGTTTGGGGCTCGAAGCCGCTCTTGATTTCGTCCAGCGTGAGCGAAAGCTCGCGGCTGACCAAGCCATTCACCACCAGCCGGTAGTTGCTCAGGTCGACGGCGGGAATGCTGGCGTGATTGCGCACGAAGAAGAGTTCGGTTGGCGTGATAAATTCCTTGGCCAATTGATTCAATGGCGGACCGGCGTTGAGGATGTCGTCATAGGTTTTGGTCTCGTCGTGTTTTTCGCTGAGTGGCATTGTGACTGTTTCCCTTTTGCCGACGGAAATGTGGCGGCTTCCGCACCCGATTTTCAGGCTTGCTGGAATTCTCCGCCGATCAGATGCCCGAGCTCGTCGATGCTGGTTTGGCTGACGTCCGGCACTGGATAGACGCGCCCGGCGTAAAAGACGAAGATGCGGTCGCTGTAGGTGACCAACTCTTCCAGGTCGGAAGAATTAAAGATGATCGCAGTGCCCGATTGACAGCGCTGCAAGAGCTGGGTCCAGATCCAGCGCGCGGAATCGACATCAAGGCCGCGCGTGGGCTGTTCCAGGATCAGCAGTTGTGGATCATCGGGGAGCAATCCCATCAGCACGCGTTGCTGATTGCCGCCGGATAGTTGCTCGACATTATCGGCGGCACGGCCTTTGACTCGGTACTGGTCTATGCGGGAGGCCGTGCGCTTGGCCATGGATTTCCAGTCGATGCGCATATGGTCGTCCGCGACCAGCGCCGTGTGTTCGGTCAAGGTCAAGCCGGCGATCAAGCCTTCTTCCAGCCTGCCTGCCGCCCCAAAGACGCAGCCGCGGTGGAACAACTGACGATAGCTCGCGCCGACGATGTTGTCGCCGTTCAGGCGCAGATTGCCGCCGGTGATCCGTCCCAGGCGGGCGCAGGCGCGCATGAACAGTTCCTGGCCGCTGCCGTCAAGTCCGGCCAGGCCGATCACCTCGCTGGCCTGTACGCTCATGGAAATGGGCTGCATATCCAGGCGAAGGTCGTGAACGAGGAGTTGGTCGACTTCGAGCACGGGCTTGCCCAGGTCGTAATGTTCACGACTTTGGGCTTCCAGTTCTTCACCGAACATCATCGTCACCAGATGCTGTTTGGTTTCGGCGATGACGGCGCCGGTCAAATTGTGGTCGGCGCTGGGCATTTCCATGTCGCCGACCAGGACGCCGGCGCGCAAGACCAGGACCTCATCGCAGAGTTCAATGACGTCTTCCAGCTTGTGTGATACCAGCAAGATGATCATGCCTTCGTCGCGCGCAAGTTTTCTCAGCGCGTCGAAGAGAATGATCTTTTGCTCGGCCGAGATGCCGGTAGTTGGTTCGTCCAGGATCAGCGTTTGCACGCCCAGCGCCAGCAGCCGGACAATCTCCAATTGCTGCCTTTGGGCGATGAGCAGGTTGTCGATCAATTGATGGGGATCGAGCTCAAAACCGAAGCGAGCGGATAGATCATCGAGGGTTGCTTCGGCCTGGGCGCGCCCCAAGGCGATGCCTTCCGCCCCGCCATAGATGAAGTTTTCCAGGACCGTGAAGGCGCCAACATCAAGCGGATCTTGCTGCAGCATGCCGATGCCGTTGGCGATTGCGGCCGTTGGTCCGGTGTAATCGATGACCTGGCCGTCAATCAGGATTTGGCCTTGGTCCGCTGGTTGGAAGCCGGAAAGGATTTTCATCAACGTTGATTTGCCGGCCCCGTTTTCGCCGAGGATGCCGACAATCTTGCCTTCGTGGAAGGTAACACTAATGTCCTGGTTGGCGTGAACTGGACCGAAGCGCTTGTGGATGTTTCGCAATTCGATTTGCATGGCGGATGCGATTAATGCGTCAGGTGTGACGAACAGTAACTTATTGTAGCGCAGTCCACCATTTTCACCAATCAGGCGCGGCGACCATATTTGTCAGCGCGGGATGACTTGCAGGGTGATCAGGTGTTCGTCACTACGGGTGCCATTTTCGCGCAAGGCAATCGCCTTAATGGTATGCCAGCCCAAGCCTTGGGCGAACCAATTCATGATGACGCGGTATTCCTGCTTGACGCCATCTGTCGTTTCGCTGCTCTTGACAAAATGATCGTCCACGTAGAGTTCTATGCGGCGGATACCCAGCGATTGGTCAACAGCCAAAATGTCTATATCAAATTCTGTGCCTTCAATGACCTTTTGCTGGTTTGGCGGCGCAAGGATTTCTACGCGGGGTAGATCGGGTGTGGGAAACGGTGTTGGCGTCGGTTTGTCGAGGTTGCAAGCGGCCAGGCAACTTAGGCAGACCAGGAGCATCATTCGGCAACATATGACAGACCGGAGTACTTGCATTCTAGTGCAGGACCATTGGCGAGATAGATGCCTTTCGAATGAATCTCGACGCCTGTATGAAATGTGAAAATCAGATAGGCGGTTGACGGAACCCGCCGTCTCTATCCGCTTCAATTATGGGGACGGCAGGGCTAATTGGCAAGCGCCTATGCCGCGTGTAGCGCCCGCGTTCCAGCGGCAACCGCGGCCAGCGCTCAAAGTCAAACAGGTTAGAGCATGCGCCTGGTGGATATGGCGCGGTTTTAGATTTCGCCGTTACTCAGTTTATCGGCAGCGTCGCCAGCAAGTCCTTGACACAAGCCTCTACACTGGGTCGAATGTCGTCGACCGACAGACTGTCAGATTCTGGGTCGATTCGCCAGCGCAAGGCCTGGTCGATGAGTTGCGCCCACTTCGGAAAGGCTCGCGCTGCCCAGACTGCCGCCTTGAGCTTGGATGTCGGCTGTCCGTGCAAGACGGTGTACAGGCCGCGGGCTGTGGTCAAAACGATGTAGGACAAGTTGGATTTACTATTTGCAGACTTGACGCTATGTCGGTATGCCTCGATATGGGATTGCACCGCTTCAATGTAATGACCCGGCTCGATTGGATCTATCAGGCTGGCGATATCGGGACCTGTCAATGCGATGCCCGTCTCTCTCAACATATACCAACTGATTAACCAATCATATCCGGCCTCAAGCTGATGGAAGGGCTCGCCCGGGCTGATGATGGCGATAAGGCTCTGTCGCTCGCGAAACGTCCGCAGCGCATCAAGCGAAACGTAAGCCAGTTCTAATCTATCGTCCCAGGCGGGATAGCTGAGAATGACTTGCCAGTGTAATTCTTGAAGCGAAGAAAAAGTAGCGTCATCGAGAGCTCGATTTGTGATCACGACCAAATCGAGATCGCTAACATCCGCGTCGAAATCCCCGGCGACCAGTGAGCCATAGAGATAGATGCCGATCAAGTTCTTTTGCAGGATGCTGCTGACGCCAGTGACGAGGCTGTTCAGTACCTGGGCTAGCTCCGAAGAGTCCACGATGTGAGCGGGGCCGGGTATCGACATGTCCCGATTGATCGCCTTTATATTAGCGGGTCGCGGGTCGCGGATGATTGCGCATGACGGAGGCATTAGGTTGACCATTGATGCGCCAGCAGGCGCAGTTTCGACTACACTATAGCCTATTGAAAAGCAAAACGAAAGCATATCAGGATGAAAATCGCAGGAGTAGAAAGCTATGTTGCCGAACAGTCTCTGGAGACGCCTTTTTTCTTCTCACAGTTTGGTTTCGACAAGCGTCAGATCTGTCTTGTCAAGGTGATCGCCGAGGATGGCAGTTATGGATGGGGCGAGGGTTATGGACCGGCCGGCGTGATTCAGGCGGGCGTGGAGTTCTTGGCGCCGCTGGTCATTGACGAAGATGCATTGCAGGTCGAGGCGATATGGAACAAGATGCATTTGCGCTCGCTGGATTACGCGCGGCGGGGCGTGCTGGTGGCGTCGATGAGCGCGATCGACATCGCCATCTGGGACTTGCGCGGCAAGCTGCTGGGGCAGCCGGTTTCCGTTCTGTTGGGCGGCAGGCGCCGGGAGAAGGTGAAGGTCTATGCCACCGGCATGTATTTCGTCGATAGCGATGATCTGGTCGGCAAGCTGATGGATGAGGCTCAGCGCTATGTTGCCGAAGGATTCACGGCCTTGAAGATGAAAGTGGGCCTGGGCGTCGAGACGGACCTGCGACATGCGCGCGCGGTGCGTAGGGCGATTGGCGGGGAGGTTGAACTGATGGTGGACGCCAATCACGCCTATTCACGGAGCGAGGCGCGGTCCTTCGCCCGGCAAATCGAAGAACTGGACATCAGTTTTTTCGAGGAGCCGGTTTCGCCGGAGGACTACGAGGGATATCGCGAGTTGCGCGGACATACCACGATCCCGATTGCGGGCGGGGAGTGCGAGTATCTGCTGGCGGGCTTTCGTCATTTGTTGAGCAATCAATGCGTTGATATCGCGCAGCCTGATATTTGCGGGGCGGGCGGACTGACCGAGACCAAGCGCATCGCAACCTTGGCCCGGGCTTTTCAAACCAATGTGCTGCCGCACAGTTGGGGCACGGGCATTGCTTTTGCGGCGGGCTTGCACCTGGTCAGCACGCTGGATCCGGTGCCGGGGCGCTTGCGCATGCCGGATATGATGCTGGAGATGGATCGTTCGGAAAATGCGCTGCGCGACAATCTCACCGCGCCACAATTCCAGGCGGAAGGCGGCTATGTTGCCGTGCCGAGCGCGCCGGGACTGGGCGTTGAGGTGGATCCCGATCAATTGGCGCGCTACAGCGCTGGCGGCTAGATCATGAAAGCAATCCAACTGCTAGAGATTGTAGCCGCGACGGACCGCATAGGGGATTATGCCCTGCGCAGTCCGCTGCTGCGTCTTCCTGTTGAGGACGCGCCGGCGGAAATCTACCTCAAGCTGGAGAACCTGCAGCCGATCGGCTCATTCAAGCTGCGCGGCGCGGGCAACGCGATGGCGCTGGCGACGCCCGAGCGACTCAAGCGCGGCGTCGTGACGGCCAGCGCGGGCAACATGGCGCAGGGCGTGGCTTGGCACGCGCGGCGGCTGGACATCCCTTGCCATGTGGTCGTGCCGGATCACGCGCCGGAAACCAAGCTGGACGCCATCCGGCGCCTGGGCGGCGAAATCATCAAGACGCCCTTCGACGAATGGTGGGGCATTATCCTCAGCGGCGGCTACGAGGCGCTGCCCGGGTTGTTCATTCATCCGGTGCGGGATCGCGACGTCATGGCCGGCAATGGCACCATTGGCCTGGAGATCCTGGAGGACTTGCCCGATGTCGATGCGGTGATCATCCCCTATGGCGGCGGCGGGCTGAGCAGCGGGATCGCCTCGGCGCTGCGCGCGCTCAAGCCGGACACGCGCATCTACGCGGTCGAAGTCGAGACGGCGGCGCCGCTGGCGGCATCGCTGGCGGCCGGTCGGCCGGTCGCGGTCGATTATCAGGCGAGCTTCGTCGATGGCATCGGCGGGGCGAGCGTGCTGCCCGAGATGTGGGAGATGGTCAGCGGCTTGCTGGATGGCGCGCTGGTGGTGACGCTGGACGAGGTGCGGGCGGCGATTCGGCTGCTGGCGGCGCGTCAGCGGGTGATTGCCGAGGGCGCGGGCGCGGCCTCTGTGGCGGCGGCGCTGGCGGGCCGGGCGGGCGCGGGCAAGGTGGTCTGCGTGGTATCGGGCGGGAATATCGATCATGATGTGTTGGCGGGGATATTGAGTGGGTAAACCCCCATGCCCTAAGCCCTGTGCCCCCTCGGTCCCCTGCTTCACGCTGAGGAGGCGACAGGTTTTCCAACCCCACCCCCCAGCCCCTCCCCGAGGCATCAGGGAGGGGGATCGCTAGGTGTCTGTCGCTCCTGAATCTCGAACTGAAGACGATATGAGATAGACGGTCTACGGGTCGCCCCGAAGTTTTGCACTGGCTGTTAGTCGGTGGGCGGGACGGAGGCGAGGACGGGCAGGCCGGCGGCGATTTCGACGTCTTCGCGACGGCGCACGATGGCGCTTTCCAGGTATTCCAGCACGAAGACGACGATGGCGCCGACGAAGACGCCGGCGATGAGGCCGACCAGGGTGTTAATCATGACGTTGGGCCGGGCGCGGAAGGGCACGGGGTTGTCTTGCAGGGTCGCGACGATGCGGTCTTCGCGGCGGGCCTGTTGATTGAGCCGGTCGCGGTATTCCACCAGCAGGACGCCCCATTCGGCGGCGATGCGGCTGGCTTGGCCGGGGTCGGTGTGGTCGGCGTCGATCTGGATGAGCAAGCTGTTGATATCGGGGGCGATGCGCACGTTGGAGCGCAGTTGCTGCGGGATCATGTCCATTTGCAGGCGGTCGATGACCTCGGCGGCGCGCTGCGAGCTATCGAGATAGGCGACATGGTTGTTGAGGGTCTGCTTGGCGGCTTGGGTCAAGCCGAAGTCGCTGCGGCTGGGCACGATCAGCACCTTTTGGGTGGCGCGGTAGACCGGCGTCATTTGGCGGCTGAAGAGGAAGGCGGCGCCGGCGGCGATGATGCCGAGCAGCAGCATGATCCAGCCGCGGCGTACCAGGATACTTCCGTAGTCGATCAGGTTCATGCGGGTAGTTTACCATAGAGATGGATAAGCTGAGACAGCAGGATTGTCCGTCTTGGTCCGTTTTCGGACAGAGGGGTGATTTATCGCCCCACAGTTCACCTTGCGCGCCCCAAAAGAGCACCTTTCGCGCCCCTTAGTATACCCGATGCGCCCCCATTTCTCCCCCAAAAAACCGCTATTTTTTCTGTGCTGTCATGGCTGAATCCCTTGCTATCACTGGGTTTGCGAGTTTCGCGGTCGGGTTTTTCGCGATGTCGGTTTTTTGGGCCGTGTGGCGGGACTGGTTATGCGGTTGTTAAGGCGCGATGGGATAAGGGTAGCATGGGTTGGATGGGATTGCTAGAGCAAATGTTCGTGTTTGGGGAAATTCAATTCGAAGGCAGATGGGCGCGAAGGGATAGGATTGAACCACCGAGGGTTTTCAACCCCACCCTAAATCCCTCCCCGAAGCTTCAGGGAGGGACTTTTTTGCAGGCGTGATGCGGTTGTTAAGGCGCGATGGGATTAGGGTAGCATAGGTTGGATGGGAATGGTAGATCAAATGTTCGTGATTGGGAATTCATCACAAAGGTTCATTCAGACTGCCATTCAGGACTCAACTTGCGTATAATGCAACAATTACAAATTGGGGGACGCCAATGTCGGACATGGAACAGCAGCGGCGACTACAGATTCTCGCCAATCCAGCAGAAACGCGCACTATTGAATGCAAGTCCTGGCTGGACTTGAGTGACAACAAGATTAAAGCGAAGCTGGCCAAGGCTGCGATTGCAATGGCAAATTCGGGCGGGGGCACGATTGCGTTAGGAATCTCCGAAGACGAAACGAACGGCAAGAAGCTTGTATGTAAGCCGAGACCGTCTAACGTGGCGCGATATAACAGTGATGACGTGGGTTCGGCCATAAACAAATACGCGGAACCTGAATTGGAGCCCAAACTTGTGTTCGAGAATCATCCCGATTCAGGCGACGAGCATGCGTTTGTCGAGATTGCGGGTGGCATGCATCAGCCTGTATTTGCGAAAAGACAGTTGAACGGAGAAATCGAAAAGCTCGCCTGTTACATTCGCAAACCGAGTCCGCCTAGAAGCGAGGTGCCGCATACAGCGCAAGAATGGCGTGACCTACTTCAACGGTGTGTTTTGGGCAGTAGAGACAGTTTGCTTGGTAGTATAAGGACGATTATCGACGGCAGGCTATTGGATACATCGTCGTCCGTATCGGACGAACAGAACCTCATTGAGTTTATGGCTGCGTCAGAAGATCGCTGGCGAGGTCGTCTGGGGGCACTCGAAGACGATCATGTCGCACATTTCCGGCACGGCTACTGGACAGCCGCGTTTTCAATCTTGGGCGCTCCGCCCAGTTCATCTCACATAGAATTGCGAAGAAATATAGATGAAGCGAAAGAAGGAAGCCGGACAGACTATGGACCGTTTTGGGAACAATACCGGCACGGTCCCGAGGCAATCCCTACGAACGACGGGTTTGAAGCTTGGCTGGCCAATCCGGTGGCAAAGGAGTATTATGACCCGCGGGAGTGTTGCTTTTGGCGCGCTACGCTGGACGGGCAATTCTATTACCTTGACGCATTTTACGAGGACGCTGGATTTCTGAGTATGGCACCCGGGCATTTATATGATATTTCGGTTTCCTTAAAGCGATATGGCCAGATGTTTATGTTCGCGGGACGGATCGCTAGAATGTTTGGCGAAAACGCAGAAGTGCTGATGTGCTCGCAACTGACGGGAGTGATGGATCGCCTGCTTTCCAGTGAACGATTATGGTGGCTTAAACGAAGAGGATTCATTAGCAAGGTTGCCACCATCTCTTTTGTGCCGATCCGTGTGACTCCTCAGGAGATAGACGACAATCTGGTTGAAATTCTGTTGGAGTTTCTCCATCCCGTGTATGTGCTGTTTAATCTGTATGACTTAGAGCGAAAATTAGTAGCTGTGGAGATTGACAATCTCAAAAGTGGAATTTGGTAGCAAGCATGGCTGATTATCTTGAAGTGCAAGCCGTAAGTGCTGGGGAAAGATGGTCACCCACCCTCCACAATCGCCACCTCATCCTTGCTCAGCCCATACAGCCGGTAGACCAGCGCGTCAATCTCGCGCTCCGCCCGCTCAATCCGCTGATTGATCACGCCAGGGAGAATGTTTTTTGGCCATCTGGCGGGACTGGTTATGCGGTTGTATAGGCGCGATGGGATTAGGGTCGCATAGATTGGGTGTGAGTGGGCGACTATATGGGCGCGCGAAGGCATCGCTGCAATCTGCCTCAGTTGTCGGAAGCTATTGAAGTCAGATGCAATTCAATGTTCGATCAGACTTCGTCAAGGGAAAGTCACAATTGCACTCGTGCTATAGATATCAAAGGCCACCGCGTTTGTTGGCTGAAAAACAGTCACGCGTTACTGCCATCGGGCTCAGAGACGCCGTTGAAGTCTACAAGAATATGAACATTTCCACTGTCTCCATCACGAATTAGTCTAACTTGGAAAGGACCTTGAGGAACATATTCGTGTTCGTGCTCCATAAATCTCCAGGGGCTTTGCATCAATCTCGTCCTAAGTTTGTGCTCCTCAGAACGAGAAAGTGGGTTGATCGGTCCGTAAGTGGATTCGAGATCACGTCTTATTCTCTCTACTTCAAAACTTGGAACGTGCAGACCATGGAGCCACTGATTTGTGACACTTGCCGAAGAACCATCAAACTTGTTCTTAGAACGGACACTACGAAAACGTGAGCTTGAGCGAGGTACTTCTCCAACACTCTCGAACCATGTGTAGTCGGGGGGAAGATTCCGGATGCTCTCAATCGTCGCGGACGAAATGTCGAGCTTGAAGTGGTCCTTTGCGTACTCGACAAAAGGAACTGTCTTGTAGATATACATATCCATGCTGGCGAGTTGTTGGATTTCCTTTCTTAAATCGGGTCGTGGACAGCTTACGCTTCCTTTCTTGTAGTACCAGTCATTGTCATTGGTTGTCATAATGATGGGTTTCTCTTCGGTCATACTGAATTCAAGTATCTGAAGCCATCCGACCAAGTCGCCGTCGGGATCAGACAGTTCCTTCTTTTCATCCTTACTTGAAAAACTGGTTCCATGCTTGGTTTTCCATTCCTTGACCCTTTTTTCACGATCCGACTTTTCGAACGCGTCTCCATAACTATCCTTTAACAGAGAGAGTATTTTATCTTCCAAAGGGTCTTTCCGCAATCTCTCCCTGTTTTTCTTGGCGAACTTCTTGTAATCTTGGCTGATTTCCTTAAAGAGCTTATCCACTTTCTCTAGCTGGTGGGAAGAACTATAGCCATTCTGATTCTTGAACTGATTAAGTCGTTCCTCTAGTTTTCCGTAAATCTCATCTATGGTAGTCTGCAGATCCCGCGAGTTCTTGCTGTATGAATTGTCAACTTCATGGTGAATTTTGATAAGGTTTTCACGGTACTCCCAAATGAATTGGTGCGGCATCCAAAGCCGATCCATGTCTTTAAGTTTTTCGAGAACTTTTAATAAGTCTTGGTTGGCTTCAGAAGATAGCCGAAACATGTCGAGCAGCACATTTGCGTCGAACACAAACGTCGCTTGATCCCAGAGTTCATTAAAGTCAGGTCTATAGTATCCGAAGAACTCATCCTTCATATTGGCAACTCTTCTCATACTATTGAATGGTCGGTTTTGCCTGCATCGAACGTATTCTAAGGTACATATTAGTGTATGTCCACGACACTTCTATGATTGAAAACACTGCGGAGGAACGCTACAAAACCTCACAAGCAAAGTTTCACCCCTCCATATCAATCACGATCTTGACCGCGCCTTCGTCTTGCAGGTGATGCAGTTCGTAGGCCTCCAGGTCGTCCTCGACCTTGAAGGTATGCGTGATCGTGCGGGCGGTGTCGACGGCGAGGAAAGTGTGGTCGAGTGCGGGTCATTGCGCCATGAGCAGTTTGTGTTGATGTTCCGCCATACCGACAAGACGCGTCATGATGGCGGCGCCCATGTTGAGTTCGCCTTCCGTACGTTTAAGCGCGTCCGAGGAGTTGGTTATCGCAACGTCGAGACCTGGCAAGGCGCCGGCGCTTCCCTTGATGGCGGCAGCCAGATTGGATATTTGAGCCACAAGGCCGGGAATCCTGTCGCGGAGCCGCGTGAGTTCGTCAACCATATCGCGAATCTCAGTCGGGTCGGCGTTGTCATTGTGTCCGGCGTCGAGGAGATAGAAGCTGACGCTCTGTTCCAATTCTGTCCAGGTTTGGTTCAGGGTTGAATCCGGATCGTGGGTGCTTGCAGCAAATTGAAGCAAGATATTGGAATAGCGCTGGACAATGTCGCGTTTTTGTTCGTGTATGTCGTCTGGAAGGGGCGAAGATAGCAGCAGATCGATTGTTTCCTGCGAGATGGCTCGGACTTGGACGCGCAACTCGTCTGTCGCGTCTTGGAAGTATTCGACCTGCTCGCCGATTTTGCCCAATACCTTATCGGGCATTCCCCATAGGATTACCCATTCCGGGACCTTGGCTTCTCTTGCGACCATGTCAGCGTCCTTTCATTTTCTCGCGGAAGGTTGGGTGATTATGCGTCTTGTAGCGGCTCGCGCGAAGCTACTTACCATGTTTGAGAAGACGTAATTGCCATTTTCAGCACGTTCGATGACGCTCAACAGCTTCATAGATAGGCCAGATCTGTGATCGCCGTCTACGATATAGGGAATCACGTTTTGCGACTTGATGTCAAACATGAGGTCCAGAGTCTGTGAGATCTGTATTGTCCTCTTATTCAAGGTGTGCGCTATTCCCAATTCGTAGGTCACATTGGGATTGCTACCAGTGAGATCGGCGATTATGTAGTCAGCGTCCCACAGGTTGAGCACGATCTGGTCATAAATGTTCTCGTAAAAGATGGTGTTATCGCTGGGATCGTCTGCGCGGCTGACCCTGTGTCCGGCATTTTCCAGTGGATCTTTTATGAGATGACGGTAGACTGCATCAAACTCGCTGTCAAATGGCATGATTACAAAGACATTCATAAAGGACCCAGCGCTGCAATGTATGTGAGATTGAGATTAGAGATATTTTGTTCTAATGTCAAGTATAATGCTGAGGGGCGATCATTTGCCTAGTGTCGCTCTAGCGCGGTTTCGGTGTGCTAAGCCTCTTGAGCGGCAAACTCGATTAGTCAGGCTTCGAGCGATAATCCGCATTTGTTTCTCTTGAAGATGCGTAGAATTTAGCCCTCCATATCAATCACGATCTTGACCGCGCCTTCGTCTTGAAGGTGATGCAGTTCGTAGGCCTCCAGCACGTCCTGGAACTTGAAGGTATGCGTGATCATGCGGGCGGTGTCGACGGCGCCGCTGTTGATGTAGTCCAGGGCTTGGCGGGTGCAGGCGTGGCCGGGGTCGTTGATGGTGCCGACGCGGGATTTCACGGTGAGGGATTTCCAGAAGCACTCGAAGATGGGGAAGTCCATGTTCGCGGAGCGGGGCACGCCGAAGATGAGCAGGAAAGCGTCTTGGGGGGCGACCCCGACGGCCAGGCGGATGGCGGCTGCTTCGCCGGCGGCTTCGACCAGGACATCGGGCAGTTGCCCGTCGTTGAGGTCGCGCAGGGCGTCCCGCAGCGCGGCTGGCGACAGGCCGGCGTTGTGGATGGTATGGGTAGCGCCGTAAGCCTCACTGTAGCGCAGGCGGTAATCCTTGACGTCGAGGGCGATGATCTTGGCGGCGCCGCGCTGCTGCAGGGCGAAGTTGAACCACAAGCCGGCCGAGCCTTGCCCGATGACGGCGACGGTCTTGCCCTGTAGATCGGGCAGGACTTGCGAGGCGTAGAGCACGGTGCCGAATTGCTGGGCTTGGACCGAGTGTTCCAGGGGCGTGGCGGGGTCGAGCGGCAGCAGGCGGTCGACGGGCGCGAGGTAATATTCGCACATGGCGCGGTGATCGGGGGCCAGGCAGAGCACGGGCTGGCCGATCTGGAAGCCGTTATGGGCGGGGTCGATGGCTTCGATGCGGCCGACCATCTCGTGCCCGGTTTCGCCGATGGGGGAGGGGTAGCGGTCGTCCGGCAGGTAATGGATATGGCGGACATCGCTGCCGCAGAGGGACAGGCGCAGGGTCTTGACGATGGCGTGATCGGCGATAAGCTGGGGCTTGGGCGCATCGACGAAGGCGGGCTGGCCGCGGGCGATTATCTGGACGGCTTTCATGGGCTGGGTTCTCCGGGCGTGTCGGGCACAATGGCGCTGATTATAGCATTGTCGCGTGAATCGGTTAGGTCGTGATTGGGGGTTGTTCGCGCCTATCCACCGGCATCCTCTACGATGCATCTGACGTAAAGCGAGCGCGCCGCTCGACCTTCTCAGCTTGACAATCCCACTACTTGGTGGAAGTTTTTATTTACATCTAACGCTGCTGTGCTAAAACAGGGAGGTTACTTTGGGACGGCCGCGCGCTGCGACGGTTCGATGAATTGAAGGAAGGAAAATGAGCGAGCAATACATATTTCAAGCGGAGACGCAGGAACTGCTGAATATCCTGATTCACTCCTTGTACACGGAAAAGGAGATCTTCCTGCGCGAGTTGATTTCCAACGCGTCGGATGCTTTGAATCGGCTGCAATTCCAGATGTTGACGGACGACAACGTGCAGGACGCCGGGGCGGACCTGGAGATTCATATTGAAGTCGATGAAGAGAAGAAGACGCTGAAGATCAGCGATACCGGCATCGGCATGAATCGCGACGAGATTATTGACGGCCTGGGCACGATCGCCAAGTCGGGCGCCAAGGCATTCTTGCAGGCGATGAAGGAGAAACCAGACGCGGGTTCGGCGGCGGACATCATCGGGCAATTCGGCGTGGGCTTTTATTCGGCCTTTATGGTGGCGAAGCAGGTGGACGTGGTGTCGCGCTCGTATCGGCCGGGGGACGAGGCGGTCAAATGGTCGGCGACCGGCGGCACCAATTACACGCTGGAAACGGCGGAAAAGGATGTGCGCGGCACCGAGATCACGATTCATCTCAAGGACGACGAGGAAGAATTCACGCGCGCCTTCCGCATCAAAGATATTGTGCGGCGGCATTCCGATTATGTGGCCTTTCCCATTTTTGTCGGCGATGACGAAGAGCCGACGAATAAGCAGCAGGCGATCTGGCGGCGCAATCCATCTGAGGTGGAAGACGAGGAATACGACAGCTTTTACAAGATGCTGACGATGGATTTCGCCGGGGCCAATCATCACATTCACATGCGCGCCGATGTGCCGATGCAATTCTACGCCTTGCTCTTTGTGCCGAGCGGCGCCCAGCCCAATATGTTCAGTCCGCGTTCCGAAGCCGGTTTGAAGCTCTATGCGCGCAAGGTGCTGATTGAAGAGTACAATCGCGACCTGCTGCCGGAATACTTGGGATTTGTGCAGGGCGTGGTTGACAGCGAGGATCTGCCGCTGAGCGTCAGCCGGGAAAGCATCCAGGCCACGCGGGTCATGGCGAGCTTGAAGAAGTCGGTCACGCGCCGGGTGCTTTCCGAGCTGAAACGGATGGTGAAGAATGACCGGGACAGCTATCTCAAGATATTTGGGGAATTCGGCGCCTATCTGAAGCAGGGCCTGGTGATGGAGAGCGAGGACCGCAGCGATCTGGAGCCGCTGATGTTCTTCCAGACCACGCATGATGAGGATCCGAATGCCTATCACTCGCTGGAGGACTACGTCGGGCGGATGTCGGAGAATCAGGACGAGATCTATTATGTGGTGGCGGATGATTACAACAGCGGATCGCGCAGTCCGCACCTGGATGCCTTTCGGCAGCGCGGGATCGAAGTGCTGTACTTCACCCATCCGGTCGATGCCATGCTGCCGATGGGCATGGTTGACTTCCGGGGGCACAAGCTGGTCAGCGTTGATTCCGCCGATCTGGATTTAGGCGATGTCGGCGATACGAGCGAGGCGAGAGAGGTGGCGCGCGAAGCGCTTGAGGCGGATTCATTTGCGTCGCTGACGGCGCGCGTCAAGGCGACCTTGGGCGGCCGCGTCAGCGATGTGCGCGAGAGCAAGGCGCTGGTGGATAGCCCGGCGCGCCTGGTGAGCGAAGACGAGAGCGGCAGCCGCTATATGTTCCGCATCAATCGCTTGCTGGACAAGGATTATGAATTGCCGGTCAAGGCGCTGGAGCTCAATCCGCGGCATCCGCTCATGCACAATTTGAGCGCGATGATCGCGGACGGCGGCGCGGACGGGCTGATCGACGCGGTGGTGGAGCAGGTCTTCGAGACGGCGCTGCTACAAGATGGCATTCATCCCGACCCGTCGAGCATGGCGGATCGGCTGACTTTGCTGATGCAAGCCGCGACCGGTTCCGCAAGCGCGGAGTTGGACTTCGCCGATGTCGGGACGGTGATCAGCGAGCCGATCGCGGATGATCACGAGGACTTGATTCAACTGCAGGACATCGAGGATGTGGACTACGAGCCAGTCGAGCAGGAAGACCCGGGATCGGCGGCGGAGAAGGAATGAGGTCCCGGGCGGACCTGCCGGGTCGCCCAGTTGTGATATTCATCTGTTGGAAGAGCGCGGCGGCGGATAAAGCGCCACGCGGGAGCCAGCCAAATGACCGAGTTGAAGACGAAGCGCAATGACGGCGATGTGCAAGCCTACCTCGATTCTGTGGAGAACCAGCGCCGCCGCGAGGACGCGCTAGTATTGCTTAATGTGATGGGCGAGGTGACGGGCGAGCCGGCGGAGATGTGGGGCGGCAGCATCGTCGGCTTCGGCAGCTACCATTACGTTTACGATAGCGGGCGAGAGGGCGACTGGTTCTTGACTGGTTTCGCGCCGCGCAAGGCGTCGATGACGCTGTATATCATGCCCGGCTTCGAGCATTACGACGATTTGCTGGCGCGACTGGGCAAGCACAAGATCGGCCGGTCTTGCCTGTACATCAACAAATTGGCGGATGTCGATCTGGATGTATTGCGAGATTTGGTTGCGGAATCGGTGGCGCATATGCGCAGGACGCATGGCGCAACCGAATGAGCGCCCTTTCGTAATTATGAACACAGGGCATCCGATAGCAGGCGAATCCTGTATAATTGGTGCAAATTGGAAACGCGATTCATTGGATCAGACACGGGATCAGGCGCGATGGATGGTCTGAAGTTGCTCGGTCAAATCGGCAAAGGCATTGTCAAGACGGTGGAATTGGTAGGCAAGGGCATCGGTTTGACGGGCAGAGCGATCAGTGACGGTTCAGTTGCAGTGAGGACAGCCATGCCAGTGACAGAATTGACCTCGGTGTTCAATACGACTGATGAGACGATCAAGTTTATCAACCAGGAATCGCCGCGGGATAGCAAGGAGATATTGCCGCAGAGCGCGGTGTCCCTGAAAACCGAAAAGACAGCGGGCGCCTGGGTGCCCTGGTTTCATCCGCCGCGTTTTTCTCCTTTCAGCCGCAAGCGCATGGAGATCGTGGTGGACGATGTCGCGGTGATATACATGTGGCAGCGCGATGACCACATCTACTGGTGCAACCGGCTGGATAGCCAGGGCAATCCAGCCAAAGCCTACGAGGTGCCGGGCATCTCGCATGTCGGCGGCAAGCGCATGCTGGTGGTGCGCAATGACCCGGAGAACGGCTACAGCGCTTTCTTGAGCGAGAGCGTGGAGAATAAGTAGCCAATGAGCAGGTGCATTTCAGCGTCGGATTTTGTGCGCGGTAAAGAACTAGAATTCCACTGTATTCTACGTGGACTACAGTTTCCTAATCTCGGTAAGATAAAGCGTAGTTGGAAGAGTTTTTTTCCGTGCCATTCGTTTCCCAACAATCTCCACCTGTTCGCCAAAATGAGGCTGTACGACGTCCTTCATCAATGCTTCGGCTACAAATATGGTCCACGATTTGCCACTATTTGTGTCGTCTAACTTTACTTGCTTGTGCTTAGTTCTGCCGTCCGCGAACTGGAGTTCACCACGTAAAGTCAAGAATTCATCGATTGCGTGCAATCCATTACTAGGTGGAAGCAAATCAGGTAAACGGACATCTGTAAATTCCTGCTGCTGCCGAACGAGATTCACTTGACGACGTTGACCTTCAACCAAGGCACCAAGGTTCACATTGACTACATCATCGCCATCAGGCGCGATCTCTTTTGCGAGTGCTACAAAGTTGCAATAGTATTCATCATTGTCAATATGCTGTTGTAGCTTTTCAAATTGTCCATCATTGAGAAGGCTGAAGCTCGTCATCACTCGACCGAAAATCGTATCGAATCCACCCATATTCGAAAACGGCATTTGCCCTGAAATCCCTAGCTTAAGTACAACATCAAGGCTGCCTGGCTCGAATGCACTTACCCAAAGTGTGTAGCTCTGCTCGTTTACCCGTGCGCTGCTGCCAAATTCTAACCCGTTCCATTGGCGGATAGTATTCCAGAATATCTTCTTGAGTTTGGAGATCCTGTGTGTAACAAGATCTACGGGGGCTAACCCATTGAGAATCTCATTGCCATCCAACTTCATGGAGAACTCTTGCTCGCTCAAGGCGACGTCTCGATCTTGCATTCGCAACTGAAAATAGATCTTGCGATTTAATCTTCGCAATTCGTCCATGATTTCGCCAGGTGGATTACCTGCTAGTGCTCGAGAAACAAGCCACTCCGCCTCGCGATACTTTTTGCACTTATACGCTAGCGAGGCCGCGCTTCGGTGAAGTACAGAGCGTGTCGGTTCGGATTCCTGGCTCTGAATCATAAGAGCAGCTTGTTTTTCTAGCTCAAACGCCTTCTGCATGAATTCATTTTTCTTGTCATCATCTCGCTCTCGCCGAGCAGATCGTGCTTTGTCAGCCCAATCCATCGCTTGCTCGTGCAACGCTATTATGACTTTCGGATCGCTTGTCATAGATCTGCCATCCTTGTCTCAAAATAGATCTCGGGCCTGCTGAATTCCATGACAATGACATATGCGGGCGTTCCAGTTGCGTCTGATTTCTTTGACCGCCTACGTTTGCTTTCCACTATTCTTCTAATCGTACCTGTAGTTGCTGACCGCCTCCCTGCTACCTCTAACCGAGCGTCGCCTTGTAGGAAGTTTTCCGTTAGGTCACCTACGTTAGCGCTCTTGCTAAGCCAATAATCCATTCCTGTCTTTTCATCTATGTCCATGCGCCGTAGAACTGTATATTCTGTAAACTCCAGTATAACAAGAATTGCCACGCCAGCTGCGCCCATTTCCGAAGCCTCTCGACGGTCGAACCAAGTGTTTTTCATTTGCTGCGTTACGGCTTCATTCCACGTAAGTCGCAGCATAGACATTGATTCTTTCAGAGACTTCATCTCGCAATTTACACCAGATGTATGATTTTGCGAATCCAAGCAGACCATGGCAGCTATTCGGTGAGAACTGCCTGTGTCCTTGTCAAGTCCTGGATACCCGCGCTTGAGATCCTCCAAAGCAAGCGTGGTAGCATTTGCGTAGTCCATAGTCGCTCCATCTTGCGGTTAAGCGTAGGAAGCAAGAATATACCCTAATAGTCGTCAGTCTGGTATGCTGTAATCCAAGTTGAATCAGAGATCATATGCGCGGTTTTTTTTTAAGGCGGGTGGAGAACGCATCCTTAGGGAGTTTCAAAATGATCACAACAATCGCAACTGTTTCCGTATTTGTTGAAGACCAGGACCGGGCCAAAGCCTTTTACACCGAGAAGCTGGGCATGAAGCTGACAAACGATTCGGAGATGTTCCCAGGATCGGGCATGCGCTGGATCACTGTCGCGCCGGAGGGCTGCCCGACCGAGTTGACGCTTTTCCCCATGGGCGAGCAGTGGGAACATTACCGTGAGGCCATGGGCAAGCCACAGTGTTTCACCTTGCATTGCGATGATATCGACCAAACCTATCGCGAGCTCACAGAACGGGGTGTGCAATTCCTGGGAGAGCCGCAGAAACAACCATGGGGCAGCTTTGCGATCCTGGTGGATTCCGAGGGCAATCAAATCGTTCTCGGCCAGCGCAGTTGAGCAATTCTGATTTGGCTTGACTGAAAACTCTCAAGACGCAACAAGGCGACGGCTGTTGTTGCCCGGTACGACGTCGGCTATTGCGTATCGTCCCCACTTCCTTATACTTTTTCCAGCATAGCGCATAGGAGACAGACAATGATCAACAGAGTTGGAACCGTGTCGATCTTCGTGGAAGACCAAGATCGCGCCAAAGCCTTCTACACGGAAAAGCTGGGTATGGAATGCACGGCGGACAACGAGATGTGGCCCGGCGCGGATGCGCGCTGGCTGAGCGTCGCGCCTCCTGGCGCCGAGACGCAGATCGTGCTGTACAAGTTTGACGAGAATTGGGAGCACTATCGCGAGACCTTTGGCAAGTCGCAGTCGCTGACCTTGCAATGCGAGGATATCGACGAGACTTTTCGCGTCTATAAGGAACGCGGTGTCGAATTCCTGGGCGAGCCAGAAACGCAGTTCTGGGGTCGCTTCGTGATGATGGTAGATTGCGAAGGCAATACCCTGATTCTGGTTCAGGTCGCCAATTGATGGATTTGCTGGGGTTGTCGCGGCAGGTGGGCGCGGCGTTAAAGCGGGCCAGCCTGACCGTGTGTACAGCCGAATCTTGCACGGGCGGGTTAATCCTAAGCACACTAACGGACATCCCCGGTAGTTCCGCCTACGTTGAAGGCGGCCTGATCACCTATTCCAACGAAGCCAAGATGAGGATGCTGGGCGTGCGCGACACGACGCTGGCCGAAGCCGGGGCGGTCAGCGCGGCGACGGCGGGGGAAATGGCCTGCGGCGCGCGCAGACTGTTTGATACGGACTATGCCTTGAGCGTGACAGGCATCGCGGGTCCGGGCGGGGGAACGGGCGAGAAGCCCCTTGGATTGACGTTTATCGGTTTGGCCGGACGCGAAGGACTCATAACCGTCGAGCGGCACATTTGGGATGGCGATCGGATTGCGAACAAGATGCTGAGCGTGGACGGGGCGCTACAACTGTTGTTAGAGCACTTGACCGGCTAGTCCGGACCCGCTTCTTCAAAACTGATGCCGCGGTAAATCTCGGCGAGCAGCAATTCACAGTTGAGCATTTCCAAGGGGACCACATCGTCGGGATCAGTATAGACTTGCAGCAGCCAACCGATGTCGGCGCGGATATACAGTTCTGCGCAAACGCGATGCTGATCGATAACGAGGTAGCCCTGAATGGATGGTACTTCGCGGTAAAAGTCACGCTTTGCTACGCGGTCGCGTTCGATTGAGGACGGCGAAGTAACCTCGACTACCAGAATTGGATTGAGAAGCGAAGTCTCGCCTTCGTCTTCGAATTGTTCTACCCCGCAGACGGCGCTCAAATCGGGATAGACATAGCGATCTTCAGCCACTTTGACCCTCATGTCGCTTGTATGGACTGCGCAGATCGAATTGTCAAGCTGGCGACCTATTGCAATCATCGCATTGGCCGCAACGCGACTGTGCTTGCCCGAGCCGCCGGACATGGCGTAGACTTCGCCGTCAATGTACTCGTGTTTGATCTCGTTGTCCGCCTCCCAGGCGAGATACTCCTGGACGCTCAAACGCGGTCTAATATTGGCTACCACTATGACGTTCCTCGTCTTCAACGTTGTTCTTCAAATTATAGCTGGCGCTAACTGAAAAAGCACTCTTTCGGGTGATGGCTGTATTGGAGACGGTTCTGCTGTCTACCACAGGCCTAGCGCGCCGCGCAAGATGCCGAACTCGCCGATGTGATAGGAATTGTGCGCGGCAACGACCAGTATCTCGCGCAGGATGGAATGACCCGGCTGTCCATGCGAGATCTGGGCGCAGAGATCGCGAGTCGGGTCGTTGACGATGTCGATGAGAGATTGCAGATCGTCGCGAAACCCCATAATCGTTTCATCCCAGCTTGCGGCGTCCGCTTCCATACTAAAATCGGGCCAGTAGTCGTCGGGGAAGGAGAGATATTGGTAGTTGGGATTCTCGATGTAGTCGAGGATGTCCCATTGGCAGATTCGTATATGCTCGAGCAAGTGCCAAAACGAATAAGGTAGGTTCGCCGGTCGGGTATTGAAGTGCTCTTCGGGAAAGTCACCCACGACCTGGTCGAAGCTTTGATGCGCCTGCCGTTTGGCCAGGGCATTGACAAGTTGTTCGCGCAGATGATGATCGTTCATGGCGGTACTTCCTTCATTAAAACAGGACAGTTCAAAGAGTATAACCGCAAATTGTCGCGAGCTCCTTTGCGCGACCTAGAATCAGGCTTGCCCGTAAAGCGCGTGTCAGGCCCCAGGTAAGATTGTGGCTGCTGGAGGAAGAAACCCGGTTTTCTGAGGAAAACGCGCCGATCAGCGCTATATGAGGATGAAGCTCAGCGCAGGTTAAACGTCGGATTAGTGGAGAAGTTTCATGGCAAATCCGTCAAAAGATGCGATACAATACTTGTAAAGTGATGACGAGGGCTGCTGTGTACGATCGTTACCCACAGCACGATATACCGCAGAACAACGTGATTCAGCGCTTTTTCTCTCAGCGCTGGAGCGCGATTGTCATTGAGATTCTCATGACGATTGTGATCACCGTGGCGGCGGGTCGCGCCTTTGATATCTTTGGTCCTTTCGATTCGTCAACGAAAGAACCTGACACGGCACAGGTCGTCGGGGTTTTTCCGCCTACCGCCGAGACGGCGAACCATGGTATCTCTTTGAGAACTGTTGAGTTGGCGGCAGCTGATTACAGTTCGCAGCGGCAATATGCCAAAGCCGAGGCGATGTATGATTTGCTGATAGGGGCCGAACCGGACAATGCCGCGTACTATTACGGTCGCGCAATTGCCAATAATAGGGCCGGGGACTTTGTCGAAGCCTATCGAGATCGTTCCAAGGTACTCGAGTTGGAGCCGTGGCGTCATAGCGCTCACGTTGCCTTGTGTTGGTATGCGGGCGAGTTAGGCGACTATGAATTGGCCTTGCAGCACTGCAATACGTTCCTCGATATGCGCCATGGAGACTGGGCGAGGATGGAAGCCCTGGAGAACCGCTGCTGGGTGTATGTCGAGATGGGAGAATACGCATCGGCGCTCGCGGACTGTAATCAGGTTTTGTCGATTGATCATTCGTGCTCGAGCAAATGGTGCGCGCTGGCGCATTACAACCTGGGAAGGATTATGCGCGCGCAAGACAACATTGAGTCCGCGCTGCGACACTTTGACACCGCATATTGGGCAGGAATTGCGGTGAGGCTGGAGTATGTGGACCTGTATTTGGAGATTGCTCAGTTTTACGATACACTTGGCGACGAAAGTAGGAAAGCGTCGTTAAACTATGAGCGATATTTTGAACTTGTTGGCAAAGACGCGGATCTTGTGGCACAATCTAGGTCAAGCGCCTATCAAGGTGCTGGTTAATACGGTTTTGAACTGACGACGTAGCTTGACTACTACGTAGTCAGATGTGTTATACTAAGGTTCAAGCGATTGAACCGCCTTTGTTGGAAGCTGAAAAGTGCGAGGTACTTGTTATGACGAAACAGTATCCGGAATACGACATCCCCAAACGTTCCATTAAAGATCGCATCTTCAGCCAGCGCCCGAGCGCTCTAATCATAGAGGGTTTGTTGGTGCTGGTGGCCGTTGTTGTAACCATCGGGTTTTTGGTTCCCGCAGCGCCGGTCGATGACAACCGCGATGAATTGATTGCGGAGCTTCAAGCGATTGTTGCCGCTCAAGAAGCGGCATTGTCTAATGCAGCAGAAGCGGTGCAAGCCGCGGAAGCCGCTGCCCAGCCAACCGGCATGTTGAGCGCATCCGCGTTGAAGAATCTGGCCTGGTCGAATTTGTCGAACGAAGAATATCGCGCGGCTATCGCCTTGTACAGCATTCTGATCGCCAAGGGCGAGTACGATTCCAACACCTATGCTGCGCGCGGTTATGCCTACAGCATGGTCGATGAACATGCTTTGGCAGCGCAGGACTACAGCGTTGTGCTGGAGATGGAACCAGGCAACCTGATGGCCCTGAATAATCGCTGCTGGGCATTCAGCGAAATTGATCATTTCGAACAGGCGCTTGCGGACTGCAACCAGTTGATGTCGCAAGTACCGGAGGCGGACTATCCATTCCTCAATCGTGGCATTGTCTACGAGAAGATGGGGAATATGGAGAATGCGCTGCCGGACTATGTAGAGTGGATCCAGCGCATCAAGCAGCAGGTCGTCCGCAACGACAACCTGGTCTGGCAGGATAGCCTGGAAGTGCCGATGTCGGAGGGCGCCGTCTACTTCTTCCCCTTCAGCGCGAGCGCGGGCCAGGATGTAGTTGTAACTGCCGTCAGTAGCCAACGCGACCTGGACGCTGATCCCTTGGTAGTGATCCTCGATCCGCAAGGGCAGGCCTTTACCGCGAATGACGACACAGGCGAGTGGTGGGACAGTTACGTGAACTTCACCGCGCCGGCAAGCGGTGAGTACGCAGTTGTCTTAACGCATGCCGGCGGCAGCACCGAGGGTATGATCGAGGTATCGCTGGACGTATCTGGCGAGATCACCCTGGGCAACGAAATCGCTGCCTACAAGAGTTTAGCCTATCGCGCGCTGATGTCCGACGACTATGTGGCAGCCTTGGCCAACTTCCGCAGCGCCTTGAATCTCAACGGCCAGGATGCAGAAGCCATGAACTGGATGGGCGTGACCTACCGCTACATGGGCGAGTACGAGACGTCGCTGAATTACATCAGCATGGCCATGCGCCTGGATGACGACTACGCACTGCCCTATTTGTCTCGCGGCATCACCTACGAAATGATGGGCGAATCTTCGGCTAGCGCGGCGGACTATTACCACTATGCGATGCTCAACCGCAGCCGCAGCTTCTACCACAGCGAGTTGCAGGGCGACAGCCAGTTCCAGTTGCCCATGCGCGAAGGTTGGGTTTACAGCATCCCGTTCAGCGCGGAAAAGGGACAGACCGTCGACATAGATGTCGACACGGTTGAGCCGGGCTTTGTCGATCCCTTGATCGTGCTAGTCGGACCGGGCAACCGCGCCCTGATCGGCGATGACGACATTTCTCGCAACGAGTATGACGCGAGCATCGACGGTTTCAGGCTGCCGGCGGATGGTCAATATGTCTTGATCGTCAGCCATGCCGAAGGCGGAGCCAACGGCAATATCAATATCGACATTGAATTGAACGATCCGGTACCGATGAGCGCTTACGAATTTGGTTCCGGTTGCTCAGACGGCGGTTACTAGTCCCCGAAGAAGCATAAGCATCCAGAAAGGGCAGGTCAGACGACCTGCCCTTTTTTATCCTCCAGTCGCGGAAACGGCGTTTCGGAAGATGTGCTGCAGTCTTGTGATGTGCTGCGGTGGCAAGGGCGGTCGCGCGAATGAGGCGATGTTAGCCGCGAGGTGCGTTGGATTGCTGGTGCCGGACAGGACAACATGTACGCCGGGCTCATCGCGACAGAAGCGATAGGCAGCATCGGTTGTATCGGGAGCTGCGCCGTCGTTCCGCAAAAACCCCAAGGGAGCATCCAGGTCGATTTCGCGCGCGTCGATTTCGCCGCTTTCAATTAGCGATTCAAGCGTGCGGCGCAGATGGTCCGGACGGCTGAGGGCGCGCCGGACCGCGAACATGATGAGCACCCCGATTTCTTTTTCGATCGCTCGCGCCAGCACAGTTTCGCGCGCAGTCTGATTGAGCAAGTTGAAGCCGACCATAATCACGTCCCAGATGTCGTCTTGCAGCGCGCGCCCCAACATGTTGTGTCCGAGATCGCGGCCCCAGGACTCGGTCACCCCCAGAAAACGAATCATTCCCTGCTCTTGCAGGTCTTGCATAAGTGGAACGATTTCGTTCAAGTAATAGTCATAGTGTTCGGGTCGCAGGCCGTGCAGGTGATAGATATCAACATAATCGGTCCGCAATCTGCGCAAGCTGTTTTCAAGTCCTGCGCGAAGCTCCGCTCTAGTGATGGTGGTCCCGCCAAGGCGCTTCTTGGTGGAAATGATGATCGAAGCGCGATCGCGCTGGGCGACCGCCTTGCCGATGATGTCTTCGGTATGGTAGGCTTCCGCCGTGTCGATGAAGTTGATACCGGCATCCAGGGCTTGCAGTACCAGGGAGACGGATTCGGCTTCACTCTTGACCTCGTCGCTTTGGCCGAGGCGGCTGGGTCCGCCAGCGCCGAGGCCCATGACCGATACTTTCAATCCGGTGCGTCCCAAGATGCGAGTTTCCATGAGCATTCCTTGAATCGTGAAAAGAGTGATAATTGAACAGAGGTATTTTGCCGCAAAAGACATGTTTTTTCGATGTTATGAAACACCTTTGTAGGGCCGGTATCGCCGCAAAACCTGAATTGATTTCGGTGATTTTCGGGCGACTTGATAGGTCGCGTAACCGGCAAGCAAATCCCGGGAATGTCGCCTTCGCATAAAATAACGTATCCGCCTTTTGCATGGGCAGGGGAGTTTATCAAATTAGCGCTTTGCTCGGTTTCAGTCAGTCGCCAATGGCGGGACAAAGTTTGCTATAATTTGAGTTTCATCGGAGATCTGGGGTTGCGATGAATATCAGTACCTTCTCCATAGTGGCCTATGCGGAAGACGAAGCGGCTTGGGGCGTTGCGGTGGCCAGCAAGTTCCCGGCTGTGGGAGCAGTGGTGCCCTGGGCGCGGGCAGGAGCCGGAGCGGTGGCGACTCAGTCCTACGCAAAAATCGGCTATGGTCCTGATGGCTTGGATTTGCTGGAAAAGGGCGCTTCTGCGCCGGAGGCATTGGAGTCACTGCTGGCGGAAGACGAGCAAGCGGGCCTGCGACAGGTCGCGATGGTTGACGCGCAGGGGCGGGTCGCGGCGCATACCGGCAGCGACTGTCACGACTGGGCTGGGCACAAGACCGGCAATGGCTTTAGCGTACAGGGCAATCTGCTGGCGGGCGAAGCTGTCATAGAAGCGATGGCAAGTGGATTTCTCACGTCGGAAGGTGAATTGGCGGATCGCCTGGTGAGAGCGCTGCGCGCCGGCGAAGTCGCCGGTGGAGACCGTCGAGGCAAACAGTCGGCGGCAATCCATGTAGTACGCGTAAACGGCGGCTATGGGGCTGATAACGATCGATATCTGGACTTGCGCGTTGATGACGCGCCGGAACCGGTTTTGGCGCTGATGGATCTCGTGGAGTTGCATCATCTGTATTATCAGTCGGCGAAGGCGCAAGATCTCTTGCCGATAGACGACGCGATCGCCCGCGAATTACAGACGATTATGATTGCGCAGGGATATATGACGGGCGAGATCAATGGCCTATGGGATGAAGTTTGTCAGCAGGTCTTCTGGATGCTGATCGGTAACGAAAACCTGGAAATGCGCTGGACGCTGGAAGAGAATCGGCACTCCATTGATCGCGTGGTGCTGGAATACCTGCGAAAGCGCTACGGCTGAGCGCTGTCCCGCGCAAATGATTGACCACCGGGCTAATGAATAGCTTGCGCGCTCGACTATTGATTGTCCTCCTGGCGGGCGTACTGCAATTTCATCAACTGGGGCGCGATATCCGCTCCCACCCCGATGAAGCCAGTTTCATGACCTACGCGCGCGGCGCCGCGGTCAACGGCGACTGGCTGCTGCCGGGCGCGCTGGACAAAGCGCCGCTCACAATTTATTTCAGCTCCATCAGCATGGTTGCGATAGGTGTGGTTGCCGATGACAAGGGTGTATTGCACCTGGACCCGCTGGTGGGCGAGTTTGCCGCGCGCCTGCCCAATGTCATGATGGCGATCTTGCTCGCAGGACTGATGATGCGCCTGTCGCGGGCCGCGATTAGCGATGAAGCTGTCGCGCTGGCGGCGGGGCTGTTGACAGCGCTGTCACCCTATATCCTGGCATTTGGCGCCACCGCCTTCACGGATTTGGGCTTAGTGTTTTTCTCGGTGCTGGCTTTGTATTGCTTGGAATGTCATGGCTATAGAAAGGCTGGATTGGCACTGGGCCTGGCGTTTTGGTGCAAGCAGCAGGCGTTGTTTCTTCTGCCTTTGGTCGCGCTGCTGCTCATGGCCAAGGGGGCGAGACGCGCTGCATTCATTCGCCTGGCGCAACCGCTGACGTTGCTTTCGCTGCTGCTTATTGTCTGGGATGCTGCGCGCCCGGGGACGAGCGTGTTTTTGCTGGGAGCAGTCAATAATATGCCGGCGCAATGGATTGTCGATCCCGCGGAATGGCCAGGACGACTGATGGAGTGGGCGCGCTTGGGCGTCTGGCTGCTTGGCCCGCCGGTCGTGACAGCATCGCTGCTAGGACTGACAGCATTGAGTCGTTTTGTCGTCGGGGCTACGCGCCTCGAGCAGAGCCGAACCCGAATCTATCTGATTTATTCTGTCGCCTACATTGCCCTGCACAGCGCGCTCGACTTCAATCAGTATGATCGCTACTTGTTGCTGGTCTTGCCGCCTTTGATCCTTGTCGTGAGCAGTCATTTGCCGGCGCTGCTGCTGCGCGGCCGCTTGTGGAAAGGCCTGTCTCTTTCTTTGGCGATTGTGCTCGTATTAGTTGCCTTTTGGTCGTCAGACAATGGACTGCCGATCGGGGGGGACCGCGGTCGGCATGATGGCATTGACGACCTGGCGCGCTATCTCAACAGCAAGCCGGTGGCGACGGTGATTTACGATCCCTGGCTGGGTTGGGAGTTGGGATATTACTTGGGGCAGTGGAACAACAAACGGCGTGTGCATTTTCCGACTGCGGAGGCGCTGGCCGAAGGCGCTTTGGCGCTGGATGAGTTCGACGATCGTTATCTGGTGGCGCTCGTTGATCGCGCGCATGAAGATTGGATTGCGGCCTTGGAAGCCGCTGGCTTCATATTGACCGTTGATTATGAGGAAAATCGCTACATAGTGTATCGTATCTCGCGCTGATTAGGTGACGGTCTATTGAGCCCCTCATTAATTGGGGGAACAAAGCGCCGTTTTCCGTTTTATACTGAATATAGACATAATTAGCGGAGAGAGTGATGGGTTGTTTGGCGCTTTTGATTCTGGCATTTCTCTTCCGCGGGGTGATTTTCGCGGTGCTATCCGCGTTGCTTTCGTTGACAATTAAAGTAGGTGTGGTCGGCTTTATTTTCTTTGTAATGATCTTGATTATCGCCGCCATGGTGGACTAAAGGACGCATTATGGAAATGCTTCAAGATCCCAACCTGATTTATTTGTTGTTGATGGCCGGGTTATGGGTTAGCGCCACGGGCACCTATATTCCCGGTACAGGCGTTGCGGAATTTGCAGGCGCCGCTTTGATCCTCGGTACGCTGTATTTGCTGAGTACCCTTGCCGTGAACTGGATTGCCGTCGTCGCGATTGTTGTTGGGGCAGCGCTATTCTTCTTGTTGCCATTGTTGAAGTCGGAGTGGGAGCCCTTTGCCATCGGCGGACTGGCGGTTCAGGTTCTCGCGAGTTTTTTTCTATTTGCCGACCTGTCGGTTTCGCCAGTGCTCATCGTCCTGGGCGTGGTCTTGGCCTGGCTGTATCACCGCAGCATATTGCGGGCGATTTTGCGGCAGCAGCGCGAGCTTTCGTCGACGCAGAAAGATGAATTCCTGGTGGGCGCCCGAGGGCGCGTGATGGGTACGATGGAAGATCGTCTTACCGTGCATGTCAACGGCGAATTGTGGACGGCGCGCAGCCGGTCGCGGCTGGAGAGCGGCACGGAAGTGGTAGTAACGCAACAGGACGGGCTGGAACTGCAAGTGGAGAAAGCCAAACGGAGCGCCTCGGATGAAGGCGTGCAAGTCAATGAAAGAAAGTCTAGACTAGAATAGTCGAAGGAGTTAAGTGATGAATGTTGACGGTTTAACACAAGCGCTACAGTCGGGCGGGCAAGCGGTTATCCTTGTCGTCTTGCTGCTGGTCATATTTGGCATATTGCGGGGCGCCATCCGCGCGGTCAAGGAATATGAACGGCTGGTGATCTTTTTCATTGGGCGCTTCCGCACTGTGCGCGGGCCTGGCTTGACCTTTGTCATACCTTTCGTCGAGCAGGCGCTGAAAGTTGATATGCGCGAGCGGTTTTTCGATATCGAAAAACAGACCGCCATTACCAAGGACAATGCGTCGATTGGCATTGACTTCCTGGTTTACTTCCGGATTACTGATCCGGAGTTGTCGACGACCAAGGTTAAGGATGTCGTAGAGGCGACGACCAATATCGCCATCACGACCTTGCGCGCCGTCATCGGCGACATCGTTCTCGATGATGTCTTGTCGCGCCGCGAACAGATCAACGATGTGCTGCGCGTCAAACTGGACGAGACCACTGAGCGCTGGGGCATCAAGATCACCACGGTGGAAATTCGCGAGATTGACCCGCCCAGGGCGATTCAGGAATCGATGAACAGACAGATGAGCGCCGAACGCGATCGTCGCGCCGAGGTGATCTTGGCGGAGGGCGAGCGGCAGGCGGCCATTGAACGCGCCGAGGGCAACAAACAGTCGGCGATTTTGGAAGCGGAGGGTCAACAGCAGTCACAGATTCTGCGCGCGGAGGGCGAGCGACAGGCTCAACTTTTGCGGGCAGAGGGTTATGCCGCGGCCTTGCATGCCATTTACGAACAGGCGCGCGAAATCGACAATAAGACGATGGCATTGCAATATATGGAAATGCTGCAAAATGTCGGCAGCAGCCCGTCTACCAAGTTCGTGCTGCCGATGGAACTGACCGGCATGGTACAGAATATGATAGCGACAATGAGCGGCACCGCGCTTGCCGACGGCGGCGCGAACGGGTCCGACCGGGCATTGACGGAAGACAAGGTGGAAACGATCGAAGCCTGATGGGCGGGGTGGCTAAAGAAGGGGCGATTCGCTTGAATCGCCCTTCTTTTGAATTTGCCCTGTCGCAAGCCGCCGTGCATTCCCCTGCCGGATTACGGTAAAGCGGATGGTCCCGCTTGTTGTCAGTGCTTTTGCTCCCTATCTCATGTATATGTTTTGTAAACTAATGGCGAGGCACCGGCAGAGTTACTAGCAACTGTTTCGACTTGATATTCCATATCCATACTTTGCCATCAGGGCCAATAGCAGCCATCAACTCGCTGTTGGGGTGGAGTTCCGGATTGACACCTGGATATCTTGTCAATTCATGATCTTGCTCCCGGTTCCATACCAATATATGGAATTTTTCTGGAACACTGCTGAAAGATCGACCGGAAACCAGAAACGTGTCGTTCGCCGTAAACTTAGGTTCGCCGGCCCCGTTGTCAGTGTTGAACACAATCTCATTGGTTTCAAAGTTCCACACTAACAACCGTCCGTTCAAACCACAGAAAGTCGCCAGCGAAGTGATATTGTAGCTGTAAGCCATCAATATCCCATTTTCACCACAGGGATCTTCATAAAGAGACGCGCTGCTCTGCATAGTCCATGTTTTGGTCTCGTAAATCTGGACGTCGCCTTCCCACGTTGCCAATGCAAAGAGTGAGCTATCCGGGCTAAACACCGTACCAACGTCGTTGCGCTTTGTTATAATTCCCAGCGGCTGACCGATTCCTCGTTCAATGTCGAATTCATTAATTGGATATGATTTCGTTTCGGTAGCCGACCAATCCAAGAACTGTTGCCAATCCGGGCTTAGCCAAGGGCGCTTTATCCACTCCTGAGTACGAGCAGCGCCAACCGCATGAACTCGCTGCCCGGTTTGGATATGCCATATTGACATCTCATGTTCCATTGTCCACCAGTCGCTGAAGGACTTAATATATTTACTGTCGGGGCTAAATGAAATCCATCTGAAGTCGCTACGAATCGGAGTCGCTAAACTTGATAAATCTAGGATTGCATTGATGTTTTCAATGTCAAATATTGTCAGCCAATCGTAAGTGCCAAGAGCTAAAAACTTGCTATTCGGACTAAATTCAATCCGGACAGGATAGTCAAACGTATCCATCAAATGTTGTGGCGGTGATGGGAGGTTTTGCAAATCATAAATCCAGACTCCGCTTTTGTAGCCTGGGATTCTGGGACCGTCCTCTCCATATCTGACAGCGAGGAACCTTCCATTCTTTGACATATTTAAGCGCCTAGCTTTCCATGGGGTATCTTCCTGAGCCTGCAAACTGTAGAGAGGTTGCACGCATATTAGACACAAGAGTAAGACTTTGATAATCAACGCTTGGTTACTCCTGCTGATAAATGCTGTCATTATTCCCATCCTCGTCTCGAGTAGTTCTTGCCAGTTTCAATCTATCAAAGTGTGGCCAAATCCTTACAATATCAATGTTTTCGCCATACACGCTTCCTTTACCTTCTCCCTGAAAAAGATTACTTCTAATCGCCAAAGTCATGTAACTGTTGGGCTCGGTGCGATCTTTACTCATATGCTCCATGGCGTCAGCGAAGCCATCTCTGTTGAACCTAGTTGGTCCGAAGTATGTCATGCTTACATCCAAGTGATTTACTAGGTCCAGGTGAAACGCCGTGTTTCCAGTCCATCCTATCGTTGCCTGTCCCGCGTCTTGGAGAATGGCTTTCGGAAAAATGTGCTGTGTGTCAATCGTTGACAAATGACCTAAACCAATGAAGATTCTGCCGTCTTCTCTCCAGTCGCTTGGATTATGATTAGGACTTTGCGCTAAACTTTCCATTAATTGTGGGTTCTGTAGAAACACAGATGCCGGAAAACTTACGACAACGTAATTCCCTAGATTTCTATCATGTTTGTCTTCCCAGCTTACTATCTCCACTCTGACATCGGGTCCTACTACAGGCGACTGTACTTGAAACGAGGCTGTGCTTCCCAGAGGATTCAAGTCCCGTGAGAGCAGTCCCACTCCACTACGGTTCGCCCATTCGAAATCAGATAACTCGATGTCCAAGGTTCCGCCGTGATAAGCATCGTCCTCCACCACAAAGGAGGGTAACGCAGGCGGCCTCGCTGAGTTTAGTGTGTTTAGGAAGTCGAGCGAGGTGTTGTCATAAATCTGTCCAGATACTTGTGCACGTCGTGAAGTGAAGGGACTAGACGCTAAGTCAACTCGACGAAACTCTAGCTCAGCGCCCGAGTCTCTTAAATCTATCCAGAACTCACTTCCACCGAATTCAATCTTGACGGCGTAGGGATCTGAGGGGGATTGGTCCAATACCCTTAATCTGGTTTCGTCTATTGAAAAAGACCAGTCAGGAATCGCCTCACTGCGAAGAACAGTTTCTTCATTTCCGTACAAGTTTAAATTCCCTTTTACGTGCACCGCTACATATTGCTCTTCCTGCCACATCATCCACTCCGGCGGATTGAGCCGATCCGCGCGCGCCTGTGCCCAAGACCTGGATTCCAGCAGCGCATGTTCCTGTGCCGTCCCCGGAGCCACTTCATAACTGGCTTCCTCGGCGCGTATACGAATCATTCCGCGCGGGCCACGAATGTAGACATATTCGTAGCCCTGTGGCGTCACCACCATCAGCATCTCCGCGCCCGCCGCGAAAGCCGCGCGCAAGTCCGCCTCCGAGGCATCGCTGCCGTTGGGATGATTGTGTATGAAGATCAAGTCGAGTCCCTTAAAGGCTTCGACCTCGTAGTCCTGCAAGCCTACATACTGTTGCCCGCCAGCGCCCAGAACGCCATCATCTATCCTCGCTAAACATCAAATCGATCTGTGAATAGGGGATGCGTAGCTTGCCCTGTCGAAAGCCGCTGCGCATCTCCCCCAGCCGGAACACAGTGAAGCGACTGTCCCGCTTGTTGTCAGTACTGTTGCTTCTTATCTCGTGTAATGCTTTGTAAACTAATGCCGAGGCACCGGCAAAATTATCAGCAGCTGTTTCAATTCAAGGTTCCATATCCACAGTCTGCCATCTGGACCGATAGACACCATTAACTCGCCATTTGGGTAGATTGCTGCCGCCCGGCCGGGATATTCGGTGATTTCAAAGTTGCTTTTGATATTCCATACGGCGATTCCAGATTCTCCGCTGCCAATCATGAACCCATCATTCAAAGTAAATGACGCTGGAGTATAGGCATAATTCAAGGCCTCAATTACAGGCACGTCGGTCGTCATATTCCAAACCCATGTCCATTCCTCGAATAGACACTTGTAGACTAACAAGAGAAGGGAATTATTGTAGCTAAATCGCAATCTATTCCGGGCTCCGCAGTCGGGCACGCTAGTCAGCTTGCTGGTTTTCAATGCCGATGTATCGGTCTCGTAAACCAGTACCTTTACATTACCTGTCATGAACACATCCGCTGTTATGACGGCAAACAAAGTACCATCTGGGCTGAATACACCTGTTCTGCCATTCTCTGTCAAGTTTGCCAACGGCTGCTCGAGACCGTTTTCAATATCAAACTCGTAAATGTGTGCGTTGTCGCTCGGCCCCGACCATCTCGCCAACTGGCTCCAATCGGGGCTTAGCCAAGTATAGTAAACCCGCTCTCTCCCACGTTGGGCATCGATTGCGTGGATTCGTTGGCCCGAATGTATATTCCATATCGACATCTTGCTGTCCCTGAACCACCAGTCACTAAAGGACACGACATAGTTACTGTCAGGGCTGAAAGAAGTCCGACCAAAGTCAGTCGGCGGCTCTGTCGATGTCCGTTGGAGATCGAGGATGCTAACGCCCTCCTCTATGTTGAAGATAGACAACTCAGGCAAACTTGCCACGGCAAGATATCGATTATTCGGGCTAAAGATCATCCTTGCGCTAGTCTCGATATCTCCTGCCAGGAGTTTGGGTGGCAACAGGAGATTTTCCAGGTCGTAAACCCAGATTTCATGAGCCGCATTCGGATATTCGGTCCCCTTTACGCCAGTCCGTACTGCCAGATATCGCCCGTTATCAGACATGGCAATGGCTATAACTTGCCATGATGGAGCTGGTTCTTGTGCCTCAAACACATAGTGGAAATGGACGAGAGACCATAGCAAAAGACCGACGGCTAGAATCCGTTTATTCATTTGCATGGATACATCCTTCTTCCCTACTTGGCTTTCATTGTACGTCAAAAGAGACCAGGGATTCTCTCCGGATCTATGTTTTCGCCGTATAGGCGCTCATCATTATTCTGAGACAGAGTGCTGCGTTCGGCATACCCAAAAAAGAAGTGGACAAAATCGGGATCGCTTCGATAAGTTTGCAGCGCATCTGCCATCTCCCCTGGCTTTTTCGAGCCATAGTACACAATTGCTAAATCCAGGTGCTGATTATTGTGGTAGTCCTTGGTGTTCACGTACGGGAGCTTCTCCCCTGTTTCCGGGTGTATGTTATTGGGATAGATATGCTCGGTATTGATTTCGGATAGGTGACCATAGGCAATGAATATCCTTCCATCTTCCCGCCATTGTCCCGGACTATGGTTGGTGTCATTTGACAAACTTCGCATAATTGTTTCGTCTTCCAAGTATACTGACGCTGGAAAACTGATGACAACATAGTTTCCTAGTGCTGTATCGTTGGATGCCGCTGGGACAACAAATTCGACTCTGACATCTGGACCAATTACAGGTGACTGCACTTGAAATGGTCTATATATATCGGTTATCTTGTTATAGTCCTGTGAAATCACACCTACTCCGCTTGCGTCGTACGGCGCGAAAGACATTTCGACCGGCACTTCTTCATCATCAGCTACGATCGATTGCAGTATATACTCCGTCGGAGTGGCAGTAGGATCTGGAGCATCAGTGGCGATGATTTGCGCAGATGTTTGTGTAGGATAGTTCTCACGCTCTACAAATGGAACGAGGGCAAACTTGGCGTCTGGATCTAAAGTGTCTATCCAGTATTCTTCGTTGTCTATTTCAATCAGAAACGCTGCGTTACCCGAATCCGATGTTCGCAAATACCTAAATTGCGCTGGTGTGCCGGAGATTTCATAAGTCATGTGAGGTGAATCCACACCTGGCACAAATGTTTCTTGCTTGTAGGCCCTCAGAATCCCTAAAACTTCTATCCCAATACTAGGCACTTCCCTCGTGTTATCCGCCAGGTCTTGCGCGGTCGTCTCGACCGGCGCCGAATCCGCTTGCGCCAACCTCTTATCCCAATCCGAGTGTCTGACTTCGTCAAGCAATTCCAACGCACGCCGATCAGATTTATCGTCCAAGCCCGATTCCGCGAACTGTGCCATATACTCAGCAATCTGTTCCTTGGACGGCAGGCCATACTCTTTGACAACCACCAAGGCAACCCATGCCAAGTCATCATCCACTATGCTCAAGAGATAATCGATATGCTGCCTTTG
This sequence comes from Chloroflexota bacterium, assembly GCA_026708115.1. Lineage (GTDB taxonomy): Bacteria > Chloroflexota > Anaerolineae > Aggregatilineales > Phototrophicaceae > UBA6055. The sequence continues at coordinate 287,416 of JAPOVL010000013.1, forward strand.
TCCTTCGCTTACAGCTGTGTAGCCGGTCAAAGAAGTCGCTTCCTCCGGCTCGAAGTCCAGCAGTCCCGCTTCGCTGATATCGCGTATTCCTTCGTGCTCCGAGAAGCCGGCAATAGCTTGCTCGCCTGAACCGGCGGCGAGGGCGTCTCACTTACTCAGGCCTAGGCATCATGATCACTCTCGTCTAAACAACCAGTTGATTTGTGAATCAGTGAGACGAGGCTCACCCTGTCTAGCCGCCGTGCATTCCCCTGCCGGAACACAGTGAAGCGACTGTCCCGCTTGTTGTCAGTACTGTTGCTTCTTATCTCGTGTAATGCTTTGTAAACTAATGCCGAGGCACCGGCAGAGTTACTAGCAACTGTTTCGATTTGATATTCCATATCCATACCTTGCCATCAGGACCGATAGTAGCCATCGACTCGCTGTTGGGGTGGAGTTTAGGGTCCTTACCTGGATACATGTTCAACTCAAAATCTCGTGTCACATTCCAGACATGAATCGATGAATTCTCCGGCGACAGACCGATGGTACTGGCAATGAGATTCTCGTCGTCCAATGTAAATGCAGGATCAGCACTGAAAGTTTCAGCCAGGAAAATCACTTCATTGGTCTCAAAATTCCAAACCGACACTGCTTTGTCAGAACGACAACTGGTAGCAAGCAATGGTTTGTTGTGACTGAATGCAAAACGGACACCGAGATCGCCGCAGGGAGTTTTATGATGCTGTATCTTGTTTTTCAAAGTCCATGTATAGGTCTCATAAACTTGGACTTCGCCTTCCCATGTTGCAAAGGCAAATAATGCGCTATCCGGGCTGAAGGCCGCTCCTGCATCTACCGCGGAGATGCCAACTAAAAGCTGACCAAGTCCCTGTTCAATATCAAATTCGTATATTACGGCTAGCTCATCCCTTGACCAATCTACAAATTGAGTCCAGTCGGGACTTAGCCACGGACGCTGCACCCACTGCTGGGAGCGGAGTGCCGCAACAGCATGGAGTCGCTGACCGGTATGGACATTCCATATCGACATCTCATGATCATATGTCCACCAGTCGCTATAGGACATGATATAGTTACTGTCTGGACTAAATGAGATCCATTTGAAGTCAGTACGTAGCGCAGTGACTGAGTTCGGAAGGTCGAGGATCGTGACTTTGCTATCCGCGTTAAAGACCAACGATCTGTAATACCCGCCTAGGGCAATGTACTGACTGTCTGGACTAAAGACCATTCTAGCCTCAGGATCCAACATGTCTCCCAGATATTGAGGCGTCAGCAGCAAATCCTCAAGATCATAAATCCATATTCCATGATGGAACTCTCGGTGCCCTGGAATATTCTCGCCATATTTCACGGCGAGAAATCGCCCATTGTTTGACATCGCAATGGATATAGCCCGCCATGCAGCATCTTCTTGCGCCTGCAAGATATAGTGAAAGCAAGTTAGATACATAATCAGGGATGTGATGATTCGTACAGGTTTATTCCTGAGCATAGAGACTCCTCCCTCTTGCGTCTTTAGCGAATTCTGATTCGTCAAGATGGGTCCAAACTCTTACCGGATCAATGTTTTCGGCGTATAGCGTACGGTTCGGATGAGGATCTGGATAGACAAAGTTGCTGCGTTGAGCGTATCCGAAGAGAGCGTTGGCATCTCTAGAAGGAGACAGTATTGCCATTGCAGTTTCCAATTGGTCTGTCCCACTATCTTGTGAACCAACGTACACCATGGCCAGATCCAAATGATTTATCTGTGTTCCAGTGTTTCCAGTCACTCCTATTAGAGTGTTACTCTCAATTGACACGCCTGGTTGAATATGGTCCTCAATTCTAGACAAGTGAGCAAATGCCATGAATATCCTGCCGTCCTCTTGCCAATTCTCAATCTTATGGTCGGGGTCTTCTGCCAACCCTTGCATAACGTTTTTGTGTGCTCGGAGGACGCTAGCCGGAAAGCTAATGACAACATAATTGCCTAGCGTCTCGTGTCCTTCGGCGCGAATTTCAACTCTTACATCCGGTCCCACTGTGGGTGACTGAAGTGGAAACTTGAAGGTATCCCCGTAAGGGTTTAGGTCGCGTGTACGTATTCCTTTTCCACCACTATCAACCCATTGTGAATGAGATAATTCGATATCCAAGGTTCCGCCCTCAGCTTCGTCGTTAACTACAAATGATTGTAGCATTGGTGGAATTGTTGCCGCTAATAGTGCGTTTTGAAAGTCGAATGAAGTGTTATCATAGCTTTGTCCAGATACTTGCGCACGTCGTGAAGTGAAGGGACTAGACGCTAAGTCAACTCGACGAAACTCTAGCTCAGCGCCCGAGTCTCTTAAATCTATCCAGAACTCACTTCCACCGAATTCAATCTTGACGGCGTAGGGATCTGAGGGGGATTGGTCCAATACCCTTAATCTGGTTTCGTCTATTGAAAAAGACCAGTCAGGAATCGCCTCACTGCGAAGAACAGTTTCTTCATTTCCGTACAAGTTTAAATTCCCTTTTACGTGCACCGCTACATATTGCTCTTCCTGCCACATCATCCACTCCGGCGGATTGAGCCGATCCGCGCGCGCCTGTGCCCAAGACCTGGATTCCAGCAGCGCATGTTCCTGTGCCGTCCCCGGAGCCACTTCATAACTGGCTTCCTCGGCGCGTATACGAATCATTCCGCGCGGGCCACGAATGTAGACATATTCGTAGCCCTGTGGCGTCACCACCATCAGCATCTCCGCGCCCGCCGCGAAAGCCGCGCGCAAGTCCGCCTCCGAGGCATCGCTGCCGTTGGGATGATTGTGTATGAAGATCAAGTCGAGTCCCTTAAAGGCTTCGACCTCGTAGTCCTGCAAGCCTACATACTGTTGCCCGCCAGCGCCCAGAACGCCATCATCTATCCTCGCTAAACATCAAATCGATCTGTGAATAGGGGATGCGTAGCTTGCCCTGTCGAAAGCCGCTGCGCATCTCCCCCAGCCGGAACACAGTGAAGCGACTGTCCCGCTTGTTGTCAGTACTGTTGCTTCTTATCTCGTGTAATGCTTTGTAAACTAATGCCGAGGCACCGGCAGAGTTACTAGCAACTGTTTCGATTTGATATTCCATATCCATACCCTGCCATCAGGACCGATAGCAGCCATCAACTCGCTATTCGGATGGATTTGCGGATTTATTCCCGGATAGACCGACATCTCAAAATCGTTTTTTGTATCCCAGACTTCAATCGTAGAACCTCCAGGTAAGTTGCCACTTTGAGTTACCAAAACTCTATCGTCTAGGGTAATGAATCTGAATCGTCCTGCTTCTTCGGATTGAAGCAGCAATACGCCGGTTTCGATATCCCAAACGAGTAATCGTCCGTACCAATCACACTTGAAAATCAGCCAGGGATTAATATGACCGAAAGCCAGGGTCACATCCGCATTGCCGCAGGAATGTACGCCGAGCATCTGTATGTACGTCAATTCCCAAGTGTCAGTCCGAAAGATCTTTATCTCGTCATCCGGTATCACGAGCGCAAATAGCGAACTATCTGGGCTGAAAGCGACGCCTCTTTCATCACGAACATCAACCGAAACAGAACCAAGAGTTGAGCCAAGCCCCTGTTGAATATCAAATTCGTGTATCTGGATTCCGTCAGGATGCCACCAATTCAAAAACTGACGCCAATCAGGACTTAACCGGGGGAGAGGTAACCTCGACTGCGCAGCTCGTGCTGAGGGAATAGCCAATATTCGCGTCCCCGCGCCAATATCCCATATCGACATTTCATGATCGTCCGTTGCCCACCAGTCGCTTAAGGACATGATGAACTTACCATCCGCGCTATAAGAGACCGTACTGAAGTCCGAAGCTATTTCGGTAGCAATGCTCGGCAGGTCAAGTATGAGGGTGTTTTCTGCTATGTTGAAAACTTGCAATCGGTGATGTTCGGCGAGTGAGATATGCCGACTGTCAGGACTGAAAGCTATGAGGGTTCCGTAAAATTCTGCCCCCCGAAGGTGACGCGGCGGGGACGAAAGATCGTTAAGATTGTATATCCATACGCCGCTATCGTAACCCGACTCATCCCTATCTTCTTTCTCCACATGAGCACCATATTTTACGGCTAAATGCCGTCCATCGTTGGACATTGAGATTGAGACAGCTTCCCAAGTATCCTGTTCTTCCGCTTGTATCCGACAGGGCAAACATGCAAGGAAACAGACTAAAAGCGCAACAATGTATGCTCGATTATTCATCTTCAAAGTAGATGCTGGCATTGGGATCTCCTTCGCTGGTAGGAAACTCAGCAATTTTGAATTCGTCAAGTTCTGGGTGGATCCTTGCGGATTCAAGGTTTTCAGCGTATAGGACAGAAACACCATTCGGGTAAAGCTGGCTCATTTGAGCTAAATCGAAAAAGTATTCTACAGACCGGGAACCCGTATCTTCAAATCTCTTCCGTTTGTCATTCAGAATTTCTTCCATTGCACCGCTACCGGGATGGCTTGAGCCAATGTAAAGGATTGCCAAATCTAAATGATGCGTTATTCCTTCCTTGCCTGTATTACCCGTCTTGCCGATTATAGCCTTGCTCTCACTATCAATGATTTCTCCGGCACTCACATAGATTTCGGATAGGTGAGCAAACGCATAGAATATCCGCCCGTCTTCGTGCCAGCGATCAGGATTGTGATCAACTGAATTTACAAGACGCTCGTGGTACGACCGCTCATCCCTTAAACGCTGCGCCGCTAGTCCCTGCCATTCCAATTGCCGCATAATCTCGTCGTTTGATTGGTAAACAAACGACGGGAAACTAATTACGACATAATTGCCCAAGTCCTTGTGACCAGTGACAACAAACTCTACTCTTACATCTGGACCAATTACCGGCGACTGAAGTCTGAACGAGTCATAAATATCTCTTCTGCGGTTGTAGTCACGCGTACGCACCCCCAATTTACTGGTGGTTCTATCCGCCCAAGGTCTATCCGATATTTCAATATCCAACGGTCCGCCATGGGCTTTCTCATCAGGAATAATGGGCAGTATCTCATAGCCCGGCGGAGTGACGGTGGCAGCGTCTTTCTCAAGTGGAACAAAGTCGAATACAGCGTCCCTGTCATTGGTATCTATCCAGTACTTCTGGTCGCCTATTTTAACCAAAGCGAGACCCGGATTCTGCTTAGAAAACTCATATACACTAAACGGTACTGACGGATCAGCGCCTGTTAAAATCGAAACGGGTTTGTCCACATTCGGATCAAATTCTTCATCAATGTAGATTCTCAAGGTTCCCGAAACCTTCATTACCCCAATAGGGTGTGGTATTAGTGCTTCTGTCAGTGCATTCAGGAAGTCGAGCGAGGTGTTGTCATAAATCTGTCCAGATACTTGTACACGTCGTGAAGTGAAGGGACTAGACGCTAAGTCAACTCGACGAAACTCTAGTTCAGCGTCGGGGTCTCTTAGATCAATCCAGAATTCACTTCCACCGAATTCAATCTTGACGGCGTAGGGATCTGAGGGGGATTGGTCCAATACCCTTAATCTGGTTTCGTCTATTGAAAAAGACCAGTCAGGAATCGCCTCACTGCGAAGAACAGTTTCTTCATTTCCGTACAAGTTTAAATTCCCTTTTACGTGCACCGCTACATATTGCTCTTCCTGCCACATCATCCACTCCGGCGGATTGAGCCGATCCGCGCGCGCCTGTGCCCAAGACCTGGATTCCAGCAGCGCATGTTCCTGTGCCGTCCCCGGAGCCACTTCATAACTGGCTTCCTCGGCGCGTATACGAATCATTCCGCGCGGGCCACGAATGTAGACATATTCGTAGCCCTGTGGCGTCACCACCATCAGCATCTCCGCGCCCGCCGCGAAAGCCGCGCGCAAGTCCGCCTCCGAGGCATCGCTGCCGTTGGGATGATTGTGTATGAAGATCAAGTCGAGTCCCTTAAAGGCTTCGACCTCGTAGTCCTGCAAGCCTACATACTGTTGCCCGCCAGCGCCCAGAACGCCCGGCCGGTTGAGCAAGGTCCGACCGGTCTTGGCCTCAATGACTGTCAAACCTTCAATCGTGTTATCCGCCAGGTCTTGCGCCGTCGTCTCGACCGGCGCCGAATCCGCTTGCGCCAACCTCTTATCCCAATCCGAGTGTCTGACTTCGTCAAGCAATTCCAACGCACGCCGATCAGATTTATCGTCCAAGCCCGATTCCGCGAACTGTGCCATATACTCAGCAATCTGTTCCTTGGACGGCAGGCCATACTCTTTGACAACCACCAAGGCAACCCATGCCAAGTCATCATCCACTATGCTCAAGAGATAATCGATATGCTGCCTTTGTCCTTCGCTTACAGCTGTGTAGCCGGTCAAAGAAGTCGCTTCCTCCGGCTCGAAGTCCAGCAGTCCCGCTTCGCTGATATCGCGTATTCCTTCGTGCTCCGAAAAGCCGGCAATAGCTTGCTCGCCCGAACCGGCGGCGAGGGCGTCTCTCTTCTTTTTCTTATTCTTCTTTTTGTCCTTAGGCTCGCCAACACCCGCCACCACATAATTGAAGTCCTGGTTCAGCATATTGTTCTGCTGGTGAGTCGTTGCAGGCGCCGGTTGGCTGTTGGGCGTTGTCGACGCTGGCGGCTTCGGCGCTGGCGGACGCGTGTAAATGACCGGTTTGCCGCCAGAATCAAAATTCTCCGGCACTTTCTCCGGGTTGTTGATTATGAACTTCTCGCCATCATAAACGATCGAGCCTTCTTGGTCCGATGAAAATCCAGTAAACGACATCATCTCTTCCTTGTCTAAAACATCAAATGGATCTGTGAATGGGGGGATGCGCAGCTTGCCCTGTCACAAGCCGCTGCGCGCCCCCCAACCGATTTACGGTAATCCGCTGACTAGACCGCGCCCCAGGTCGGCGCTGTGCCTGTCGCCGGCTGCAAGGTCGCCGTGAACATCACCGCCCCGCCGGTCGTGATCTGCGGACGGTAGCTCGACACCAGGAACTCTCCGCTGTACTTGGGATCGTTCGTGGTCGGCGCCGCGTTGTCGCCCACTTGCACCTCCAGCGAGACCTGGCTCCCGGCCGCGAAGGCGCCCTGGATGACCGTGTGCGTGCCGCTGTCACCGTCGGTCGTCAGATAACCCTGAATCGTCACCGGCGCCCGCAGCTGCCCATTGATGTACTGATGCACTTCGTCGCCGAAGCCGGTGACATCGAACTGGTCGTAGGTCAGTCCCAGGTCGATGCTGCGGATGTCCCCATCCGCGAATGCCCGCAAGGTACCGCTACTGTCGTCCATCTTGACGATGACGTGATCTCCTGACAATGCCATGATTTCTTTCTCCTTTTTGTGTTTTGGTTTTGTACTGATTGCTAGTCGTTAAATTGCGAGCTCTGCGCTGTGGCGGTAGCGTAGTCCGACCAAGGTCCCCTGCCGCCCCGATTGATAGCCGCTACTCTGAACCTGTAGTCTCCAGAAGTCGCGCCCATCACGGTGTGAGATAGCGTGTTAATGTTCGGCAGATGAAGTTGCTCGTTTACACCGTGGCGAACGTCAAGTTCATAGGTTGTGATCGGCGCCCCGCCTTGCGCGGGCGGGGTGATCGCAGCAGTAATTTCCCCGCTGCGAACAGTCAGGGTCGGCGGCTGCGGTTTGGCGGGCGGCTCTATGACCTGCGGCCGGTTGCCCGCGACAATCCAATCCTTGGCTCGATTCGCCTGTCCGCTGTCGGCCACCAGAACTCGGATCGACGAAGCATACTCGATGCTTGTCGGGCGCGCTGTCGAAGCAAATCTCAAGCTCTCGCTATTGCTACGGGTGTTGGCTGAAACGGGAAACTCATAGATCTGGTTGTCGCCGTACAAGTAGATATAGAACGAGGCGCTGGACAACAATGAAGGAATGTCCTCCCACTCCTGCACGGACGTCCCGCTGAACTCAAGCAACGATTCCGTTTTCCAATCCACTATTTGTACTTCGATGTCCGTATTCTTGCCGTTTGTCTTTGTCAAATTCAACCAGCGACTACCGGTAACTTGGTCGAAATTGCCCAACAACGTGTTGCAGCTTGGATCACGCGATGAGAACTCAAAGTCAGTCAGCAGCCCTTGTGGCGGCGGTGGCAGCATAATGTTACCGTAGTCCGACCATTCTCCCCTGCCAGCCCGATTGATGGCCGTCACTCGGAACTCGTAGGAGGTGCCATTGGTCAAACCCATCACGGTGTGAGACAGCGCGTTGAGGTTTGGCACATGTGTATGTGATCCGGTTGCCCCGGACTCGCGATAGCTCAGTTCATAGGTTGTGATAGGCGATCCTCCTCGCGCAGGCGGGGTGATCGTCACGGTGGCCTGCTCGGCGCCAGCGACCAGGCTCGGTGGCTGTGGCTTGTCTGGCGGCGCTACGGTCTCGGGCTGGTTGCCCGCCGCGATCCAGTTCTTGATTCGACTCGCCTGACTGCTATTCGCAACCAATAGGCGAATCTGCGAGCCAGCCGCGATGCTTGCCGGACGCGGCGTTGAACTAAAACCCATGGACCGACCACCAAGCGCTGAATTGGCGTTCATAGCAAACTCAAAGATTTCATTGCTGTTGGGCAGATGGATGTAGAATGAAGAGTTTGGTAGAAGCGAGGGTAGAAGTTCCCAGTCATGCTCTTCCCAACCTCCGAATTCAGCTTGACGGTGGGGAAGGGGCGAGGCATCTGTGCCCCAAACCAGCGCCTCTAAGGAAATGTCTGTCCTCAGACCACCCGTTTTTGTCAAATTTAACCAACGATTGCCGGTATGGTTGCTACTATCATTCAACAGGTAGGCTGGCTCCCCTTCATTCGGATTGAGCGTTGCGAACTTAAAGTCAGCCAGCAATCCTTGGGGGAAGGGAACTGGCTTGTGTATCCGAATCAGCGAAATTGCGATTTTGATGCGATCCCGCGCGGCCGGGTCGGCTGTGGTCACCCAGCGGACATAGCGAGGGATTATCTTGTTGATCTTGACCTGCTCGGAGCCGATCGTCCGCCCATCCAGCGCGAAGGTCGCCAAAACGCTTTCTTCGCCGGCGAAGGCGCCGCTGTCCGAACCTTCAATGCTGAATGCATAGGCATCGCTGACGGCGGCGTCAAGCACATGCAGACAAGCCAAGCCGCCTCCATCCGTAGAAGCGCCGTTGTCCAACGCGCCCCCGGCGGATGACCCGATGACATGCCTCGGATTTGTCAGGGCTACCCCCCAACCGCCGTTTTCATCCTGATTGGCGAAGACCGCCTGGAAGGGGATCATCCGGTTGAACTGAGGCAGCGTGCCATAACGCCCCTGTCGCGTCAGCATACTGAAGACTGGGTCGCCCACCGCCGGTTCCGCGTTCTCCCGCACATAGATCGAGAAGAGCCCAGCAAGATCCGCCCCTTTAAGCACCGGATGGGATCCCGCTTCGCCGCTGTTCATGAAGCCGGCATGCTGCACCGCCATCATGCGTTGCCCGGGGATGAATTTACGCACCTTGTCTCTAAAGGCGGTGATATCAAAGACGTCGCGGTCCTCATTGATGCTGACGTGGTTGCTGTCGCCGGTGATGTCATAGCCATCAACCAGGACTTGTACATGATCGCTTGAGAGTTTCGACATCATCTCCTCCTAGATATGCTGATAGCGGTTGACATAACCGTGCAGGACGATGGCGTTGGCCGCGGCGGCGAAGGCGCGGACAAGCGCGCCATTCTGCAGCACGTGGCCCGGGGTGACTTCCGTGAAGCCGCTCTCCGCCGGAATCGTGACTTCGATGAGATCATCCGGGCTGTCCGTCCCGCCCCATTCCACCGTCAATTTGACCGGGGTAGCCGACGTGTTGACCGCCTGAATAAAGATCTCATCCCATTCATTAGCGGCGATACTGCTCAGCGCCGTATGGACCAGGGTGCCGGGGCTGCTGCTCGCCGCCACTTTGATGCCGCGCCCGTCAGTGCTGCCGCTCAGCTTCCGCTTCTGGTAATCGCGATAGTCGCGCATGTTGTTGTGCATATTGCTTCTCCTTTCTTGCTCCTCGAGCATGCTGATGGAAGTATGCCTAAATTTCCCGCACCCAGAATTGGGCACCGGCAAGCAGACGTATTCCATCACGCTGAGTCTTGTATTGAAGTTTGAAGGTATGGGTGCCAGCGCTCAGGTTCTGAATCAAGTGGGTAAAACTCAAATCATGATACCAGCTGTGTAGCCGGGTTGATAAAATGCCTTTATCGCCGCCTTGGCGATTTCCGTCGACATCAATATCAATATCGCAATCGGTGTCTCCACTTTTACGTCTCCCTGTGCCGTGAAGATGAACCAAAACATCTCCACCAACTGTCGTAATCGACAGGTTCAGGTTATCGCCGTCTACATCGGTAAACTCAGGAGCGTGTAGAACAGCGATCTCCTCCGTCGTCGTGTAGACGGCCGTCGCCGGATTCTTAAGCGTCGCCAGGTTCTCGCCGACCTCGTTCATATCGCTGGCGGCAATCAGTTCTCCGGTCTCCCAATCCGTTTTGGGTATCGTCCAAGCCATTGTATGTCCTCCTTTTTTCGACTTTAGTCATTTTCTCGTGTATACCGGATTTGTCCTGCTAAACATCAAGCAAGTTTGTGAATGTGTCGTGTGGATTTGCCCTGTCACAAATCAGTCCACAGAACACCCTCTGTTTACTACATGCGCTGTAATACCCCATTTCTTATTGTTTCATCCGCGCCTCCTCCTTTCGTATTCGCCGATCCCTTAGATCTCCCGCACCCAGAATTGGGCGTGGGAGCGCAGAGTCGTCGCGTGGTTTCTGCCTTGGAGCTTGAAAGTATGAGATCCGGCGCTCAGATTCTGAACCAGGTGAGTAAAATTCAGAAGTTCATGATTTGGCTCCCCACGCCTCAAACCATACTCGTCATGACCCAGTCGGGTCCCATCAACTTCAACATCAATCCTGAAGGGTTTGTTTGCCACCACGCCATGAAAATGAACCATGACATCTCCACCTGCGGTGGTAATCGTCAGATTGAGGTTGCTATCGATATCGACAAACGTGCTACTGTTCGAAATAGCTATATCCGCCGTCGTCGTGTGGACTGCAACCGCCTTTCGTACCCTGTCGAGTTCTACCAGATTTTCGCCCACCGCGTTCATACCGCTGACCATCATCAGTTCTCCGACTTCCCAATCCGTTTTGGGTGTTGTCCAAGCCATTGTATGTTCTCCTTTTTTTCGACTTCTGTCATTTCTCGTGTATACCGGATTTGTCCTGCTAAACATCAAGCAGGTTCGTGAAATTGTCGTGTGGACTTCGCCCTGTCGCAAGCCGGCCCACAGGACACAAGCGTGTGCTGCGTACTCTGTAATCTCCCATTTCTTATTGTTTCATCCGCGCCTCCTCCTATTTATACTTACTGATCCCTTAGATCTCCCGAACCCAGAATTGGGCGCCCGGATATAGTATGAGTCCACGACCAGTATCATTCCCTTTCCACTGTAGTTTGAAGGTATGGAATCCAGCGCTTAAGCCCTGAATCAATCGGTCAAATGATAAGGAATGACGGCGATCGCCGTGGACAAGATCGATATGTGTAAGTCCATTGTCACCGCCTTGGCGGGTTCCGTCGACATCAACATCGAAATGACAGCGGTTAGGACCAACATTGCGTGCCATTGCACCGTCAAAATGAACCAGCACGTCTCCACCTGTTGTCGTAATCGTCAGGTTCAAGTTGGTGCTGTCAAGATCGGAAAATTCATTACCGACTACTCTGATCTCCTCGCTTGTCGTGTTGATGGCGGTCGCCGGATTCTTAAGCGTCGCCAGGTTCTCGCCGACCTCGTTCATATCGCCGGGGCTCACCAGCTCTCCGACCTCCCAATCAGTTTTGGGTGCCGTCCAAGCCATTGTATGTCCTCCTTTTTTTCGACTTTTGTCATTTCTCGCGCATACTGGATTTGTCCTGCTGAACATCAAGCAGGTTCGTGAAATTGTCGTGTGGACTTCGCTCTGCCGCAAGCCGGCCCACAGGACACAAGCGTGTGCTGCGTACTCTGTAATCTCCCAGTTCTTATTGCCTCTTGCCCGCCGTATCCTTTCGTATTCGCTGATCCCTTAGATCTCCCGCACCCAGAATTGAGCGCTGCGTAACAGCCTGCTGCCACCACCTCTTCTATGCCTCCACTTTAATTTGAAGGTGTGAGAACCAACACTCAAACCCTGAACGAGGCGAGTAAAGGCCACAGGCATGCCAGCCCCTGTAACTCGAATACCGGTGACACCATAGGTGTTTCCTTGCAGATTTCCATCGACACTAACGTCAAAATACGTATCAACGTCATTACCTGTGGTGCGATTAAGGAAACCGTGAAAATGAACCAGTACATCTCCACCTGTGGTGACAATCGTCAGGTTCAGATTGTTGCTATCAACGTCAGCAAATGCGCCCCTTTCTCCTGTAGTATCCTGCGTCGTTGTGTAAGTCGCGATCGGCTTTGCCGAAGGCCCTTGCAGAGTTGCCAGATTCTCGCCGATCGCGTTCATATCTTCAGCGGTTACCAGTTCCCCATTGCTCCAATCAGTTTTTGGTGTCGTCCAAGCCATGGTATGCCCTCCTTCCTTCGACTTCTGTCGCTATCTCGCATATATGGACTTGCCCTGCTAAACATCAAGCACTTTGTGAAACTGTCCTGTGTACTTTGCCCTGTCACAAGCCAATCCATAGGACACAAGCGCGTCCTCCCGCATTTTGAAATCAGTCCTCAGCAATCTCTCAATGATCTTCTTCCTCTCGCTTCTAGTTTGATGATATGCGCTAATAATAGCACGTTTGTGCTAATAAAGCGCGACTTTTTAGTCGCCTTTTGTAAATCGAACGGAGTTCTTTCTATTTTCACACCTTTTATGAATGATTTAAGTCAGTCCTGCGACCCTCCATTCTAATAAACCGCGCCGCTCATGCGACGAGAAGGCTCATTATTTTGCGTGGGCGCGACATTCCTGAGACTTTTTCGCCGGTTACGCGCCGAGCGGCTGAAATACAAACAATACCTGGTAGCGCATCTTTTGTTTCTCGGAGGTTTCCTAGGCCAGGGTGATGCTCCAGGAAGATACACCAAGTACGACGCCGCCGTCTTTGACGAAGATGACCGGCACCACTTCCGCGTCGGGCGCGACAAAGGGAATGCCCGCTCCAATCTGCGAATCATTGAAATAGGCGAAGATGATACCCGTGAGAGGATCGCGGTCTAGGCGCAAGCGCGCGATAACGGCGTTAACCGAGCGTTGGCTGACGAAATCCGCTTGGTTATTGGCATAAAGCGCGAGGTTGATCACGTTGGGGCCGATGGCCTGCACTTGAATCCCGGCGTTTTCTCCCCCGCTCGTGCTTTGGAACAGGATGCCAAAGTATACGTCTTCGCCGCTGACTACAGCCGGGTTGAAGCTGCGCAGCGTAAGATCGGCTTCTATGCGGCTGATCCGTCGTGGCGCTTGGTTGCCGTACTGGCTGTCGAGCAAATGCGGCGGCGGAAAATGGAAAGCGGTTTCGCCGTCCGTCTGGCTAGCGATACCGAGCCGCCAGGACCCCTCTTGCGACGAGAAGCGGTCTTCGTTCCAGAAGGGCGAGGCGAGCGAACCGCGGTATAGATCGAGCAGGTTTTGAGCGCCACGAAGCCCTTCAGGCGGCAAAGGGGGCGTGGGAGTCAAGGTAGGCAAGGGCGTCTGCGTGGGCAGAGGCGTGGCGGTCGGCAGATCTGTCGCCGTAGGCTCCGGTATGTCGGTGGGCTTCGGCGCCTCAGTTTTGGCTGGCGCGACATCGTTCTGCTTCTCAAGGTTTTCGTCGCTACCCGGCGCGTCCTGTGGATCCAAGTCCGCCAGCGCTTCCCCTGTATCAGCTTCCGCTTCGTCCGATTCATTTGTGCCGTTCTCTTCGTCGGCTATATCTATCGCCGCTTGAGCAACGATGGTAACCGCCGGCACGGTTTTGGTTGGCAAAGCGGTGTCGGTGGGGTTTGGGGCTATGTTGGCCAAGAGACTCTCGAGATTGCCATTGGCGGACAGTGAAATCAAGCCGCCGACAACGAGCACGATGCCTACAAGAGCGGCCATGTTGAAGAGCAAGCGGCTCATGCCAGCGCGCTTGCCATTGCTTGTGGCGGCGGGCAGATCCGCGAGTGCCGGTTCCACCTCGGCGACGGTCTCTGACGGAGCTTCATCATCCGCGTCGAGCAAGGTCTCGATCTCAGCTTCGGGGTCTTCGGGCGAGCTTTCGACCAGGCGATACCAATGGCGGAAGAGAGCATAAGCCGGATTGCGTTCGATAAACAGCGCTTTGAACAATTCGTTCATGTCGTCGAGCTTTTGGCTGCGGCGCATGTTGCTGGTGTAGACGTCCAGGAATTGCTCGTAGGTGTCGCGCCAGGACAGCATGGTTTGCGCATGTGGCTGCCCCAGCAACTCGTCTGCCAATTTCGCCTGGGTGTGGATGACCTCTCGTATCGTCGCTTGTGGTACGTCGGATTGGCGGTCTATATCCTGCAGCAAGCCACGTCGTTTGACGCTCAACTCCGCTAGCGCCTTCTGCAACTCCATCATCCAGTCGCGATAGCCAGTTAGCGCAATGTTCGCGTTGGACTCGGTTTCGGTGATGGCGCGCAGCACACCCTCAATCTTGCTGCCCGCTGCACGGAACTCGGCGTTTGCCCAATCCTGTACCGCCGCTTCCAGCGTTCGCAGACTGTGAACGCCGGGCGCCAGCAAACGCTCCTGCGGGTTTTCTTCAAGTTGCTTAACGATCTCGTCGATTTGGTCGAGCGCCTGTTTGTCGTTTACGGAATCAAGCAGGCTCTGTGCCTCCAGCAATGCTTGGCGCCGCTCTATGAATTCATCCAATTTGCGCATGACGGGTTGACGATCTTCCGACCCGGGCAAGGCGCGGTCGGCCGCCGCCCGCCAGAATCGCGCGTCTTCTATGATGCCATCATGGGCGTCCAGGACGCCACAAAGCACATATTGAGCGAAGAGTATGCGCAGCGACGCGGTATTGCTATTGCCGAAGGCTTGTACGAGACCCTGGCCCATCGCTTTGAGATAGGTGTCAGTACTGGGCATTTGGCTGGCGAAGTCGCCAATAGCTTGGTCTTCTTCTTCTGTGTAGAGGTGTTCGATATCCAGCAGCGCCTTCTGCGTACGGCTTTCGCTTTCGACGCCGTTGCGTTCGACCCATTCACGCAAGACATGGGACAATCTAAATAGACGGTCGGCGATCGCTTGCTCGTTGTCGCTGCGCGCGATTTCTTTCGCTTGCTGGCCGAGGCGTTCCGAATCTGCCAACTGTCCATTGTCAAAGGCCGCCCATCCATCGGCCAGCGTCCGCCCCAGGTGGCCAGGAATGGAATGGCGTTCCACATAACTGGCGCCTTCTATCACGCTATAAAGCTGATTAAACCAACTGGAAAGCGTCGGGCTGATGGTAGAGACCGATTTCGCGGCTGTGGTCAAGACATTAAGCGCTTCGTTCTTGTTGCCGGCGACGATGATGTTTTGATAGCATTGCCAGGCTGCTTGGGCAGCTTGGATGTTTTCTAACATTTCGCTCAGCATTTTGTCGAAGAGATGTTCGGAGAAGGGCGCGAGTTCGTCGTGTTTTTCCTCCAACCATTTGGACAAATCGGAACCATCAACTGCCGGTACAAAGGTTTGACTGGTTTGAAGGATCTCATAAAGGTGGCTGAGTGAATCCTCGATCTGGTCCCAAACCGGATTAGGCGGATCAATGGCGCGGCTGGCATCGAGAGCAGTGAGCGCATCGCGCGGGTTGTTCGCGGCTTGCTTGCCGATGACGTGCATATTGTCCGCAAGCGCCATGGCGGCGTTGAGAGCGCGAGTCAGCGCATTAAGCGGCAGACGGCGTTCGGAGAATTCGTGCTGCAGGCTGAGCGTTTGCAGCTTGGAGCTAAGCGAACTGATGCTCTCGACCACCTCGCCATAGACATCGCGCAATCGAGAAGCGCTGGGTTTGTCCATTTCCTCGGTCTGATCCAGGATACGAACGATGCCTCGTAATATGGCCGTTAACTCCTCTACCGGGATGCCCTCGGCGCCCAGTTGACGAACAGCATTGTCCAGCCGACTAATATTGGGCCGCAACAGCAAGATGTCGGAAAAGCGCGCGGAAATCCGCTCCGCCAATTGCCACTGCAACTCGCGGGTGCTGATAGCGCCCGGGCGGTCGACCATTAGCACATTCGCTGCTTTATCGGGCTTGTACTCGAAGAGCAACATGGTGCTTTCCGGGATGGCGGCTGGAATCTCGTCCAGTTGCGTATCGATCAAAAGCATGCACCAGTCCAGCAGAAGATGCACAATGCCGGAGGTTTTGGTTCCAGTGCGCTCGCGCATGTCGTTGAGCAGCTCCGCCGCGCGGGACCAGTTGCCATTGCCCATGTATATTTTTACGGCATCCAGATCGGCAGAGACCTCCAGATCGCGCAGGCGGTCAACAATGTTCGAGTGGGTGGAGCGGGCGACCGGATAGGCGGGGTTTTGACGAATTGCCGATTCAAGTTGGTTTTGTAGCGTAAGCAGTTCATTGCGGCTGAGATTGGAGTTTTTGAGCCTGGTAATGGTACGGGATACGATCGCGTTGCGAACGTGTTCCAAGGGAGTGCGGTAGCGCGACAGGTCGGCGTTTATCGCTTTCAACGACGTATAGCGAAAGCGAACGTTGGGATGTACGGCTTTGCTGACGATTTCTTGTAGGCGCTGGTTGACATTTTGGGCGTCTTGATGAAAATCCACCCTGAAATCGTACCCGGCATCGCGCGGGACATCTACCCGGTGTCCACCAGACAAGATGAAATACAGTAACTCTCCGACTTGGTAAATATCGGTCTGGCGGCTGATACCTTGCGAAGTTGCTTCATCGCCCTCAAGGAAAACCGCATTGCCCCAATCAATTACCTTAAGCGTATAGTTTTCTCGATTCCAAAAGAGATGCTTGGCATCGACATCGTTATAGACGATGTCTTTATCGTGCGCGGCTTGCAACAAGTGGACGAGTCGGTCGACAATTTCCAGCATTTCCAGTTCGGGCAAGCGCTCGTTTTGCGCGGCAAGCCGGACGACTTCGTCGGCGACGATAATGCCTTCCGCGCGTTCCATGACGATGTATTGGTGCGGGATGCCCCCAACGAAAAATTGTCCGCTGCCGACCAGCTCAGTTAAAGTTGGATGGCCGGCGAGGCGGGATAGTGCTTCGCGTTCGTTGACGATGCTGACTTCTTGGCCGGCGCGGATGGGTGGCGCGTCGTTGGGCGCGGGGCGTTTAATTACTACGGGACGATCGTCAGTCGCTGTGTCCACCGCGCGCAAAGTCTCGCCGGAGCGTCCGCGCGGATAAATGAAATTGTAGCGGTAACGGTTGTCGAATAGGCTGTCCGCCATGAGTCTGTTCCAAACAGTCAGACTAATTCAGCCAGAAACTCGCTCCATGACTTGGCTCTCGTTGCTGGATGGTGAGATTGGCATGTCGAGAAATGATGAATTCCTGGGACGTGTTTCGTTGCAAAATCGCCTGCTGCAGTTGGTCGAACGTCTTTCATTGTATGCCGATTCTGAAGGCGCGCAAGGGATATAGCCCCTGTTTTTTGGGATATAATGACAGAAACTTGGGATATCTATGTGGCAGTTCCTCTGGCTGGCGCATATTAACGCGCCTGTGTATAACAAACAGTCGTTGCTTCAATTGGAGCAGCGCAGCAGCTTAAGACGGAGTTCCGAATCTATCCGATGACAAGGGACCTGTGGCGCCGCATCCTTCCGGATCTGAGCCTGATCGTATTTTTGTTGGTATTTCCGCTGTTGATGTTCCATCAGCAAACTTTGGGCGACCGTACGCTGCTGCCAACCGAGAATCTCTATCAGTTCCAGCCCTACGCCGCCTACCGCGAAGTCGTCGGCGCGCCCAACGTCCCGCACAACCACTTGATCTCGGACATGCTGCTGCAGAATTACCAGTGGAAGTCATTCATCCGGCAGCAGATCTCTCAAGGGGAAATCCCCCTTTGGAACCCGCATCTCTTTGCCGGTATACCTTTCTGGGCGGCGGGGCAGCATTCCGCTTTGTACCCTCTCAGCATCATTTATTATCTGCTGCCCTTGAGCAGCGCCTACGGCTGGTTCATCGTGCTCAGTCTTTGGCTGGCTGGGATGTTCATGGCCGGTTACTTGAGGAGTTTGGGCAGCAATCGCTTCGGCGCGGCGCTAGCGGGCGCGGTCTATCAGTTGTCGGGATTCATGATCGTGAGCGCGCTCTTCCCGATGGTAGTGGCAGCCGCAGCCTGGCTGCCACTGGCTCTTTGGATGGTCGAGAACATCCTGCGTGGCCGCGCCTTGTGGATCTTCCGCGGTACCGCCATTCCCTGGGTTGTGATTGGGGCGGTCGCGATTGCCTGTAATATCCTCGCCGGGCACATTGAAGTTTCCATTTATACGATGATGACCACGGCAGTTTATGCGGGCTTGCGCCTGCTCTACGAGGCTGCCAGGCGCTGGCGCTCCAATGGCGCGATGCCTTATCGCTGGGGGCTGAAGAGCGCCATCTGGTTGCTTTTGATCGTGCTGCTGGGGACCGGCCTGGCCGGCGTGCAGTTGGCGCCCTTGGTCGAATTCGCGGGGACGAATTGGCGCGCCGAGCGCGACAGCATCGAAGCGGTACTTAACTTTGCGCACAAGCCGCGCGATTTCTTACAGTTTCTGTTGCCTAACTTTTACGGCAATCCCACCCACCATAGCTATGTCGATGTATTCACCAGGGAACACATCAGCGATTTGAGCAATGCCGCCGGGCAATCCATTGATTACATCGACTGGGGCATCAAGAATTATGTGGAAGGCGCGCTTTATTTGGGCGTATTGCCTTTGCTGCTGGCGGCATATGCCTTATTCGCTGGCATGAGACGTTGGCAATTCGCCGGAATCGTTATCGCTTTGGCATTGATCGCTTTGATGGCCTTGTCATTCATGTTCGGCGCGCCTACCTACGCCTTTGTGTTTAATCTTCCAGGCATGAATCAGCTGAATTCACCTTTTCGATGGGTTTACATACTGACTGCGGCAGTTGCGGCCATGTCGGGAATCGGGCTCCATCTTTTGGCAGAGCGGCGGCGCAAATTGTTCCCGATTGGCGTCCTGGGGCTGCTGATCTTGGCGCTTGGCGGCGCTCTTGTGGGCGCAGCGGTCTACAGTTACTACAACTTCGAACAATTGCAGCCGCTTTTTGACAGGGCCGTCGCAGAATTGACAGGAGCTGACAGGGCGTTTGCTGATGGACGCATGTTTTACAGCTATCAGCTTCCGCAGTTCATCGTGCTGGCGGCGCTCTTGCTTTCCAGCGGCGTGATATTCCTCTGGGCCGCACGTTGGCGATCACGCGTCTGGATGGCTCTGGCCTTGGTGATATCTGCCATCGACTTGTTCATCGCGAGTTACGACTTCAATCCAGCGAGCGATCCGCTGCTGCTGGAATTCACACCGCCGGCGATAGAGTACTTGCAGGGCCAAGATGGACACTTTCGAATAACGAGCCTGGAAGCTGATCCGGAGCAGTTGCCCATTCTTAGTCCCAATATGGTTATGAGCTATGGCCTGAATGACGTGCGCGGCTATGAAAGCATCATTCCCGCCAGGTATGTGGCGACCATGCGCGCCCTGCAGCCACAGCGATTTTTGGACCACAATCGCATATCACCGGTCTATACCTTGCCGGATTGGAATCATGCCGGCGGATATGAAGCTGTGCTTGCAGCGGATCTCTTCAATTTGCTTAATATCCGCTATGTTTTGACCCCGCGCGACTGGCAAAGCCCCCCGGCTGGTTGGAAGACCGTTTACGCCGACGCAGCGGTAACCATTTGGGAGAACCAGTCTTTTATGCCGCGGGCCTTCGCAGTTGCCAAAGACGATTGGGATCCGCGCTGGCTTGCCGAACCGGGCGGGGGCTTCAGATTCGGCGAATTCGCCAATACCGCTTCCACCTTGCATATCGCCAAATATCAGCCGGCATCAATCTCCCGCGATACCGCGCGTGAAAAATTCGCTGACGTAAGCCTTGATGAAGCGAGTTGGCTCGTTATCAGCGAGAGTTATGCCCCGGGCTGGCGCGCCTTTGCCCGCCCCTGGGGAAGTGGAGAATCGGCCGAGTATGGATTGGCGGTGCGCTTGGTGCTGGCGAACTTCCAGGGCGTGGAATTGTCGCCGGGACACTGGACGGTGAGGCTGGTATACAGCCCGGCCAGCGTGCATCTGGGTATGTTTGCCTCGACGATCTGCGTCGTTTTGACCGTGCTATTATTCGGCGCCTGGTTTTGGCGAGCTTATATTGGCATGAATACCGAGGGTTCGTCGAGCGTGGCCAAAGTCGCGCGGAATAGCCTGGCGCCAATCATTCTCAACTTGTTCAACCGCGGTATCGATATGGCTTTTGCCATAGTCATGTACAGGCTGTTGCAACCGTTTGAGATTGGCATTTACAGCTTTGCGGTGGTCTTGTTCGTCTGGTTCGACATTTTCACGAATTTTGGCCTGGATCTGTTTCTGATCCGCGAAGCCTCTCAGCGCAAGAGCCGCGCCGGACATTATTTCTACAATACGTCGTTCTTTCGGCTGTTTTTGAGTCTTGCCGGCGTACCGCTGTTGGCTGGCGCACTGCTGCTCTGGCAAAGCTCCGGAGTGGAGACCATTAAGGCGGATGGTCTGACCGCGATCGGCTTGCTATACCTGGGATTGTTCCCCGCCAGCTTGTCCAAAGGCATGACCTCGCTCTTCTATGCTAATGAACAGGCGGAAAAGCCGGCGGCCATCGCCACCATTACCACCGTCAACAAGGCGATCTTTGGCGTGATTGCGCTCTTGCTGGGTCACGGCATCGTTGGCTTGGCGGCAGTCAGCATCTTAAACAATTTCTTGACGCTGCTGGTACTGGTATGGGCGGGACGGCGCTTGATCGGCAAAATCACTCAACGACTGCCCGATCGCAAATTGGTCGGCGAAATGGTCGGCGAAAGCTTTCCCTTGATGCTCAATCACTTCCTGGCCACTATCTTTTTCCAGATCGACATCGTCATATTGCAAGCGATCAAAGGCGCGGAAACCGTCGCCCAATACAGCACAGCTTATAAGTGGCTGCTGGCTATCAACATCGTCCCGGCTTTTTTCACACAGGCGCTCTTCCCGGTGATGTCGCGTCAGGCAAAAGAAAACCTCGCGGCATTAACGCGCAGTTGCACCTTTGGCATCAAATTGCTATTCGCCATTACTTTGCCCCTGGCCATGATATTCACTGTATTGGCTGAACCATTGACCTTGATCCTGGGCGGCGCCCGGTATGTGCCGGATGGCGCGATCGCATTGCAATTGATGATCTGGAGCATTCCTTTCGGCTGGATGAACAGTTTGATGCAGTACGTGCTGGTCGCGCTGGGGCGGCAGCGACTGATCACGCGCGCCTTTGGGGTCGCGGTCATATTCAACATCGCCGCCAATATGATATTCATCCCGCAATACGGCTTTCAGGCAGCGGCCATCGCTACCATCGCTTCCGAAGTGGTTCTGTTCCTGCCATTCATTTATCTGGTGCGCGGATCGCTGCGGGGGGTGCGGGTGGTCAGTTTGCTGTGGCGTCCCCTAGTGGCATTCGCGGTCATGTTCTTGGTGTTGACGGTATTCGGTCAAGGCGTACTCGTCTTGGCGATTGCAACGCTTGTGTACGCGTTGATACTCATCATCTTGCGCCCTTTGGATGCCGAAGAAGGCGCGGCGCTGCTTGCGCTGATGCCCGAGGGCATGCGCGGATTCCGGTTAGCGCGCTGGCTTGGCGGGACATAAGCCCGGTTAGAATGCCCAGGCTATCGCCATTCATTTGCTGATGGCGCCTCATTTTGAACTGGCCGATTCTTCAGAACTGTTATCATCGTGACCCGCGACGCCGGCGCTCGCGGGGCGCGCCCAGAGCTTGTTAAAGACCAGGTCGCCAACCGCAGTTGGCGCCAGGTCTTCATCCATGAGCATGTTCAAGATTGGAATTGACAGCTGGATCATCTCGCCTGATGCCAGCTCCAAGTGTAGATCTCGGTGGTCGCCGTATCATTAAAAAAAAAACAGTTGCCGCAACATGATGTGCAAGCCGCCCGGGCGCAGCTCAAGTCGCTCGCCAGCGGGAATGACCAGGGTCTCGACAGCTTCCATGCGCGCAATGTCGTCGTCGATGATGCTGCGGTGAAACTCGACCTGATGAGCAGCGGTGCTGTTGGCCGCGGCAATGGCGACGGCTGACGCGCCGCTGTTTTCGATTTGCATGTAGACAGCGCTGGATTCGCCTGTCGTGGCGTTGCGCTCTGCGTTGTCCATGCGGTGGCTTTCCCGACCGTTGTGATCCATCGTCGGCATCTCATGCTCCCCGGCTTGCGAGAGGATCTCGTAGCGGAAATTTTCCCTAACCCGTTCGCCCGAATCCAAGGTCAGATTGGCTTCCAGGATCCACGTGCCGGCCATCGTCCATTCAAATGGCACGGTGAATACCCCATTGACCGCTTCAGTCGATTCAGCGAAGACCGGCGCCATGCCGGCGTGATCCATATCGCCACGCAGGACAATAACGCCCGGGTTTTCAACTACATTGCCATTCTCGTCGTGAACGCTGACGGTGATTTGGGACGGGCCCACCTGCATGCCGGCGACGGAGACCGCGAGGCTGTAGTCGCTGCTAGATTGACGTTGCTGCCGGCAGGATGCCAAGAGCAACACGAGGATAAGGATGCAGCCAATCTGTCGCAGGGCTATTGTCAAGACGCTGACCTAGGCCGGCATTTCAACCGGCGAGGCGGGTGGATGGACGAGCAAACTCAGTCCGTAGCCAAATGCGCCAGCCAGCACCGGCGCGCCCAGCCACATGTGTACTTCCCACCAGAGGCCGCCTTTTGCCCAGGCGCCCGCGCCCAGGATGTGAATCACAAGCAGCGCGCCCATACTGAATACGAAAGGGATCAGACAAGAAAACAGGCGCAGGCCCTTGGTCGATTCGGTGATCTTGCGACTGAGCAGCCAATCACAGAGCAAGCCGACGATTGCGGCATTAATGACCAGCAGGAAGTCGGCATTAGCGCGCAAGTGCATCCAGGTCATCATCAGGGCATTGACCGAATACATCAACGTGAACGCGCCAAAGGGCAGGCGCCAGCGCCGGGTGCTGAAGAGAACGACGCCGAGCAGGATGTTGCTATGCATCACCAGCGCCAACACGCCATAGACGTCATACAAGCTATGGACATCGGGTCTGGGACCGGTCAATATGTGCGTCCTGCCGGTGACGGCGGCGAAAGCCGTGAAAAAGGTGAATACAGAGGCGATCATCGTCAGCGCGAGGATGGCCGGCATTAGATCGCGCCAACTGTTTTCGGTCTGGCGCTGCCAGTACGCGCGGATCGGTCCGCTGATAATCAGCAGACCGGATGCAGCCAGCAGAAGATGGGTCGGGCTTAGCAGCGCCTCGATGTTCTCTTCAATTCCGAATAGCCCGTGCCAGACCATATCGCCCAGGCCGCCAGTAGCGAAAAGCAAGGCCCCCGCTAAGGCGGGCATATAACCGGCGGGCAAGGCGCGCCTCCAGTGAGAGCCCTTGCCAACGTTGCGGAAATGAAAAGCGATCAGGGTGATCGCGGAAACGCCGTAAGCGCCATACAAGATCGCGTGCCAGGGCGTGAAAAAGCTGTCATCGACGCGATCATGATTGTGCGCCCAGCCATCGATGAAGAGGCCGAAGATCATGACGCAGGCTACAATCGCCATCCACCAGTCCAGCCGCGGGTTATCCGCGGGCTGTCCACTTCGCGCGGTCGACAATCCGCTTGCCATTGCGCGCGTCTTAACTGCCGGGATTGATGACATAGCTCTCGATCCCTTCACAATCCTAAGCGAAGAACAGCACGATGAGGTCTCTATGCGAAACTGTACGCGCTATTATAGCACTGGAAACCACAGTTTGTCAGTCCAAGGGCAGTCGCGTAGCGCGATTCACATCTTGATGTAAAATCAGTTTAGTTGTTCGCTGGCGCGATGATTCTCGTATGGCATTTGAATTGGAAGCTTTGGTCGGTCACCTTTATATTATTGGGGGCCGACCGATCAATGTGAACCCGCCCGGCGCGCTGGTCGTGGTAGCGCCGCAGGATGCCGCCCGAGGCCGTGAGGGCGACACTTTTTTCACGTTGATTGTCCCCTCGGGAACGATTGCGCCAACCACGTTTTATGAACAATTGGCTGTATTGGCGGCGGAACGCTATTTCAATACCGGTGGCAGCGTCACAATTGCCATGCGAACGATGTTTCAAGTGCTCAACCGCAACCTTTACGAACACAATCAAGCGCATAGCGAGTATGAGCAGCAGCAATTTGAGGCCAGCGCCATCGTCGCCGTCTTGCATGGAGACGATATGTACGTCGCGCGCGTTGGCCCGGTCGTCTCGGTATTGCAGACAGCTGGCTTGACCCTAACTTTCCCCGATGATTTTACCCAAGAAGAATCGCTCTACAGCGCACCGTTGGGCATCTCGCAGGAACCGGAGGTTTCTATGGTGCGTTACGGCGTCGATGCGGGCAGCCGTCTGGTGCTGGCTGATGCCAACCTGTGTGAGATCCCTGTCACTCAGCTAACCAGCGTATTGTTGGAAAACGACATTAAACAGGTCTTGGACAGTCTGCGCAATGCGATCAAGGTACAAGGGCAATTGATGCTGATGGAATTGCTGCCGCCAAACATCGAGAGCCCGGTACCGGCTGCGCCAGGCGAATCTTCGCTTGAGGTAAGCGCGAAGTTGAACGAAGCTCGGCTGCAATTGGAAAGCGACGGGCCGAGCAGACCGGCGCAGCGCAAGCGCGGATTGAGCGCCGTTTTGCGCTGGGGATTGGCGCGCTTGGCGCGGCGCGCGGCCGCCGTTTTGGGCGGCCTAAGCCGCTTGTTTCAGCGCTTTCTACCCCTGCCGGAACCTGGCAGCGACCGCAATCCCGCTGCGGGTTCTATGGCCTTGGCTGTTCTTCTCATACCCTTGTTCATTGTTGCTGTTGTCGTATTCTCCTGGGTCTCCAATACTGGAGAATCCGAATTTGAACAGTGCCTGCAGCGATTGCAGGAGACAGCCAGCCTGGCGCGCTCTATGGACAACAGTAATCGCAGGAGTATCACCTCTGCCTGGAATGCGGCGCTGCAAGTCGTCGATGTATGCGAGAATATGCGACCTGGCGATCCCGTGATCGAAGCCATGCGTCAAGAAGCGCAGGATGTTGTTGATACGCTCAACAATGTGCAGCGCCGTATCGCTAATCCGCTGACGAATTTCCAGAATGCCAGCATCGCGCGTCTCAGGCTCAAGGGTACCGACATGTATGCGCTGGATACCAAGAATCACCTGGTATATCGTATCAAGATCTCGGACGATGGCACGGAGGCGGAGCGACAGGAGCCAGTGCCCAACATGCGGCGCGGAGCCACAGTGGACGGATTCAGCATTGGACAAATCGTTGATATCGCCTTTGACGATGTATCCAACGAACTGGCGATGATCGACGAAAATGGTACGCTGGTTCGCTGCCGGCCACAGTTTATCATGATCTGCAACGCGCAGCGCATTCTGGGGGTCGAGCAGTGGGAAAACCCCTCGGCGCTGACGGTTTGGGGACGCCGACTGTACATACTGGATAGCGAAGGCGGACAAATCTGGAAGTACGATCCCTCCGGCGCCAGCTATCCCAGCGCGCCCCGGGAGTATTTCACCAAGGATGCCCGTCCTAATCTGCGCAACGTCGTCGATTTCACCATCAGCCAGGCCGGTGATGTTTACGTACTGTACGATGACGGCGTCATGAAGAAATACAATGCTGGTGAAGAGAGGGCCTTCGCCTTTAGCGGATTCAACGAGGGCAGTGAACTTTACACGACCATGACCGAGGGCTTTTATCTCAATGACAGTCCCTTTGCGCCGGCATTTTTCGTGATTAGTCGCGGCGCCCGCGCTGTATACGAGACAACGCTTGCGGGTACCTTTATGGACAGCTATCAGGCGGTGGAGCAAGACAAGTTTGAATTGCTCTCTGCCATCGTAGCCTATCCGATCCACGATATCATTTACGTGGCTTCTGGAAACAGCATATTCCGCTTGCACAAGAGCCCCAATACCTAGCGACGCTCGTCAGGCGCGATCCACCTCCCCGATCCAGCAGCGGGCGCCACGACAAACATGTAAAATCCAGCAACAGGCGTCTATACTTGTGGCAGTTGGCCATTGATCGAAAGTGGAGCGAAAATGAGCAAGAGAGTATTGATCGTTTATGGCGGCTGGGACGGTCACGATCCCAAAGAGACCTCACACTTATTCGCGGGACTGATGGGAGACGCGGGGGTGGACGTGACGCTCTCGGAGTCATTGGATAGCTTCCTTGACGCCGATCTGATGGGATCTGTCGATATGGTCGTGCCGGTGTACACCATGAGCACAATTACAAGTGAGCAAGAAGCGGGTTTGCTGAGTGCGGTACGCGAAGGCGGCGTTCATGTCGCGGGATGGCATGGTGGCATGGCCGATGCCTTCCGCCAGAATACCGAGTATCAGTTCATGGTTGGCGGGCAGTGGGTGGCCCATCCGGGCAATATCATCGATTATCGCGTCAACATTCGCGATCAGAAGCATCCGATCACGGCGGGCATCGCCGATTTTGATATGCATTCGGAGCAGTATTACATGCACACCGACCCGTCAAATCAGGTCCTGGCAACAACGACCTTCAACGGTGATCACGCCGACTGGGTCGATGGCGCGGTGATGCCCGTGGTTTGGACGCGACGTTATGGCAAGGGACGGGTGTTCTACTGCTCGCTGGGGCATGTCATAGGCGATTTCGATGTCCCGGAAGCCCGCGAAATCGTCCGCCGCGGTTTACTCTGGACGATTGATTGCTTATAGAATCGAGGCTTGCTTTACTCGGTGTCGCAGGGTGCCATGCGCCGCCGAATTGGGGACAGATCGCGGTGGCGGAACATGATCTGTAGGACGCGCAGCGCCGCCTCCCCGGCGATAGAGGGCGACATCTTGGACACGCCGCGCTCGCGGTCCGGAAAATGTATCGGGATCTCCTTGATCCTGTAACCGAGCTTGTACATCACATAGATGACTTCTACTTGAAAGACATACCCGTTTGCCTTGATTCGGTCCAGGTCCAGGCCAACGAGGCAATCGCGATGGAACAGCCGGAACCCGCCCGTGGTATCACGGACAGGAATCCCAAGGATGCTCGGTGTATAAAGCCGATTCGCCCACCAACTGAGCAGCTTGCGGATAGGACCCCAGCGATCGTCGACGCTGCCGCCGACGACATAGCGTGACCCGACCACAACGTCGTGTGTTGCTGCTTGTTCCAGCAATTGCGGGATATATTTGGGTTGATGCGAGAAATCGGCATCCATCTGGATGATCAGTTGGGCGTCCAAGGCCAGCGCGCGTTTGTAGCCCGCTATGTACGCCGGTCCCAAGCCTTGCTTTTGCGGTCGATGTAGAACGTTGACCTTGCCCCGGTATATTTGCCTTTGGGCGATTTCCTCCGCAATTTTCCCCGTGCCGTCCGGCGAATTGTCGTCGACAATCAGCAGATGGAAATTCCTGATATCGAGGCCGAAAAGCGCGTCGACAAGCTCACGTACGTTTTCCCGCTCATTGTAGGTCGGCAGGATGACCATCACTTTGGGGGACTCGATAGACATTTCGTTCTCGCCCTGGGTTCGCTCAAGCGCCTCGCCATCAGCAACGGGCTGGTCCAATATCATTCGTCACTGTCCATGCCGAGAGACTGAGCGCTATGGTACCCAACCGCAAATATCCATTGCGCATTCGCCTCAGTTAGGCCTGGATGGAATTCAGGCGGCTTTCTAGTCGTCGAGAAGCGAATTGACGGCTTCGGCGACATGCCCTGGTGTGAGACCGAGTTCTTCGTAGATTCTCGTGTAGGGCGAACTGGCGCCGAAGCGGTCGATCCCCAGCGCGATCCCTTCGTCGCCGATATAGCGTTCCCAACCGAGCGTGGCCCCCGCTTCAATGCTGACGCGGCGACTTATGTCGGCGGGCAAGACGCTCTCGCGATAGTCGTCGCCCTGCTCTTCAAAACGCTTCCAACAGGGCATGGAAACGACTCGCACGCGGATATCCGACTCTTCGAGCAGTTCTGCGGCTGCCAGCGCGATGCTCACTTCGCTGCCGGTCGCCACAATGATCGCGTCAATGTCGCCGGACTTATGTTCGGAAAGCACGTATGCGCCGCGGGAAACGCCTTCGTGTATGCCTTGGTCGTTGCCGGCGAGCACCGGCAGATCCTGCCGACTGAGCACGATAGCTGCCGGATGATAAAGCTCGGCGATGGTTGCCCAGGCTCCGACAGTCTCCGTGGCATCTGCCGGCCGGAATACATAAAGATTGGGCATGGCGCGCAGCGCCATCAGATGTTCAACGGGCTGATGGGTAGGTCCGTCTTCGCCCAGGCCGATGCTGTCGTGCGTGAAGACGTAGACCGTTGGGATGTCCATCAGGGCGCCCAGGCGCATCGCCGGACGCATGTAGTCGCTGAAGGTGAAGAATGTGGCGCTATATGGCTTGACGATTCCCCCGTGCAGCGCCAGACCGTTGACGATAGCTCCCATCCCGTGCTCCCTGACGCCAAAGCGCAAATTGCGTTCCGTCCCCCGTCCGGGACCCGTATCCCGGGCGTCTTTGATCAAGGTCTTGGTACTGCCGGCCAAGTCAGCGTCGCCGCCGATCATGGTCGGCGCATGGCGGGCCAGCGCGTTCAACGCGTCCCCGCCGGCATTGCGCGTGGCGATCGTTTGACCGGCTTGCCAACGAGGCAAATCGTCGCGCCATCCCTCGTTGAATTGCCCGGCCTGGGCGCGATCCCATTCGTTTGCCAAATCGGGATATGCGCCGCGCCAAGCGTCAAACGCGCGATTCCATTCCGCTTCTGCAGCCGCGCCCGTATCAATGGCGCTGCGGAAGTGCTGCAGAGCCTCTGCCGGAATGAAGAATTTGGCATCCGGATCCCAGCCGAGAGCTTCTTTCGCCAGCCTTACTTCGCCCGCGCCGAGCGGACTGCCATGCGCGTCACTGGTTCCCTGCTTGTTGGGACTTCCGTGACCAATGATGGTGCGTACCGCGATCAGGCTCGGTTTGTCCCTGACGGATTTCGCCGCTGCAATTGCTTGATCAATTGCTACGACGTCCGTACCGTCAGGTAACCAGCCATAATGCCATCCCATCGCCCGGAAGCGCATAGCGATATCCTCGGTGAATATCATATCGGCAGCGCCATCCAGTGTGATTTGATTGTCGTCGTACAGGAATATCAGCTTGCCTAAGCCCCAATGACCGGCCAAGGCCGATGCTTCTATACAGACGCCTTCCATTAGATCGCCGTCGCTGACGAGGGCATAGGTGTAGTGATCAACAATCGTTCGGTCGTTTCGGTTGAAGTGCTTGGCGAGAAACGCTTCCGCCAGCGCCAAACCTACGGCCGTGGCCGCGCCTTGTCCCAGCGGGCCCGTTGTAGTCTCTACGCCAGGCGTATCACCGTATTCCGGATGGCCCGGTGTGCTGCTGCCGAATTGCCGGAAATTCTTTATTTCCTCAAGTGACAGGTCATAACCGGTAAGATGCAAAAGCGAATAAAGCAGCATCGAACCGTGCCCGGCGCTCAATACGAAGCGATCACGATTTGCCCAGTTCGGGTTTTTCGGGTTATGGCGGAGATGCTTCATCCACAGCGTATAGGCCAGTGGGGCGGCGCCCATCGGCAAGCCCGGATGGCCGCTGTTTGCCTTTTGCACCGCATCCATTGACAGGGTCCGGATCGTATTGATCGCCAAAGTCGCTAATTCTGCCACCGTACCGCTCCAATCTTGTGTCCACTCGCGTTGCCCTGTGCATTATAACACCGGTTAATGGATGATGGTTGAGCAGGTTTTGTTGAAACGCCAGCAGGGCACATGAACCAGAAGCGGCGTCAAGCGACAGGTTTACTTTGTCAGGATATCGCAAGAGTGAAGGCGGATCGCTGTGGTTCGACCAGTATTATGGGGGCGCGGCTGGTCAAGGGGATTCGTTCAGTTGTCGCGAAAACGAAGAAGGTGAATGCTTAGTATTCACCTGCTCGTCGATATTTGATTATTGGTTGGCAATCGCCAACCAATGTGATCAATTGCTCTTTAGGGACGTGGTTCAACGCGGAAGCGAACCGCCGTGCGTTCTTGACCGTCGATATCGACCTCTGTGAAGTAGGGCGTACTGACGATGTCGATTTCGTCCCGTTCCAGGTATCCCCTAGCGATCGCCAAGGCTTTCACGGCTTGATTAACCGCGCCTGCGCCGATGGCTTGAACCTCGGCAAGTTGATGCTGTCGCATAACACCGGCAATGGCGCCTGCCACCGCGGTCGAACGCGAACGAGCCGAGACCTTGATTATATCCGGTTTATCTTCCGAGTATGGTCCAACGTCTTCTAGGTAAGAATCGGTCAGGGGTACGTGGCTTTCGTATTCGGACATTCATCCCCCTTCTTGTCGGGAACAACCTTCACAATACGTGGAATAACGTTAACGCGATTTTACAACTTTTTCCGCCGTAAGTCCAACAAATATGATAAATTATGCAGAAATCTATATCACTTACGATACTTTAACCTGTAACAATCAAAATGACATCTTATTTGTGGCAAACGAAACTATAAGAAAGGCGAAATCGATTTAGCCGACTCTTCTGCGGAAGTCAGCGCGCCATGTCATCGTCGGATGGGAACGTATCAGAGATGGCAGGGAATCTCAAGGATATCCCTGTCCGGAAGGCGCCCTGTGGCGGGGCAAGGGATAATCCAGCGCTCTGGTTTGCATAGATTCGGACGATCAGAAAATGTGGCTCTTTGGAGGCGCTAAGAAATCGCTTTCGCGGTCACCCTGTAAAGCCGCTGCGCTAGTCGTTAAAATCAGCCTAGGCGCCGGAGCCCGTCGGCGCGTCATCAAGCGGAATTGGAACCGCCATGCAATTCACCACGCCAACTGCTGGACTGATACTGCTGATCACTTTGCCAATAGTCTGGTATGTGGGCTTTCCACGTCACGCTTTTCGCCGCCGCCGCGATATCACCAGCTTGGCGTTGCGAACGGCGATTGTTGTGCTGCTTGTCCTGGCCCTGGCGGGATTGCAGAGTGTGCAGGCGGTTGATCGGCTGGCGGTGGTCTTCCTGGTTGACGCTTCCGATAGTATGGGCACTGCGGCCGAAGACGCGCAATTGCAGTACATTCGCGGGGCGATCGCCGACAAGCAGCCCGACGACGAATGGGCGGTCGTCTTGTTTGGCGACAACGCGGTGCCAGAGAGCGATTTCAGCCGCGTACAAGAGATTGATGGATTCTCGTCGCTGCCGGTCGCGACGCATAGCGATATCGCTAATGCCATTCAGACAGCGCTATCAATGTTCCCGGCCGATGCTTCGCCGCGCATCGTTGTTCTTAGCGACGGGCAGCCGACACAGGGCGACGCCCTCGCGCGCGCCCAACGCGCCGCGGCTTCGGGCGTCGAGATTAGCTATGTGCCGTTTTTCCGCGAGGCGCAGCCCGACGTAAGAATTACAGAATTGGACGCCCCAAGCCGCGTCGGTGAAAACCAGAGCTTCGATATCGCCGTCGGCATCCATGCCGAGGAAGCGACATCTGCGACGCTGTTGATCTTCTCGGGTGGAAGCCTGATCCACGAGGAGGCGCTGAACTTGCAGCGGGGCGACACGCGCTTTGCCCTCACTCAGACCAGCGACAAGAGCGGTTTTCTTGATTTCACTGCGCAACTGATCGTACCGGGCGAGAGCGACAACTACAATCAGAATAATCAATTGGCGGCTTTCAGCCAGGTGATCGGCCCGGCGCGCGCGCTGCTGGTTCGTGTGAGCGAGGCGGAAGCGCAGAATCTGTTGCCGGCGCTGGAGCAAGCCGGTCTGCTGGTAGACGCGGTGCCGCCAGGAGCCCTGCCGGTAAACATGGCTCAACTGGCCAATTACAAGAGTGTCATTTTGGTCAATGTTCCGGCTACCGAATTGAGCAATGCCCAGATGAATCTGCTGGATCAGTACGTCAGCGACATTGGCGGCGGCCTGGTGATGATTGGCGGGCCGGAAAGCTATGCGCCTGGGGGATACTATCAGACACCTCTGGAGCGTACCCTGCCAGTAGAGATGCAGATCAAAGATCAGCAACGTTTGCCCAAATTAACGATTGCCTATTTGATTGATCGCTCTGGCAGTATGGGGCAGATCGGTCGCAGCGGTGTACCCAACCTGGAATTGGCGAAGCGGGCAATCGTACTTTCGCTGAGTTTGCTGCAACCGAGTGACCGGGTTGCCATCGGCACCTTTGATACCGGCGGCGCCTGGGTCGTGCCGTTTCAGCAAGTCAACGACGCGCAGGCGCTGGTCGCCATGACCAATACCATTCGATCGGGCGGCGGCACTGACATTTTGGCGGGCTTGCGCCTGGTGGAACGAGATATCATCAACGAGCCATCACAGTTGAAACACCTAATCCTGCTGACCGATGGCGGCGCAAGCCCAACCGGATTGGTGGAATTGACCGGCTTGCTGCACGAGCAGTTCGGCGTCAGCTTATCGTCTATTGCGATCGGTCGCAATCCGGCGGAGTTTCTGGAGCGAATGGCCGAAGCGGGCGGGGGCAATTATTATCACGTGGCGGACGTAGCGCAGATTCCCTTGATCTTCGCGCAAGAGACGGTCTTGGCATCGCGCTCTTATATCGTCGAAGAAGACTTCACCGCGCGTGTGACGGGCAGTAACGCGATCATTGACGGCATCAGCAGCTTCCCGCCCTTGCGCGGGTACGTAGCGACCACGCCCAAGACCGCCGCCCAGCGCATCCTCAGCGGGCCCGAACCCTATTCCGACCCGATTTTGGCCTCCTGGCAATATGGCTTGGGCCGCGTCGTGGCCTGGACCTCGGACGCGAGCGCGCGCTGGGCGAACGAATGGGTGGCATGGGATGACTTCTCGCGCTTTTGGGGGCAGGCGGTTAACTGGAGCATCAACGCAGGAGCGAACAACAACCTGGAGACGCGTATCGGCTTGGAAGATGAATATGCGCGAATCGTGGTTGACGCGCGTGACAACGCGGGACAGTTCTTGGACGGCTTGTTGCTGAGCAGCGCTGTATTGAACCCCGCCGGCGACAGCCGTCGCATCCCCTTGCTGCAGACGGCGCCGGGCCGCTACGAAGCCACCTTCAAACCGCAGAACGAAGGGGCGTATTTCTTGACGATCAATGGCCAGGCGCAGCTTGATGACGGCGACACGGCGCTAAGCGATCTCAATGGATGGGTCTTGTCCTATTCTCCCGAGTACATTCCTCGCGAACCGGATGACCGGCACTTGGCGGCAATCGCCGAGCTAACCGGCGGCAGCAATCTGGCGCAGGATCCAGCGGATGTCTTCGCCCACAATCTGGGAGAGCGGCAAGCAGCGGTTGGCATTTGGCAGAACTTGGTCTTGCTGGCGCTTGTCTTGTTGCCATTGGATATCGCAGTCCGGCGCTTGATCATTACGCGGGGCGATTTGGCGCGCCTGCGCGCGTACTTGACCGGCCGTCAAAGTGAGGATCAGCAGCGAACACAGCGCTTGCAGGCGCTGCTCAACGTGCGCAGTCGCAGCCGAGACGCGACTGGATACGGTGAAGCGCCACGGATTGATCCCGCTCCGAACGCTGCGGGGCCTCCGACCTTCGGACGTCCCGCGCCGGCGCGATCGGCGGGCGATCCGCCCGAGCCCGCGCCGGCAGACAATCTTGGCGCGAGGCTCTTGCGCAGCCGGGGCAGGCGCCACAACGAGATTGAAGATTGAGCTGCTGCCGGCGTCAATGATCGGTCTCGCAGCCACTCCCCTCTTCAACGACGCTTTCGTCCACGTAAACGGACTGATCCATGCTGTCGCTGATCTGGTTTTCGTGCAGATACGCGAATGAGCCGTACAAGACGCTGAGACCATTCAGCGCGCTGCCTGCGATCATGTTTCCTGACAGGAAGGCCTCCGAGTGGTAATCGACGGTGATGCCGTTTCCATTGCGAATGCCGTGTAAATCAATGTCGCTGCCGGTATCAACAACAACATTGTCGCATACCAGCGCCATGGACATGTCCAGAACATTGATGCCGATACCGGTTGTGCCGGCGACGGTATTGCCCAACACATCGGCATGGGACATTTCTGTGACGGCGATGCCATATTCTCCGTTTTGCCGCACGATGTTGTCATTAATGTGAATCATAGACGTCATATTGGTATAAATCCCGCCATGAGCATTGCCGAAGACAATGTTGCCGGCCACTCGCGATTCTGGCCATTGCATGGTGTTGGTGACATGGATGCCGAATCCATAGGGCGCTTGCGCGTTGATTACCGAATTGTTCAATATGTCCGCCGCGCCGAGACGAACTTTGATACCCGCCAGGCGACTGTCCAGAACCCTGTTGTCTTGAACCTTGATCGCCTGGCTGTTGGTGATGAAGATGCCGTATTCACCGCCAACGATCGTTAGCCCCTCGATAGAAACGGCATCGGTGTCACGGATCGCGATCGCGGGTGTATCATCGCTCGGGGCAACCAGGGTCACCTGGGCGCCCTCCGCAGCTCGCAGCGTAAGGGGGCGTCCAATAACCAGAGCTTCGCGATAAGCGCCGGCGGCGATCTCGATGACAGCGTGATCGGGCGCGTCGGCGATTGCCGCGGCAATGCTGTCGTAATCTCCCGGCACATGTAGCTTTACGACCATGCCCAGCGCCTTGGGGGCTTGCGCCAGCTGCAGGATCAGGGCGAGCGACAGAAACGCAAATGTCAATCTTCTCGGTCCTGCAAGCGCCTCAATCATCCCTCGAATCATGGCCGTTTTATCCTTTGACGGCGCCGGCTGTGACGCCGCGCACGAAGTAGCGCTGCAAGCTGAAGAAGACGATCAGCGGCACGACCATGGTGATGAAAGCGCCCGAAGCCAAAATATCCCATTCGTTAGCATATTGCCCGACGAGTTGTCGTATGCCTACCGTGAGCGGGAACTTCTGTTGGTCAACCAAGAAGATCAGCGCGTTCATCAAGTCGTTCCATACCCAGACAAACTGGAAAATGGCCAGGGACGCCAGCGCGGGCAATGATAGCGGCACAACAATACGGAAGAACATGCCAAATTCCGAAGCGCCGTCAACCCGCGCGGCTTCAAAGAGTTCACCGGGGAGATCGCGGAAAAAGTTGTAAAGCAGAAAAATGGCGAATGGCGTCCCGTAAGATGAATGCGCGATCCAGATGCCGGGCCAGGTGCCGATCAGATTGGCCGCATTCAGCATGCGCAGAACCGGGATCCAGGTGGTTTGCAGCGGCACAATCAACATGGCGATCGCCAACAGATAGAAGACATTGCGATAGGGCAGGTCCAGCCAGGCGAAGGCGTAGGCCGCCATAGCGGCAATAGCGATCGGTATGACCGTGCTGGGAATCGTGATGATGAAACTGTTTTTGAAAAAGTTGATGAATCCCGGCTCGGCCAATTGTTCCCGCGTGAATACTTCCTCGTAGTTCTCCAGCGTCAAGAGCGGATTCTGAATGCCGAGTTCCATCTCGACCGCGCCGACGAAGTCCGCCGCGGCCTTGAACTCGAAGCGACCGTCGGCGCCGACCTCAAGCGTCCCGGCCAGCGGCAGTTGAGTCGTCGATCCGGCGTCGACGGTTTGCAGCGGACCACCGGCGCGTTGCATGGCATAGCTAATCGTGAAAGGCGGGTCGGAAACGACGCCCTGGTCGATCGTCGCCTCGAAACTGCCGACAAAACTAGCCCTCGGCTCGAATGCATAAGTGCCGTCTTCGTTGACGATGATTTTGCCGGCGCGCGGCACGCGTTCCGCCTCGCCGATTTCCTCAATGACCAGTTCGCCCGCTATGGATTCGTAGCCTTGCAGTTGGAATTCGGCGGTGAAAGGCGTCTCCGCGTCGTCGATTTCGGTCACGAAGGCCCCGGAATAGCCGGCCGCCGGCGCGAAATCGTAGGAGCCATCGGCATGAAACGTGACTGTTCCCACGCCTGCAAGCGCGATGGGCTGGTCGAATTCGCCGACCGCTATAGTGCCGATGATCTGCTGGACGCGGACACGGTCAACGGCGGCGGCGGGCAAGCCCTCTACCGCGTCAGTCAACAAGTTGCCGCCTGCGGTTTCGCCTGCGACGACGATATTCTCTCCGCTCTCGCCCGCCGCAACCACTTCGATTTCCCAATGCCTATCGGTAACGGTCCGGGCCCCGCTTGCGATAGTCCACCAGCCGGAGGCCGAGATGTCGCCGCGGGTGCGGAACGAAGTGACCGCCAAGCCCACAGACGGAACCAGCCAAATGATGCCGATGATAAGCAGAATCGCGTGGACAGGTCCCCGCCGCGTCAAGGCAATGAGCGCCTCGGTGGGGCCTGGGCGTCGCCCGCTGTAGCTTGCCGATTGCCCGTCCACAGCGTCCTCAGATCTCGCGGCGAACTTGCCGCAGTTGATAAATGATAAAGGGCAGGACCAGCAGCAGCAGAATCACCGCCACTGCGCTGCCGTAACCGGTTCGGTTGTTGTTGAAGGTTTCCCAGAATACGGTGTAACCGATGATGCGGGTTGCGCCCCTTGGCGCGCCCTTTGTCATCACCAGGACCAGGTCGATCATCTTCAAAGCGTTGATGATCATGGTGACGGCGACAAAGGTCATCGGCCCGCTGAGCATGGGGGCGGAAACGCGCCAGAACAATTGCCAGGCATTGGCGCCGTCGATCTTGCCGGCTTCATGTATCTCGTCGGGAATGGCTTTGTAGGCCGCCGAAAGCACCACGACGGAAAGACCCGTCCAAATCCAGACGCCGGCGAAAATCACCGCCAAATTGGCGACTTCTACGCTGCCTAACCAGGCGACAGGCTCAAAATCAGGGAAGACGGACGCCAGAAACGCGTTGAGGGAACCGAGGTTCGGATTCTGGTTGTATAGCAGGCGAAAGATGACCGCCGCCGCAGTAGCGGAGATCGCCATCGGCATGAACACGATAGACTTGATTATCGCTTCGTACTTGACCTTGTCGGACAAGACGGCGACTAGCAACCCAATGAGTACGACGGCTGTCGGAAATATGATGAGCCAGGCGAAGCTGTTGATCAGCGCGCCGCTGAAGGCTCCGTCGTCGAAACTCAAGAAAAAGCGATCTTCGGTCAACAGGATGCGATAGTTGTCAAGACCGACGAATTCCTTGGCCGGCGTCGTGATTGTTCCCCGGGTGAAACTCAGTATGACGGTGACGATCGTCGGGTAGACGTAAAAAAGCGCCATCGCGATCAGCGCCGGGCCAGCGAAGAGCCAGGGGATTATCTTGCTGAATCTGCTCGTATGCATGTTCTGCTGATCAGTCCGATTGCCGCAGGCAGCCTTAATGCGCGGATAGCAGCATTGTCAAAAAAGGGCAGCCACAACGGGCTGCCCTCATAGCGACTCGTGCTGTCAGGCTATCCGCCGTAGGCGGTATCGGCCACGTCTTCGATGAACTGGGCCACCTCTGCCACAGCGTCGGGATTGGCCACCAGGTCTTGCAGGCCGGTGAACATGGCGTCGCCGCCAATCGCGCCCGGCGCCAGGTCAGAACCGTCAAAGGCGACGTAGTTGGCATTGGCGACCATGGCCGCCGCAGCGCCATCGCAGGGCTCGGCGTAGACATCGGCCGAAACGTTGTAGTTAGCCGACAACTGCGGCCCCGTTTCCTGTGTCGCCATGATTTCCTGGGCTTCAGCGCCGGCCATCCAGCGCATCCACTCCCGTACCTCGGGCCTGTCGTTGAACATCAGCCAGAAGTTGCCACCGAGAACGACGGAATTGGCGTACATCTCGTTGATGGACGGGAATTGGAAAGAACCAAAATCATCGGGACAAGTCTGACCCGGGAAGTTGGCTTGGGCGAAACTGCGCATGAAGCTGGCGAGCGGGAACAGCCCGGCTTCACCGTTCATTACGGCGTCCATGGCGCCGATGAATCCACGGGCGAGCGTTCCATCGGAGCCGCCGGCCAGGCGCGTGTCAGTTGGCGATACCGCTTCGGCGAAATGTTCCAGCGCGCTGATGACGGTGGGATCGGTCCATTCAACTTCGTGGGTCACAAATAGCTTGTGGTACATCTCCGGACCGGCGATGTTGAGATAGAGGTTCTCGAAGAAATCGGTCAGCGTCCAGCCATCCAAAGCGCCGAGCGCCAAGGGCGGTATCCCTTCTTCCGCCAGGATATCCAGGTACTCGATGAACTCAGCCCAGGTTGTGGGCGCGTCTTCGCCGATGTCTTCAAAGACATCCGTGCGGCGCCAGGCGATACTCTTGGAGCTGACCGCACTGACGACACCGTAGAATTCGCCATCAACTGAACCCAGATCAATCAGCGCCTGACCGTAATTGGCCGCGACGAACTCTGGCGTGAGTACCGGGTCGTCGCCGCTGGTCAAGGGTATGATCAAGCCTTCGCGCGCCATATCCGCCATCACGCCGGGGCGCGGCATAGCGGAGATGTCGGGCGGGTTGCCGGCGCTGGCCATGATCTGTGGCAGCAGGTGGCAATCGCGATCATCAATATGCTCGACCTCAATGCCGGTCGCGTCGGTAAAGACAGCGTTGGTAGCGTTGAAGCCAACGCCCTCAGCCCCGCCCCAACAGGTGACGATCGTCACCTTGGGGGCGTCCTGGGCAAGCAGCGCCGCCGGAACGAGCGCTAACACGAGAAGCAGCAGGAAACCTAAAATCAGTAGTCTGCGCATGACTTTGTCCTTTCTTATAACTATCTTCCATTGTGCAAACATCCGGAGCCGATATATGCGATCCAATCAGGCAAATATAGCGCTGGTTGACAGAATCGTGTCGACCAAGGACCTACATTTACTTTACCGCAGCAGAACGTGCGCTGCAAGAAACTAGGCGCGCGCGTCGCCCGGCGGCCAGGGTCATCAACGCTCCGAAAGAAACACGGTGAAATCGAGATTCCCGGGCGAGTGGCCGAAGCCAGTCAGCAGGGCAGCGCATTCGCCCCGATGCTGCGTGCCGTGATTGACCACATGCGCCAGGCAATGCCAGAGGACGCGATGGCGCATGATGCCGTCTCCTTCATAACTTACTGTGCCAGCCAGATCATCATCTGACAGGCTGTTCAGGTAGTGCCAGAATGCGCTTCTTTCCTCTGCCCAGCGCGCGCGAATTGCCGAGACATTGGCGAAGTCTTCCGGCTTCAACTCGCCAATAGACACGCCCCCATTGAGCAAGTTTCGCCAAACGTATTCGGCATCCAGGAGATGCACCAGTGCGCCCCGCAAGCTGCCCCAGCCGAATTCGTTGGGCGCGGTCAGTTGCTCAACCGAGACCTCTTCCGCCCTATCCAGGATTCGCTCATTTGCCCAATCGTTGTATTGGAAGAGCAACTCAATATCTTTGCAGTTCATCGTGTCTCCGTTCTTATGTTTGTTCCGGCTATTGAGGAAAAGCGGGAAATCGACATCGCCCGGCGAATAGCCAAAACCTGTCAGCAGCGCCGCGCATTCGGCGCGGTGATGACTGCCGTGGTTGATGACGTGGATGAGCAAATGCCAGAGCGGTTCGCCGCGCAATCCGCCCAGCGCTTCATGGTCAAGGCTAGCGTTCAGTTCTTCGTCGCTCAATTGCCCGAGATAGTTCCAGAAGGCGCGCCTTACCGCCGCCCAGCGCGCGCGGATGCTGGCGACATCGGGAAAGTCTTCAGGATCGAGCGCCTCTACGTCAATGCCATCTTCAAGCAGGATGCGCCATATGTATTCGGCGTCCAGGGTGTGGACCAACGCGCCGCACAGGCTGCCCCAACCGAGATCGTTGGGCGCGATCAGTTGCTCAACCGAGACCTTTGCCGCCGCATCCAGGATTCGCTCATTCGCCCAATCGCTGTATTGAAAGAGAAGCTCAATCCCCCCGCGATTCATGAAGTCTACCCGCCGATGTTTATTCGCGGCTGCTGAGGAAGAGCGTGAAATCGACATCGCCGGGCGAATGGCCGAAGCCGGTGAGCAGAGCGGCGCATTCGGCGCGGTGCTGCGTGCCGTGGTTGACCACATGCACCAAACACTGCCACAAGACCCAGCGATACTCCGTGTCGCCTCGCTGGCTGATCACCGGTCCATAGAGGTCTTCGTCGCTCAGCGCATTCAGAAAGGTCCAGAGCGCTTCGTTTTCTGCGTCCCAGCGCTGGCGCAGCGCGGCGATATTATTGAATTCCTCGGCGCTTAATATGCCGCGATCACCGGACTCGTCGTTCAGGAACTTGCGCCAGCCGAATTCGGCATCGAGCACATGGACCAGCGCGCCGCGCAAGCTGCCCCAGCCGAGTTCGTTCGGCGTCGTCAATTGTTCCGCTGTCAGCTTCTCGGCCGCCGCCAGAATGCGCTTGTTGGCCCAATCGTTGTATTGGTAAAGCAGTTTGATATCATCGGTCTTCATGCTGACTCCTGTTTCTATAAACCGCGTCGCTCATGCGACGCGGCGGCTCACAATTTTGCCTGAGCTCGGCATTCCTGTAGTCTTCTCGCTGCCGCCGAGCGGCTGTCATCTGTCGGCGTCTAATTGAGTGGGCTTCAATGTTATAATCGTATTGCTTGCGCTCGTGATCCATTCTAGCGAGGGTTCCATGCCATGACGACCGTGAATTATGACCGGGCGGTAGCCTATTATGATGAAACGCGCGCCTTTCGATCCGGCGTCGCCGAGCAGTACCGGCAGGCGATTCTGCCCTTTCTCGACGGTCATGACAATCCGCGCATCCTCGAACTGGCGATTGGAACCGGCTTGATCGGGGCCTCTTTCTTCGCGGCGGGCGACAGCTATGTCGGCGTCGATATCTCGCGTGGGATGATGGGGCGGATCGCGTCTAAACTGGACAATGGCAACGCGCCGGATTTGGCGCAGGCCGATATCGCTCGGCGCCTGCCCTTTACCGATGACAGCTTTGATCTCGTGCATGCGCTGCGCGTTTTTCACCTCCTGGACGATTGGCAGCGCTGCATTCAAGAGGTGAGGCGCGTATTGAAGCCGGGCCGGCGCCTGCTGATCGTCCGCAATGCCCCGCTAGAGAGCGAAGCGCAGCCGCCCTGGGCTGTCGTGCACGGCAAATGGGACGAAATCCTGGCAGAGCTGGGCGTCGGAGTGGAGGGCATCCGTCACGGGATATTCCGAACGGACGACATAATGATGGAATACCTGCGCTCGACCGGCGCAAAGACGCGGTCAGTTGATCTCTTGCCCTACACAGAAAGAGCGGTTTCCCCCCGCATGATGGTCGAGCGCCGCCGGCAAAAGATGTTCAGCAGCGATTGGCATCTGCCAGCCGACTTGCACGCGCGCGCGGTCCAGCAACTGAATCGTTGGCTGGAGACAGACTGCGCACAGCCCGACGAGCTGCGCGCCCAGAGCATGGTTTTCCGGGCAATCGTCGCGCGTTGGGCGGAACAGGACCAAGTGCGTGGGTAAAACAAGCCTTGCCCGGTCATTTCCCGGACCTGGGAATCGGAGACGAACTTGATCGAGATACTGGCGAGCCTGGCAGCCATCTTGGTATCGGTCTACCTGCTGTCGGTGATCACCGAGGGCTTTTTCATCGTCAGCCTGGATCAAATCTCGCGGCGCTTGAGCCTATCCGACGAAGTTGCGGGCGCGTCCTTGATGGCGATGGGCTCGTCGGCGCCGGAACTGGCGATTGCCTTGATAGCGCTGTTTAGCGGCGGCGGCGCCCATAGCGATGTCGGCATCGGCACGATTGTCGGCTCCGCTGTCTTCAACATCCTGGTGATCACGGGTGTATCCGCGGTGGTGGCGGGCGGCTTGCGCATTCATCCCTTTGCCGTTCGGCGCGACACGCTCTATTACCTGCTGTCCATCGGCTATCTGGCCTTCATCTTTGTGGACGGCGAAGTGCTGCTCTGGGAAGCGATTCTGGGTTTGGCAGCTTACGTCGCCTATGTGCT
The DNA here is from genome assembly GCA_026708115.1 of Chloroflexota bacterium. Lineage (GTDB taxonomy): Bacteria > Chloroflexota > Anaerolineae > Aggregatilineales > Phototrophicaceae > UBA6055. Next base: position 329,550 of record JAPOVL010000013.1, read on the forward strand.
GCTGCTGGTCTTTTACAAAGATCCCTCCAAGGCGGATTCGCCCGCGGCCAGTGTCGACCGCGCGGTCGTGCCGGAAGGCGCGAGCGGTCACGGCGCCATGCATCATATCGAGTCCGCTATAACCAGGCTGCTTCGCTTGCTCACCGGCCCGCCAGCAAAGAACTACGTCTGGACATTTATAGTTGCCATCGCCTTGATCATCACCCTCAGTTATATCCTGGTCGAGTCGACCATCGTCTTCGCGGCCGGCATCGGGATTCCGCCCGTGATCGTAGCGCTGACTTTGTTGGCGGCGGGTACATCTGCGCCGGATCTGATCTCTTCGATCGATGTCGCGCGCGACGGGCGCGGCGGCATGGCCGTGGCCAATGCCATCGGTTCCAATATTTTCGACATTTTCATCGGCCTGGGCTTTCCCTGGGTCCTGGCAATCCTGTTCAGCAGCATGGCCTCGATTCACGTTGGCACCGATGGCTTGTGGATGTCCATCGGCATACTCGTCGCGACCACGCTGGTCTTGTACGTGCTCTTGCAGAGCCAGCGCATGCTCAGCCGGCGCGAGGGCATCGCTTTGCTAACGCTCTACCTGGCCTATGTCCTCTACACGCTGCTTTCGGGCGTGACAGGTTGATACGGTCCACGCTATGAACGAGCGCGAAAACGCCATCCACCATCGTCCCGCTCTGGGCATTGACCTGCTGCAGGCGCCCATCGTCGGCCGGCTGCTGCGCGGCCGCTATGGCAGGCTGGCCATGCAGTCGGTCCTGGCTTTGATGGCGCTTGCGCTAATTGTCGACGGCTTTACCGGACCGCAGACCGCGGCCCGCAACCTGGCGACGGTGGGACCCTGGGTGCAATTTCGCGGCATTGCCGTGCTGGTCCTGCTGCTGGCGGGCAACCTGTTCTGCATGGGCTGTCCCTTTACGCTGCCGCGCACGCTGGCGAAGCGGCTCTCCCTGCGCGGACGGCGCTTTCCGGGGCGCTTGCGCAACAAGTGGATCGCGATTATCGGCTTGTTCCTGCTTTTTTCCGTCTACGAATACTTGAACCTCTGGGCCAGCCCCTGGCTCACGGCCTGGGTGATCGTCGCCTACTTCCTGGCGTCCTTCCTTATGGAGGCGATCTTCACCGAGTCGGCATTTTGCAAATATGTCTGCCCGCTCGGCGCATTCAATTTCGTCTATTCGACTGCGTCGCCCACTCAGATCGCCGTCAAGTCGCATGATGTCTGCGCGACCTGCGTCGGCAAAGAATGCGTCAACGGCAGTTACGCCCCGCAGACGGTGATTCGCCTGGATCAGATCGCTGTCGCGGATGCAGATATCCCGCGCGAAATCGAAGTTGAACACGGCCCGCGCGGTACGCTCGGGTGCGGCACCGAGCTCTTCGCGCCCCAGATTCGCGGCAATATGGATTGCACCATGTGCCTCGACTGCGTGCGCGCCTGCCCCCACGACAATGTCAGCCTCTTCACGCGCGCGCCGGGGCGGGAATTGAGCCGGGCCGACAGTTGGTCCCGGCGTTGGGACCTGTCCTTGCTCGTCATCGCGCTGGCCTTCATGGGCATATCCAACGCCTTTGGCATGGTCCCCCCCTATTACGACTTGCAGCGCTGGCTGGCGCTGAACCTGGGCATCACCAGCGAGTTTGTAGTACTGCTTGTGATCTTTGGCCTCAGCAATTTGCTTTTGCCGGTTGCGGCAGCCTCAGGCGCGGCCCTCGTCGGCATGCGTCTCACCCGCACCGAGAAAAGGGACTCCCTCCGCGACACGGTGGCGGCGTTTGCGCCCGCCTTTGTGCCGGTCGGCTTTGGCATCTGGTTCGCCCATTACAGTTTTCATCTGCTGACGGGACCCGGTCTGATCGTGCCCGTCATTCAGGAATTCCTGGGCGCCTTGGGCGATTGGCAGACCTGGAGCTTCAGCCTGGATCTTGCCCTTATCGGCATCATTCAGTTCCTGGCGCTGATCGGCGGCTTTCTCTGCAGCCTGCGCCTGGCACAGAAGACCGCCCTGCGCCTCTACCGCCGCAGAGCCTTGCCGGGCCTCTTGCCCTGGGCCCTGGTATTCCTGCTGATGATGCTGGCCGCCTGGCAGATCTTCGCGCTGCCGATGGAGATGCGCGGGACGCTAGCCCTATTTGGATGAACCCGCGGGCTCTAAACGGACGCCATGTTCCAGTAAAGGTTCAGCCCGCCCCCACAATTCACTGCCATCGCGATTCATGATCGGCTCGGCGGAGTACTGCGCCAGATAACAGCGGCGATACTTGTCTGTCATATTGGGTCCGCTGCGGTGAAAGGTGCGGCTGCTGAAGACGACGATGCTGCCGGCCGGCACGACCGCCGGATCACCGGGATCATCGCCCTTGTAGCCGACCTTGTCGTTTGTGCGGTCTTCGACACTGTGGTCGATGATCTCGTCAGTCGAATTGCGCCCGTCGCGCGAGTATGGCAGTACAAAAACGGTGCCGTTTTCGATTGACATGTCGTCCAGCGCGCACCAGCACGACAGATAGGCCCGGTGGTAATGCCCCACATAGCCCGAATCTTGATGCCAGGCGAATTTGGAATCGGTATCCGCCGCTTTGACCACGTATTGTTCATGGAATAAGTAAGCGGTATCGCCCAGCGTAGCGCGGCAGATCTCCGCCATCAACTCGCTGAAGAGGAATTCGGTCATGATGGGGCTATCTACGCTGCGGTTGGAAACGAAGTAGCGTTTCTTGTAATGATTGATGCCCTGCGTCGACAGGCCCTTGGCTTCCATTTCTTTCTCATGAATGTCGACATAACGCATGCATTCGCTGCGCAGCGCTTCCAGAACATCGTCGGGAATCACTGCTTCCAGCACGAAGTAACCGTCCCGGTGATACTGCTCAACTTGCTCAGGGCTGACAACCGGCATCGTTCCGCTCTCCCATCCCTCTTTACTGGCTCCATTGTAGGCTGCCGCGTCACCCTGTCAACCGCGCCCTGTTCGCGCCTCAGGTCGATTGCATCTCGAAACCCACTGTCGGGGTTATACAGAGGCTGGCAATGGGCTACACTTCTGTCGGTTCTTCCAAGTTTCTTTACGTAAACTGCGGCGCTCACGCGTCAAGCAGTCACACTATTCTGTGTCAGCGCGACATTCCTGGGACCATTCGCCGGTTACGCGCTGATCGGTTCATGGAGATCGAAGATGATTGAGCGACCCAATATCGTATTATTCCTGACCGACGACCACGGCGCCTGGGCCAGCGGCTGCTACGGCAATCCCGAAGTGCATACACCCGCCATCGACGCGCTGGCGGCGGCGGGTACGCGCTTTGCGCGGGCCTATACCCCGACCCCCGTCTGTTCCCCCGCCCGCGCTTGCCTCTTGACCGGCAAGACCGCCTCGCAGGTAGGCATACATGACTGGCTGGAAGAGGCGATAGCCGAGATCGGGGAGCGGGACTGGCTGGGCGGGACACAGACGCTCTTCGAATACCTGAGCGACGCCGGCTATCACACCGGTTTGAGCGGCAAATGGCACCTGGGTCAATCGCATTTGACGCCCCAGGGCGCGGACTATTATTTCGGGCTGCCCGGCTGGCAAGGCGCCCACAACGGCGCCTATACCTACGTGCGCAATGGCGACCTGGTCGAGCTCACCGGCAACAAGTCGCGCTTCATTACCGATCACGCCCTCGCATTCCTGGATACCGTTCCCGATGACAAGCCCTTCTTCCTCAACATCGGCTACATCGCCACGCACTCGCCCTATCGACAGCAAACGCACGATCCCCTGCAAACGGCGCGCTATCAAGATTGCGCCTTCGCCGAGATACCGACTTGGGACTCCCATCCCTGGGTCAAGAACGAAGGCGGCGGCAACGAACTCAGCGAAGGCGACCTGCGCGACCGCTACATCGGCTACTATGCCTCGGTCACCGAGATCGACGACAATATCGCCCGCCTTGTCGCTGCGCTGAAAGAGCGCGGGCACTGGGAAAACACGCTAATCATCTATACCTCCGATCACGGCTGCGCCATCGGCCACAACGGCTTTTTCGGCAAAGGAAACAGCACGCGCCCGCTAAACATGTACGAGGTCTCGCTGCGCGTGCCCCTCATCATCTCGGGCGCCGGCGTCTCGGCGGGGGTATTGCATAACTATGTCGACCACTATGATACATTCACTACCATCTGCGAGCTTGCCGGTGTCACGGCGCCGCAATCCGATGTCAATACCGGCGCATCCTATGCCCCGCTCCTGCGAGGAGAAACGATCAACTGGGACGATACGCGCTTCGGCGAATATGGCGATCTGCGCATGATCCGCGACCAGCGCTGGAAGCTGGTCTATCGCTATCCGGCCGGCCCGCATGATCTCTTTGATCTGGAAGCCGTCCCGCAGGAACGGCGCAATCTCTACCATGCCTGCCCAGAGATCGCCGCGGAGTTAAAGCGGCGAATGGACGCCTTTTATGCCGAGCGCGAAGTTGCCGAGCTTTCCGGCTTGCGGGTTAAGGAGCAGCTGGCGCATAACGGGCACAGCGAAGCCTGGCGCGACGGCAGGCGAGAAGCCAGGGGCCTGCAAGTCTACTAGACGATGCGAAGCCAATCCGGGCGCGCGAGCCTCGCTTAACCGCTGCCCCTGTTTTAATAAACCGCGTTGCACATGCAACGAGAAGGCTTGTTATTTTGTGTGAGCGCGACATTCCTGTGGACGATTCGCTGCCGCCGAGCGGCTGTGTTTCCCGGATCTCAACGCCGCTCCAGCGAGACCGCCAGCGAGATCCTGTCGTCGAAGCCGAATTTCTCCAGGGTGACGACCACCTGGCCGCTCATGGGCGTGATGAACGCCAAAGGTAGCCGATCCGGTACGCCCATGGTGCTGTAGGACATCACTTCCATGCCGTCGACCGTGGCCGTGACAAAGAGATCTTCGACCGCCCCCGACAGCACCTCCAGGTTGAGGATCAGCAATTCGTCTTCTTCAGCGTGGAAGACGACCAGATCGCGAATGGCCTTGTCGCTGAGTGTGACGATGATTTCGCCAGCTTCGAGCGCGCGCGCGGGATTGCGGCTTATTGTAATGCTACCGCTGCCGGTGGCAAGCTCGTCAAATGCCGATACCGCCAGGATAAAGGTATCATCGCGATCAAAGATCAAATTGCTGATTTCGGCGTCAAAGCCGGGACCGCTGTCGTCATCGAAGGCCACTTCGAAGCCATCGGACGAGAGCACCTGCAATGTGCTGTCCAGGCTGCCCATGCTCTCGACGGCGAGCGTGAGGCTATCGCCTGTTTGCACCGGCAGTTCGTAGTATACCGCAGGGCTCGCGGCGCTGAGCGAAAATGAGGCGGTATCGCCGTCGTCGATTCTGGCGACGCCTACCGGATCAATGCTCACAACAAAGTCGCCTTCAATGCCCGCTGTATCTGCGAGGGGGGGAGACGGGAAGATTTCCAACACATAGCTGCCGCTGTAGGGCAATGGCAGCGGACCGATGACCGCCGCCTTGCGCCCGCGGCTGTCGTCATTAAAGGCGATCTCGTTGTCGTCGTGATCGAACAAGGCAGCCGCGGGGTCAAAATCGTCGGATCGCACCGTGATTCTCATGTACTGGCCACCTTCGCCATCAAACCTGATCTCGGCGCGGCCGTCGGCCAGGCTGCCTTCAATCACGTCTCCCGCTCCCATCGACACGATGGTTGTCGGGGCCGCGGGTTCTTCCGTGGTTGCGCTTAAAACGACCGTCGGCTGATTGCCGGTTTCGCGCATAGCAGTGATCAGATAATCGCCCGGGGCGTCCCCGGCGCCCGTCACCAGCTCCAGCCGAATCATACCCGCTGCGTCCGCTGTCTTGCTGCTCACGTAGACGGACTCGCCGGCGAAGGTCACATCAAAGTTTACCTGCTCGCCCGGCATCAAATTGCTTACCAAAATGACATGGCTCGACCCTATGACAGCGGATTGCGGGTCAATCGTGGCGATGGCGTCGCGCCCTCTTTCGTCTGTGTCGAAGCTAATCTCGAGTGTGGCGCTTGCCAATAAGACATCACCGGCATCATCGCGGATTTCGACCGTGTAAAGGCCGATGTCATCGTCAGGCGTGCTGCTGACTCTCAAGTTGAACGCGCCAGCCGCATTGGCAGTGCGCGCGGTCGAGTATTCCTCGTCGCCATCCGGATCGAGGATAATCAGGGTGTAGTCGTCTTCTGGTTGCAATCCGCTGACCTCAATCAGATGCTCCGAACCGATGGCTGCGCTCGGTGGCGTGACAGAGACGACGGCGGCTAAGGCCAATTCAGCATCCGCGACCTCGCCAATCGTCAACATGGCGGTCGCGACATGGTCGCCCTCCGCGAAGACTTCAATGTCGTAGCGGCCTTCTTCCATGTCGTCGGGACCCGTAAAGGTCAAGTTGACCTCACCGTCCCTCGAGGCGCGCGCCATCAAGCTGTCAATCAACACGCCGTCGGCCGATTTGACCTGGGCGCTAACGCTATCAAATGCCGAGAGACCGCTGACGCCAATTTCAGCCGAGTTCCCCGCTTCAATAAGGGCTGGCGTAACGATGACAACAACTTCCCGCTCAGGTGCCGCGTCGACGGTGAATTCGCCTTCGGCAACCGTTTCGCCTTCCGCGTCGTAAATGGCGATCGCTTGATGACCGGGCGTATCGCCTTCTTCCGCGAAGACTTCAATCTTGATGATGCCATCCTTGTCGCTGACGCGCGCGCGGCGATAGGCAACCTGCTGCGATTCGGTGGCGGTAATCTCTATCGTATAGCGCCTTTGAGCGTCGAGTTCGGCGATCTTGATCTCGTGCAACGTGCCAATGGGTCCGGAGGACGGCGTCACGGTGACATCGCCCGGCAATTCTCTGACGGCTTCTTTCGCCGTCAGTTCAAAGTCCGCGCTGGCGAGCGCCTCGCCGTCTTGCACCACTTGAACAGTGTAACTGCCGGGAAGATCTCCTTCGGTACTGCCGACCGGGAAAGTAATGACGCCTTGATCATCGCTTGTTTCCTCGCTGCTGAAAACGACCTCGCCATCAAAGAGAAACTCGATCGAGTAAGCGGCGTTCGGCTGCAATCCTTCGATCAGAATCATGAGCAAAGCGCTTTCGACCGGTCCCGAATCTGGCGTGACTGTCACGGTCGGCGCATCCTGAGCCGGCGCGCTTAGGGCCAAGGCAGCGAAAAGCAGAGACACGATAATGAGTCGCAGACCTGAATCCGGCAGATGCTGCGGGGTCAGACGCGTTTCAAACAGCGAGATGGAAGATGGCATTTCAAATCCCTTCGCCCGGACCATGCGGACAGCAGACCAAACCGTAGCACCATTTTATTCAGTGGCTATGAACTATTATAGGGTGAGCGGCTGCCTGAGTTTTGAATCGGGATGACCAAATAACGGACTGGATGAACTCAATGCCTCATTTCGCAATCATATTCCGCAACGGTATAATTGGCGCATGAACGGGAGTATTGACGCTAATCACAACTGGAACATCGTAGGACATGAGTGGGCGGTGGAGCTTCTGCGGCGTGGCCTGCAGAACGGGCGCAGCCGTCATGCCTATTTGTTCACGGGCAGTTCGTCCGTGGGCAAGATGACCCTGGCTCAGACCTTCGCTATGGCGCTCAACTGTGAATCGGAAGATATCGCGGGACGTCCTTGCCGCAAATGCCGATCCTGCCGCGCGATCGTCAAGGGAAGCGATCCTGATCTGATCCTGGCGCGCGCGGATGAAAGCGGTCGCTTGAAAATCGACGCGGTTCGAGAAGTGATGCGTCTGCTGGCGCTGAAGCCTTATGCTTCACGTTTTCGCGTGGCGGTGCTGGAAGACTTTGACCACGTGCTGCCGCAAGCGCAGGACGCGCTGCTCAAGACCTTGGAAGAACCGGCAGAACACGCGGTTCTTTTGCTACTGGCGGGATCGACGGAAGGCATTCTTTCGACCATCCGTAGTCGTACACAGATCATACCTTTGCGTCCCTTGCCATTGGAGCTTGTTAAGGATCATTTGATCGGCCGCGGCGCGCAAGAAGATCATGCGGACCTGATCGCTCGGCTGAGCAGCGGGCGCATCGGCTGGGCGCTGGCCGCGCTGGACGATGAAACGCTTCTTGCGTCCAGAGCGGCATACTTGGATCTTCTGCGGGAGGTCCTGCGCGGTGGCCGGGTGGACCGTCTAAAAACTGCCGAGCAGCTAAGCCGCAAACTGGCGCGGGACAAAGGTCAATTGCGCGCGACCCTGGACATCTGGCAAACGTATTGGCGCGACTTGCTGCTAGAGTGTTACGAGACGCCGGTGAAGCCCTGCAACAGCGACCGCAAGGATGAGATACGCGCGCTCGCGCTGCGAGTGAATCCGGCGCAAGCATTGCATGCGCTCAATGCCACACGACGGACCGTGCGCGCGCTGGAAACCAATGCCAATGTCAGGCTGGTGCTGGATGTCTTGTTTCTGGAGTATCCGGGTTTGGAATAAGCTCGGTCAGTCGATGGGTATCCAACTGTCCGGTTTCTTCGCCGCTTCCAAGACCGAATCGGGCGCCAGAACGATCTTGCCAAAGCCGGGATTCTTTTCCATTTTTTCATGGGCCTTGCGCGCTTTGCTGAGCGGCAGCGCCTCGTCAATGGCAGGTTGGTACTTGTCTTTCGCAAAATCCAATAGAATTGATTCGAAATCCTTGATACTGAGCGAGTCGTAGGAACCCAAGATGCTTAGGTTCTTCAAGAAGACGTCAATTAGGTTGATTTGAGAGTCGCGGCTTTGCGCAGGCGACGCCAGGACTAGCCTTCCCTTGTAGTCGAGCATATCGATGGACTGCGCTAGCCCATCCGCATCCGAGCTATGCAGGACAAGCGTCGCACCCAGTTCGCCGGTGGCTACCTTAACTTGCCGCACGAGATCGCTACCGGCGTCATCCAGGACGATATTTGCGCCGATCTCTCGCAATTGCGCCGCGCTTTCGCTGCCGCTGATAGCGATAACTTGCGATCCTTTGGCGCTGGCGATCTGCACAGCGGCGATACCGAGCGGGCTTGCCGCACCCTTGATCACCACGCGATCGGCCTTCTTGATCTTGCCATTGCCGACCAGCGCCGTCCAGGCATTGGCAAAGGAAGCGCCGGCAGCAACCGCGACTTGGAAGTCTAAGGAGTCGGGCATTCTAACCAATTGATCGGCTGGCACGGTGCAGTACTCCGCGTAACTGCCGTCGCGCTCGCGTCCGAGGCCCTCGAAGCAGGCAGCGACACGGTCTCCCGGCTCCCATCCGCTGACGTCTTCCCCGACCTGCGCGATTTCTCCCGCGAGATCATTGCCCAAGATATGCGGCAAGGGCTTGCGGATGATGAAGCGCCCATCTCGAAAGAGCAGATCACTGGGATTGGCGGATGTGGCGTGAATTTTAACCAGTGCTTCGTCAGGGGTGGGTATCGGCATCGGGCATCGTTCGTATCTGAGTACCCGCGGTTTGCCGATTCGGGCAATGCGCACTGCCATCATCGATTCGCCTAGCTCTGTCATGAGATAGCCTTTTGAGACATGCGAAGAGTTGGCAACAGTCTAAACGACGGCGCCCAGGCTGTAAACAGCTTATGAGGCGCCGAAGCGTTTGGCATTGCGCGCCCGCGCTTTGGCGATTTCGGAGGCGCGGTCGCGGGGCGGGGCGCTCGTTTGCAAGCTGTTGAGCAGCGCCGCGGTCGCGCCGGCAATCTCGGCGACTGCATGTTCAAAGGCCGCTCTGTTGATCGCCGCGGGCTTGCGAAAGCCACTGACCTTGCGCACGTATTGCAGGGCGGCCGCTTCGATATCGTCGACTGTACTGGGCGGATCGTAATTGTAGAGTGTTCTTATATTGCGACACATTGCAGTTTCCTCAAGACTTTGTCCAGCATACAAATATTCTAGCATGTCGATAAAGCTCAGTCGCGGTGAAGACAGCCATTCAGGTTGCGATACTCGGCCGGCATATACTCGCTGACGTCGTCCAACTCAAGAAAGGCGCGCAGCACTTCGAAATCGTCCGGACGATCACCGTAGTGCTTTAATTTCCAAAGGATGAAAGGATGCACTTGCAGGCGGGCGCTGCGGAATTCTTCTATCACCAGACGCGCTGTCACGCCGCCGCGTTCGGCGAAGTTCTGCCGCTCAAATTCACGGTAAAGCGGATCGTAGTCGAAGCGAACACGGCGATGCGCCGCCAACTCCCAGCCCTGGGCATGTCCATCCAGGATTATGTAGCTGGCGCTGAATTGGCCATCGAGCGGGACACCGACGGAACCGGGATTGAAGATCTGCCAGCGGTCGACCTGCCGTTCCATGGGGATATGGCTATGCGCGCAGATGACTGTGCCTTCTCGGATACTGCGGAGCCAGTCCGCGACTTCGTCTCTAGTTGTGCCGGGGAAGATCGCCTGCCAGGGATTGTCGGGCACGCCGTGGAACACACGCAGAGGCGGCGCATCGACAAAGCGCAGGGAGAGCGAATCGGGCAGGCAGCTAATCGCTTTGAGCCAGCGGTCGCCCAGCTGCTCGCGCAAAATCGGCGGCAGGCTGAAACTCGACCAGTGATCCGGCGCGCGAGTGGTATTGTAGTCCAGCGCGTAAAAGGCGTTGTTGCCACGGATAAGCGCCCAGCGTCGCTGAAAGACTAGTTCCAGCACTTGGCGCGAAAAGGGTCCCCAATTGACGCTGTCGCCGGCCACGACAACCTGATCGACTTTGAACTGGCGCATGTCGTCGATCACGGCTTGCAGAGCGGGCAGGTTGCCATGAATATCGGCTAGCGCCGCGAGTCGGGTCATATCAGCCTCTCCTTCGGTCGAGAATGATACAAGCTCGCTTTAGGATTTCATCACTAGGCTTGGTAACCCTGGGGATGGCGGCGATGCCAATTCCAGGCTGTTTCAATGATTGTCTCGAGGCTGTTGTATTGCGTTTCCCAACCGAGTTCGCGCCCGATTCTGTCGCTATTGGCGACCAGCACGGGCAGATCGCCGGCGCGGCGCGGCGCTTCGTTTACAGGGATGGCCTGTCCGGTAACTTGTCGCGCGCTCTCGATGACCTGGCGCACAGAATAGCCGCTGCCGCTGCCCAGGTTATAGACTCGGCTGGCGCCATCTCGCAAGGCCTCCAGCGCCAGAATATGCGCGCGCGCCAGATCAAGCACGTGAACATAGTCGCGGACGCAGGTGCCGTCGGGCGTATCGTAATCTGTCCCGTAGATGTCGATGGCGTCGCGCTGCCCCAGGGCCACTTGCAGCACCAACGGTATGAGATGCGACTCCGGATCGTGCGCCTCGCCGATATGGCCGTCGGGATGGGCGCCGCAAGCGTTGAAATAGCGCAGGCAACAGTATTTGATGCCGTACAGCCGGTCCATCCAGGCCAGCAGTCGCTCGGCCATATACTTCGTTTCGCCGTAGATGCTGCCGGGGATAAGCGCTTCCTCTTCGCCAATAGGGATGCGCGCGGGATTGTCAAAGAGATTGGCGGTTGACGAGAGGATGAAGCGCTTGACGTCGTGCAGGCTGGCGCACTCCAATACGTTGACGATGGTGTAAAGGTTGTCGCGTAAATACATGAAGGGTTTCTGCATGCTTTCGCTGACCAGGATTTGCGAAGCAAAATGCAGGATCCCCTCAAACTGATGCGAAGAGAAGGCAATTTGGAGCGCCTCGACATCGTGAAGGTCGCCCACGACCAATTTGGCATCCGGGTGAACGGCCTGTCGGTTGCCTGTGCTCAGATTGTCGTAAACCACAACGTCGTAACCAAGTTCGATCAACATCTGCACGACGTGGCTGCCAATGTAACCGGCGCCGCCGGTCACCAAGACTTGCACCATGCTTTGCCTCCCTGCTGCGGCACAATAGCCGCTATTATAGCGGCTCGTCACCCGCAAACAAAACCGGGCTGCGTAGCGGTCAGCGGCGCTGCATTGACAAGCGCCGCCGCTATAGGTCTAATCGTGATCGCGACGTCTTTGCGGCTGGATACGTAAGGCAGATATGGGCGACAAGCGTTCGAGTTGGAGCAAAGCCGAAAAAGAGGCCTTGATCAAATTGTTGCGGATGGCGCTGATTCTTTTGCTGGCGCTTGCGGTTGCCGGCACCATAGCAGCGCTTCTGAGTTCGTCCGCAGGCGCGTTTTGATCCCATATCGCCGCGAATCGAAGTAAAGAACCCCCCATGCCAGAGCCAAAATTCCACCTGACTGCCGAGACGAGCAAACAGCGACTTGACCTCTTTGTGCTGGAGCGTCTGGAGGGATTGTCACGCGCGCAGGCGCAAAAGCTAATCCGCGCGGGTCGCGTGCTGGTGAATGGCAGGGTCGAGAAAGCGGGCTTCCGTTTCAAAGGCGGCGAGCGCGTTGAGATCAATCTGCCCCTTAGTGAAGAAGTTTCAGTCGAACCGGAAGATATCGAACTGGAGATCGTCTACGAAGATGACGATCTGACGGTGATCAACAAAGCGGCGGGCATGGTTGTGCATCCGGGCGCGGGCAACAGGGGTGGCACTCTTGTTAATGCGTTGCTGGCGCGCTATCCGGAACTGGCGGCGATGATCGACGATCCCGAAACCGGCGATCGCCTGGGCCTCGTCCATCGCCTCGACCGCGGCACCAGCGGACTGATGGTGACCGCGCGCAAGAAAACGATCTTGCTGGCGCTGATGAGCCAGTTCCGGGAACGGGGCGTGGACAAGCGCTACCTGGCGCTGTTGGAAAAACGGCCCAAAAGCGACAAGGGATTGGTCGACGCGCCCATCGCCCGCGATCCGCGTCAGCGCAAGCGCATGTGGGTGACGCGCGAGGGCAAGCCCGCCCAGACCGAGTTCGAGGTGCTGGATGATGATTTTCAGGGAAACCGGGCTTTGGTGGAGTTGTGCTTATTAACCGGACGGACGCATCAGATCCGCGTGCACATGGCCTTTATCGGCTGTCCTGTGGTAGGAGACACGGTATACGGCTATCGCAAGCAGCGAGTGAAGTTGAAGCGGCAGTTCTTACATGCGAGCGAACTGGCCTTTGATCATCCGGCGACGGGCGAGCGGATGCGCTTTGAGTCTGAGTTGCCACGGGGCTTGGCGGACCTGATGAAGAAGTTGCGTTAAAGATTCACTCGGCCGCGAGGTAGGTCAATACCGCTTGCTTGAGTTGTTCTGAGTACTTATAGATATCGAGTATGCTGTCGATCTCGACCCGTCCCTTATGTTCTCCATGAAAAAGGCTCAGGTACATTTTCGCTGGCTTGAAATGCAAGCGACAAATCGGTTGGCGATTGTCGTTGTCGAGCAGAATATTGCAGTACGGGCGTACGTTGCGCATAATGATCCTTGACGGGTCAATGATGTCGCGCAGAATCGCTTTTACCACATAGAAACCATCCATCTCGTCCTGCGCCGTTTCGCTGCCGGAGGGCGCTCTCTTGGCGGCCCTATCGTCTTCATTGTGGGCAGCGGCCCCGTTTTGACTAAGGCCCTCGGATCCAATGGGGGACGTCATCCGATTTGTGATCTTGGCGTTGATGAATTCACGAAAAGAATCCTTGAAGATTTCCCTAAACTCATCAAGTACGGACGCTCGTAGCCGCCCGGAATAAACTTGCCTGGTGAAGTGTCGGACAATTTCAGTTGAAGGTTCGTGGAATTCGGCCTCAATCAGAAGACTGATTTCGCGCTTGTATTTCAATTGATTGGCTGTGGAAAGAATTTGATCCATATTGAAGATTGATTTGGTGAATTCTTTAAGCGCCGCTACTTGTCGCGCGTCGAAATTCAGCATATCGACGATGAGGAAAGGCTTCTCGTCCATTTGGTTTGGCTTCTCGAGATCAGTATGGAACTGATACTGAATGCCATTGGTCAGAATGCCGAAGCGCGCGTCCGTCGCGCTGAAGTAGCGAAAAAGCTGCGAGGCATGATCCCGGCTAAGATCAGATGTCGCGCACTTGGCTTCGATGAGCATGATCGGCTTGCCGTCTCGCACGATCGCATAATCTACTTTTTCGCTCTTTTTGCTGCCTATGTCCGCTGTGTACTCCGGCACAACCTCGGTCGGATCGAAAACGTTGTAGCCAAGCGCTTGAATGAAGGGCATGACAAAGGCGTTTTTGGTGGCTTCTTCGGTTTTGATGTATGCGAGCTGTCGTGGAGTTCTCGTCGAAATTTGAAGCATTCTGTCGATAAAGTCCATTGCTGCGCTCCTGATGAGACGATGAGTTTTCCATAAGGCGGAATGCGTCAATAATTGCAGATCGCAAGATTCGTATGATAGCGTTATATTTATACTTTTCAATATTAAGATATAACATATCTCATATTGAGTTCTCTTAGCTTTTCTCCGCCGCCCAGCAAAACGAACATCGGACCCGGCTTCAATGACAGTTTGGAGCTATTTCGTGATTTGCCCTTGGTCTTCTGGCGATAGATAAGCCTGTGGCGGTTTTGCTTGTTTCTGCGGTTTTGCTGATTAAGTTAGCGTGGGGCTTGATTTGAATAACTCGCGCATTCTGCTGATGAGGTCCATACTACTGCTCCGGTAAGAAAGGTCGATAAAAGCGCCGCGCCGAACAATTACGGCTCCGAGATATAACAGAATATTTATGTTACTGAATGCATATTAGATTTCAATGCGCAGACTCTTGTCAATTTTTACAAAATCGCTTGGTTTGATTTGTGTAATTGTGCTAAATTATATCGCTAATGAGCCAGTGTTTGCGGTTGTGTGTCAGTGGGAGCAGGGGGATGGGGTGGAGGAGTTGCGGAGGGATTTACCACAGAGGCTCAGAGGGTACAAAGAGCAACATCAACCACAAAGACACAAAGATCAGGAAGGTTTTGCTGGAGGGGTGCTAGATGGGGACGCGGGGCTAATCCCTAATCATCCGAATCATACTTTGCAACTGCCGCCTTTATCTCGCTGGCGTATTTGTAAATGTCGTCGACTGATTCAATAGGAACACGTTCCTCGCTGCTGCCATCAAATAAACTTAAATACTTGGTCGACCTGTTGAAATGTAGCCTACAGATCGGCTGACGGTTGTTGTCGTCAAGTAAAATACCGCAATATGATCGCACGTCTCGTATGAACACTCTCGACACGTCGATAGTTTCGCGTAGGATTGACTTGACTACGTAGTATCCGTCCAGCTCTTCTTCGGTAGTTTCGATACCATCTGACCGGTCTACAACCGCTTCGTCAATTGCACTCTCATCACCTGTCTCGACGCTGTTGCCTGCAGTCGAATCAATAGCGGTCTGCAGGCGATTAGCTATCTCATCGTTTAGGAATTCGCGAAGTGCCTGCTTCGTAATCTCAGTGAATTCGGCAATAACATTAGCCATCAAGCGTCCTGAATACACCCTACTGGCAAAGTGCCTTACGAAGTCTTCCGATGGCTGGTTGTACTCGCTTTCCAACAAGAGCTTGATTTCCCGCTTGTACTTTAGTTCGTTGGCGCTGGACAGGATGCGATCTACGTCAAATGCTGATTTCGTGAATTTCTTGAGTTGTGAAACAGAGCGCGGGTCAAAGTTGAGAATGTCAATAATGAGGAAAGGCTTCTCATCCATGTGATTGGCCTTTTCCAAGTCGGAGTGAAAGCGATATTGAAGGCCATTTGAAAGTATGCCAATTCGTGCTTCCGTCACGTTAAAGTAGCGAAACAGTTGCGATGCGTGCTCGTCGTTCAAATCCGACGTAGCTGACTTTACTTCTATCAGAATAATAGGTTTTCCATCTTGCATTATGGCGTAGTCAACTTTTTCATGCTTCTTTGTACCGACGTCGGCAGTAAACTCTGGAACAACCTCGATAGGATTGAATACGTTGTATCCCAGCGCTTGAATGAAGGGCATGACAAAGGCGTTTTTGGTCGCTTCTTCGGTTTTGATAAACTCCAGTTGGCGGGGTGCCTGGTTAGATATCTCACGCATTTTGTCAATCAGATCCATTGTGGAGCTCCTGATGAGCGAGGTAGATAAATGTGTCGAAATGGACGTTTCGAAACTGGAATATTACACAATAAAATAATAACACTGCAATGCGAGGATTCAATGTAGAATCGGACAGAGTGGTTTAGGCGCTGGACGATCACCTTATAAGGCAGATCGAAATGTTTACGGATAACCGCAATATCGCTATCGCAAATAGCGGATGCGGTTTGAATCTAAGTTGACGCGGGGCTTGGCGGACCTGATGAAGAGGTTGCGCTAGGGATTCACCACCGGAAGCACGGTACGTAATTCACCGTCTGTACTTGTGCTTACGCACCCTTTCGCGCAATTCCGCGTCAAAAAACAAGCGTCTAAGTGACAATACCTCAATGGTATCTGGGTCTGTGAATTGCCAGAAGTCCCATCCGGAGACGAAAGATTCCTCAGGATTTACCGAACGTATTGCTTGGTCGGTCGCTTCTTGATAGTTCATTCTGTCATCTTCAAACACTACATTTCTTCCATTTTTTTCCATTGGCTCGGTCACCAGTAACGTTGCTGTAAATCGTTGCCCACGATACTCAGCGAATAACTCGATCTCTGTTACGTCAGCCACAACCATCCCATATTTCGAAATATGGTTTTTCATTAACTCACTCGCCGCCTCCCGCAAGGCTACCGTGTATCTGTATATAGCGTCCGCCTCTGGCAATTCCATGGCTGTAACTTGTTTTGCAAAGAACGAGGCAAGTTCTCTTGAGGGTTGGCTTAATTCTCGTTTCAAGATGGGTATAAGAGCGCGTCGTCTCGCGACTGCGAGAATACGGTCAGAACTGAACTTTGCATTCGTAAACCATTCCAGGTCGTCTGCCAGCTTTCGTTCATCTTCGCCACAATTTTGGAAATCTATACGCAAGTCGAATTCGAGAAACGGAACCTTGTCCATTATCTTAGCAGTATGAAGATCTGTGTAGAATCGATATTCACGTCCGTTTGTTAGAATTGCGATCTTTGCGTCTGACCCGCTGAAATAATCTTGGAGTTGCGGCAACCATTTCGATAAATCTTCCGTCGCGTGTTTGGCTTCTATCAGAATAATGGGCTGCCCATTGCGTTTTATCGCGTAATCAACGTAGCCATCATCCACTTGAGACTCTTCTTTAACCTCACGTGGATTTCCTGTTTCGAATCCAAGAGCAGATATAAACCGAATAATTAACATCCGTCTGGTTTCAGATTCATTTAGCTCGTGCGAGCGAACAGAGTTACGCTCGACGATTCCGGCAAGGTTACATAGTTCCTCAAGTAAAGTCACTGCGATGCACGCCTGTCCACTAAACTCATTTAGTTTCTGGCAAGTTTAGCATATAAGCTGTTACTTTTGTGCGCCTCTGTGGGCAGAGCAATCGCACCAAAACCAATAACTGTCGAATGTCGCATAAATCTAGCAAAATGTAGGCGCGCTTTTTTGCATGACTAACTTGGAACTACTTCTGCCCCTCTTTTTTAGTAAACCGCGATTTGCGGTAGCCAAGCAGGTTTATTATTTTGTGTGAGCGCGGTAGCCCAAATTCGCTGCCGCCGAGCGGCTGTGGTGAATTATTGAACTATGCTATACTCCCCACCATGCAAACCACTACCTACCAACCAACAGCCTTCCACCTGATGACCAAGCCGCGAGGCGCCATCTGCAACCTCGATTGCAAGTACTGCTACTTCCTCTCCAAAGAACGGCTCTATCCCAACAGCGAATTCCGCATGTCGGACAACCTGCTCGAGGAATACATCCGCCAGTACATCGACGCCCAGCAGGTGGATGACATCAACTTCGCCTGGCAGGGCGGCGAACCGACCCTGATGGGCGTCGAGTTCTTTCGTCAGGCTGCTCGCTATCAGCAGAAGCACAAGCGACCGGGCATGCGTATCACTAACGCCCTGCAGACCAATGCCGTCACCCTCGACGACGAATGGTGCCAATTCTTCGCCGAAAACGACTTCCTGCTCGGCGTCAGCCTCGACGGACCGGCCGACGTGCACGATTTCTACCGGGTTGACAAAGGCGGCAAGCCGACCTTCCATCGTGTCATGGCGGGCATCGAATTGCTGCAAAAGCACGGCGCCGAATACAATATTTTGACCACCGTGCACGCCGCCAACGAAGGGCAAGGAGAGCGTGTCTACAGATTCTTGCGCGACGAAGTCGGCACAAGATTCATGCAATTCATCCCCATCGTCGAGCGCGACAACGAGACCGGCTATCAAGAAGGTGACCAAGTCACGGACCGCTCGATCAGCGCCGCCGGTTACGGTCAGTTCTTGATCGATATGTATGAAGAATGGGTGCGGCGGGATGTCGGGCGCGTCTTCGTGCAGATCTTCGACATTGCGCTGGCGGCTTGGACGGGCGCGCCGCCCGGCCTCTGCATCTTCGACGAGACCTGTGGGCTGGCATTGGCGATGGAACATAACGGCGATGTTTATTCCTGCGATCACTATGTCGAGCCGGACTACAAGCTGGGCAATATCATGGATATACCGCTCAATGAAATCGTCGTTATGGAAGAGCAGCGCGCATTCGGCTTGGCCAAGCGCGATACTTTGCCGCAGTACTGCCTCGATTGCGAGGTCAAGTTCGTCTGCAACGGCGGCTGCCCCAAGAACCGTTTCATCAATGCACCCGACGGCGAACCGGGCTTGAATTACCTCTGCGCCGGTTATCGCGCCTTCTTTAATCACGTAGGTCCCACGATGAACTTCATGGCCCGCGAGTTGTCGCAGCGGCGTCCGCCATCCAATGTCATGATGATGATGGCGCGTCACGATGCCGAGATGGGGGCGGCCTTCGCCAAGGCCGGGCGCAACGATCCCTGTCCCTGTGGCAGCGGCCTGAAGTTCAAGCGCTGTCACGGCCAGCGGCGAAAGTAGCCGACATTGATGAGGAACATATTGCGTTACAATGGAGGAGATTAAGCGCAGGAGACAAGCTCATGGAAGAGCCGACTAGGGAACTGCAAGTGCCAGCCTCGATTTTTGAGCGTGCGGAAGCGATCGCCCGCGATTGCGAACGTTCGGCGGAATCTGTAATGCTGGACGCGCTGTCGCTTTATTTCTGTGAGTTGCCAGCAATGGAGTCGGAGCCGGAAGCGCTGCAGGCTCTGGCAGACGAGCAGCTCTGGGCCCTCGTGCATCGGCGGATCACGCCGAAACAAGACGCTCGCCTGCGCGAATTGCTAGATCTTGGCAATCAGGGACGGATTCACAGCCGGGATGAGGGCGAATTGGCTCGGTTGGTAGCATTGGTGGATCAGCAGATGGTGCTGCGATCGAAGGCGCTTGTCCTGTTGCAGCGGCGGGGGCATGATATCGACCAGTATTTTGACTCCGCGATATAGCGGATGTCGCGCGTAACCGCTGGCATCCGTCAGCAGGTCTACGAACGCGCCAGGAGACAGTGCGAATACTGCCAGACGCAGCAGAAGCTCGTCGTGACTATGCAGATCGACCACATTATTCCATTGGCGGCCGGCGGCGCGACAGCGATGGACAATCTGTGTCTTTCCTGCGTGAGTTGCAATAGCAACAAGCGCGACTTTCAGTTTAGGATTGATCCGGCTACTGGTACGCATGCGCGTCTCTTTCATCCGCGGACGCAGCGCTGGGCGACCCACTTTTGCTGGCGCGACGATGGTCTTTGCATAGTTGGCTTAACCGCGACCGGACGCGCGACGATTAACCGTCTGAGAATGAACGGCACGGCAATGCTAGAATCGCGCGGCGAATGGGTTGCAATGGGCAAACATCCACCAGTTTCAAGAAGCTGACAGTCAAACTGCGTTTTACGTCAAGAGCAGGATATTCAGAAGGACTATCACATGCCAAAGCAAGTCGTATCAACCGAAAACGCGCCCGCCGCGGTTGGCGCCTATTCGCAAGGCATCATCGCCAATGGATTCGTCTTCACCGCCGGGCAAGTCCCCCTGATCCCCGGCACGTCGAACCTGGCTGAGGGGGGTATCGAAGCGCAGACGCGCCAGGTCATGAATAACATCAAAGGCGTACTGGAAGCCAGCGGCAGCAGCATGTCGGGCGTGGTCAAGACCACCGTGTTCCTGGCCGATATCAACGACTTCGGCGCCTTCAACGCCGTCTACGGCCAGTACTTCGTGGGGGATCCGCCGGCGCGAACGACGGTGCAGGCTGGCGCTTTGCCCATCGGCGCTTTGATCGAGGTCGAAGCGATCGCATTGCTGGAATCATAGGCTAGGGATAGCGCTGGCCTTCTGATATACTCGAGTTGATCGATTTAGACAGTCTTTAACTGGCGGAAACCCTTCGATGATTGATGTCAATCAACTGCGAAAAGGCGCCACCTTTACCCAAAATGGCAACCTCTACCGCGTGATGGAATATCGCCATCACAAACCGGGTCGCGGCAAGGCGACCATCCGTGTCACCGTGCGAGACTTGCGCTCTGGCTCGACTACGGAAATGACCTTTAACTCCGGCGAGCGCGTGGAAGATATCCGTGTCGAAGCCAGCAATGTGGAATACCTCTACGCCGATGACGATTTTGTCACCTTCATGAACACCGAGACCTACGAGCAGCCACAACTGAACCGCGCGATTTTTGGCGATGATCTCAAATACATCAAGGACAGCATGGCCATTAAGCTCTTGAGTTTTGAGGGCGAGATCATTGATTACGAATTGCCCAAGACGATGGAATACCAGGTGGTCGAGGTCGAAGCGGCTGTGGCGGGCGATACGGCCAACAGTCCAACCAAGAAGATCAAACTGGAAAGCGGCTTCGAGGTCAATGCGCCTATGTTCATCAACGTGGGCGATGTGGTCAAGGTCAATATTGAAGACGAGGCATATGTCACGCGCGTCAGCAAGTAGCTCAGGGGGACAAGCCCGGCGCGATGACGCGGAACAGCAGGTAGATATCCAGGGGGAACAGGCACATCAGCGCGGCTGAGGTCAACCAGCGCGACGAGTCCCATCGGGCGAATATTCGCGCGCGCCAGGCATCAATCCCGGCCACCAGGCTCAGCGCGATTGGTATCAGCGCTGGAAAAAGATAGCGCCCCTGCCACTGCAAGAATTCGAGGTTGTAGTAGAAAAACGCCAGCAACACAATGAGGATCGCCGCAGTGAAGATGATTCTGATATGTCGGCGCGCGATCATGTCACTGTTTTCGGAAGCGGGCGATGTACGCGCAGCTAGCAAACTTCCCGACAATCCGGCTAGCGTCAAGAGCGCGAATCCGCGATAGATCCAACCTCCGAGTACGCTGTCCAGCGGCAGCGCCATCCAGCCGAATTGTCCCCAGAAACTCTTGAAGCTCACAGCGATGAGTTGCCGCGCGTAGTTGATCCATCCATGCTTGTCGACATAATCTATCGTTCTCGGTTGGTCAGCCACGACGGCGTCATGCGCCCCCAGACCCAGAAAATCAGGGAAACCGTAGGCGCTGATGTTGCGCAGCCACCATCCGCCTCCAATGACCAACGCGACTAATACAAAGGCTGCAATACGTCCCGCCAATATGGAGATCGGTTTTTCCTGCTTGGTCCAAGCGAGCCATATCGCTAGCGGGAAAAGTAGAAGCAAAAAATAGATCGTGATCTTGCACAGGATCACCAGGCCGGCAATCAGTCCCATTTGCCAGATCGGGACCCCATTCCCCTTTAGATAACGGATCATCCACAGCAATCCAAAAGCAACCAGGGCTTCCGCCAACGCGTCGTTGTTGACTGCGCTCATCATCGCCACGTGCTGCGGGAGGAAGGCCACAAGCGCCATCGCGCCCAGGGCGATCTGTGCTTGCCCGGGCAGTATGCGCTTGCCTATTGCGTAGGTGAGGCCCACCGTTATGGCTCCCAGCAAAACCGAAAACAGGCGAAGCGCGACCAGGCTACCATTGCCGAGCTTGTAGACCAACGATGCCAGCAAGTAATAGAGCGGGGGGTGATGATCTTCGTATTGGATCGTGTAGAGACGCTCGAGCGCTTCCGGCGCGAATCTGGTTGACGTCAAATCTTGGAGGTAGTCGCTCTGCCAATCGCCGATCTCGACGCGCGGGCAGCAGCTATTTTCCGCCACTTGTCGTACATAGTTGTAATGCGCCGGCTCGTCAGGCGCTTGCCAGGGCGGTGTATAGACAGCGAAGAGCGCGCCGGCTATCAGATAACCCGCGAGGATGGTAAGGAATAGCGCGACTTCGGGGCGGGGGCGGGTCATCACATGGTCCCAAGACATCAGCTTCGGCACCCGTGTATCATGGCACAAAGTCGGGTTTTTTCCACGCCAACTTGTCAGTGGCAATGCGTATCCGCTTATGCATTTTGAGTTATACTAGGGCAAGTTAATCGCGGTAGACTCGAGGCGTCAATGGTTGTAAACGGGATGAATGTCGTATCCATCGGCGGCGGTCTCGGCGCGGTCCAAGTGATGCAAGGCTTGAAGAGCCACACCGACCAATTGACCGGCATCATTGCTGTAACCGACACTGGACGGAGCACCGGCATCGTCCGTGAATTCGCGCAAATCCCGGCGCCCGGGGATATTCGCAATGCCCTCGCCACGCTCAGCGCCGATGATGGCTCGCTACTGTCGCGGGTCATGCAGCATCGGATTGTGGCGCCCGGCGACCCCCAGCTTGATGGCATGGCATTCGGCAATCTTTTCATTGCGGCGCTGACACAAATGTCGGACAGTTTTGTCAAGGCGATACAACAGATCAGTGATTTTCTTGATGTCCAGGCCGACATCTTCCCGGTCACTGAAGAGAATACCCATATCTGCGCCGAGTTGATGGACGGGACCATTGTCGAAGAAGAGTTTAACGTTCGCCAACTGGACAAGGCGGCCATCAAGCGTATCTTCGTCCAAAACCCTGAAGCGACAGTCTATCCGCCCTGTATTGACGCGCTGCGAATGGCCGACTTGATCACCATCGGACCAGGCAGCTTGTTCACAACTGTGATCGCTTGCCTCGCCTTCAAAGAGATCGCGCAGGCAATTCGTGATTCTTCGGCGCTAAAGGTTTATGTCTGCAATACCACGACCCAGCCCGGTCAAACCGATGGCTATACGCTCTCCGATCATGTCCAGCAGGTCATTTCTTATCTCGGCATCGGCGTTCTTGATTATGTGGTGCTCAACTCGTCCGAACCAAGCCCGGAACTGATGGAATTATACGCGCGGGAACGGGTCGATGTGCTGCTGCCGACACCGCACGAGGTGCACAATATCTTGACGATGAATGTGACGCCGGTAATGGCCGATGTCGCCGATACGCGCTCCGGCAAGCGCGCGCTCTGGCAGAAGCAGGATACCATCCGCCACAATCCGGAACTGATCGCGGCTATCTTGCTCGACTTGATGAGCGAGCGGGCGGTCAAGACGGTGGGTTAAGCAGTCTCTTCGGGCAATTGCGCTTGACTTGTTGTTGACTCAAGCTGTAAATCGGTATTTTCTAGAAGGCCGTCTATATTGTTGAATCGACGATCTAATTCGCGAGTTCTTACACCTAGAAGCTCCTCGAATTTGTTGTTCGCTCTACTGATGTGATTGCCTAGTGTCGTCATCTCTTTGGTATATTCGCCCCACTGATTTCGAACTTCGTTTACGACAGCGACGATTTCTCGCGAACGCTGCTCGATAGTGAAGTTCATTGCGGCTTGTCGAATGACAGCTAACACAACATAAAGTGTAATCGGCGAGCACAAGATAACTTTATGTCTCAGTGCTGTATCAATTACTGATGCGCCTCGTTCATTAATGAACCGATAGATCTGCTCGTTGGGAATAAAAATAAGCACACAATCCACAGTCTGTGGATTGATATAGTCGCGCTTTGTGATATCAGTGACATGCTTTTCGATGTTTCGCAAGAAATTATCGCTATATTCGGTCCTTTCTTTGTCGTTTTCGGCTTCGATATACTTCATATAATTATCGATAGGAAACTTGCAGTCCATGTGAAGTGACAATTGATTTGGTAGCGGGAAGGTAAAGTCCGGGCGTGTGCCTGCTTCGATTGCGGACTGCTTGATGTAATTTACGCCCTCGACCATGCCCATTAACTGAAGAATGTCCTCGGCGATGCGCTCGCCCCATTGTCCGCGCGCCTGATTGTCCGCCAGCGCCTTCTGCAAGGATGACGTAGTGTGTGTAAGGTTCTTAAGTTGATCATCTAAAGCGCCAAGTTTGCTTTCGCGTGCCTTTTCAAACTCATTTATTAGCATTTGCACCTTGCCCAGCTTTTCGTCCATTTCCGAGAGCCGGCGATTGATCAACAGTTCCTTTTCGTCAAGTTTGGCAATGTGCTCTTTGGTCTGCGTATCAGAACGCTCCTGCAACTGAGTCAAATGAACCATGTTTGATTTTTCCAGACTCTTCGCGGATTTCTCAATAGTTTCACTCACGTTCTTCTGGTTCTTATCGAGTTCAGTTGGCACAGTCTTCAAGGTGTTTGACATTGACTCTGAAATCTGCTGCAATTGCGTATCTATCAACTCCTTCTTGCTGTCCAACTCTGTACTGTGGCGCTCCGTCTGATTGGCGAATTTATCATTGGCGAGGTTGAGGAAACTCTGCTGGCTCTGCTGCAAGGCTTCGGAGGATAGATTGCCGAAGCTGCTTTTCATCTCGTCCGACACGCCCTTGAACGACGATTGCTGCTCGTCCAAAGCCTGCTTGAAGGTCTTGCTCAGGTTCAAACGCGTCAGGAACACGAAGCCGACGCCGAATGCGAGACCCGCCGCCAAACCAATGAATAAGCTCAATCCGTCTAGATTCGCCAAGAGCGCAAATAAATCATCCATGAAACGGTCTCCCAAAGCAAGCTTGCAGCGGTCACTGCCGACGCAACTGGCTTGTCAGATTACGCAAGGTTCATTACGCTATCAACACAAAGTCAGGCTCTCCGAAACACGCCTGCCTTTGCGACCATAATCCCCCATGCTATAATACGCCCCGTTGCGTGTTTTGCCGAGACAATCATCTGCCCGTAAACGATTTGCGGAAGAGAGAAAGGGCGTCACTTGACTTCGCTTGTTTTGACTGTCAGAGAGACCCTCCGCTACCGCGGCGCGATCGGGCAGTGGAGTTGGGTCTTGCATCGCCTGACCGGCGTCGGTGTTGTGCTTTTCCTGGCGCTGCACGTGATTGATACCTCCTGGGCGGTCTTTTATCCCGCCTTATATGTCAAAGCGATCGCCGCCTATCAGTCGCCGATTTTTACAATTGGTGAGTTTGGCCTGGTTTTTGCCGTGGTTTATCATGCCTTTAACGGGGTGCGCATCATCATCTTCGATTACCGGCCCGAGCTTTGGCGCTATCAATCGAACGCGGCGGTGGCGGTCTTGATCGTGACTTTGCTGGTGCTGGCGCCGGTATTCCTGGGCATGGCCGGGCACGTAGTGGACTTCTACTTCACGGAGCACGCCATCGCTGGCGACAAGCTGCTGGACGTTGTCGTATTCTCCATCATCGAACAATTGCCCTTTATCGCCGGATTCGTCGGCGCTTTGGCGGCCGCAATCGTGCTGGCGGCGCTTTACGGTATGATCCGCGATGGCGGCTCGACCGTGCCCGGCAAATATCCGGAAGCGAGCCCGGTCGAGCGGTTCTGGTGGGCCTTCATGCGCCTCAGCGGCATTTTGATCCTGCCCCTCGTCTTTGGGCATCTGGCTTTGATGCACGTCGTGCAAGGCGTCTTTGATATCACGGCGGCGCAACAAGTGGCGGGTACGCTGCAAGAAAACGGCAGCATCGGCCCGGTGCCCACCGCGGTAGAATTCGTCTACCATCGTTGGACCTACACCGCCTGGGGCGTCTTCGTCTGGCGCGTCTATGATTTGTTCTTGCTGGTTTTGGTGACCTTGCATGGCTTCAATGGTTTGCGCTATGTTTTGACCGACTACACCAGCTTCCACCCCTTTGCTCGACGAATATCTACGGCGCTTTGCACGGTGATTGCGGCGGTCTTGTTGGCGGTTGGCGCGGCGGCGCTCTTTGTGCCCATCGAAAAAGACATTATAGGCGAAGCGCTGGCGGCGACAGCCGAAATCTACGAATTGCGCGGCGAGGAAGTGCCCGCGGAACTGGAAGCCTATCTGACCGGCGCCGTCGAAGGCGGGGCCGAAGACTAATGACTGAACTTGACGGGAAAGCGACTCTGCCAGCTGCGAGCGCGGCGCGGAGCGTCCCGCGCGGGAGCAATGGATGAAAGTTCATAAACACGAAGCGATTATTGTAGGCGCCGGCGGCGCCGGTTTGATGGCGGCGCTCTATGCCAGCAAAGCCGGCGCGGATGTCGCCGTGGTCAGCAAGCTTTATCCCACCCGCAGCCATACTGGCGCGGCCCAAGGCGGCATCGGCGCGGCGCTGGGCAACCTCGACGAGGACCAGCCCATTTATCACACTTACGACACCGTCAAAGGCGGCGATTACTTGACCGATCAGGCGGCAGCCAAGATCCTGGCGGAAAACGCCGTCGATGCTGTGATCGAACTGGAGCACATGGGTCTGCCCTTTGACCGCACCTCCGAAAAACGCATCAGCCAGCGCCGCTTCGGCGGGCATACGCGCAACTTTGGCGAAGAACTGGTGCGCCGCGCTTGCCACGCGGCCGACCGCACCGGTCACATGATCCTGCAGACGCTTTATCAGCAGTGCATCAAGAACGAGGTCCACTTTTTCGATGAGTTTCAGGTTGTCGACATGATCGTAGTTGATGGCGCGGTCGCCGGCGTCATCGCCATCGAGTTGGGCACGGGCGAGTTTCACATCTTCCATGGCAAGGCCAGCTTTTTCGCTTCCGGCGGCTGGGGGCGCTGCTGGTCGGTTACCAGCAATGCGCACGCGCTAACCGGCGACGGCGCTGCCATCGCTCTGCGCCGCGGGGTGCCGCTGGAGGACATGGAATTCTTCCAATTTCATCCCACCGGCATTTATCGCATGGGCATTTTGATCACGGAAGGCGTCCGCGGGGAAGGCGGCGTTCTGATCAACAGCGTCGGCGAGCGCTTCATGGAGCGTTACGCGCCCAGCGCTAAAGACCTGGCCAGCCGCGATGTCGTCAGTCGCGCGATTTACCTGGAGACGCGCGAAGGCCGCAGCATCAAGAATCGCGGCTATGTGCACCTGGATATCCGCCCGGGCACGGTCAACCGTTATTTTGCGGAAGAAGGGCGGGACCGCAATGACTTCATCGACGACGCCACTGTGGAGCGCAAGCTGCCCGACATCCTCGACTTTTGCCGGACCTATCTGGGCGTCGATCCGGTCAAGGAACCGATGCCAGTACAGCCGACCGCGCACTATGCCATGGGAGGCATTCCCACCAATGTCGATGCCGAGGTCGTCATTGACGCGGCCGGTACGGTGATGCCGGGCTTGTACGCCGCCGGCGAGACCGCCTGCGTGAGTGTGCACGGCGCCAACCGGCTGGGCACCAATTCCCTGGTTGATCTGGTTGTATTCGGGCGACGCGGCGGCATGAGCATGGCGGAGTTTGTCAAACAGGCCGATTGGAAGGCGCTGCCAGCCAATCCCGAAGGGGAGATCCGCGCGGAATTCGACCGCATTCGCAACGCAACCGGCAAGTCGCGATCGGGGGAATTGCGCGCCAAAATGCAAGAAACCATGATGGAGAACATTGGCGTCTTTCGCACCCAGGAAACCATGCAGCGCGGTATTGATGACCTGGCCGAACTGCGGGAGCGCTTCTATACCGACATTCAGATTGACGACAAAGCGCATGTCTTCAACACTGATCTGATGGAAGCCTGGGAATTGGGTGCATTGCTCGATCTGGCCGATGTGACCGCGCGTACAGCCATCGAGCGGGAGGAAAGCCGCGGCGCGCACAGCCGCGAGGACTTCAAGGAACGCGACGACGAAAACTGGCTGGCGCATTCGCTGATCTCCCACGATGGGGTGCTCGCGGATCCGACCTATACGGTGAGCTTCGACAAGCCGGTCGATCTCTCTCTCTGGGAAGAAGAGATCGCGCAAGGCCTACCCGAAGACAAACAGAAATTCCGTCCCAAGGCGCGTGTTTATTAGGCGACCTGCTGCGAATATCAACAAGCTCATAGGGATAAATAAACAATGGACGTAACCTTCAGAATCAGACGACGGAACCCGGAAGTTCCTGGCAAGGAAAAGCCTTACTGGCAAGAATTTGTCCTGTCGGACGTTGATCCGACCGATCGCGTCCTAGAAATGCTGCATCGCATCAAATGGGAACAGGACGGTTCGCTGTCGTTGCGTCGCTCCTGCGCGCACGGCGTCTGCGGCTCCGATGCCATGCGCATCAACGGTGTCAATCGCCTGGCTTGCAAGATGCTCATTCAAGACGTCGGGGAACGCGTGCAAGTCGAGCCGATTTTGGGATTGCCCGTGATCAAAGATCTGATCGTCGATATGGAACCCTTCTTCGACCATTACAAGCAAGTCATGCCCTTCTTCGTCAATGACAATCCGGTGCCGGAGGACGGACGCGAACGGCTGCAGACACAGGAGGATCGCGAGCTCTTCGATGATTCCACCAAGTGCATCCTCTGTGCTTGCTGCACGACTTCCTGCCCCAGCTTTTGGGCCAACGACCATTACGTCGGTCCCGCTGCGATCGTAGGGGCGCACCGCTTCATATTTGACACCCGCGATCAAGCGGGGAAAGAGCGCCTCGACGTCCTCAGCGAGCCCAACGGCGTTTGGCGCTGCCGCACCATCTTTAACTGCACGCCAGCCTGCCCGCGCGATATTGAGGTCACCAAGGCAATCGGCGAGGTCAAGTTGGCGATCCGAAAAGGAGCAACTGAAGGCATTATTCGACCGAATGAGGTACAATAATTTTGTATTAGCCAGATTATCTGGTAGAATCTAGGAAATTCTCCCGTACAAATCAATGTTTATTAGGAGGTCATGTATGAAGGGCAAAGATTTCCCGAAGACAAGGTCAGTTTTCTGGTCACGGTTGCTTGGCCTGCTGATCGCCTTCGCCATCGTAGCCGTGATGGCGGTCGGTGGCGTCAAAAACCTTATGGCGGAGCTTTCAGCCGTCCATGACGAATTGGCCGCCAGCCAATATGAGCTCGGCAGAACGCAGCAAGCGCTAGCGTCGACACAGAGCGAGCTCGCCGCCTCGCGCAGCGAACTTACCGAGACGCAAATGAAAGCTGCGAACATTGCGCGCTCCTTGCAGCATCGTAACGAGGAGCTCAAGGCCGCCAACAGCAAGATCGTCGTGCTGGATCACGCCAAGGATCAGTTGAAGCAGCGTTGGGGTCATACGCTGCAGGCCCTCGCACAGCGCAATGAGCAGCTTGTGGCGACTGATAGGTCCTTGCGCGCGACTCAAGCGGAGCTCGAACAATTGCGCAACCAGCCCCAATGGAGCATGATCGTGACCTCCGAACGCCAGATGCAAACGGCTTATCGCGAGCGCTTCGCGGCCTCGCGCCTGCGCATGTTTGTCGAGGGCGACGGCGGCATGATGTTCTATGACGGGCAAGAGGCGCTGCACGAGATCGAACAATACTTTGGTTATGCCGAGCGAACCCAAGTTGTTCTGACGACGACAGCGCCGGGTCAGGATGTGCTGACATGTCTCAATAACCCGAGTCTGGGTTGCGGGACGATCGTCGCGGCAGGCGTGCATGCCTCGCAGATGCAAGCCTATTCCTATGAGTCGCAGTACAGCGCAATGGAAACGCTCATGGTGGATGGTCGGCGCGGACGCCGCCCCGGCAGGCGCCGCTAAGGTCATCGCTGCGGCATTTGAGTGTAGATTAAACGCTTGACGCATCAAGAGGCGGAGGACTCCGATCGGGGTCTTCCGCATTCTCTGTTTCGTATAGCCTGAATTATCCGATTTGTGGATTTCTTGGCAGGCGACCCATTGGGTCGCCTGTTCATATTCCAAGTATGAAGCCTTTCGAAGCCAGTTGAAAACCTGATCGGCAGAAGCTGGCAATTCGGCTGACCAACTGATATTCAGGAGCTCATATGCAGAATAATGTGATGCCACAGCGAGCGGCCATCATCGGCGCGGGGACGATGGGCCTGGGAATCGCCGAATGCTTCGCCCTAGCGGGCAAGGATGTCGTACTCATTGACGCAAGTCCAGAGTTATCCGAGTTGGCCTTAAAGCGACTCGCTCACCGTGTGCGGGCGCATGTGGACGCGGGTTTGCTTGAGCCATCCGCCCTGGACAGAACAGCCGCCGTGAAAACGGCAAAGGACCTGGCAACTGCGGTGGCCGATGCCGACCTGGTTCTGGAAGCGGTGCCGGAAAACATCGACATCAAGCGCGAGGTGCTATCCGCCTGCGACAGGGGCGCGCCCCTCGAGGCCATCATCGCGACAAATACGTCGTCATTGCCCATGGATGAGCTTGCAGCCTTCGTCAACCGCGATGAGCGCTTCCTGGGCATGCATTGGTTTAATCCGCCTGAGTGGACCCCGGCGGTGGAAATCATCCCATCATCGCGAACCGATGTGGGGGTTGTCAAACGGCTGCGCGAGTTTCTGCTCGCGATCGGCAAGCGCCCGGCGGCGGTCGGCAGCGCTCCCGGATTTGTGGCTAATCGCATTCAGTTTGCGCTCTTCCGCGAGGCGATCGCTTGCGTAGCTGAAGGCTTGGCGACGCCGGCGGAATTGGATGAATTGGTCCGCGGCAGTTTTGGTTTTCGCTTGCCATTTTACGGTCCCTTCCAGATCGCCGACATGGCAGGATTGGATGTTTATTCGAACATCTTTGGGGTGCTGGAGCGGGGCTTGGGCGAGCAGTGGCAGCCGCCCGAGCTGTTGCGAACGGTCGTCGACGCCGGGCGTCACGGTGTCAAGAGCTTTGCTGGCTTCTACGAGTACAGTGAAGAAGAACGCGACAAGATGCTGCTGGAGCGCGACCGGCGTTACGCCGCGCTTAACCAGTTGCTGGCTGAACTGCCGCCGCAGACCTTCGCGCCGAGAGGAACTGCTGATGATCAAGATTAAGAGCGTGACGGTGATCGGCGCGGGCACGATGGGTCGACAAATCTCCTTGCAGATCGCCCGGCACGGCTTTTCGGTCGTCTTGTTCGATGCGGACTCTGCCGCTTTGACCGATGCGGGGCTGGCTCAAGAGCGAATCGTCGCTGATTGGGTCGCCGCGGGCCTTGAAGCGGAGAATGCGAGCAGCGCGATCCTGGGAAACTTGCGCTATGAGACCGAGCTTTCCTTCGCAATCCGCGCTGCCGATCTGGTGATTGAAGTGGTGCCGGAACGGCTCGAACTCAAACGGAGAGTGTTCAGGCAAATTGACGGTCTGGCGCACGAAGGAGCCATCATCGCCAGCAATAGTTCGTCGATCCGCGTCAGCGCCCTGGAAGACGCTACCGAGCGCCCGCAACAGGTGGCGAATTTGCATTTTTATCTGCCGGTTTGGGATAACCCAATGGTGGAAATCGGCGGTGGCAGTTCTACGCGCGACGATGTGCTGGACGCCCTGTCCGCATTTGCTCGCGCAATCGGCCTCTTGCCACTACGGGTGAGGGGAGAAAGCACCGGTTTCATTCTCAATCGTGTCTGGCGGGCGATCAAAAAAGAGGTCATGAAAGTGGCCGATAGCGGTGTCGCCACGGTGGAAGATATCGACCGCGCCTGGATGATTAAATTCGGAAGCAAGCAGCCGCCGCCCTTCGCGCAGATGGATCGCATCGGCTTGGACGTCATCTACGATATCGAAATGCGCTACGCTGAAGAAAGCGGCGATCCGGACGATCTGCCCCGGCCGATTTTGACGGAAAAGCTTGAACGTGGCGAACTGGGCCTGAAAACCGGTCGCGGCTTCTACAACTATCCGAACCCAGCTTACCTGGCGGACGATTTTCTGATGTCGGATCAAGCCGAATAGAACGCGCTGCCCGGCCGCGCGCACTTGACACGGCCAATGCGCCGTCGTAGAATACTTGGCGCTACCGCTCCTGGGATATGTCCTTGAGCATGCTCTGCCGCTATGCTATACTGCATCGGCTATGCCACCATAGCTCAATTGGCAGAGCACCTGTTTTGTAAACAGGTTGTTCTGGGTTCGAGTCCCAGTGGTGGCTTTGGTTTAATAACCAAATCTTATAGGGGTCGGTGCCCGAGTGGCTAAAGGGGGCGGACTGTAAATTCGCTGGCGAGAGCCTACACTGGTTCGAATCCAGTCCGGCCCACTATCGTTGCAAACCGCTTCGCCAGTACCGACGTAGCAAACATGGTCGCGGTTGCACGCCTCCGTAGCTCAGGGGTAGAGCGCTCCCTTGGTAAGGGCGAGGTCATGAGTTCAAATCTCATCGGAGGCTCTTGCGAGCAAGACGGGGCAACGGCAATTAGTGGCGAAAATTGTAGGGGCGACCAATCTGGTCGCCCGAAAATCGCCTCAACTGCTTGATAAGAGGCTGAGGATGGGGGATAAGACATGGCAAAGAAGGGACAGCGCATTGTCGTGAAGATGCGCAGCACCGAGAGCGGTCATATCTATATCACCGAGAAGAGCCGTCGCAATACGCAGGGGCGGCTTGAATTGCGCAAATACGATCCCTATTTGCGCCGGCACGTGGTCTATCGGGAAACCAAGTAGCTTTTGGCTGCGTATTAATGTATAGTTGGCTGGACTAGAAAGCGAATCATAGGGGTATAGCTCAGTTGGTAGAGCGACGGTCTCCAAAACCGTAGGTCGAGAGTTCGAGTCTTTCTGCCCCTGACGAGATCCTTAAACACCGTCCACCGAGACGGTGTTTATTCATCGGCAATCGCCAAAAAGAGTTTGCGAGGAGGCCGGAACCATGGCAGCGGACAAGAGCGAGGGCGCGATCACCGAACGCAAGGGTACCGCGACCCCGGGTCGCCGGACGCGCAAGATCAAGAAGGGCAAGCCAGAGCCGCAGGGCAATACCATGACCCGCCCGGTCTTCCAGATGGTAGACTATTTTGTGAATGTTCGATCGGAGTTGAATAAGGTTGCCTGGCCCAACCGCGAAGATACGCGGCGCCTGACCATACTTTGCATCAACGTCACGATTGCCTCCGCCATATTTTTGGGTATCCTGGCCGTGATCTGGTCCGAATTCATGCGCATCGGGCTCAACCCTGGCTATGCCTGGATGTTGCTGGCGGTGATCGTAGCCATGGTGGGTTTCGCCTTGTTTATGATCCGCCGCGGCTCGATTTAGGCAATTAACTGCGGCTTGTGTCAGGTGGTCAATACCAAACCGTAGGGCGGGGGAGCAATCCTTCGCCAATCGCAGGCAGGGAGTCCAGCCCATAGTTGCAACGGGCGAGGGGGCTTGTTAAAGAAGAGAATTATGAGCGAACAATCGAAAGACATGCGGCAAGCGACCGACTACGATCCGGATCCGGTCTATATGGATGATGCGACTGGGCCGGAAGAAGATGTCGAAGGACTGAACATCGTTCTCGACGATGGGGGCGACGAAGAAGATTCCAAGCGCAGCTGGTTCTTCATCCACTGCTATTCTGGCTACGAAAAGAAAGTCGAACACGCCTTGCGTCAGCGCATTGACAGCATGGGCATGCAAGATCAGATCTATGATGTGCTGATCCCCACTGAAGATGAAATCGAGGTCAAGGACGGCAAACGCCGCACCGTGGAGAAACGCGTCTTCCCCGGTTATGTCATGGTGCAGATGCGTTGGAACAAGGAAGAAGCTGAGCTAGACAAGGACGCCTGGTACACCGTGCGTAATACGCCCGGCGTGGTTGGCTTTGTCGGGGGCGAGAATCAGCCCACGCCGCTGCGCGACGAAGAGGTCAAGCGCATCATGGATCGGATGGATTCCGAAGACATGGTGGTCAAGGTCGATTACAAGATCGGCGAGCGCGTGCGCATCGTCGGGGGGCCATTCAACGATTTTCCCGGCACCGTGGCGTCGATCGATTCCGGTCGCGAGAAAGTGCGCGTCATGGTTGATTTCTTCGGTCGCGAAACCGCTGTTGTGCTCAGCTTTATGGAAGTGGAACGCATGTAAGACCGCCGCCGCAATCCAGGAGGCGGCCTTGCGCTGTCAACCGCAGAACCAGTATTGATGAGGTAAGGGACATGGCAAAAAAGATCAAGGCAATCGTTAAACTACAAATTCCCGCGGGCAAAGCCAACCCCGCGCCGCCGATTGGACCGGCGCTGGCGCAGCACGGCATCAACTTGATGCAGTTCTGCAAGGAATACAACGGACGCACCTCCAACCGCATGGGCGATATTGTTCCTGCCGAGATCACGGTCTTTGCGGACGGTTCCTTCAAGTTTGCGCTGAAGAGCCCGCCCACGTCATTCTTGATCAAGAAGGCGGCCGGCCTGGAAAAGGCGGCCTCCAACCCGGCCACCGAGACCGTCGCTGTCTTGAACCGCGACCAGGTGCGGGAAATTGCGCAGGTCAAGATGACCGACATGAACGCCATTAATATCGAAGGCGCCATGCGCCAGGTCGAAGGCACCGCGCGACAGATGGGCATCAAGGTCGCCGAATGACCACGGCAGTACAGTCCTATTAGTCCGACAACGAGTTTGCGATTCATTTTTGAAATTGTGGGAGGGCAGACGCCCGCTAACCACGAGGAGCGAAGATCATGGGCAAGAGATACAAAACAGCGGCGGCGGCATTCGATCGGCAGAGGAACTATCCGATGGAAGAAGCCCTGCGCATCGTCAAGAGCAACGCCACTGCCAAGTTTGACGAGACAATCGAAATCCATTTTCGCCTGGGCATTGATCCGCGGCATAGTGATCAACAAGTGCGTACCACGGTCATGCTCCCGCATGGCACGGGCAAAACCGTGCGAATCCTGGCTTTTGTGGATGAAAGCGAGGCCGAGTCGACGCTGGCGGCGGGCGCGGATATCATTGGCACGGATGAAGTGATCAACAAAATACGCAACGACGGCTGGCTGGAATTTGACGCCACCATCGCCACGCCGCCGATGATGCGCAAGGTCGGTCAAATCGCACGTATTTTGGGCCCGCGCGGCTTGATGCCCAATCCCAAAGCGGGAACAGTCGTACCGTCAGATGACTTGCCGCGCGTGATCAACGAGCTAAAGGCGGGACGGGTCGAGTTCCGTAATGACAAAACTGGCAATTTGCATGTGCCTGTTGGCAAAGCCAGCTTCTCGCACGAACAACTGCAAGAGAACTTGCAAGCCGTGGTGGATACGATCCGCAATGCCAAGCCGGAATCGCAAAAAGGGACCTATGTGCGTCGTGTTGTGCTAACTTCAACGATGGGACCTGGCGTCCGCGTCGACGGAACTGTTTAGGCCACAGGCAGACCGAGCTCATTCGACGTCAATCAATAAGGGCGAGCCCACGGCTCGCCCTCTTCTTTTGCCCGGCTCCGAATGAAGCGTTTTAGGCTTTGAGGCGCTCGAAGTATTGCTTGCGGAATTTGGCGACTTTTGGCGCGATGACGTAGGCGCAATAGCCCTGTGTGGGATTGTTGGCGAAGTAGTTCTGGTGGTAGTTCTCGGCAACCCAGAATGTACTTGCCGGGGTGACCTCGGTCACAAATTGCTTCGGATAAAGCTCCTCCGCTTCCAGGCGCTTGATCGTGTCCTCTGCGATTTGACGTTGCTCTTCCGTGTGGTGCCAGATACCCGAACGATACTGCGGCCCGCGGTCGTTTCCTTGTCGGTTTAGTGTGGTGGGATCGTGGATGGTGAAGAAGATGTTCAGCACGTCTTGGAAACTAATGATCTCGTTGTCAAAACTGACATTGACGACCTCCGCATGGCCAGTGGTCTTGGCGCAGACCTGCTCATAAGTCGGGTTGTCGACATGGCCGCCCATGTAACCGGATATCGCCGATTCAACGCCGGTCAACTGGCTGTAGACAGCTTCCACACACCAAAAGCAGCCGCCGCCCAAGGTCGCTATTTCATTGCCCATGATTCTTGTCCTTCCGTCCTGTTGGTCCTGCTTACAGTATGGACGCCGATTATTGCCGAATTCCTACAGCAGCGTTAAATCTTCGTCAGAGCCGCTCGGCGACGGCGAAAAGTCTGCCCCGCCCGCGTACATGGAGCCCGCTCGTCGAATGAGCGCCGCGGTTTACATAAACAGTACATCGCCGCTCTGATGAATGCTCCGGGTCAAGCCGGCCCATTCCGACAGCGTTAGCGTCTCGGCGCGGCGCTGAGGGTCAATGCCGGCCGCGGATAGCAGTTCGCTTGTCCGTGCGGAGCTGATACCGAGCCCTCCCGACAGCGCGTTCTTGAGCTGTTTGCGTTTCATGCTGAATCCGGCCCTGACCACGCGAAAAAAGGCTTCAGTGGAAGGCACGGCGACGGGGGCGCGCTCATGCGTTTCGATCCGCACGATGGCGCTGTGGATGTTGGGTCGCGGCCAAAAGACGGCCGGGCTCAACTTGCTGACGATCTGCGGGGCGCCATAATACTGGAGCGCAACCGAAAGCAGGTTCATCACGCCCTGGCCCGCAACGATTCGTTCCGCTACCTCGTATTGCATCGTCAACACCATGCGCCGCGGCGGCAAATCGGCTTCGAGGAAGTGCCAGAGAATGGCGCTGCTGATATAGTAAGGCAGGTTGGCGACCACGACGTATTCCTGATTCCCCATCAGCGTGTTGATGTCGGTTTTAAGCACGTCATCGAAAACAAGATAGACATTGGACACATCGTCGAAGCGATCTTCAAGTACAGGTTGCAGCCGTTGATCTACTTCGATTGCGAAAACCTCGCGGCAGCCTTCGGCCAATTTCGCCGTGAGAGAGCCGGTGCCTGCTCCGACTTCCACCACCGTGTCGGCGGCTGTCAGGGCTGCGGAATCGACGATCTTGTCCAAGGCCTGCGGGTCGTGCATGAAGTTCTGCCCCAGGCTCTTTTTGGGGAAGAGATCGTAGCTTTCGAGAAGCATTTTGGGATTGGAAACCATCGCGCCTCGCTCACAGGCCGCATACCATCGCGCCGATCAGTAAACCGTAGCCGCTCGGCGGAAATGAAAAGATCCGCCGCGCTCACACTTTAATAAACTCGCTATATGCATGAGCAAGGGAGTTTATTGAAAGAGTGCCAGGGCTGTGAATAGGGGAAGCCGGGCAACCGGGCCAAGGCCGCGCCTATCCTCCCTCCAGCGCCATACCGACGAAATAGGTGGGACTGCCTAGCAGACGATGGATGGGGCACCTGCTGGCGATATCGTAAAGACGCTCCCGCTGCTTGTCGTCCAGATCGCCGTGAAATGTCAAAGCCTTCCGCACCTCATGCACATAGAGGTCTTCGCCGTCATGCATAGGATAGTCCGAGCCTTTGAATCGCTCATAATCAACTTTTACGTCGACGGCCTGCAAGTCCCAGCCCTTGCGCTCGGCGTACATTTTGCAAGTGATTGCCATGCACGAGCCCAGCGCGCCGAGCATCATTTCACCGGGCGTAGGGGCCGTATCGCCGCCGCCATCTTCGACCGGTTCGTCGATATGCCATTTGTGGCGACGCACTTTGATCGTGGTTCGGGTGTCATCGCTTAACGTGATTTCAACAGGCATGCCACCCTCCTTGCGTCATTCGATTAGAGCGGTCTTAAGGTTCTGACCTCAGTCCTGTCTTTTGGGAAACAGAAGGCTGATTTCCAGTTCAAAGCCGGGCAGAATTTCTTGGCCGCTCAGTTGGTCGCCCACACCGAGAAACTCAGAGCGCAATTGACCGGTTTCATCTTGGCGCCACACTTCGACGATTTCTTGTTTAGGCAATACGAGCCAAACTATGGTCGTGCCGCGCCGTAGATAAACTTCCGCTTTTCGGCGTATTTTAGCAAGCGTGTCAAAAGGCGAACGAATCTCCACCGCCAGGTCTGGCATCACGGGTACATATTTCTCTGTTGGCGGCTGTGGCAGCCGGTCGTAGCGCATAAAAGCTACATCGGGACCCAGCAGTGTGTGGCGATCATCCGCCGAAAAATATCCTGATTCTATTGTGATTTCACCTAATTCGTGCTCATTATTGAAAAGGGTCAAATAAAACGAAATCTTTGCTGCAAGAATCCCATGTCTTCTACCCGGTGGTACCATAGTGAACAATTCTCCGTCGATGAGTTCGAAGCGGACATTTTCGTTGTCGGGATCGTGCGCCAATCTCCAGACATCATCCACATCAAATAGGCGCTCTTGAACCACCATCGGAAGTTACACCTTTTGTCTTCGCTTGCCCAAGTATATCACAGCCGCTCGGCGGCGGCGAAAAGGTCTGCCACGCTCACACAGAATAACGAGCTTTCTCCTCGAAAGAGCGGGGAGTTTATAAAGAAAGTGGCGCCGGAAGCGTCATTGAAAGCGGTGCTGCGGCTTAGATTGAATATCCAGTCGGCGGGATGGCAAGGACGAACATCACCGATAGCGCGGCGATTAGCAGAGGCAGCAGGAGCACCACTGCTAGGATACGCTTCTCATCTTTCAGGTGCATATAGAACCAGATAACCAGGCTTGACTTGACAATCGCGATCCCAAGTAGCAGGATCGCCTTGATCGCGGTAAGCGCTGCCGCCGCGCTAGGCGCGTCGTGGATCGCGCTTTTGAGGAATTCGGCGCTGAGGACTTCGATTACGGTCAGGATGGCCAACCCGCCAAAGACAACAGTATATATGCCGCCTTCCACGGTGATGTCGCGTCCGAGCAGCGTGACCGTGTTGCTGTGATGTCCGTGATCGTCCTGTGTCATTTCCTGGGAAGCTTCAACCATGTCTCACGCTCCTAGCCCGGCGAAAAGATCTGACGCGCTTGTGGTTCATCATACCAGATAAATCAAGGTGAACAGCATAATCCAGACCACATCGACAAAGTGCCAGTACAGGCCGAACATTTCAATGCCAATCGGGTTCTGATCGTAACGTCCCTTGGCGCCGCGCCGCATCACCTCCAGCGCCCAAAGCACGCCGACAAAGACGTGCGCGCCGTGGAAGAATGTCGGGGCATAAAAGCGCATGCCAAAAGTCTGCCACTGCGACTCGATGTCGTAGCCCAGTGTGATGCCCAGGTGCGCAAGTTCGCTGTATTCGATGTATTGACCGGCCAGGAATACTGCGCCGCCCAAAGCTGTCGCGCCGATCCAGCGCAGCATGCCCTGGCGATTGCCCTGCTGCATAGCCCGCAAACCCATCACCATGAAGAAGCTGCTGGCGAGCAAGACGAAGGTATTGGCGGTAACCAAGCCTACGCCGAGCTTTGAATGAGCCAGTTCCACGACATCCGGCTCATTGATGCGGAAAAGCACATAGCCGACGATCATCATCGAGAAGATGACGATTTCGGATGCCAAGTAGAGCCACATGCCGAGCTTCATGTTCTCGTTATGTTCTTCAGCGCTCATGTGGCCGTGATCGTCGTGGGCAGGCGCGCTCAGTTGAGTAGCGGTCATTTCTGCCATGCTATGTCACTCTCCTTATTTCACAAACTCCCTTGCTCATGCAAGGAGAGGGCTTGTTATCTTGTGTGAGCGCGGCGGTCCTTCTCGCTGCCGCCGAGCGGCTTATTTTTCGTAACCAATGGCGCGCGGAATCGCGCGTATCACGCCCGCGACGCCGCCGGCGATCTTGCCCATTTCTCGGACGGGAAGTATCTGTGTGCGGTCGCCGTCTGTTGGATCAACTTCTTGCGCCTGCTTGACGCCGCGATGCGCCAGATAAAAGAATACCGCGATCCCGCCGGCTGCCAGCGCCAGGGAGATGAATATGACGAAGATAAACCCGAGCAGCACTGTGAACTGGCTGGTGCCTTCAATGGTCTGGTTTGAAAAATGATCGGGCGGCAAGAGCAGACCCAGGATGTCTTGTATGGGAATGACGAAATCGCCGAACCCGTTGGCGGCGGCATCGGCGTTGGGTTCCGTGGCCGTCTGCAAGCGCAGGCCATGCGGGAAAAGCGCGAAGGCGAATAATATGATCGTGCTGACCACAGAAATCGTTAGCACCAGGAAGAGTTGGCCGGCGTAAAAGACCATGGTCTGCCACAAGCAGGACAGGCTCATCAAAACCGCGCCCAGCGTACCCGGGATGCCGGCAATAGCGCCCAGAAAGAAGCGCCAGCCGCCGAAGATCGCCAGCCAGATTAAGAACCAGACGACATTGATGATCCAGCGGATCAGCAGCAGCCCCAGGTTCAAATAGGGGAATTGCATGGGCTTGGGCGCGTCGTTGATGATCTGCCAGGCCAGGTCCCAGAGCCATTTCCCCAGCCGAAAGACGGGTCCGCTGGTCCGCAGCGTGAATTCGCTTTCCGGCGCCTTTTCTTCTTCTTCGTGGGCGTGGTCGCCATGTTCGCTCATCTTGGGGTCGAAGGCGCCAACACCCCACATGAACGCGAACATGGACGCAAATGCCGCCAGGACCAGCCCGACTTGCGCGCCTTCGCTGCTATCTGCATTCATCCAGACCGGATCCATGTCTTGCAAACTGCGAATGCCATAGACAATCGCCAGCGACAAGACGAATACGGCAATCATGTAAGGTATGGCCCGCGCCAGACCGGGTTTGTCCATGAAATGCTACTCCCTACGACTGATGGCCTGTCCTACCCACAAGTCTTTCTTTCAATCACCTGTTCCGGCCAGAATATTAGCGAATCCAATAGAGCACCACGTAAAAGAGCATCCAGGCGAAGGTGACGAAATACCATAACTTGGCCGCGCCTTCCACCGCCCAGGAATCGTGTTCATCGCCACTGTATTTGCCCAGGTTTGCACCCTGATAAACGCGACACATAATCGCGAGGATTGCCAAGGCATGAACAAAGTGAAATCCTGTCATCAAACGAAAGGTATTGCCATATTGCGTCGCCATCGCGGCGGCGGACACGTTCAGAAATTCATAGACGATGATCGCCATGAACAGGGCGCCCAGCCCAATCGCCAGCCGCCACTTGACAAGAAACGCGGCGCCAAACCCACTGCGCAGGACTTTCAGCGCCTGCGCGACCAATATTGAACTGAAGAGCAAAGCCAGGGTGGCCACGCTGGGCAAGAGCAGGTCGAAAGGCGGGACGCCGGCTGGCGGCCACTGCGAATAGTTGAAGCGCAGTTGCCAGTTGACTACGATCAAAGCGACGAAAGCCATGATCCAACTGACCTGGAAGATGTTCATGCCGAGCCGGTTGTTCTTCAGGCGAATCGCAGCAGCTCGCTGATCGCTGATTTTTTGTTTCTCAACCCGTTCGATGTAGGTCGTCATGTTCAACTCTACAGACTCCGCAACTTGCGCGCGGTTCGCACAAACGCCAAATCGCGCCTAGTCGGCGCCGGAAGGCGCTGCTTCGCGCCGGTCAAATGCCATATCTATCGCTTCAATATAAGCCGTTGCCGCTTTGGTGCCATAGCCGTAGGGATCTTCGTAAGGAATAGGATCGTCATGGAAGTTGGTTGGCGGCGGTGGCGAGGTCGTGGCCCATTCCAGGGTCAAGGCGCGCCAGGGATTGGCGCCGGCGATCGGTCCATGAAAGTAGCTGCGCGCAATATTGTAAAGGACGATAAAGGTCGAGAATCCCAAGACAAATGCGGCAAGGCTGATTAGCCTGTTAAAGTCGGTGAAGGCGGGATCGTAGACGGCGACGCGACGCGGCATGCCCAGCATGCCAACGATGTGCATCGGGAAAAAGGTGATCAGGAAGCCCAAATACGTGAAGACGAAATGGATCCTGCCCAGCGTTTCATCCATCATGCGGCCGGTGATCTTGGGGAACCAATGATAGAGCGCCGCGTAGATGGCGAAGACGCTGCCGCCGAATAGCACAAAGTGGAAATGGCTGACGACAAAGTAGGTATCGTGAACGTGAATATCAAAGGGCAGCGCCGCCAGCATGACGCCGGTGATGCCGCCGATGACAAACATCGACATAAAGCCGAGCGCGAAGAGCATGGCGCTGGTGAAACGGATCTTGCCGCCCCAGATTGTGCCCAGCCAACTGAACATCTTGATGCCGGTGGGCACGGCGATAATCATGGTGGTGATCATGAAGGGAATCCGCAATTCCGGTTGCAGGCTGGTGAACATGTGGTGCGCCCATACGGTGAAGCCGACAATCGCAATGGCCATGCTGGAAAGCCCGACCATGCGATAACCGAAAACGGGCTTGCGACTGTGGATTGAGAGCACCTCGGAAAGCACGCCCATGCCCGGCAAAACCATGATGTACACGGCCGGATGGCTGTAGAACCAGAAAATATTCTGCCAGAGCAAGACGTCCCCGCCGCCGGAGGCGTCAAAAAAAGTGGTGCCCGTCATGCGATCTAGCAACAGCAGTGTCAAGGCGCCCGCCAAGAAAGGCGTCGCCATTACGGCGATGATGCTCGTCGCCAGCACCGCCCAACAGAGCAGCGGCATGCGCCAGATGGTCATCTCCGGCGGGCGCATGTTAAGAATGGTGACGATGAAGTTGATCGAACCCAGAATCGACGACAGCCCCAGCAAATGCGCGCCCAGCGCCCAAAGCGTTTGACCATCTCCGCTGAAAAGCGTCGACAGCGGCGGATAGGAGGTCCAGCCGGCTTCGGCAGGACTGACGAAGTAACCCAGCAGCATGACGACCCCCGCCGGTGGTATCAGCCAGAAAGCGAAGGCATTGAGCCAGGGGAAGGCCATGTCTTTTGCGCCGAGCTGCAGGGGCACGACGAAATTGCCGTAAGCCGCCCACATGGGAATGATGAAGAGGAAGATCATGATGGTGCCGTGCATGGTGAAGAGGCTGTTATAGGCCGCGCCCGATACCATAAAGTCCAGTTCGGGCGTCCAAAGCTCAAGCCGGATGCCCATGGCTAGCGCGCCACCGATGATGAAGAAGAGCAGGGAAGTGACGCCGTATTGTACGCCGATGATCTTGTGATCAACACTCCAACGCAGGTACTCGCTTAGCGCCGGGCGCCTAACCGCTTCGATCTCTTGTCTTGATTGTCCTCCCCCAAGGGGTACGGCAATTGTCGCCATTGTCTCGCCTCTTTACTCAGCGTCAAATATGCTGCTGCTTTGCTGCATTTTCTGCTATGGTCCCCATCTTGGCGCTACGCGGAATCGTTTTGTGCATTCGATTCTGCCGCTTCTTCGACAGCCCCTGTGTCCGGTGTCCCGTCCTCCACTGCGGCGTCATCGCTCATGCCAAAAGTTATATCTACCTCCATCGCGAACACGGTCATGATCGCATCGGGAATGGCGGTGACGCTGTTTTCCATATCGCAGTCGGATTGCTCACCCTGCGTACAAAGGTAAGCCACGATTGAATAGAGTTGTTCGGGTGTCATGACATTGGCGGCATCGACCACGTCCGGCCCAAAAGCCGCCATTTGCTGGTCATAACCCGGCACCCTGAACGCGCCGGAGTTCCAGATCGAGTTGGCAATGTACTCTTCTGCCGATTGGCCCGGCACGCGCTCCCCGGCGCGATCGGC
This sequence comes from Chloroflexota bacterium, assembly GCA_026708115.1. GTDB lineage: Bacteria > Chloroflexota > Anaerolineae > Aggregatilineales > Phototrophicaceae > UBA6055. The sequence goes on from JAPOVL010000013.1 coordinate 372,911, forward strand.
GATCCCGTTCAGGGGCGGTCCGGTAAGCCCCGTCCATCCTAGGCTGTCGAGCACGTGGCAACTGTTGCAGATATAGTTTTGGATTTCCACTTCACCGCGCAGCACGGGATCCGCCGGCGGATTGAGAATCGCGTGAATCGCCGGCTCAAAGAATTGTTCCAGGTATTGCGCCTCGTCTTCGTATACGATCACCGCGCCACGCATGCGTCCATGGCCATCCCCGCACAGTTCGGCGCAGACGATAGGATACTCGGCGGGATACACAACTCCCTCGATACGGACCGGCGTGAAGCGCAGCTCGGTGGGCCGTCCCCCTTGCCTGGGATCGCCCGGCAGCAAATCCTGCTTGACGCGCATCGCCGGCACCCAATAGGAATGGATGACGTCTTGCGTCTGCAAACTCAGATCGACATTCTGACCAATGTAAGTATGTAAATTGGCGCCGCTATTGATGATGATTGCATCGCCATTTGGCGTTAGGCGTCCGGTCTCGTAGGTATGTGTCCAGGCATAGCGCGCCCCTATCACGTTGATCGGAATGGAAGCGCCATTGACCATATTGACGTTGGCTTTGGGCGCGGAGTTCTGGCTCCAGACATTGAAGCTGATAACCGCCAGAAAGACGACCACCAGCGACGGGATAACTGTCCAAACGATTTCCAGTACCATGTTTCCGTGATAAGTAGGTCCGTCGCTCGTATCGTCCCCGCGCGCGCGGAACGCGATCACCGAGATCAGCAACATGCCTTGGATCAAGAAGAACACGATGCCGCCGACAATCATCAAGATGAAGAAGAGCTCGTCCACGCTCTTGGATTCCGCCGAGGCTTGCGGTGGAAAAATGCCGGGAATAAATGTGGTAAACCAGTTGATGCCGACGACGCTAACCAGCAGATAAACCGCGGCAACGACAATCGTTGTCGGACTTATCGATGGTCTGTTTCCATAGTTGTTAGCCATAGCGGGTTTCCACCTGATTTTCGCAGCTTGGATCGCGCGCCAACGCGAGCGCCCAGAGTCGCGGATATCAACCTTCGCGAACGAACTATGACGGGGACCGCGAAGATCTTCCTAAGTCGGTCGCAAGCGCTTGTTTAATTTTTCACAATTCTACCGAAAAGGTCGTCGTATTACAAGCATGTTCAGCGCAGGTTGTCTCGCTTGCGCTGGCGGCTGCGTCCTGAGCTTTGTAGCTCGTCTAAGCTGAGTTGCATCGGCATCGGATACGTGGACGAACGCGCCTATCGCGGCTTCAGCGCCACTATAGCTTGAGCATGATAAGGGGGATCGTGTATCATTGAGCTGTGATGCAAAAGCCTGACCGAAAAGTTATCCTGTCATCAGCCATGTCGCAATCCGCCCTCGCGAAGCTGACCAATCTGGTCCTGCTTTTGCTATGCGCGGTTACCACGTTCTTCTGTTTTTTTGCTATACAGGAACTGTTGCTTACGGCTGCCGCATACCTCATCTACCATGGCGTGGACAGTGCAGTGCGCCAGCGCTATGCGCTAATAACTGTGCGTAACGTGTGGCTGATCGGCGGAGGCGCGCTTCTGGTCGGTCTAACCATTGGCGGCTTCGAATACTTTTTCAAGCGCCTGGCGCAAGCGCGGACGCGCAAGCGGCTGCTCTTGATCTTGCTGGCGGAAATCGGCATTATCGCCTTGAGCCGGGTGGTGGCGGGATGAATTGCCCCACGCTCAAAAGGCGCCGAAGAAATAGTATTCTAAGATGTTGCGCGTGAGGGGTGCCGCGATGGCGGAGCCTTCTCCCGAGTTTTCCACCATCGTGACAACGGCGATCTGCGGATCTTTCGCTGGCGCGTAGGCGATGAACCAACTGTGCGGCAGTTCATCGTCCCCAGGGGCCTGCGCCGTGCCGGTCTTCCCGCAGACGCCGACGTCCAGCAGTGGGGAATAGAGAAACTGGTGCGCTGCCGTCCCCGCTCGCTGGTTGACAACACCACACAGTCCCTGCTGAACAATGGCGAGATTCGTGGACGAGACGCGAGTATCGTTCATGACATCGCGCTCGGCGACTAACGTGCGCTGGTCGAGGATGCCTCGCTCGCGCACCAACAAGGGGCGCAAAAGGTATCCGCCGTTGGCAATGGCGGCATACAATCGAACCATCTGCAAGGGAGTTATCTGTACTTCGCCTTGGCCGATTGACAAGTTGACTGCAAAAGCGTAAGACCACGGTAAACCGGCGGTTTGCAAGACATTGTCGGGTGAGGGGATGCTGCCGCGCAATTCCGATATCGCATCGATACCGGTGAGTTGGCCCAGACCGAACTTGGCCGCGAACGCGGGCAGCAAATTTGGATCTTCCGCATTGAGACGGAAGCCAACTTCATAAAAGAAGGGATTGCAACTGTGGGTGATGCCCGTCTGCGGCGACATGCTGCCATGGCCGCCAGGCAGCCAATCGTAACGTGTATCGAAGCCGTGGGTCCAAGTGCCGGTGCAATAATAGCGGGTGGATTCATCGTAGACGCCGCTCTCCAGAGCGGCGATCGCGCTTAGTCCTTTCATGACTGAGCCCGTCGGATAGAGACCCTGCGTCGCGCGGTTGATTTGAGGCTTTCGTTCGTCCTGCGCTAGTTTTTCCAGCACTTTGTTTGCTGTTTCCCGCCCGACAACGGGAAATGGATTCAAGGCATTCCCATCAAAGGACGGGTAGCTGACCATCGCCAAAACCTCGCCATTATTGACGTCCATGACGACAACCGCCGCTCCATAGGAGATCCTGCCCCAAGCGTTGCTGCGATAGGCTTCGTCGAGTACGCGGATGATATTCTCTTGCAGCTTGGAGTCGATCGTAAGCCAGATGCTTTCAGGCACCTGTGAACCAACTTCGCTCAACAAGCGCAGCCGAACCCCGCTTGGCGATACCAGGGACAGCTTGCCACCCGGGCGCCCAGCCAGGGTATCATTCCAGCTTGCTTCGATGGCCGCTTTTCCGATGATGGTCCCGGCGTTATATCCGATGGCTTCGAGCTCCGGGATTTGATCGGCATCCGGATAGCCGACATGCCCCAGGATATGGGGCATCAGCGTTCCGTTGACATAGCGGCGGGTGGCTTCTTGCTCGAATTCGGCCTTGCAGGCGTTTTCTATTTTGTCGCCATGTCGGATGTAAACCTGTGGCTCCAGGATGCCGGCGTCAACCAGCCAGTCGGCGCCCGATCGCTGATCAAACAATTCAGTAAACTCGCTGACGGGCTTGTTCTGGGCTTCCGCCAGCAGTTGGAAGCATGCGCTTCTGTCGGGTATCTCGGCATTGTTGACAAGTATGCGGACCATCCGACCGTATTGGTCGGCGAGCGATTCGCCGTTGCGGTCGTAGATGTTGGCGCGGCCGGGTATCTGCGCTTGGAACACCAGACGCGCGCCGTTGCCCATCTCGGCAAAGATGTCGGCGAGCGACCAGGCGACGCGCCATTGATTTACGCTTGGGTCGACGACGAGGTGCAGTCGGCGCTTGGGGTCGACAAAAGAACCGAGGATGCGCGTGTGGAAGGTCATCTGATACTGGAAAACGAGAACGCGCCCGTCAGTGCCGAAGAGCGCTTCCGCTTTGTATTCCAGTCGCTGAAAACTCATCGTGGACTGAGCCTGCTGGTACGCCAGGCGGAAGTCGCCGAGAGGCGTGGCCTCTTGCAGGCGCTGCGTTAGCAGGCGGTGCATTTGATTGAAGTTCTGTTCTTGCCAGGCGGTCAGGAAGGAATTGGCAATCTTGGCTGCGGATTCCAGATCGGGCGCAACAGTAGGGCCCGCCCTTACGGTGGGCAGGGGCGCGGCAGAGTCCTCGACCTGAGGTCGACATCCGACCAAGACAACTATGACTAGCAGGCTGCAAAAAGCCAGTCGATGCACGGTACTCTGCTCGTTGATTGATCAACCTGCGGACAATGGTATACCCGAATGACGATTCGCGCTATGACAGGTCGACGCCCCCTAGCGATCAAGATGCTCCCAGTTGTCTGTTCGAATCGTCACCTTATGTGGCTGGCCGTCGCTAATGAACTCTGCGATATTCCGCCCATCTTGCCCCTCAAACCGTCGTGAGATCGGAAAGCGATCCAGATTCACCCAAAGTTCATATGTCCAGCCGTAACGCATTGCGTCGAAGTAGCCGACGCTTTCTCGCATCACTAGCTCGTTGCATGGGCCACCCGCAATCGGGCAACCTGCCAGATTCTCGCGAGGTCCAAACAAGATGCGTTCGGCAGATACGCGCTCTAGTGATTTTCTGTCGACATAATAGAAATCCCAGGCAAGATCATGTACTTGCCATCTTTGTAGTTCGGGATTGAATACTTCAAGCACTGTATGTTGCGCCAAGTAGCCAGGCACCGGGCTGTAGAGAAAGACTAATCTGCTTTCGATGCCCAATTCGCTCAAGATCGTTAACATAGCGGTCGACCGGCCATCGCACAAGAGATGGGGTCGTTCGCTGCTTCGTCCCTGCGCGTAATTGAACATCAGTTCAATGGCATCTCCATAATCGGCGTCGTAGTCTTCCTGCAAGTCCGGAATACTGTTCGCTTGGATAAAGCGATGCGTCTCGTCAATAGTTTCTGTCGGGCTAAGATTCTGATCGTAGATCTGCCGGGCGATGCCCGACATTTCGGCGTATTGTTTGGCTAGGATGCTCCACCGGCGAACCCGACGCAAATGGAACTCTTCGCTCCAGTCGCTGCCCATATTGTCGAACGTGCCGGTAGCATCAACATTGACGACCGCGACTTTCCAATAGAAGCTGCCCAGGTCTACGCTGTAACTGTCAATCGCCTCGGCGACGGACACGCGCGCCTCTTCGCTCCAAATTTCACGATAGGGAAGTTCTTCTGGCCAGATGCGCAAGGCAAAGAACTGATTCTCGTTGAGCCCCGCATCCCAGCGCCATGCCAGTTCAAGTTCAGATTCCACAAACTCGCTGCCGTCGGATGGCGCAATGAGCGCGGGCGCGGATTGCGAAACAGGGGAGTTTTGTTGCGGCAGGTAGACGGCCAGATTTTGAAATGGCAATGTCGAGCCCACGATAAAGCCACCAATACCAGTGAAAATGAACAGAAAGATGATAAGTACGACGACCCTTGCTTGCACTGTGCTTTCAACCTCAGATCAAATCAACTCACTATCGTACGCCTGTTGAAAGTTCAAGTTCTTTGAAATCTGTACCAACTCGAGGCGGCGCCTATCGCCGTATCTGTGCCTTGCTGCTGCCAGACCAAATTCAATGCCGGCGTGAAAAGGCGCTCCACCGTTTGCGGCGTCCATCCCACCGTCGAATCGGCACGCGGATGACTGGCGTAGAGCATGAAAGCGCCGCCGACTTTGAGCATTTGCGGGATCGCCTTTGCATATCCGGGCGCGGCATCCTTGTCGATGCAGTGACCGCATCCGATGTCGATGACGAGATCATAGGGCGGTCGCAGGCCCGGCAACTCATCGAGCTTCGTGACATCATGGCGGAACAGGCGACAAGTCTCGGCGGGAAACTGCTGCAGTTTGTCTCGGGCGAGGTCAATCGCAGCCTGCACGAAATCGATGCCGTCGGCTCGCCAACCTTTCTTGAGCAGATCACGCATGACCGTGCCTGTGCCGCAGCCCAGATCAAGCCCATTGCCCGGCGGCATCTCCGACAGGATCTCAAAGATCTCCGGCGGCGTGACGCCGCTGTCCCAGGGCATGTCGCCCGCAGCGTAGCGTTCGCTGAAATTCCGTCGCTGATCTTCGTTCAAAACTTGGCGTCCCGACTTAGGTGATTGGCACCATGTGAATGACGGTGACGCCGGCGCCGCCTTCGTTGTTTTGTCCCTGCGTCACTTTGCTCACCAAGCTGTGTTCGCGCAGGTATTGTCGTACCGCTTGACGCAGGCGGCCGGTGCCTTTGCCGTGGATGATCCTGCCAAAGGGCAATCCTGACGTGTAAGCCGCGTCGACATAACGGTCGAGGATTTCCAGCGCTTCTTCCACGCGTTTGCCGCGAATATCCAGTTCCATGCCCGGCGACTCTACCGCGGGCGGCACGGTGTTGATCGGCTGGTATTCGCGCACATGACCGCGTTCTTTAGCCCGTATCTCGCTGCGGCTGCGCTTGCGCATGTCGGTGAATTTTGCGCGCACACGCAAGGATCCAACCTGCACCTGCGCGCCCTTGTCATCAAGCTCCCCGATGACACCCTCCGCATTGAGCGTGTCGAGAAAGACCGTGTCTCCAATTCGCGGCAGCCAATCGACGTCTTCAAGTTGCTGCACCTCTTCGGCCCCGTCAAGCGGGGCCTGGGTCCACTTCGCCATCTTTTCGGCGGCGGCTTGCAACGCGATAATCGTTTGCGCCGGCATCCCGGCAGCGCGCAACTCGTTACGCATCTTGCGTAACTCCTTGTTGAAGTCCGCCAGGTCTTCTTCGGCATGGCGGCGGGCGGCGCGAATGACATCGCGGCGCTCGTCTTCGATCTTGTCTAGGCGCACTTGCAAATCGTCGCGCTGCCCGGCGAGTTCCTCCCTCAGCCGCTTAACCTCTTCCTGCTGGATACGAATGTCGGCGCGACTGCGCTGAATCTCGTTGAGAAGATCATCAGCGGCCAGTTCTTCGGTCGCGACCATACCCCGCGCGTCTTCGATGATTTTCTTGTTCAGTCCCAGGCGCTCGGCGATTGCCAGCGCGTTGGAGCGACCGGGCAAGCCGACAATCAGGCGGTAGGTGGGACGCAGCGTCTCCAGGTCAAACTCGACGCTGGCGTTTCGCACGCCAGCAGTTTCAACGCCGTAGACCTTTAGCTCGGGATGGTGCGTGGTTACCAGGGTCGTAACCCCTTTGCGCTTCAACTGGTTGAGCAGGGCCCGCGCCAACGCCGAGCCTTCGCTGGGGTCGGTGCCAGCTCCAACCTCGTCAAGGATGACCAGCGAACGTCCGTCGCAGAGGTCTAGGATGTCGATGATATTGGTCATGTGCGAGGAGAAGGTCGAGAGCGACTGTTCGATGCTCTGTTCATCGCCGATATCGGCGTAAACGCCGCGAAAGACCGACAATGTCGCTTCGACGGCGGGAATGTGCAGGCCGCACTGCGCCATCAGAACCATCAATCCGACGGTCTTTAGAGCGACCGTCTTGCCGCCCGTATTGGGCCCGGTGATCACCATAACCCAAGTGTCGTCGTCAAATCCGAGATCGAGCGGCACCACCTGTCCCTTGAGCAAGGGGTGGCGCGCGCCCTTCAGTTGTATTGTCGAGCCGGGGTGATTTGTTCCCGGCGGTCCCTGTTCATTTCGCTCCATCGCCACCATCTTGGGCTGGATGCAGTTATGCTCCAGCGCGTAGCGCGCCTTGGCAAAGGTCAGGTCGAGATAGCCCAGCAACTGCACAGTGCGTACGATGCGCTCGCTTTCGCCCGCGACCTCTTCGGTCAGGTCGCTGAGTATACGGCGGATCTCTTTCTCTTCGTCGATCTGCAGTTCGCGCCATTTGTTGTTGAGTTCAACCGTATCCAGCGGCTCAATAAATAGCGTAGCGCCAGACGACGACGAGTCGTGAACAATGCCTTTGATCTTGCCCTTGTGCTCGGCTTTGATGGGTATCACATAACGACCGTGGCGCATCGTGACCAGGGCTTCTTGTAGCTTGTCATGATTGGCTCGATTGCTGACGATGCGATTCAGCTTGTTTTGCAAACGCTCGAAGGCGATCTTCAAGTCGCGGCGAATGATCGCTAGTCTGGCGCTGGCGCTGTCCTTGATTTCGGCATTGTCGTCGATGGACTTCTCGATAGACAACTGCAGTTCGCTGCACTCTTCCAGTTCGTTCGCCAGTTCAGAAAGCAGCGGAAAACTCGCTTTCAGACGCCCCAGAGTACGCCGAAGCGTACTTGCCCGGCGCAAGGTATAGCGGATATCGAGCAGGATGCTCGCTTCGATGATGGCGCCGCGCTGAGAGCGAATGACCGGATCGCGAACATCGCGGGCCCCCTGTACCGTGATATTGGACTTTTCTTCGAGCAGGACGAGCGCTTCAGCAGTTTCCCGTTGCCACAATCGCACCTCTTCAATCTCGGTAGAGGGATGCAGTTCAATGGCAAACTCCTCGCCGGCGCCGAAGCTGGTATACCGCGAGAGCTCTTGCAGGATCTTGTGCAGTTCCAGGGTTGCGATGGTTTTCTCGGTTATCATTTTCTTCAGTATTCGAAACTAGCAAGGGCGATAGTGGAGCCTGCGGTCCGGACGAGGCGCATGCCATTGTATGGCAGCGCTGGCCCCATGTCAATAAAAGCAAATCTTGGGAAAGCGGCTGAGGACACGATAGGTTGCTAAATGGCGCGATTCCAAGTTTTACCCCACCCCCGGCCCCCGCAAGCTTCATCTATAGCGAAACCCGTAGACACACGCGCGACAATGCCGCCGCCCACGCAAAATACCTTGCATCCCGCGATGTTTAGCTCCCCCTCCGGAGGGCTGTGTCTACGCGCCCCTGATGCCTCGGGGTTTCCGCCCCCCGCTTAGCGGCGGGATTGAGGGGGGATACGGGCCGGGGGTGGGTGTAGTGGTTCTATAAAACTGGACACTTTTCCCCAGAATTTGAGGGAGGGGGGCTTAAACGCAATGATTGCGCGACCTAAGCACCCCTTCCCTCCTTGTGGGATTTCCGCCCCCCGCTTAGCGGGGGGACCGAGGGGGGCAGAGGCCGGGGGATGGGGGGTTGGTTTGCGAAATTCGCATGATTTACTTCGTTTTACTGAGCGCACAGAGAAATGGCTCACTTACTTCGTGCTCTTTGTGTCTTTGTGGTTGGCCCTGCTTTCGACCGGGCAAAATCGCTTGACTTGCCAATAATCTGAAATGCATCCAAATCTTGGGAAAGCGCGGATGATCAGCGGTCATGACTGCGACTCAGGGCGTAATGCCGCGCTCTTTCAGCAGCTCAAGCGCCTCAATGAGATACTTCGTTTCGGCGTAGCGCGGCGCAGGCCCATAGCCCAGGTTCATGGGAAAATCCGGATCCTTCGCGGTCCCCGGATGCGCGACGATCTCGACCGTGCCCGACAACGAGGCGACGCGATCGGCGAATTCAGCCGGCGAACGCGAGATCCAGCCTTGTATGCCTGTCATGTAGTCGGGCATGAAGAACGCGTAACGCTGCGATTGCCCTTGCTGGCGGGGCAGGATGGCATGTGGCGAGATCGTCGCGCGGAAGCTATGCCCGCGCACCCAGTCCACCTGGTATACCGCGGCCAATTCGTGCACGATGTCGCGTAGGATGGGCAACGAATGAAAATGATGATGGGTAGAGATATGCTGGGGTTGCACGCCAGCATCAACCAGACGCCGCAATTGCGCGTCCAATTCATTGCGGATCCAGCGGATGGTGTCTTTGCTGAAAAACAGACCGCGCAGGTACAAGCTGAACTTGTCGCGGAAGCTGTGATCGTCCTTTAGCAGATGCGGATGGCGGGGACCGCGCCGGTCCACCGGGCTTCCGTCGGTCAAGGTTAGATGCGCGCCGACGTCAAGTTCGGGACAGTCGCTGAAGCGTTCCAGCGCGTGCCGGTAACCCGGGAAATTGGTCATCACGCTGGCCGCGCTGATATAACCGTGTTTATGTAAGTCGTAGGTGGCTTGATTGATGCCTTCGGACATGCCGCAGTCGTCGGCGGTGACGATCAGCCGCTGCATGGCGCGTGACCGTGCCTTTCTTGCCAGGCAGCCGCGAATTCATCGAGTACCGCTCGCTGCGCCGCCGTCAAATGGACAAATGGCCGCGCCTGCTTGATCTCTTGCAGGGCGTCTTGCGGCGTCAGTCCGGTCGAGATCAAATAGGCGGCGGCCATGGTTGGCGCGCGTCCCACCCCTACGCCGCAATGGATATAGACTTTGCCGCCGCGAGCGATTTCGTCGCGCGCGAATTCCGCGCCGCGGGACAAGTCGGCGACTGCGGGAGGACTGTTGTCAATTGTGGCCAGGTGCAAGTGCCGGTCCCCGGCAATGCCCGCGTCGACATCGCTGAACCGCTGCTCGCGCATGTTGATGATGGCGCTGATGCCGCGCTGCCGCATATTTCGATATCCACGGGCGCTATGCTGCCCGCCAAGATAAAGTTGCGGCCTCACTTCGCTCAACTGCCAGAGCGGCGCGCCGCTCATTTTTCGCCAGGTTTGATCCACGACCCGCAGCAGAATCGGCCAGGGGCCCGTTTTTGTCAGGCTGATGACTCTGGTGAGCGGATGGGGGGGCTTGGCAGCGGATTTCATGGAGCGCATTGTATCACATTTGCCTGGCGCTTTTGGCGAGCGCGCCGTCTTTGTGTTAAGTTACAGGACACGCTTAGGGAAGGACATCAGATGAACCCGATACTGAGCCTGGCCCAGTATGCCGAGCCGCTCTTGAATTCGCCCTACATACTGCGCACGCGCCGCAATCATGGCTTGGAGCATGCCACGATTCACATTTTGAGCCGCGCTAACTACAAGCTGTCGGGGCGCAGCAGCGATCACGGATTCATCATCTTCGGCAATGTGCCAACCGATCGCGTCGAAAGCGCCGTTAACGAAGCGCTGCAGCGCATGCAGTCGGGCGAGCACAACCTGGCTGTGCATCCCAATTGCGGTACCAATCTGGTGACGGCTGGATTCACGGCGACGGTGGTAGCCTGGCTCGGTTTTGCCGGCGGCGGGTGGCGCCGCGGATGGGAACGCTTCCCGACGATGATGGTGATCATGATGGCGGTCTTGCTCTTTTCCAAACCACTGGGCATGAGCCTGCAACGACATATCACCACCGAAGGCAATCCGGGCGATCTGCACCTGCTCACTGTCAAGCGCGAGACATTGCGCGTGCCATTCACCGGGCAACAGTTGACGATCCATCGCATATTGACGCAGCAGAGCTAAGCGGATAATGAGCGCCACGCCGCGATTCTATATCTTTCATGGGGACGACAGCATCAGCCGCAACGGGGCGCTGGCGAGAATGCGCGCCGCCATGGGCGAGGATGTGGCACTCAACTGCAGTGAGTTCGACGGGCGCGAGATCCCCGTGCCCGAGGTCGTGGCAGCGGCGAAGTCCCTGCCGTTCCTGGCGGACAAGCGACTGGTCATCGCCCGCGGGCTGATCAGCCACATCACGCGCAAAGGTGCCGGGCAGGCGGGCAAGCAAGCGACCAAGCGCTTGATCGATGAGCTGGGAAATCTGCCCGAATTCGCGCGGCTGGTCCTGGTAGAAGACGAATTGCTCTCGGACAAGAACGCGGTGCTGAAAGCCGCCAGGGAATCGGGAACCGGCTACATCGGCGCCTTCAAAGCCCCGCAAGACTTGACCGCTTGGATTATGCGGCGCGCCCGGACGGAATACGGCGCTGAGATTAGTCCGGGGGCGGCGGCTGCCATCGCATCGGTTGTCAATGACGATCTGCTGCGCGCCGATAGCGAATTGCACAAGGCCGTTTGTTATGTTGATGGCCAGCGCGACATCAGTGAGGAGGATGTCGCCGCGCTGACGCCTTATGTGCCGGAAGCCAATGTCTTTGAGATGGTGGATGCCTTGGCAATCGGCGACGGCGAGCGAGCCCTGCGCTTAATCTATCAATCCCTGCATGATAATCCCAAAGATCCCGGTTTCAGCTTGTACGGCCTGATCGTGCGACAATTCCGCTTGCTGGTCATGGCCAAGGATCACCTCGATTCGGGCGGATCGTCGCAGGCGCAGTCTATGGGGCGAGCGCTAGGAGCCCATCCATTTGTTGCAGGCAAATTGGCGACCCAATCGCGGGCCTTCACTTTAGAGCAATTGGAAAGGATACTGAAGCACTTGCAGCGCTTTGACCAAGATATGAAGACGGGCAGGATTGCGCCGCGGCTGGCCCTGGATCTGCTCGTTTCTAGCCTGGCGCGACAATAAGCGCAGGATCACGTAAATGAAAAAGGACGAACTGAAAAGCGAGCAATGTAGGGGCGACCAATCTGGTCGCCCGATGCCACAGTGACTTGCGCTTTCGGGCGACATGCTATGTCGCCCCCGCAGTTCGTTGCTTTTGAAGAATTTGCATTATTTTATCGGACTGACTGAATTAGCGCAGCGTGCTGTTACAGAAAATAAAGAGGATAGGGACGACATGACGGACAGTGCAACGAATGAGATTGCAGCAATCAGCCTCGCGCAGGTTGATGTCAATGACCTGGTGGCCGATCTAACAGGCTGGCGCGAAACCCTGGCGGATATGCTGGAGCAGATGCCGAGGGAAGCCTTCGAGCGCTTGTTCTTGCGGCTGCTGGGCGAAGACGGCATGGGAGAAATCGAATTGACCGGCGCCAACGATGTGATTGAAGGCATGGGTACAGTCGGCGGAGGCGGTTTCTTTTCCTTCCGCGTCTCTTTCAAGTGCATACGTGGCGGCGGGCGCATCAGTTCAGGCGAGATTGACGATTTCCGCCGCGAGGTCATGGTGGGTCGAGCCGATCGCGGCTTGCTGATCACGACGGGCAAGTTCACGCAGGAGGCGGAGCTAAAAGCGGCCAGCGACCGCGCCCCGGAAATCAGGCTGATCGACGGCGACGAATTCATCGACAAGTTGAAGGAGTTGAATCTAGGCCTGGTGACGGAGCAGGTTGTCGTCGAGCGCGTTGTGATTGACGAGACCTGGTTTGCGAGTGTCTAGCGAATCCGACGCCGAACTCATTGCATGTATGAAAACAAAACTGAAGTTACAGTTGCGTATAAGCGCCCCAGACAACATTGGAGGAAACAGTTGTAAGCTTTGAATGAAACTTGAAAGGAATAGGCGATGGCTCAACTCCCAAAATCAAGAGAGTTTTACAACCCAACCCTGCAGGCATTGCATAAATTGGGTCGGGATCACCGCGAGCAAGTATACAAAGAAGTTGCGCGTATTATGAGGCTATCAGAAGAACAACTTGCGATTCCGGGCCGTAGAAATGGAGGTGGGATAGAAAAATTTAAGGCCGGCCATCGTACCGCATGGGCATTGAATCGCTTAAGGGAATTAGGTTTGGCCACGAGTGATAAGCGGGGAGTATGGTGGCTTACTGACGAAGGCAAGAAAACACAACGTATTGGCCCATACTGAGGTACAACTTGCAAGAGTGTATCTTCTATGTCTAAGGCCCCGTTGAGCAGGTCCTAAGCAGAACGTGAAGCTGAACGCACCAGCAAGCCGTCAATCGAATTAATTGACGGCGAAAAGCTTGCTACGATACTTAAAGACCTCGAACTTGATGTACAAAGCGAAATTGTTCATGTCGTCGAACGTATCACAGTTGACCCCGACTTCTTCGCAAACATCTAGCCCCTACTTCAACTTCCACGACAAGCCAGCCACCAGCAAAATCACCTCATCCGCCCGCTCTGCCACCCGCTGATTGGCCCGCCCCAGCATATCCCGAAACAGCACGCCCAGCCGGCTCGGCGGAACCACCCCCATGCCCACCTCGTTGCTCACTACCATCCAGGTCGCCTCCGAGCGCTCATACACGGCAAGCAAGGCCTCAACTTCGCTCAAGATCGCTTCGTTGGCGTCGATCTGACTTGTCGATTCCGGCAAGTCCAGCAGCAGATTGCTCGTCATCAAGGTGATGCAATCGAGCAACAAAACGTCGTGCGGAATCGCGCAATCTCTTATGCGCTGGGGAACTTGGCGCGGCGCTTCCAGGCTCTGCCAATGCCCCGGACGTCTCGCCCGGTGTTCGGCGATGCGCGCCGCCATGTCCGCGTCTCCGGCTTGGGCGGTGGCGACAAATAGGACGCGTGCACCGTGCGTCCGCGCCCAAGCCTCGGCGTAGCGGCTCTTGCCGCTGCGCGCGCCGCCCAGCAGAAAGATTAGCCGCTTAGGCATGGATGATTCCCATCCCCAAGAGGCAAGCCAGTTCGCTCACTTCGCAGATCGCGCCATAGACATCGCCGGTGATGCCGCCGCCCAGCCGCCTACTCGCCCAGCGTCCGACAGCCGCCGTAATCAGTGCTGTCAGCAGCCACAGAACATAGGCTTCGTAGTGGATTACGACAAAGCCGACGATAGCCGAGCTGATCAGCAATTGTCTCGCTCCCAGACCCTGGCGGAAGACGGCGCCCATGCCCTTTTCGCGGGCGTAGGGGAAGTGATGAGCGGCCAGGACCATCGCCCAGCGCCCGAAAAGCGGTGGCAAAATCAGTAAAGCGGGATCAATGGCGCCTATCGCCAGCCATTTACTCAGCAGCAGCAAGACCAAGCCAAGGACCGCCCAACTTCCCAAACCTGGATCTCGCATGATCACGAGGCGCCGTTGCGCTTCGCCGTGGCCCAGCAAGCCATCGCAACTGTCGGCGAAGCCATCCAGGTGCAAGCCGCCGCTCAGGACAACCCAGCAGATCAGGATCAGGACGGCGGTCAAGTCGCGATCGAAAGGCGAAATCGCTGCAACGGTGAGCAGACATGCGCCTATGAACAGACCGACCAAGGGAAACCAGGCGAAAGTTCTGCCCGCATCCTGGCTCGCCGGCATGCCCATTGGCAATGTGGTAAGAAAGGAAAACGCGCCCCGTATTTCGTCAATCATCGCGCTCTTTTCGATTCTGCCATAGTGCGAGTAAAACGAAATAAGTCATGCGATTTTCGCAAACTAACCCCCCATCCCCGACCGCCGGTGTCTACGCGGCGCGGCCCCTTCCCCTGTGGCGATAATTGTAGGGGCGACCTATCAGGTCGCCCGAAAATCACCGAAACAATTTCAAGTTTTGCGGCGATATCACGCCTGATGAAAACATGTCCGCTCCTCAGCCCACAAGGAGAGAAGCGCTGTCTAGGTCGCGCAATCATTGCGTTTAAGCCCCCTCCCCCTTTATGCGACCCCGGGCTGGGGGCAAAGCGTGAAATTTTCTCATTACTTACTTGGGACCACTAGGGCAATCAGTTTATAGCAAGACCCTTAGCAGGCATAGACATTTTCGGATGGTCAAAGCGAGCGAATCGGGTAGTCTATTCGAGAAGCTGATACACTTACGGTCAGCCAATCTACCGGAAGGATGTTATTATGCCTGTGCTTATCTCATTCCTGCGCGGCATCAATGTCGGCGGGCACAAGAAAATCAAGATGGCTGATTTGCGTGGGCTTTACACGTCGCTGGGATTGCGCGATGCGCGTACGATCCTGCAAAGCGGCAACGCGGTTTTCCAAACGGAGGAGACTGATCTTGCCCTGGTACAAGCCAAGATTGAAGAGGGCATTCGCGATCAGTTTGGCTTTGATGTGAGTGTGATGTTGCGGGGGACGGCGGATTTCAGATCGATCTTTGATCGCCATCCTTTCACTGTGGAGCAGGGCAGCGAGACGAAAAAAATGGTGGTCGTCTTCCTCACCAGTTGCCCGAGCCTTGCTGACGTCGATAAGTTGCGCGCGAGCAACCCGGGGCGGGAATTCATTCATGCCGATGGCAGCGAGCTATTTGTCTTTTACACCGACGGTCAAGCCAGATCTAAACTGGATAACAACCGCATCGAAAGGGCCCTCGGTCTGGGTTCTACCGCCCGCAACTGGAATACCTGCCAAAGGCTGCTGAAGCTCTTGGACGAATACGAGCCTTAGCGGATTTGCCGGGCGTAGCGCTGGGCATTCTCCCGCAGGCGCTTCCAGTCTCGGCCGCTTACAGCGTCGTTATTGATCAGTGAAGAACCGACCCCCACGGCGAAAGCGCCCAGATCGAGAAACTCGCGTATATTGTCGGCATTGACGCCCCCGGTTGGCATCAGGCGCAAGTGGGGCAAGGGCGCCTTGACATCCTTGATATAGCGCACCCCCAAGTGATTGGCTGGAAATACCTTGACCACACTCGCGCCCCATTCCCAGGATTGCTGGATTTCAGTCGGGGTGAAGGCGCCGGGCATGGCCGGGAGGCCGCGCTCCGCGCAAGCCGCGATGACCTCGCGCTTGCTGACGGGTGATACCACAAATTGCGCGCCGGCATCGGCGACCGCGCGTACCTGCTCCGACGTAGTTACGGAACCGGCGCCGATAGCGACCCTTTCGTCGACTGACTTGCGCATGGCGGCTATAGTCGCGACCGCGTCCGGATTGGTCAAGGTAAATTCGATGGCGCGTATGCCGCCTTCGACCAGCGCTTCAGTGATATGCTGCGCTGTCGAAAGATCGTCCAGGCGGACGATGGCGACAATCTTGTGCTTTTCCATTGTTTCGAGAACATTCATCGGCTGGCTCCCTTCGTCGGCAAGACCGGTCAATTATAGCGCGGCTGTGCACCCCGCTCGATAATGATCTTGGTCGCATTGGCGGCGGCCTAAGCCGCTCAATCGTCAGAGAAAAAGAAGTCCGGATCGAAACCTTGCGGCAAATTGGCCAGGCCGCGTTCCCGGCCCGACGACAACATTGGCGCCTTTGTAGGGGGCTCGGAATCGCCGCTATCCTGTATGGCATCGTTAGCATCCCCCCGGTTGACGTCGAACGGCCTCGTGCCGGCGTAATTGTCAGCCCGAAATGAATGAAGCCAATCCGCTGTCACGATAGCAATGGCTCCCAAACCCAAAAACAATGCGCCAGCGTTAAAGACGAAGCCGACCACGGGCAAGGAAGTAAGTATCGCTAGCGCGATGACCCCCGTGGCCAGCGAAAGGACCCGCATGCGGTTTGGCGACTCTTGACCGAAAACATAGCGTAGAATCAGGCGGCCAGCGCCCAGGGCGATGACGGCCCGCGCCACAAAAATCGCTGTGAAATAGAATACGCCGATGACCCCGACATCGATCAGCGCCAGTAAGCTCGCGGCCACGATCAAGACGCCCTCAAGTTGTAAAAGCGCCAGGATCAGTATGATGATTGCCGTCAGCAGCAGCAGCATCAAGGCAATCGGAAAAGACAGGATGAACAAGAGCATCCCGATGACAAGGCTCGAGAAGGGGCGCCAGCGCACAGCAGTCAAAGGTGACTGGAAGGGCTTGGAGGCTAGCGCCAGACCCAGCAATCCAACAGTGAACAGAACTGCGATTTCCCGCAAAAAGCGATCCGGGAAGTGGTTCAAGGCGCCTTCGTCCGGCACGGTCTGGATAATCGCCGGCCTCGTCGAATGGTATTGAACTTCGCCTTTGACATTCCCCAGAAGCTTCCCTTCCACCGGACCGGAATAGCTCAGGTCCCCGTCAATTCTCCCGTCACGCTCAATGGTCAAGCCGGGTACGGCCGCCTTCAGTTCAATGTCCAGCGGCAAGAGCAAGGTCTCCAAGTCCGAGGCGTCGGATTCGGGGTTGCCGACACTTGCGTAGACGTTGCCTTTGATCGTATTGTTGAGCGCGAAGGCGGATCCCCAGTAGCTCACTTCGCCGTCAATCCTGCCATTGACGAGAAATTGATAACCGATGCCGATGACTTGATGCGGAATATGAACGCCCGCAGCCACCTGAGACGATAAGGTGGCGAAGATGAGTTGACCCCTGATTGGCTGCGCCCGCGTTCCCAACACATTCATGGTCAAGCCGACGTAGTGCAGGTCGCGCTGGATCGTGCCGGTCACATCCAGCTCCAAGCCCGCCAGGTAAACATTTTGGCTGATCTCGCCCGAGATGCTGGCGCGTAGTGCGATGCCGATGAGATTGCCTTCGACGCGCCCCTCTATGTGTAGATTCTGGCAAAAGCTGAAGAGCGACCCTTCGACAACCTGGCCGACGGCGATCCTGCAATTCTCGCCTTGTATCATTTCTCGGGCCTGGACGACGCCGGTTGTCAGCAGGCATAGGAGCGTGGCTGCCATGAACAAGCGGAATGACTTGCGCATGGTTCTCCGTTTCGATAGGGTAGACCTTATGTCTCATTATAGCGTAGTCGCGCGATTTATTTCGGCTCGCTTGCCTCGCCAAATGGCTGATTCAGGAGCAAAACGACTCAGGGCGCGGGACTCGGAAATTATGCCTTTCAGATTGACAGCATCGCGACAGTTAATACGGATTTCCTCGCTTTGTCTTGCCGCAATCGTCGCGCCCCTCATTGTATTGGCTTATCTGTTTACACCTCCCGTTGCGGAGGTCAAATTACCTCGGACTGACCTGCGGCTGGGGGTCTGGATTGGCGTGACCTGGTCGATGGACGAACATGCGCCAGACGACATACGGGACCTGGCAAATGAACTGCTCGCGAGAAACGTTAAAGATGTCTATGTTTATGTCAGCTATTTGACCGCTGATGACAGTTTCAACTTGACCTATGGACAAGCCAAGGCCTTTGTCAAAGAGATAAAGCGACAAGCGCCGGGCTTGCGTCTGCTGGCTTGGATTGGCGTTCCGGTCTCGATTAAGCGCGCCGACGGCACGACCAACGCGGACAGATTGGCATCGGCGCGAATCCGCGAAGGGATCGCCCTGTTCTCGCGCTTTGCTGTTGAGGAGCTCGGTTTCGATGGGGTTCACTTGAACGCTGAAATGATCGCCGACGGCGATCCCGCCTATCTGCAAACCCTGGAACAGATCCGCGGTGAACTGCCGCCAGAGGCCTTCCTTTCTGTGACGGCTCATCCCCTGCGTTTGGTGAAACCCGTGACTGCCCTGCCTTATCCGGTCCTTGCCCATCATTGGGCGCAAGACTATCTGAAACAGGTCGCGCAAATGTCGGATCAGATCGTGCTTATGGCTTATGACTCTGGTTTGCCTTTCCCCCGAGACTACCTTAATTGGGTGGCCTATCAGACCGCGGCAAGCCAAGAAGCGCTTCAAGACGTCGACGCCGAACTGCTCGTCGGTCTTCCGACTTCGGAAGAATGGACGCCATCACATCAAACAGGGGCAGAAACGATTCGCATCGCCTTGAATGGTTTGCGCGCCGGTATTTCGGACCGTCTTGATGGCATCGGGATCTATCCCTTTTGGGAGACGGATGCCAAGGAGTGGCAATTGATTGATACTAGCCTGGGAAGATGAAATAAATCGCCCTCAATTAGCCTGCGCTTCGCCCCTCTTTTTTGATATACCGCGTCGCTCATGCGACGAGAACGCTTGTTATCTTGTGTGAGCGCGGCAGATCTTCTCGCTGCCGCCGAGCGGCTGTGGGTTATGCCGACGGATCGTAGTCAGGATGCATTGGCGTCCAGATGGGATAAAAGTCCTCCCAGGGCGGCGTCTCGTTTGCCGGACGCAAGGCGACGATCTGTCCGCCGGTCATGCTAATGTAAATCCATCCGTAAGAATTGACCGCGACTGCCAGCGGCTGCTGCGGATAAATACCCCAGCCGAGTTCGCTCAGAGTGATGTACTGACGCCAGAAGTACCCCTCGCCCTCATAAGGCACGTAGGCTTGCCTGGTGCTTTCAATGCGAAAAGGCAAGAGCAGCGTCGCGCCCAAAGGCTGATCATGGTCGTCAAAGTTGAGCATGACCACTTTATAACCGACGAAGTCGATCTGCGTCGGTTCGCCACTGAGGACAACGATGAGTGTATCGGCGGTCCCAGTCAACGTGTCATAGGGATATGCCGCCAATGAGCTCGGCCGCGCGCCCGCGCCGAACAGAACCCGCGGAGGCGCGCTTGCTATACAGTCAAATTGATCAGATGCCAGATTGACGGTAGCAGCGCCCAGACAATAGGGGAAGCCATACCAGGCGCCCGTTTCCACTTGATTGACTTCGTCGACCGCTCCCCTCTGATAGCTTCGCGGCGCGCTGTCCAAGGTCCACAGCTTGCCGCGATAAAACTCGACATCTGCCGGATGCCGAAAGCCGCTAGCGATGACCTGCCTGTCCGCCCCGTCGAGGGTCATACTGAGAATGGCGCCGCGCTCCGGCTCGTCAAATTCGCAATTGTCGCACGGCGCCCCCACAGCGACATATAGACGCTCGTCTTCCCCAACAACCAATCCGCTAACGGGAAAACCGGCGCCAACCGGGAGATCGCTTACGATCGTGTCAACTGATCCGCCGGCCGAGATACGGTAGATCTTCGAGCCGCTCGACACATAGAGATCGCCTTCATGATATGCCAAGCCGCTGGGCATGTTCAGCCCTTCAGCGAAAGTTCTCATGGTATCTGGCAACTGATCGCCGTCGGAATCTTCAATGATCATGACTTGGCCGGCTAATGGGCGCGTAGCGAAAAGCGAGCCATCAGGCGCGACTTCCAATGCCGTGAACGAGAATGGCTCTATATCTGGGTCGTCAATCACGCTCTCTACACACCAGCGCAGATAATCGACGAAGAGCGCGCCTGTGATTACGCGCGGACGCTCCGAACACATGCCAAGCTCCGGCTGCTGCGCTTGGACGGAACTAAAGGAATGGGCAAACGCTAGGCTTAGCGCGAGCGTCCCCGCAATTGAGGACCGCCTCAATAGCGCAGCGAAAGGCATGTTAAACCGCCATCCATCTTTCGGAACTCGCTCATGTCCAAGGCGACAACATCGTTGTGATATTCTCGCGCCGCAGCGAAGGCATTCGGGCAGCCATCGGCGACGAAAAGCCTGTCGTTGATCGGCATGACATCGGCTGCGAAGCCCTCTTCCGGCGGCAAGGTGATGACCCGCGCCCAGGACAGGTCAAATTCGGTTTGCAGCGCCGGGTCATGTATCAAGACATTTGGCGCCAGTTCGGTCAGCCCGCTTTTGAGATGTAATACGCCGCAGAAGGGCACGGCGTCGACGCGGATATCGTATTTCACCGTTTTCAATGCCCGCCGCAGTGCCTTTACACCTGCTTGATTGCTGCGCTCGGACAAGCCGACCAATACGCGGTCGGCGCAAATCAAGACATCGCCGCCGTCAATGCGGGCTTCCGGCGGCGGCACGAGGACGCGCAAATCCGCCAGATACGGTTCCAGCGATCCGCCTTCATTTTCTCGCGTCCGCTCCCCGGAACGGCAGCGGAAGGCCAGATCATGGAAGATCACGAAAGCATCTTCGACGAAATGGCCATCCGGGAAGCGATCATCGGCGGGCAAAACCGTGACGTCGAGTCCGCAGTCTCGCAGGGCTTTTAAATAGGTCTCGAATTGGCTCAGCGCCAAGCCATAGTCCGGTACGCCCAGATGCGCGGAGAGCGTCACGCCGGAGGCGAAATTCGGCGCCGGATAGCGCGCCAGCGCCCGAATGAAGGGAGGTAGCAAGTGCCGCATCGTCCCCATGATCTCGATCCTGATATCTGACCTTTGCCATCTTAACCTAAAATCAGTGGAGAATAAGGTTTGGTTCATCGCTGTTCGCCCAACACGACCTACCCCCTACAGACCTATGTCCGAACCCGTAGGGGCGAGCCTCGGCTCGCCCACCGCTGTTGACAGTCAGTGTCTACGCGACCTACCAACCCGCCCGAAACGCACCCCTCTGTGCTCTCAGTAAAACATAGCAAGTCATGTGAATTACGCAAACCAACCCCCCATCCCCCGGCCCCTTCCCGAAGGTCTATGTCTACGTGACCCCACAAGTAGGGAAGGGGTGTCTAGGTTGTGCAATCATTGCGTTTAAGCCCCCTCCCTCTTTATGGGATCCTGGGGGTGGGGGCAAAGCGTGGCGTTTTTCGTTGCATGACTTACCTGCAACTACTTCTGTGCCTCTGTGCTGAATCCCCCCGTACCAAACCCGCAACGGACCATGCCCCTCGATCCACCAACCCGCCCGAAATCCTACGCGCCCCACGTGACTCGCCAAGCACATAGACCTCGATAGAAGCCCCTCTCCCTTTATGGGAGAGGGGTTTGGGGTGAGGGCAAAAAAAATGCAAACGCGACCATTTAGTCGCCTTTGCATAGAACATTTATGCTACAGTGCCTCTACAACACAGCCATCGGAAGGAGCCCACACCCCGTCAACCCCGCTCAATCAAGCCCATCAACTGGAGGAGTACTTTGAAGTGCTGGCGCTGGACGCCCA